>JBBRNR010000004.1:0-329812 GCA_038230215.1 Chthoniobacterales bacterium | reverse complement strand
GGCCGCCGCCGAAACAGATGGCGTTTCGGCCGCTGTCGTGAAACGTTACATCCAACGTCCGGCCGAAGAACTTTACGACATCAACGCCGACCCATTCGAGTTGCATAATCTGGCCGCCGATCCAGCCCAGGCAGAACGCCTTGCCACGATGCGCACCGAGGTGAGGGCGTGGATGAAAGAGCAGGGTGACAAGGAAACAGTCTTTGGCAAGCCGCTCTTGATCGGTGAGCCGGTAACGCTGATTGACCCCAAAGGTGGACGCGGAAAGGCAAAAAAATCCGCTGAAACAACAGAGGAATAGCTATTCCTTTACCCGATGCACCTGCGCATCCGTTAGTGAGATTGAACTCAAACCCGGCGGCCTGATTGCCCCGCTGACGGATGCGATCAGGATCGGTCGTACCGCAGAATTAGCCAGTGCAGCAGCCTTGCTGCTTCAAGGATCACTATTTATCGGGCCGCTCTAACAGATCGCCGAACGCGGGCAGCAATCTGTATTTTTTCTCCCAAGGCGTATACATGAAGCCACGTACCTTTGGCGTTTGCTTGGCCAGTCGGAGCCAGTTCTCGACATCCTTGAGGTTGTCAGCATCGTAGTAACAAGCGATCATCGTGGCGAAACCCTGGTCGCTGAAAAACTTTAGACTTTCGGCACCAGGCTCACCACCCCATACGGCCATGGTCAGATCTTTGGGAATGTGCTTCCAGGAGCCGGTGTAGTCGCCATCGACGAGGTAATAATTGCCGTGAGCATTGTGGGTCGGGTCGAGCATATCGCTCCACACAAGCACCCCGACGCCAGGCATGTATTTGCGCAGAATTTGTGTTTGTTTAGTGATGCACTCGCCGAGCAGTTCGCCCATATTGCGGCCACTGCACGCGGCACAGGTGCCACCCATGCGGATTTCGTCCATGTTCAGCAGCACATGCTTGGGATGCAGCCGCTGGGAGAGCAGGTTGGCCTCGTGATCAAAAATTTCGTATAATTCCGGTTCCGCCATGCAAACGCTCACCTGGCCGTCGTTGATCGCCAGCGAATGATACCAGGTCACGCGCAGCCGTTCACCCTCTTGAATGCGGCTGTCCGCTGTCAGCTTCAACGGTGGCGCAGAACGATCAACGTGAAATGGGGAGTAGGTCGGATCGGTAAGCGGTTCGTAGTCACGGCCCTCCATGTAAGTTGTCGTGCCATCCGCGCTCTTGACGGTGACGGGCGTGCCGGGCCGTCGTAAGACGTTGATTGGCCCCATTTCTTCCAGTGTCCAGTCGTCGAGCCAGAATTTGCCGGATTTGCCACCCCATACGCCGGCGTAAAAACGCCCGACAGAATCAAAATTTCCGCTATTAAACAGGAACTGGATTTTTTTCCAATCGCCGGTCGATGCTACCGGGACCTCCTGCCGAACAATGGATCGATCACCGACGAGCACGGAAATCGCGAAGGCACCGGCGGGCTGTAAGTTTTCTGTCTTCACCCAAAGGTTGACGCGGTAGCAGCGGTGCGGCTGGATGCGGACTTCCTGCATGACCCGCCCGTGGCCGTGCGGATTTGCCGTGAAATTTTCCATTCGCAGCGACGCCTTGCCGCTGTGCTTGACATCCGTATCGACAAAGCTGATCTCGCCCGGCTGGTCGTGAAAATTAAAGCTTTTGAAGCGGTTGCCACTAAACTCTTCAAATCCGCCATTGTCGATGTGCGAGGCCTCGTCCGGTGTGAGGTGCGCCAGCTTGCCCTGCACCAGAAATGGTGCGTCCACGACAGGAAAACCCTCCGCCAGATATTTGTCATGATGCAGCACGGTGCCGCCATAACCGACGCCAAAACCCGCGGGGATCAATTCGATCTTGAGGCGTTTGCAGGTTCCTTGAAGCTCGTCAAGCCGTCGGGAAACGTCCGGCGACATGGTAGACAGCGAATCGAGCCCGCACGAAAAAACGGCGCCGGTGATGCCATGTGCCGCGCCGGATTCAAGCACTTGTGTGATCGCTGCAACGTCCGCATCGGTGTCAAGCTCCCAGCCGAATATCCAGACCCAACGGTCAGTATATTCCGCCGCCCGGCCAACACACACAGCGCTGAGCAACAACAGGTAGAAAAGATAATTCATTCGATTATTTAGAGAAACAGGAGAGTTTTCCGGCATCCCAAGCCACTCATCTGACGTGATGGAGCCGTTTTACCGTTTCGACGAGCGTAGGGAATCACAGTCGTTGTATGATTAACGCGGACGGGCTGCAAAGTTTTCCGTAAGCAAATAAATCAGCGGTTTGCCCAAAGCCGAATCGAGCAGACCTCATCGCGAACGCCATCTGAGCCGACGTCGAAGACTTATTTTTACTGCTTCAGCGCACACCTGCGACCTGGAATCCCTCGGTTTCGAGCAACGCCCGAATCTTGGCCACTTGATCACCCTGAATTTCGATGCGGCGATCTTTCACCGTGCCGCCGCAACCACAGGCGGAGCGGAGTTTCTTTGCCACGCGCTCGATCACGCTCGCAGGCAGATGCGTGGCGAAATCCTGCACGACGATGACCGTTTTGCCACCGCGATGCGCGGTTTCCCGCTGAAGAACGACGCGGCCCATTTTCCAGCCGGGGTCCACGGGAGTTGCATTCGTCTCAGCGGGACCGGGCGAAAGTGAGTCGAGTTGCAGTCCGCTGAAAGCCGGGTTCAGCCCGCCCGATGGCGTCTGATCCGTGGGAATGCGGGCTGGCGCGGGACGTTTCATGCCAAAGTTAGCGCAAGGTTGTGACGAGGTGGATTTCGGAAACCTGGTCGAGTGTCATGACGGCCTGGAGCGCGGCGACGGCCTGATTCCCGGTGAGTGCCGGGCTGCTGAGGACGACGATGCCGGCGTGGCAACTGTATTTCCAATTTGTCGCGCGCAAACCTGTCGCCGCTTGGAGCCGTGCGTGCAGGCCCGAGGTAATGATCGCGTCTTCCATCAGTGACGGCGGCTTGTCGCTCAAATTCATGTGGCGCGTGGGTGTGGCGCGCCATTCGCGATCGGAGAGACGGGCGATGCGCCAGTTGGCAATCTGACCCGGCAGATCGACCGGGTGCTGGGTGACCGTCGCTGGCGGCGGCAGGTTTGTGCGGGTCGCAGGATGGCCTGCGGGTTTCAGTGGAATGGGGGAGGGGATCGGCTCGTCCCGTAGCGCGGATTTTTTGCCGGGAGCGAGAAAGGCGTTGGTGGGCAGACCTTTGGCAGCGGCTTGGGCGGCGGTCTGTTTCGTGGCGTGCGTCTGGCAACCCGTCAGCCAGACCAGAAGGATGAGCTGAAAGGCCAGCGCGTAGATTTTCTGAATGGACGCTAAGCGGGGCTGTGTGTTTACCATGAGAGCGATGCAAGGAATGTTAGAACACCGGCGGCGCAGCGTTTTACACCTGACTTGGATGGCGCTCATTTTATTCAGCTTCACGGGTTGTGAGCAAGTCATCCGCAAGCACGATGTGAAATTATTGCAGGACGCGGCCGCGGCGAATACACGGGGCGATTATGTGGCGTCGCTGAATCTCTACGAGGCTGCGCTGGATGATTCCACGGCCTCGGCCGACACGCATTTCCAAATGGCGCTAATCTGTGAGACGAAATTGCACGACCCGCTGGCGGCACTCTTCCACTACCGGCGCTGCGACCACGTTTACCCGCGTGGCCCACACGCTGCGGAGGCCAAGAAATCCTGCGAACGTCTTGAACCGATGGTCGTCAGTGCACTTTCCAAGGAGAACATGCTCTCGAAAACAGACGCCGTAATTTTGAAAAACGAGGCCCAAGTTTTGCGCAAACAAATCCTGCAACTCAAGGCCCAGCTCGCCGCCGTACCGCGTCCCGTGGCCGACAAAAACGCCAAAAACTCCGAGCCCGACCCCGAGTTGCTCAAGAAAATGGGCGGGCGCACCTACATTGTCGAACCCGGCGACACGCTGGAAAAAATCTCGCGCAAACTCTACAAAAACAAAGGCCGCATCCAGGACCTGGCCGACGCCAACATTAATAATCTTCCCAACCCGAAAAAACTCCAAGTCGGCCAGACCCTGATCGTACCGCCGTAATGGGCCATCACGAGGGAAACTATTGACGCTTCCGGGCGAAATGATAGTAAATCTGCTGCCCCCAGCAAAACGCTCCTTCATCCCGTGACTACTTCCTCTCAAAAAACAGCGATCATCGCTGCGTCTGTGCTTTCGGCGCTCGCGTTTTTTCAGTTGGTCGTCGTGGTCATTGTGCTGGTGCGTCATCCGAATGGAACTCCGATGGCGTCCGTTGCGATGCCGCATTCCGATGCAACTCCGGCTCTAGTGAAAAAACGGCCCCCTCTATCGCTTGCAAGTGCGAGTCCAATGCCAGAGAACAATGGAACTCTCGAGGAAATTCCCGAGGCGACCATCGCTCCCTCCGAGATCGATATTCTGGTCAAACGCGCCACCGATATTCGCGCCAAGGGCGACATGTCCGGCACGCTCGCCAGTCTGCGCGACGCCCAGAAACTTTACCCCGACAACCCGAAGATCGTGGCTGAATTTGCCACGACTTACGAACAAATGGGCTTGGTGGACAAAGCGCTGGCCCAGTGGAAGCGCGTAATGGATTTTGGCGAAAAGGCCGGTGATCTTTACGGTGTTGCCGCTGAGAAAATGCACGCGGGGATTACTCCAAAAGAGCCATCCTCCGGGCGCGATGAGGAGGGATTACAACCCGGCTCGACTCTGGGTTTCACGGATGTGCAGAAGAATTATGACGGTACAGTTGACGCAGAAAAGGTGAGCCTGCGCATGGGGATCAAGGCCCGCCCGGGCGCGGCAATCACGGCGTCCGACGTGAATATCCAGGCAATGTTTTACGATCTGGTGGACAACAAAGACGTGCAGCCGACCGATCCGCACGCGACTCGAGTTACATCCGAATGGCTGACCGTTCCCGCCGATTGGAAAGAGGATGGGGTCGAGGTGCTAAAAGTGCGCTACGAGCAAAAACCTCCCGCGCCGGGCGAGAAATCTGCTACAGAAAGAAAATATCTCGGTTATATAATCCGGGTTTACTATGAGAATGAATTGCAGGATGTGATGGCTGACCCCGTCCGTCTCCTGCAAAATTTTCCACCCCCCCTCAGTTTGCAGAAAGAAATCCCCCAATGAAAATCCTGGTCGTCGATGATGAAGAAATCATAGTAGAGTCATTGGTCGAAATCATTCGATCGTATGGAGAATTTACCGTCGAGGGTGTGCTGAGCGGCCCGGACGCGCTCGCGAAGGTGGCAGAAATGGGCGGAGTTGATTTGCTGATCACAGACGTGGTGATGGATCGCATGGATGGCTTTGCGCTGCGCGATGTGTTGCGGAGCACGCAACCGAAGTTGCATGTGATTTTTGTCACGGGCTACGATTTGAGCGATTACGCGGCGAATGTGGGTTCCGCGTTAATTTTGTCCAAGCCGATCCAATCGACGGCCATTTTGCAGGAAATCCATCGTATCTGGGAGGAGATTGAGGGACTCGGAGTGGGTTCAGTGCAGCCCGAACCAGCCACGGCGGTGTTTGCCGCGCCGACGAGCACAGCGGAACTCACCCCAGTGTTGAAGGCCGCGCCCGAGCCGACGGCGGCGAGTTCCACCGATCTGCGGGCGCTCGTTCAGAAACAGGGCTTCACCGGCCAGCTCGATCAATTTCAGCTCGTGGACATCATTCAGATGTGCTGCATGAGTCGGCGCTCCGGTCGTCTGCGCGTCTCGCATGGCGTGGAGAGCGGCGTCATTTACCTGAAGGAAGGGAACATGATTCACTGCGTCGTCGGCGATCTGCGCGGCGAGCATGGCGTATATAAAATCATCGGTTGGGATGTCGGCCAATTCACCTTTGAATACGGCATGGAGCCCGACGAGCAGACAATCATGGTCGGGTGGGAACATCTCGTCATGGAAGGCTGCCGTCGTCGCGACGAGAGCGGCGGGGGGCAGGACATGCTCTCCGAGGCCGAGCGCAGTCTGGTGGGAAAAGTCTTGGGCGATTATGAGGTTATTCGCAAGCTGGGCGAGGGGCAATGGGGCGAAACTTACGAGGCTATCCAGACCTCCGTGCGCCGTCCGGTAGCGATGAAAGTCCTCCGCGCCGACTTGGCCCACGAGGGTAGCATGGTCCAGGAATTTGTGGCCGATGCCAGCACGAAGGCGAATGTGCTGCATCCGTCCATCGTCTCGGTCTTCGAGGCCGGTCAATCCAGCGGGCTATATTTTTACACCCGCGAATACATCGATGGTGCCACGCTGGCGGACTATCAGGCGCAGGGCGCGGTGATCGACGATCCGACGGCTTTGCGGGTGATCCGGGTTGTGGCGGAGGCCTTATCCTATCTCAGCCAGGGAAAAGTACCACGCAACCTGCTCTCGGCAAAAAGCATTTATATCGCCAGCGACGGACGTCCGCGCCTAGCGAACTTGGCGCGCCTCAAGCACGATGCGGAGGCTATCGTGCAGCGCGAAATCCAGGAACTTTCCCGCATCGTCAGCGCCACCATGCAGGGCGCGGTCGGAGCATCGCCCGGCATTAGGGCGATGCTTTCGCGGATGCGGATCGACGGCGCGGGCGGGTTCCTTTCCTATGGTGCCCTGCTCCAGGCGGTGAAGGCATTGGAACCCAACGTTGTTCCGGCAGAGGCCTTCAAAATGAATGAGCGCGACCGGGCGGCGATCAAGGCGGTCGCAGACGCCAAGAAGCGGCAAAAACGCACCATGCTCTACTCGACCATCGGTTTGTTCATTTTGCTTTGGCTAGTCGCGGGCACATTTTATCTGAAGTTTATGAAGCCGCACTCGAAGGTCACCAACGGCCTCGTGAAAATTCCCGCCGGGCCCTTCATTTATCAGAATGGAAAAACCCTCAGTCTGCCCGATTTCTGGATCGATAAATACGAGGTCACCATCGCGCAATACGCCGTCTTCCTCGAAGCCTTGGAGAAAAATCCTACTACCAAATACGATGCCCCCCGCCAGCCGAAAGGGAAGTCGCATACGCCGAAGAACTGGGATCGTTTCTACGTCCAGGCCCGCAATGCAAAGACCTTTGAGTTCACCCCGATTAACCTCAGCACGCCGATCTTTTACGTCGATTGGTACGACGCCTACGCCTACGCCAAATGGGCCGGACGCCGTCTGCCGACCGAGCAGGAATGGGAAAAAGCTGCTCGCGGTGCAAACGGCAACCTTTACGCTTGGGGTAACACCTTCGACACATCGAAACTCAACTCCAGCGCCGACTACAACAGCGATCCGCGTGTGGAAGGCGCCAAGGACGGCTACAATCGCTGGGCTCCGGTAGACAAGCATCCAGGCGATATAAGTCCTTACGGCGTCATCGACATGACCGGCAACGTCTCCGAATGGACTGCCAGCACGGAGCGAGTGATGGGGTTCGACACCCCGGTAATTCGCGGAGGCTCGTTCCGTCTGCCCGACTACGAATTAACCAAGCGCCGGCTGGACCTTTTACAGGAACAGGCGACCATGTCCGTGGGGTTCCGGACGGTTTCGGACACGCCACCTCCCGCCCAGTAAATTCTCCCTTATGTCACATCGCCGTCTTCTCGTTGCCTTCTTCTGGCTGGCCGCCGTCTGCCTTGTCCAGTCCGCCCACAGTCAAATGCAGGTCACTTTGGAAATGACGCGTTCGCTCTACATGAAGAGCGAACCGGTGTTGGCAAAAATTTCCATCACCAACCTCAGCGGACGCGACCAAAACTTTTCCGATGCTCCAGGGAAGCCGTGGTTTAGCTTCGAGATTTTCGCTGGCAAGGACAGCCTGATTCCGCCGATCAATCCCGACTATCACCTCGGCGAACTCTACGTGCCGACCGGTAAAACCGTCACCCGTAATATCAATGTGACTCCGCTCTACGGCCTCCAGGAATACGGCCCGCACAGCATTCGAGCCGTGCTCTACGACAAGGACAAGGACCAGTATTACACCTCGGCCCGGCGCGCCTTTGAGATCACCGAGGGCATCCTCCTCTGGAAGCAAAGCGTCGGTGTTCTCGCAGAAAACAGCACGCACACTTACTCGCTGCTCACCCACCGGCTGCCCACGGAAAACCGGCTTTACGTTCGCATCATCAATGACACTGCGAGTCGCGTCGTTTCCTGTTTTTCCATCGGTCGCGTCCTCTCGTTTTCACCGCCCGAACACGTCCTGGACAGCCAGAATAATCTCCACGTTCTGCAAATGGTCGGGCCCAAGGCTTATCTCTACACCGAGATCGCGCCCACTAGCGAAATTCTCGCCCGCGACTCTTACATTGATGGCAGGTCCAACCCGCATCTGTTTCGCGACGAGAGCGGCGCGGTCCGTGTGCGCGGTGGCAAGATAGACGTGCCCGTGCCCGTCGAAAAGAAGCGCAACACCCCCCGACTCTCGGATCGTCCTGCGGGTATCTAACTGTCTTTGTTGCGCCAAGAAAATGGAGGAAGTCGCGACTCCCATCTTGACCCTGCGGACATTTCCACGGATAGGGATTACGTCCTCCTCGGCGCGGCTGCCGTGATCAGATAACAATGAATCGTGCACGACTTCTAACATTCCTCGCGGGCATTCTGGCCGCCTTTTGTTTCCTCGCAAATCTCCGGGCCGATTCGCTGCGAAACTTCAACACCGTCATTATCGACGCGGGCCACGGAGGCCAGGATCGCGGAGGCATTCCCGGCAACTACGTCACCGAGAAAACCGTCAACCTAGACGTGGCTGCGCGCCTCTCGCAGAAACTGCGGGACGCAGGTTTACGCACCGTGATGACTCGTTCTAGCGATGTCTTCATTTCGCTGGGGGGCCGGGTCGCCTCCGCCAACAGCCGCCCCGGTTCCATCTTTGTCTCCATCCATTTCAACTCCGCTCCGAACCGTGACGCGCGCGGCATCGAGACCTATTTTTATTCGACCAAATCCTATCCGCTAGCCGCAGCTATACATCGCCGGGTCGTGACCATTGCCGCAGAGGACCGCCATATCCGGCAGCGAGGTTATTACGTCCTCAGAAATTGTCGCGGGCCGGCGGTACTGGTCGAGTGCGGATTTCTCACCAATCGAGAGGATGGACGACTCGCCCTCAGTGCCAGCTATCGCGACCGTCTCGCCAGCGAAATAGCCAGGGGCATACTCACCGCCCGACGCGGAAGTTAGTAGCAGTTGCCACGGCCTGCGCACTTTTTTCATCGACCAATCCCGCGCAGTTTTCTAGAAGAGCGGAATGGCACTCCCCTCTGGTCAGAAACGAACGGCATTTCTTCATTACCTGATGGCGCGGCAGCTCCGGCTCTCCATTCTCTGCGCGCTCACTTTTCTCGTCCTGCTTCTCGGACTGCCGCTGGCGAATTACTTTCTGCCAGACCTCATGGCGACCCGGCTTTTCGGGTTTACTCTGAGTTGGTTCGTGCTTGGCATCGCCTTCTTCCCTTACGTCTGGATCATCTCTTTTTTCTTCATTCGCCGCTCTCTCGCCCTGGAGGCCGAGGAAGTCGCCAAGGCGAAATAATCATCTAACTCCCCTCATGCACATTTCCCTCGCTGCCGCAGCCATTGATCCGTGGATCGTCGTTTTCTCACTCGTCACCGTCGCGATTACGATCTACATGGGCTTTCGCTCGGCGAAAACCTCCAAAACCGCGGGTGACTTCTTCGTCGCTGGACGCAGCGTCTCCGTCGGTTGGAACGCCTCTGCCATCAGTGGCGAATACCTCTCCGCCGCCAGCTTCATGGGCATCGCGGGCATGGTCATGTCCAGCGGCTACGACGCGCTTTGGTATCCGGTTTGTTATGCGTGCGGCTATTTGTTTTTGCTCCTCTTCATTGCCGGACCGCTCCGTCGTTTCGGGGCTTACACCATTCCCGACTTTGCCGAGGGTCGTTTTGATTCGCCGCTTTTCCGGAAAATCGCCGTCGTCTTCGTCCTTTTCATCGGCTTCTTCTACACCATGCCGCAGATGAAAGGCGCGGGCACCACGCTTGCCTACATCTTCCCAGGCATGCCCTACTGGGGCGGCGTCGCCCTCGTCGGCGGCGTCATCACGCTCAACGTCTCCCTCGGCGGAATGAAAGGCATCACCCTCGTCCAGGCGCTGCAATACTGGATGAAATTGTTTGCCATCACCGTGCCGATCTTCGTCCTGATGTTCGTCTATGGCGGGTATAACCAAAATCTCGCCGCCAACTCCTCGAAACAAACTCCCGCCGTCGTCCAAAACATCGAGCGCAAACCCCTTGTCGAAAAAGCCCCCAAAGACGAAGCCTGGATCGCCCCCTTCGGCCCACTCACCACCAAGGCCGCCAAAGCTGCCCACCTTACCCCCGAACAATCGCGCCCCTACTCGCTCCTCTACACCTATTCGCTCATCATCGCACTCGTTTGCGGCACCGCTGGATTGCCCCACATCCTCGTCCGCTTTTACACCAACCCCGACGGTGTCGCCGCCAAACGCACCACCATGTGGGTCATGATCCTCATCGGCGTCTTCTACGTCTTCCCGCCAGTCTTCGGAGTCATCGGACGCAACTTCCTCCCCGAACTCTACAACGCCACCGGCTCCAAAGGCCCCGATAAAGTCGTTCTCGAACTCCCCACCCTCATTCGGGAAAAATACGGCATCTTCGGTTCCATCCTTAGCGGCATCACTTGCGCGGGCGCTTTCGCCGCCTTCATGAGCACCTTTTCCGGACTCCTCGTTTCCATGACGGGTGCCCTCGCCCACGACGTTTACGGACGCATGTTGCGACCTAACTCCACGCCCGAACAGCGCATGTTCGCCTTCAAAATCGCCGCCATCCTCATCGGCGTCGTCTCCGTCATCCTCGGCTGTTTCGTCGAACCGCTCGAAATCAACTTCATGGTCGGCCAGGCCTTCGCCATCGCTGCCGCCAGCTATTTTCCCCTCCTTTTCATGAGCGTCTGGTGGCGCGGCATGACCATGGCCGGAGCCGCCACCGGTATGCTAACCGGCGGCATCTTCGCCCTCATCGCCGCCGCCCTCACCAACGCCAGCAACCTCGCCCTCGACAAAGGCCCCATGGGCAAAATCTTTGCCGGCTTCGCCCCGCTCAACCCCTTCTGGGTCGAGCACCCGCTCCTCCGCATCCTCTGCGAGCAACCCGCCATCTGGACCGTCCCCCTCGCCATCAGTTTGATGGTCCTGGTTAGTAAACTAACCTCCGCCAAAATCCCTGCGGATGTGGAGAGCAAAATGTTAGTCCTCCACGCCCCCGAAGCATTAGGCTACCGCCAGGACTACATCGCCGAGCAAGTTAGCGGACATTGAGTTGCCGACGCGGTAGGTCGGCAGCCTGTGGTCCATAAAAAATGACGAAGGCAGGGTGTCGTATGTCACGATTGCGTGACAGTCGGGTTACAGAAATCCAATGCTTCTTGCCAAACGCGAGTTCTTCCTCACGCCGCCGTTGTAAGTGCCTCAGAATGCGCGGTTTCCCGATCTCCCCAGCGTTACGTGATTGTTACAATCGGAATGTTGATGGGTTGTATTTCGCCCTTACTCTGGAGGACGAATCAGCCAGCCTGTGTTGAGTGACCGAGTGGTCAGTCGCCTAGGAAGATTGCTTCGCTTAATAAACTCAACAACCATATGAAATCACTTAAACTCATCGCAGCTGCGGCTTGCGCTCTCGCCTTGGCGGGGACGGCTTCCGCTCAAAGCGTTATCCGCATCTCCGGTTCCACCGCGTTCCGCACCTCGACTCACAAGGCCATCGGGGATATCCTCAACACAGGTTATAACGTTGTCTTTAAAAACAAAGGTGCCGGGACCTCCGCAACGGGCATTTACAAAGCCAGCGCCGCCATTTTTTCCGGCACGCTGAAATCGAACGGAGCTTCTGTTATCATCAAAACCTACTGGACTGGCTCTCTTTCCGGTGTAGTTGATCTGGCCCAACAGAATAATCTAGGTGCCTTCTGGATTGCCAACAGTGAATTGCCACCCGCTCATGCGAATGGCTTTAACTTCGACGCAGGCAGCTACACAGCTGAGGGCGGTACTGCCCCTGCTCAAGTCTCCATGAGCGATAATGACAAATTGGAGGCAGCCGCCTCCGTTGCTGGCGCCACGGGTGGTGCGGCAATTTCCACCACTATTAAAAACGCAGGCCTGATTGACGGTGGTTCGACAGGCTCTGCCAAAGATGCAGGAACTGTGGGCGTAGTTCCATTCGTCTGGTCCAAGGGTGTTGGAGCTCCTGCGAGCTTAACCAACGTCACCCAGCAAGTCGCCGCTGAGTTGATCAAGACTGGAAGCGTTCCAGTGGGTGCCTTCAGCACTAGCGCTGGTGCCTCCGTGCAACCCATCACCTTCACGGGTGGTGTGGCCGATCCCACTGACTTTGTCTTTCTGGTGGGTCGCAGTGAAGACTCCGGAACTCGTATTGTAAACTTTGCAGAGCCCCAGACTGGCTTCGGTAAGAGCTGCTTGCAGTATCGCATCGGCTTCAGCGGCGGTTCTACCTACACGGATAACGGCCAGCCCGTCCAAGTGGGCGGAACAGGTAATTCGATGACTTCCTTGAAGCTATGGGACCCTAACTGGACCCTGAACACCGCGCCGTCCATTTCCTGGACAGATTCCGGCCATGCTGGATATGTAGGTGGTGGCGACGTGGTTAACGTACTGAAGGCTACGAGCGGACAGGCACTCCTTCCAACCAATGGCGGTGCTCCAACGAGTTCGCTATTCGCGTCAGGAACAAGCAAATGCTACTTGATGGGATATGCTGGCTTCGCTGATGCTTCAGGCCTGCCCTCGACTCAGCGGCTCACCTACAATGGTGTCGCTTATAGTGTGAGCAACGTCCAGAATGGCACTTACAGCTTGTGGAGTTTCGAACACCTCTACTATCGTCCGTCACTCAGCACGGATGCCAATGCTAAAAAAGCGGCGGATGATATTGCAGACCAACTGTATACGACAGACGCTCCAACCAATGCCAGTGGCGTGACAGATAACTCCGGTGCTATTGCTGATGTCGCAGGTATTCTCTACGATACCTCGTTCAACTACACCAAAAGTGCTACTGGAGCGTATCTAACCCCGTTCTAAGAAATTCGTTAATCAATCAAACAATACAGCCGCAGGGTTTATCCCCTGCGGCTGGACACACAAAAAAATATGAAAAAACATAATCGCGTCGCAACCAGCATTACCGCTGTCTGCGCTTTAGTTCTTAGCTCGGGCATCGCCCAAGCCGTTACCACTGCATCGGGAGATCTTATTCTTGGCTTCCGGGCAACCGGTGGACAAGGATCTGCCTCCAATTTGGAAGTGGATCTTGGAAGTCTCACTAACTTCATCAACCTGACACCAGGCACTGTTATTGACTTGTCCAGCCGTATCAGCCTGTCCGACTTGCAAACCACTTACAGCACGGGTGGAACCGGCAATAGCTGGGCGTCGCGTTCGGATTTGTTGTTTAGCATCGCTGCTACCAGCGGTACAACCGGTCTTGGGGGGCTTGCCAATAACACCCTCTTCGCCTCCTCCGTGAATAATGGCGGCACAGTTATTGGATACACCCGGTTAACCAGCGGCACGCAGGGTACCCCTGGTGGAAATATTAGCTTTGAGGTTGCTGCCTTGGGTGGAGCACCCAATGCTGGCACCGCATTCTCATCCGTTAAGAATGCTGGTGATGGCGGCAGTTATACCGATTCCATCACTGGAAGCGGTAGTGCCTTGGTTGCTTACAATGCAAGTTCATCTTCAAATTTTGGCAGCCCGGGTGGTGCTCCATTTGAAAATACAACAAACTTCGCAACTAATCCCGGCACCCAATACCAGACATCCGACTTGTATCAGCTCAATCCGGTGGCTCGCAACGCCGCCCCGGGTGCTGATCTAGGTACTTTTGCCTTGGGCAACGACGGGTCGCTTACCTTCACTAGTGTTCCAGAACCCTCCACCTACGGCCTCATGGGTCTCGGTGCGTTCGGCCTCTGGTTCGTCCGCCGCCGCCAGCGCGCGGTTTAAGTCTCCATCCTTAGTCTAAACTTAAAGCCCCTCTGCCTTTCGTGGCGGAGGGGTTTTTTGTTTTTCAGAGCCGCTTTCATTTGTCTTTCACTCCGGTGAAGTCCAGTTCCACCGGAGTTGCATTCGATTCACCCGTCGGGGAATCTTTCTCACCCCCCGACAGGGCCGCTTCCCCGAGGGGAAATTTCGCTCACCTAAGGGAAAAATGGTTTCACCGGTCCGTCACTGCTTGTGACCCGTGGTGAAACGTCATTCCACCGGAGTTAGATACAATTCACCGCAGGTGGAAACAGTTTCCACCGGAGTTAGAGGCTATTCACTTGGGGAGAAATCTCATTTACCCCCGGTAAGAGGGCTCTTGCCGAATGGTGAATCGGCTTGGGCCCCGATAAAATTCAGAAAAACCTTCAAAAACGTCATTCCATCCTTGTTCATTCCACTGTGGCCCTCATTCTCCTGTCGCAGACATCATTACCCGTCTGCCGTTCCTAATTAAAATCATGGCCAAAACCATCCCCGACTCCCACGTCAACCGGAAGACCTTCTTCAACAATCTACTCCAGCAGATCACCGACAACGCCACCGCACTCGGCTGGGACACCGCAAAGGTTGCTGGAGCCACCGCCACCCTCCAACCCGTCGCCAGCAAGTACACCGTACTAGTCGATGCCGACGATGCCGCCACCCAGGCGGGAGTCGATGCCGAAAAAGTCTTTGGTCTGCAAAAACCCAGTGTGCAAATGCTCATCGACGAGCTGCGCTCGAACCCGAATTGCAACGGCGCGATGCTCAGCGCCATGCAGCTCATCCCCGCCAGCACCTCGCTCGATATCAACGCCATCCAGCCCGTCATTAACGTGAAGGCCGACACGGGTTACGTGCGCATCACCGGCACCAAGAATTATGCCGACCTGGTGAATCTTTACATGCGACGGGCTGGCCAGACTGTCTGGATGCAGATCGCCACCAATCGCCGGAAACTGCCGTTCGACGATCAGACGCCGCTGGCCACCGCCGGGGTGCCGGAAGTGCGCGAATACATGGCACGCGGTGTGATCAACGACGCGGAAATCGGTCTGCCCAGCGACATCGTGACGGTGACTTACGCGGGCTAGGGCCGACTTAGGACGAAACGTTTCCAGTAGAGTTGCAGGGGGGGGTGACTGAAAAGTCATCCCCCCTTTCTGCGTCAAGAAAGTGTGGTTGCTCCGGGGAGCGCACGCGACCCGCGTGCTGTCTTTGGCGACTCGCCGAAGACTTTCTTTTTACCTCCATGCAAAGCATCCGTTCTTCGATGATGCGGCTTGGCCGGGGGGTGTATTCGGGGCGGGTCACCCCGAACAGCACGCGAGTCGCGTGCGCTCCCCAGACATCGGCGGAGACTAGCGGTTGGCGGAGGACAGGGAAAATTGGAGGGCTTTTTGACGGGCGAGTTCCAGCGATTCCTCGTTTTCCTTGTAGGGAACCGTCGCGAGCAAGTCCTTCGCCAGCGCCTCATTCTTCCCGGAGGCCACCAAGAGCCAGGAGAGGGCTTCCACCCGTTTTGCAGGGTCCGGATTGGCGGGATCGAGGAGTTTACCGAGGTGGGCGGCGGCTTCCGCGAGACCCTGTTCGGCGGCCTGCCGATAGTAAGTCTCCGCCTGGGTGAGGTTAAGCTGGCAGCCCTCGCCTTTTTCCAGCATTTCGCCGGTTTTGTTTTGCGCCTCGGCGTAACCCAGATCGGCGGATTCCTTGAACCAAACGAACGCTTTTTCCGGCGGCTGGTGGTCGGTGAGCGCGATCTCGCCCAGCTCATAGCTGGCCTGGGGCAGGTTTTGCGCTGCCGCCGCCTCGATCCAGTTGAGCGCTTCTGTCTTCTGTTGAGGCTGGCCCGCCTGGTAAAGCATCATGCCGAGGTTGAGTTCGGCCTTGGTGCAACCCTGGAGGGCTCCCTTGCGGAACCACTCCTCGGAAAGCGTGTCGTTTTTATCGACCACCAGGCCGCTGCCATAGAAATAGCCGAGCCCGCCAAACGCCTCTGCGTAACCTTGGTCGGCGGCGGCCTTCATGAGCAGAAAAGCCTTTTTTTCGTCGCGGGCCACCTCCCAGCCATTGAGATATTTTCTCGCCAGCTCAAACTGCTCGGCGGCTTTGGTGGGAAATGATGCGTCCAGGGGCTGGTCCGCTGTCGCGTCCGAAAGAGCGGTCGCCGGGGCGGGAGTGGCGGACGTTTCAAAATCACCGGCCAACAAGCTGGCGGCCTGTCCCGAATGAACCAGGCAACCCATCAAAAGTAAAAAAAGAGGACGGACTTTCATAGTGAATCCAAGGTCCACCAAAGCAGCCGTCGCCACACGTTACGCTTGCGCAACGTCTCTGTGTCTAACAGGTCACAATCGTGTGGTTTAGCCCAAATGGCCTGAAGGAAAGCGCTTATTCGTGCTGGGGAGCGCGGGCTTCCAGCCCGCAGTCTTTGGCATCCTGCCGAAGATATTTTCCCTTCCTACAGCGGCTAAGAAGTGTGGCTGTCGCCTATGCAGGAAAACTTTCGGCATCCTGCCGAAAAGAGCGGCCTGGAAGCCACGCTCCTCAAACCCCCGCCTTAACTTCGATGTCATTCTTGGCCTACCCCCCGTAACCGAGGACTTCCACGGTAATAATGGAGGGCAGCTCGTTTTGCTGGCCCTGGCCTTGCGCCGCTTTGCTGGCGTCGGTCGCGGCACTGCTGGAGGCGGCGCTGGTGTTGGAGGCGGCGGTGAGACCCGCGAGGTTCACACTGGGAGCCGTGACCGTTGGGACGCCCGCGCTGGTGCCGCTCGCCTGAATGTTGGAGGCGTTTAGGACGAAGGCGGCGGCGATGTTGAGATTTCCAGATACCCGGATGCCGGCATCGCCCGCGTCCACGGTGCCGACAGGGGCGATCAAATCCACATCCCCGGGAGGCACGCCGACCACGGTGTCGAGCACGCCGATGCCGCCGCCGGTGGCGAGACCCGCCAGATCGGTCTGCACGTCGCCGCTTTGGGGATCGACCAACACGCGGGTGGGGGGAGCCGATTGGACGGTCTTGGAGGATGCGCCAGCGGCGATGTTGCCAGTGGAGGACCAGATGATTTCGTTGCCGCCGCGCAGGGTGAAGATTCGGGAGGTGCCCACATCGACGTTGCCTTCTGTGAAGATGGAAATGTTGCCTCCGTCCTCGGTGAGAATGCCTTGGTCGAGGGCTTGGGTGCCTGCCGAATTGAGGCCGACGGTGAGTTTTCCTCCCGGCGCGAAGAGGCTGATGTTGCCGCCGCTCTTGGTTTTGATTTCGCGCGAGGTAAGCGAGATGTCTCCCGAACCCGACTTCGGAAAGAGCGTCGCGATGGCGAGCGTGCCAGCGTTGTAATTTTGGAAACCGGCCGTGCCCGGCAAACTACGATCGCGGCCCGCATCGCGCAGGACGAGGTAGAAGATGTCGAGGGCGATCTTATCCTGCTCTTCGGGGGTCAGCTTCTTAAAGGAATCGGGTGTTAGACCCGGCACAGTGGTAAGTTCAGAGAAGTAGCGAACAGCGTCTGGTGAACTGGCCGAGAGGAACTGGCTGATGAAGCCGGTGAAGTCCAACTGGCTTTGCGCGAGGCCAGAGGAAAGGCCAATGCCCGCACCCGCCACGATGTCGGCTCCCGCGAAGGGCAGATAAGGATTGCGGGCATTGCCGATACTGAGAAGACCCAAACCAGTGCCATCGGGACTGTTGGGTCCTACGCCGAGATCCAAATTGCGACCAGCTAGAACTTCCAATGTGCCGGGGCCGGAGATTTGCAGATCACCCGCTGTCGGGCTGCCCGAGGCTGGAACAAAAAATCCTGGGGCGAAAAGCAGTTCGTTGCCACTCGTTTGCGCCGCCTGTCGCAAGGTGGAATTCGGATCATAGGCCACCAAATCCCGGCCCGATGAAACCACGCTCACATCAGTGCTGCGGTCGTTCTGAAGATAAAGGGAAATATCTGTGATGTCCTGACCCGCGAGAATGTGCGCAAATTTTCCGGAAAACAGCGTAGTTCCGGAAATGTCTCCAGCGGAGGCGTAAAGTCGGACGGGGTTGAAGTCGTTGGCATGGAGCAGCGTCGGCGCGTGTAAGGCCTGTTTGGTACGAATGATGGCTGCAATGCCGATAGTGGAACCTGTCTCGGCAAAAAGGTTGTCGATGGCCGTTACTAGCTTGGTATTGGTGCGCACAGTGGCGGAGGAAATGGGAGACGAGATGCTCGGCAGACGATTGGGATCGGCGTCAGAAAGGTTAATCAGACTGGAAGTCCACACATTTTTACCAACTTCGATGTCATAACTGGTGAGTTGCACACCGTTGATCGAATGGGCTGCGAGCAGTTCGATAGTGCCGGTGGGAGATGGAATCAAGGTGACGCGACCCGCTATGTTGATGTCACCAGAGAAGGCGGTTGCTTGCAAAGCAGGTGGCATCAGCCCGGAAATCGTTGCGTAGACCGAGACCTGACTTTCAGCCAAGCGGAGCCAAGGCTGGGAAATGGCCCCGTAAGAGCCGCCATTTTGCAGGGCAAAAACGTTTTGGAACCAATCGGCCAATGAACCTGTCCTAAGGTCGGTGTTATTTTTTATCGTAATTGAGCCCGTAAGTGAAGTGACGGCAATGGCATCCGACGCGGCGTAGGTTGTGAAATAGGATTTATTAAAAAATCCATTATTGATCCCGGCAGGCAGCAGGAACGGATTGGCCGCAGGGCCTGCCAATATATCGCCAGTGGCGCTGAGATCGAAGCTGCCCTTACCTAGAAATAGCGCGGTCGGAAGCCAGAGGCTCGGTGGGGCGGTCAGTCCTGCGAATTGATTGCTGGCATTCTCGTCTTGAGAAATGGCCGCGCGCGTGCTGTTGGTGTGAATGGAACCTCCCGCGCGGAGGGTGCCTTGGCCGCGTTCAACATAGTAGGCGCCTCCATCAATATCCTGTCCGGCATGAACGACTAGGTCGCCGCCACCCAGTTCATACAATGTCTGATGGCTGGCGAGCGCATCCCCGGAGGGCGTTTGCTTGGTCATGCGGGCATTTGTGGGAACGAATGCGTCCACGTTGCTAATGTTAGCCCCTGCGGTCAGCGTCACATTTCCACCACCCAGTGCACCAACGCCCTCGAAGAAATTACTAAAATCAATCCACCAGGAGGTGGAGGCGATGTCCCCATTTCGGCCCGTGGCAAAAGCACCTGAAGTATTCAGTGACCCGCGGCGATAAAGCCAGTTGGTGGGGAGCTCTTTGGAGGAGTCGGGAATCAATTGGCCATTGCCATTCGGATTCAAAACGTAATGTGCAATATCTTTCATCGCAGAAATTGTGACATTGCCTCCTCCCAAGCTGTATTGGGCTGGGTAGATGGGTGCCTGTGGCGCACCAAGAACATTAAGGCCAAAATATACGAGCATAGGCGTGTCAAAATTTGCAATATCAGCCGCTCTTGTGCCAGCGGTGTAAATGGTGGCCAGCGGATTTAAGAGCTGAACATCCCCGGCTGCCAGTAATTCGATGTCTCCCGTGCCACTGCGGATGGTTTGGTAATAGTTAGGAATGACCGAAGATCGGCTGTTTGTGGCACCGGTTGGTAACGCTGGCGACCCGCTGCCCACCAGAATCGAGCCTGCGCCAGAAAAAAGTTCCGCGGCATTTAGCAGTTGATGACTATCAGCGGCAGATATATCCGCTCCGGCGATTAGTCGGTAGCTCCACGACTGGTTGCCGGTTGCCAGTAACGGTGCATTCCACAGCCCAAAGGAGCCCTTCGAGGCATCGAACCCATCGCTAAGACTCGCATGGAAGTCGAATATTAAATTTCCCCGGGCTCTAAGTAAAAGAATGCCAGGTTCTCCTGAACCTGCAGTGGCGGGATCCGCATTGGGACCGAAACGGTAAGTGGCGAGATCCCAATCATTTGCCAGTGTTAAATCTCCTATGCGATTAATGATTTCGGCACCCGGCCTAACATGAGTCACCGCAGCCAGCGCCGCATTCTGTGCCAGGATTCGGCTGGTGATGATGTCCGCCGCGTTGGTGAAGGCCTGGCCATTGGCATAGACTGCTGCTTCCTGATTATCAATCGAGCCGTCTGCACTCGCATCGAAGATTTGATAGCCTTCTACCACAATGCTGGAGGCATTTAGGATCGTCCCATTGATGGGATGAATTTGCAGGTCTGTTGCAGCACTATCTTGAGGGGCACGGAGATGCAGCGTGCCGGTGAATTGCCCGGCGGCGGCACTGTCGCTGGTGTTGCTGGCCACAGAGAGATCAATGGTGGAACCTGTTTGAATGTCCACAAAGGCGGTGCTGCTGGCAATGCCATCGATCTCGGAGCCCGCCTCGAGAGAGACAGCGCCACCTTTTCCCGCATTGTCGAAATCCTCACCCGCTGCAGTTAGGACGGAGCCAGACAAGAGGGTGACGCTTCCGGAAGCGGCGAGATCAATCCTACCCCCCGTTGGTCCCGAAGCATCGATAATGCCTGCGACGGTAAGAGAGCCCTTGTCGGAGGAGATACTAACCTTCCTCGCATGCACTTGGGTCTGCAAGGTGGAGCCCTCGACAAAGACGTCGTTGTAAGTGGTGCCATTGACGACTCCGCCCCGGATACGAATCGATTGGGACTCGGTGAAACTTCCAGCGTTGAGCGCTTGCTCCAGTGAGGTGAGATCGTTGCCACCTAATATCGTTGAAACTCCCATGGTGGCGGCGTCGAGGGTAAACGCTCCATCCCTGCCACTGCCACCGCCTGTCCCAAGTAATTGGCCTGCGACGGAGAATGTGCCGTTGGGAACGCTGATTCCCAACGTTCCCGCATTTCCACCATCGGGCTGCGCGGCCACTGTTGTGACGGAACCAGCCGCCAGCTCGACCGAGCCGAGGTCGGCAATGAGTTGAATGCTTCCGCCGTTTGTATATTTGGTTAGATCAAAGAAAGACTGTTTGGTCCCACTGACATCCAGCAGACTGGATGAGATATTTCCCACGAGGATGTCTCCAGTGGTGGCGTGCAGGGTCAGTGCCCCGCTGAAAAGCGCAATGTTGCCATTGTCTGTGATGCTGGAGCCGACCAAGGTTAGGCTGGCGCCCAAGCCGCCTGCAACACGACTGTTGGATGTTGCTGCAGTGGCTTGAATATTCAATGCACCCGCAGACAGGATTGTCTCCTTCGCTCCCTTGGTGCCTGTGATCAGCGGCGTCGCAATACTCAAACTCCCCTGGGTGGAGAAACTTCCGGTCGCTGTTGCCAGAAGGCCTCCCGAGGCATTGAGTTCCACCGCCGCATACTGGTCGATCTCGAGCGCGTTCGCCCCTAGCTGAATGATGTTGGCATTGAACTGGAGCGTTCCACTCGGGGCGTCAGATCCGGACGCGGTGAGGCCGGGGCTGTTATCGAGAAGAATAGTTTGCGCATTGAAGCTGACGACGCCTCCCTCGTTATCAAACCCGCGAAGATCTGCGGCGTGAAGAGCCAGCGAAACCAGCTTGGGGCGGCCCGAGGAATCCAATCCTCCGACATTGCCAGTCCCATAAATATCGATGGACGAGTAACTCAACAGGGACAAGGAGCTGGCCGACGTTTGCAAGGTTAGCAGCGCCTGTCCCGAAAGTACCAGGCCGCCGGGCGATGGCGCGGGATGACCGGATGGGTTGTTCAGTTGCAAACTGATAAGGCCGCTGTCGAGAGTGACGCTTCTGCCGAGGATACTAGCTGTGGAATCGAGATGGGTGGCATTGGTGGAATCCAAAATGATGCCTCCACCAGTCAGCCGAACTCCCGCTCCCACGTCCATGGTAGCCGCGACAGAAGGATCCACGTTAGAGCGGATGATCTTGGCGGACGGGTCGCTGCTAACTCTGAGGAGAGTTCCATTGCCACGGAGCAGGAGAGTCCCAGCTTCGCTCGCTGAGCCAATCGAGGTGATGCTGGCTCCCGCTGCCAAGGTGAGGTGCTGGTTAGCCACGAGGATGATGTCCTGCCCCCTGAAGGGAGTTGCAGAATTATCCACGGTCAGATTATTGGTTGCCACCTGGATGCTGGTGCCGGCGGCACTTTCCCGACGAATACCGCCCAAGAGCAGGCTGGCCGCACCAAAGGAATTCAACTCGGAAACATTCAGCACGAGCGTTCCAGGCGACGCCGCATGGACGCCGCGTCCGGCGACCAGTATGTCCACCGGACTGCTAATATCTATCAGACTGCCGCGCCCGCCGGCGGGCGGTTGTGACAACACGCTGCCTTGGATCATCATGGATTCGATGGCTTCCAGTGTTAGCCTGCCGGAGTCGATCGGCAGACGGGGCACGGTCGAATTGTTTTTCAGTGCGCCGTCTCTCAGGAAAACATTGGCGAGGGAATCCTCATATTGCGCCCGCGAACGGACGACCTCGGAAGAGCTAACCTCAAAGCGGCCAATGAGTGGCTGTCCCTTTTGAGTTCCATTGAATTGGTAGCCCGAGACGAGGTTGGAGCCAGTGGACAGTGACACCGACCCGACTGCGACTCCCGTCTGTGGCGTGACCAAAAATGCTCCGGGTAGAAGTGCGTAACGGGCGGGAAGCAGCGTGTAGTTGCCGGCAGGCAGGCCGTTGCTGGCCCCGAGATAGATTCGGTCGCCGGCGGATAGTTTGCCATTCACATAGCCAACATCACCACCCAGGTTGTCTGTAGCCGGATTTGGATTGAAAGGGGCGTAAGGCGCATAGTCCGCCTGATAACCGGGAATAATGGCAAAGCTGGAGGACGATGCGAGGATGTCTTTCGTGCCGCCGATTCCGGGAACGAAACGATAGGCGTAGAGATCGCCGCCACCGCGTAGATCGATCACGGAGCCAGCCAGATTACTAACATTGCGAGCGGAGATACTGATCGTTTTTGCAGGCACGCCGCCAGCAGTGATGTCATTGCCCGCAGGGTCGATCCAAGCGGTGCCATTCAAGTTTAACCCGTATGGCAAAAGCAGGCCCTGGCCAGTCAGCGGATCAATGGCGGAGACTGAGGTGATGCTTCCGTTGGAAAGTGTTAGTCGGCTGGTTGCCGCTAAGCTTGAGCCCGGCAGAATGCCAGCTCCCGAGATGATGTCTTTCGGACTGGAACCCACGCCATCCCATCCGAGATTGATGGTTCCCTGGGGGGCGCGCAGGACGCCGCCTTGGTTGATGATGGAACCATAGACATTTAACTGGCCGCCAGCCGAAAAGGGCAGTTGTCTGGAGCCCGACTTGTCGAAAGTCACCGATCCAGCGATGCCGCTGTGGTCATAGGCCGCAATGGTGAAGCTAACACCCGTGGCTGGATAAACCTGGCCTGCACGCATGAGGATGTCGCCCGCGACATCGAGAGTTCCATCGCCCCGGATGTCGCCGCCATCCGCGATGAATCGGGCACTGCCAATATTTTGCAGGGAGAGATTTCCAATGTCGATCAGGTCCGCAACCACTGTTAGGCGACCGGGACCGAAAGTCGGCTGGAAGTAGAAGGGCTCGCTTCCGGATTGAAATGCGCTGACGGGTAGTTGCAGAGCCTGGAGTGGAGCTTGGAAATTTGTCCCCAGCGTAACGTGTGGAGCGGAGAGTGTGACTCTGGAATCGGCAAAGAGAGATCCTCCACTGGCTACGGAAAGGCTGCGATCGGCAGAAATATTCACCCTGCCGGTAAATTGCACCACTCCCTTCAACTCCAAGGCGTCAAAGTCGCCCGCGCTGAAACGATCCGCCGCAAAATAACCCAGCCCCGCAATGGTATTGCCGTGCCCATCGGTTACCGTCTGGCCGATGGCTGTCGCTGCGACGTCGTGGAAAGAGGCTGGCAGGGTATTTCCTGATTGCTTGACCAGCAGAGTGACGTCCAACGCGGTTTGCAAACCATCTGCGCGTCCGGATGACAGAGACAGCGTGCCCCCCTGTGCTCCGGGTCCGCCCGCTTTTCCGATCAAGGTGGCGTCGGTGAAAAGCTCCTGCGCACCTTTCAAACTGATAGTACCAGCGTTGCTGTCCACTTTGATCGGTATCAGCCTGTTACCGGACAACGATCCATTCAGAGGCGCGTTGGTTCCCGCAAAGCCATAGGTTGGCAGAACGGAGACACCCCCTATCAATGAGCCAGTGAAGACGGGCGTAATTCCCACGCTAGATGATTGCGCAAAAGAACTCAGACTCACGGGCAGATCCAGAACGTCACTGGTGCCGGAGACATCCAGCACAGAGCCGGCTTCCGCCACGATGTTTCCGCTAATGCTAATAGTACCGCCCGGCAAAACGGAGCCTGTGCGATAGCCGCGCGGATCGGGTGTTAGCAAAGTTACCCCTGCGGTTGATAAGAAACTATGAGGCCCTAGCTCGACGGTCGGCACTGCGTCCGCAGCAGCGAAGATGAGCCTGGAACTTTGCGCACCGGTTACGAAGATGTTGCCGCCGGGAGCGATCACGCTTCCCAAGATCGCGGCAGTTTGTCCCTTGAACGAGATGTTAGCTTTCGGGTCCGTCTGGATAAACGAGCCCACTTCCATAATCAAATCACCGCGAACCACGAGAGGATTGGTGATGTTAAATGCGTCTGAGACACCGACAGCTTCGAGGGTGATGCTAACAGGAGTGCGCAGGCCTTCTGGCAGCACGATGGGAGTTAGATCGATATCTCCCTTCAATCCAGACACAGCCAACCAGCTTTGCGCGACCGGCCTGGCCACAGTGTTAGCTGCCACCACCACGCCTGGCAAATATTGGCCAGGCTGGCTGGTGGTCGCGCCCAGACCTTTGAGAGTGAAGCTGGTAAATCCACCTGAGCTAAAGAACCCGGGCTGCAATGTTAGGGTGTCGGACTGTGAACTAGTCCCGCCGATCTGAACCAGCGGAGCGAGAAGAGTTAGCGAGCCTCCTTTGCTTCCAGAGTATCCTTTGAGAATCGTATCCAACAGAAGTTTTCCACCTAGAATCGAGGCAATCTTCGGGTCCTGTCCGGCCGCGATATCGATACTACCCGCATCGCCGTAAACCCGTTTATTATCGGCACTGACTGCGACGCCACCAGAAACATCAATCACGCTGCCGCTGGCCAGAGCGGCGTCGTAGGTTTTGATCGTGATGGATCCACCCTTCGTGGACAGCGGCATGCTAAAGGGTGCATTGGCAAACTGACGGTCATCCACAATCAGCCCCGCTGTGATGAGTGACGCGGAGGAGCCGAGGGTAAAGTGCCCTCTATTAGCATCAGGCACCGGTGTTTCTGTCACCGGACGGTCGGGCAACTGGAACGGCGTGAAATCGTAAACCGTGAAGCTCAAAGTGCCGCCAGGAGCCCGGATGTTTCCTTCGATATCAATGTTAGCTGCAGAGAATGTTAGAGCACCTTTGTTAGGAGCCGCCTGTAAAGTGACCCCGGCTGGAACGAAGATGCTGCCATCACTGTTATCGATGGTTAGCTTTCCAAATCCATCCTGGCTAACCAAATTGGGTGAGAGGAAAACTTCAGACGTTCTGCCGACTAACAAAGGCGCGGGATTTCCGGAAGCGTCCAGCGCATACGTGCCCACGGGAGTTAGACGGGTATCCTGGAACGTGATTGTCGGGGGTGTGGGCGAATAAAAAGGAAAGGAATTTTGCGAGGCGGCAGACAGAGTTTGCGCGGCAAATTTCAATAAAAGTCCACTGGAGTCTGGCAGGACTGTCCGCTGTCTGGGCCCATCGACGGTCTGCCCCAACAATTCACCGTCGAGCGCCATGGCGGGAGCGGCAATGGAAATCTGTCCGCCATTACCTCCGAAAACGTAATCGGGCTCATAGTGGCCAGTGTTGGCCAGCGGATTGGTGAAGATTTCCGTGATGCCGTACTTCGCATGATCGACGGAAAATTTTCCATCGTAAATGCCCGAGTAGATCCGATCCGGCGTGGCTTGTGAGATGTCAAAAAAGTGGCCGTCGGAGATTAGTCTGGTGGTGTTGATCAAGCCACCCTGATAGTTAATCCAGCCGCCGGAGACATCCACGCTGGAGCCGGGTTGCATGACAATGGAGCCGCCCGCTTTGAGGCTGACCGTGCCACCGCCAATAGTGAGTTCGCCCACCGTGCGCTGGATCAGGTTTGCATAACCGGAGGCGTCGGCCAGCGGTGTGCCGATCCAGGTGAACCCATTGTAAGTCCCCTGTTGCCGGACGTCGATCTGGATGGTCTGGCCTCGCAGTGCTCCGAAGCGTTGGGATGGAGAATCGGCCAGCTCCGCACCACGAAGCTGTACCGATACGATATTTTCCGAGGCTGGGGCGGTCACATCCATCGAGCCGGAGACGTTGATCGTACTGTTAGGTTCCAGGTAAATCTGACCGCCAGCGTTTACAAAAGTATCGAGGGGACCGCCGCTCGACGGGAGGTAATTCCAGATTCCGGCATTCAGGGTAATGCCATCGGCAAGGACGGCTCCATTTCCATCGCGCCCGCTGAGCGTGCCCGAGGAATTGACTGGCGCACGCGCTCCCGGAGCTAGCATCGTGGCTCCGGCAACCATGTGAATCGCGTTGCCTTGGACATTGACTAGCGACGGGAGTGCAAGTCGACTTCCGACCACGCGATCCATGCTGGCGGACTCCGGTAAGATTTGTGTGACACTGCCGGTGCCAAACGTCACCTCGCCAGCCGCGCGCGGCAAAAAGAGAGGCAAATTGGGAAGTCCGCCACTGCTGATCGAATTATAGTTTCCAAGCAAATCCACACGACCGTTCAGCGCCACGGAAGTCGAGCCGTCAATCACACCTGACTGGCTGATTTTTTTACCCACCATCGTCACATCGGCGCGCGGCACGGAGATCAATCCATAATTAGTGGCTAGCCCGCTTGTGCTATCCACGGCGCCCACAAAGACGTCCAGTCCGCGGAGGCTGGGATCGCTGCTGGCGTGCGCAACGAAACCTACCTGCTGACCAGCGGCGAGAATAGTCTGGCCATCCGGCGTCGAGAGGACTCCCGAGTTAGTGACGTTGGGAGCTATCAGCGCTATTCGGCCCCCGACGTGATCGGCCGTAGTGGCAGCCGTTAGCTTAGCTCCCGTCTGCACGGTGACATTCCCCCGTATGCCCCCCGGCGTGAGTGGGGTCGGCGGCGTAAAGGCGGGAGTTCCATTGCCGCCTGCGGCGATAGACAGCGCGGAAAAGAGAAACTGCGCGTCGCGATTGTTTAGCAGGCCCTGGTTGATCAGGTTGGTATTTATCGGCAGGGACGATGCTGTGAGATTGTGGGTATTTACCTGGCTGCTGCCGCCGAAAATGATGCCGTTTTGGTTGATGAGATAGATCTGGCCGATGGCGTCGAGGCTGCCGAGGATTTGCGTTGGGTTGCCGCTGGGGTCGTTAATCTGGTTAAAGGCGATCCATTTCCCAGCGTCTTTGCCTCCTGCTTTTTGGTCGAAGGTGACGGCGGTCTTTTTACCGATGTTGAAGGTCTTCCAGTTCAACAACGCCTGCGACTGCGTCTGGACAATGGTCACTCGCGTTTTGCCACCTGAAACCGTCTGGGTGGGGAGCCGGGCGCCAGTCCAAAGCGTGGGATTTTCGGCAACGGTCGGATGAGCCAGATCGATGGGAACGCCGAGGGCGACTTGCAGTCCGCCAATGACGAGTCCATTGGGAACATTTGGAAGTATCTGGCCGGGGAAATTTGGGTTTTTCCCGAGGTTGTTAGATCCTGCGAGAGCCACTTTTCGCGCACTCGCCTGCATGGCTTGGACGGAACGGATGGCTGCCGTGGTGCGGGCGAGGGCATCGGCTGCATTGGCTTGGGCTCTGGCCGCTTGCGCCGTGGTGCTGCCGGATGTGGCGGTGGGCGCGTTGGTCTGCGCCGCCGCCGTCCCACCGCGCAAAATGTCACCTGCCCAAGACGTCGGCACGGACGCCAGCGCGAGGCTGACGGCGAGTGCTATCGAGTTGAAGGGAGAGATGTGTTTAGGGTGTCCCATCGTGCAAAAAGTGCGGGTTGCACCATGCCCTGCTGGAGACGCTAATTCACGTTACGTTTGTGTCACAAAACAATGTGACGAACGGATTTACGGTTTGATTCGCTGATCCTGTAATTTGTCGGAGTAGTCCTGCACGAGGTTTTCGAATTTAACCCTTGTCAGCCCGACGAAAGGTTCGCGGGCGGTCAGGGCGTCGCCAAGGCCAAACTTCTCGTAGCGAGTCAAAACCTGCATGCCAATCTTATACATCTCGGCATTTTTGCGGCGCTGGTCGGCGACTTCGCGGTCCAGGACGATCCCTCTGGCCACGGCTTTGGCGCGCGCCGCCTCAGTGGTTTGCGCAGTGGCAGTCATCTTTTCCAACGCTATTTTCCATTTCGCAATCGCCTCCTTTTGAGCGGCGATCTGGGCTTCCTGGGCGGTGACTTTAGCGGTGAAATCAGCGGCGGTTTTGTCGTTTTGGTCCTTGTCGGCGATGGCCTGTTTGGTGAGGGCCGCGACTTGGTCCGTGAGTGTCTGTTTTTCGGCTTCGAGAGTGGTCTTGTCGGATTGCGCGGTGGCGAGGTCGGTCTGGGCCGTTCGCAGTTGGAGCATTGTGTTTTTCAATGTCTCACGCAGTCGAGTAATAGCGGGATCGGCTTGCTGTTGGGCTTGCAGTGGAATTAAACCCGCTAGAAAAATGAAGAGAATAAGGAAACGCATGGGAATTAGAACTTGCTGTTTAGATCGATTAATAAAACGTCGGATTTAAGGGGTGGACCTGCGATTTCGTTCGCGCTCATCCAGCGGAGGCCGAGGGTGACGTCCGGGGAGAGTGCGACCACGCCGCCGAAGCTGTAACCTTTAAGGTTGGTGCCCCCGCCCCCGAAATCGCTCTCCGTGAAGCCGTCGATGACCGCGTCGGATTCCACGTAACGATAACCGAGGTCGATTGCCCAGTCCCCACGGTTTTCGAGGGTCGGATGGCCAAGGCGAAGGTTGACGATCCAGGCGGTGTCGCCTCCGGCAAACTGGCCGACGCCTGTGGAGGCCGGGCCGCGATTATTGACGGCTTTGGCGGCGATGTCCTGTTCGTTGAAGGCGGTGTTTTTGATCCATTCCCCGGTGAGCACGACGTGGAAGGGCTCGAAATGTCCGTAATCCAGTTTGCCGGTGAGGGCGACGTCGGTGAACTTGCTGGCGAGTCCGAAATATTGGAATTGGTTGGTCGTGCCGAAGTTATTCGAGGCGTTCGGCACGATGTTACGAATGGCAAAATAGGTGTTGCCCTTCTGTGCAAAGCTGGGCCGGGTGGCGTCAGTATTGCCCTGGTCGGAGGCAGTGAGCGGGGTGAAGGGATCGGAGAGTTTGCCCTCGACGTTGTCGAACCGGTAGTAAGCGGCGGCAAATTTCGCGGTGAGATCCTTCAGAATTTTCCAATCGATGCCGACTTGCGCGGCGTAGAGCCATTTATCCTGGCTCTTAAATTTGGCAGATTGATTGGTGGCGTAGTTAAAGTCGGTATTGAAGACGGGAAATGCGCCAGCGCTCATGAAGGGAGTGACCGGGCTGCCCTCGATTTTATAATTGGCCTTGAGGGCGAAACCATCGAATCCGACATCCTCATCCCAAATGACAGGGCTGGAGAAAAATGGATTCTCAAAGCGTCCCGCGAAAAAAGCGGCGTTGAAATTTTCGATGCCAGTAAAGTCGTAGCGAATAAAGGCGCGATCGAGCCATATCTGGTACTTGGAGAAGTTGCCGCCGGAGCCGCCGAGCGTCTGGTTGGTGGTGACGGGCGAATTGTCGCTGCCACTGGCGATACGGAAGCCAACGCTGAAGTTGTCGCGCAGAGTCACCTCGGCTCCAAAGCGGAGGCGGAGACGGGTGCGATTACGATTTTGATCGACGTTTAACTGCGGTGAAAAAACCGTGCCGCTGACGTCAAAGGGTGCGCCGGTGTTAATCGCGTTAAAGTTTGGGAAGGCGCCAGTGTTGTCGTTGCCACTGCTGAAATAATCGCCTTGATAGCGCACCCGTACGTCGACGAAGAGACGGAAGCGCGTTACCCAATCGGGCAGCATGCGGGGCGAAGACCAGTTTTCCTCGCGCGCTTGGGCCAGCACATCGGCCTTGATCTGCTCGCGCATCTCGTCCTTCACCGATTCGGGAATGTAGGAGACGCGCATCGTGTCGTCGGGTCCGGGATACGGTGCAGGGAGCTCCTGTTGCGGCATCGACGGATTGACTGACGGATCCAGTTGGGGCGGAGTTGCATACGAATCTGTAGGGATACTTTGTACGGAGGCGATCTGCTGGACGGCGGCTTGGACGGCCTCGGTCTGCTCGCGGGCGATGGCAGCGTCCGCCTCGGCCTGCTTAATCAAATCAGCGGAATCCTCTTTGCTAAGAAGTCCTTTTTCGACCATCCGGTTGATCAGATTGATGGTGACGCTGGTAGATTTGCCGCTGACGCTCGGGGTTGGGCTTGCGACGTTCGGGGTTGGACTGGCGGGCTCTTCCGCTGGAGATGGAGAGGCCGCGGTTGAAGGATCGGCGGCAAAAGTTGGACCCTGGTTAAGGGCCAGGGCGCAGGCGGCGATGAGTGAGATTCGGCGTGTAAACATAAAAAATGAGCGGAGTTAGATGGCTTTCTTGGCGGTCAGGCGGAGGACAATGGGCAGTGGCATGCCGACGGGCGGCGGTGAGTCGAGTTGCAGTCCATTGAGGACGTTGGATTGAATGGCGGAATCCAGCGCCGGATCGCCGGTGGAAGATTTCAATTCGGCGCGGGTGATGCGTCCGGTGGCGTCGGGCCAGATGCGGACCTCGACGCGCATGCTGGCGGTGCGGGTGGCGCGATTCTTTTGCAAGGCGTCGGAAATGCGGCGCTGGACCTGGCCGGCGTAGTAGCCGTATTTACTGCCCCCGGAGCCACCTTTGCCGCCACCGCCGAAACCGCCATTGCCGCCAGGGCCACCGAGTCCGAAGTTATCGCCGGGACCGTTGCCGACGTTGTTAGTGCCGAGCGGCTGGTCGGGAGGCGTATCGGGTTTGGGAGGAGCCTCGTCGGGCTTCACTGCTTCCTGCGGTTCCATCGGACGCTCGTCCATTTTCTGGTCCACCGGCGGCGGCGTGGCCTGGGGTGGGGGAGGGGTTGGCTTCGGCGGCGGCGGAGGGGGCGGGGGCAGCGTGACCATGGTAAAATTTTCCTGCCTTGCGGGGGCGGTTTTTTTGGGACCGAGGACTTGGGATAAAACGAGTCCGCCAATCGCCAGAACGATCACGCCGACAACGATCAGCGCCCGATACTTTTCCCAGAAAGTCTCGTCGTCCTCATCGTTATGGAACTCGCCTAAAGCCATCTTATTTCTTGGCCTGGGTGGCGAGGCCGACTTGGGAAATGCTCAGGCGCCCGAGGACATCGAGGACATCCATTACGCCCTGATATTGGGTGGCACTGTCGCCCCGAACGACGACGGGCATGTCGGGGTTGGATGCCTTGAGGGCGGTGAGCTGGGTTTCGAGCGCGGCGAGGGTGACGGGCGTGGCGTTGAGCTTGATCTTGCCCTCGGAATCGATGGTGATGGCCTGCATTTTTTTCTCCTTCATCGGCGGAGCCTTGCTGGCCTTGGGCAGGTTCACTTTGACGCCCTGCACGCCAGCCGTGGTCATGATAATAAAAATCAGGAGGAGGACCAGATAAAGGTCCACCATCGGAGTGACGTTGATGTCGTCGTAGGATTTGTTATCGCCGGCCTGCATTTATTTCTCCGGGTAAAACTCCGCGATCTTGGCGAGGAATTCGTCGATGAAGGTCTGCATCTCGGTGACGACATCTTTGATTTTCGAACTAACAAAGCTGTAGGCAAACAGTGCCGGAATCGCCACGACCAACCCAGCCACGGTGGCGAGCAAAGCCCCCGCGATACCGGGTGCGATGGAGTTCACTTCGACCTGCCCGGTCTTGGCAATGACGGCAAAGGTAATCATAACTCCGATGACGGTGCCCAGCAGCCCAAGGTAGGGTCCGCCCGCGATGCCGATGGTAAGGAAAATGAGGCTTTTGTTCAGATCCTGAACTTCGCGGGTGAGGCTGCCGTCGAGAGCCGCTTTGATCGATTGCATGGAACGCGCGGACAGACCTTTGAAATCAGCCTTGCTCGAGCGCTGATGAATCTCCTCCGAACCGACATGGTAAATGTGGTAGAGCGGGGCTTGGCGGAGTAGCCGGAGTGTTTTTGGAGTAGCAGTGCCGCCGACGCTTTTGATGTTTTCCTCGTTGGAATGGTCGAGCGCGGTGAGGTCGCCAGCGATGTTTCCCCACTGCTTAAGAAAGACGCGGTTGGCCTTTTTGATTTTACCGAGATAGATAAATTTGACGATGGTCACGGCCCAGCCGATGGCGGCGAGAATGCCGCAGAGCACGATGACCACCCAACCGTCGGGGGTGAGAGATTTCGAGATGTCGGTGATGAGCGAAAGTTGTTTGGTGATCTCGTTTTCACTGTGCTCGTTGATTTCGTCGGGGGCGGTGACGATCAGTTTTGCCGCCTTGTCGCCGCCGCTCTGGGAAATGGAGGCGAGTTTGAGGAAACCGGGAGGACGCGCGGACTTGGAGATTTCCAGTTCGTCGAGTTCGCCTGCGAAGCTTTCTCCTAACAATGCTTCCGTGGTCAGCGCCGGAAGGGAGGCGGCGAGGGTGGCGTAACTTTCCCCGTCGAGAAAGAGCGTGATCTGGGAACCGGACGCGACAATAGCCAGATGTCGCCAGATGTTAGGAGCGAGCGGTTCTCCGGTGGCGGCGCTGCGCTGGGTGCCGGCAGCATTGGTAACCTCAACATAGGGAATGCCGTTGTCCACGCCGACGAGAAGGGCGTTTGCGCCGTCTTTGCGGGTGTAAAGGATGGCGTTTGGCGCGAGTGCTGACGGCTTGATCCACGCGGACCAAGTAAGGCTGCCACCCTCGGTCGTATTCAGTTGTGGAGCCGCAGGGATGCCGATGGTTTTTGCCCCGTCGAGGCGCAACCCGCCGCCGATGATCGAGCCTTCCACGGGAGTTCCCGCGTTGCTGGCGATGATGCCGGACGCGGACGAATCGGCCGGAGCCGCGCCCTTTTCCGCGAAGTGCCAGACGAGAACGGTGTCCGCATCGTAGGTAGCCTTGGCGTCGTCGGCCTTCTCGGCGGCGGCGTTGCCATAGTAGAGCCAAATGTTAGTGGCGCTGTTAGGTTTTAAATCGGGAATTTTCACCCAAACGAAGGCCTCGTTGAGGAGGGAGTCGTATTTTTCGACGTGAAAGGCGAGGGGCGTTTTGTCGTCGCCGGCTACGAATCGGATGTCACTCCCGTCTTCTTTAGCGGAGAGAAATTGGAAATTGCCGTCGTGCAAACGAACTAACACCGGGGAAGTTCCGATGGGATCGCTGACTGCGATTCCATTGGAAGTCGCATCCACGGTGATCTTTTTGCGCAGGGTCCACTCCGGTTTCCACCAGGCGTGAGACTGGCAAGTGAGAGCGAAAAACACGATCGCGGTGAGAAGTTGACGAAGTGGTTGCATAAGATTCGAATAGTTAGAAGTCGGCCCAGAGCCGAAAGTTTAGCCGGACATCATGAGCCTGCGTCTGGCCCTGATTGATGAGCGGCATGGCGAGGTCGATGGAGCCGTTATAATGTTCCGCCAGTTGCATGTGAGTGCCCACGCCGATCGAGGCCAGCTCGAAGCGCGAATCCTGACCCGGCAACGGCTCGTGAATGGTGAGAAACCCGCTGTCCACGAAGGCATAAACGCGCCACTCGCTGCCGCGATCCCGCAGCCAGGGAAGGACTTTGAAGAGATTGAGCGTGCGCAGTTCCAGCGTGCCGAACAAGGCGTTGTCGCCGGGCACCTCGGACTCGAGATAGCCGCGCGCCGTGCCCACGCCGCCACCGCTAAATTGCTCTGCGCTCAATAGCGGCTGGTCAGAAAGCTGACCTTGGATTTTGCCGTAGATTTGGTTGCCGCCGAGAAATTCGTGTGTGTGCGAAAGATCGCCGCGGATATAAATGAAACTCCCATCGGCCTTGAAGCGGCTGTTGGAAAATTGCTCGTCGCTGCTGCCGGTTCCGCGAACGTGCATGGTCACGCCGGCGTTAAACTCAGTCTGCGAATTTTTCCCCACCCAGCTCGCGGTGTAGGCGGCGCTGATGGGATAGTAACTCACCGGCGACTGTATTTGGCCGGTGCCGAGATTGACGTTCTGGTCGAAGTGCTTGTAGTCGAGCCCGAGGCTCACGGAATGATAGAAGTCTTTCCCCGGCGGCAGGGTGATCATGGCCCGCGCCCCGAGAATTTCCCCGCGTCCGGCGACGGCTGCGCCGCCCAGTGTGGAGACGTTGCTGTCCTGCTTCGTACCTTGGAGAATGAAGCTGAACCACGGTGTTTTTTCGAATCGAGTTAGATAGTAACCTGAGAAAACCTTCGCCTCACTGGGATCTTCCGGGGCGACTTGAAAGCTGAGTCCGGCAGAATGCCCCAGCTGCCAGAGGTTGTTGTAGCTGATCGAGCCGTTGGTGCGCAGCTCCGTGGTGTTCGCGCTGTAACGATTGTTCAGTTCCAGACTGCCATGGAGCGGAAAAGTGTCTTTGACTTCCAGATCAATGTCCACCGTGCCCGGCTCGACGCCTGCGCGCAGAGAAGGCGTCACGCGCCGGTCAGGAAGCTGGTTCAAGGTCACGATGTCTCGGGTGACATCGTTGAAGTTGACGACTTTTCCCTCAGCCAGTGACGGAACCATTCTTTTGATCTGGGCCAGGGAGAAATAGCGCGAACCTTTCACTCGCAGGCGCCCCACTTTTGCCTCGACGACTTTTAAGAAAACAATGCCCCCGCGCCCCGTTTGCGGCGGCACCTGGACTTCCACGGTTTGGTAGCCTTTGTCCTTGTAAACCTTCTCCAACGCCGCTCTCGCCTGCTCGACATCCGTCTCGGAACGGCCCGGCCCCATGTAGGGATAGACGGCCTTTTCCACTTCGACGCGCGGCAAAACTTTTGCCCCTGAGACCCGATATTCCTGAATGTAAAGCGGCCCTGCCCCAGGCTCCGGACTGGTCTCCGCTGACAAAACGCTCCCGCTGAAGACGAGTGAGATCGTCATCAGGAAATGAAATGTTAGTCGTTTGCGTTGTCCGGATTTTTGCATGCAGCCCCGATAAATTTCGGGGCCGCCACGTTACAAACCAACCATCCGACCGGCAAAAGGATTACCGTTACAATTGTGTTACAGCCATTGCGCATGGCCCAACCACGTCTATACGGATTCGCCAGCGTGACCTGACATGAATGAGAAAATTATAGTCGTTGATGACGAATTGGAGCTGGCTGAACTGATTGGCTTTCACCTGAAAAAAGCGAACTACCAAGTCTCCACAGTCGCTAATGGTGTGGAGGCGTTGGCAATGATCCGCGCCCAGCGGCCGGCCTTGGTGGTTCTGGATTTGATGCTGCCCGGCATCTCTGGACTGGAAATCTGCGGAGCACTCAAGAGCGACTCCGACACGGCTCGGATCGCCATCATCATGCTCACAGCCAGAGCTGGTGAGGGGGATCGGATCGTTGGATTCGAGCTGGGTGCGGATGATTACGTGACGAAGCCATTCAGCCCGAGAGAGCTTGTCCTGCGTGTCGATGCCGTGGTTCGCAGAAACCGGCCTGAGACCAAACCGGATCGCCTGGTCGCGGGCAAGATCATGGTGGATCTCACCAAGCATGCGGTCGTGGTTGCGGGCAAGGTGATCGATTGCACTGCGACGGAATTCAGGCTGATTGCCACGCTGATCGAAAGACAGGGCCTCGTGCAAAGCCGCGACCGTCTGCTCGCGGATGTGTGGGGCTATGAAGCTCGGATGGACAGCCGGACCGTGGATACGCATATGCGCCGCTTACGGGAGAAACTGGGAAAATACGGCGGGTGCTTGCAGACGGTGAGAGGTTTTGGTTATCGCCTCAGCTTGGAGCCGGGACTGGTCTAAAACTGCACGGAGTCGATGGCTAAAGCCCTCGCACTTTGTTGGTAGCGTCGTTATTCACCGGCGCAAACGATCCTGGCCAGGCTTCTGAGCCTCGGGATCGGAAAAGACGGAAATGGTGACTCACATCTGGTCAACGCGTGACGCGTTGCGTTAGATTCCGACTGCTGATGCTGTTCACATCCCACGCTTTTCTATTTTTCTTCCTACCGCTCATCATTTTGGTGTCGCGGCTGTTTCGGGGGCAGGCGAGAAACCTCTGCCTGGTCATTACCAGCTTCGCGTTTTACGGATGGTGGCGGGCGGATTTCATGCTGCTCTTCATCGCGTCCAGCGTCGTCAATTACCACGCCGGTTCTTGGATCGCCCGTTCCGATGGAAAGCGAAGAAGCATCCTGCTGGCGAGCGCGGTCACGCTGAATCTCGCCGTCCTCGCCTACTTCAAATATGCCAACTTCGGCGTCGCCAACTGGAACGCGCTCATGGCCAGTCTCGGCTGGAAAACCATGGGCTGGGAAACGATGGTGCTCCCGGTCGGTATCTCGTTTTACACCTTCCAGGCGATCTCGTATCTCGTCGATGTCCACCGCAAAACCGTGGAACCGGCCCATCGCTGGACGGACTTCGCGTGTTATCTAGCACTCTTCACTCATGTCGCCGGGCCCATTGTCCGCTACGTCAACATCATCCAAGAACTCAAGTCGCCCGTCCTTGGACTCGAGCTTTTGGAACGGGGAGCGTTTCTGTTCATGACCGGCTTTTGCAAGAAAGTCCTTATCGCCAACAACGTCGCTGTCGTCGCCGACGCCGTCTTCGACAACGGGGCTGCAGGAGCCGCCGGAACTTGGATGGGTCTCGCCTCCTACGCACTGCAAATCTACTTCGACTTCTCCGGTTACTCCGACATGGCGATCGGACTCGGTTACATGATTGGGTTCAAATTTCCAGTCAACTTCGACTCGCCTTACCAAGCCACGAGCATCACCAATTTCTGGCGCCGCTGGCACATCACTCTCTCCAACTGGCTGCGCGACTACCTCTATTTTCCCCTCGGCGGCAGTCGTCAGGGCGTGAGTCGCACCTGTGTCAACCTCATCATCGTCATGCTTCTCGGCGGCCTCTGGCATGGGGCCAACTGGACTTTCGTCATCTGGGGCGCGTATCACGGCATCTGGCTGGCGATCGAACGGTTGAATGGCGGACGCTCTCTCCTGCAAGACCGCGTCCCGGTGTGGCTGAACCGCCTCTTCGTCCTCCTCCTGATCTTGCTGAGTTGGGTTCCATTCCGGGCCGCCACCATCGCTCAGATGAAGGATTTCGTCTGCGCCTTGCTTCCGCATGGTCCCAGTTTGCGGCATGAACAGATCGCCAGTTTGCACCAGCCGTGGTTCTGGTTTTTCTTCGGCGCAGGCTGGCTAATCGCGCTCTTCGCGAAGAATTCCAACCAGTTCGCAGAACGTAAAAAGCGCCCGTGGCTCACGCTTGCGATGCTGCTGCTTTTCATTCTCGCGCTGCACGAACTCTCCTCGCAGGAACTCAACCCCTTCCTCTACTTCCAGTTTTAGGTCATGTCGCACGTCATCCAGAGAGTTTGTCTGTTCGTCTTCCTCGGAGTCATCCTCGCCGTAGGAGTGACCGATGCCACCTTCTCTTGGATCGGCAAGAAGCCACCCGGAACCGGCGTCGAACCCAACATGCCACGACCCGAGTTTCGCCCCAAGCTCCTTTGGACCGGTGAATGGACCACTGCCTGCGAGGCGTGGCTGAGGAATCGCTCGTGGCTTGTCCACGGCTCGGGAGCCCTGTACCGCGAACTGGCGTTCAATTGGGCCGGACGCACACCGCCCGGAGTGATCGTCGGCAGGGACGGCTGGCTGTTTTCCACGGAAACGGTCGAAGCGCGCCCCACGTCATTTTATCGCCAGCAAGCCTCGGCTGCAGCGGGTAAAATCGCTGAGTTCAATCAGCGCTATCAAGCCATGGGCATGCAACTCGTGGTGTTGCTCCTTCCGAACGCGGCGACGCTTTACCCGGATCGATCCCCCGATTGGATCGAAATGAAGCAGGAGCGACTCGCCTTCCTGCCTTATATGGCAGAGCAGCTTCAGGAAAAAAGTGTTTTGGTTTACAACTCCGAGAGCGCCATGCGTGCCGCGTCGGATCGGGGCGCTCAAGTCTATTTCAAAGGCGACCACCATTGGACTTACATCGGGGCGCAGGCGGCGGCGGAAGGACTTGCGGCCTTTCTACGGCAGTCGTGGCCCTTGATGAAAACAATTGCCACTGAGCAGCCCATCTACGCGGTCAAATGGGCGAAAGGCGATCCGCGGCTTGGCTCTTCAGGTCGCAAATTCGGCTTCTGGACAGGCAGCGCCACTGACCTGTTTTTCACCGATGTCGTGGAAGAGCCAACTTTCACTCGCGTCCGCACCATACCGGATGGAGCTGGCTGGCTGGGCACCAGTTTCTCCGGATTGGGATCACCTGAGTTTTTCGCCAACGCTGCAGGAATCGAAATCCATCGGCTGGATCGCGCGGCCAAGGGTACTCTTTTTAGTTCTGGCGCCGGACTGAAATACTACGAATCCCTCACGGGTCCGAGGCCACCGCTGGTGATCCTCGAAATCCCGGAATATCACCTACTGGGAGCCGCTGGCCACCAGGCGGGCTTGGATCGGATCGACTTGGGAAATCCACCTTGGAAAGTCATGTCGCCGCCGCTGGACTATCAGGTAAAAAAGCCGCTGGGGCTGTCGGCGATACCGGCAGATGGGCAGGTGAGGCGTTTCATGGTCAGTGAAAAATCGGCCTCGCTCCAAGTGAAATTGCGTGAGCCTGTGAGCGATTTGGAGGTCGCCCTTTCTGTCAGCCGCACGAGAAACAAACTTAGTCTGCAAGTCAAAAGTGCGAAGCCCCGGCAGGGTTGTTACGATGATTACGGCCTGCTTAAATACCGTTTCTCCAAAAAGAAACCGTCGGACACTTGGGAGATCAGTTGGAGCAACCTGGAACGAGGGCTTACTATTGAAGTCGGTGAAGTGCGCCAGCCGCTGACCAAATAAAAGTCTGACTAAACTAAGCCGCTTCCGGCGGCTGAATGCGCGGGAAAATCGGCACGGGAGTTCCAAGGATATGGCCGTCGGGAAGTTTACCCCAAGTCGCCTCGGCGAGAGTCATCGGCCCGTCCCAGTTGAGTTGGGAAAAAATCGCCGCCGCCGCCTTCGGAAGCACGGGAGAAATGAGGATCGCGATGATGCGAAGAGATTCAGCGAGATAGTAGAGAACAGCGTTAAGGCGCAGACCTGCTATCTTGGCACCAGTCTTTTCGTCTTTTGCAAGTTTCCACGGGCCAGCGGTTTCAATCATTCCATTACAAAGCACAGCCCACCCAATTGCGTGTTCTAGCGATGTATTAGGCGAGTATTCGCCTATCCCGTTTTCGTAGATCTCGAGGATGGTTTTCCTAATCATACGCAGCTCTCCTAATGGCACGGTTTTTCCGTCTGTTTCGAAGCCTTCTACCTGCCCGTAGGACATAACGCCTTTGAGCGGATTGGGTGAAACCGCTACATACATGCCCCAATCTTCCAGACGTGAAATACTTAGAACACCTTCCCGGTATTTCCCTACCATGTTCAACGTGCGATTCAGAAGGTTTCCTAAGCTATTAGCTAGATCAGAGTTGTAGCGCTGGATTAATCGTTCCTCAGAAAAATCCGAATCTTTGCCGGTCGCGATGTCGCTCATCAGATAGTAGCGCACAGCTTCGGCTCCGTATTTATCAACGAGGACATCGGGATCGACGACGTTGCCGAGGCTTTTGCTCATCTTTTCGCTTTCGCCGCTTTTGCTTTTAATGTTCCACCAGCCGTGGACGAGCAGCGTCGGCATTTCTTCGTCTTTGTAGCCGAGGGCTTTGAGCATGATCGGCCAGTAAACACCGTGCGCAGGGATCATGATGTCCTTTCCGATGACGTGAAGCGCGGGCCACCAGTCGGCAAACTCCGGGGAGCACACGCGACTCGCGTGTCCTTCGAGGCGACTCGCCTCGGAGTCTTTTGAGAGTGAGGCGGAGCTGTCATCACTAACGATTGTCTCCGGCGAGTCGCCTGAGACTGCTCGCGAGTCGCGTGCGCTCCACGAACTAGGGCGTGCGCTCCCCGCAAAACTCGGATCGTGGCCGGGGACGAAGCTAATGTAGTTCACCAAGGCGTCGAACCAGACGTAAGTGACGAACCCTGCGCCGAAGCTTTCGGGAAATGGGATGCCCCATTGAAGACGCGCGACGGGACGCGAAATGCAGAGGTCGCCTTCGAGTTTTTCGACGGCGTTGCGGAGTTCGCCGACTCGAAAATCGGGCACGACAAACGGATTCCCGTCGGCGCTGCGTTTGTCGATGAAATCGAGGAGCCACTGCTTGTGGTCCTTCAAGCGGAAGTAAAAATTTTCCTCTTCGCGGAATTCGACGGGCTGCCACTCGGGGCCGAATTCGCCGTCTGCGCCGCGCTCTTTGTCGGTGAGAAATTGTTCCTGGCGGACGCTGTAGTAGCCGCCTTCGCTCTTCTTGTAGATCCAGCGCGACTCGCCGGTGGCGGGGTCTTTGTCATCCCAGAGCATCTGTAGATTGGCGCGAACGCAGTCCTTGTGTTTCGAGTCGGTCGTCGCTGCCCAAGCGTCGTAGCGGACGTCGAGTTTGTCCCAGAGCGCGACGAATTTTGCCGTCACACCATCGACGAATTCCTGCGGTGCGACGCCTTGTTTCTCCGCCGATTGCTGCACTTTTTGCCCGTGTTGATCGACGCCGGTGAGGAAGAAAACCTCGCGTCCGGCCATGCGCTGATACCGCGCGATCACGTCGGCGAGCACCTTCTCGTAGGCGTGGCCGATGTGCGGTGCACCATTCGTGTAGTCGATGGCAGTGGTGATGAAAAATGGTTCGGGTTGCATGGCAATGGGACGCTGATTATTCACGGGCGATTTTGCCGCCCCAAGATAAAATTTTCGCTTTCGCACCGGCGGCCTCGGCCTCTTTGATTTGGCCGTTGCGGACGTAAAACATAGAAAGGCTCGACCACCCGAGCAGGTCATTCGGATGTAACTCGACCGCTTTCAATCCCGCGTCGATCGCCTCGGAATAACGTCCGAGTTTCATCAAAGTCATGCCCAGCGCGTGCCAGCCGTCGAAGAACGCCGGATCGATCTCCACGCAGCGCCGGTATTTCTCCGCCGCCGCGTCCAATTCGCCGAGGGCAATGTCGCCGCTCGCGTCATCAAAGAGTTCGTCCAGATTTTCCATCGTCATGGTGGCAAAGTAGCGGAGCACGCTAATCTTGGCGAATAGAGACGCCGTCGCTTTTTGGGGACTTTCATTGGTATGTGGTTTGCCATTACAAAAGCTTCATGTCCGAAAGATCCCTCCTAGATTCCACCAACACCGCAGGGCCGCTGGTGTCGGTGGTGACGTGTTTTTACAATCCACCGACTGCCTATTTTCGGGAGGCCATCGAGAGCGTGCGTGCGCAAACACACCGACGGTGGGAGTTGTTTCTCGTCGATAGCGGCACGACCGATGGCAGCGACGCCGTGGCCCGTGAGTATGCGGCGACTTATGATAATATCCATTTTCTGCGCGCACCCGAGTCGGTCCATAGCGGACCGGCTGCTTCGCGCAACTTCGGGATGCGGCACGCGTCGGGCGAGCTGATCGCTTTTATCGACGCCGATGATTTCTGGCTGCCCGACAAGCTGGAGCAGCAGGTCGAGGCCATGCAGTCGCACCCCGAGTCGGCGCTAATTTACGGAGGCATCCTGCGCTGGCACGATGGCGCAGGGGAGGACCAGGTGGAGGAGCACGCGACGGAGTTGGAGGTGTTTCCGCCGAGGGCGCTGATTCGCCGCTGGCTGCGCAATGAATCGATCCCGGGGATGAGCGCATTGATGGTACGGCGGTCGTCGGCGGAGGCGGTGGGTGGATTTGAACAAACGCTGCGTTGGGCGGAGGATCAGACTATTTCCTACAAGATCGCGCTGAAGCACGCCTGTCTGCTGCTCCCCGGTTGGAAGGTGAAATATCGGCAGCATTCCCAGTCCACCACGACCGGGGTGGTCGCCTCTGGGGCCATTTTTGCGAGTCATTTGCTCTTCCTCGATTGGGTGCTGAAGTATTTTACAAAGGCGCGAGTGAGCGACGCGCAGCTCTGGAGTCAGTTGCGCCAACTGCACCGTCAATATCGCTGGCTGGCATTCAAACAGAGATGGCTTCCCGCTTTTTTACGTCGGTGGTGTCAGCGTGGAGCGGGTGTCATGTCGCCCGCCTAGCCCCGCGGCTCCACGGTTTCCCCATGCATGGCATGCCGAAGGTCCATCACGAGGTGTCCGGCGGAACGGATATCGTCAAAGAGCACGACGAACTGGTAAGTGGCGAGAAAGAAGCAAATGTAAAACGAGACAGGCGCCCGTCGCATCCAGCCGAGACCGAAGTTTCCCAGCTTCTCGCGCAGGCGGGTTTGATTCGCCACGGCCACGGCGAGCAGGCCGATGAGACCGCCGATGAGAATGTCTGTGGGATAATGAAACCCGAGATACACCCTCGGAAACATGACCACGACTCCTGTGTAAATGGCCGCAAGCAGGCCGACCCTCCGCGAGATGAGATAACAGCCGAGCGACAATCCAAAAAACAACGCTGCGTGATCGCTGGGAAAGGAGCTCCATTTCTCCAGGGTATGCTGCGAGGTGCCAAGCGGATGGAGAAAGCGCACGGCGGATTCATTGAGCGGACGGACGCGAAAGGGAAGATTCAGGGCCAGCAAACGCGCGGCGAGAATGGCCGCAGCGCAGCCGGTGAGGGTGGCAAGTATGATGCATCGCCGCCGTTCCTGCTCGGGGGAGGGTTGCAGCCAGAATCCCCAAAAAACAGCGATGAAAAGACCGCCCTTGAGCAAATTAGTGTTTTCCAAAAACACCATCAGGTAATCGAAGACTACGGATTTCTGGGAGAACTGATTAAAGAATAAAAGAAGGCTGTGGTCGAAGCTGTTCATGAGGAAAAGGGGACAGAAACTTGAATCAAGCAATTTACATACTCAGCGGTAGATTCATCTTTGCGAGTCTATCGTTAAATCAATCCACAGGGCCGCGACGATGGAGAAAACACCCTGCGTTTGAGAAATAATTCGTGGCGTCGGTGCGCCTGCGTCGATATCAGTGGAGCTCAATGCAACTCGACTTACTCGTTCGCCACCTCGACGAAACGCTGCGCACCAGCGAGATCGCCGACTGGTCAGGCGCGATGAATGGGCTGCAACTCGAGAACGACGGGAGTGTAAGCCGGCTAGGCGCGGCCGTGGATGCGACCTTGCCGGTAATCGAAAAAGCCATCGCGCTGGGAGTCGATTGTTTGCTCGTGCATCACGGGCTTTTCTGGGCAGGCGCGCAACCGATCCGGGGCGCGTGGCACCGCAAACTGAAGCTGGCCATCGACGCAAATCTCGCCATTTACAGCTCGCACCTGCCACTCGACTTGCATCCGACTCTGGGTAACAACGCCCGGCTTATTTCCTGCTTGGGGCTGACGGATGTAAGACCATTTTTCCCCGAAAAAGGCCAGCTTATCGGCTTGCGCGGATGTGGCGAAATACAGCGCGACACACTCAGCGTGCTGCTCGAAGAATTGCTCGAAAGTCGCCCGCATCTCGCGCCCGGCGGGCCGTCCATCGTGCGGGAAATCGGGGTCGTCACCGGCGGCGCTGGAGCGGAAATCGCCCGCGCCGCAGCGGCAGGAATCGACACATTTATTACGGGCGAGGGGCCGCATCACAGCTTTGGACTGGCCGAGGAACTGGGGGTGAATCTTTTCTACGCTGGCCATTATGCGACGGAGACATTTGGAGTGAAAGCCCTGGCACAGCATGTCGCGGAGAGATTTGATCTGCCGTGGCAATTCATCGATCATCCCACAGGCTTATGAAAATTTTCTGGTTCAGTCTGATGCTATTCTTACTGGCAGGTTGCGAGATCGATCAGGAGGACAAAGATTTCTTTTACTCGGGCTGGGTGCACCCGCAAAAGGGTGCCGACGAGCGGATGTATGGCAAAAAAGGCCCGCCACCAAACGAGGGCGGACACTCCATGAAATCGCTCGATGAACACCCGGATCACCCTCTCTAGCAAGCCGCTCCCTCGGGAGTTTTTTCAACGCGATCCGCTGGTTTGCGCGCGGGAAATGATTGGCTGCGAGTTAGTCTGGAACGAGTGCCGCGGGCGCATTGTCGAGACGGAGGCGTATGCGGAATTCGGCGACGAGGCCTGCCACACATTCGCCCGGAAGTTGGCGCGGAAATTTATCGAGGATCAGCCTCCGGGAACGGCTTACGTTTACCAGAATTACGGCATTCACTGGCTGCTGAATGTCCTCATTAAAGGAGGGAAGGGGAATGGCTTCGTGCTCATCCGCGCGGTCGAGCCTACCCAGGGAATTGAGAAAATGCGCGAGCGACGCAGGCTGGAGCCAGTGCGTCAACTCTGCTCCGGCCCAGGAAAACTGACCGTCTCCTTTGGCATCGGTCGGGCCGAGCATGGCTTCGATCTTTGCAGTGATCCGAGTCGCACTTTTCTCTCGCCGCAGAGTGCAATGGAAGTCGAATCGGATTTCCGCATTGGCATCACGAAAGCCGCCCATTTCCCGTGGCGTTTCGTCGAGCGCGGTTCGCCTTTTCTGAGTGTGAAAGTGCGGCCCGGTCGCGATCTTCAGGGCTGATACCCGGGCAAAAAAAGACCGAGGCAATCTCCGTGAGAAGATTGCCCCGGCGAAATCAGTGGTAACGATTTACTTGGACATGCCGGTCGTAGAAGCGCCGGTATTGGTGGTGCTCATCGTTTCCTTCTTTGCACACGCGCCTAGGCTGAGTGCGCTCGCTGCGATAGCAACGATTGCGAGAATTTTGATAGTTTTCATAGTTATTTCCCTCCTTTCTTGAGCGGGTAGCTCGGTGAGAGATTTAGAGGCTGACAGTGGGACTGACAACACTTAATTCCAAATCTTTCAACCAAACATCGCGTGAAAAGGGGGTGAATGGCCCTCTTTTTTTTCGGAAATGCATTGTTCTTTCTTTGTGAAATCCGCAATCCTTTCGCTGTGCCGTGGTTTCGGCATGATTTACCATGCAAGAAGATCTCTCCAAAATCCTCCTTCACACCTCCACGATTTTCGCTCGGCTGGATGAAATGGCGGCGACCCTGACCGAGGCGTATGCCGGGCGCGAACTCACCGTGCTCTGTCTCATGAGCGGTAGCTTCATGTTTGGAGCCGACCTTCTGCGCCGCATACCGCTGCCCTTGCGTATCATCTGCCTCAGCGTCTCGTCCTACCACGGAGGCACTTCCACGAGTGGACAGGTCACGTTTCAAGCCGCCATGCCCGACCTTGAGGGGCGCCATGTCCTCATCATAGACGACATCCTCGACACCGGACTGACTCTGAATTGCTTGAAGGACAAAATCGAGCGCGAGACGCATACTCTGAGCACGAAAATCTGCGTCCTGCTCCGCAAAAACATCGGCGTCGCACGTCCCGTCGAGGCGGATTACGTGGGCTTCGACATCGCGAACGAATTTGTTGTCGGCTACGGCCTCGATTTCCAGGAAAAATACCGCAACCTCCCTTTCATCGGCGTCCTGCGGCCCGAAGTCACTGGCCTATGACGATCCGGGTGCAGTTTTTTTCCAAACTGCGCGATTTGCACGGCCCTGCCACATTGGAGTTGGAGGAAAATGCAACCGTCGGCATGGCGCTTGTGGAATTGGAGCGTCGCCTGCCATTGCTCTCTAACTGGAATGGAAAAATTCTCATCGCCGTGGGAGTCGAATTTGCCCCACGCGACCAGATTCTTCACGAAAATGATCTCCTCAGCGTGATGCCACCCGTTCAAGGCGGATAATTCCCATGAATCTCCTCGCTTCCACCGCCATTGAGCCGCATCCGGCGATGATTCTGCCGTTCGTTCTCATGCTCGGCTGCATCGCCGCCATGCCATTCATTCACAAACACTGGTGGGAACAGCACTACCCGAAAGTCGCCATTGCACTGGGACTCGTCTCTGTTTTTTATTACGTCTTCGCCCTGCATCAGCCCGAGCGAATGCTCCATGTGGCGCATGAATACATCAGTTTCATTGCGTTGATCGGCAGTCTGTTTGTGGTCTCGGGCGGCATTCACATTCAGGTCAAAGGCCAGGCCACACCCCGCGTAAACGTCCTCTTTCTCCTTATCGGTGCCGTTCTCGCCAACGTCATCGGCACCACGGGCGCTTCGATGCTCCTCATTCGGCCTTGGATTCGGATGAACAAATTTCGCGTCACCGCGTTTCACATCGTTTTCTTTATTTTCATCGTCAGCAATGTCGGCGGCGGGCTCACCCCGATTGGCGATCCACCGTTGTTCCTCGGGTTTTTGAAGGGAGTTCCATTCTGGTGGGTCATCCAGCATTGCTGGCAGGCCTGGACCATCGCCATCGCGCTGTTGCTGGCGATCTTTTACCTCATCGACCGGGGAAATTTTCATCGGAGTTCCAAGGAAATCCGCGACCGGCAAACCGCGCACGAGGAATGGAAATTCGCTGGCCTGCATAACCTCCTTTTCCTTGGGATCATCCTCGGCGGCGTCTTTTGCCCAACGCCTTGGCGGGAAATTCTCATGATCGCCGCTGCCGTTGGCTCGTATGTTTCCACCAGAAAAGCCGTCCACAACATCAACGACTTCACTTTTCTCCCCATTCAGGAAGTCGCCTGGCTCTTCGCCGGCATCTTCGCCACGATGGTTCCGGCGCTGGATTATTTGGAAACGCACGCCGCGTCGCTCGGCATCTCCAGCCCCGCGCAATTTTACTGGTTGAGCGGTATTCTCTCCGGCGTCCTCGATAACGCCCCGACTTACCTCACTTTTTTGGCCGCTGCTTTTGGCCTGAAAGGGCTCAGCCTCGACAACCCCGCTCACATGCAAACTTTTCTCTCGCAACATGACCACACCCTGGTCGCCATTTCGTTGGGAGCCGTCTTTTTTGGAGCCATCACCTACATCGGCAACGGCCCCAACTTCATGGTCAAAGCCATCGCCGGGCAGTCACGGGTCGAGACACCGCATTTCCTGAAGTATTTTTGGAAATACGCCCTGCCTATTCTCTTCCCTATCTTCGGCGTCATCCACCTGCTTTTCTTCTCGCGCTTCGCCCCTTTCTGAATACTTTTCCCGTCCTCTTATGTTTACCGGAATCGTCGAAGAAGTCGCCCAGGTGCAATGGTTGCGCCGCACCACGAAAAGCATCCAACTCCTTCTCACCAGCCGCTTCGGCAAGCGCGTCAAACGTGGCGACAGCGTGGCCATCAACGGCGTCTGCCTCACCGTTACCTCGCATCGGGACGACCAGATTGGGTTCGATCTCCTCGAAGAAACCCTTGGACGCAGCAACCTGCGCGACGTCAAACCCGGGTCGGTCGTCAACGTTGAGCGCGCCATGCGCGCCAGCAGCCGGATTGACGGTCACCTCGTCCAGGGCCACGTCGATTGCGTCGGCACCGTCGCCTCCTTCGCCCAGCAGGGGGCGGATCACCGACTGGAAATCCTGTTTCCGCCCGACTTCAGCCATTACATCGCGTTCAAAGGCAGCATCTGCGTCAACGGCGTCAGCCTCACCGTTGCTGAGGCGGGTGAAGCGAGCCTCGTCTGCTGGATCATCCCCTTCACCTTTGAAAACACCAACCTCCGCCATGTGCAAAGCGGCGAAACTGTGAATCTGGAGTTCGATATTCTCGCGAAATACGTCGAGCGCATGCTCATTCGCCGCGAAGGCTGATCTGAGGAACCGAAAGTCATGGCTGGCTCGTCCGAGTTCTTGCAAATGCGACTTGCAGTTTTATCTTTTCAGCATGTCAAACGAAGCGAAGATCCTTTTTCAATGCCTCTTCACCCTGGCCTTTGTGGCTACTTTGCTGGCGGGCTTCTACCTGGTGAAAAACGATCAAAAGCTCTTCGGTCACAACCCCGAGATTCCGGGTGATAACGAGAGCGGGCGCACTTACAACAAGGTTCAGGTCTGGGCCATCTGGGCGCATGTGGCGGTGCTCACCGGAGCATTCGCCCTCTATCTGCATTAGGGAAGACGCACCAGTGGCGAAGCATGGGTGAATAAAAACTAGGTCATCCCGCGTTTTTGGGTATAATAATTGCCCATTTTATGAGCACCGAAACTCCAGTCGTCGCCAAGCCTCCCAACCCGAACGAGGGCATCAAAGTCGCTTCAAATCTTCTTCGCGGAACCATCGCCGAGGATCTGGCCGACACTTCGACCGGAGCTATTTCCGAGCAAAACGGCCAGCTCACCAAGTTTCACGGTCTTTATCTCCAGGACGACCGCGACCTGCGCAACGCGCTGAAGAAAGCAGGGCAGGAAAAAGCCTTTTCCTTCATGCTCCGCGTCCGCCTGCCCGGTGGCCGCGCCACCCCCGCGCAATGGATCGCACTCGACAGTCTCGCTGGGGAAATTGCCTCGCCCTCGCTGCGTCTGACCACCCGTCAGACGTTCCAGTTCCATGGGGTTCTGAAGGGAAATGTGAAGGCGCTCGTGCAGCGGATGCACCGGGTGTTATTGGACTCCATCGCGGCCTGCGGCGACGTCAACCGCAACGTCATGGCTCCGCCCAACCCGGAATACAGCGGTGTCTCGCGCCAGGTTTACGATCAAGCCGTGGCGTGGAGCGAATTTGCCCTGCCAAAGACGCACGCCTACCACGAAATTTATCTGGATGAGGAATTGGTTGCGGGCGGCGAGGCCGAGCCGATGTATGGCCCGACGTATCTGCCGAGGAAATTTAAGACAGCCTTCGTGCTCCCGCCGTCGAACGACGTGGACATTTTTTCCCAAGATCTGGGTTTCATCGCCATCGTCGAGCACGGCCAAGTCATCGGTTATAACGTCACTGTCGGCGGCGGACTCGGCATGAGCCACGGCAACGCGGAAACCTTTCCGCGTCTGGCCGATGTCCTCGGTTTCATCACCACGGACAAAGTCAACGCCATTGGCGAAGCCGTCCTCATGACCCAGCGCGATTACGGTGATCGCACGAATCGCAAACACGCCCGCCTGAAATACACCATCGAGGATCACGGCATTGAGTGGTTCAAGGGCGAAGTGGAACTCCGCTCCAGCATTCGTTTCGAGCCTGCCCGCCCCTTCCATTTCACCACCATCGAAGACCCGCACGGCTGGCACGAGTGCGCCGATCACACCTGGTTCTACGGGCTGCATATTTTGAGCGGACGCATCAAGGACATCCCCGGCTGGTCCATGAAGACGGCCCTCCGCGAGATTGCGGAACTGCTCAACGGCAGCACCGCCGATTTCCGTCTCACTCCATCGCAAAACCTCAGCATTTCCGGCGTCACTGCCGAGAAGAAGGATGAAATCGACGCCATCCTTGCCAAGCACAGCCTCACTCGGGAGAACCACCATTCCAAGCTGCGGCTGAACGCGCTTTCCTGCGTCGCGCTGCCGACTTGCGGTCTGGCCTTGGCTGAGAGCGAACGCATTTTGCCCCAGCTTTTGGAGAAATTTGAAGTCGTGCTCGATGAGGCCGGCTTGCGTGAGGACGCCATCAGTCTGCGCATCACTGGTTGCCCGAACGGTTGCGCCCGTCCGTATCTCGCCGAGATCGGCCTCGTCGGCCGCGCGCCGAACAAATACGCGCTCTACCTCGGGGCGAGTTACAATGGAACCCGACTCAACCGCCTCGTTTCCCCGAGCGTGACCCTCGACGACGCCGTGGCTTTGGTGACGCCAATCATTAAGCGTTACGCCTTGGAGCGGAACGATGGCGAAGGTTTTGGCGACTTCTGCGACCGTGCCGTGCTTCCCGCCGACGCGACCTTCCACAGTGTTGGGACGGTCTAACATACCGATCTAACTCCAATCAAAAAAAGCCGCTGACTTTATCGCCCGCGGCTTTTTGGTTACGGGAGCGTCTGGGAACACGACTCTTTCGTAACAAGAAACAGCACGATGAACGTCGAATGATTTCGGGGATTAAAATAGCGATCATTGGCAGTGGGCCGTCGGCGATTTATTTGCTGAAGCATCTGCTCGAACATGCCGGGTTTTTGAAACTTCATCTGAGTTCCATCGCGATCTACGAGCGGGGGGATTTGCTCGGAATGGGGATGCCCTACAATCCTCGGACAACGGATATTTACCAGATGGCTAATATCCCTTCAGAGGAGATGCCTCCCTTGCTCACCTCGTTGGCGGATTGGCTGCAAGCACAGGACGCCGCAGTGCTTGAGGAACTGAATGTCGAACGTGCGGAGATTAGCCCGAGTAAAATTTACAGCCGCATCGCTCTCGGGCGCTATCTGCAATCGCAATACCGCACGATCCTCGCACACTTAACGGAAATAGGCTTCGAGATCGAAGAATTTGCCCAGTGCGCTGTCATCGATATCCAGGACGACTCCGCACGCAACAGCACCACCCTCTTTACCGAAGGACGGGACCCTCAAAGCTACGATAAAGTCATCATCGCGACGGGACACCAATGGCCGAATGCGGACCGCCCGCAGAATGGCTACTTTAGCAGTCCGTGGACGAGCCGTCGATGGCTGCCGGATGAGGGAAAAGTTTACAATCACGTCGTAGGAACTCTGGGTGCTTCGTTGAGTGCCTTCGATGTCGTCACCTCGCTGGCGCATCGTCACGGGACGTTTGTTAGAAACGCAAACGGATACGACTTTCATCCGCATCCTGGCACCGAAAAATTTCATATCGTGATGGGCGCCGGGCATGGACGCCTGCCGCATTTACGCTACTCAATCGAGGAAACGACGCGGAAAATCTACCAACATGTGAGTCGCGAAGAATTGTTAGCATTGGTCAATGATGATGGGTTCCTAACTATCCCCACTTACTACGATGCTGTCTGCCGACCCGCGCTTCGCAAAGCTTTTCAGCGAGACGGAATGGAAGAGATCGCTCGATTGTTAGAAGACGGCACATTCACCTTGGAAAAATTTATTGAGCGGATGAGCGAGGAACACTCTTATCCAGATGCGTTTGAAGGGATGCGCTATGAAATGGCCGAAGCTCGCGAATCGGTGCTGGGCCATCGACCGATTCACTGGAAGGAAGTCATCGACGACTTGATCTACACTCTCAACTTCCACGCGGAGCTTTTACCAGCCGAGGATCACCTCTTTCTTCATGCGAAAGTGATGCCCTTTCTCATGAACGTGATCGCCGCCATGCCTCTCCATTCGGCAGATAAACTACTGGCACTAAACGACGCCGGAAAACTGCAAATCCTTCCTGGAAAAATGTCTCTAGCCGAGACGCAACGCGATGGAATGACTAACATCGTTGTGGAAGACGAATCGGGAAAAAAGGAAATGCAGTTTCCGCTCTTCATCGATTGTAGCGGACAGAAGCCAGTCGAGTTAGATTCTTATCCATTTCCCAGTCTGGTGCGCGACGGCAGTGTTAGGAAAGCCCGTGCACGATTCGCCTCCAAAGAAATTCTTGGCACGTTAGCAGAACGAGCCGCCGAATCGGTCGTCACCGAAAACGGCGAACCGCTCTACCACACCAGCGGCATCGACATCGACGGCACTTACCGCGTAATCGGCACTAACAGTCAGGCTAGTACCCGCATCTACGACATCGCCTTCCCCCACACCTCGGGAGTGCGCCCTTATTCCTACGGCTTGCAGAGTTGCAGCGACACGGGCGAAATCGTCACGCGCGCATTGATGGAAGAATTCAAAACCGGAGAAACCAGCACGACTCCCGATATCGAGGAGAACACCCGAATTTACGAGAAAGTCTAAGTCTTTTAGCTCGCCCACAGTTGATTCCATTTGGGCTGGCTGAAAAATTTCCTTCAAAAAACGTTTCGTTTGGCTAAATGTGACACGTTAACCCAAGGAGTCTTTATGAGCCACGTCAGAGTCTTAGTCGGAACTAAAAAAGGTGCGTTTATCCTAACGTCAGATGCCGCGCGGCGGGAGTGGACGGTGAACGGGCCGTTATTTGCGGGTTGGGAAATGTATCATCTCAAAGGTTCGCCGGTGAACCCCGATCGCATCTACGCCTCGCAGACAAGCGGTTGGTTTGGACAGCAAATGCAGCGCTCCGACGACGGTGGCAAGACTTGGGAAAAAGTCGGCAGCGTTTTTGAATATGCAGGAACACCGGGGACGCATCAGTGGTACGACGGCACGCAGCATCCGTGGGAATTCAAGCGCATCTGGCATCTCGAACCGTCACTCACCGACGCCGACACCGTCTATGCCGGGGCCGAGGACGCCGCTCTTTTCAAAAGCACCGACGGCGGCATGACGTGGCACGAACTCCCCGGCTTGCGCAACGCCAAAAGCCCACTCTGGCAACCCGGCGCGGGCGGCATGTGCTTGCACACCATCCTCCTCGATCCGGTCAATCCGCAACGCATCTTCGTCGCCATCTCGGCGGCAGGCGCGTTTCGCACCGATGACGGCGGCGAAACCTGGAAACCTATCAACAAAGGCCTCAAATCGCTCTACGAACTCCCCGATCCCGACGCGGAAGTCGGCCATTGCGTCCATCGCATCGCCCAGCATCCGGCGCAGCCAAACACGCTGTTCATGCAGAAACATTGGGACGTCATGCGCAGCGACGACGCCGGCGACCATTGGCACGAAGTCAGCGGCAACCTGCCCACCGACTTCGGTTTCCCCATCGTCATCCACGCGCACGAACCGGAAACGATCTACGTCGTGCCGATCAAGAGCGACTCGGAACATTTCGTCCCCGAGGGAAAATTGCGCGTCTATCGCAGTCGCACCGGCGGCAACGAATGGGAAGCCCTCACCAACGGCCTGCCGCAGAGCGATTGCTACGTCAACGTCCTGCGCGACGCGATGGCCGTCGATGAGATGAATTCGTGCGGCATCTACTTCGGCACCACCGGCGGCCAGGTCTATGCCTCGCCCGACGGCGGCGACACCTGGGAGGCCATCGTCCGCGACTTGCCCGCCGTTTATTCGGTCGAAGTCCAGACGTTGAAATGACCACCGTGCGCGTGGTCCTGCCGTATCACCTGCGCAACATCGCCAAAGTGAGCGGCGAAGTGACCTTGGAAATCAGCGGCCCGATCACACTCGGCACGGTTTTGGACGAACTCGAACGCACCCTCCCCACTCTTCGCGGCACCTTCCGCGAACACAACACTGGCAAACGCCGCCCCTTCATCCGCTACTTCGCGTGTCAGGAAGACCTCTCCCACGAAGCACTGGCAACGGCCCTCCCGCCAGCCATCTGTGAAGGCCGCGAGCCCCTTCTAATCGTCGGTGCCATGGCTGGCGGGTAAGTTTTTTTCCAACTGGTTAAGTGCGACCAGCATTCGGGAGTTGTGATATGCTTCAAAACACTTTGCAGCGGCCCGCCTCGCTGTATCGCATGGTTAAGCGACGATAGGTCAGGGAAGTAGTTCATGATGGTCGAGGATAAACTCCGGAGCATTATTGGTGCGATACAGGGCGCCGTAAGGATTGAGATATCGATCGGTGCCACCAGGCCGCCACAAGATCATTCGATGCACGAAGTCTTCGTAAATCGCGACTGAGTCATTGGGACGCAGCGTGTGGAATGTAATGAGAAGGCTAAGAGGGCGGTCGGACGTTGTATATGTGCCAGTTGCAGTAGAGCGAAGAAACGCGCCTTTCACGGGCCACTCATACCAATATCCAAACCGACCGCCGTCGCGTAATTCAATAATTTCCGTAAAACCCCGAGCTCTCGCAAAATAGACGCCTTGCTCAGACGGAAGTGCTGGAGCGACCAGTGTCGTCAGGAAGAGTATGAGAATGACCTGCACTATCTGTGAAATGAATTGCATTTTAGTTAGCTAGCGCAGAGTTGCCTAATGAAAACAAGATCAGCTACGCGTAGGGAACGGCGCGTGAGTGCGATAGCACAGCTGGTGACGAGCCCGGAGCGTTCGTTGCATCGCTTGTTTAGGCGACGGCCTGGAAAGTCTAATAGTGAGTGGCTGCATGCTTGCTTCCGATACTGACACCGCATCCCAACCAAAATCCAAAATCATAAAACCGCCCGTTGTTGTTAGTTTCGTAGATACGGACACCTGGACTGAATAAACTAATGATAAAAGTGAAAGGAAGTAAAAGGCCGTGCCAGAGTCCGCTCCAGAACCCGGCTGGAGTAGCCTGCGGCTTCTTGTATGCGGAGTTTGGGCCGGGCAAATTAAGAATATTAGCCATGCAATGAATTAGGCGCCGGTGCGGGGATTCTTACGGCCACGTGATCTAAAGATCCGACAAAGTGCATAAATGGACATCGATAGAGTGGAAGAGAGAGATAAGGGAACGGCACTAGTCGTGCGCAATCACGAACCGTGACGCGCTCGGAGGATTCGCTGCATCGCATGGTCGGGAGAAGGTCAAATTGGGATGTGTGCAGTGCCTCCTCCTCCCTTGCAGATAGTCTCTGCACCAGCGGAATAGAGCCGCCAAGCTTCGTAACCGGAGGACAACTGAAGGAATTGAAGTGAAAGATGGTTGGTGAACTGAATGGTAAAATCGCCCATGAGTGGGTCGATGATCGCAGAAACAATCGTCTGGCCTGCTGTCTCGGACAAGACTTTAGCGGCGGCATCGACTGGTGCAGGAAGTCCGAATGGATGACTGTGATCCTCGGAGGTGACGAAAATGCCTTCTGCTGTGATAAGACGCCAAGGTGACTCAGTGACAATGGAAAGGTTATCCGCGAAGACGAAGAACCAAGAGTAATCCCGCTTGTCGCATGATTGGAGAGAATGGCCGATGAGCGGTGCACAGTCGGGAATTGCTTTGTTGTCGTTCATGAGAGGCGCGGCGATTGGAGTTCCTTGGGTAAAGAACGATGTGCGGCGTGCCAATCTCGCATAGCCTTATTTATGATATGTGTTTCCATGGAGCGTGAGCAGTGTTCAGTGGTTGAGAGACACGAAATAAAGAAAACCGTTTTCATACTTTGCGAATGTCCAAGTGTCGTGACCCTCGCTCACGAAGGTTGAGGCTAAAGATGGAGAAGCGTCCCACCAGTCGCCGTCAAAGCCCGGTGCCGAACTCCACGACAGCCAGTTGGAGTGCTCGGAATACTTGCGGTCGGAGGTGTGCGGCGTAAGCCCGAGCCGCGCGACGAACTGCTGAAACTCGGCCTCGGCGATGCGAGCCTTGAGGAAGTAGGAGTAATCGGGGAGAAAACCGTCTGCCCACGCCCACTCGTGAATATCGGTGGCGGTTGCTGGTAAATGGCGACGCCACGAAGGCTTTTCGGTCGGAGAGAAAGCAAACTGCAGTAATTCGATGGCGCGACGCTGCTGGTAATCGCGATACGCCCACCATCCTCCGACAGCGGCAATTATGCCGAGGACGGCTACGGAAACAATGACCTTGGCTTTCATTCAGGGGAAACGCGAGGAAAGGCCTAACGAGAACAAGATCAGCCACCGCTGGCGGAAGCGCGCGTGGCGGCGGGAGTTGAAGTTGGAGTCATGGAAAACTTGGTCGTACGCCGGCCAGCGGTTGGCTGCATCGCATGGTTAGACGGTTGGCTTGCGCGTGGATAGGTGCGTCTTCTGCGGGTCGAAGTAAAGGTCGGGTCTGCTGTGCCACTCGTGCTCGATACCACGCATCACTAAAGCACAGTCCAGCTCCACGCTGCCATCTGGAAAGCGCGTGTGATCCGAAAAGAAGCTCGTGTGCGCTTCGTCGATGTCCATCGGGGCGATGCTCCAATCCAAACTCCGCAGCTCCATGCCGTGATAATGCCCCTCCTCGCGTGTCGCTGAGTATCCGGTCGCTCCGAGCGAGAAGAATGAGGCCGCTTGCTCTACCGACTCGAACAGGCTGGTGTCGGGTAGGGCCTGCCCTACCCGACCCTTGAAGTGAGCTTCTTCGCTGCCGTCCTCACGCCGAATCGTCAGAGCGATTTCGTCGGCAGCTTCGTCGGAGACGAAGCTGCCTTTGTAAAAGATGCCCGGAAAGACCCGACCGCCCAAAAGGTGATTGAAGGTCGAATTGGTATCCCTTCGCGGGATGAATACGCCTTCTCTGATCCCATCGTCTTGCTCCCACTCCACCGCGATACGATGCGCCGCGTTTCCGAGCGCATGCCGAGCCACGAAGGAATCATCCGCGGGCGAAGCTCGCGGAAACGGATCATGCACACGCCGCCGATGCCCTTCCCGCGAAATAGCTTTGGGCGGAAGCCCGAAGGCAGCACCTGCTCCAATGCGTCTGGCTCGATATGATAATTCAGAAGCACGCGGCGATCGATGATCCCGTGAATCGTGTCGAGTAACATGGGGTGCCTCTTACCGTCTAACATGAATTAGGTGAATGTTGCTTTTGTTTCAAACGGGATTGGCTGGGGGTGGCGGTGGGGTGCTGGCGGGGGCTGCGGGGTCTTCTTTTTGGCTGGAGATGCCTTTGATGTCGCGGCTGGCTTCGTATTTCGCGGCGAAGGCGCGGCGCAGATCTCCCGCAGGTGTGGGCGGATTTTCCGCGACGAGGAGGCGGTTGATGAGTTTGTCGGTGTGTTCGCCGAGTTCTTCGCGCAGTAGGTGCAGGGTGATGGCAAATTTTTCTCCGGCCAGCTTGCGGTTATCCGCGCTGTCGCGCGGGTTGCCGAGGGCGGTGTCCATCGCGTCGATGAGGTCGTCGGCGGCGTCGAGTTCGTTGGAGGTTACTTCCGCATAGGCGAGGGCGGGGAGGAGGGTGCGCGCTTTTGCAACGATGTTTTCCATGGCGGTGGTGATGTCTTCGTCCTTGGTGCGGGCGAGGTCGGTGATGGAGTGTTTGGCGAATTTTTTGAGAACGGTGTCGCCTTGTTTATGGGCGTAGGCACTGAGGCCTTCGCAGATGTAGAAGACGGCAGTGGCGGCGGTGCGTTTTTTATCGTTTTTATCGTCGGCGACGCCTTTTGGGGGGATCATGCCGCGTTCGTGGACGCGGGCCTGTCCATAGAGGGTGGCCACGGTGGTAAAGGCGTCGTGCAGGGCCGGGGCAAGGACGACTGCGGGGTCGCGTTCGGCGTAGGTTTTGTTGAGGGCCCGGACGGAGCCGAGGAAGAAGCGGTCTGATTTATCCATAAAATAACTCTGGTTTTCTAAAAACGGCGGGTGGTTTTGATCCCGCCTGCCCGGTTATTTCAATTAAACGGGCTTTTTACAAAACCTTTTCTCACAGTTTGAGATTATTTTTTTGTGGGCGAAACGCAGGATTTCTCAGGAACGATAGACGACTGTGCGAAAAGGGCTGTGGGAGGCCCGTGTTGAGCGGTAGAGGGAGTCGCAAAAGTCGGTGGTAGCGTCGAGCCTGTGGCTCGATTGGCTCGGTGGCGATAAACTTCGAGCCACAGGCTCGACGCTACAACCCATTCAGGATGCAAACGGTCCCATGCGCGACTTATTAGACCGCCCCTCTCAGGTGTCTCTTGTTGCCCATCGGCAGACCAAAACTTGACCTCGGCGCGACATAACTTAACCCCGGCGGCTCAATACCTGGCATTGGCTGGCTAATGTTGTCCATCGGCAAGGGAAAACTTGACCTCGGCGGGGCAAAACTTGACCTGGGCGAGACATAACTTGACCTCGGCGGAGCACTACTCAACCTCGGCGAAGCATTACTCGACCCCGGCGGAGCGTTGTTGGATGTCGCCGCTCCATACTTAATGGCTCACACGGAGATTCTCTCCTTGCGCGGACTCCTTAAAAAAGAAATTCGCCCTGGTTTTTTGTCGGAGAGACAGGCTGGCGGGATGGCGTGACTTGGGCGGCTTCGACTTCGATCTCGGCGGTGAGGCCCTTGAACTCGCAGCGGCGCATCTCAGCGATCCATTTGGGATATTGGGGCGAGATGGTTAGCGACTCCAGCGGGAGGGGGAGGGGAAGATCGAGGTCGAGGCGGACCATTTCGCAGTTTTGCTCGATCTGGGCGCGGGCGTTGATGATTTTCTCGCGGACTTTTTCGTTGGCAATGGCGGACGGGTTGGCGAGCAATGCGCCGAGGCTGCCGAATTGCTGGATGAGTTGGGTCGCGGTCTTCGGGCCGATGCCGGGGACGCCGGGGATGTTGTCCACGCTGTCGCCGATCAATGCGAGGATGTCGCCGATCTGCGGAGGTGCGACGCCCCATTTTTTTAGCACCGCGTCGGGTCCGAGCAAGGCGTGGGGGTCGGTGGGTTGGGCGAGGTCGGTCTTGTTCGTCGAATAAACGTGGACGAGCGGCCCGACGAGTTGGAAGAGGTCCTTGTCGTTGGTGGCGACGATGGTTTCGTGACCCAGATCGCGGGCGGCCACGGCGTAGCTGGCCATGAGGTCGTCGGCTTCGTGGCCCTCGAGTCCGAGGCTGGCGAGGCCCATCATCGGGACGAGATCGCGGATGAGGCCGAGTTGGGGAATCATGTCGCCGGGCATCTCGGTGCGCTGGGCTTTATAGTCGGGTTGGAGCTGGGTGCGGCGCTCGGGGAGTCCTTCGTCCCAGATGACGGCGGCGAAGTCGGGCTGGAGGTCTTTCAGCATTTTCCGGACGGTCTTAACGAAGCCGTAGACGGCGTTGGTCGGAGTGCCGGCGGAATTGGTGAGCCCACGAATGGCGAAGAACGAGCGGTAAACGTAGTAATGCCCGTCGATGAGGAGGAGCTTCATGCTGATTTAGGAAGGGAAAGGGCGAAACTTGAAGTTTGAAACTTGAAACCTGAGTTTTTAGTCATTGAGGAGATCGTATTCTTCAGGTTTCGGGTTTCTGCTTTCAGGTTTCTCTTCAGGGAACCGGCGTGATCGAGGCAGTGCCTTCCAAGCCAGACTGACCTTTTACCGAGGCCGTGAGGAGGTAGGTGCTGCCAGCAGTCATGGAGCGAGTCGGGACGGTTTCGTTGTATTCGAGGCGTTCGCCGGGGTTGATCGTGAGGACGCTTACTTCCTGGGCGAAGGTGCGATTGGTCGAATAAGAGTAAAAGATTTTCCCATCCACACTGCGTCCGGTGATTTCGATCCGCTGGCTGGTAGGAAACGTCAGCGAGACCATCGTGCTGGTGTAATTGGTCACCAAAATGCGGATGCCCAATTGGCTGATGGCCTGAAGGGAAGGCGCGGCGGAGTCGGGTTCGACGGTGACTTGAAGGCCCGATTTGCGCGGGGTGGTTTCATTTTTGGCGAACGGATGCAAAATGCGCCAGCCGAAGCCGTGTTGCGGAGCCGGTTGAAAGGCGGTCGCGGCAGCCGTCGGAGCCGGGGCGGCTGTGCTGCGGGCGAAAGGATGCAAGATGCGCCAGCCGAGGCCGTGCTCGCCGGGCGGGTGATATTTCGGAGCCTTGGGCTCGGTGGAGCAGGCGGCGAGGCCAAGTAGAAGGAGGGCGAATACGGGAAAGCGGACTTGCATTCCATTCGGATACACAAACGGGATGGAGGTTGCAATGGCGTTCGATTTCGCTGACAAGAAGGCATGCGTCGTTTCCTTCTGATTCCCCTTCTTGTCGTGCTCGGCCTGGCTTCCATCGCTGGCGCGAAAAAGACTCCGCTGGTGACCATCCGCTTTTACGCCGAGGTCGGGGAAAGCAATGGCGACACCTTCGGCACAACGGTGCCGCTGCTCGACGGCTCAAGCTCTATTCGCGTGTCGAAAATCGCTACCATCTCGGAGCAGGACATTGCGGCGTTTACGCCGTTTCAAAACGCCGACGGCTCGATCGGTGCCTATTTCTATCTGGATGATCACGGCCAGCTCCTCTTGGAAACGCTCAGTATGGAGCAACGGGGAAAAATTCTTATCGCCCTCGTCAATGGCCGCCATGTCGCCGATCTCCTCATCGACAAGCGCATCACCGACGGGGTCGCAGTCATTCCATCGGGTCTGACTCCGCAGGATCTGGACTCCATGCGCAAAAAGCTAAAATTGCGCGAAAGTCACAGCGCGGCAGTGAAAAGCTAGTGGAGTTTTTCTTGAACTAACTTCGAGTCACGGGAATTGAGGCTTGGGAGCATCGTCTCTTGACGCATCGCCGCCGGTCGGGTATTTGTAAACCAGTTGATCGAGTGAGCAGAGTGGGAACGACTTCCCACTCTTTTTTGTCTCGACACGAAATTTTCATATCATGAACGCCGAGCTTATTGCCTATATCGACCACCTTGAACGCGACAAAGGGATCAATCGCAGCGTTGTTCTCGAAGCTTTGCAGACGGCGTTGCTGTCCGCCTCGCGACGTTCCGTAGGTCCGGCGCGTGAAATGCGCATCGACATCGATCCCAAAACGGGTGCCATCAAGGCGCTGGCTAACTTGATCGTAGCCGATCCGGTGATGAATGAGCACGAGCAAATCTCGATCGCGAAAGCCCAGCGGATCAAGAAGGATGCGCAAGTCGGCGAAGTCATCGAGGTGGAAGTCACTCCCAAAGATTTTGGCCGCGTGGCCGCTCAGACCTGTCGCCAGACCATGCTCCAACGCATTCGGCTCGCGGAAAAAGAGAACCTTTACGATGAGTTCAAGGATCGCGCTGGCGAGATCGTCAGTGGAACGGTGCGTCGATTCGAGCGTTCCGACGTGATTATCGACCTTGGCAAGTTTGAGGCCATCATGCCTCAGCGCGAACGGGTAACAACGGAGGATTACAACATTGGCGACCGCATTCGAGCCTACGTCGTCGCAGTGGAAAATGGCGCACGAGGACCAGAAATCATTCTTTCCCGCAGTCATCCTAACTTCATCCGCCGTCTGTTTGAACTCGAAGTCAGCGAAATCGCCGACCGCACCGTGGAGATCAAAGCCATCGCCCGCGAGGCTGGTTTCCGGGCGAAAGTCGCCGTTCACAGCAGTATCGACAAAGTGGACCCGGTCGGTTCCTGCGTCGGTATGCGTGGAAGCCGCGTGAAGAACATCGTTCGCGAACTTAACAACGAGAAAGTGGACATCATCCGCTGGAGTGCCGATCCCAAGGAATTCGTGCTCGAAGCGCTCAAGCCAGCCAAGGTCAAAAACATCGTCATCGACGAGACCAAAAAAGCGATGCAAATCACCGTGGACGAGGACCAGCTTTCCCTCGCCATCGGCAAGCGGGGCCAGAACGCCCGCCTCACCTCGCGCCTGACGGGTTGGGAGATCAATATTTCCAAGGGAGAATCCGCCGCCGATGTTTTCGAGCATCGCGTCTCGGCCGCCGCGAAAGCGCTGGCAGAACCTCTCGGCATTGAGGAAACCGTTGCACGTCAACTCGTTACTGGCGGCGTCAGCACCTTGGAAATGCTCTGCGAACTGGAAGCCGAAGACATCGCTGGCATCCTTGGCATCGATCCCGATGCCGCCGCACCGATTCTAGAAGCCGCCAAAAAAGCACGCGGCGAATGAAACCGCTCCCATCCCATCAGGTGGCAGCAAACTTACCTTTAAATAAATTTTCAGAATGGCAACCCGAGCAACTACCAAATCCAGCTCTCCGACGAAGTCCTCTGGCAAATCGCCACTAGTCAAAAAGCACGACGTCAAACGCACTGCTGCTCCTGAAAAACCGGCTCCCGTCCAGCCTGTCGCCCCTGCTGAGCCGGTCGTCGCCGAGGATCTGATTTCTCCCAAGAAAAAGAAGGTCATCTCGGCCGATGCCATCAAGCCGACGGTTCGCATCGGAGCTGCACCCATTCATAAACCGAAGCCTCTGGCTCATGCGCCTGTCACTCCGGCGACACCAGCGCCAAAAGCCCAGGCCGTTTCCCTGATTGACGCCAAACCTGCCAAGGGCAGCGACGACAAAAAGCATCGCCACACAATGCCGCCGATCTCGAAGATCACGGGTGCCAGCGCTCCTGTTGCCGAGGTGGTGCCAGCGGCTCCCTCTCCTGTGGAAAGTGCCGAGCCGGAAGTGTCCGAGTCGGGTGAGATCATCATTCACATCAAGCCCCCGATCATCGTCAAGGAACTGGCGACGCAACTCAAACTCCGCCCGTTTGAAGTCATCAAAGACCTCATGGCGATGGGCATTTTTGCCAACATCAACCAAACTATCGAGCCCGACACGGCAGGGGCAGTTTGCAAATTGCATGGAGCCGTTTTTGAAGTTGAGAAGCGCGAGAAAGGCGGCGGCGTCCACAAGGCTGAAGCTGTCATCGTTGCCCCGCCTCCCAAGATCGAGGTCAAGGAGGACGAACTCGTTTCCCGTCCGCCAGTCATCACTTTCATGGGCCATGTCGATCACGGCAAGACCTCGCTGATGGACGCCATCCGCAAAACGCGCGTCACTGCGGGCGAAGCGGGCGGAATCACCCAGCACATCGGCGCGTATTCCGTCGAGCGGAACGGCCATAAAATCACTTTTCTCGACACTCCGGGCCATGCGGCTTTTACCGCGATGCGTGCCCGCGGAGCGAACCTTACGGACATCGTCGTGCTCGTCGTCGCAGCGGATGACGGACTCATGCCGCAGACAATCGAGGCGATCAACCACGCCAAGGCGGCCAAGGTCAAAATCGTCGTTGCGATTAACAAAATCGATCTCCCCTCCGCCAACGTGGATCGGGTGAAAACTCAGCTACAGGATAAAGGACTCCAGCCTGAGGATTGGGGTGGCGACACGATTTGCGTCCCGGTTTCCGCGACCAAAGGCAAGGGCATCGACGAGCTTCTTGAACTGATGCTGCTCGAAGCCGAGGTGCTCGAACTTCGCGCCGACGCCAGCTCGGCAGCACGCGGCACCGTCATTGAATCGCAAGTCGAAACCGGTCGCGGCCCGACTGCCACCATTCTCATCCAAGTCGGCACGCTCAAACTCGGCGACCCTTTCATCTGCGGCAATTTCTCTGGCAAAGTCAAAGCCATGACCACCGACACTGGTGCTTCGGTGAAAACGGCCGGGCCTTCCACTCCGGTCAAAGTCCTCGGTTTCACCGGCGTGCCTGCTTCCGGCGACGAATTCCTCGTCATGGAATCGGAAAAAGCAGCCAAGGCTCTGGGTGAAGAGCGCCTCCATTCCGTTCGTCAGACCAAGCTTGCCGCCCCGGCTCGTGCGACTCTGGAAAACCTTTTTGACGCTATGGCCGACGAGCAGCACAAGCTCATCGAAATCATTTTGAAGTGCGATGTGCACGGTTCGCTCGAAGCGGTTTCCGCCTCGCTGAACGACATCAAGAGCAAGAAAATCAACCTTCGCATCATTCACAGCGGCGTCGGTCCGATCACCGAATCCGACGTGCTTCTTGCGACGGCCTCGAACGCCGTTATCATCGGTTTCAACGTCAAGGTCGAGAACACTGCGGCCAACTCGGCCCGCCGTGAAAACGTTCAGATCAAGCTGTTTAGCATCATTTACGAACTCATTGATCAGGTAAAGGAAGCCATGGTCGGTCTGCTCGATCCAGAGACGCGCGAAGCCATTGTCGGCCACGCCGAGGTCAAGCAAGTATTCGATCTCACCCGAGGCACCGTCGCTGGTTGCATCGTTACCGATGGTCGCATGGTCCGCACCGGACGCGCCCGTGTTGTGCGTCGCAAACAAGCGGTTTTCGACGGCTCGATGTCCACGCTTCGCCGGTTTCAAGACGAGGTCAAGGAGGTCCGCAACGGTCTCGAGTGCGGCATCAAGCTGGCCAATTACGACGAATATCAAGAGGGCGACATTATTGAGTGCTACACGCTCGAGAAGTTCACCCAGAAGCTGTAGTTCTTTGAGCGGAGTTGCAGTCGATTCTGCGCTCCCCATTTTGCCATGAACCATCGTCTTCAGCGTGTCCAGGAACTCATCAAGCGTGAGCTCAGTGACATCATCCAGCGGCATATTCGCTTCGACGGCACCATCGTTACAATCAACGAAGTGGACATCACGCCCGATCTGAAACAGGCGCACGTTTTTATTTCCGCGCTCGGCGGCACGGGTCAGACGACGAATTACCAAAGCATTTTGCACAAGCTGGAGAGCAACCGGAAAATGCTTCAGCACGAAATGAGCAAGCGCGTGGTCATCAAATACACGCCGCATCTGCATTTCAAATTCGACACCACGGCGGAACGGGCCACCCGGATTTTCTCGATTCTCGAGGAGCTCGACAGCGAGGGAAATCCCATGGGAGTTCCATCGGAATCTGAGGATCCAGAGGAATCTTGAACGCTACATTTGCCGAAATCGGCGACGCCATCGCTCGCCACCAGAAGTTTCTCGTCCTCAGTCACATGCGGCCGGACGGCGATGCGCTCGGCTGCCAGATTGCGATGACGCTCGCGTTGCAAAAACTGGGCAAGGAAGTCACCACTTGGAACGAGGATGGCATGTTCGAAAAGCTGCGTTTTTTGCCGGGAGCCGAGCTGGTGATTGTTTCGGGTAGTGCGGGCGTCCCGCCTGCTGGGTCGGGCATCCTGCCCGGCCTCGTTTCCGGGGAATCTGGAGGCAAGATGCCTCCAGCAGCAGGCGAGACGCCCGCACTACCCGAGACATTCGACGTTGTCATCGTCCTCGACACCGCCGTTCAAGAGCGCGTTGGAACTCCGCTGAAAAGCGTTGGCTCCGCAAAACTCTGGATCAATATCGATCATCACCACAGCAATCCGGCTTACGGCGATCTGAGTTACATAGACGCCCAAGCTCCAGCGACGGGTCAGATTTTGTTTGAGCTTTTCACCGCGTTGGGCTGGGAAATCGACGCCGCGATGGCGGAAAATTTGTTCGTCGCCATCTCGACCGACACGGGTTCGTTTCAATATCCCTCCACGACAGCGCGCACCTACGAGATCGGCGCAGAACTCATCAAGCGAGGGGCCGACGTCGGCCGCATCTCTCGCGATCTTTACGACAGTTATCCACTGCGCCGCGTCCAGCTTTTGCGCTCGTTGCTCAATGAACTCACTTTCTCCAGCGACAATCGCGTCGCCAGTTTCGCCCTCACCCAAGCTGCCGCCCAATCCATCGGAGTCATTCCCGAGGACAACGAAGGCCTCATCGATCACATTCGCGCTGTCGAAGGCGTCATCATTGCCATCTTTTTCGAAGAACTCCCTGGTAAAGACGAGGGTCGCATTAGAATCAGCATGCGCTCCAAAGACCCGAAAATCAGCGCGTCCGCCATTTGCCAGCATTTTGGCGGCGGCGGGCACATTTTGGCTTCCGGAGCTCGCGTGCGCGGCTCGCTCGAAGAGGTCCGCAGGCAAGTTTTAGAATATACAGATCATGAAATCCGCAGCCACGCTTGACGGCGTTCTCCTCGTCGATAAATCCTCCGAAATGACCTCGCACGACGTGGTCGCGATTGCGCGCCGCACGTTTTCCATGACGAAGGTCGGCCATTGCGGCACGCTTGATCCGCTCGCGACCGGACTGCTCATCGTCGTTCTCGGAAAAGGCACAAAAATCCAGGATCTCCTCATGGCCGAGGACAAAGAATACGTCGGGAGCATGAAGCTCGGCGAAACGACCGACAGCCAGGATGCTGACGGCGAAACCCTCGAAATAAAGCCCGTCCCAGAGTTGGATGGAACTCAAATCGAAAATGCTTTTGCCAAATTTGACGGCGATTTTTACCAGTTGCCGCCGATGGTTTCCGCGATCAAGCAGAAGGGTGTCCCGCTCTACAAACTCGCGCGCCAGGGCAAAACCGTGGAGCGTGAGAAGCGTTTCGTCCACGTTTACGCGCACCAGATCAACCGGGTCGAACTGCCCGTGATCGACTTTCGCGTCGTCTGCTCGAAAGGTTTCTACGTTCGCACTTACGCCCACGACATCGGGGCGGAACTCGGCTGCGGCGCCCATTTGCAGGCATTGCGCCGGACAAAATCGGGCAAATTCAACCTGGATCGCGCGGTCACGGTCGATCAATTGAAAAACAGCTCCCTCGACGAATTGCTCGCGAAAGTCATCAGTCTGCCCGAAGTCTCCCGCATGCGCGGAGCGTAGATGAACGTCCTGCACTGCATCGCCGATCTCGCCAATTTACCCGGGCCGCTTACGCTTGGGATCGGGGTTTTCGACGGCGTGCATCTGGGGCATCGGGCGGTGATCGATTGCACGCTCGCCTCGGCGCGTGAGTCGAATGGAACTCCGGTTATCGTTACATTCGACCCGCATCCAGCGCGGGTCTTGCGGCCCGAAAATTCGCCGCGGCTGCTCACCTCTACCAATCACAAGCTGCAATTGCTGGCCGCAGCCGGTGTCGAAAATGTGTTGCTCGTGGAGTTTAATCGTGACTTTGCCAGCCATTCGCCCGGCGCCTTCATTCGTTTGCTGGCAGCGCATTCGCAAACGTTGAAGTCCATTTCTGTCGGCGAAGATTGGGCTTTTGGCCGCAACCGCAGCGGAAATGTGGATTTTTTGCGCGGGCAGGGGATCGAGTTGGGTTTCCAGGTGATTGCCGTTCCGCCGGTAAAGATCAACGGGGAAATCGTCAGCAGTACCCTCATTCGCCGGGCGATCGAGGACGGGCAACTCGCCAGCGCCGCCCAATATCTCGGGCGTCCCTACACGATTCTCGGCACCGTCGTCAGCGGACTGGAAATAGGACGCACCATCGGTTTTCCAACTGCGAATCTGAGTGCGCACAATGAGCAATTTCCTCCCAACGGCGTCTATGCCATCCGAGCCACAGTGAAATCTAACCCGCATGAGGGCGTCGCCAACATCGGCATTCGGCCCACGCTGAAAGACGCCGTGCCCGGCCGTTTATTGGAGGTTCATATCTTCGATTTCGACTGCGATCTCTACGGTCAGGACATCGAGGTTTCTTTCGCAAAATTCCTGCGCACCGAGGAAAAATTTACCAGTTTGGACGCCCTTCGGACACAGATTGCCCTAGACAGCGCAATGTCGCGTGATTATTTCGCCACGGGCGGAAAATAGTTGTCGCCAACGGGAAGAATCCCGATTATTCGTGCTGCATCACGGCAAAACCCGTGAGACTTCCGGAAGTCTGACAATCAGTTTTCCGGTTCAGATCCTTATCAAATGCAATATCCTTCCGGTCCCAATGATGGGCAGACAGGCGATCTGCTGCTTCCGAGTCCCTCGCCATCCGTATTGCCCAAACGGGCGAAAAAAAATCCAGGCCGCATCAAGAATTACGTTCTTGATACCAACGTCCTGCTCCACGACCCGAACAGCCTGCATCGCTTCGAGGACAACCACGTCTGGATACCCGTCGAAGTGTTGACCGAGCTCGACAAATTCAAGAACGAGCAAAACGAACGCGGTGCCAACGCCCGTGCGGTGCATCGTTCGCTCTCCAAGATTTTCGGTCACAACCGACTCGCCGTCATCAAGGGTGCCACGATGCCCAATGGCGGGAGTATTCGCATAGCCGTCAACGATCGCGTCGCGAACAAGCCCGACACCAAGCTGAAGCAGTTCCAGACTCTCTTTCCAGAAAGCGGCATCACCGACAATCGCATCATCGCCAGCGCGTTGGAAATTGAGCGCCGCTGTCTTGATGGCAGCCCCACGATTCTGGTCACGAAAGACCTCAACATGCTCTTGAAAGCGCTCGCCATCGGACTGGAGGCCGAGGATTATCTGAACGATAAAGTCGAGCCGGAGGATGTCGATACCCACCTGACTTCCATCGAAGTTGCGGCCCACGAGTTGCAGCGGTTTGGCAGTTCGCGCGTGCTCACCATTTCCGACAAGCGGGCCAGAGACCTGCTTCTCAACGAATACGTTCTCCTGGCCGTCGATGAGAACAAAATGCTCCCGGCGCGTCATGTCGGCGAAGGCATTTTTAAGCGACTCTCCATTCCAGCCGGACTCGACATTCCCAAAGGTATCACGCTCAAGCCCGCGAACGCCGGCCAGCAATGCCTCCTCGACGCGCTGCTCGACCCCACGATTTCACTTGTCACTTGCTACGGCCAGGCCGGCACGGGCAAGACACTCATGGCCGTCGCTGCCGGGCTCTACGCCACCTACGGTAACGTCTATAACGGCATCACGGTTAGCCGTCCGGTCGTAGCGATGGGCGACACCCTCGGCTTCCTCCCCGGCACCCTGGATGAAAAAATGCGGCCCTGGCTGCAGTCCATTTACGACGCCTTCGACTTGCTTCTGCCCCTTCGCTCCTTCCATGGCGAAGGCAAAAACGGCAAGGCCAAAAAGCCCCCCGAAGCCTCCGCCGGAATGCCGCAGATGAAGCCCTACGAAAAACTCATCGAACAAGGACTGGTGGAAATCGAGGCACTCTGCTACATCCGCGGTCGCTCCATTCCCAATCGCTTCTTCGTGCTAGACGAGGCCCAGCAACTCACCCCGCTGGAGGCCAAAACCGTCGTCACCCGCATGTCGCGCGGCTCGAAGCTCGTCATGGTCGGTGATCCGGCGCAAATCGATCACCCGTATGTGGACAGCCACTCGAACGGATTGGTTTTCACCCGCGACCGGCTTAAAGGACAAGCCATTACGGCGCATGTGACGCTTTCCAAAGGCGAACGCAGTCCGCTGGCCGAGATCGGCGCCAATCTGATGTAACTCGGCTCAGCCGGACGATGTTAGTTGTTGTTCTGAAATACAAAAAAGCGGCAAGGAGAGTTGCCGCTTTTTTTATGAATCGAGTTAGATGCGAATCAGGCCAGACGCGCCTTCCGGCGTGAGACGATAAAGAGCATCCCGGCACCACCCAGCAACATCGCGTAAGTAGTAGGTTCGGGAACAGAGTTCAGGGTAATATTATCCAACACAGCTCCACGCCCGGATGTGTTGGTGCTGTCCTGCACGTAAATGCGAAACTCAGTAGCCGTGCTTAAACCTTGATATGTGGCAGCTGAGAGACCGATGTTGGCGGTAGTGAAGGTGGCCGAGTTGGAGCTAACGGCACCAGTGATGTTGGCAGCAAAACCATCGCGGCTGGAACGAACAAAAAAGTTCTCTGTTGGAAACGTGCTTGTTCCCGAGGCACTTGCATAGTCAAACATCAGGTTTGAGAGACTCAAAGTCCCAGCCGTCGGAGTGATCGTGAATGAATAGTACTCGTTTGCAAGCACCGCATTACCTTGGTTTGATCCCGTGGTTGCAGTGGAATCGATATATAGCCCCGGAGCTGTATTGCCCAATGTAGTCGAAACGGTGGCCGAGCTAAAACCAGCTCCGAAGGTTAAATCACCCGCCATTGAATTTGTATCGCCGTCCGAAGATGTTAACAGTGATCCGGTAAAAGTATATTGGGCCACCACATCCGCATGAGCAGCAGTGGTTATTGCGAGGGCGACAACAGCGGTTAGAAGAGTTTTTTGCATATTGGTTAGTGTCATAGTTGATTATCTAAAGGCTGCTGTTTTCGGGCACAAGGGGAGGATTGCTACAATACGGTGACGAGAGTTGCACGATGCTTGGACTAGTAGAAGTTACGTCTTCATCAGGCTAACAACCTTTCTGAGCTTCCGTGTGGTTGAATGGTTACATTCGACAAAGTGTGTCCGGGGTCTCTAAACAAATGGTGATACTTAACCAGTTTGGCATTCGTAAAGCGCAGCGTGGGCAATATGAGTGCCCAGTGCTTTGAAACTCGACTGGGATTTGCTGAGTCGAATCAAACACCGATGTAAACGCGAGTGCCGCTTGGGTTCTCCATTAGGAGGGCAAAGAGATCGACGATTGCGCTGTTCGCCATTCGGATGCAGCCGTGGCTGGTGGGGAGGCCGAGTTGTTCCTCGTGATTCGTGCCGTGGAGATAGATGTAGCGGCTGCGGGTGTTGGCGTTTGCCGCGTCGATCCCGTCGAGCCAGAGGATGCGGGTGGTGATCTGGTCTTCGGGCGAATGTGGGTTGGCGAGTTCCCCTGTGAGCTGGCGGCTGCGAAAGACACTCCCAATCGGTGCGCCGTGCCCGATCATTTCCGCGATGACGAAATTTCCCGTGGGAGTCCGCATACTGCCGGGCTCTGTGCCGCTGCCCACGAATGAGGAGGAAATCGCACATGCCATTACAGGCTGGTCTCCATCGAGAAGCGTAAGGCGCTGGCGGGCGAGTTCGATTCGAATGTGCACGGAGGAAAGAGAAACCAAAGAAGAGAAAGCTGAAAGCTGAAACTCGAAACCTCGGCGTGCTTTCCTTTAGGTTTCAGCTTTCCAGTTTCAGGTTTCCGTCTTACCTTCCCGGCCCGATTTATGAGCAAGTCCTATCATGTAGCCATTGTGGGCGCGACCGGAGCCGTGGGGATCGAAATGATCCGCGTGCTGGAGCGCCGCAATTTCCCCGTCTCGAAACTTACATTGCTGGCCTCAGCCCGTTCCGCTGGCAAGACGCTGACTTTTAAAGGCGAGTCCATCGTGGTTCAGGAACTCACAGAAAATTCCTTCGCCGGAGTGGACATCGCGCTCTTCTCCGCAGGCGGCGGCATCTCGAAGCAATACGCGCCGCACGCCGTGGCCGCTGATGCCGTGGTCGTGGATAATTCGTCCGCTTTCCGCATGGACCCGAACGTGCCTCTAGTCATTCCCGAGATCAATGGAGCGGACGCCGCACAGCATCGCGGGATCATTGCGAACCCGAATTGCACCACGGCCGTCACGCTCATGGCGCTGCATCCGCTACACGAGGCATTTGGCGTCACGCGCGTCTGGGCGTCGAGCTATCAGGCTGTCTCCGGCACCGGCGCGGCGGCGATCATTGAGCTCGAGGAACAGGTCAAAGCCATCGCTTTGGGGAAAAAGGGAACCGAGATTCCGCGCTCAGTTTATCCATATCAGATTGCCTTTAACGCCCTGCCGCAGGTCGATTCCTTCCTCGACGACGGCTACACACGGGAGGAAATGAAAATGCAATACGAAGGCCGCCGCATCTTGCATCATCAACGCTTCAAAGCCTCGGTCACTTGCGTGCGCGTGCCGGTCTATCGGGCGCATTCCGTGGCGATCAGCGCGGAGTTTGAGCGGCCTGTTTCCTTGGAAAAAGCCTACACCGCATTGCGTCAGGCACCTGGCTTGAAAGTCACCGACGATCCGGCTAATCAGAAATATCCCATGCCGATCTTCACCGCAGGCCAGGACGACTGCGAAGTAGGCCGGGTGAGACTCGACTGTGCGCTGGACAACGGCCTCGCCTTCTGGGTCAGCGGCGATCAGATACTGAAGGGCGCCGCCCTCAACGCCGTGCAAATCGCCGAGCTGCTCGTCTAACATTCGAGTCCGAGTTGAATGAGCCGGTTTGCCTATTTGTTAGAGCGTTACCCGGCGTTTACGCAGACGTTCATCGTCCGCGAAGTCGAGGAAATGCGGCGCCAGGGCATCGAGGCTACCGTCATTTCCCTGCGCGCTGCCGCCGATCCGGGCGGTCATTTCTCCGCTGAGGCGACTTCCAATTTAATCACAGCTCCCGAACCCGACACGCTCGTCGCCGAAATCAAACACCGTCGCGCTGCCGGCGAACTGCCAAAAAAAATTAACCAGCGCCTCGAAGCCTGGGGCAAAGACCCCGACAAACTCCGCCTTTACGAAGCCATCTGGGTCGGTGATCTCCTGCAAAAACGCGGCGTCCGCCATGTCCACGTTCATTTCGCCGGACTCGCCGCGCGCACGGCCTGCCTGATGAAGGACCTCTACGACATCACCTTCAGTTTCACCGGCCACGCGCAGGATATTTTCTGCAAAACCGAGCACGCCATCGACCTTGGTCGGCTCATCCGCGAGGCCAGTGCGGTCGTCACCGTCGCCGACTTCAGCGCGAAACATCTCCAGCACACCTACCCGGCGCTCGCCTGGAAAATCCATCGCGTTTACAACGGACTCGAACTCCCGAAAAAGCAACCAGAGCGTCGGCCCGTGTCGCCGCCGTTGATCCTTTCCGTGGGTCGTCTGATTGCCAAAAAAGGCTTCGCCGATCTCATCGCTGCCTGCGCCATTTTGCAAACAAGCGGAGTTCCATTCCAATGTCAGATCGTTGGCGAGGGACCGCTCGAGGCTGAACTCCAGGCGCAAATTTCTGAATCGAGTTTGAGCGAAATGGTCACGCTCACTGGCCCGAAATCGCAGTCAGAAATCTCCGAACTACTAGCTCAAACCACCGTTTTCGCCCTCGCCGCCGTTGTCCTGCCCGATGGCGACAGCGACAATCTGCCCACAGTCATCACCGAGGCGATGGCGCATGGCGTGCCCGTCGTTTCCACACGGGTCGCGGGCATCCCGGAGCAGGTGGACGATGGCAAAACCGGCTTTCTCATCGCGCCAGGCGACGTGGCTGCGCTGGCGCAGAAACTGCAAATTCTCCTCGTCGATAACGATCTAACTCGCCTCTTCGGCAACGCCGGTTTCACCAAGGCGCGCTCCGAATTTTCCTTGGAAAGCACCGTCGCCCAGCTCCGCAAACTCGTCGTGCCCAAACCTTGGTGGAAGCTGTTTTAGCGGTCCTTGCCGATCGTGAACGTCTGGCCGGTCTTCGTTTCCTTCAATACGACTTGCTCCTCGCGCAGATCGAGCACGACATAATGGCGGTTGCCATCGTTCGGCAAGGTTAGTTCCTCGCCCACGCGCAAGTGTTGTCTCTCGTCTGAGAACGGCAGCCTAACCTCGGCGAACGATGCGCTCGCCGGTGGACGTATCCCCGGGACAAGGCGAATTTTCTGTCCCCCTTTGTCTGTGACTAACAAATCGCTGCCATCATAGGGATGCCCGTCTTTATCGACGGATTTTCGGGCGCGCACTTGAGCCACCGTCCAATCTCCCACTGCGTCGCCAGCCCTGGCTTTGAGCGGAGTTCCATTCGTATCTAGCAGCACGGCCGAGTCGCCCTCCACCTTGTCCAAGGAATACGGCAGGCTCTCGCGATGATAACCCTGCCAGGTGAGTTTGGCAGCGGCGGCGGGATGCGAAGACGGATCGATTGGGCTCGTGTCGGCGAGAAATTCTTCACTGTTAGGAAAGCCGTCGTTGTCGCTGTCCTTTTTGAAAATGTTAGCATCGTTCAAGTCCAGCCCGTATTTTTTCCACCACGATTCCTCGGACGAGGCGCGCATCGTTTTCAAGTCTTTTAACAACGCCTCGCGTCCCGCCAGGTTAGGTGTCGGCACGGGCGTCGCAGCAGCTAACATCGGAGTTCCATCCGATTGTGGCTCCGCGCCAGCGTCGAGCAGAAGCTTTTCCAAAGGCTTGTTGCCCGCTTTTCTAGCATAGGTCAGCGAGGTTAGACCCTCTGGACTCGTCGCATCCACTTCTGCGCCCGCCTTCAGGAGCGCTTTCGCCGCCTCGGTGTGTCCCAGCAAACTAGCTAGGAGTAATCCGCGATTGAGATCGTCCTTCGAATTGTCGGCCAGCAACTGAATCGCCTCGACCTTGTTTCCGTAGATCGCCTTCATCAGCGGCGTCCAGCCTTCCTTGTCTTTCTGATCGTAGGCAACGTTTTGTTTGCCTAACAGTTTGATCACCTCAGTCGCATTGTTCTCGGCGGCTCCGATCAACGCGGTCGAGCCATCGTTAGTCGCGGCATTCACGTCCATTCCAGCGTCGAGAAATAGTCCCACGGCTTTCTCATCACCAGCGCGCGCGGCGCGGACAAAATTCTCCGCGTTGAATTGATAGTTCATCTTCAGCAAATCCGACTTCGCGTGACCCGAGTCGCGTCCGCAGGAAGTTAGCAAGGCGAGCGCGAGTGTCGGCGCGAAAAATGAGCGGAGTTTCATGCGATTCGGCGGATGCGGAAAATATGGGCTGGCTTGGAGTCCGGGTCCAGCTTCACAAACTGCCGGGTGCCCTGCCAGGTGAAGCGGTCGCCGGAGAGCAAATCCTCCGCCACAAACGACTCGTTCGAGGCGATGCCCCACTCGCGCAGCGGCAGTTCGATAAAACCCGACTGCGAATAAGTCGCGTCCAGATTCACAATGGTTAGAAGCAGGTTGTCGCCAGCCGGGGTGCGTTTGCTGTAAGCTAACAACTGGTCATTCTCGACCCGGACGAATCGCAGATTGTCGTAGATCTGAAACGCGCGATTCTTCTGCCGGATTCGATTCAAACTCGTAATCAAGTCCTTGATGTTTCCCGGCCGATTCCAGTCGCGTTCCTTCCACTGATACTTCTCTGAGTTAGTGTATTCCTCCTTGTTGGGAGTCGGCTCGTTTTCGCATAGCTCGAAGCCACTGTAGATACCGTAGATCGGCGACAGTGTGGCAGCTAGTATGGCGCGAATCTTAAACATCGAACGCGGCGCATTCTGCAAATGCCAGGGCAGAATGTCGGGTGTGTTAGGAAACAGATTCGCCCGGAAACATTCCTTCATATCGGTCTGAGTCAGCTCGGTGAAATACTCGGTGAGTTCCATCTTATTCACGCGCCAGGTAAAGTAGGTGTAGCCCTGGGTGAAGCCCGCCTTGGCCAGCGCCTTCATCATCTTCGGCTTGGTAAAGGCTTCGCTTAGAAAAATCGCGTCGGGATACTCATTCCTAACCTCGCTGATAACATACTCCCAAAACGCCACGGGCTTGGTGTGCGGGTTGTCCACGCGGAACGTTCTAACCTTGTGCCCGCACCAGAACAGGATGATGTCGCGCATCTCCTGCCAGAGATTTTTCCAATCCTTGCAATAGAAGTTCAGCGGATAGACGTCCTCGTATTTCTTTGGAGGATTCTCGGCGTATTTGATCGTGCCGTCGGGTCGCTTGAAGAACCAATCGGGATGTTCCGCGACGTAGGGATGATCGGGCGAACTATTAATTGCGAAGTCCAGTGCGACTTCCATTCCCCTCTGCGCGATCTCCGCTACTAACCAATCAAAATCCTCCAGCGTTCCCAGCTCCGGCGCGACATCCTTGTGACCACCGCCGTTGGGACAACCTTGATGCCGATTGCCAATCGCATACGGCACGCCGGGTTCGCCCGGTTCGCAGGTGGTCGAGTTGTTGCGACCCTTGCGATTCGAGAGACCGATGGGATGAATCGGCGGGAAATAGATCACGTCGAATCCCATCGCCTTCGCGTCGTCGATGCGTGGGAGGCAATCGCGGAAAGTGGAGCCCCGGTCGGCGCGGCCCTCGGCGTTGCGGGGAAAAAATTCATACCACGCCGCGAAGCCCGCCGCGCGCCGATCCACCGTGACGTTCACATACGGCTTTAACTCGGTTGAAAGCGAGCGGTCCTGGTAATGCGTCATCAGCGCGATCAATTCCGTGTTCTCCGAAATGCGGAAAACCTCGTCATTCGCGCCGAGGCGGATGCGTTCGGCGTAGCGCTTCAGGATCTTCTTGTCGGCGGGCGGACGCGCTTGTTTCGACGCCGCCTCGACGATGGCCGCGCCCTCCAGAATTTCGCTGGTGAGTTCGATCAGACCCCCATGAAACTTTTTCTCGAACTCGTGCTGCCAGGTCTGAAAAAGATCGGTCCACGCCTCGATCGTCACCTCGTAGGTCGCATTTTCGAAGAACGAGCAGGCGCCTTCCCAGCGATCATTGACGATGGGGCGCATGACGGTTTGAAACCAGTTCGCGTCGCCCAGTTTCCGCCATTTCAATCGCGCCGTGAGAATGTCGTGTCCGTCGCGAAAAATATCGGCGCTGAGAGTGAGATCGTCGCCCACGAGACGTTTCAGCGGATAGAGCCCGCCATCGAGCAGCGGCGAGACATTTTCAATGACGACAGTGGTGCGAGTGGTCGGGATCACAGGCGAAAGTTATGCAAAAGGAAAACGCACCGCAAGACGCGTCTGGCTGGGGGAGCGCGCGGACCTTCCATGGGATTTTTATGGGATGAAAGCCCACCTGAAGCCTGGCTGCGGGAGATAGGGAACATGGGAAACTCGACTCAAAAAGGCTCAAAATCGCCCGACTACGGCACCTCTGGCGCGCCGGACAGGTACTTTCTCGCGCGGTAAAGGTCTCATCCCGTCCTCTACGTGAGCTTTGCCGCGCGGTAAAGCAGTCGTCCAGCCCGGAAAAGGAGCCTTGCCGCCGTCCGGTAGGAGCTTTGCCGGGCGGCAAGAGCACTTTCCCGTCCGGCAAAGTAGTCACGGCGTGCGGTAAGAGAGCTTTCCCGTCCGGCAAGGCTCCTGTGCCGCGCGGTGCAGGTGCCGTAGTTGGGCCCAAAAAGCCTCATCCGCCCGAAAACACACCCCGCCACAGTCCCATGGAACTCCCATCTGAAGCTTGGCAACCCCGCCCGAACCCGGCAACCTGTCGCCCATGGATACCTCCGGCCCCCAGTTTCCCAAACGCACCCGCTAATTGCCGTGTTGCCGGTAGTATTTCAAGCGACCTAGCAATATGAGCTACGATGAACTCATTAAAGTTATTGAAGCTGCATTTTCCGATGTGCCTACACCTCGGGACAATATTATTTGCCATGAGTGCAATGAGTGCTTTGAACTCCACGATGCGCTTTTTGGTCGCGCTCCAAACGACCTTTCTGACGCTTGGATTGAACGCAACTTTGACCAGCTTCCTCTGCTTAGTGACGATGCCAAGCAGTTCTTTTTTCCAGCTTACCTTCGCATAGGAGCACTCAAGCCTGATTCGCTTGTTTCACAGTTTATTCTATACGCACTTGAAGATGACTTTCGCTGGCAACCGAGCGGCGGCTACTCTTCGCAGCAGAAGGGAGCAATTCTCGATTATCTTAATTACGTTGAACCACGCATGGAGGACGATGACAGAAACTCTTTTGAGAAAGCCCGCAAGCTATGGAGTTAAGAACGATCCAGCTCGATAAAGGTAAAAGGTTCCAAGGGCGAGCGGATGAAGCCGAAGCTTCGGGGACAGGTGCATGACCCATGCCGGAACTGGGTAACGAGGGAAAAATCCAATCTTTGCCAGCGGGCATGCGAATGTGTAGCCTCAACCCATGAGTGTTCTCGAACTAAAACAGGAATTGTCGCGCCTCAGTAATCGGGAGCGGCAAGAGTTGCACGCTTATCTCATCCGGCTCAAACACGAGACGCCGGAGTGGAAAAAATCCACAGCCCGCCGGTTGAACGCTATGAAAAAGGGCAAAGGAATCTCTTCTCAGGAACTCCAGTCGCGGATCGACGCCCGTTAATTCGAGGTGAAATGAGGGAGTATCAGGCGGTTTATTCCGAAGCTGTGGCGGAGTTTATCCTGTCATTGACTAAACGCAGACAGCGAAAGCTGGTGGATACATGCATGAAGCTGGCGCGACACCCCATGATTACCGCTGATTATATAGTAAAGGACGCCGATGGGCGAGAGATCGAGCATTTGCTGGCCGAGGGTTTCGTCATCGCCTATTGGCTGGATGTGCCTGTGAGGCAGTTGATGATCGTGGAAGTGGATGATGTGGAATAGAACGCAAGGTGTTTCCAAAAATCAGTCGAGTTTCAATTCCATCTGTGGAAGGACGGCGCCGGGGTCTTGGAAGCGGACGCCGAGGCCGATGAGGCGGACGGGTTTTTCGCTGCGGGTGTGGCCTTCGCGGAGGAGGGCGAGATAGGACTGGAACTCGGGTGCAAGTCCGGCGCGATCGACGCTGGTGCGGGTGAAGTCGCTCCATTTGAGTTTGAGGAATATGCCGGCGATGGGTGGGAGGTTTTTCTTGGCGGCGAGGTCAGTCTGGAGTTCTGCATAAAGAGCCGGGAGCCGCTCGATACATTGGTCGAGGGTGTCGAGGTTCATGGAAAAGGTGCGCTCGGTGCTGAGCGATTTGCGTTCGCGATGCGGCTCGACGGGCCGGTCGTCGTGGCCGCGGCAAAGATGGTAGAGTTCGAGGCCAAATTTCCCGAAAAGCTGCGCCATTTCAACGCGGCTGAAGGCTTGGAGCTGGCCGCAGGTGGTGACGCCGAGTTTTTCGAGTTTGGCGGCGGAGACTTTGCCGATGCCCCAGATGCGTTTCACCGGAAGTACCTCCATAAAAGCGGCAATGTCGTCGGGGCGAATCTGGAATTGGCCGTTGGGTTTGCGCCAGTCGCTGGCGATCTTGGCGAGGAGTTTATTGGGCGCGATGCCAGCGGAGGCGGGGAGACGGGTTTTCTGAAAAATCTGCCGCCGAATGACGTAGGCGAGGGCGGCGGGGTCGCCGTCGTGCCCGGTGACGTCGAGATAGGCTTCATCGAGTGAGAGCGGCTCGACGAGCGCGGTGTGGCGGCGGAGGATAGCGCGAATCGACTCAGACTCGCGGCGATAAATGTCGAAGCGCGTGGGCAGCAGGATGAGTTGCGGGCATTTCTGCAAGGCTTGAAACGTGGGCATGGCCGAGTGGCAGCCGTATTTGCGCGCTTCGTAGTTGCAGGTGGTGAGCACGCCGCGCTGCGAGCTGGTGCCGCCGACGGCGACGGGCAGCCCGGCGAGTTCGGGCCGGTCGCGGATCTCGATGGAGGCGTAAAAGGCGTCCATGTCGAGGTGGATGATTTTGCGTTCGGGCGTGTCCACGGGAGACGTTAGCACAGGGCGTTGGATTTTAATGAAACTCGGCTGTAAATAGAAGCGATGGCTCCCTTGCTGCAACGTTCCGTGGCCCATCCTGGGCGTGGATTGCGACCGAATCCGTATGTCGGCGACTGGCATTTTCAAAATGTGCGCGTGGTGGGGCGGCCCATTCGCATGGAAGTCGAATGGAATCCGAATCCGGCGACGCGGGATCATTTTTGGATCACCATCAGTGTGGCGGAAGTCGGGCCGGTGTTGCTAACGGTGAACACAACGTCGCTGCGGAACCGACGCGCGGGCTTCGATGACCGGATTCGTGTGGGCCGGGTGCGGAGTGCGTTTCATCGTCCGCCAACGGGTGGGATGTCGCGGTCGAGGCTGCTGAATTACGCGTCAATCGAATCAAACTCGAATGTGTTTTACGAATTTTACGAGCGTGCCGATCTGGAAAACATGCTGCGCGAACAGACGGAATGCGCCACCTGGGTGCAGGCCTGGGGCGTGGCCTTTGAGCGGCGCACGCTCGGGGTGCATCAGATTCATTGCCGCCGGGCGAGCTGTGCCGTGGCGGAGGATTTGCGGCAAATGGACGGCGCGCTGCGGTTCTATCGGGAGGACGAGGGCGTGGCGGAGATGCTGCTGTTTAAGTATTGCGGGCAGTAGTTTCTCCCGGATGTGGGGAAATCTCGCTTGACTATCGGCGAAGTGGTTTTACTCTTCGCGTCCCACAAACTCTTTTTATGGCCAATACCAAATCTGCTGCTAAACGCGCCCGTCAAACCATCGTTCGCACCCAACGTAATCGTGCGATCGTTTCTGGTGTCAAAAACCAACAAAAACGCGTCCGCGCAGCCATTGCCGGTGGCAAGAAAGACGTCGCGCTCGCCGAGTCGATCAAGCTCGCCTCCGTTCTCGACAAGGCCGCCAAGCGCGGTGCGATTCACACGAACGCCGCCAGTCGCGCAAAAAGCCGTATCACGAAGGCCGTCGTCGCCTTGGCTTGATTGTTTTCCCCGCACAGCCTTGAGCGTCCGTAAGACGCTACTCATTTTTTGAAATGCCTCTCGATTCACTTCGAGGGGCGTTTTAGTTTCCCGTGAAGATTACCGTGATGTCGTAGGCCGTGCCACAGGGGGAATGCTGGCAATCCACCACGATCGCCTCGGAGCGCAATGAATCGTCGTTGTCCGAGGCCGCTGGCTCAAAATCCACCAGCAAAACCGCTCCGATGTTGTGCCGGACCTTCGATGAAAAACACATTCCCTCGTCACAGAGACTGACTTCAACGGCTTCGTGGCCGACATTCTTGTGCTGGCATTTGTCTTCCGGCGAGGGGCCGAGGGAGGCTACTTTGGACGAGTGGCGCGGTCTCTTTTTCGTGAATAGACGATTGACTTCCATGCGAACGGTTCCCCCAATAAACGATCGAAAAAAATTTAGCACTCGACTTCGACCTGTCAAACGGCTCAACCGATCTAATTTCCTGTCCCACATCCCCTTAGAACTTTTCCGATGACTTCGCCCACGCCTGATTTCGACCGCTTTGGCGGCATCGCACGCCTCTATGGCAAGGCGGCACTGGAGACACTGGCGGCGGCGCATGTGGCCATCATCGGCGTCGGCGGCGTTGGCTCATGGACGGCCGAGGCGCTCGTTCGCTCGGGTATCGGACGACTGACTTTGATCGATCTCGACGATATTTGCGTGACCAATGTGAACCGGCAGTTGCCCGCTTTGGATGGCGAAATCGGCAAGGCCAAGGCCGAGGTCATCACGGAGCGAATGCGGAAGATTAACCCGAAAGTGCAATGCAACTCGATTCTGAAATTTCTCACCGAATCCAATGCGAACCGGCTGCTTGATGGCGATTATGATTTCGTGGTGGATGCGGTGGATCGCATGTCGATCAAGACGCTGATCATCGCGAAATGTGTCGAACGCAAAACGCGAGTAATAACCATCGGCGGCGCTGGCGGACGACGCGATCTAACTCAAATCAAAATCGGCGACCTCGGTGTCACGGGCGGCGACCTGCTCCTAAAGCAGGTGCGGAAAAAACTGCGCCGCGACCATGGCTGGCAACGCGGCGAGGGGAATGATTATGGCGTGGCCGCCGTCTACTCCGCCGAGCCGCAGATGTTTCCGTGGGCCAATGGGGAGGTTTGCGCGACAAAAGAGCCGGAGTCGAATCTAACCATGGATTGCGCAAGCGGCTTTGGCGCGGCGTGTTTCGTGACGGGCACGTTTGGATTTGCCGCCGCAGGCGAAGTGGTTAGACGATTAACTCTCGGGTAGTGCGGGCGTCCCGCCTGCGGAATCGGGCATCTTGCCCGATGATTTCCATGGGTTCCGCAAGATGCGAAACACCGCAGCCAGCACGCACTACCCAAGTCGAGTTAGATAGGTTTCTGCCAGCTCGCGGCGGCTGATTTTTCCACGTTCGTTGACGGGGATTTGTTCGAGCAGCCAGACATCGGACGGAACCTGCCAGGGAGCCAGGACGTTTCGGCAAGCCGTTAGTATTTCCTCGCGACTAACATTCGTGGTTTCGACAATAGCGATGGCTAGCTCGCCGCGGCGTTCGTGCGGAATTCCGCAAACGATGGCGCGTCCAATTCCGGGGATCTTTTCGATAACATTCTCGACGGTTTGCGGATCGAGTTTCTTGCCGGTGATGTTAATAAAATCGGAGACGCGGCCCGTGATGCGCCAGCCTTGTTCTGTGCGCTCGACCAGATCAGACGGGCGGAATTCTCCGTGTTTAAGCCCATCCTCATTAGTCGATGGAAAATAGCCGAGTCCGACTGCGCCACTGCGGACAATGAGCCGTTCGCCTTCCCATTCGAGTTCCACTCCACTCATCGGCTGGCCGACAAATCCCTGCGGTAGATCGACTTCCTCGGTGGCGTCGTAGCAGATTCCGCCGCATTCGGATGCGCCGTAAAACGAGTGAATCTTGCGCTGGTTTTGAGTGTGAAATTCCTTGGCTAATTCGCTGGAGAGCGGAGCGCCAGCAGTGAGGCAGAGACGCACGGTTTCGGGCAGGATTAGATGCAGTCGCGCGAGGCTTTGATAAAGGACCGGAATGCCAGCGAGGACTGTTGCGCGAGTATTAGTTAACCCGGCGATCAGGGCTTGTGGAAGATTGTCCTGAGCGATGACGAGCGGAATGCCGGAGGTTAGGAGCGGTGTTAGGAGATTGCTAAATCCGTAGGAGTGGGAAAGGGGAATCGCTCCGTAGTTAAGATCGGTTTCGAGCAATCCCATGGTGACGCAGATGTTGTCGGAATCAGCCAGGATTTGCGCTGACGTGAAGGCGATGAGGCGCGGAGTGCCAGTCGTTCCCGAGGTGACTTTAAGCAGACTGGTGTCCGCCGAAAAACTAACATCGGACTCGAATTCGAATGAGAAAATTTCTGATGGGAGTATGAGCGCACTGGCCCCAGCGGTTTGCAGTGTCTGATTGGTAAGGTCGGTCCGGAGCGAGGCGTCGAGCGGCAGCGCGATCTGATCGTTTCGCCAGATGGCGAGCAAGACGGCGGGCCAGGCCGGGTGGTTGCCGAGTTGAATTCCGATCACCGCCCGTGTCGGAAAGCGGCTGAGTTTTTCCTGCCAGACGCCGCTTTCACGCTCAATGTCGGCGAACGTCGCCAGCACATTTCCGCCCGCGTCGAAAAGCCCTGCTGCGGACGCCTTCTGCTCCAGAACCTGCGCCCAGCGTTCCAGTAATGTTTTTTTTGTAAAGGGCATCGCAGCGATTCTCCTCACAGTCGCGCAAAAGTGAAGATGGAAATTTCTAACTTCAGTATTGTAGCGGATGGAAGTTCTATGAAATCGTCAAGTTCCCCATGAGCAAAAAAACCGATACGCATCTCGAAGAAAAACGCGTCTTCAAACCCTCGAAAGAATTTTCCAAGGAGGCTCGAATCGGTTCGCTGGCGGAATATCAAAAGCTTCACAACGAATCGATCAACAAGCCTGATAAATTCTGGGCACGCGAAGCGAAGGAGCTGCTCACATGGGACTCGAAGTGGACTCAGGTTTTGGACTGGAAACTGCCGTTCGCGAAGTGGTTTGTCGGTGGGAAACTGAATGCGGCGGTCAATTGCGTGGATCGTCATTTGACCAATGGTCGCAAGAATAAAGCCGCGCTGATCTGGGAGGGTGAGCCGGGCGAAAAACGGACGCTTACTTACCAGCAATTGCACCGTGAGGTCTGCAAATTTGCCAATGTCCTCAAGCGCAACGGCGTCAAAAAAGGCGACCGCGTGATTATTTATCTGCCGCAGATTCCGGAGGCGGCGATTGCGATGTTGGCCTGCGCACGGATAGGCGCGGTGCATTGTGTGGTCTTTGGCGGATTTAGTGCGGAAAGCATCAAGGACCGGATCAACGACAGCGGCGCGACGGCGGTGATCACGGCGGATGGCAGCTATCGGCGCGGTTCGATTGTGCCATTGAAGAAGAACGTCGATGACGCTTTGAAAACTCTCGATGTGATCAAACGGGTGATTGTTTTCCGCCGAGCGGGCAACGATATCCATATCGAGGAAGGTCGGGACGTCTGGTGGCATCGTGAAATGGAGTACGTCGATGCCGTTTGCCCGGCGGTGGCGCTCGATAGCGAGCATCCGCTTTTCATCCTCTATACCAGCGGCTCGACTGGCAAACCGAAAGGAATTTTGCACACGACCGGCGGCTATCTGGTGGGCACGGCTTGCTCGATGAAATACGCGTTCGACTTGCGCGACGACGATATTTACTGGTGCACCGCCGATGTCGGCTGGATTACGGGTCACAGCTATATGGTTTACGGTCCGCTGGCGATGGGCGCGACGGTGCTAATGTATGAAGGTGCGCCGAACTGGCCGGAAAACGATCGTTTTTGGAAGATCATCGAAGACTATCGCGTGACCATTTTCTACACGGCACCGACGGCTATTCGGACCTTCATCAAATGGGGCGATGACTGGGTGAAAAAACATGATTTGAGTTCCATTCGACTCTTGGGAACGGTCGGTGAGCCGATCAATCCGGAAGCGTGGATGTGGTATCACAAACTGATTGGCGGCGAGCGTTGCCCCATCGTGGATACGTGGTGGCAGACCGAGACCGGCGCACTGATGATTACGCCATTGCCCGGCGCGATAGCGACGAAACCGGGGACGGCGACGCTGCCTTTCTTCGGAGTGGATGCCGCGGTTGTCGATGACAATGGAGTCGAAGTCGGCCCTGGTATCGGTGGCAAACTGGTCATTCGCAAGCCGTGGCCGTCCATGCTGCGCTCAATCTACGGCGACAAGGCCCGTTATAAGAAACAGTATTGGAGCGAGGTGAAAGGATGCTACTTCACCGGCGACGGTGCGCATCGCGACAAGGACGGTTATTTCTGGATCGAAGGCCGCATCGACGATGTGCTCAACGTGGCGGGCCATCGCCTCGGAACTGCGGAAGTCGAAAGCGCCCTCGTGTCGCATCACTCCGTCGCCGAGGCCGCCGTGGTCGGTCGTCCCGATGAAATCAAGGGCCAGGGCGTGGTAGCCTTTGTTATTTTAAAGGAAGGCCAGGAAGCGACGAAGACGTTGAAGGAACTCCTCCGCAAACATGTTGGCGCTGTCATTGGTCCGATTGCCAAGCCGGACGAGATTCGTTTTGCCGATGCATTGCCGAAGACACGAAGCGGAAAAATCATGCGGCGACTCCTCAAGCAAATCGCTGGGGGCGGTGTCGTCACCGGCGATACCACCACGCTGGAAGATCTCAGCATTTTGGCCAAGCTCGCCAAGAGCGATGATTAAATATCCGGCACGATTTGTGCACTAATCACGTATCATATGCGATTCCCCTCGATATTGTTTTTGGCCCTGTCGGCATGGGCTGGCTCTCTTAGCGCCGCTAGTTACGACGTCGGACCCGGCCAACCACTAGCTACTCTGAGCGCGGTGCCGTGGCGGACCTTGCAGCCGGGGGATTTCGTCAATATCCACAGCCAGCCGGGCGGTTATCATGAGAAAATCCAAATCTCCGCCAGCGGCACGGCAGCGAAACACATTGTCATTCGTGGAATACCCGATCCGACGACCTCGGCGCTGCCGATCATCGACGGCAAGGACGCAGTCGAAGACCCGTCAATCGACTGGCGCAGCAACGTCTTTTCGCCGCTGGGCGTGATCGTCGTCAGCCCTCGCAAAACGGGTTACCTCTACGGAAGTTACCATGTGAGTTACGTCGATATCGAGACGCTCGACATCCGCAACGCCACTTACACCGGCAATGGCAGCATCACTTACACCGACCAGTTTGGCACCGTTCGCGGCTACGACACGTTCGCCTGCGGCATCTACATCGAATGGGCGCACGATCTCGCCGTTCGCGGCTGCGAGATTAGCAACTGTGGTAACGGCCTTTTTGCGAATTCCAAAAATGGAGTCGCGCAAAGTTCCCAGCGGTTGCTGATCGAAAAAAACTATTTCCACGACAATTCGAACCCGCAAACCACAGATCCGAACACTGGAACCCAGCTCAGCAACGGTTATGGCGAACATCACATTTACGTCGAGAGCGCCGGCAGCATCATCCAATATAATCGCTTCGGAAAACTGCGGCCTAATGCGCATGGAACTGCTATCAAAGATCGTTCCGCTGGGCAAATCATCCGCTACAACGAGTTCGACATGGATGGGGAATCCAATGTCCTCGCGCTGCTCGATCCGCAGGGTGGGATCGGATTTATTGATCAACAGCCCGACTATTTGGACTCCTATGTTTATGGAAATCTCGTAACTATAGAAAGCTATACCAGCGGCATCGACGCCTTCTGGTGGGGTAGTTATAACGGTCCGGGAAATCTCCCTGGCGGCGGAAGCAGCTATCTCGCGCTGCATCGGCGCACGCTCTATTTTTATAACAACACCGTCGTTTGCCATCACAATGGCGTCGGCCTTTTCTTCCTGCCCGATTCGACTTACACCGGAGCGAATCCGACCTATGAAAATGTGGATTGTCGAAACAATATCTTCTTCGCCGACACGACCGTGCAGAGCAGCATTTATAACGCGCTCCATTTCTTCACACCGGGAACGACAAACAGCGGCGGCGACATCACGCTCACGCAAAACTGGATTAGCCCCAACTGGCGAAAAGATGGCCCGAGTCATACCTGGTCCGGCGCGCTCAATGGCACGGCGAATCTGCTCGTCGGCGATTCTGGTGGTGCTAACAATCCGCGTTTCGTGGACATCAACGCGCACGACTATCACATTCTAAGCGGCTCAAATATTCTCGATGCCGCCGGTCCACTGTCATCGGCGGCGCTGCCGGCAAACGACGTGACTCTGGAATATCTCGCTCCCCAAAATTTCCAGTCGCGTGTTTTACAGGGGAGTTCCATGGATATGGGAGCCTTGGAAAGCAATGGTCTGGCGACTCCGCCTCCTGCGGGTGGCGCGTTGCAGTTCAGCGTCGGGACATTCAGCTGTAGCGAGTCCGGCGGGAGCGCAACGATCACCGTCAGTCGTATCGGCGGCAGCACGGGAGCGGTCGGCGTGAGTTATTCCACTCCCACCGGCGGCACGGCTACCGGGGGCAGCGATTACACCTCGGTCGTGGGCACGCTGGCTTGGGCGGATGGCGACGGTGCAGCAAAAACTTTCACGGTGCCGATTCTGAACGACTCCGAAATCGAAGTCCCGGAAACCGTCAGTCTCGCTCTCTACGCTCCGACCGGAGGCGCGGTGCTGGGTTCGCTGACTTCTGCGGCGCTGACGATTCTCGACGACGACACACCGCCCGCGACGCTGCTCTACGGCCTGACCGCCACGAGCAACGTCCTCATGCTTTTCAAAACAGATACGCCTGGAACTCCACTCAGTTTTTCCTATCTCAGCGGACTCGCCAGCGGGGACATTTTACGAGCGCTCGCGGTTCAGCCAGTGACCGGAAAACTCTTCGCCGTCGGCTCTGCGAGCGTTCTCTATACGCTCGATCCATTTACCGGAGTCGCCACCGCCGTCGGGCCCGCATTTACACCTGCGCTTCTTAGTGAAAGCATGGACATGGCGTTTGACCGTGTCACCGGCCTCCTGCGAGTCGTCACGGCTGCGAGGCAAAATTTATTGCTCAATCCCACCACGGGCGCGGTCGTTTCCACGGATGGGAATCTCGCTTTTGCAGCGGGCGACGTGAATGCCGGCACCACTCCCATTCTCGCAGGACTCGACTCGATTCTCAATGGCAGCACGCAGACTTTCTACGGCATCGACGCCGCCAAAGACGTCTTCGTGCGTCTTAATTCACCCGCCACGGGCCAGCTCACGACCGTCCGCGCGCTCGGCTTCGATATCGGCGGGTTGGGCGGATTCGACATTCCCTCCGGCGCGACTTACGGCTGGGCGGCGCTGAGTCTGCAGGGTGCGAATAGTTGTAATCTGTATGCCATCAATTTACCTGCCGGAAATGCCATTTTCCTCGGCACCATCCGCACCGTCGAGCAAATGCGCGACATCGTCATTGCCCCGCCGCGCGATGTCTGGAAGCAGACGCGATTCGGCTCCAACGCAGGCATTCCCGCCGTTGCAGGTGACACCGCCGACCCCGATGGAAATGGCGTCGGCAACCTCATAGAATACGCCCTCGGTATACCGGCGCTTAATCCTTCGGCCACAGTCGCGCTTCCACAAACAACATTCGCTAATAACGCCCTCACACTCACCTTCACCCGGCCCGCCACCGCCAACGATCTAACCTACATCGTGCAAGTCTCCGACGACCTCGTCACCTGGAACGACGGCTCCAGCTATGCGCCTTCCGGCAATGTGCTGACCAATACGTTTACCACACAAAATTCCCGTTCGACTTCCAACGGACTCGAAACCATCAGCGTGCGGGACAACACCCCATCGAGCGCGTCCCGGCATTTCATTCGGTTGAAAATAGTCGTGCCGTAGTCAGTTTAGATCGGAGTTCCATTCGATTCTACGCGGCGCAGACTGCGGCCTTGCAATCTGCGAGCGAGGGTTATAATCCCCCTCCGCATTTTTAAATATCCTGCCCAGTAATTCCGAGCTTCTCAACAACGTCATTCACTCCCTTCACTGATGGACATCGCTAACGAAAGCCGACGGTCAAAAATCCAGATCGGATGCGCTCTCGTCGTGCTTGTTCTGGCGTTTTGGCACTTGGCACCAGTCTATCGATTCATGGCCACAAGCTCTCTTTGGCAGGACGAAATCTACAGTGTCGAAGTTTTCAGCGGCCACGGATGGCAAAAGGCGGTGACGGATTATTCCGCCCCGAACAACCACATCTTTTTCAATCTGGTTAATTCGCTGACTCCGAGAACGGCAAACCCCTTTCTCCCTGGCCGGGCGCGGTTCTGGAGTTTTGTCGCGATAAGTTCGCTCTTGCTCCTCTCGTTTTGGCAACAAGTGAGGCAGCGACAATGGCTGGCAGGAGCGTTGGCCGTCTGGCTCGTGGCGATCAATCAAGAGCTGGTCCAACTCGGGCTGCAGGCGCGTGGCTATGGGTTTACGCTTCTCGCTGGAGCGATCACCTGCTGGCTGGTGGAAAGTTATTGTCGCAACCCGAGACGCGACCGTCGGGCGATGTGGGGTCTCGCCTTTGTCACGATTTTGGGAACATATTCCATCCCCACTTACATCGGATTTGGTGGAGGTCTAATGCTGGTTTTGCTGCTGGCGTATCGCGACTGGCGTTGGATTGTCACAGGGATCGTTACATTGGCGGTCACCGTTTTGCTCTACCTTCCCGTGATGGGACAGTTGCAAGAAAACGCCGCCTCATATGCGAGTCAATGGGGCGAGCGATATGCAGGCTGGTCGGCCGTCCAGGCCACAGTCGGAATTTATCTTTTCAATGATCCGCGTAGTTCACCGTTCGTGCTCGCGTTGTTTCCGGTCCTCCTGCTTGCGCTCTTTCTCGGGCGCAAAAAAATGGGACCGCAGGCAAGTGCCGCCATGGCGCTGATCGGAGCGACTCTCATTTTTCTGCTGCTGTGTCTCAAAATTCGGACGCCACTGGTGCGAACGACTGCTTTTGTCGTGCTGCCGCTCATTTATTCCATCGTGGTGGTGTTTCAGAATGCAATGGAACTCTTATCAAAAACCTGGCTGCGAACCGTCCTTTGTCTGGTCTCAACCGTGCTAATCGGCCTGACCACCTTCAAAGTCGCATCGAAACGAAAGTTTGTTCCGATCGAAAATTGGAAGGGCAGCGCCGAGGCGATTCTGGCGCACTTTCGGCCCGGAGTCGAAGTCTGGTCGTTTCCGCCGAGCCGTAATCACATTGGCAAATATCTGTCCCAAGATTTCCCCGTGGTGAAGACATTCGACAAAGAGAAATTTCTCGCCGGACAGCAGGTCGTTCTGGAGGCTCGCGGAAATCCCCGACTCGATCCGACATTGCCCGCCGGGTTGATTCCGCCGGGCACTTTGGTGATGAAGCAGCCACAGAGTCGCAGCTTTCAGTTCCTTTATTATCTGCCTTCCGCCCTCGCGGAACCGACGGCCAGTCGGAAGCCTTAAAGCACACCAGCCAATCTTCGGCTTGCAGACCGCGCCATTCTCTCTCAGTTTTCCAATTCACTTCCATTTATATGTCCACTACCGCCACACCCGAACGCCACGAATTCCAAGCCGAGATCTCCCAGCTTCTCGATATCGTCATCCACTCCCTCTACACCGACAAAGAAATCTTCGTCCGCGAACTCATTTCCAACGCGGCCGACGCTCTCGAGAAACTCAAATTTCTCCAAACCTCTGGCAAATCCGTCTTCCAGCCTGATCTGGAAAACAAGATTTCCGTCACCTCCGACGACACCGCGCACACCCTCACTTTCACCGACACGGGCATCGGCATGACGCACGATGAGCTGATCGAAAACCTCGGCACCATCGCGCATTCCGGCTCCAAGGCATTCTTAAAACAACTCACCGAAAACAAAGGCGACACCAGCCTCATCGGTCAATTCGGCGTTGGCTTCTACGCCGCCTTCATGGTCGCCGACAAAGTCAGCGTTTACTCCCGCAGCTACGAAACCGAGGGCGACAACTCCCAAGGCTGGTGCTGGACCTCCGACGGCAAAGGCGGCTACGACCTCGAACCCGCCGACGACCTCCCGCGCGGCACCAAGATCGTCGTCCACCTGAAGGAAGACGAAAAACAATTCGCCACCAAATACACCATCGAGAGCGTCATCAAACGCTACTCGAACTTCGTCAGCGCCCCCATCGAACTCAACGGCGAAAAGGTCAACACCGTCAAAGCCATCTGGAGCCGCAGCAAAAGCGAGATCACCGACGAGGAATACAAGGAATTTTTCCAATTCATCTCGCACGAATCGACCGACCCACTCTACCGCCTGCATTTCAACGCCGACGCCCCGATTTCCATCCAATCGCTCCTCTTCGTCCCCGAGCGTAACATGGAAAAAATCACCATGACGCGCGCCGAATCCGACGTCAGCCTCTACTCGAAGCGCGTCCTGATTACGCCCAAAGCCAAATCACTTTTCCCCGAATGGCTGCGCTTCCTCAAAGGCGTCGTCGATAGCGAAGACCTCCCGCTCAACATCTCCCGCGAGACCATGCAGGACTCGTCGTTGATGCAAAAACTCAACAAAGTCATCACCGGCCGTTTCCTCAAGTTTCTCAACGAAGAAGCCACCAACGACCCCGAGAAATACGCCAAATTCTTCGCCGAATTCGGCAATTGCATTAAGGAAGGCGCGGTCAACGACTACGCCCATCGCGACCCGCTCACCAAGCTCCTCCGCTTCGAAAGCAGCTTCACCGAAAAGGGCAAAATCACCTCCCTCGCCGACTACGTCACCCGCATGAAGGAGGACCAAAAAGAGATCTACTACGTCCTCTCCCCGAACCGCGAAAACGCCGAGACCAGCCCCTACTACGAGGGCCTCAAAGCCAAGGGCTACGAATGCCTCTTTCTCGCCGACCCATGGGACGAATTCGTCATGGATCACCTCCGCAACTTCGACGGCAAAGACCTCAAGCCCGCCGAGAAAGCCGACATATCATTGGAACCCGACTCAAAAACCGAGGGTCTCAACGAGGACGCCGCAAAATCCCTAGCCACCTTCTTCCAGGAAACGTTAGGAGCCGAGCGCGTCAACGAAGTCCGCGTCAGCAAACGCCTCGCCGACAGCCCCGCCGTCGCCCTCGAAAGCGACAAAATGCTCACCTCCAGCATGAAGCGCATGATGAAACAAATGGGCGGAGCCGCCGGCGGAATGGGAATGCCCGACGGCAAACCCGACTTCGAGATCAACCCGCGCCACCCGGTCATCATCAAACTAGAAGCCATGCGCGAGAAAGACACCGCCCTAGCCGCCCAAGTCGCCGAGCAACTCTTCGACAGCAGCCTGGCCGCCGCCGGCATGTTAGAAGACCCGCGCCTCATGCTCAAACGCATGAACGACCTCATGGAAAAACTCCTCGCCTAGGCATCGCATCATTTGACCCACCTTCCGCTTCGCAATAAAGTCCTGCCGTATGAGCGTCGCCGAAATCGTCAATGAAGTGCCCAAACTTTCGCTTGATGAGATGAAAGAGGTCGCCCGTGCGCTGCGCGAGGCGATGGAGGATTCTGAGGATCTGGCGGATGTGCTCGCGGTTCTCGAAAACCCGGGCACGCCCATCCCGATGGCTGATATTCGGAAAAAATACAACCTGTGAATTGGCAGGTATTCTTTGACCCTGCTGCGGAAAAGCAGTTCTCCAAACTCGGCAAACCGGCGCAGCGAGACATTGAAAGATACATCGCCAAACACCTAGAATCAGACGAAGACCCACGCCGCTTCGGTAAACCTTTCCTTTCCATCAAAGGCGCCTGGCGTTATCGCGTCGGCGACCACCGGTTGGTGTGTGCGATTCAGGAACAGAAACTCACGGTTCTGGTCTTGAAAGTTGGCCACCGTCGCGACATCTACGATTAAACAATGCCGACGTTGGAACGAGGGATATACTTCGACCAGACACCATGAGCACCACCATCGAGACCGAACTAGAATTGAAGGAAGAAGCTATCGCCGTGCTCACCCCCGTGATAAATGTGAGCGATCTGAATTCCTCCGGGCGGCTTGCTTCCGTGCCTGGCACTGCGTAAAGTTCAGTCCATGAGCGAAATCATTTTTGAGATCCAAGAAGACGAGATGGATGGTGGCTATGTCGCAACAGCTTTGGGTCATGGCATCGTCACTCAGGGCGATACGCTGGATGAGCTGCGCGAGATGGTCAAAGATGCTGTGCGCTGTCACTTCGGCGATGGCATTCCCGGCCCCATGCCTAAAGTGATCCGACTGCACTTCGTTCGTGATGAAGTCCTGGCGGCGTGAGGACGCCGCGCAATGTCACCGGTTTGGAATTGCTCAAGGCACTCCGTGTTCTTGGTTATGAACGCATCCGGCAGGATGGCTCCCATATCCGCCTGACCACTGAACTCGATGGCGAGTATCACGTCACCGTGCCCAATCACACCCCCTCTTCGGCTGGGCACGTTCAAAAGCATCCTCAGACTCGTCGCCGCCCATCACGGTTGTCGTGCATAAAAGAGGAAACGCTCCACGATGCACACTCCTATTACGCTTGTTCGCGGTGATACTTTCCCGGTCGGTCGGTCGGAGAAGGGATACTCCCTAGAGGTAGGGCTTAGTGCGCGACGTTGTTTTTTCTAAACTCTGCGAGCACTCGCTCAGCGCAGTCGGGGCAGATGCCGTGGCTGAATACGGCGTCGCTGTGTCCGCTGACATAGTCTTCTACCCGACTCCAATACCCCTTGTCGTCGCGAATCTTTTTGCAGTCCGCACAGATGGGTAACATGCCGGTTAAGGTCTTGATGTGCGCCGCCGCGTCTTGCAATTCTTGACGGAGTTTGCCGCGCTCGATGGCATAACGAATGGATCGCTGCAATAGGGGACCATTGATCTGGCCTTTGATGAGGTAATCCTGAGCTCCGGCGCGCACGGCCTCCAGACCAGCGGCTTCATCTTGCAACCCAGTGAGGACGATGATCGATGTGTTAGGACGAAATGTTTTTAACTGGGCCAGAGTGTCTAGACCGTGACTATCCGGGAGAGACAGGTCGAGCATCACGATGTCGAAGAGCCCGGAGTGCAGTTTTTCGATGGCTTCGCTGAGCTGACTGGCGCAAGCCACGTCGCACTCCCATTCGACTCCCTCCCGAATCAGCTTTTTAAAAAGAACCACGTCGCCGGGATTATCCTCGACGAGCAGGATGTGGATCGCCTCCGGGGTCATCGTTCGTTCACGCGGGGGAGCGCGACTATGCCCAACCAGAAGCTTTCGATTTGTTTGACCACGGTTAAAAAACTGGCCATTTCGACGGGTTTGCGGATGTAGCAATTACCGTGCAGCTCGTAGGTCTTGATGATGTCTTCCTCGGCATTGGAGGTCGTGAGTACGATGACCGGAATCGTCCGCAGCGTGGGGTCTTCTTTGATCTCGGCGAGGACTTCGTGCCCGCTCATGACGGGGAGGTTTAAGTCTAGCAAAATCAAATCCGGGAGGGCTTTATTTTTGCGCCGTAGATAGCGCATGGCTTCCTCGCCATCGTGAACGACTTCCATGTGATTCGTCATTTTACCCTGTTTGAGGGCTTCCTGGGTGAGACGAACGTCGCCCGGATTGTCTTCGACGAGGAGAATTTCGATAAGGCGTCCGTTCATAATGAGGCTAGTTTTACGGGCAAAGTGAACTGAAAGCAAGAGCCCTCACCGGGCTGGGACTTCACCTTGAGGGTGCCGCCGTGGTGTTCCACGATCTTCTTGCAGATGGCCAGCCCGATGCCGGTTCCGGGATAAGCTGCGGTGCTGTGCAAGCGCTGGAAAATGACGAAGATGCGCTCTGTGTGGCGCGGGTGAATGCCGATCCCGTTGTCGGCCACGGAAATGCGCCACTCGTTGCCGTCTTTCTCAGCCGAGATATGGATTTTGGGAGGCTCAGTGCTATGGAACTTAATCGCGTTTCCGATGAGATTTTGAAACAGCTGCGTCAGCAACGGCAGATCACAGTGAACCGTGGGCAGGGCATCGCGTGTGATGATGGCTTTGGATTCGCCGATCACCACCTGGAGATTCGCCAGCGCTCCATCCACTGCCACATCGCAGGGCACCAGCTCGTGCGAGGTGCCCTTCTTGCCGACACGGGAGTAGTTGAGCAATCCCTCGATCAACTGCTTCATCCGCTTGGCTCCATCCACGGCGAAGCCGATGAATTCCTGCGCCTCGGCATCCAGTTGACCTTGGTATTTCTCGCTCAGGAGCTGGGTAAAACTCGCGACCATGCGCAGCGGCTCCTGTAAATCGTGCGACGCAAGATACGCGAAATGTTCCAGCTCCAGATTGGAGCGTTCCAGTTCCTTCGCCTGCGTGGCAAGTTCCGCCGTGCGTGCCTCCACTTTTTTCTCCAGGCCGAGCTGGGCTTCCTGTAAGTCGGCCTCAAATTTTTTGTAGTCCTCGATGTCGGTGCAAGTGCCCACCCACAAGATAATCTCGCCATTTCGCCTCATGGGAAAGGCCCGCCCGAGATGCCAGCGATACACGCCGTCGGACGCCCGCTTGAAGCGATATTCCACCTCGTAATCCTCGCCAGTCGTGAAGGAATGCGTCCAGCGTTGCACGCAATTTTCCACATCGTCTGGGTGCAATACTGGTTCCCAGCCCCAGTCCTTCGTCTGCTCCATGGTCAGGCCCGTGTAGTCAAACCAGCGTTGATTGTAATAGTCCAGATTACCATCGGGCTTGGAGGTCCAGATGATTTGCGGAAGTGAATTGGCCAGAAAACGATAACGCTGTTCGCTCTCCGCCAGCTCGGCGGTTCGTTCCAGCACGCGACCCTCCAATTCCTCGTTCAGTTTCGTGATCCGATTCTGACTCTCCAGCAAAGCCTGCTCGTTTCGCTTGAGAGACTCGATGTCCTTGATAAAAGCGGCAAAAAAAAGACCTTCCGTCGATGGAATCGGCGCGATCCTCAACTCGACGGGAAACTCCGATCCATTCCGGCGCAAGGCGCTTAACTCGATGCTTTTATTGAGCACTGGCCCCACCCCGCTGGCGAGGAATCGCGCCAGTCCTTGATGATGCGCGGCCCGATATTGTGGGGGAATGATCATCTCCGCCATCGACTGGCCCAGCGCCTCATCCCGAGTCCAGCCAAACATCGTTTCCGCCTGGCGATTCCATTCCGTGATCACTCCCTGCGCGTTGATGCCGACAAAGGCATTATGCGCCGTATCCACGATGGCCCGGCTCTGCTCGTCGCGTCGGCGCAGAGAGACTTCGGATTCTTTGCGCTCCGTCACATCCATAATCATGCCCATGCGACGCAGAGGAGTGCCTGCGGCATCGCGCTCCAGTAACCCTCGTTGCAGCAGCCAGCGGGTCGCGCCATCCGCGCGGCGCACCCGATATTCCACCTCCATCGGCAAATCCGCCGCCTCGTCCGTTCGTTCCAGTAACTTGCGATCCTCTGGAAAAACACAGTCCATAAACGTGTCCAGCGTTTGATCGAACTCCTCCTCGCTCAGCCCCAAAAACCCGCACGCATCCGCCGACATCAGCAGACGCCCCGTCACATAATCCATCTCCCAGCTCCCCATCCGCGCCAGAAGTTGCGCCTCTTGCAACAGTATCGAGCGATGCTTTTCTATCTTGATCTGGCGACGGGCCTCCATCTGCATCACCACAGAACGCCCGAGCACTTCCAGGGCATGAGTCTGCCGGGCATCGAGTTGCCGGGGCACGCGATCGATCACACAGAGCGTGCCCAAAGTCATCCCTTCTCGGGTGATTAGCGGTGTGCCAGCGTAAAAGCGTATCCCCGGCGCACCTGTCACCAGCGGATTATCGGCAAACCGCTCATCCAGCGTGGCATCGGGCACCAGCAGAATCTCTTTTTTGTCCAACGCATGGGCGCAAAAAGCCGATTCGCGACCCGTCTCCTTGCAACCCATCCCGATTTCCGACTTAAACCACTGCCGATCCTCATCCACCAAACTGATCGCCGCCATCGGCACCTCGCAAATTGCCGCAGCCATCGATACAATCTCGTCGTAAGCCGCCTCGGGTATCGAATCGAGAATGTCGTGATCGCGCAACACAGCGAGCCGCTGCATTTCATTGGAAGGAAGAACTGCTTTCATAAATGGGAGAAACTGAAGAGCACCTTGATAAGCCCTCAGTGAATACGCAAGCCGATGGAATAACCAACGGAGATATTCCCCTTCTTCTCCTGCGTCTCATTTGGGACATCCCAATAATGAATGGAATAGCTTAGATGTGTATAAATAAAACCTGTTTGCCGTTGGCGAGGCTTCACTGATTAAAAACAGACAGTTGTTTGGCATTCCGGAGGCTTCAGGAATGGCTTAATAGTTTATTCGCAGTTTTCAGCAGGCTTCGGGAAGAGCCTGTAACGTTACATTTGCTGTTAGTGGAGGCTTCCGAGGGAAGAAAAAAGACCTGCGGAGCACTCCAGAGGCTTGCCAAATGGGGAAACACATTTGTTTCGCGACTGGCCTGGGGAGAGGAAAAGGGAAAAAATTTCATTTAGTGTGAAAAATAGGCTCGCCAAGAGGTGGCATTTTCTCTTTTCCTACTTTTGTTCCCAGGGAAATGCCGGTCGTTTCCCTGTTTCTGACTGTTCGATGCAACTTCACTGAAAAAATATTTATCATGCCCAACGCCACTTCCATTCAATCCATCTCGCAAGGCCGTCTCATTCAGATCGTGGACACTCCGCGCACGGCGACCGATCTTTTCAAGTTGCCCGTGGCCTTTCGCACGCAGTTCGATGCCAGTCTGAAAACCCTGGAGGACGCCGACAACGATACCGCGCTTACGGAGAGCAATCGGGCAGGGGGCTCGGGAGCCGCCCGGACTGCGCTGGATCAGCTCGAAGTGTTGCTGCGCGACGGTTACAATGGGATCAAAGGCATTCGCAGTTCCACGATCACAGACGACCAGCGGCTGGAGGTTTACACGACTTACGGATGGACGAGTGGAAACCTGGGGACGTTTAACGATGCCCGCGTTCTCGGCCTGGCCAGGCTCTGTCTGGCCGACGACCTGGAGATCGAGAATCCAGCGTGGGAAGTGGCGGCAGATTTGAAGGCGGAGATCGCAGCGCAACTCGCGATCTTCGACGCGAATGCCGATGACCGTACGGGCGGCGAGCGGATGCTGGCCACGAAGGCGCGGGACAAGGCGCTAAAGGAGTTTGATATTTATCTGGCCCGGGTGCGGTTTTATCTCTGCTTTGCCAGCATGGACACGGACCAAAGCCCGGAGTTGCGCCGTTATGGTTTCAAGGTCCGGAAGGATCGCGCAGCGTCCACGCCAGCCCCGGCCGCCGTGGTGCCTCCGGTGAATCCGTAGCCATCCCTCCCGCCTAGGTCGTGGCTTTCGACCGACGAGGAGAACGGCACCTAACTCCGGAGCCGCGTGCCCCGGGCGAGGTGAACGCAGTTTTCTACCCAAGGTTTGACACTGCGGAACGCCGCCGGTAAAACCTCTGCACCTATGAAAACTCCTATAAAAGTCGCCGTCACGGGCGCAGCCGGCCAGATCGGTTACTCCCTTCTGTTTCGCATCGCCTCCGGCTCCATGTTTGGCCCCGACCAACCGGTCGAGCTGAGTCTGATCGAAATCGCACCCGGCCTCGGCCCGCTCGGCGGCGTGGTGATGGAACTCGACGACTGTGCGTTTCCGCTTTTGAAAAAAATCACCGCCACTGCCGATCTCGCAGAGGGTTTTGCGGGAGTCAACTGGGCGTTGCTCGTCGGCAGCGTGCCACGCAAAGCCGGTATGGAGCGCAAGGATTTACTCTCGATCAACGGCGGCATTTTCACGGGTCAGGGAAAAGCCATCGCGGCTCACGCAGCGGACGACGTGCGCATCCTGGTCGTTGGCAATCCGTGCAACACAAATTGCCTGATCGCCATGAACAATGCGCCTTCCATCCCGAAAAATCGCTGGTTTGCCATGACGCGCCTCGACGAAAATCGCGCCAAATCGCAACTCGCGCAGAAGGCCGGAGTCGCTGTCACCGAGGTGACTAACATGGCGATCTGGGGGAACCATTCCGCTACGCAATATCCCGATTTTACCAACGCCCGGATCAGCGGCAAACCGGCGACCGAGGTCATTACCGACCGCGTCTGGTTGGAGGGCGACTTCATTTCCACTGTGCAAAAACGTGGCGCTGCGATCATTGCCGCGCGCGGTTCGTCCTCGGCGGCGTCGGCGGCGAATGCGGTCGTCGATACGGTGCGTTCGCTCACGACTCCGACCCCGGCGGGCGACTGGTTTTCGGTGGCGGTCTGCTCCGACGGCAGCTATGGCATCGAGTCGGGTTTGATGACTTCCTTCCCGATTCGCACGAACGGATCGACTTACGAAATCGTGCAGGGCGTGCCGGTGGGCGCGTTCAGCCAGTCCAAAATAGATCTCACCATCAACGAATTGCAGGAAGAAAAAGCCCTCGTCGCCGAACTTCTCTAACCGTGAATCTCATCATTCGCTCCGCCACACCTGAAGACGCGTCGAAAATCGCGAGCTTCAATGTGGCTTTGGCGCGTGAGACCGAGCAGTGCGCGCTCAATCGCCGACTCGTGGGCGCGGGCGTGCGCACGGTACTGGCAGAGCCGAGACACGGCTTTTACATGGTCGCTGACACCGGGAAAAAAATCGTCGGCATGGCGCTGATCACCTTCGAATGGAGCGACTGGTTGAACCGTCAATGGTGGTGGTTGCAGAGCGTCTATGTAGATCCTGCGGTGCGTCGCCAGGGCGTCTTCAGCAAGATCTACGGTTACATCCAGGAAATAGCGGAGCACCAGGGCAATGTCGCGGGCATCCGACTCTATGTGGAGAAGGAAAACAGCGTCGCGCTGCGTTCGTATGGTCAGCTGGGATTGCAACCGAACGCGTATCGGTTTTTGGAAAGTCCGCTGGTGGAGAAAAAGTCGGTGCCGAGGAAAGCAGTGCGCCGCACTCGGAAATTGTAAGAAAAGCGAGATTTTTTGGGGGAGCGCACGCGTCTCGCGTGTTCTTTGAGGTGCCTCGCCTCAAAGCTGTTTCAGATGGGGGACCACTTACGTTAAAGGCTCTTTTGCGAGACGCAAAAGGGAGCACGCGAGACGCGTGCGCTCCCCAGACATCCAAGTCCAACTCGCCTTGGCTAGATCAGACGAATAGTAAGAGGGTAACGATAGAAGCCGCCGTCGGAGGCTTTAACGCAGGCTAGAATGCTGCAAATGGCCGCGCCAATACTTAGCACAACCAGAAGCGGGACTCCGATCAAGACGAAGCAAAGTAGAAATCCGATGAAGGCGTAAAGATAGACGCTGATGTGGAAGTTGAGCGCTTCCCGGGCGTGCTCGGCGGTGAGCGGCGCGTCTTGTTTCTTCACAAAATACACCACCAGCGGCAATAGGAATCCCACTCCAATCAGAAGCGAAAGATGGCAGAGGATGATCCAGATTTTATCGTCACTGCCGGTGCTGGACGGGGGTGGGGGAGGCGTTTCCATGGGAGTGAGATTCGATTCAAACGGGTATGACGACTTTCCCAAGTCGCGACAAGTTTTTTACAGGCGCACGAAGTCCCAGATGAACTGGCACCAAATGAAAAACAGCCCGCGCCATGAATAACGGACCTTGCCTTCCTCCGACGGCAGAAGCACTCCGGCACGCAGGTTGTGGTCGATCTGCTGGCGCAAATCTGTCTGCATGCCTTCGAGCATCGACTCGGCGTTGAGTTCCATCGCGTTGGCGGCGGTGACGTTGTTTCTGGCCAGAAACAACTCGTGCTGCTCGATCATGGTCACGAAATCAGATAGCGCTGGAACTCGATTGAGTTGCAAGTTTGGCGACGGCTTCAATGCGGTGGAAAATGGATAATTCCAAGTTGTCCAGAGCTGGCCATCGGTCGTTCGCGTCGAAAGAGACAGATAGAAAAACGCGACCTGATCCTGGTCGATCGAGCAGATCGCGGCCTGCATTTTTTCCTTCTCGCGATAGAAGAGCCGGAAAAACTGCGCTTGGTTTTCCCAGTCCCAACCCGTGTCTTCAATGTGCTGGAAATGGTTCGACTCGATCTCCTCGGTCAGTTCATCAAGATTAGGAAATAACTCGCGCGACGGTGGGCGTTTGTTTTCCAGCGTCTTATCCATCGGCAGACGCAGTCGGCGCACGCGGGTCAAGATTTCCAGCCAGGGGATCAGCAGCCAGATGCTGAGGCAGGCGAAACCCATTAACACGCTGCCGCCGGGAAGCCAGCCGATGAGAAACGACACGCCGAAGAGACAGAGCATCGCCAGTTTTTGTGCAATGGGATGCGCCACGGTGCGAAACGCGAGGCCGAGCACGCCGAGCCCGACGATCAGGGCCAGGGCTGAGGGGAGAGGCATCATGCTTTTACTTCGCGGGCTGGATGTCTTCCGCCTTGAGAAATTGCTCAAGTTGGGCGGTGTCGAAGTCGGCGAGATGTTTGCCGCCGACGACGAGGGTGGGAACGAAGCGCTGGCCGGAAATTTTCTCCATTTCACTGAAACTCGCCTGGCTGGCATTCACATCGATCTCGCGCCAGGTGTAGCCTTTTTGAGAGAGCCAGCTCTCCGCCGCGATACACCAGGGGCAGGTTTTTTTAACGTAGAGAACGAGTTCCGCAGACATGGCTGGAAATAGAACGGCGAGTGCGGGATGTGTCAACCGATCCCAACCCCGCGGGGACTATTCATTTGCAAGATGCGCCGGGCTTGCCTATGAAATCCCGTCCCCAAGGATTTCAGAGTCATGTCCACCAACAAAAAAACCATTTTTCTCCGTCGGCTGGCCAGTACGCTGACGCTCTGGACAGTGATTCTCGGGACGATCCTGATGGGATGGGAAGTCGGGATATTTCTGATTATTTCCGGTCTGGGTCTGGTCGCACTCTGGGAGTATTTTACGATGCTCGACGTGGCGAAACGTCCTAATTTTAAGATCTTCGGAATGCTCTGCGGCGGGGCGATGTTTACGGGCGGTTATTACTGGAGCCAGCGCAATGGCCCGCCCAGCGCCTATGATTTCGAGTTGGCGATCCTGATGTGTTTCATGCTCGGGGTATTCGCGCGGCAGATGTTTCAGACCCTGCGCGATCCGGTGCCAATCGAGACGATGGCTTACACCATTTTCGGGCTGCTCTACGTGGTTTGGCTCTTCAGTTTCGTCACGAAAGTCGTCTATATCGTCCCGCGCAATGCCGACCATTCGATTGGAGGTCAATACTATTTACTCTATCTGCTCGTGGTCACCAAGTTCAGCGACATGGGCGCGTATGTCACGGGCAGCCTGATCGGCAAACACAAGCTTGTGCCGCACATCAGCCCGGCGAAAACCTGGGAGGGATTCTTCGGAGCACTAGCGTTTTCAACTGCGTCCAGCATCGGATTGTGGATGCTGTTGCCGGTCAAACTGTCGTTGCTCAATATGGACCATTGCATTGTGCTCGGCCTCGCCCTCGGCTTTGCAGCGATCATCGGCGATCTGGGCGAATCCATCGTTAAACGCAGCAACGATGCGAAGGACTCGGGCGCGTTTCTGCCGGGCATCGGCGGTTCGCTCGACCTGATCGACAGTCTGCTTTTCACGGCTCCGCTGCTCTATTTTTACCTCCGGCTGGTCATCCTGCCACTATGAGAAAACGTGTCGTCGTGTTGGGCGCGACCGGCTCGATTGGGCAGAGTGCCATGCGCATCGCGCGCCAGATTCCGGATCGGATGGAGATTGTCGGAATGTCGGCCCATACGAATGGCACTCGACTCTCCGAAAATGCAGCGGAGTTCCATCCGACTGCGGTGTGTCTGGTGGATGAATCGAAACGCGGCCAACTTTTGCTGCCGGACGAGACGCAGACATTTCTCGGTGAGGCAGGTTTGATCGAACTCGCGACCTTGGCTGAAGCGGACATGGTGCTCATCGCCATCGTCGGCACCGGTGGGCTCGCGCCTGCCTTGGCCGCCATCGAAGCGGGGAAGGACATTGCCGTTGCTAGTAAGGAAATCCTGGTGATGGCTGGGGAAATCGTCATGCGCCGCGCCCGCGAAAAAGGCGTCCGCGTGCTGCCGGTCGATAGTGAGCACAATGCGATTTTTCAATGTCTGGAAGGCCGCGATATTTCCACCGTCCAACGCCTCATTCTCACTGCATCCGGAGGACCTTTCCGCCAGACGCCACAGTGCGATCTAACTCGAGTCACGGTCGCCCAGGCTCTCAAACATCCGACCTGGGACATGGGTCGCAAGATCACGATCGACTCCGCAACACTCTTTAATAAAGGTCTGGAAATGATCGAGGCGCGCTGGCTCTTCGACACCCCGATGTCGAAGGTCGATGTCGTGGTGCATCCGCAAAGCATCATTCACTCGATGGTCGAGTTCGTGGACGGCTCGGTGCTCGCGCAGTTGAGTCACAGTGATATGGGATTTCCGATCCAATACGCCGTAACTTACCCAGACCGATTGGCGAACAATCTGCGCCCGCTCGACTTCGCCGCACTCGGCCAGCTCACTTTTGAGGCACCGCGCACCGCCGATTTCCCTGCACTCGATCTCGCCCGCGAGGCCGGGGAAATAGGCGGAACCCTACCCGCTGTCTTTAACGCCGCCAATGAAGTCGCTGTCGAACGATTTCTCGCGGGCGCTGTCTTATTCTCCGACATCTGGCGCATCGTCGCCGATGTCATGCAGTCGCATCGTTCCATTGCCAACCCTGACCTACCCGCTATTTTAGCCGCCGACGCCGAGGCTCGCGCCCGGGCCATTTCTATCTAAGTCCTCTCATTTTTTTCCATGTCCATTCTCCGCATCCTCTTCATCCTTCTCGAAGTCGTCCTCATTTTTAACCTCATGATCATCGTCCATGAGATCGGCCACTTTCTGGCCGCCCGCTGGCGTGGATTGGTGGTGGAAAAATTCGGCATCTGGTTCGGCAAACCGCTCTGGAAGAAGACTATCAACGGAGTCGAATACAGTCTCGGCAGCATTCCTGCGGGCGGTTTTGTAGCCTTGCCGCAGATGGCTCCGATGGAAGTGATGGAGGGAAAAGTGGAGACGCCGCGGGAAGCGTTGCCGCCGATTTCCGCGCTCGACAAGATTATTGTCGCCTTTGCCGGACCGCTCTTCAGCGTGTTGCTGGCGTGCGTTTTTGCGTTCATCGTTTACGCGATTGGACGTCCGCAAAACGAGGGCGAGGTCGGCACGACGATCGGCTTTGTTGCGCCCGATTCCCCCGCCGAAAAAGCCGGTCTGCTACCAGGTGACAAAGTGCTCAGGGTCGATGGCGATCCCGTCAAACGCTTCGGCGGAATGAGCGAAAGCATTAGTTGGAGCGTGATTAAGAGCCAGGGCGAGACGATTGATTTCGTCGTTGAGCGCAATGGAACTCAACTCACGAAAACCTCGAAATTTGAAAAACAGGATCACGAACTCTGGCAGCGCGCCGGTTTCCGCACCGTCGGAATGGGGCCCGCAGAGACGCCGCGAATCGCAAAAATCGCGAGCGACTCAGCCGCTGTAAAAGCCGGATTGCAGGTGAAGGATTATATCGTCGGCATTAACGGACAGAAAGTTTACAGTCCCGAAAGCCTAGAACAATGGCTGAGCGCAAACCCACAGGCGTCGGTTGTTCTGAATGTCGAACGCGATGGAAAAATGATGCCGGTTCCGATACAAGTCGAAGGTCCGTTGGTCGAGACGGTAATGACGAACAGCCCCGGTCAAGTCGCGGGAATTCATCCCGGAGATCGCGTGATGGCCGTCGATGCCAAGCCAGTTTTTAGCTCGTATGCCGTGCTCATGGCGGTCCAGGCGGCGAAAGACCAAATTTTAACACTTGAGTTACAGCGCAATGGGAAACGCATCCCAGTTTCAGTCAAACCTGCATTGCCAGATCGTCCGAAAACGATCAAAAACCCGATGATCGGCGTCGGCTGGGCGCAAGATTCATTGGCCGGAATCACTTGGGATGGCATGGGTCGCGTCCAAATGATGCATCAGAGCCCCATCTCGCAGTTGAAGGCGGCTGGCATGACTTTGATCAACACCGTGAGTGCACTTTTCACCAAGGGATCGGATGTGGGCATTCAACATTTGTCCGGTCCCGTGGGCATCATGAACGTCTATTATCGGCTTTTCCAAAACGAATACGGCTGGCAGATGGCGCTCTGGTTTAGCGTCGTCTTGAACGTTAATCTGGCGATTATGAACATGCTGCCGATCCCAGTTTTGGATGGCGGCCACATCACTTTGGCGCTGGTGGAAGCCGCCCGCCGCCGTCCAGTGAATACGAAGATTCTCGTCGGCCTGCAGACAGCCTGTGCCTATGTGATCATGGGGTTTCTGGCCTACGTCAGCTTTTTTGATGTTGGCGATATTTTTGGCCGACGGAAGATTGTCTTCGAGCATCCCGCTCCGGCAGTTTCTCCGGCGGAAAAATAGATTCGAGTTCCATTCGATTCATTTTCCGAACTTCCATTTGCTTTCCATCTCAAATCATTCATAATCGAAGGCTCTCGAAATTATGGCAAACACCGCTACACCCACCGACCTCAAGCCTTTCCAATTGCACGAAGGCGACACTGGCAGCGCCGACGTTCAAATCGCGCTCATTACTGCCCGCATCACTTATCTGACTGAGCACCTCAAAACGCACACGAAAGATCACCATTCCCGCTACGGTCTGCTCAAGCTCGTCGCCCAGCGCCGCAGCTTGCTCGATTACCTCAAGCGCACTGCAGCTGAGCGTTACAAAAACCTCATCGAGAAGCTCAACCTCCGTAAGTAACGGATCATTTTTATTGCCTGAATCCCGGCCGACTTCACAAGAGTCGGCCCGCTTTCACTACAAGGCAATATTGTAAACAAAACAACAATCCGGCACCCTCGCCGTCTGGATTTCCGATCTGAGTCCTAGGTTTTAGTCCCGAAACCGCCAGCGCATCTGGCCTGTTTTTCGAGATTAAAACCTGTGAGTCAGAGTCGGCCAGACACGGGTGGGCCATTTCCAAATAGAAAGACACTCATGTCATTAGCACCTCAAGCACCCCATCAAGTAACGGCTCTCGTTGGAGCCAATCCCATCACCATCGAAACTGGCAAAATCGCCAAGCTCGCTGATGGTGCCGTCATCGTCCGCAGCGGCGAAACCATCGTCATGGTCTCCGCTGTTTCCGCCACGTCCATCAAAGAAGGCCAGGACTTCTTCCCACTGACCGTTGATTACCGCGAAAAAGCAGCTGCCGTCGGTAAATTCCCCGGTGGTTACTTCAAGCGCGAGGGCCGTCCTTCCGAGAAGGAAATCCTCACCGCCCGCATGACGGATCGCCCGTTGCGTCCGTTGTTCCCGAAAAACTATTTCTACGACACCCAGATCATCACCATCCTCCTCAGCGCGGACGGTGAGGTCGATCCGGATATGCTCAGCATCAACGGCGCTTCCGCCGCTCTGATGGTTTCCGACATTCCGTTCGCTGGCCCAATCGGTGCCGTGCGCGTCGGTCGTGTCGGTGGCGAATTTGTCGTCAATCCAACCAACGGCGAGATGCTCGATAGCGACCTCGACCTCGTTTACGTCGGCAATCTCAACGACGTCATCATGATCGAAGGCGCGGCCAATGAATTGCCTGAAGAGGAATTCATCAAGGCCCTCGAATTCGCCCACATCGAAGCTGCGAAGCTTTGCCAGGCTCAGATCGAACTCGCCCGCATCGCTGGCAAACCAAAACGCGCCGTCAAGCTCCTCGAAGTCAAAGATGACCTCCTCGAAATCGCCTACTCCGTCGCCGGTGATCGCATCGAAGCCGCCCTCTACACTCCGAGCAAAGTCGCTCGTGGCGTGGCCGTTGGCGCTTTGAAAACCGAAGTCACCGCCGCCATTCTCGAAAAATATCCCGAAGCGGGCAAATTCGAGATCGGCCAGGCTTTCGATTACCTCCAGAAGAAAGCCTTCCGCAAATCCATTCTCGAACGCAAAACCCGCTGCGACGGACGCGACCTCGTTTCCATCCGTACCCTCAGTGCCGAAGTCGGTCTGCTCCCGCGCTCCCACGGTTCCGCCCTCTTCCAGCGCGGCGAAACTCAAGCGCTCGCTCTTGCGACTCTGGCTCCGACCGACGAAGCGCAAATGCTCGACGGCTACACCGGCGGCGAGACGACCAAGCGTTTCATCCTGCACTACAACTTCCCGCCATTCTCCGTTGGCGAAACTGGCCGCACCGGCTCCACCAGCCGCCGCGAAATCGGCCACGGTGCGCTCGCTGAGCGTTCCATCCGCCCGGTCATTCCAGCGACTGACGTCTTCCCTTACGCCCTGCGCGTGAGCAGCGAAGTCATGGAATCCAACGGCTCCACCTCGATGGCGTCCGTCTGCTCCGGCGTGATGGCACTCCTTGATGCAGGCGTCCCGCTCATCCGTCCTGTGGCCGGCATTTCCGTCGGACTCGTCACTGAGTTTGAAGGCGACACCATGACTCAATACTCGACTTTGATGGACATCATCGGCTCCGAGGATCACTTCGGCGACATGGATTTCAAACTCTGCGGCACCTCCGAAGGCGTCACTGGATTCCAACTCGACTTAAAACTCGCCGGTCTGCCTCACGCGATCTTGTTTCAGGCCATTCACGAGGCGAAAGCCGGTCGTGGCCAGATTCTCGACGTGATGGCTTCCGCCATTTCTGCGCCTCGCAAGGAACTCAGCAAATACGCGCCGCGCATCGAGACGATCAAAATCGCTCCTGACAAAATCGGTCTTCTCATCGGGCCTGGTGGCAAAACCATCAAGGGCATCGTCGCTGAAACCGGCGCTGAGATTAACATCGATGACGACGGCACCGTCCACATCTACTCGAACAACGGCGACAGCCTGGCTCGCGCCAAGCAGATCATCAATGGCATGACCAAAGAGATCGAGATCGGCGAGATGTATCAAGGCCGCGTCGTTTCCATCAAAGAATTCGGCGCCTTCGTCGAAATTCTACCTGGAAAAGACGGCCTCTGCCACGTTTCCGAGCTCGCTGATTTCCGCGTCAATCTCGTCACGGATGTGGTCAACATGGGCGACATGATCTGGGTGAAATGCATCGGAGTCGATGACAAGGGCCGCATCAAGCTCAGCCGCAAAGCCGCGATGAAAGATCGCAACGCCGCCGAAGCCGGAGTCGCCGAGCCCGCAGCGGTCTAAGCGCAGAGTCGAATCTAAAAACAGGCGCGTTCTTCCGATCGAAACGGGGGACGCGCCTTTTTTTGTCTATTTTTTTCGACCCACTCTCGTTTGTTGACGTAAATAGATTATGTTAGTTACCCACTCGGGGCCAGCCCATCGAGAATCCTCTTTTCTAGAATGTCCTCCAAAAATGATTTACCCGTGTCGATTTCAGTCGGCATCGCCCACCCATTTCCGACTTTCGCCCGACGCGTGCGGGATTTACTGGCGGTCGCCAGCCGGGACGTTCCTTTTCATACAACCCGATTCGCCACGCTGGATGAAGTCATTGATGCGGCGGCCAACAAGCAGATCGACGTCGTGCTCTTGAGTTTGAATCTGGAGGAACGCACGGGGCTCAACGCTTTTGACGAATTGCACACGCAGATTCCCGAGGTACCGATTATCGCGCTCGAAACCAGCGGCTCCGAGTTTGGTTTCACGGCCGTCGAGCGCGGCGCGCAAGATTATCTGTCGGAGAACGCCCTTTCGTCCGAGGTGCTGGAGAAATCCATTCGCTGCGCCATCATCCATCACGGACGGCGCAATGAGGCCCGACAACATGTCGATCTCTTCGACAATCTCCTCGAAAACATCCCCGAGCACATTTATTTCAAGGATCGCAAAAGCCGTTTCATCCGTGTGAATCGTGCGATGGCAGAGAATTTCCAGCTGAAGGATCCAAAGGAAATCGTCGGCAAGACCGACTTCGATTTCTTCACATGGGAACACGCACAGCCCGCGTTCGACGACGAGCAAAAGCTCATCAGTAAGCAAGTTCCCACCATTCAAAAATCGGAGAAGGAAACCTTCCCCGATGGACGCGTCACATGGGTACTGACCACGAAAATGCCGCTGCGCTCCCGCAACGGACGCATCGTCGGGACGTTTGGCATCTCGCACGACATCACGAAGCTTCAGGAAATGGAGCAGGCTCTCGAAGCCGAGCGTAACCACCTGAAAATCACCACGGCCGAGCTCATGGAAAAGGACGCGCAAATGGCTTCCAATCTGGCTTTGGCGAAAGAAATTCAACTCGCCTTGCTACCGCGGCACTACCCACAGTTTCCGCCACAGGCCACCACCGAGAATAGTCTGCTGCGCTTCGATCACCGTTACATTCCCGAGCAGGCGGTCGGTGGCGATTTCTTCACGATTTTCCACGTTTCTCCCACGAAGGCGGGGGTGCTGATCTGCGATGTGATGGGGCACGGCCCGAGCGCAGCCCTCGTGACGGCGATCGTGCGGACGCTTTGCGAGGATTTGCGCCAGGTATCCGACAGCCCGGGCGAGTTTCTCGGCGGTCTCAACGCGGGTCTCAAACGACTCCTCCAGCGCGTGGAGGACCCGATGCTGTGCACGGGATTTTACCTGACCGTGGACTCGGAAACAGGAGATGTGGAGTTTTGCAGCGCTGGCCATCCGAGTCCCATTCATCTGGACCGCGTCCGGGGCCAGGCAACTCCTTTGTCCGCCTATGATTCGAGTCACGGTCCCATCTTGGGGCTACTCGAAAGCGCGCGTTATCCAACGTGCCGATTCACCCTCGCGCCGCACGACGCGATCCTGCTTTTCACTGATGGTGTATTCGAAGTTTCGTGCGCCGATGGCGAGGAATACGGTTCGCAGAGATTGCTCGAAACTGTGACCACGAAGCTGGCGCTAGACACGGGCAGCCTGATGGACGCCGTGTTGAAGGATGTGATCACCAATGCGGCAGCCGGGTTTGAGGACGATGTCTGCATGGTCAGCGTGGAGCGTCAGTAGTTTGCCGACTTGCGATCGGCCTCAGTATTTTTAACAATCTCGCCATGCCCACTTTTGACGTTGTCTCCGAGGTCGATAAACAGGAAATCCTCAATGCTCTCGACCAGGCCCGCAAGGAACTGGCCACACGTTTCGACTTCAAGGGCAGCTCGGCAAAGATCGATTTCACCAAGGAAAACATCATCGAACTCTCGGCCGAGGACGGCTCGCGTTTGAAGGGACTGCACGACATCGTCGTCGGCAAACTGGCAAACGAAACGTCGATCTACGCAACATCGACCGCCAGGACCCGGTCATTTCCCCGCTCGGACACGCGAAGCAAGAGTTAGTCGTGAAGCAGGGACTCGACGGCGAGAAGGCGAAGGAAATTTCCAAGGCGATCAAGACGCATCAGCCCAAGGTCCAGAGCACCTTGCAGGAGCGGCAAATCCGGGTGACGGGCAAAAATCGCGACGATCTCCAGGAGGTAATCGCATTCTTGCGGAGCCAGGATTTCGAAGTGTCGCTCGCCTTCAAAAACTTCCGCGACTGACCGCCTGCCGAAGTGTTTGGAATGGCTGTTTTGCGAACAAATTGCATTTCGGCGCCACTTGCGTTGACACGGGGGAGGCGGCTCCGTAGTTTCTTTCACTTTTACCCTCCCCCCTTGTGCTCAACGACGAAGATTACGTAGTTCAAATCCTTCAGGATGTAGGTCTGGTTTCACGAAGCCAACTCGAGGCTGCCCGCATAGCCGTGGCTCACGGAGGCAGCATGGTCGAGTATCTCATCGATCAAAAATTTGTCACCGAGGAGGACATCACCCGTACGCTCGCCGCGCAGTCGAGCATGGAATTTTACGACCTTTCGCAGAGCCCAATTCAACCCGAGGTCATCGCGGAATTGCCGGCGGACGTAGCCCGGCGTTATCGCGTCATTCCCGTCGCCAAGAACGACCAGATGCTCGTCATCGCCACAAGCAATCCGCTTGGGTTTGAAACGTTCGACGCGCTGCTCCATTTGCTCCATCGCGAGATCGAATTTGTCTGCGCCACCGAGGGACAAATCAAAAACGCCCTCATTCAATATTACGGCTCAGCCGACGACGCCTCCGCCAGTATCGAGGACCGACTGGGAGTTTCTCTCGATGGCGACGACACCATGACTGCGATGGGCGAGGGAGCCGAGGGCGACGGAGGCGATGCGCCGATTATCAAGATGGTGACCATGCTCATCGTCGAGGCCTACAAAAACCGCGCGAGCGACATTCATCTCGAGCCCATGGAAAAAAGTTTCCGCGTGCGCTTCCGGGTGGACGGCCAGTTAATCGAAATGCAGAGCCCGCCGAAGAAATTGCAGTCGGCCATCATCAGCCGCCTCAAGATCATGACCGGCTCCATGAGCATCGCGGAAAAACGTTTGCCGCAGGACGGACGCATTCAGGTGAAAATGGGCAAAAACCAGATCGATTTGCGCGTCTCCACCGTGCCGACGAACCACGGCGAAAGCGTGGTCATGCGTATCCTCGACAAGTCGAGCCTCACCCTCGGCCTGCCCGAACTCGGCTTCCTCACTGATGACCAGGAGGAGATGGAAACTCTCATCGCCCTGCCCGACGGCATCGTGCTGGTCACCGGCCCGACTGGTTCTGGAAAAACGACCACCCTCTACGGCTGCCTCAATTACATCAACCGCCCCGACCGGAAAATCATCACCGTCGAGGATCCGGTCGAGTACCAGCTCAATGGCATCAACCAAGTGCAGGTAAATACCGACGTCGGCATGACTTTTCCCGCTGCGCTCCGCTCCATGCTGCGCCAGGCCCCGAACATCATCATGATCGGAGAAATTCGCGACTTGGAAACGGCCAGCATCGCGATCAATGCGTCACTCACCGGCCACCTCGTTTTCAGCACCTTGCACACCAACGACGCCCCGAGCGCTGTGGCCCGTCTCGTCGATATCGGAGTCAAACCTTTCCTCGTGGCGAGTTCCATTCGCGCCGTGCTGGCCCAGCGTTTGGTTAGAAAACTTTGCCCCGCCTGCAAGACGTATCACACCCTGACCGATGTCGATTACCGCGCCCTGCGCCTGGATCCACGGCAGGTGACCGACGCGACTGTCATGGAACCGGTGGGTTGTCCTGAATGCCGCCGCCGGGGCTATCGCGGACGCATGGGCATCTTCGAAATCTTCAAGATCGACGACGAAGTGCGCCGCATGGTGAACGATCGCAGCTCGACCATCCAGCTCCGCAAACGCGCCCGCGAACTCGGCATGCGCACCCTGCGCGAGGATGGCGTGCGTAAGGTTTTGGCCGGGCTCACCTCAGTCGATGAAGTGGTCACGACCACGATGTCCGACGCGGACTAACAGTTCGTTCTCACGCGCATGTTTCCCCTCGTCATCGAAGATTTGCTTCGGATGGTGTGCGAGCGCGGCGCATCGGACTTGCATATTAGTGTGGGCGCGCCGCCGGTCTTGCGCATCCACGGAGAACTCGTCCGGCTCGATCTGCCCCACGTCAACGCCGAGGACGCCAGCCGTTTCGCGACCGACCTCGCCAACGGCGACCAAGTCGCGCAACTCAACTCGCACTCGACCGTCGATTTCGCCTTTGCCCTCGACACCGGGGATCGTTTCCGATGCAGCATTTTCCGGCAAAAAGGCGTCATCGGCCTCGTCGCGCGCCTGATACCGAGTCAGATACTAACCTTGGAGGAAATCGGGCTGCCATCGAGTGTAAGTGCTTTGTTAGATTTGCCACGCGGCCTGGTGCTGGTCGCCGGCCCGACTGGTTCTGGAAAAACCACGACTCTCGCTTCCATGTTAGACGTGATCAATCGCACGAAGGCCTGCCACATCGTTACCATCGAGGACCCGATCGAATACTATCATTCGCATCAGCGGGCGATCGTGAACCAGCGAGAGATCGGCGTGGACGTACCAAATTTCTCGGAAGCGCTGCGCCGCGCCTTGCGGCAGGACCCGGACGTGATTCTCGTTGGCGAAATGCGCGACTTGGAGACGATTGAGGCCGCCATCACTGCCGCCGAAACGGGGCATCTGGTTTTTTCCACCGTGCACACGACCGGCTCGGCGCGAACGGTGGACCGGCTGATCGACGCTTTTCCGCCGGAGCAACAGGAACAGATACGTGTGCAACTTAGTATCAACCTGCGCGCGGTGGTTTCCCAATTGCTCCTGCCGAAAAAAGACGGCACGGGCCGGGTCGCCGCGTTTGAGGTAATGATCAATACGCCATCGATCGGGGCGTTTATCCGCGAGGGAAAAACCTTTCGAATCACCAACGACATCCAGACTGGCGCGAAGCTCGGCATGAACACGCTCGACTCGCATTTGGTTCAGCTCTATCTCGACGGCACGATCAGCCAGGAGGAAATGCTCTGCAAAGCGCAGGACACGAGCGGAGTGCAACAACTATTGCAGGGGCGTGTGCCTGCGCGGCAATAAACGAGGAATGACGGCGTGTCGATCGCCGATAAGCGCCTGTCAATCCTCTCAATGTGCATGTAAATCGTGCCTTAGCGCGTGCAAACCGACCTAAATGCGAGGGCATCGAGCCTAAACCTGTGTAAAACCACTATTTCGGCTGTAAAACCGGTCATTTCCGTGTGTGAGATGTTTTTCTATGTTACGGTCGGATTTTTTGTGATGCCTGAAAATTTACCTATCACGCCCATTTCACCGCTCAACGAACGGGAATCTTCGCCACTCCACTGATTTTCTTTTCAATAGTGCTTTTCGCGGCTGACAAAAAAACTATTCTGCGGGAAGTTAGCTTCCACCCCGCAGACTCCAGAACATTATGAATGCAAAAATGGTCACAGACATGCTCGTCGAAAACGGCGTCATGACTCACACCCAAGCCGAGGATATTCTCCAGGAGGCCGTGCAAAGCGGCAAGCCGGTGGAGCAACTGGTGGTGGATTTCGGCTACTTTTCCAGCCTGGCGAAATTTCTCACCAAGATTGCCGAAAACTTGGGCATGGAATACTACGATCTGGCGGACATCGTCATTCCCCACGAGACCCTGCGACTGCTGCCGGCGGGTCTGGCGCGACTGCATGGCGCGCTGCCTCTGGGCGAACAGGATGGGGCTATTCTGGTGGCATTGTCCGATCCGCTGAATAGCGACACGGTGGAGGAATTGCGCTTTGCGGCAAGCCGCGACATCCGCGTGGTGGTGGCCGATCCGGAGAAAGTCGATGAGCTGATTCTCTCCAGTTACGGTTCCGATTCGGCATCGATGAGCGACATCATGGCGTCGTTTGGTGGCGAGGAATTGCAGCTACTGGAAAACGTCGGCGCAGGCGGCGGCGAGGCTGAGGCGAATGCAACTCCGATCATTAAGTTTGTGGATTTGATCCTTTATCAGGCGATCCAAGACCGGGCGAGTGACATTCATTTCGAGCCGTTTGAGTATGAATTCAAGATTCGCTACCGGGTCGATGGAGCCCTCTACGAAATGGCCCCACCGCCCCGGCACCTGGCGCTGCCGGTGATTTCTCGCATCAAAGTTTTGGCGAACTTGAACATCGCCGAGCGGCGTCTGCCGCAGGATGGCCGCATTCAAAAGACCATCGCCGGTCGCCCGGTGGACATGCGTGTCTCGACTTTGCCCACGCAATTCGGCGAGAGCGTCGTGCTGCGCGTCCTGGATCGCTCATCGGTTAATCTGGACTTGGAAACGCTCGGCATGCCCGACGCGCTCTACCAATACATCCTCAAGACGATTGAGAAACCGAACGGAATTTTCATCGTCACCGGCCCAACGGGCTCGGGAAAAACGACGACGCTATACTCCTGTCTGCGCCGGATTAATACCATCGATTCCAAGCTGCTGACTGCGGAGGACCCGGTCGAATACGACATGGAGGGCATTATGCAAGTGCCCGTGAATGACGCCATCGGACTCAGCTTCGCCCGTGTGCTGCGCGCCTTTTTGCGCCAGGACCCGGATCGCATCATGGTCGGGGAAACGCGCGACTTGGAGACCGCGCAAATTTCCATTCAAGCCTCGCTCACCGGGCACTTGGTGCTGACGACATTGCACACGAACGACGCCCCCGGCGCGGTGGCCCGTCTGATCGACATGGGAGTCGAGCCATTTCTGATTTCCGCTGCGCTGGAAGGCGTGCTCGCCCAGCGTTTGATCCGAAAAATCTGCCCGCAATGCCGCACTCCTTATGAGCCTAGCGAGGCATTGCTCGCACAACTCGGGCTCTCGCCACACGACATCGGCGACAAAAATTTCTTCTACGGCAAGGGTTGCGACCACTGCAACAACACCGGCTACAAAGGACGCAAAGGCATCTACGAATTACTCGATGTCACGGACCCGATCCGCGAGATGATCAATCAGCGTGCGCCCTCGTTGGTCCTGCGTCAGAAAGCGATCGAACTCGGCATGGTCACCCTGCGCGAGGACGGTCTGCGAAGCATTTTCGATGGAGAAACAACCATCGAGGAAGTCGTCAAATACACCTAATAAAACCCCTTTTCGCCATCGACATCCCGCGAGACAAAAGCTACTTTCCCCACAGCTCATTTACTACCCCTAGAATATGGCCAAATTTAATTACGTCGCCCTTGATGCCCGCGGACAGGAAAACACCGGAGTCATAGACGCCGCCGATTCCAACGACGCTGTCGCACAACTTCGACAATCCGGATATTTCCCCACGAGCGTTCTCGCGGATGGTGCCGCCGGTGCGTCCAGCAAGGCGGTTAAGAAAACCGCCACGAAAATTGCCAAAACAACCGCCGACTCAAAGGCGAAGAAGCCGCTTTTCAAAAAAAGCACGATCAAGCCCAAGGTGCTGATGATTTTTACCCGCCAGCTCGCTACACTGATCGACGCCGGACTTCCATTGTTACGTGGCCTGACAGTGCTGGGGAAACAGGAGCGCGACCCAGTCTTGAAGGCGACCATCACGCAGCTGGCCGACACCGTGCAGGGAGGCAGCACGTTCTCGGAAAGCCTCGCTGGACACCCGAAGATTTTTAACAAGCTCTACGTCAACATGGTAAAAGCTGGCGAACTCGGCGGTGTGCTCGAACTCGTGCTCATCCGTCTGGCCGAGTTTCAGGAAAAGGCGCAAAAGATCAAAAACAAGGTCGTCGCGGCCATGTTTTACCCGCTAATCGTGCTGGTCATCGCCGTCGCGATCATGGGCTTTCTGCTCGTTTTCATTGTGCCGAAGTTCGAGCAGATCTTCCGGGATATGTTAAACGGCAAGCCGCTCCCTGGCCTGACCGTTTTCGTGATCAACTGTAGTAATCTGCTGAAGGATCACATTTTAATCATCATTCCCGCCATCGTTGGAATAGTGATTGGATATAATTTCTTCGCCGCGACTCCCGCGGGCAAAGTCATTCTCGATCGGATCAAGCTGAAGATGCCACTCTTCGGAGACCTGATTCGCAAGACGGCCATTTCGCGGTTCACCCGTACTTTGGGAACGCTTGTCACTAGCGGTGTTCCCATTTTGCAGGCATTGAACATTACCCGCGATACCGCTGGTAATCAGGTAATCGCGGATGCCATCACCAAGGTCCATGACTCGGTGAAGGAGGGTGAATCGATCGTTCAGCCCTTGGAGGCGAGCGGAGTGTTTCCGCCTATGGTCATCAGCATGATCGACGTCGGCGAGGAGACCGGGCAACTGCCCGAGATGCTTCTGAAAATCGCCGAGGTTTACGACGACGAAGTAGATAACGCTGTGACTGGACTTACGTCGCTGCTGGAGCCGATTATGATCGTGTTTCTCGCGGTGGTCGTCGGAACGATCGTTATCGCGCTCTTCCTTCCATTGATCTCCATCATCAGCACCATGCAGGCGGGCTAAATGCAAATGCACCTTTCATATTATCACAACCGGCGCACCAAGGGTTTCACGTTGGTCGAGTTGCTAACCGTCATGACGATCATCGGCATTTTAGCCGCGCTCGTTCTTGGGACCTTCAAATACGCCCAGGATAAAGGCGCCCGCAGTCGTGCAGAATCTGAGATCAAGGCCATGGAAGCCGCCTTGGAAAGCTACAAAGCGGACAATGGGGCGTATCCTAGTACACCAGGCGGAACTGGAACTGACGGTCTGGACAGTAAAACCAAAGGCAATCCCACGGACTACAAGTCTCAATCATTGGTTCTGTATCGCGCTTTGTCTGGTGATACCAATTTGGATCGTGTGGTGAATAACAGCGATGCATCAACAGATATTTCTGGAGGAGCCGTCACCACGCCGGGAGGCACACCCAAGATTTATTTCGAGTTTAAGTCTAATACACTACAGCCATCTGGCGGAACTGGGACAGTCACAGCCCTGTCAGATCCATGGGGAAACTCGTATGGTTATTCCACCATCTACGCGGCTCAACTGACGGCTGGAACGCCAAGTCCTCCAACTGGGGGAAACAATCCCACGTTCGATCTTTGGTCCACGGGCGGAACAACATCCACAACAACTCCGCCCGACCAAGTGAAGTGGTTGAAAAACTGGTAATCGGCCAGTCTGATTCCAGTTGCCGCTAATTCTTTCCGGAATCTGCAAGAAATCATTTGCCAAGGACGGCAAACTCGTCTTTCTTCCACATCCCAGCGCGAAAAAGAAATCGCACCGTTGGTCCCTGGGCCTCAATCATTGGATTGTCGGCCGTTTGCGTCAGGGGTAACCCGGTGATTAGAAAATACATCCCATGCCCGTTCGTTTAGGTCGTTTTGAAATGCCGAAATCCCTCACCAAAGATGAGGCGATCTCCACTGATACGTTTGCCAAGTTTGTTGCCGAGCCCTTCGAGGCCGGTTACGGACACACCATCGGCAACTCCCTTCGCCGCGTTCTCCTTTCCTCTTTGGAAGGTGCCGCCATTACCTCCGTTAAAATCAACGGAGCACTCCACGAGTTCGGAACACTGCCCGGCATCGTCGAGGACGTCACTGACATTGTGCTTAACCTCAAGAAGGTCAAATTCACCGCGCACGATCACGAAGTTCGCAACCTGACGATTTCCGTCAACAAGGAAGGTGCCATTACCGCTGGCGACATTCAGTCCAGTAACCAGTGTGAAGTTCTGAACCCCGGCCAACTCATTTGCACGCTCGACAAGAAGCAGAAATTTGAGGCCGAACTCGAAGTTAAAGTTGGCCGTGGTTTTGCCACTGGCGACGAAAACAAGACCGCCGATCAAGCCATCGGCGTTATCGCGATTGACTCCATTTTCTCTCCGGTTACCCGCGTAAAATATTCAGTTGATGCCACCCGAGTTGGCCAGCGCACCGATTACGACAAGCTTGTGCTCGAAATCTGGACCGATGGCCGCATCACTCCGGACGACGCCTTGCTGCAAGCCTCCGCGATTCTCCGCAAGCACCTCGATGTGTTCGTCAATTACGACGAGGACGCCGTCGAGTTCGATGAAACTCCGGAAGCGGTCAGTCAGGAAAACAGCCGTCTCAAGAAGCTTCTCAACATGAGCGTCAACGAGATCGAACTCTCTGTTCGCGCCGCGAATTGCCTCAACAACGCCAACATCACCACCGTCGGTCAACTGGCGCAAAAAACCGAGGCTGAGATGCTCAAGTATCGCAACTTCGGCAAAAAATCCCTCAACGAAATCAAAGACAAACTGGTTCAACTCGGACTCGGATTGGGCGTCAAATTTGAAGCCGGTCTGGTGGATCTGCCGAGCGAAGCTGCCGTTGACTAACCCACTCCTTCAGGAGACATCACCATGCGCCATCAAGTAAAAACCATTAAGCTCGGTCGTAAATTCGAGCATCGTAATGCTTTGCTCGCCAATCAGGTTTGCAGCCTGATCGAGCATAGCCGCATTAAAACCACTCTCGCCAAAGCCAAAGCTGTCCGCCCGCTGGCCGAGAAAATGGTCACCCTCGGCAAAAAAGGTTCGCTCCACGCCCGTCGCACCGCTCTCGCTGTGCTGCGCCAAAGCGACATCGTCAAAAAATTGTTTGATGAAGTCGCTCCTCGTGCCGCTACCCGCGCCGGCGGTTACACCCGCATCATCAAACTCGGGCAGCGCCAGAGCGACTCGGCTCCGGTCGCGTTCCTCGAGTGGGTCGATACGGCTGTGGTTGCGGAAGAAACTCCTGTGGTTGAAGCGGCTGCGCCAAAAAAAGCGAAGGCTCCTAAAAAGACCAAGTCTGAAAAGACAGAAGCTCCGGCTGAGACCGAGACGGCGGCAGAATAATATTTAACTCGAATCACTTGTGAGCCTCCCTCGGAAAACCTCCGTCGGAGGCTCACTTGTTTTAACTTCAAAACGCGCGTTTTGTGCTTCCGAAGCCGGTAATAATTTCTCAGCGGGACACCTTTTACATTTGCCCCAAACTCGCCCAAACGGTTTACTTTTTGCCACCTATGAACTGGACTCGATTCAACCGCCATTTTCTTCGTTACGCCGATCTTGGCTTCTCCCTCGACATCAGTCGAATGGCGTTTGCGGACGATTTTTTCGCCTCCATGAGCGACAAAATCAATGTTGCCTTCGCCGCGATGAAAAGGCTGGAGGAAGGTGAGATCGCCAATCCGGATGAAAGTCGCATGGTCGGTCATTACTGGTTGCGCGACGTGGACATTGCGCCTGATGCGACGCTCAAACAGGAGATTCTCTCCACACTGAAATCCATTCGGGCGTTTGCCTCCGAGATCCATGCGAGCGGGAAATTCACCCATGTCCTGCTCATCGGCATCGGCGGATCTGCGCTCGGACCGCAGTTTGTCGCCGACGCGCTCGGCTCCAATGTAGACAAAGCGAAGATTCTTTTTCTTGATAATACCGACCCGGATGGTTTCGATCGCGTTTTTGCCCAGCTCGCGGGCAAGGCGAGTTCCACCTTGGTGGTGGTCATTTCCAAATCCGGCGGCACCAAGGAAACCCGCAATGGCATGGTTGAGACCGAGGCGTTTTTCGCCAAACAAGACGTGCCGTTTGCCCCGAACGCCGTGGCGGTGACCGGCGATGGAAGTGAGTTGGACAAGTATGCGGTGGAACGTGGCTGGCTGAAGCGTTTCCCGATGTTCGACTGGATCGGCGGCCGCACCTCGGTAATGAGTGCTGTCGGACTCGTCCCTGCGGCGTTGCAAGGCATCGACATTGATGCGTTTCTCGCCGGAGCCGCGGCGATGGACCGAAAGACACGCGTCTCAAATTTGGAATCCAATGCCGCGATGCAACTCGCTCTCATGTGGTATGTCGTGGGCGAGGGGAAGGGCAAAAAAGATATGGTCGTGCTGCCCTACAAGGATCGCCTGATGCTTTTCTCGAAATATCTCCAGCAGCTTCTCATGGAATCGCTCGGCAAGGAGAAGGATCTCGACGGCAACATCGTCCACCAAGGCATTGCGGTTTATGGAAACAAAGGCTCGACCGACCAGCACGCCTACGTGCAACAACTCCGTGATGGCGTGAATAATTTCTTCGCGACTTTCATTGAGGTGCGCGAGAGCCGGGCTGGCGAATCCATGCAAGTCGAGCCGGGCGTGATCAGCGGCGATTATCTCCAGGGCTTCTTGCGCGGGACTCGTACAGCTCTGTCGCAGAGCGATCGGCAATCGATCACCATCAGCATCCCGGCGGTCAATCCTTTTACCGTGGGAATGCTGATCGCGCTTTACGAGCGGGCAGTCGGCTTTTACGCGTCACTCATCCACATCAACGCCTATCATCAGCCGGGCGTCGAGGCGGGTAAAAAAGCCGCCACCGAGGTGCTCGACCTCCAGAAAAAACTCGTGTCGACGCTCCAGCACGGCGTCGCTACCACGGCAGACAATCTGGCCGCGTCGCTCGGCGCGGATGCGGAATCGACCTATCACGCGCTAGTTCACCTCACGGCCAATCGCGGCGACCTCACGCAGCAAATGGGAGCGTCACCCGCTCAGGACACTTTCACTCTGGCCTAATCCAACAAGGCAGATTTCTGCATGCTGAAAAATGCTCCTAAAAGTGAAGCCTTGAAAACGCGTGCCAACGTGGCCACGAATGCGCCCAAACGCATCAGCCATTTGGAGAAAGTCCTCGCGCATGCGGAAAAAAAACTTGCTGTCAACAAGACGCCCACCAGCAGCGAACTCCTCGCCCTTTACAAGCGTTTCCTGAAAATCGAGGAGCACCGTCTCCGGTTGAAACACTACGCTGGAGGCGGCGGACGCGAGATCGCCCGGCTGCGCGTGAACCTGATCGACGTCATCCTGCAGCACCTTGTCACCTACGCGGTGGACCTCGAAAAACCTGCCAACGTCGCCATGCTGCCGCTTGCCGTCGTGGCTATCGGCGGCTATGGAAGAGGCGAGCTCAATCCTTATAGCGACATCGATATTTTGTTCCTGCGGCCCAAGGGCCAGGCGCCCAAATACATCACGAACATTATCGAAAAAATCCTCTACCTCCTTTGGGACGTTGGATTCAAAGTCGGCCATGCCACGCGCACTTTGCCCGAGGCGTATGCGCAGGCGAACGGCGACATGATCTCCAAAACCGCGCTGCTGGAATCGCGTTATCTGGCCGGCGACGCCACGCTTTATCAGCGATTCAAAGTTGAATTTGTTGCCCAATGCGTTGTCCCATTCCGCGAGGTCTATCTGCAATGGCGCGTGGAAAACCAGAAGGAACGCCATGAAAAATTTGGCGGCACCGTCTTCGTACAGGAACCCAACGTCAAAAGCGGCTGTGGCGGCTTGCGCGACTACCAGAACCTCCTCTGGGTCAGCTATTTCAAAGCCGGACTCACCTCGCCTGCGGAACTGGTGGCGCAGAAAATTATTCCGGAAACGGATCGCCGTCATCTGGAGAAAGCCTACGACTTCCTGCTCCGCGTTCGCACAGAACTCCACTATCTAACACAGCGTTCCAGCGACGCGCTGACCATTTATCTACAAGGTCAGGTCGCAAATAAATTCGATTACCCGGAGAAAAATGTCATCGCCCGCAGCGAGGCATTCATGCGCGACTACTATCAACACACGCGGACGATTTTTCGAATCGGCGAACTCGTTCTCGAGCACTTTGTGGGCATCGAAGAAGAGGCTCCCAAGACGCGTGGTGGTCTGCTCGCACTCTTGCGCCGCAAGAAACCAGCCCGAATCGAGAAGCTCGACGGATTCATCATCAAAGCCGGCAAGCTCAACCACGAGAGCCGCGAGATTTTCGGGCAGGATCATTTTCGCCTCATCCGCGTTTTCCAATACGCCCAGCAACGCAATCTTACCTTCAGTCTCGAGCTCGCCCAGTTAATCCGCCGCCGCGTGCGTCTCGTTGATCGCACCTTTCAGTATTCGCGCGTCGCCCGCGAGACCTTCATCGCTATTCTTTCTCGGAAAGGAGAGGTCGGACGCATCCTGCGCATGATGCACGAGACGGAGTTTCTCGGACGCTACATGCCGGAGTTTGGCGTGCTCACCTGCCTTGTGCAGCACGAGTTTTTTCATCGTTATACCGCAGATGAACACACCTTGGTGTGTATCGAGAAACTCGATGAGTTGATCGACACCAAGGAAGAAAAATTCCGCGATTACCAGGCCCTTTTTCAGAAATTGGAAGACCCGTTCGTCCTTTATCTCGCCCTTCTTTTGCACGACACCGGCAAAGCCAGTGCCAAGCGCAATCACGCTGAAACGGGCGCCATCAACGCAGCGCGCGTGGCTGCCCGGCTCCAGCTCACCTCGGAGCGGCGTAAGGAACTAATCTTCCTGATCGACAACCACATGGTTCTCTCTGAGGTCGCCCAACGCCGCAACATCGAGGACGAATCGACCATCGCCGGCTTCGCGGAGATCGTTAAAAACCAAAACAATCTCGACGCCCTCATGCTACTAACCCTTGCCGACGGACAGGGCACGAGCGATCAGGGTTGGTCCGATTGGAAGGAATCACTCGTCTGGCGTGTTTACCGGTCCACCTCGCATTATCTGGCCGACGGCGTCGCTTTTTACGAGGAGCGTCGGGCCGAGCGCGCGACTTTGCAGGAGACGGTAGCCAAGAAAATGGCCAAGGATTTTGGAGCCGAGATCGAGGCGCATTTCCAGTTTATGCCGGAGCATTATTTCCAGGCCTTCGACGCGGCGGAAATTATCGGGCACATCCGGTTTTTCCGCGAGCTCTTCACTGATTTTGCCAAGTCCGACGCCGATTCACGGCTGCCACGCATTCGCTGGATCGCGCGGCCGGAGCAGGGTCACAGCGAAGTCTGGATTTGCACCTGGGATCGCTCCGACCTGCTCTGGCAGATCGCGGGCTCCTTCGCCGTGGTGCCGCTAAACATCCTCAGCGCGGACATTTTCACCCGGCAGGACAACCTCGTGCTCGACGTTTTTCGCGTCTGCGACACGCGCTTCAACGCCGTCACCTACGACAAGGAAATCGCCCGCGTCGATAAGACCCTGGCTCAATCTCTCACCATAGAGGACTTCGATTTCACCCCGCTCATCGCCCGCACGCGCAAAAGCAAAATCTATCCCGCAGCGCATGAGTTTGATTTCCCGACGCGCATCCGGGTCAACAACGAGAGCAACCCGCACCACAGTGTCGTGGAAGTCCAATGTCCCGACAGGCTCGGGCTGCTTTACGATCTGCTGCGTGCGCTCTCCGATTTGGAAATCAACATCTTCACCAGCCGCATCACGACCGAAAAAGGCGCGGCCATCGACACCTTTTATGTGAGCAACCAGAAAGGCGAAAAAATCACCGACCTATCTGCACTCAATCACCTCATCAAAGCTCTCACCAACGCCGTCACACAGAATCGCGAGAGCAATACCTAACTCGACTCTCGCCTGTTGGAAACTCGATGCGTCCCCATCACACGATGTTGCGTTTCCCTAAGTGATGACCTTCCTCACCGCGCTGCGACTTTTCCATTGGCAGGTCGTGCGTTACGCCCTGCGGCACAAGCTCCTCGCGGCACTTAACATCGCCAGTATCGCGCTCGGCGTTTCCGTCTATCTGGCGATCCAGATTGCTAATCACAGCGCAGATCGGGCGTTGCGGGCCAGTGTCGATCTCGTCGCGGGCAAGGCCAGCCTGGAAGTCCGCGGCGAACTCGACGACCGGCTTTTTCCTAACATTGCCAAAACACCTGGCGTTCTCGCGGCCACCCCGCTGGTTGAGGGATTTCTAACCTTGCCAGAACATCCGGGAGAATATCTGCGCGTGCTGGGAGTCGATCCGTTTTCCAACCAGCCGTTCTCCACCTTCCGCATCGGTGACGGCACGGATGTTAGGGAATTTGACTTTGAAAAATGGCTGACTGATCCGACTTCCATCGCGATCTCGCGCGATTACGCCAGCAAATATCATCTCCAGCTCGGTGACCCGCTTCCGGTCTTGGTTAACAGCCGCCGCGTCACGCTTCACATCGGCTTCATCATCGACACCGAGGCGTCGCTCGAAGGCAGTGGCGCGCGTCTTGCCGCCATGGACATCGCGTCAGCCCAGGCACTCTTCGGACTCCATGGAAAACTCAGCGGAGTTTCAGTGCGATCTGCCGAGGGAAACGAAACCGCTGTTGCCGAAAAAATCCGCCTGCTCCTGCCTTCCACAGTCACCGTCGCGCCGCCTGCTCAGCGCAACTCTCAAGTCGGCCAGATGCTCCAGGCCTTCCAGCTCAACCTCAGCGCGCTCAGCCTCGTCTCGCTTTTGGTCGGCATGTTCCTTGTCTTCAACACCGTTTCCGCCAGCGTCGTGCGCCGTCGCCACGAGATCGGCATTCTCCGATCCGGCGGCGTGTCTCGAGGACAAATCCGCGCCCTCTTCCTCGGCGAGGCGCTGCTTTACGGCGTCATCGGACTCACAGTCGGCTCAGTCGGCGGTGTGCTCCTTTCCAATATGCTCGTCGCCGCCGTCGGCAAAACCATCTCGTCGCTCTACATCCTCCTCAGCATCGACCACCTCTTCATCTCCGCTCCTCAAATCCTCTTCGCCATCGCCGCCGGACTCGGCTCCGTCCTCATCGCCGCCTGGATTCCGGCCAACGAAGCCGCCCGACTCCCGCCCGTCGCCGCGCTCAGCTCCGGTCACTCCATCGAGCGCCGCGTCTCTCCTTGGCTCCCCGTTTTTGGTTTGTGTTGCATCGGACTCTCCGCCATCGCCGCCGTTATTTCCCTCCACCGCTGGCCTTGGCTCGGCTTCGGCTCCGCCTTTCTGCTCCTCACCGGCTGCTCCCTTTTCGCCCCGTCGCTCACCGCTGTCGTCGGAAAACTCATGCGAGTTGCATCGCGCTCCTCGCTCATCCTCTCGCTCGCTGCGCAAAATCTCCAGCGTTCGCTCGCCCGCATTTCCCTCACCGTCGCCGCCCTCGGCTCCGCGGTGGCCATGATGGTCGGTGTCTCCGTGATGATCTTTTCCTTCCGGCAGACGATCAACACCTGGGTCACCCGCAGCCTCGTCGCCGACATTTTCATCGCGCCCGCCTCCAACGAAACCATCGGCCTCAGTGCCTTCCTCCCGCCCGATGCCGCCACTTGGGTCGCCGAGCGTCCCGAAGTCGCCGCCGTCGATACTTTTCGTGAAATGCGGCTCCCGTGGAGAAACAGCACCATCCGCATGTCTGTCGTGCGCGGCCATAAACGCGACAATCTCCGCTTCCTCGAGGGCGACCACACCCGCCGCAACGGGCTCCTTTTTCAGCCGGGTTACATCCTTATGTCCGAGCCCTTTTCTCGCCGCCATCACCTGCGCGCCGGAGACACCATCGCCCTCCCGACACCCGAGGGACCGCGCACCTTCGAGATCGGCGGCACCTACTACGACTACACCAGCGACGCGGGCAACCTCCTCATGGCGCGGGAAAACTTCGACCCGCTCTGGAACGACCTCCGCATCCATTCGCTCGCCATTTACCTCCGATCGCCCGGCGATTTCGACATCCTCACCGACGCCTTTCGTGAGAAATATGGAACTCAAATGAACTTCTCGATTTACTCCAACTCCACCCTGCGCCAGCGCGTCTTCGAGATCTTTGAGCAAACCTTCGCCGTCACCGCGCTCCTCCGCATCATCGCCATCGGAGTCGCCGTCATCGGCATCTTCCTCACCCTCTCCACCCTCGTCACCGAACGCGTCCGCGAACTCGCCGTCCTCCGCGCCGTCGGGGCGGGTCAGAGACAAATCATCTGCATGATCCTCGCGGAAGGCGGGCTCGTCGGCCTGCTCGCGAGCATTTTGGGCATCCTCACCGGCTGCGGATTGGCCGTGGTGCTCACCTTCGTCGTCAACAAAGCCTTCTTCGGCTGGACCATCCAATTCTCCTGGCCCTACGGCACCCTGCTAACCACCCCGCTCTGGATCATCCCCGCCGCGTTAGCGAGCGCCCTCCTCCCCGCCTGGCGAGCCAGCCGCCTGCAACTCGCCTCAGCGCTCAGAAACGAATGAAACTCCGCTAATTTTTAAGTCTTATCTGCCCACGTCTGACGCGAGTCCTGTTGATGCGGGGGCGTAAGGAAATATAGAAGCTGCCGCAATAACGCGCTAAAAGTCCTTTTATTAACAGACGTCAGGTGCGTGCCAGTTGCTTAGCTTTTTGCCGTGAAAGTCCTTTTTGTTTCAAAAGTTCAATCATTTGCTTCTCAACTTCGGCTTTCGGTGTACCCATCAGAATCAGGAGGCCACGATAATTTCGGGCAACTCTTTCAATTCCTGTCACAAAATGGCCCGCGTTAGTCGAAGAGGCAGCAAAAATGGAAAGGCTCTGAAGTAATAACGATTTTGCTTCAAACCGGAGCCCGTTGTTAAAAACGAGCATTCCAAGGTTATATAGTCGGTTAGCTACATCAGGATGCTCCGGTCCCAGACGGTTTATATCGATTTCCAGCGCCTTTCTGAACGTTTCTTCAGCTTCCTCTCGTCTTCCAGTTAGATGAAAAAGACCCGCCAAAGAATTCAGCTTATCAGCCACTATCGGATGATCCGAGCCATAGCTTTCCTTGTTTATAGTTAGTGCCCGTCTAAGCAAGGTTTCTGCATCTGCATATTTCTTTTCGTCAATCAATAACGTTCCTAGAGTGCCGGCAATGTCAGCTACTAGATTATGGTGAGGCCCGAAAGCATGCTCCTGAATGGTGAGAGCCCTTCTCAATAATGGCTCTGCTTCCTGACCGCGCCCAGCTTCGTTCAATAGACCAGCGAGCAGACTAAGCGAGGAACCGACGGCAGAGTGATCTGCTCCATACTTCTCCTCGTTAATCACTAAGGCTTGTCTCGCCAGATTTTCAGCTTCCACATATCGACTGGTTTTGTGAAGTAATCGAGCAAGACTCGATAGGCCGTGCGCTGTAATTACATGGTTATTTCCATATTTCGCCGTTTGTAAGCTCAAGGAACGCCTAAGTAAGTTTTCGGCCTCCGTTAAACGATTCGTCGAGATTAATAGAGTTCCGAGGTTGTTCAATGCGGGAATAAGTTGAGGATCCTCGGAACCGTAGGTCGCTTCCTGGGTGGAAAGTATCTCGCGGAGAATAGGCTCGGCCTCAGTGTAGGAGGCGGCATTGCTTAGGCGTATTGCTTCATGGTGTTGTGATTGGATTTCAATTTCCTCAGGACTCAAAAGTGTCTCCGTCAATTCCACCCGGCGCAAAAACCATGAATTCAGGTCTCGGTGTTCCCTGATGAGAGCCAAAGCGATGTGATGAGGAAACCACCAGATGGTATGCTGCCCGGGAAAGGCAAAATTTTCGCGCCGCGAATTCAATGCCAAAAGAGCCTCTTCCAAGTCTGGGCCACTGGGGGGCAGGGAGCGCTCAAACCCGGTCAGGCAAATCACTCCCGCCCCTAGGCGGGAAAGTTCATCGGCAAGACGCAAGGCCAACGCATCGGCATTGGGAGCCGTCGGAAGATCGAGCCGGTGAAAAGCCACGTCATGTGGGGTCAATCTATCTTTTAGCTGGCGAATGACCAAATCTCTGGAAGCTCCGTCGTGATAAACGGCCCGAATAAAGCCCTGTTCGGCCCGGCGACACCAGAGGACGAGGCGCGAGACCGTGTCTTTGATCGAACCGGGTTCCGCCTCGGCAGCCATGACTTAAATAGTCCCGCCAAGCAGGCGATTATCCTCTCTTGGGGCGGCGTCCAAGCCTGCCAATTCGGGAATTCCACTTAATAAATCGACCACCAAAGGGTGCACTCCATACCAGCCCGTACCATTAAACTCCTGGACGGCGCGAGCATGCAAAAGAGCATAAAGAGCGGGATCGGCGAATTGCGCCCGTGGATCGCCGGTATAAATGGCGGCCAGTTTAGCGAGTTTGGCATCCAGCTTGACCTTTTCCACATCGAAGGTGTTTTCGCCGAGATGATCCCGGTATTCCTTGCGAAGGGATTGAATCGCTGGTTCGACATCGCCCGAGGTGATTTGCGGCGCTCCCCCTCGTCTGAGTTCCGCGTTGGTGGCCGCCTCGATGATGAGGCCAAAAAGTTCGCGTAAATTGCCCCCGGAAGCGACAATCAGCCTATTTAGTTGTTCCGGCTCCGCCAAAGCTAAGTCCATGCGCCGCTCAATGATATGGCAAAGAGCCGCTCGCCCTGCATCATGTGCTTTGTGAGCCGCAGTATAGACAGGTGTATCCGGAAAATTGTGCGGACCTTCAAAGATTGGCGGCAGGAGATTGGATTTCGATGAGTGCCCAAGCATGATCGGCAAATCGAGAATGAGATGACACCGAAGATCGCTCAGCATGTTTCCATAGGTGATAAAGAAATCGTTGATCCTATCCCCTGGAATCCCGGGCTTGTCAAAATCATCTCCAATGACCAGCCATTCAAGATTCGTCGCTGCCTTTAGACGAATGCAGCAATCCTCTATAATTGCATTCGCCAAGTCTGTGAGCTGGTTGATGTTTTGGAGCCGATACTCGGTGATTTCCTTTGAACGGCCGGCGGCGCGTTTCGCCTCTGTTTTGAGGGAAGCTGAGAGCTTAACGAACTGAGCAAGAAAGCCAGGAGCACCAGCACCGACCTCCCCATTTGCCTCCAAAGAATAGTCGAGGCTGGTTTTCACTGTCTTCTTTTCTATAGAGAAATAGTCCAGCAGATCGCGAGTCAGCTTTTCGGGTAAAGTTGATCCGGCACCACCTTCTTCAACAGGTTTCGCTGTTTCCTCGGCTAGTCGCAGGGCAATAATTAACACCACATCAAAAGGCTTAAAATTAACCGGGTCTAGATCACGGTTTGCAGAGAATCGAAGTGTGCGAAATCGTCCCTCAATTTTTGAGTGAAGGGTGAGCCGGGAAAGCTCAGTGGAAATTCCCACTCCTGCATGGCCCATTACAAAGGCTTTGTAAGGTTTCTGAGATGTTGCCCTGCTAAGTCCTAAAGCGAGACGGCCTACTTTGTCGTCACCGCGAGTCGCGTTTAAATCTTCGACATAAAACTCTTCGATTTCCTCTCGCGTCTCAAGCGGTGCCGGGTTGAATGCGCGTTGAATCGCTTCCAGAGAAAGAGCACGTTGCATGGGCATAGTATGTCTATCTACAGGGATTGCGCACGACAGGCAAGACAACTGGTTGAGTCGGAAGGATTCGGGTTGAGACTTTGTTCAGTCGTAAGCAACAACAAAAAGGCCATCACGCGATGGTGACGGTCCCCAATAAATATAAGCCACCCGGTCACGGCTCTACCGTTTCCTCACACAGGCGTGACGGGAGTCGTGGGCGTCTCACCAGGCCCGTGGCCGGCGTCTACGATGATTCCGGCTTGTTTCCAGGCGGCGATGAATTGATGGCCCGCTTCCGTGCCGTCGAATTGCAGGGCTAGGTCGTCGAGGTCGGCGTTGTCTTCCATGAGGCCGGCGATGCGGGTCTCGATTTCGCGCAGGAGGGTGGAGCGGTTGACGATGGTGCCGCGCGGCTGGTTTTTGAGTCCGTCGTAGAGGGTGATGGCTCCGCTAAGCCCGGAAACGCGGGCGGCGGTGACTCCCCGTTTGGAGGCGTCGGGATCGGTGAGCGCGGTGGTGCCGAGGTCGCGGACCATGCTGGTGAAATCGACGAGGTTCTGGGTGCGCAGCCGGCGGATGGCGGTGAGGGAGACGTTGACTTTGGCGCGGTCGGCGAGGTTGCCGGTCTTTTTGAAGTGGACGGTGAGGGCGCGGGCGAGGGTGTAAGCGGTGGTTTCCAAGGCGGTCTCCGCGGCATCTTTCTCGTCGGCGTCGCCGGTGGGAGAGCCGCTGAGCTGGGCGGCGAGAGCGTTGGTGGCGGCGTATTCGAGGGTGAGGGCGGCGAGATCGGTCTCGAAGTCGGCGGGGTCCTGGCCGAGCCAGACGGGCTTGTATTCCGGGCGGTTGGCGAGGGTGATGCGGGAGCCGATCATGTCGAGGCGGTTGGTGTTGCGATCTTTCATAGTGAGTTCTGAGTTGGTTTTTTGCTGGTTTGGTTGTCTGCGGTGAATTTGCTTTGGGTGAATGTAAATAGCTGGGAAGAGGGGAGTTACAGGGCGATCAGGCGGCGCAAAGCGTCAATGCTGTAGTGTCAGGAGGGATTGCTTGGCGGTAACGGGGAATTGTTTCGACGTAAGAGGCGATTGCTCGGCGGTAACGGTTGATTGCTTTGAGGTAAGAGCCGGTTGCTTCGACGTAACGGTCCATTGCTTGAACGTAAGAGTCGATTGTTGCGATGTAACGGCCGATTGCTTGAATGTAAGAACTGATTGCTTGAACGTAACGGTGGATTGTTTCGATGTAACGAGCGGTTGTTTGGGTGTAAGAGGGGAATGTTTGGACGCAAGAAACGATTGCTCGAATGGGAAACCGGATGACTTCACCGTCGGATCGGGTGTGCGGAGTGGGGGCTTCTTTGTAGAAGGTCCCATCCGTGGGAGCAACGGTTTATTAAACCGATGTCGAGCGGTGCTGAAGCTCCCGGAACAAGCCCTATGCAGTGAGGGTTGCTGGTTTGACCCCGAAAATCTCCGCAGCTACCGTGGCTCCTCCGAATGAAATGGCTTCTGCTCACCTATCTATTTGCGAGCCTCGCTCCGGCCTCGGCTTGGGACATCGCACAGCCGGGGCTGGATTACCAGTTTCCGCGCGATCATTTGATCCATCCGAGTTTTAAGACGGAGTGGTGGTATTTTACGGGGCATCTGGAGGCGGGGAATGGGCGGCGCTATGGGTTTCAAGTGACGTTTTTTCGGCAGGGGGTGAATGAGAAAGCGGGGGAGTCGCATTTCGCGGTGCGCGATCTGGCGTTTGCCCACGCGGCGATCTCGGACATTGATGGACGCCATTTCTACTTCGGGCAGGAGGTGAGCCGGATGAATTTCGGCGAGGCCGGTTTCGGTGGAGCGGAAAGTGTCGCGTGGATCAAAAACTGGCAACTCGCTCTCACGCCGACGGACGGCTGGCAATTCACCGCTGCGCCCGGTGGCCAAAGCATCCAGCTCACGGCGGAATCGCAGAAGCCGCCGGTGATTCACGGCATCGACGGCGTCAGCCAGAAGGCGGCGGGGCCCAGCGACTCGGGTCATGCGTCGTATTATTATTCCCAGACTCGGCTCAAACTCGCGGGCCAGCTCGTGCTTGATGGGAAGAAAATTGACGTGACGGGTCTCGGCTGGTTTGACCACGAATGGGCCACCAACCAGCTCGCGGCCGATCAAGTGGGTTGGAACTGGTTTGGCCTCCATCTCGATGACGGCCGCGACCTGATGCTTTACCAAATGCGCCGCGCGGACGGCAGCATCGATCCGGCGTCGAGCGGGACGTTGGTGAGCGCAAGCGGGGCAACGCAGCATCTCTCGCAACAGGATTTCGTTCTCACTCCCCTCAAGCGCACCTGGATCAGCCCCGCGACGAAGGCCCGCTATCCACTCGACTGGAGTGTGAGCATTCCGCCGGCGAAACTCACCTTCACCACCCGCGCCCAGCTTCCCGACCAGGAAATGAACCTTGCCCCCGTGGTCTATTGGGAAGGCGCCACGGCGTTGGAACTCGACTCTAAAAAAATAGGGACGGGTTACATGGAACTCACCGGCTACGGCGGGGCGCTCAATGGACTCAGGGCGTTGCGCGGACAATAATTGCCGCTAGGCTCGCGCCATGTTTGAACCCAAGACGGCTCCGCTGGCTCCGCGCTCGACGTTCCTCCGCCGCTTCCGCAACAGCCTGAGCATTGGGTTGAGTGTGATCGCCCTCTCGCTCTTCCTCGGGATGTGGGGCTACCACGCTTTCGAGCGAATGGCGTGGCTGGATGCGTTTGAAAATGCGGCGATGATTCTCTCCGGCATGGGGCCGCTCTATGCGATGAAGAGTGTTTCTGGAAAACTGTTCGCGGGCATTTACGCGATCTACAGCGGCGTCGCGCTACTGACGAATGTGAGCATTATCTTCGCCCCCGTGCTGCACCGGCTGTATCACAAATTTCACCTGTCCGACTTGGAGCAGGATTAGAGCGTGCCGAAGTAGCGGTCGCCCGCGTCGCCGAGTCCGGGGGTGATGTAACCTTTTTCGGTGAGACCATCGTCAATCGCGCCGACGAAAATCGGGACATCCGGGTGCGCGGCGGTGAGGGCGGCCAGGCCTTCGGGGCAACTGATGAGGCAGCCGAATCGAATGGAAGTCGCGCCTTGTTTCTTGAGGAGATGAATGGCGGCGATGGCGCTGTTGCCGGTGGCGAGCATCGGGTCCACGAGGAGGACTTCGCCCGTGGCGATGGAGGACGGGAGGCGGAAATAGTAGTGCTGCGGCTCCAGAGTTTCCTCGTCGCGATACATGCCGATGTGGCCGATGGCGGCGTCGGGCAACATGCGCGCCATCCCATCGACCATGCCGAGCCCGGCGCGCAAGATGGGGACGAGGATGAGTGGCTTGACGAGGCGCGCCCCGGTGGTGGTGGTAAGCGGCGTTTCCACCGCGACGGCTTCGAGCGGCAGGCTGCGGGTCATCTCGAAGAGGAGCAACGCCGCGATCTGGCGGAGGTGCTCGGCAAACTGCGCGGGGGGAGTGTTTTTATCCCGCAGCTGCGTGACGCGCGCTTGCAGGATGGGATGATCGATCAGAGTGACGCCTTGCATGTGCGAGGCTTAACAGATCGGGCTGCGGCTGTCTGCGATTTTGGCGGCTTTATTCCCGTGAAGGGAAAATTATTTGCCCTTGAGCTTGTTCAGTTCGGCGATGAAAGCAGTGGGGCCGCCTTCCATATAGCCGAGCTGGCCGACTTTCTGGCCGTCCTTATTCAGGACGATAATCGTGGGAAAACCCTCGACGTGATATTGCCCGGAGAGTTTCTCATTTTGCTCCTTGAGCTTACGGGTCTGCTGTTTGCCGCGAGGAAAATCGACCTCGACCAAGATTAGATTGTCTTTGGCGTAATCCTTGAAGGCTTTCTCAGAGAAGACTTCCTTATCGAGTTTCATACACCAGCCGCACCAGTCCGAGCCGGTGAAATCGAGAAGGACTAGCTTGGACTCCGATTTGGCTTTGGTGAGACTTTTAGCGTAGTCATCGTCCCAACCGGTCTTGCCTGCTGCCAGGGAAAGAATGCTAGTGGAGAGAAGAATGGCCAAAGCGAAGAAGGAGTTTTTCATAGTCGATCAAGGTTGTCTCCGGCGGCGAATTGTCAAGGCCGGCTTCCATTCCGGTGCTGGCGCATTTTTTGGCGACAGTTTAGTCTGCGGCAGTGACCCGGTTTTTCATTCGTCTGCTCAATTACGCTCTGCTGGCGAGCTTCTTCGGGTTCATCTGGGGCGGCTGGTATTTGTCGAAACAAGGTTTTGGCCGCAAGTGGCGCAAAAAGCTTTCCGAGGAATTTGCCAGTCGTGGCATCGAGCTCACCGCCAGCCGGCTTACCCTCGATCCGTTGCGAGGGCTGGTCGCTCGCAATGTCCGCGTTTGGCGCGACAGCTATCACCGCGAAACTATCGCCGTCATCGATGAGCTGCGGCTGGACATCAATTACACCCGGCTCCTGCGCAAGGAACCCTTCCTCGACGCGCTCATTCTCTCCGAGGCCGAGGTCATGCTCGATGTCGATCCGAAGCGCCCAAACTCCGGGGAATTCGCCATTCACCACCTCGCGGCGCAGCTTTATTTTCAGCAAGACAAACTCGACATCCGCCGTCTGGAAGGCGCGGGGTTGGGGCTGAATTTCTCCATTCGCGGCGTCGTCGAGCACCGGCCCGACTGGCAGGCTGCCTCAAATCCGAGTGGCCTCTGGCAGCCGCTCCAGAGTATTCCGCAGGAGTGGCTGCAAAAGCTCGCCGAGATCCAGTTTGGTAAAAAACCAGGCCGGCTCGACCTGCATTTTCGTGGCAATCTTTCTCAGAAACACTGGCTGCAATCGGCAGACGGCCACCTCGAAATGCCCGAGCTGCGTTGGCGCGGTATCCGGGCTCGCGACATCTCCATCGCTGCTGATTTCACAGATCATCTGCTCACTGTGCGCCGCCTGGGCTGGCGCGATAATCACGGCGCGATCTCGGTCAGCGGCGACTGGCATCCCGGCGTCCAGGGTCATTTCCGGGTAAACTCGCAGGTAAATGCGCCCTCCATTTTCCACGAGCTAAACCTTTTCCCGGAGCTGTCGTCCGCGGGGAAAATCCAGCTCGACGGCGACGTTTCCTGGAGCGAGTCGAAGGTTTTCAACTGGCAGATCGTGGGAAAAATGGACGCGCGGAGGCTGGTCTGGCGCGAGGTGCCGTGGAGCAGCGGACAGATGGAATTCTCCGTCACGCCGCAACGCTGGTTTGTGCGCGACGCAAACTGGCAGCAAAAGGACGGAGTGGTTACCGGCCAGTGCCTCAATGACAACAGCCGGGTCACGGCGGAGTTCAACTCGACTGTCGATCCACGCTTGCTTTGGCGCAGCCTCGGGAAAGACGTCGGGCTGCCTTTGACGGAGTTTGATTTTGCCGTCAATCCGCTGTTGAAAATGAGGATTGCCAGCTCGCCCGACGCCCCGGGAATTTTGCAAACTGAGGGCGATATCATCTTCGGACGCACCAATTTTCGAGGTGTCGCCTTCACCAGCGCACAGGCGAGTTTCAGTCAAATGGGCGCGAACCTGTCCTTGAGTCAGATTCAAATCACGCGACCGGAGGGACAACTGACCGGCGAGGCTTTTTGGAACCAGACCACCGGCGAGGTCGCGCTTTGGAATGTGAAAAATTCCATCGATTTGGTCGCGCTCGGGTTGTGGCTGGATGGTCCGCTGGCCGACGCTCTCGAAACGATTCGGCTGCCGCGAAGCACGACGTTGCAAGGCGACGGCCACCTGCATTGGACGCAGGGCGAGCTTTCTCAGATAGAAATGCAAGTCCGCTCGGACGATCTATCCGTGTTCGAGCTACCCCTCTTCGGCGCATTGGCGAAGACGTTGCCAGAGCATCAGCCTGCGTTCCAGGTGCAGGCTGGAGTCACGTTGCAAAATCATCGGCTCCAGATCGAGCCCTTCACCGGAACATCGGCCGACCGACAGCTCACGGGACGCGCGACTTGGAATCTGACGGAACGAAAATTCACCGGCCAACTCGACGACTCGGGCAACATCTGGACCGCCGAATCGCCGTGGCACCAGGTCCAGTGGCGCGAGAGTGGCGGCGCGACGAATCCGTAGTTAATTGTCAGCCATGCGCATCTCTCGCAAATCCGAATACGCCCTGCGCGCCTTGCTCGCCATGAGCCGGTTTCCAGTCGGACGCGTGCATCAGATTTTCGAGTTGTCGCGCACGGAAAACATCCCCGTGAAGTTCCTCGAGCAGATTCTGCTCTCGCTGCGCAACGGCGGTTTTCTGGCCAGCAAACGCGGCGTCGGCGGCGGTTACACTTTGTTGAAAAAACCGGAGGACATCTTGCTCGGCGACATTATTTCGCTGCTTGACGGACCGATTGCGCCGGTGCCGTGCGCACTGGCGAAGCCGAGCGAAAGCTGCAACTGCCCGCACCCGGCGACGTGCGAACTGCGGATTTTCATGACCGGCCTGCGCGAGCAACTCGACGAGGCGCTTGGTCAGAAATCCATCGACGATCTGCTGGCACTTTCGCCGAAGAACGTCGCACTCGCTTTCGACATATGAGCGACCTTTTTGAGTCAGAGTCCACTCCAACTCCGCTCACCTCCGCAGCCCCGCTCGCGGCTCGGATGCGTCCGCGCGATCTTTCGGAATACGTCGGGCAGCAGCACATTCTCGGTCCGGGCAAACTCCTGCGCCGCGCCATCGAGGCGGACCGCATTTCCTCAATCCTGCTCTACGGTCCGCCCGGAACGGGAAAAACCACGCTCGCCCAGATTATCGCTGCGGCGACCAGTTCGCGTTTCGAGCGTCTCAGTGGTGTCGAAAGCACTGTGGCCGACATCCGCCGCGTGGTCGCCACCGCCGCCAATCGGCTGGAGAACAATGGAGCCCGCACCATTCTTTTCGTGGACGAGATCCATCGTTTCAACAAAGCGCAGCAGGACGTGCTTTTGCCCGATGTCGAGAGCGGAATCATCCGGCTGATCGGCGCGACAACCCACAACCCGTTTTTCTACGTCAACAGCCCGCTCGTCTCACGCTCGCAGGTTTTCCAGCTCGAAGCCATTCCGCAAGCCGACCTCATCGTCCTCATGCAACGCGCCATCGCCGACCCGGAACGCGGCTTCGGCGGGCAAAAAATAGAGGCGAGTTCCAGTGCACTGGAGTTTCTCGCCGAGGCCAGCGACGGCGACGCCCGCAAATGCCTGAACTCGCTGGAAATCGCCCTTCTCACCACGCCGCCAGACGCCAGCGGCACGATTCATTTCGACCTCGCCGTCGCTCAGGAATCCATCCAACGCAAAGCCGTCGTCTATGATGCCGACGAAGACGGACACTACGACACGATTAGCGCGTTCATTAAGTCGATGCGCGGCTCCGATCCGGATGCGGCACTCTACTGGCTCGCGAAAATGTTGTATGCCGGAGAGGACATTCGGTTCATCGCGCGGCGGATCGTGATTTGCGCCAGCGAGGACATCGGACTGGCCGACAGTCAGGCGCTGGTCGTCGCGGTCGCGGCGCAGCAGGCAGTCGAGTTTGTGGGCATGCCCGAGGCGCGCATTCCGCTGGCGCACGCAGTGGTTTACCTGGCGACCGCGCCAAAAAGCAACCGGAGTTACATGGGGATCGAGGCCGCGACGAAGGACATTAAAGAGGGACGAACGCTGGCGATTCCGCGACATTTGCGCGACACCAGCCATAAAAAAGCCGCCGCCACTTTTGCCCATCAAGGCTATCAATACGCGCACGATTTCGAGGGCGGTTACGTTCCGCAGGCCTATCTGCCGGAGGGCCGTCGCTACTACGAGCCGAGCGACCACGGCCAGGAGAAACGCGTGAAGGAGCGGCTCGATTTTTGGCGAGCCCAGTTCGAGGCGGCTCAAAAAAAGACGGGCGTGTGACACCATTTTGCAGCAGAAAAGTCACCATTCTGTTGCTGGCGGAAACGTGAAAAAAGTTTCCCTTTTCCCCATGCAAAAAGCCTCGCTTATTCCGTCCAAAAACTCGTCTGCGCATCTCGCTGGCGGTCGTCGGCCTCTTCTCGGCGCTGGAAAAAGACTCCCGTTGGAAGGCAGGATCGTTATTAAAGGTTACCGCCCCGCGCCGCTCCTCCGCCCGCGCGATAGCGAGCCATCGGCAGAGATCGTTTACCGTCGCTGAGTTCCATCTAACTCCGCTTTTTCCGAGACATGGCGGAACGGGGGCGGGCGTGCCAGAGTAGCGCCCATGTCCGCTTTTCTCGCCATTCTCGGCCTGCTCCTCGTTCTGGACCTCATCTGGTGGGGCCTCTCTCATCGTTGGCTGCGCGGCGCGGCGCATTGGCGGGTCTTCAATGGCGTCTTTCTTGCAACGCAAATTTTGGGTTTCGGCTTTTTGATTGGCGGACGCATCGTGGGCGTTCACTGGAATCTGCCAACGCCCTGGATGGCCTCGATTTACCTCTGGCATTTGCTGGTTTTACCGCTGCTGCTGGTCTTGGGAATCGTCTCGCTTCCAGTGCTACTTTTCGTCATGTGGAAAAGGAGGAAGTCGCCACGAGTCGAGTTGCATTTGACTGAAACTCCCGTAACACAGACGCGAAGGCAGTTTCTCATCACCGCTACGACCGTCGCGCCCCCGTTGGTGAACATCGCGCTGACGGGCTTTTCCCAAGGTCAGCTTGAGCAATTCCGCGTGCGTGAAATGACCCTTCGACTCCAGGACCTGCCGTCCGAGCTAGACGGTATCACCATTGCCCACGTCACCGATTTGCACGTCGGGCCGTTCACCTCCGAACGCGTCATCCGCCGCGTCGCAGACAAGGTAAACTCGCTCAAAGCCGACCTCGTGCTTTTCACCGGCGACCTCATCAACAGCAAACTCAGCGAGCTTCCCGTGGGCATCGATTTTCTCCGCTCGCTCGACGGACAAGTCGTCAGCATCGAGGGAAACCACGATCTTTTTGAGGGCCGCGCCGCTTTCGAGAAGGCGATTCGCGCCGCCGGTCTACGCCTGCTCGTCAACCAAGCCGAAGTCCTCCCCCTGCGCGGCATCCCCGTGCAAATCCTTGGCCTGCGCTGGGGCGGCCCTGGTGAAAATGCCCGCGCTTCCGGCGACGAACTCATCCGCGCGTCGATGCACGACCTGCTTTTGCAGCGCGATACTTCTGCATTTCCCATCCTACTCGCGCACCACCCCCACGCCTTCGATCCAGCCATCCAAGCAGGACTTCCGCTCACGCTTGCCGGCCATACGCATGGAGGTCAGCTCATGCTCAATCCGCAGGTTGGCGCCGGTCCGTTGATGTTTCGTTATTGGTCCGGACGCTATGAGTCGGGTCGGAGTCAACTCGTAGTCGGCAACGGCGTCGGCAACTGGTTTCCCCTGCGCACCGCCGCTCCTGCGGAAATCATTCACCTAACCTTGCGGCGCAGTTGATTTCCCTTTTTTAGCTCCTTACCCTTCATCTTATGTTCACCAAAATCCTCCTCATCGTCGCCGTGCTCGTCATCGGCTTCTGCATCGTCGCAGCCCTCCAGCCCGCGCATTTCAACTACACTCGCAGCATCACCATCACCGCGCCGCCGTCTGCCTTGTTTACGCAAGTTAACAACCTGCACAACTTCCAAAACTGGAACCCATGGGCGAAGGTCGATCCCAATGCGAAGATGGTTTACAGTGGCCCGGATGCCGGTGTCGGCGCGTCCTATCAGTGGGTCGGCAATGGCGATGTGGGCGAGGGCGAGATGACCATCATTGAAAGCCGCCCCAACGAACTCGTGCGCTGCCGGATGGATTTTAAGAAACCCATGGAGGCGACTAACATAGCGGAGTTTACCTTCAAACCCGTGGGCAACCAGACCGTCGTCACCTGGGGCATGTCCGGTACTAACAAGTTCGTCGGCAAAGCCTTTGGCCTGATCGTCAACTGCGATAAAATGGTCGGCACCCAGTTTGATAAAGGTCTCGCCACCTTGAAGACAATGACTGAGAAAAGCTCCACGAACTAACATTAACCTAACAAGCACTTAACATGAGCACACACACGACCGAATACCCATCACTGATCGCCTATCTGAAGGTGAACAACGCCACTGCCGCCATCGAATTTTATAAAACCGCGTTCGGCGCGACCGAGCGTCAGCGGCTCACCCATCCTGAAACCGGCAAGATCGGCCATTGCGAGTTGGATTTGAATGGAAGCCTCCTCATGCTCGCCGACGAGCAGCCGGGCTTTGGCAAATCGGCCACCACGCTAGGCGGCACTCCAGTGACTTTTTGCCTCACCGTCGAGAACACCGACGCCGCCATCGAGCGTGCCTGTGCCGCTGGAGCGACGAGTCAAATGCCGGTGATGGACATGTTTTACGGCTTCCGCTGCGGATCGATTCGCGATCCTTTCGGCAACGAATGGATGCTCCAGCACCCGATCGAAAACGTCTCTCACGAGGAGTTGCAGAAACGCTGGTCGAAGATGGTCCAGAAAGACTGCCCGGCGAACTAACATTGCTATCTAACTCGACTGAAAAACTAGCTGTCACCATCGCCTCATGATCTCCACACCAGAAATTCTCCAGACCACCCGCCAACTCACAGCCACGCTGCACGTCACGGTTTCCTGCGACGAAATCCAGAGCGTTATGGGACCCAGCATTCAGGAATTGCTCGCGCTCATGGCCGAGCAAAATGTTACTCCCTGCGGCCCGTGGTTCACGCATCATTTTGCCCGGCCCGCAGAGGTCTTCGACTTCGATATTTGTATGCCGGTCGATTCGCCCGTCGTCGCGGCTGGCCGGATGCAACCCGGCGAATGGCCTACGATGCGCGTCGCCCGCACCATCTACAGCGGTCCCTTCGAGGGACTAGCCGATGCCTGGCCCGAGTTCATGGACTGGATCGAAGAGAATGGCCACCGGCAGGCCCCAGATTTATGGGAACGCTACCTCGTCGGTCCCGAATCGACCGACGACGCAAACGCCTGGCGCACCGAGCTAAATCGTCCCTTGCTAGATTAAGATTGTCTAAGAGGGTATAGCGAAAGTCGCCAATGGCGAAGCCATTACAGCCGCCGCAGCCGGGCTTTTGCACCCCGAGGGGTGTGCCAGCCCAGCAGCAGTGACTGCGATCCTTTGCAGGATCGACCCATGAGGGGGGATGGGTTCCGGTGATGTCGCTGCGCTCAACCACCGGCTCCTGGGGTTAGGAACCTTCGGCATCCGACTTTCGGTACACCCGCTTAAACGCCATCAACAACCGGAGTTCCATTGAAACGTATCATCTCTTCCACGCCATCCGCGGAGCCCTCGCCGCCGAACTCGGTAACCTCGCCAGACGTATCCGCAAAGCGGCGGGTGAGTGAGAGATCGTGAATATGGGTCAGCGCAAATCCGCCATCCACGGAGTCCAATTGTACCCCGATTCACATCTAACAACTAAGTAAGCAACTCCTGAAAATGCGGTGTCGTTCTATGCCTCAGTTTTTTCCTTGATTACTTCGAGAAAGAAACGGGCGACCTGCTGAGCGATTGTAGTAATCTCAACGGTAGTAAGTTGTTCTTGGTAGAAATGTTGGATTCCGTAAGGCGGAGTCAATGAAATGAGTGCCATTCCATATTTCAAAGGCTCAAAGTTAAAAACGATTTTGAGGGATGTGTCAAAAGTATCCAGGCGGCTTCTCTTGAAACCAATCAATTCAAATGTAGCAATAATAGATCTGGCAATGTTAGCAGCCTCCCATATCCGGGATGGCCTTGGAAAGTGATTTATAGTTTGGATTTTATGAAGAGTGTCTTCAATAACTCCTTCTATTTGGTCGTATCCGAAAAAGCCAGAGATGCGAACTCTGCTGTCTGTAAAGAAATCGCATAAAGGGAAAATCAGTCTTTTGATTTCCAGAAATAGAGGATCTAACGATTTCTCGAAGAGTTGCTTTTGTAGTTCCTGCGTCAGTGGCTGCGGCTCCTCGATATGCTTTAACTCCAGCTTCAGCAGTGCGATTTCCTTTTCAATATCTGTTGGCTCGTGGATTTCCTCCCCATTAGCGGCGCGCAGATAGAGGGCCAATGAGTCGGCCACTTTTTCTGAAATGAACGAGAGGAATTCCTCTTTTTGTCCCGAGTCTGCCTGACGCAATGCCAGCAGGTAGTCATCGCGCTCCTGCAAGCGGATGACTACAGGCGGGTAGCCGTTTTGCATGAGCAGTAGATTCATCAGCAAACGCGCCATCCGACCGTTGCCATCATCGAATGGATGAATCTCTGTAAACTGATGATGAAACCGGGCCGCAATCTCCACGGGATGAAGTCTGTGCTTGGCAAATTCCTCCCTTTGCCAAGCGACTAGCTCCTGCATTTTTGCAGGTGTTTCCAGTGGAGTGGCATAGTAATGGACCTCACCCGTGGGAGTCCTAACATGGTTTGGCTCCTTCTTGTACTCGCCTAGTGCGATTGTCTTTTCCACAGGCAAGCCATCGGGAGTAATAGCTGGAACTTGATAAGCTTCTACCAGCAGCACTTCGTGAAGTTTTCTAACTTCGGCTTCCGTAAGCGGCTGTTCGCTCCCGCGCACAAACGCTAGAAGATAATTCACCGCATTACTATGCCCGCGTAGATCCATATGATCTTTGAGCGGTTTTCCCTTGGCCGTGAGTCCTTCCATGAGAAACATCTCTGTCTCGCCTTGGGTCAGCTTGTTACCTTCGATCGCATTGGAATGATAGGTCCACCACAACCGAAACTTTTGCAGGATGCGTTCTTCCAGCTCGCGATCCAAAGGACGCATCTTGTCCAACTCGTTTTTGAGTTGGTCAATCCGTGCCAGCAAATCTGTAAGAGTGGACATAAAGGAATGAATTTAAGCAGGCAAAGGCACCTGCCAAGGTAATCTCTAGGGTGCGCTCGTTGCTGCTGTTATTAATTTCGCCTTTTGCGGGGCGCGCTCCAGGTGGCTGGCGCTTTCCCAGCCGCGGAGTTTGTCGGAGTTGCCTTTGTATTTTACTTGCATGATGGCGTCGAGGTAGGTGCTTGCTTTCATGCCTAGTTTGGTGAGGCGGCCGAGGGCGGCGGTGTTTTCCACGCCTTTGACGTTGGTGGCATCAAACTCGGTGTCTTTTCCACGAATCGCATCTAGGTCGATTTGTAGATCTTCGACGAAGTCGGCGGGCAATTCGTGGGCTACGAAACGGGCGACGAGGGCGGTCTTGGCGGCGGCTTGCGCGGGGGTGTCGCTGGCAGTGATGGCGAGTTCGGCGAGGTAGGTGTCGGCGGTGGTGAGGAGCGAGGTCTCGTTGTTGTCGGCGAGGGGAAAGCGTTTCAGGAAGCCGGGTTCGTCGAGGTCGAAGGCCGTGGCCAGGCCGCGAATGAGGCCGAGGTCGAGTCGCAGGGCTTCGAGGAGGATTTCCTTGGGAATGGCGCTGCCGCCGCTCTGGCCGGCCTTCGCTTTGTCCATGTCCAGAATGATTTGATGGAGGTTGGCCGCATGTTTGCGGACTTCGCTGGTGGGCGCGAAATCGCCCTGGTTCTCGTCGAAGAAGGCGGTTTCGCGGGTGAATTTATCGTAACGGCGTTTGATGCGGATTTGCATAAGTAGTTTTTTTAGAGGTTTGGATTTTTAATTGACTGGTGAACAGGTAGGGAATGCGGTGGCTGTTTGACCAGCATGGAATGGGAATTTTTGATAAAATGTGACTGAAAACGCGTGTTTTGGGTCGATTTGCGCTGATTTGACCAGTTTGCACGGGTTTTCGAGGCATTGACACGAGTCGTAGGTGAACGGACTCGCGCCGTAGGCTGCTTAACACGCACCGTAGCTTGGCGGACACGCACCGTAGGCCGATGGACACACGCCGTAGCTCGATTAACACGCGCCGTAGCTTGGCTGACACACACCGTAGGCCGATGAACACACGTCGTAGCTCGTCTGACACACGTCGTAGGTGGATCAACACACATCGTAGGACGATAGACACGCTTGGTGGCTAACTGAACACGCGCCGCAGAGGGACGGACACATTTATCGCCTTCGCTTTCGCGCCCTAAGAGGGCGTCGCAAAAGTCAGTTGTAGCGTCGAGCCTGTGGCTCGATGGGCTTGGTGGCAGAGGGATTCTTTCGAGCCATAGGCTCGACGCTACAAACCCATCCCGATGCAAACGGTCCATGTACGACTGATTAGACGCCCCCTAACGCTTGCCGCAGCCTTCCTTTTCCGAGGTCGAAATCGCCCATCGCCTCGCGCGTGGAACCTCCGGATCAACTGGGGCGAGCAGGGGATGAGTGTGCCGTCAGTTTTTATATCCAGCGAATCGCAAACAAATTGGATTTCCTTTTTCATCCGAGTTAGACAACTTTCTTTCGCCATGCGCCGCTTACTGCTTCCCGACCTTCTTTTTCAACGGAGTTCCCTTCTGCTGGCGGCTCTGCTGGCGATTCTCCCGATTCTCCCGATTCTCCCGACACTTCAGGCCGAGGACGGCCCGGCCATTCCCAAGCTTCTAATCGAGCCCAGCGCGACCACGACTTCGATGGCGAAATGCGAGCTGACCGTCGGCACCTTGGAGTGCAAAAACCAGGCACTCAGCGGCAGCTACGCCATTAAGGTCATCCCCTTTGCCTTTAAGAACGATCACGGCGTCCTCACGCTCGCCATGTCCGATGAGAACGCGCAAAAGATGGCCCGCGGCGAAGTCATCGAGTTCAGCGGCGTCGCCACGAGCGCCAAGGATGGCAAAACGAAGGCGATCAAGGGCAAAACCAAACCCGACTCCAACGAAAAGGGGGCGGTAAACTTCGTCGTCACCACCCCGGACGGCGACCTGGTCTTTAATTCGTCCTATCAAGTCGTGGCGAAGTAGCGGCCGGAGAGATGGGGACGATGCCAGCTGGGCGATGGATCCATGGAGTTCTCGCGCTGCTGGCGGGTGTGATTGGGGTTCTCGCATTTTATGCAAGTGTCAGCTCTCGGTCTTCGGCGACTGGGCCGCTTTTGCAGAGAGGTTATCTGTGGCAACGAACTTGGAACACGGGGGTGATCGATGCCGCGTTTGAGGGCGACAGAAGCTTGGATGGATTGATTATTCTGGGCGGCGAGATGGTCTGGGATGGGGTGCTGCCGAGGGTGAAAACGGCGGCGGTGGATTGGTCTGCGGTGGCTCGATTGAGAAAACCAGTCTCGCTCGCTCTGCGCGTGGCACCTTTCGCGGGAAGCTTGAATGTGAGCGACGCGCCTATCAAGGGAGTGATCGCAGGGGCGAGAAACTTACTGGCTGAAGCTAGTAGCCGGGGGATTGCGGTGGCGGAGTTGCAGCTCGATTTCGACTGTGCGCAAAAGAAACTGGCGGGCTATCGCGTCTGGTTGCGGACGCTGCGCACGGCGTTGCCTGGAGTGCGGCTGGTGATAACGACTTTGCCGGCGTGGCTGGAAGAAGGGGAATTTGCGAAGCTGATTCGGGAGGTGGACGGCTATGTTTTACAGGTGCATTCGGTGCCGCTGGTCGGCAATGGCACCGCGCTCTGCGATCCGCAAATGGCACGTCGGTGGGTGGCGCAAGCCGCGAGTTTGCATGTGCCATTTTCCGTTGCTTTGCCCACGTATCGTTGCTTGGCGGGTTACGATGCACACGGGCGATTGCTCGGGGTGCTGATGGATGGCATATCACCTAGCTGGCCGCCGGGGACGCGGGTGTTGGAGTTTCGGAGTGATGCTGCGGCATTGGCCAGCTTGGTCCGGGAGTGGAGGGTTTCGCGCCTGGCAGAGCTGCGCGAGTTAGTCTGGTATCGGCTGCCTTCTGCAGGGGATGCGCGGAACTGGCGCTGGCCCACATTGCGCGCGGTCATGGAAGGACGCGCTCCGCTTCCTCAGATGGTGGTTCGACAGACGGGTACGAATCCCGTGGATTTATTTCTGGAAAATATCGGCGAGGCCGATGGAACGCTCGATCGGTCTGTTGCGGTGAGTTGGGTGGGTGGAAGGCTGGCCGCTTCCGATGCGCAACCTGATTGGACTTTGCGTCTAGAAAAGAAGCGGGCAATTTTTACTCCTGCGAAAAGAGATTTGACGTTGTCTCCCGGCAGTCGCCGACCTATAGGATGGCTTCGTTATGATCCATCTCCACCAACGCAGATCGCCGTGGAGATGGTTCGCTAGCGGCTCTCTGGTTTTGCTGATCGGCCACGCTGCGGCGACCGGTTTCTACGGGAGTAATTTGTTCCTCGACCAAGGCGGCAAAAGTGTGGATGCAACGCCGGAATTTTATTGGGAGTTGGAAGTAAAACGTCTCGCGCAGGACTTTAAACCCACCGAGACATGGCATGGGATTGTGCCAGTAGATGAGAACGGAAACATCCTGCCTGCCGCTGCGGTGTCTCCTACGACGAGGGATGCCGATCTGGCGGATTTCGCTGCAGCGTTGAAGGAGGGGCGCATCGTTCCAGCGAATCTTGATGAGGCCAAACGACAAAATGCGGAGGCTCGCGACGCCATTTTCGCCACACCTGTTCCAGCCGCGCTGTCGGAGGAATTTGCCTCGGAGTTTTCTGATTACCACCGGGGAGCTCTAGCTTATCGCCAGCAAAAGTGGGAGGAGGCAAAAACGGATTGGTTAGCTCTGCTGCAACGTCCTGAGTCGGAACGGCATTACCGCACAGTTTGGGCGACTTTCATGTTAGGAAAGACCGCTTTAAAGATGAACAATCCAGAAGCGGTGCGGTGGTTTCAAGAGACTCGTAAGCTAGCCAAAGGTGGATTTGCAGATGCGTTGGGGATGGCGGCCGATAGCTACGGATGGGAGGCGCGAGGCGAATGGAAGCAAGATCATCCCGAAAAGGCCGCCCCTCTTTATCTCACTCAATTCGCTCTGGGCGATCGTAGTGCGATTATCTCGCTGAAAGCGCTCATTCCAGATCGGTTGCCGGTGGAAGGCATGCTTAACTACGGCGCCGAACCCGAAGAGCGCGAATCGTGGACGGCGGAAAAGAAGCAGGCCGAAAATGCCAGAGCCATGGTTAGATTGGAAGCAGCGGCACGCGATCCTCTTCTGCGTCGCCTCGTCACTGCGCACATCCTCGCCACTGAGTCCGGGCCAGATTGCTATGGAACTCGACTGGCCGAAGAGTCCACCAGCCGTTGCACTAGATGGCTGTCCATTATCAAAAAAACAGGTGTCGAGGTAGTGGAAGACGCGGAGTATTTAGGATGGGTTGCCTACACGAAGGGCAGCTATAAGGAAGCGCGCGGCTGGTTGGAAAAAGTGAAGATACCATCGCCGGCCTCCTTGTGGCTGGCGGCGAAACTATTGCGCCGCGAAGGAAAATTGGAGGAAGCGACCCAGAGCATGGGCGTAGCTTGGAGCGCTATTCGGACTGCAAGCTCTGACGAAACCAATGACGCGTTTGGCAGGTGGAATGAGGAGTCCGTCTGGTCGATGCCACAGTCGGCCAGCGGGGATCTAGGTGCATTATATTTGCTCCAGTCGAAGTTTGTTCCCGCACTAAATGCCCTCCACGAAGGTGGACTCTGGGAGGACGCGGCTTTTGTGGCAGAGCGCATTCTCACCGCTGACGAACTTAAATCCTATGTGGATGCGCAACCAGCCGCAGAATCCAACTCGCGACTGCGTTACTTGCTGGGAAGGCGGTTGGTGCGGGAAGATCGCTATCAGGAAGCTGCCGCCTATCTTCCGCCGCCTTATAATAAAGTTCTGGCGGTTTACGCTCAGTCGCTAGCTGACGGGGCAAACAAGACACTTAGTAAATCGGAGCGTGCCCATGCGTGGTTCAAGGCGGCATGGATCGCGCGATACGACGGCATGGAAATCATGGGCACAGAGGGAACGCCGGACGGATTTGTTAGCGAAGGTTCCTTTGCTTCTCCTGAAATAGCTGCAGAGCGAAAGGCGGGACATTATATCGATTCCATCTACGAAGCTGGAGAGGAGCGACGAACCGAGAGACCTCTCGTGCTGAAGCCCACACGAGAAGAACTCAAGCGTCTCGCAAAAAATCAGGTTTCGCCGGAAATCCGTTTCCACTATCGAATCATCGCGGGAGCCTTGGCCATGCGTGCAGCGGGGTTGATGGAGGACAACTCCGAAGAATTAGCAGACGTGTTAAATTCGGCGGGTAACTGGGTGCAAGGCGGCGACGACAAGACAGCGGATCGTTATTATTCCATATTAGAAAAGCGCGCCGCTCAAACGGTTTTTGGAATGGCAATCCTCTCAAAAAAAAGGTTCACCCAAGCGAACGGTCCATGGAGCACGGCGGAAAATGCCGCCCACGAGACTTTGCTGCAAAAGTAGCCGTCGGAATAGTTGAGCAGACTTAAGAGAGAGAGGCCGCAGCTGCTTTTGAGAAAGAGCGCCAGGATTTCACTGGTAGCAGAGCGATGGCGATGAGTGCGATCTGACTCAAATCAAAATAGATCAGCCACTTAAAGGCGGCGTCCATGAAGCCATAGGAATGCAACCCGACTCCTAACATATTCACACCGAACCAACTGAAGCTCGTAACGATGTTTCCGGCCACGGCGAGGATCATCAGCCCGCGCTCGCGGATGAGGCCGCCCCAGCGGGCGTGGAGGATGAGGGCGTTCCAGATGACGATGAGGAGAGCGCCGTTTTCCTTCGGGTCCCATCCCCAGAATCGTCCCCAACTTTGATCGGCCCAGATGCCGCCGAGGATGGTGCCGACGAAGCTAAACAAGGTGGCAAAACAGACGATGCCATAGACCATCGTCGCGCCGGATTTCAGCATTGGTTTGTCGAGCGACCGGGTGAAAACGCCGCGCAAAATGAAGACGATGGCTAGGAAGCCCGCAAGGAAGGTGGCCGAGTAGCCGAGCGTGACGACCACGACATGGGTCGCCAGCCAGATGTTAGTATCGAGCACTGCGCGCAACATTTCCATAGTATCGCCATCGACGGAAAGATGGTGCGCTATGAGCAGCGTGACGAATCCCATCGCGGCGGCCACGATGGAGCCGATGGCGTTGCGGTTGATTTTTTCGAGGATGAGACACAGCAGCACTGCGCCCCAGCCGACGAAGATCGCACTGGAGTAGAGGTTAGTCACCGGCGGGCGGCCTTGCAGCCACATGCGGGCGATGAGGCCGAAGGTGTGGATGCAGAAGGTTAGTAATAGCAGCCAGTAAGCGCCGCGTCCGATTTCCTGCGGCCAGACTAGCCAGGAGATGAATGCTAAGATGAATATGAGAACATAGAGTTCCATCGCGAGATAGAATGGCTGGAGCTGGTTAAAGAAAGTCTCGAATCCGGTCTTGCGTGTGGCGGCGGCGTAATCGTGGGCGATAAGCGCGGTTTGTTTCGCCAGGATCGTATTGAACTCGATTGGCTTTTCCGCGCGATAAGCGGAGATGATGCTGGCGTAGTTTTGAATCGAAGGATCAATCTCGCCGCCTTGAATGACGGTGGCGAGCGCCTCACCGATGTGTTGCCAGTCGTGCGCGGTGGCGTCGCCGGGCGTGCGCGGAATGGCGGAAACGTAGGCGGCTTGCGCGAGGCGTTGATGGCGCTGGGCAAAGTCGAGAAGCTTGGCAAAGGCGGCGCGCTGGGTGTCGTCGAGCGGCTTACCCGCTTTCTCGGCGTCCATCGCGGCGAGTCCGGGCGCGAGAATGTTTTTGAAGTCGGCCAGCTCGCGTCCGAAGTCGGGGCTGTCCTCCATTTGAATGGCGTTCTTCAGGCGTAGATAGAGAAGCAGCCGTTCGCGTAGCTTCAAGATCTCTCGCTGAAACGGCATTCGCTGGGCGGCTTCCATTTTACTGGCGAGCGCGGATTGTTCCTCGATTTTGCCGAGATTGGATTTGAGGTCGGCGAAGGAAAACATCTTTTTGGAATCGTCGCGCCAGCCAAAAAGATCGCGCACGTCGGGGTTCGTAATGGAGAAAACGGGGAGCTGATCGGAGCGCTCGGGCCGCATCAAGGTATCCATCAGCCAGTTGAGGGCGGGAGTGGTTTCCTGGCCGTGGCGGACGATTTGTTTGCCGCTGATCGCCAACAGCGAGGTACGGGCGAGGGTGTCCATCGGCTTGACGCGTCCGCCGACTAACACGGGCAATCTTCCGAACTCATTGCGATGAAACTCGTCTGTGTTTTTCGGGGGCCGGAGCGCGGCGACGGCGATGAGGACGCCGATGGCTAGGAGAATGTGCGGGAGCCAGCGTTTCATGACGTCCTCCGTTTGCGCGAGAAGTTCACCAGATGGATCGAGAACTGGACTAACAATCCGAGCCCGACCAGAGTGCAGGCAATGTAGGGCAGGAGCCAGCTCGGGTTGCGGACGACTTGCAGGATGCTGGTGGTGTCGTTGTTGTCGAAGGCGAGCTGGTAGTAGGTGTTGCCCGCGTAGCGCAGCGGGTGGTTCATGTAGATGAGCGCGTCGCGTTTTTCGCCGGTGACAGGATTATTGATGCTAACACTGCTTGAGAAATCTTTAGGTATTTCAGTTCCAACGTAAATCTTATGGGTGAAGTCGTTTAGCGTGATGGAAAATGCCTTGTAGAAACGTCGGGCCCGCAAGTCGATGCGCCAAACTTTTCCATCAACGGTGAAGGTCTTCGGCGAACGCAAACGCTCGGAAAGAACGAAGGTCTGCGTCTGATTGGGCGTGATGATTTTCACTTCTGCACTTGGAGCGTTCGGTTGCTCCGAGGTGGTGGCGAGCGCAATGGGAACGAGCACGGCCATGGGACCAACTTCCATGCGCGGAATGTTAGGTGAAGAAACTTGGTCCTTCGCGACCGCAGTCGAGTTGCGGAAATATTGAGTGACCTCAATGCGAAATGGCAGCGACGGATGCGTGATCGGCGTGCGTGAGGTTAGCAAACCTTCTGGAACACTAAGCACGCGATCCGACTTGGAGTCCGATGTGTCGGTGAGGACAAGCTCCTTTTCGGTGAAGGACTCGGAGTAGCTTTTCGACTGCCCCTCATCGAGCCGCATCTGCGCTTCCTTGGCAAAAAGACTCGTGAAAAGTTGTCCCAGCAAAAGCAGGATCACACCCAGATGGAGAAAGTAGATCCCAGACTTTTTCCAAGAGAACTTGAAGCGCACGGCTTGCGCGGCGAGGAGATTGAGCAGTGTAACGCCGCCCAGCAAATAGCCGCCGGGCAGCACGGGAATTTGCCGCATGGAACCGGGCAGGCCCCACATGACGAAGAAGCTTTCGAAGTATTTTTTCTGCGCGCCGTAGATGCCGAGGTGGACTTGCTCGATGGTGCCAAAGAAGACCAGCAACATCGCGAAGGCAAAGCACACGATGGTGAGCTTGAGCGAGGTGAATGGCAGTAGAAGTTTTCTAACCATCGTTGGTGGATTTGTGATTCGACGGAAACTCGAATGAATTGGCCAGTGTCTCGAAGCTGGCTTTCTGCTCGACCACGGACGCCTTGTCGCCGGTGAGCTTGAGAAACCAGCTTTGGTCGTCGCGCAAATAGATGGCTCCTAACATCGCCTTGTCCTCGGTGGTCGAAGTGAGTTCGACGATCTGGACGGGTTGTCCATTCACAGAAGTTGTGACTATCTCGGACTCGGATGATATCACTGGAAGTCCCATCTGAGTGCGCCAGCGATTTAAGTTAGAGAGTAATCCACCGGCGGTTCCAGGGAAGATAACGATCGAGACATCGACCTTGGAATTTTCCACGGTGAAACTGGCCGCGCGCATGCCGGAAGGCGGGAGTTCTTTCCAACCGGCGGGCGTTTTCCAATGGGGTTTCATTCCAATGGAGGTCGGGGCGGGAAGCTGAGGTGCGGACTCCACCTCTTTGGCGATAGTGTAGGTTTTAATCTCGCGATCCTCGCAACCGGCGAGACAGACCGTGAGAAGGAGGGCGAGTTTTTTCACTGCTGCTGGGCGGTTTGCAGGGCGCGGCGTTTGAGCACTTCGTCCGCCGGGTACCATTGGTAGAGCATGAAGTAAACAATGACGCCGGTGACGGAAACGTAGAGCCAGAGCGGCATGGTGATGCGACCCATGCGCCGGTGTTTATCAAATTTTGCGCGCAGTGCCGGAATGACGGTCATCAAGATCAACGGCACAATCCCGATGGCCAGAACAACGTGGGTAAGCAGGAGCACGTAATAGACGATTTTAATCGGGCCGGGATAGGTGAAGCGAATGCTATGCGCATGGAAGTGGTAGATGAGGTAGCAGGTTAGAAACGCCGCTGATGTGAGTAGCGCTGTGACCATGCAAGCGATGTGCTGCGGCTTACGTTCGCGCTGAATGAACCACCAGCCGAGTGCGATGAAAACAGTGCTGGCGGCATTCAGCGAGGCGTTGATCGGCGGCAAGTCGTAAACATTCATCTAGTTCGGCGAGGTCAGATAGTGTTCCACGGCTGCTACCACTTTGGTCGCCGCATCATCATCAGTCCCGTTGATGTAGGTGCGAATCACTCCGTTTTTGTCCACGACGGCAAACTTGGTGTCGTGGATGAATTTATCTTCCAGTTTCCCGCTGCCATCGCCGGTGTCCACGGCGCTGAGGAGGAAGCCTTTTTCCGCGAGGTCGTAGAGTGCTAGCTTCGTGCCGGTGAGGAAAAGCCAGTTGGGGCCTGCACTAAATTTCTCGGCGTATTTCGCCAAAACCGGAGGCGTGTCGATCTCGGGATTGACGGTGAAGGACACAAAACGAACGTCAGAGTTTCCTGAAAGTCGGCTCTGAATTTCGCGCATTTCGGAGCTCATTTTCAAACAAGGACCGGGGCAGCTGGTAAAGATGAAATCGGCGATCCAGACTTTGCCAAGTAGCTCGGTTTTCGAGACGGTGGTGCCGTTGTGCGCCGCGAAGGAAAAGGCGGGCAGGGAACGTTCGAAGGCCACTACGGGGGCGACGGTTTTGTTGTGCTGGAATTCGTTGTAAGCGAGATAGCCGGTGAAGCCGCCGACGCAGATCGCCGAGGCGATGAAGAAGATCCAGTAGGAGCGTATTTTCATGGAAGTTAGCGGCGGGTGAAAACGAGGAGCCCTAGCAGAATCGGCAGGTAAATAATGGAAGCGAAAAAAAGTCGGCGCGCGGTGGTGGCGTTGCGTGCCCATTGGAATCGAAACGCGCAATAAAGGAAGCAGAGTCCGAGTACGAGTACACCGACCAACGAGACGACGTTGTTGATTTTCAGGAACCAAGGCAGCGTGGTCGAGGCGATGAGGAGCACTGTGTAGGCGCAGGCTTTCCAGGCAGTTTCGCGGCCTGAAATGTCGCGTCCGGAAATCATGATAAAGCCGCCCTGCAAATAATCCTCCCGATACAGCCACGAGATGGCGAGGAAATGGGGGAGCTGCCAGAGAAAGAGGATGACGAACAACGTGACGGCGACCGCATCCAGGCGATTGGCCGTGGCGGCGTAGCCGATGACAGGCGGAAGCGCTCCAGGAATGGCACCGACAAGGGTGTTTAGACTGCTAATTTTTTTCAACGGCGTGTAAAGCGCGACGTAAGAAAAAATCGTGGCGATGGAAACCCAGGCGGCGAGGGGATTCACGGCGACCCATAATAGTCCAACTCCGATGACGGAGCCGAGGATGCCTATGACGGCCGCTGTCTGCGGAGTCATTTCGCCGGTGGGCAGCGGACGGGTGCGGGTGCGGCGCATCCTGGCGTCGGCATCGCGCTCGATGAGTTGGTTAAGCGCGGCGGCTCCGGCTGCGGAAAGAGCGGTGCCAAGCATGCAGTTCAACAGCAACCAATAATTGACCGGGCCGCGTCCAAGTCCCATGCAAAAGCCGACGAGCGTGGTGACGAGTACGAGGAAAGTCAGCCGCGCCTTGACGAGATCGGAGATGAGCGCCGCCATGGAACGGCGCGTCTGGGCCACCGCCGCAGCATCAGGGTCTGCCGGGAGTGCGTTCATCCAGCTATTTCCGCTAGGTTGGAGGGAGTTTCAACCAACTTGCGTATGGCGGCCATGTTTGAAGTATCACGACGCGCACGATAGCCAATGATCGTGATAAGACCGCTCAGAATAAAAATGGTGGCTCCCATGGCAACGTGGGCCGTGGCGATGTCGGCGGCTTTGTTACTCCAGATGGTCCACGCACCGAGGGTGATTTGAATGGTGATGAGGAACGGCAGGAGTAGCACCCATTTTTTAAGCACGCCGCCCGCCCTGAAAAGACTGAAACTGAACCAGAGCACGGCCACAGCGAGAAAATAGGCAATGAGTCGGTGGATAAACTGGAGGGCTATGAGGGTGGCGGAGGTCTCAGGGATATTACGGGCGATTCGGGCGTTGTTGATTTCCTCTAGGCTCGCTGGATCAAGCGGCGGTAGAACGCGGCCGTAAGCGGTAGGAAAATCGGGAATCGACAGGCCCGTGTGGGAATGCCGCATCGTCGCTGCGACGGCCATATTGATGAAGATCAAACTCGTAAGCAAAAGGCCGATTCGGGCAAAACTTTTCGAGGGATCGCTGGCGAGGCTGGAGGTTTTCCACCAGTTCGACGTGGCCAAGGCAATGAAACTGGTTAGCAAAAGAAACGACTGGGCCAGGCAACCGTGGAAAATCCCTATTTGGTCGCGCATCAGACTGACCCGAAGTCCGCCAAGAATGCCTTGCAAAATGACGGCGAAGACCGCGAGGTTTCCAACATGCTTCAGCCAGGCGCGTTTTTCAGAAATCCACAGCCAGACGCAGAGGGTGACGGTGAGAAACCCGACCGTGGACGCGATCAACCGGTGCAAATGTTCGTGAAAAATTCCCCCGACCCATTTAGAAAACGGAAAAAGGAACATGTTGTAACCGTAGGTCGTTGGCCAGTCGGGCACAGACATGCCGACGCCTTTGCTGGTGACGAGTCCGCCGGAGCAGATCAACATGAAAGTGGCCACGGCCAGCAGTAAGCTGAAGCGATGGAGAAGTTTTAGATTCATTCAGAACTTAACGACGATCCATCACGAACTGCCGAGCGAAGGCAGAAATCAGAGCGTCGCTGGTTTATCCGTGGAAACCGCCGCGGTCGTCGGGGAGAGGCTGCGAATTTGAGCCGACACGGGGAGTTTCGGCACGGCGGCTTGAATCCAGCTGTCGAAATCGGCTTGTGATTCGACCGTCACCGTTGCCTTCATGGAATAGTGTCCGGAACCGCAAAGCTGTCCGCAAATCACCTCGTATTCGCCCTCTTTGTTGGGTGTAAACCAGATCGGAATCAATTGGCCGGGGATCGCATCGTGAGCAATGCGCATGTTCGGCATCGCAAAATTATGGATGACATCCTTGGACGATACTTCGACGATCACTGGACGATCAACAGGGAGTTGCATAGTGCCGGTAGTCACAATGTCGTCTTTGGCTGCAGGGTCATTCTTATCGATACCCAACGGATTAGCGGCTCCGATGAGTTGCATATTTCGATTGCCATAGACACCGTCGGCGCCGGGATACCAGAAGTTCCAAGCAAATTGCTGTCCGTAAACGCGCACCATCGTCGCGCCTTTTTTAGGAAATTCATTTACGCGAGAGGACCAGATGGGCAAGGCGAAACCGAGTAGAAGCACGGCTTCGACCAAGACGACAGAGACTTCGATATGAGTCGAGATTTTGGTTTTTACCCCATGGTAATTTGCCTTCGGGTTGCGGGATTTATGGAACCGGAAAAGGACGTAGGTGAAGAAAGTGAACCAGCCCACGAAGAGTACCGCCATCAGCCAGTGGGCCATTTCCAGCATGTTGTCGATCAGGGGCGCATGCTCCGATGCGGCCTGTGGTATACCCATTAATTCGTTAATAAGAGCGAGAAACATAGCTATGGATTAGGGATAAATGGACTGTTCTTCCATGAAGAGTTCAGCCGGTGGATGAGGTTCTTTTTGCCTAGCAACTAAGTAAATGACGAAACTGGCGACGCCGCATAGAACGATGCCGATAGTGCCGAGCAAAAACAGAATAGCCAGGGTCATGCCGCGGGATTCGGGGGATTCGGGTGCGGCAAAACACACCGGACAGGCCTGCAAACTGGCATTCATGGCCAGCCAGCCGAGGACGGCGAAAATGGATTTGCAGTTCGAGAAAATCATATCAAATAATGATATTACGCGATTTTTTGAAAAACCAGACACTATAAAAAATCATGGTGACTGTGAGGGCGAAGAAACCTAGGCCAAATGCAAGTGCCGCCACTTCCATGCTATTGCGGTAGGAAACCCAGCCGATCAGGGAGCAGACGATACTGAGAATAATCGCCAGAATGATGAACAGGAAGTGGAATGCTTTCAGCGACATGACTTATAAATGTATACGATCCTCAAAAGCCAGCAGTGTGACCAAAATCAAGTCTGCAAAAAAGAACAGCGATAGGAAAAGCGAACGGTAAACTGATTCTTTCTCGGACCTCAAATGCATTGTATACCAGACGATCATCGCGGCGTTGCAACCCGCCAAAAGCAAGGCGACGAGCACATTGCCATGGCTCACAAAGGAAAAGGCCACCGTCAGGCAGGTGAAAACGACCGACATTAAGCCGACTTTAACGTAAAGGCCGACGTGGACTTCCTCAGTTTGCTTGGTGGCGAGTTCTTGATTTTCCGAATGAGGTGCAGACATAGTTTATAAAAGGTAAAACAGGGGAAAGGCAAAAATCCAGACCAAGTCCACAAAGTGCCAGAATAAGCCGGCACACTCGACGCGGTTGGTAAGATATTCCGGGTTGGTTTTATAAAGGGCAGCACCTGGGCCGAGGAAATATATGAAGACGATCAAACCACCAACAATGTGCAGCGCGTGCAAACCGGTGATCGTGAAGTAAACCGCGAAGAACGAGCTGTGCTTCGGAGAAAAAACGCTGGCCCAGCGAACGTCAGTTTTTTCCACAGTGACTTCCTTCTCACTGCGGGGTTGCTGGATGAAGGACGGGTAATCGTTCTTCGGATTCGTCGGCTCCGCGTTGACGGCATCGACGACGATTTCATACAAATCTGCCGTCTCCTTGTGGAGATGTCCGGTGATCTCGGAACGTGGCGGCAAGCCTCTCCCAGCAAGATAGTTGTTTCCAAGATAAGGCTCGTACTTGGCCAGTGCCTCAGGCTTGATGTAAGCGCCGAAGTGCTCAAACTTCTGTGGATATTCATAGCCCAATTTAATGACCAAGAAGACCGTTCCCAGCAGAATTGTCAGCGCCATCCAGAGGCGATATTGATTGAACTTCCGCATTTTTAAGGCTGCCCAAGACATTACGACCGTCACCGAAGAGGCAATGAGGATGAAGGTGTTGGCGGTACCGATGGGAACATTGAGCAAGCCATGCGGCCACATGCCGGGTTCTGCTCCCATGCGAAGAAAAAGATAGGCGGAAAAAAGGCCGCCAAAGAGCATGACTTCCGAGGCGAGAAAGAGCCAGATGCCAATCTTTCCACTGTATAAACCGGTGTCTGGCCGGGCGCTGACCGTGTAAGGAATTTCCATGAAATACTACGAGTTAAGGTAAAAGGCTGCTAATTAAATGTTGGGCTCCCATTGCGGGGAGAAATCGCGGGGAGCGCCGGGAACGCTGTATTCGTTTGGGCCACGATAAACTGCGACCGGCTTGAGGAAATTGCCGTGAGGGGGAGGTGTGGGCGTGTTCCATTCGAGTGTGGTCGCGTCCCATGGGTTATCGCCGACTCTTTTGCCGTAGAAAACACTCAAGACAAAGTTGAAAATAAAGGGAACTTGGAACACGAGTAGACCAACCGCGGCCCACCAAATCGCATTGTTGAAATGGAGCAGTGGCTTGGCGAGTTCGTAAGTAGCGCCGCCATCATACCAGCGGCGATGCATGCCTCCCATGCCTTGGAGAAACATCGGCATGAAGATTCCATTCATGCAGATGATGGAGCCGAAGAAATGAATTTTACCCCAGAATTCGCTCATTTTGCGCCCGGTGACTTTGGGATACCAAAAATAGACTCCTGCAAAGAGCGCGAAGATCGTTCCTGGAGCAACGACGTAATGGAAGTGGCCAATCACGTAATAAGTGTCGTGGAGCTGTAGTGCGATTGAGTTAAAGGCCAATGGGATGCCGGTTAAACCGCCGATGCCGAACATAGGAATGAATCCGCAGGCAAAACACATCGGTGTGTTGAAGCGAATGGAGCCGCCCCAGAGTGACATTAAAAGAGCCGTCACGATCACGACGGAGGGCACCGAGATCATCACGGTGGTCGTTTGGAAGAAAGAGGCCACTTTCTGACCCATCCCCGTCAGATACATATGGTGCGCCCAAACCATAAACGATAAAATTCCAACTCCGATGGCGGAAAAAACGACGGCCTTGTAGCTCCACAATGGCTTGCGGGTGTTGTTGGCAATGATTTCTGAAATGATTCCGAGTGCGGGAAGGATGAGAACATAGACTTCAGGGTGCGCCAAGAACCAGAAAAGATGCTGCCAAAGGAGAGTGCTTCCGCCACCACTTCTCGGAAAAGGCAGACCGTTCACGATCAGTCCATTAGGAGAAAAGAGGCTGGACTCGAACACGCGGTCCATCAGCTGCATAATGGCAGCAGATTCCAGCGGAGGGAAAGCCAAGAGCAACAGATAAGCGGTAATAAATTGCACCCAAACGAGGATCGGGAGACGCATCCAGCTCATGCCCGGAGCGCGGAGTTGGATGACCGTTGTAATGATGTTGATCGAGCCGAAAAGCGAGGAGGTAATCAGAAACACCATCGACAAAATCCACATTGTTTGCCCGGTGAAGAGCACGGGCCAGCCCTGTTGAATACCGAGCATTCCTGGATGATCCGCAATGATCGACAGTGGCGGATACGAAGTCCATCCGCTCTTGGCCGGTCCGCCGGGAACGAAAAAGCTCGCCAGCATGATCACGCCACCGATAAAGCCCAACCAGAAGCTCATCATGTTCATCTTCGGGAAACTCATATCGGGCGCACCGATTTGCAGCGGAACGAGATAGTTTCCAAAGGCACCGAATGCGATCGGCACCACGCCGAGGAAAACCATGATCGTGCCATGCATCGCGCCCATGGAATTATAAAAATCGGGCTTCATGGCTCCGTCTGGCGTCATAAAAGCCTCGCCAATTCTATAACCGAGCCATTTGCCAATCACTGGAATGGGAATGCCGTTGTGCGCGAGTTGCCAGCGCATAAGCATCATCAGCAAAAAACCGAGGAGTAAAAACAGCAGCCCTGTGATTAAATACTGAATCCCGATGACTTTATGATCGAGCGAGAAGATGTATTTCGAGATAAAACTCAACTCATGATGCTCATGCCCTCCATGTTCGTCGTGAGAGTGGTCGTGTCCGACTGAGTGAGAGGGGCCGCCGGCTAATGCGGCTTCGTTCGCTGGGTTGTTCATGCGTTTTCGAGAGTGAGAAAAAAGGTAAAAGTATTAGGAAAACTTATCTCTGGAGAATTTTATCAGCGCAGACGATCAAAGGCAAAGACATCTTTAGGAAAATTGTTCGGCAGAGCAAAGCGGATTATCCGAAAACTTGCAATGCTTCCGTCACGTAATTTTGCGTCATGAAAGATGGCGAAGAATCGCCAGCTCTCGACTACTTCTCCGGTTCGAACTGAAGCGAGGCGGAGTTCATGCAATAACGAAGACCAGTCGGTGCGGGACCATCGTCAAAAACGTGCCCCAGATGACTCCCACATTTGGCGCAAACGGATTCGGTGCGACTCATGCCATGCGTGCGATCCACGATCTCACTTACACTCGACTCACTAGCTGGCGCATAAAAACTGGGCCAGCCGGTGCCGGAGTCGTATTTGGCGGAAGAATCAAAAAGCAATTCGCCACATGCCACGCAATAATATTTGCCCGGCATTTTATTATCCCAATACGCATTGCGGAATGGCGGCTCGGTGCCTCCCTGGCGAGCCACACGGTATTGTTCGGGCGTCAATTTCTCGGCGTATTCGTCGTGCATGGCAGGCAGATTACCGCACGCCTGCCAGAAAGCAAAAATGACGATCACAAGGACCGCCATTTTCGCCTTCGCTGGCAGAAGCATGGATTCTAGCAGGTCCCCTGTTTTGCACAGGACTTCTAGCCAGTTTACGTTTTGGCCTTGGTTTTGATGCCAAGAAAATCAGTTATGAGAATCAAATAAGCAAATACCAAGCCAATCATGTCGAGAATTACCGAAAACGAAAAAGCCAGAACCCTTTCGGATTCCGGCTTTTAGTCAGTGCCAACAGAGGCACATGGATGTAAGGAAAATTAACCTTCGATCTCGATGCCCATTTGGCGGGCGGTTCCGGCAATGATACGAAAACCAGCCTCCTCCGTGCGGGCATTGAGATCCTTGGATTTGATCTTCACGATGTCCATGACCTGCTTCTTGGTAAGCTTGGCCACTTTGACCTTGTTCGGCTCCTTGGAACCGGAGGCAATATTGGCCGCTTTCTTCAAGAGCACGCCAGCGGGCGGGCTTTTTGTGATGAATGTGAAGGATTTGTCCTTATAGACCGTGATGACCACCGGGAGGATGTCTCCTGATTGTTTTTGGGTGGCGGCGTTGAATTCTTTGCAGAACGCCATGATGTTGACGCCTTGCTGACCGAGGGCGGGACCGACGGGAGGAGCGGGGTTGGCCGCACCAGCGGGAATTTGGAGTTTAATTTGACCGACGACTTCTTTTGCCATGTTAGATTAGATAAGTGGAATGCAACTCCGATGAGACGTCAGAGTAGTTTTTCCGAGTTGGGTTTTGTGCGTAAAATGTGTTGGACTGAAAAAGAGCGGAGTTTCACTGTTATTAGGCCCGTTCGACTTGCCAGTATTCGAGTTCCACGGGAGTGGAGCGACCGAAGATGCTGACGGAAACACGAATCTTGCCGCGCTCTGGGTCGATTTCTTCAACGATACCAGCCTGGTTTTGGAAGGGACCGTCTGCGACTTTGACAGATTCGCCGATCTCGAAACTGACCTTTGGTTTGACCTTTTCGTCTGCTGCGCGGGCTTGGGAAAGAATGTTCTCAACGTCTTTGGTCGAGATGGGAAGAGGGCGATCTTTGTTTCCGGCGAAACCAATCACTCCAGTAGTTTCGCGAATGAAATACCAAGTGCGGGCGACGAGTTGGTTGTTTTCGTCGAGCAAATGCATATTGGCGATCACGTAACCGGGCATCAGCTTGCGGGTAGTCTCGGTTTTTTTGCCGCGCTTGATCTCGGAAACGCGTTCGGTCGGGACGAGGATCTCGTAAATGAGGTCGCTCATTTCGTCGGTTTTAATGCGTTTATTGAGGTTGTCGGCCACTTTGTTTTCCTGTCCGGAAAGCACTTGGACGGCATACCACTGATCTTTGGGTGCGATAGCGAGAGCCATGAAAAGGTAGGGAAAAGAGGGTGATTTTACTTGGTCAGCCAGCCAAAAATTGTGTTCAAAATTAAATCCCAGAACGCGATGAAAGCACTGAGAAGAAGGATGCCGATAACGGTGACCGAAGTGGAATCGATGATTTCTTTGTAGCGCTTGGCGCCTTTTTCCTTGGTGTCCCAAGGCCATGAGGCTTTGGCGAGTTCGGTGCGAACTTCGCTGATAAACTTAGTGGGACTAGCCATGGAAAAAACGTAAAGAGTGGGGAGTGAAAGGAAGAGGAGCGGAGCACGGCAGGAGGGACTCGAACCCCCAACACGCGGTTTTGGAGACCGCTGCTCTACCAATTGAACTACTGCCGTATATTCGCTGTAAAGTTTTATCCCCGCCAGCGGAGTTTAAGTCCGTTGGCGGGGAAATAAAAACTGATTATTCGGTGATGATGTCGGCGATACGGCCTGCACCGACGGTCTTGCCACCTTCGCGGATAGCGAAGCGGAGAGTTTTCTCCATGGCGACCGGGGTGATGAGCTCGATTTCAACAGACACGTTGTCACCAGGCATCACCATCTCGACTCCTTCAGGGAGCTTGACGGTGCCGGTCACGTCCGTGGTGCGGAAGTAGAACTGCGGGCGGTAGTTCGAGAAGAATGGCGTGTGACGGCCACCTTCTTCTTTCGAGAGAACGTAGATCTCCGATTTGAATTTCTTGTAAGGCTTGATTGAACCTGGCTTGGCGATGACCTGGCCGCGTTCGATGTTTTCCTTTTTGATGCCGCGAAGCAGGATGCCGACGTTGTCACCGGCACGAGCCTCGTCGAGGAGCTTGCGGAACATTTCGATGTCGGTAACTGTGGTCTTAGCCGTTGGGTTAATGCCCACAATCTCGACTTCTTCCATCTTCTTGAGGATGCCGCGCTCGACACGACCGGTGGCGACAGTGCCGCGACCTTCAATGTTGAACACGTCTTCGATTGGCATCAGGAACGGCATGTCGATCGCGCGCTCTGGGAGCGGGATGTATTCGTCCACAGCGTCCATGAGATCCATGATGCACTTGGCTGCTGGGTCAGCCGGATCGCCAGCGGCGAGAGCCTTCGTGGCGCTGCCTTTGACAACCGGGATGGTGTCGCCGGGAAATTCGTAGCTGGAAAGGAGTTCGCGGACTTCCATTTCCACGAGCTCGAGGAGCTCTGGATCGTCCACCATGTCGCACTTGTTCAAGAAAACGACGAGAGCTGGAACGCCGACCTGACGGGCGAGCAGAATGTGCTCACGAGTCTGAGGCATCGGGCCGTCAGCAGCGGAAACAACGAGGATACCACCGTCCATCTGGGCGGCGCCGGTGATCATGTTTTTCACATAATCGGCGTGGCCGGGACAATCGACGTGAGCGTAGTGACGCTTCTCGGTCTGATACTCGACGTGAGCGGTGTTGATCGTGATGCCGCGCTCTTTTTCTTCTGGAGCGGCGTCGATTTCGTCGTATTTGCGAGCTTCCGCGAATCCTTTTTTGGAAAGAATCGTGGTGATTGCTGCGGTGAGGGTGGTCTTGCCGTGGTCAACGTGGCCGATAGTGCCGATGTTAACGTGGGGTTTACTTCTGTCGAATTTGTCCTTGGCCATGGAATTGTCTCCCAAGTGTTACTTGGAAAGTCAGTTAATAGTTGTTGTTGTGTTTACGTTGTTGAGTTTGCAAATTGCTTGGTCGCCGATTTGCCGGCGCGTTTTCCATCCGAGTTTCAATCGAATGTGGACGACACTTCATTCGAGTGAAACTCAAATGAAATGGAATATGGAGCCCTCAACCGGGCTTGAACCGGTGACCTCATCCTTACCAAGGATGTGCTCTACCAACTGAGCTATGAGGGCGTATGTGGCACAACCATCGCTGGTTGCGTGAAACAACCATTGCTGGTTGCTGGTAATCCGCCAGCGGAACGAGGGGGTAAAAAACCCCAACCGAATCCGCTTTCGCAAGCGTCAAACGATCAGGGCGGTCCACTCCCGTCTTTCTAAAGGCGAGTCGGAAAGGTAACGAGTCGCGCCGGAGTGTCAAAGATAATTTATGGAAAACCGGAAAGTGGTTTGTTTTCAGTGCTTTTGAGCGGGTTTCGCCTATTTCAGGGCAGAAAACTCACTGGTTTACGTTGTTGATCTGCTGCTGAAACGAATTCAGGTCCTGTTTCGACAGCCCCGTCTGTCGCGCGAGCCACTGCTGGGCCGACGCTTTGTCGTTGCGCGACCAGGTGTAAAGAACGTTTTGCGTCGCGTTGCGGCGCTGGTTGTCATCGGAAACGGACGTCGCCCAAGTCGCCGCCGTCGCCGGATCAAACTCCGCGATGTGCCCCGAGAACGTCGCTATCATCGTGTCTCTCGTTTTTCCTGCGGGCAGTTTGTTTAGCCAGGCCGAGGTGTTTTCTGGGTTGTCCTGCGTCCAGTTAGAGACAGCGTTCCTCAGTGCATTGTCGCGCGAATCGCCCTCCGGCATCTGGGTCAGCCACGAAATAGCTTTTTCCGGTTCCGTCTCGGACCACTGGCTGGCAATCCGCTCGATGGCTTGTTTCTGGCCTTCCGGGCTATGGATCGCATTGATCATCCCAGCGGCTTTTTCCGGCTCGAATTGCGCCCATTGGCCGAGCAGGTTCGGAATGAAACTTTTCTCTATTTCCGGGTTATTCTGCGCCTTCGCCCAAGTGAGTGCCGCCGCCGGATCATTGCGGCCCCAGCTATAAGTCAGCGATTGCAGATAACTTTGAAACTTACTGTCGCCCTGCAGTTGCATCACATAATCCGCCGCCTTGCGCGGTTCGTTCCGCGCCCACTGCGAGAGTGTGCTGGTCATGGCGTTTTGCCGAGTGTTACCCGGTGGCAGCTTCTCCACCCAGGCCAGAGCAGCAGCCGCATCCTGCTGCGCCCATTGCGAAGCGAGATTGCCGACCATCTCACGCTGCACCTGGCCTGGTGGAAATTTCCCCACGTATTCCGCCGCCGCATTCGGATCGGTCCGCGCCCAGTTGCCTACAATGTTTCGCAACGCCTGCTGCTGGAGATTACCTCCGGGGAGCGACTCCGCCCAGGCTGCCGCCGCCTTCGGATCGGTGTTGCTCCAGTTACTCGCCACCACGCTGATCGCCTGCTGGCGAAATTCTCCACCGGGCAGACTCGCAGCGCGCCGGGCCGCATCCGTCGGATTGCGACTCGTCAACGTTCCGAAAACCGACCACGCCCAATTGTATCCGTCTCCTGTTAGTTTCGGCATCGAGAGCACCAGCTTCAACGCGGCATCCGGGTCCTTGTCGGCCAAAGCACTGATCACTCCAGAAATCGCATTCTGTCGGCCATTGCCCTCCGGCAGAGCAAAGGCCCACGCCTTCGCCGCATTCAAATCCGACTCCGCCCACCTACTCGAGATCGCTCCATACAAGCCATCGCGAGTCTCCCGATTCTTCTGCAAACTCACATACTGGATCGCTTCCTTCGGATTCAACTCCACCAGGCGAGTAACCAGATTGTGCAAAAGCGAGCGGTGCGCATTGTTCAAGGGCAGAATTTCCAACTGCTGCAACGCCGCCAGCACGCCCTGACGATCCAGACTCTGTGCGAAACGGCGCGCATTCTCCCCAAACTTCCGCGACGACGTCATCTGGCTGATCTCCAGAAGCGACAACACGCGATCCTGCTTCATGTTTTCGCGCCCCGGGGTCACATCCGCGATGGCACGCGACAAACCCGGATCGTTGTTAGCCTCCTGTAAACGGCTGGGAACCGATGAGCCAAACCACGATTTCTCCAACATCGGAGTTCCATTGGAATCGAGAGGGCGCGGCCCGGTCAGCCGTCCCACCACACCGCCCACCACCAAAGCACCAGCGACGAGACCAACGATTTTTGGGGAGATCATGCCCGTCTTGATACCTCCCCCTCCAGATCCTGACGAGGAGAAATCCGTTTTCCCAAAGCTTCCAGGCCCGCATCACAAAAGTCCCGGAGGAGCGCGGGCATCCTTCCCGCAGTGGGAGGCATTTCCTGCCTCGCACACCCCTGGAAGCGTCGGGCAAGACGCCCTCCCAAAGCTATTGCGGAAAAAGTATGCGAAAGTGCCCTTAAAGCATTGTCACAGGGACCATTTTCCTCTTTTCTCGATTTCATGGAAACAAACACGACGCTGTCAATCGGTTGCTTTCCCAATCTGGCAACTCGCAGACTGGCCGCGCCCCTATTCCCACGCGCCATGCCTCTTCCGCCTGCCAACCCCGACGTCCCACATCGCTTCCCCCGTTCTGGAACCACGTTCCCGCTTACGAAACATCGCGATTCCAGTTTCGGACCCACGTTTCTTCACGTCCGGGAACGTTATTCCCGTTCTGGAACGGCGTTCTCCCGCGTCCCGGAAGCCGTCGCCCAAACTGGAGTCGCATTCCGGCACCAGACATATCGCCACTCCCGCACGGGTTTCCCAATACCTGGCACGAAATATCGCGACGCCACTTTGGGAAACGCGTTATCCGACGGGAAATATCCCGCCGCCCAAACGGGAATCACGTCATCACTCCGGGAAACATGCCCCTCCGACCGGGGAGCACACGCGACTCGCGTGTTGTTTTCGGCGACCCCGCCGAAAACCCGTTCCCTGAACGCCACCCCGCTGATTTTACCCAAACTCCACTCTAAAAACCAAACCCACTAAATAGAAACCCATAAAGCCATGTCCGACCAACCTACTTACGACGCCCTGCAAACCGGTGCCCTCATCCTCCAAGTCAACGCCGCGCGCACCGCGCCCGACGAATTCATCCTCTCCACCAGCCTCGCCAGCCTGCTCACCGCACGCCTCGCCGATTGCCGCAGCCGCAACGCCGCCGCCGAATTTGCCGCCTCCGACGCCGTCGGTGCCGCCGGCCGCGTCGTCCAGGCCAACGAACGCCTCGCCGCCCTCGACCGCAACGGCAACAGCTTTCTCGGCAGCGTCGATAGCGAAAGCGTCACCCCCGACAGTCTCTCCGCCGCCTACACCCTCTACGGCTTCCCCGGCGGAGCCCTCGGCGACCTGAAAGACGGCAGCCGCGTCCGCCAGATCGCCCGCAAAGCCGTCGAAATCGCCGCCACCCCACCGGCCACCCTCCCCGTCGAATTGCGCTGGCCCGCCACCCTCATCGCCCGCCTCACCAGTTGGCTCGCCATTTACGACGCCAACAACGGCATCGCCAACGGCGGCACCCGGCAAACCCTCATCGACCAGCGCAACACTGCGCGCGACCTCCTCGAAGCCGCCATCAGCCGCGTCCGCCACGCCTACTGCTCCGCCAGCGACGCCGGGGAATTCACCCCCGAGCTCGCCAAGATCGATATGCAACCCCGCCGCAAACCCGGTGACGCCCAATCCCAGCCTCTACCCGAAGCCCCCGGCCTCGCCACCCTCGATCCCGCCGCCCGCACCCTCACCATGCCCGGCCTGCCCGCCCACGCCACCACCCTGGCCGCCTTCCGCCAAGTCCCCGGCGGCCCCATCGAACCCGCCGGCCTCAGCAGCACGAGCACCGTCAGCCTCACCGCCAACACCCCCTTGGAACCCGGCATCGAATACAGCGTCTGGGTCGAGGGCAAAAACAGCCGCGGCTTCGGCCCCAAGAGCAACGTCATCAAATTCGTCGCCTGACGTTTTCACCATCTAACCGTCCCTTCGTCGGATAGCCTCCACCCCCCCATGCCACGCATCAAAATCCCGAACATCCCATGGCGCATCAGCTTTTACAGCTTCGACCTGCGGGAAAGACGGCATGTCCACGTCTTTCGAGAAAGGATGGAATGCAAAGTGTGGGTCGAGAATGGCATCGAAGTCGCATGGAACCGGGGCTTCGCCGACGCGGAAATGAACGACATCTTGCGCACGATTGAAACGAACCTAACCTTCATAAACCAGTCCTATGACCAGCTATTTGCGTGAAATCAAAACCGCCAGCATCGACGCCACACGGCTAACCGTGGAACTGGCCGACGGCTCCACCTTCACCGTTCCGCTCACCTTCTATCCCACCCTCCTGCTCGCCACCGACGAGGAACGCAACGACATGGAAGTCGGCCCCTATGCCTTGCATTGGGAAGCCTTGGACTGCGACCTCGGCATTGAAGGCCTCCTGCAAGGCAGTAAAGAGCACACGAAGCTCGCCGAAAAAGCCTGGCAACGTTTCCAACAGCGCCAGCACGCCGCTGCGTGATCCCTGCACCGCCCTTCTCACGGTCGGAGACCATCAAGCGCCTGCTGAATATTGACTTTAGCCGCCTCCTGCCACCCGTCTGGAGGCACGACTTCGTCTCCGGATGTCGAATCGAACACCGCATAGCTCATTGAATACGAATTGGAGTCTGGCCGCCTTGTCCATTCTTCCAGTGCCACAAGGTCTCCTGACGACACGTGCCAAAGGTAGCGAAACAATCTTAGAAAGTTGAACTGCTCATTCCATTGCAGCTCTCTGACTTTCGATAGATCAATCCCATCTTGAAAAACATGAAATTCGTAAACAGTCTTTAGATCGGGCCTGACTTTCTTTAAGCACTTCAGAAATAATCGATTGTGCGCCCAGCAGCCATCGTGGCCCCAAGATAGAATACCAGCTATTGGGCGGACACTGAAGAAAGTGTCGAAGCGACAAGGGGGCGGATTCGCAGACTTCATCGATGCATCGTTAAGCAGCTTCGCAAAACGCTGAATTGAGCGAACCGGTTTATTCTGAAAGAGCTTCGACCGTGCTCTAATCTGAGTCAGAATCCATGCGATTCCCAAGCCTGCATATACGCCCTGCTCTGATGCAACCTCGTCAGGATTCACGTAATTTCCAGGATACCTAGGGCGTGGCCAAGATGTGGCGCCGGAATAGATGTAACCGGAATCCAACGACATCACGATTTGAGGAACAAAGCGTGATAGTTTGTCTGCATTTGCAAGTTCGCACCACTGCGTTTCGAGGGCTGGTAAAGGTCCTGACTGGCCAGCAACTATGTAACAGAGGGGCCACGCTTGCTCCTTTCTGTCAGGAAACTCGTCAGTGAATTTGAATAAGTCAGAAAACTCGTTTCAGCTTCTCCCAATCGTCGGATAACTTAGCAACGGATAGATTGGATGTGACCATCACCGCCGCAATAACCTGATCACACAGAACGTTAACTTTTCCGCCGTCAGAAGCACTTGGTGCAATGACATGTGCGTCGCTGGGAACAATAAGGATATCAATCTGTGCATTCGCATTGTTGCCTGAATAATCCAAGATGTGACCTCCGTGTAATACTCGAAAATCGGGACCTAACTCTCTCTGGAAAAATTGCTGCCACACACGCTCAGATTCGGTGCCGTAGTCATTGTTGTTGATAAGCATCCTTGCGCCAAGCAATTGCTCTAAAAGCAGGAGCCGCAGATTGTGAAAGTGGTTGCGAACCAAAATCGATCCCTTGAGCTGTAGATTTTCTTCAATTGGCCGAATGGAAAAAGACTCCTCAATCCTCGCAAAAATCGAGCCAACTGAAATGTCTAGGTAGAACCAATTTGTCTCGGAAATAAGATCAATCTCCCTGTCGATGCTGCGAGCTTGTTCAGTGAGCGCCGTAGTAGACTTAATCTTGTGAAATCCTTGAGAGAGGAGATTCCATGTGTCCCCAGCTAGTTTTCCCAACTTCTGTGCGGCCTCAATTATTAGAGGCGCTTGTTTATGGGACAAAACCCTCGCCTGCTCAGAAAGTGTGTGTTGTAACGCTTTCTCTAGCAGCGCCTGTGTTTCCGGATTAGAGGCCATATCTAGCTTACGGGGAACGAGCAGAGGCTAGGTTCCTGACAGGTGGCGGTCTTTTACGATCTCGGCGGCGAATGGATCGCCGTCGGCGGCTAGTTCCAGGAGGTAACGCTGGCCTAGCTGGCGAATGGTTTCCTCGGGATGCGCCAGGGCCGTTTCTGCCACCTTGGGCGTGAAGAAGCGGCTGAGCATTGCGGCCGCCTTTTCGGCTGAGGCGCCTGGCAGCTCGGCCAGATATTGCTCCTCCGCTTTGGCCTCTAAAAAGGCGATGTCCTGCGTGTCTTTGGTGCGCCCGGTGTCCTGTTTAGTGACGAGCAGATCAATCACATCCGGTATGCGAGTGCCGTCTTCGAGCGAAATGCCCATGGTCCAGACGCGGTCAAACTCTTCGATGGGTAATTCGTTGGGCTTGCGAAAGATATCGACTGGACGTTCCAATCCGTTCACCCGGAAAACGCCGTATTCCTCAATGACACTCGGAAGCGCCTCCCAAGACAAGGAATCCCAAGTCCCGATCATGACTGGCTGGGCTCGCTTCATGGAGGTTAGGAGGGGAAATAATCTCGTGCACCATTCGTCGGCAGAATGGAGTGGGTCCACCCATATGTCTGCATCGTAAGTGTTGCGACTGAGGCCGTGCGAGATCACAGCGATGCCACCCAAGGTGACGACTCGCATTTCTTTCGCCAATAGACGAACTAAGAAATCGGAGGTGTGGGGATCTTCCATCGCGCGATGTCTTTGTCAATTTGATCGGAAATCCAGATCGCATCCGCGAAGGATCGCACTCCGCCGGGGATCCAGGGCTCGGAGTTGTCGGGGATTTGTTTGCGGCCAGCGGCGGCGGCAGAATTGCCGGGTGGTTTTCCCTGCCAGCGGCGGAGGAGGGCGCGGGATTTCATCATGGAATACAAGCGCTTTTGCCGTTCGGGGTTGGGCCGGTATTGTTTCACAGGGCGAGTTTACCGTAGCGAATGAGGCGGGGCAACGCCGGAATCCCCGCGCCTTACTCCGGAGAGAGCGCCCAGAAGCTGGTGAAGGCTTCGTGCCAGTCGCGGTTTTCCACTCGAGTTCGAGCGGAATGGGACATGGACTCTCGCAATGGCGCGTCGCTCAGGAGGCGCGCGATGGCGGCGGCGAAGTCTGCGGCGTCGAGGGATTTGGTGATGTAGCCATCGACGCCGTGGGTGATGAGTTCGCGTGGACCGCCGGTATCGGAAACTACGCAGGGCAAGCCCGCCGCTTGGGCTTCGATGATGACGTTGCCGAAGGTGTCCGTCGTGCTCGGGAAGACGAAGATGTCTGCCGATGCGTAGGCGCGGGCGAGTTCGATTCCAGCGAGATAGCCGGTGAAACAACCCGTGGGGAGGAGGCGCTTGAGTTCTTCAAGGAAAGGGCCGTCGCCGACGATGAGCGGACGAAAAGCAACGGATTGTTTCGCGAGCAGGTCGCAGGCTTTGACTAATACTTCGAGGTCCTTCTCGCGCGAAACGCGACCGACATAGAGCAGGCCGATCTCCTCGTCGCGCTTGCCGTATTTGGCCCAGAAATTCGACTCCCGATGAGCCGGGTTAAAGAGCACTGTGTCCAGTCCGCGCGGCATGATTTGCAGCTTCTGCGGATCGATCCCACGGTCGATCCACGCCTTGCGGTAGTGCTCGCTGTTCACCAGAATCACGTCGAACTGCGAGTAGAACCACTGCATATATGTCCAAGCCAGACTCTCCAGAAAACTATCGTCGGTGAGGATGCGGATGTATTGCGGAAAATCGGTGTGATAGATGCCGCTGATGCGCAGTCCTAACATTTTTCCGGCGATGAGCGCCGTGATGCCAATCGGACCCGGCGTGCTAATAATCAGCTCGGTAAAGCCTTCGCGCTGAATAAAGTCCAGCATGTGCAAGATCGGCGGGAAGCTGAGTTTTTGCAGCTCATACTCGGGTAGTTCAAACTCGCCAATCGGCGCGAAGTTCTTGATCGGAATATCCGTGATGGTGATCTCCGAGCGACTGGTGACAACTAACAAATCCGCTCCCGCCTCCATCCCAGCCGCGGTCATTCTGCGGATAGTATTGGCAACGCCATTCACGTCTTCCAGCGTGTCGGTAAACCAGGCGCGCTTGTTATTCTTCAGCGTGTTAGGAATCGTGCCGGTGAGATCCGTGCTCACCTTGCGCAACCATTCTCGGGAAGGGGACTGGCTGCGAAACGCATACCAGTAGGGGCTCAAAGCGAGCAGCATCGGAATCATGCCGGTGAGACTCTGCACGCTCTCGACGAAATTCCCGGAGGAAATCTGCTTCACAAACTTCAGAAAAAAGCGAAACGCGAGCTGGTTGGCGAAGAGGTTTGATATTAGAAACGCGCGCCGCTCGGGTTCGGCGATGTCCTTGGTGATCAGGGCGAGTTCCTTGCGCAAATCGTTGCCGCCGAAGTAGTCGGAATACTCTTTCCAAAGCGAGACGTTTCCTGGTTTGGCAAGCTCGAAAATCTTTCCAGAAAGCACGCCCTGCGCGAGGAAGTTCAGCTTTTCGCCCAGAGTGAATCGAGTCGGATCCTGACCTTCCATGAACCGCGAAAACGCCTTCTCGATAAACCGCGCATTAGGGTTCATCTGCGAGGAGAACTTGTCTTTCGCAAATTGATAGGCCGTGTTGTAAAGGCTGTGCGATAAAATGAGCGGAGTTCCAGCCTCACCTTGCGCCCGGCACGCGCCAGTGCTAACCAACTCAAGAAACTCCACCGGCGTGCACACTTGGTTAGTTTCCGTCCACGCTCTTGCAGGATAAATGCCGCCGTGATCATCGGAGCCACCAGTGAGTATTTTGCTCGCTCCTAACACATGCTGGATGGTCGAGCTGAGCAATCCGCTGCGCAGTCCGTTGATTCCCTCGAAATGCGTGAACAAGTCGAGCAAGATTCGAATGTGACCCGCCTCTAACTTGTCGTTGATCCGGTAGAGCGGATGCGCCACTGAATGCACGATTTTCTCGCGAGTTAGATAACGATGGAACTCGAAGATATTGTCACGGACTTCGCTGATTTCGCCATGTTGTTTCTCTGTGATTCCCCAAACCAGCACATGCACCTTGCAGCGGTCCTCCGGGAAGTAAGTCGTCACTTCCTCGCTGATGAATGTCCCTGGCAGATCAGCGATTTCCAGGCAGCCGTCGATGCAGTTGTGATCGGTGATCGTCACGAAATCCATGCCGCGTTCTTTCAGCTTCGCATACAACTCGCGTGGAGCGGAATAGGAGTCGGGAAAGTTCAACCGACGAAACAACCACTCCGCAGAGCGGTCGGAGTATTTCGAGTGAATGTGAAGATCAACGCGGGAATTCATCGGGTCGTCCATTCTGCATAGGTGAACACTTCGCGCCGCGAGGCGAGATGCGTGGCGAGTCGGAGGATTTCGCGGCGAATGTTAGGATAGCTCCAATCCGGCGGATGAATGCCCAATCGAGTTACAGGGTTATCTTGCAAGCGCGCAGACAAAAACCGATTCCAGCCCAAGCTCACCATCCGTCGCCAGCCGCTTCTAACACTGTAAACGAGCGACTGCGAGCGATGAGCGGCACCGGTGGTTAGGTTTCTGATTTCACTCAGAGTCGTGGTGTAGCGGAACCCAGCGGCGCGCGCGGCGTGTCCTGCCTCGGCGCTGAGCAGCCAGGCTGGCGCGATGAAGCCGACAGGATGGATGCCCAGCTTGGCAAACTCGTCCTGAGCGCACCGCATTTTTTCCAAGGCTGCAGCCTCGTCAATGTCGTAGAACTCGCCTTCGTCGGCTGTGTAAAAGCGGGTGATCATTTTGTCGCGGGCCGATTCTTTAGCATTTCGTTCGCGCTGATGAAAGTAGCCGTGCGTAACAATTTCGTGCCCGAGTTCTTCCATCTCCTTCAACCACCCGCAAAAGGCGGCGTCCTGCAGGAAATGTCCCCGATGATGATGATCGGGAATGACCAGAAGAGAGACTTTCCCGACTCCGATCTGCTGCAAATCGTACAGAATTTCCCGGCTGGTGGCGAATGTCTGCGGCGAGACATCGTGCAGGGAGACAATCAGGGACGGCTTGGATGGCATGGGCTCAAGGTCGCGCAGCTTATAGTTCCGGACGGGCGATAACAGCCAAAAACCGCTCGAAAATCACATTCGGAAGTAGAATCAGCCCGGTTGCGCCCCTATTGAGAAGCTCCCCCCCAAGAGCTGTCTCAAAAATTCCCTGCAACCGGGCTGTTCTTTGATTTGTCCCACCCAAATTAGGACAACTGCCCATTAGCATCCGCCATGCCATCACTAAAAATGAGCGGCTTGCCCTGGGCAATGGAGTAAATTTTTAGATGGTGGCTGATTCATTCGGCCAAAAGACGCCATTCCGCATGCGAGATTGGCTCGGTTTGCGCAAAAAACGACAGAGCCTGTCACAGACCTTTTCTATTTCCATTTCACTTGGGCTCTGATTGACTCCGGCACAACTCGAGTCCCATTCCATTGTCGCGCTTTTCATCCATCTTTCGCATCACCGCTTTTATGGCCTGGAGCGCCTTTGCCGGATGGACGCTCGTCATCAGCTACCTCTCCTCGCTCACGTCGGACGATTTGCAGGTGATGCCCTCTGAATTGCTTGCGCAGGATAAACTAGTCCACGCGCTCGCCTTTGCCGTCGGTGGCTCGCTGTTAGGGCTCGCGCTGCGTCACACCACCCGTTTGCGCGGTGTCCGGTTGTTTTTGGGAATAGTGATTGCCATCGGACTCTTCGGGGCGTTTGACGAAATCCACCAACTTTTTACGCCGGGCCGGTCGGGGGCGGATTTCTACGATTGGATCGCGGATATGGTTGGCGGATCGAGCGCGGCTTTTGTTTACTGCTGGTTCTATGGCAAGATTGACCCCGCTCGAAGCCCAGGCCCGGATTCAGCAGCTCCGTAGCCAGATCGAGGAATACAACCGCCTCTACTACGAGGAGGCGCAGTCGGCGATCGGCGATCAGGAGTTCGACGCCTTGCTGCGCGAGCTCTCTGATTTGGAGAAACAATATCCCGATCTCGCTGTCGCGGATTCTCCCACGAAGAAAGTCGCTGGGAAAACGCTCGAAGGCTTCACCCAAGTCGCGCACCTCGCGCCTATGCTCAGTCTCGACAACACCTACTCGGAGGCCGAGGCCGTCGAATTTTACCAGCGGATGCAGCGACTCCTCCCCGGTGAAAAGATCCCCGTGGTCATCGAGCCGAAAGTGGACGGCGTCGCCATCACCCTCATCTACCGCGACGGGAAACTCGACTACGCCGCCACCCGTGGCGATGGCCGGGTAGGGGACGACGTCACCCGCAACATCCGCACCATCGCCAGCGTCCCGCAAACATTGCATGGCTCCGTACCCGCCCTCATCGAGATCCGCGGCGAAGTCTATCTCGGCCGCGAAATCTTCCTCGAACTCAACGTCGAGCAGGAAAAACTCGGCAAAACACTCTACATGAACCCGCGCAACACCGCCGCCGGTTCGCTCAAACAACTCGACCCCGAGCTCGCCCGCAAACGCCGCCTTTCCGTCCTCCTTTACGGCACCGGCGCAGTGGAAGGCACCGCCCTTACCTCCCACACCCACGCTCTCGACAAGATCGAAAAATGGGGTTTACCCGTCTCCACTTGGAAACGCACCGCCGACTCGCCTGAAACGATGCTCGCTGCCATTCGCGAACTCGACACCGTGCGCAAAACCTTCCCCTACGACACCGATGGCGGAGTCATCAAAGTGGACAACTTCGAGCAACGCGCCCGCCTCGGCTTCACCAGCAAAGCCCCGCGCTGGGCCATGGCCTTCAAATACGCCGCCGAACGCGCCGAGACCCGGCTGCTCGACATTCAAATCCAAGTCGGCCGCACCGGCGTCCTCACCCCCGTCGCGCATCTCGAGCCCATCGTCGTCAGCGGCAGCCGCGTGGCCCGCGCCACCCTCCACAACGAGGAGGAAATCCAGCGGAAAGACATCCGCATCGGCGACACCGTCATCATCGAGAAAGCCGGGGAAGTCATCCCCGCCGTCGTCGAAGTCGTCCTCGCCAAACGCCCCGCCAATGCCGTGCCCTACGATCTCGCCGCCAGCATCGGCCACAAATGCCCCTCCTGCGGCGGCCCCATTGCCCGCGAGGAAGGCTTCGTCGCCTGGCGTTGCTTCAGCTTCGATTGCCCCACGCAGACCTCCACCAAGCTGAAACATTTCGCCGCCCGCAAAATGCTCGATATCGAAGGCGTCGGCGACATCGTGGCCGACAAATTGGTTGAACGCAACCTCGTCCGCAACCCGCTCGACCTCTTCAAACTCGACCTCGACACCCTTGGCACCCTCAACCTCGGCACCGCCGACGAACCCCGCGTCTTCGGCCCGAAAAACGGCGCGAAACTCCTCGCCGCCCTCGACCGCGCCCGGACCCTGCCGCTTTCCCGCTGGATCTTCGCCATCGGCATTCCCGAAGTCGGCGAATCCGCCGCCCGCGAGCTCGCCCGCCTGCATCGCAACTTCGCCGAGCTCGCCATCTCGCCCATATTGATGGAACTCCGCTCACTGCCCAAAGGCAAACGCAAGGAAGACAACCCCCTCCTCGCCCCGCACCAGATCGCGCAGGAAGTCGGCCAGGTCGCCGCCGGAGAAATCCTCGACTTCTTCGCCAGCGAAAGCGGCCAGGCCATGCTCCAGCATTTGCAGGAACTGAAAATCAATCCGCAATCCGACAAATACCATCCGCTCCCGCCCGCCATCGCCGTCGCCGACCACCCCATCATCGGCAAAACCTTCGTCCTCACCGGCGCCCTCAGCCAGCCCCGCGAAGTCTTCGAAGAAATGATCCGAACCGCCGGAGGCAAACCCAGCGGCAGTGTCAGCAAAAAAACCAACTACCTAGTCGCCGGAGAAGACGCCGGCAGCAAACTAGCCAAAGCAGCGGAGTTAGGAGTGACTGTGTTGGATGAGACCGGTTTGTTAGAATTGCTAACCAAATCCGCGCCCAGCCCGGACCAACCGAGTTTGTTCTAACAATCGACCATTACACTGATGCTGGGGAGCGCGGGCTTCCAGCCCGCAGTCTTTGGCATCTTGCCAAAAAATGCGGCTCTTGCCACAGGGAAACCGGTCGTCCAGAATCCTAGAAATTCGAACGGGAATCCGCTGCCCGAATATCTGGCTTATCACCACAACGATACAATCCTCCTCCAAGATGAGATCAACATGCTATTCTATTATCTTTGCCGTCTTGGGTTTAATTTCACCCCTAAGGGCCGAGCCTGACGCACAATGGCAGCGTGTATTAGTGGAGATGTTTGAACTCACAACTCCAGTAGAGATGCAGAGAAAGATAAAAATGCTATCAGAGTCAAAGGATTCAGTTAAACGACAAGATGCCGCATTGGTTATTGAGCAGTATTTCGATTATCTAGACCCAACATTCCGTATAGCAATCAGCGAGAAGCTTTTATCTGATCCAGACAGTAGCGTCAGACTTTCCGCCCTTTTGGTGTGTGCCGATCCATTGCCGACAATGAAAGAGCTGGCTCCAAGTATAAAAAAATTGTTATCTGATCCAGATCCGAAAGTTTCGCACGAAGCTGAACAGGTTGAGGGGCGTCTTCGGGAAAGTTTAAGCCAGATTCGGAAGAAAACACAAAAATAGGCTCTCGATCAAACTGGCTCGTCGGATACCGGAAAATCATCTGTGAGGAAGTTGCAATAGGTCTTAAATTTAAGCTTTGTGCATCAGGAGGTGAGCGGTTGTTACGGACGTAATGGGAACGTCTCGTGAGGAGATTGATAGTCAGGCGTATGATCGGTATTTAATAACCTCAATATGCTTTTCATCGCTCATGAAAAGCTCTAAAGAGGAGACCCGTCTCCACAAAATTATGATTTCCATCCGCCATTTAGTTCTCGTGTCCTGCCTTTTTCTGGTGCTTCCACTGATGGCACAGATCACACCATTAACTCCTGTGCCTGCGGACGACACGAAGACATCTATCACCTGCGAACTGACGGTGGCTCCCAACTGGAAAAGCGTGCCTGTTTTGGAAAATCAGAACGAAGCGGATTCCATGAAAGGCACTTACCATTACGAACTCTGGCTTCCCATCGGTTACAATGCCGCTCCCACCAAGGCGTGGCCCTGCATATTCATCATGTCGCCCCGCGGTCCTGCGAAGATGAAAACTATGAAACCTTATTTCGAGGCCCACGGCTTTATTGTTGTGGTGCTGGATGAAGCCAGAAATGGCCCTTGGGAACCGATTGTCGGAAACTTTCTGGCGGCACATGATGATGTGGTGAAGCGGGTGCGCGTGGCCGATGGGCAGAAGTATGCGACTGGTTTCTCGGGTGGAGCTCGCGGCAGCTCCGTCTTTGTGCAACTGCGGCCCGGTTTCCGCGGCCTGCTTCTCCAGGGAGCCGGGTTAAGCTCCGATAAGAAGGGTAACTACCATGCCTCGGGGATCGTTAGTAACTCCAAGCTCCATGTGGCCATGACGATAGGAAATGCGGATGGCAACAAAGTCGAGGTTCCCCGGGTGAAACAATTGATGGGCGGTGGGCGCTGCAAAGTGTTCGAGTTTGAGGGCGCTCACGAATGGGCTCCCACAGAGGTATTCGAGAAAGCCATGGCTTCGCTGGATAACAAAGAAACCTCTTCCACAGCGGCTGGCGCCAGCTTGGGAGTCGGCGAGCCCTTGGATGTTTTCAAAAAAAAATAGGCTGGCTCACCGTTCTGGGTTCGCAGGGTTAAACGGCAGCATCTAAGAAGGCGTCGTAAAATCGGTTGTAGCGTCGAGCCCGTGCTCGATGGCTCAATGGGCTCAATGGGCTCGATGGCAGATGGATTTCTTTCAAGTCACAGGCTTGATGCTACAACCCATGAAGGCGTAGGAGGGCATGACTCCGCAGATGGGAGCTGATAAGCGAGTTTCGGCGGTTGCAAAATAGGGAGAGCGGGTGAAGTTAATCCCCGCTCAGGATTCTAATTTTAAGATCACGTATTCATGCGACAACGCTCTGGCCCGTCTGGCTTCCAACCTCCCCTCCGCAATCGAAAATTAGCCGCCGCTCCGAGCGTTCAGGAAGGGATTTACCAGGTCACGACCCTGCCCAACGGAGCCCGCATCGCCACGGCCGCGATGCCGCATATGAAATCCGTCACCGTCGGAGTCTGGGTCGCCGTCGGGGGGCGTCATGAGGCTGTCGAGGATTGCGGCATTTCCCATTTCGTCGAGCACATGCTTTTTAAGGGAACCAAGGACCGCAGCGCGCGGCAAATCACCGAGGCCGTCGAGGGCGTAGGCGGTTTTGTGAATGCATTTACGACCGAGGATCACACCTGCTACTACGCCAAGGCCGGGGCGCGTTACCTGCCATTGCTGGGCGATGTGCTACTCGACATGGTGCTGAATTCGCGGTTCGAGTCCGATGAGATTGAGCGGGAGCGCGAGGTCATCCGCGAGGAGATTTTAATGTATAAAGACCAGCCGTCGCAGCACACGGAGGAGGTGCTCACCGACCTGATGTGGCCGGAACATCCCCTCGGACGTCCGCTCACCGGCTCGGTGGAAACGCTGGCAACTTTCAGCCGGCGCAAAGTGCAAAACTTCGTCCGTCAAACGTATAACGCGTCCACTATTTTGATCGCCGTCGCCGGAAACGCCACCCACGCCGAGGCGCTCGCAGCCCTCCAGCCGCTGGTCGCGAAATTAAAGGCCGGCCCGATGCCCGCTTTCCAGAAATGGATCGGACTCAAATGGAAACCCGAGATTCGCGCCATCGAGGACGACACCGAGCAATCGCACCTCGCGCTCGGTGCCCATGCCGTTAGCCGTCGCGATCCGAGTCGCTTCGCGCTCAAACTTCTCAGCGTGATTCTGGGCGAAAACATGAGCAGCCGCCTCTTCCAGCAACTGCGCGAAACCCACGGTCTGTGCTATTCCATCCAATCGGAAACGATGTGCCTGGAGGACACTGGACTACTGAACATCAGCGTGGGACTCGACGCGGGAAAAGTGGACAAGGCCGTGCGCCTCATGGCCCGGGAATTTCGCAAACTGGCCGACAAAAACATTTCCGCGCGCGAACTGCGCCAGGCAAAGGATTACAGCATCGGGCACACGGAGCTTTGCCTGGAAAGCACCACGCACCAAATGATGTGGCTGGGGGAAACCATTCTCGCTTACGGACGCGCCATTGATCCGACCGAGGTGCAGGAACGTCTCGCCGCCGTCACGGCGTCCGAGTTACGGGCGACTGCGGCTCAGGTGCTGAATCCGGCGAAAATCGGCGTCGCCATGGTGGGGCAGGGGCTGAATGCGGTAAAAGTGCGATCCGCGCTCGCCTAAATCGGTGCCCATTCAGCGGCTTGGGTGGTGGTGAAGGAGCAAAAATACGCTGCGCAGCCCTATTTCTGTCCTGAGCTGGCCAAAAATGCCCTGCGCACCCTCATTCTTGTTCTGCGCAGCTCTTATCTTGTGTTGCGCAGTGTCACAAATGCAGTGCGCAGCTCTATTTCTGTAATGCGCAGCTTTTCTCCTGCTTTACGCAGCGTCTTTCCTATGGTGCGCAGCTCCATTTCTGTCCCGCGCAGCTTCTCTCCTGCTCTGCGCAGCTCCATTCTCCAATGCCGCTGCCTGAAATTTACAGTCCGCTTTTTAGGAGATGTAGGGGTTTGTCCGCCGCTCCTGTCCAATGGTCGTCGCCGGGCCGTGACCAGGGAACACTTTCACCCCATCGCCCAGGGGGAGGATTTTTTCGCGAATCCCAGTCAGGAGTAAATCGCGGTCGCCGCCGGGCAGATCCCAGCGTCCAACGGCTCCGGCAAAGAGGACGTCGCCTCCGTAGAGTTGATTGGAACTCGACTCAAAAAAACACAGGCTGCCCGGACAATGTCCCGGGACGAGGAGGACTTGGAACTGGCGTCCGAGGTAATTTTCCGTGGTTCCGGGAGCGGATTCTTCGATAAAAAATCCACCGGCAGTGAGCGGTTCCACTTCCAGCCCGAAGCCGAAGCGCTTGAAAAACGTGGGGTCTTTCAGCATTTCTTCGCCATCGCGATGGTAGCCGACGCGACATTGGAAGGCTTGCTGGATCTTCGCAGCGTCCAAAATGTGGTCCACATGGCCGTGGGTGAGCAGGAGCAAATCGATGCGATAGCCTTTTCGTTCCAGCCATTCCAGAGCACCCGCCGGGGCGTCGATGAGGAGGTTTCCCGCGGGTGCGGCGAGATAAAAACAATTCGTATCGAACACTCCACCGGTAAATGAGTCAAAGTCTGGCATAAGAAAATCTGTCTGGATAAAGGCTGGATCAGGTCACCCAAGGAACGACTCCTCAGGCACCGGCATAGCCAATTGCATTTCTAGATAAACCTGTCACGATCCAAATTAGCAAATGATCTCATTTCGAGCCGCCACTACATTCGCCACGATCTCCGCCATCTGCGGGATCACATTTACCACCCTCCAGGCCGCTTCTGAGCCCGACAACGGCCAGATCGCGCTGACAGTCGCCAAGCTCCTCGAACAAGGTCAATACACCCAAACCAAGCTGGATGATGCGATGTCGGCCAAGGTGCTCGACCGCTACATCGAGGATCTGGATTATGCGAAGCTCTTCTTCACCGAGGACGACGTGGCGAATTTCCGCAAGAAATATGCAACTCAGCTCGACGACGACATTCTTCTGGGAAATGTGGAGCCGGCCTTTGAGATTTACGATCTTTACAAGAAACGCGTTACGGATCGCGTGGCTTGGGTGAAGAAAACACTGGATGAGAAGTTTGATTTTACGAGCGACCAGACGGTGGCCCTGGACCGGAAAGAAATGTCTCGGCCGAAGTCGATGGAGGAGGCCGACGCGCTCTGGCACAAACGGATCGAGAACGAATTGCTCACCGAGATGCTGGGCAAGGACGCGATCAGCAAAGTGGCCGCAGGCAAGGACGACGTGAAATCGGTGCCGAAAGACGTGGCTGTGACGCCTGTAAAAGCTCTTACCCGGCGCTACGACCAGATCCTGCGCAACATCAATGAGCGCGATCGCAACGACCAGACGGAGTTGTTTCTAAATTCGCTGGCGACCAGCTACGATCCGCACTCGGAGTATTTCGGGAAGTCGCAGCAGGACAGCTTTAACATTCAAATGAAACTCTCGCTCGTCGGCATCGGAGCGGTCTTGAAGTCCGATGAGGGATACACGAAAGTGTCTGAGCTGGTCGCGGGCGGACCGGCGGATCGCGACGGCCGATTGAAAGTCGGCGACCGCATTTCCGCAGTTGCCCAAGACAAGGACCCGCTGGTCGACATCGTCGATATGAAACTCGACAAGGTCGTGGAAAAAATCCGCGGCAAAAAGGGGACGACTGTCCGACTGCAAGTCATTCCAGCCAACAACGAGGGCGGCCAGCGCAAGATGATCGAAATCGTGCGCGACGAGGTGCAGCTCAAGGAGAAATTTGCCAAGGCGGAGATAGTCGAGCGTCCCGATGCGAATGGGAAAATGGAGCGCCTGGGCTGGATCACGCTGCCGTCGTTCTACGCCGACATATCGAAGAAATCGAAGACCTCGCGCAGCACGACGCGTGACATCGCGGCTCTCATCAAACGTCTGCAAAAAGAAAACATCGACGGACTCGTGGTGGACTTGCGCAAGGATGGCGGCGGCTCACTGGAAGAGGCCGTAAATCTCACCGGGCTCTTCATTACCGAGGGGCCGGTCGTGCAATATCAGACCGTGAACGGCGGAAAATTTGTCCTCGATGACAAGGATCCCGAGGTCGCTTATGGTGGTCCGTTGATTGTGCTAACGAATAAATTCAGCGCGTCGGCCAGTGAGATTTTCGCCGCGGCTTTGCAGGATTATGGCCGCGCTGTGATCGTCGGCGATTCCTCCACATTTGGAAAGGGGACCGTTCAGACGATGTTAGATTTGAACGACTTCATGCCCCTGCTTTCCCAAGGGGATGGTGCGGGTGCGCTCAAGCTTACCATCCAGAAATTTTATCGCGTCTCAGGTGGCTCAACCCAGTTGCGCGGAGTGAGTTCCGACATCCAGCTTCCCTCGATCTACGACACTCCCAAAGTCGGTGAAGTCGCTTTGGAAAACCCGCTTCCCTATGATGAAATCCCCGCTAAAAAACTCGATCTTGCCAACAACAAGCACGACTTGTTCATCGATGAGCTAAAGCATCGCAGCGGCGATCGCGTGGTGCACGATCAGGAGTTTAAGTTTGCCAACGAGGACATCACTCGTGTCCGCGAACAGATTCAGAAAAACGAGCTTTCGCTGAATGAAAAAGCCCGTCGCGCATTGATCGCGGAGGACGAGGCACGCAAGAAAACCCGAGTGGAAATCCGCGCCAAAATGCCAGCCGCCACGGATAAAGTTTACGAGCTAACCTTGGATGACATCGATAAGCCTGTGCTAGATCTCGCCTCGAATAAAAAGAACGACAAAGCCAAGAAGAAAGAGGGAGAAATCGATGAGGACGGGGATGCCGATGGAAACGAACCGACAGTCGATGCCGTCCGCAGTGAGACTCTAAACATTCTCACCGATCTCGTGAATCTCTCAAAGGCACCCCGCACCGCCAGCACCATCAAGTAACGTTCTTCATCGCCTGCTGGATCTGGCGGAAAACTGCCAGCCCGAGTTTCGTTGCAATGCATAGGTTATGGTTAGCACGATGAAGGAAAAAGCCAGCAAGGCCAGCGATGTGCGGGCGGCGTTTCCATAGTCGAGCGACTGGACTTGGTCGTAGATGGACATGGAGATCGTCCGCGTTTTCCCCGCGATGTTTCCGCCGATCATCAGTGCCACTCCAAACTCGCCAACCGTGTGTGAAAAGCTTAAGACAAAACCCGCCAGCAATCCCGGCCAGGCGAGTGGAATGGTGATGCGCCAGAACGCGACCCAAGCGCTGGCTCCGTCCGCCAGGGCCGCCTCTACGAATTCACGATCCACAAAGCGAAACGCCGCGATAAAGGGCTGCACTGCGAATGGGAGGCTGTAAATGATCGAGGCAACTAACAATCCCGCAAAAGTGAATGGCAGATGCGTTCCAAAGACCGTTGCAACCCATCGTCCAGGAGCACCCTGTGGGCCGAAAAGAATCAGCATATAAAAACCTAGCACAGTCGGCGGCAGGACTAGCGGCAGGGCCACCACGGCCTCCAAATAAATCCGCCCACGCCAGGGGGTGCGCGCCAGCCAGTAGGCGAGCGGCAATCCAATCAGCACCAATAAAAGTGCGGTGCAAGCTGCAAGTCTGGCGGTTAAAAGCAGGGCTTCCCAATTCATTTTCGGAGGACGTTAACAAAAAGTCGCTCCAACAACACTTCTCTTCGCCAAAGAAAAATTCTTGCCGCCCCAAGAGATTTCTCCATGCTTTCATCTGTGTCCAATCACCCTTCGACGAGTCCGCACCTGGCCGGTTTGTTTTTACGCGCACCGGCCTTGAAGGCCTGTGAATTATCTATTCTAGCGGCTTTTTGCCTGCTGCGGGATTGCTTCCGATCTGGTGGAAAAGTCCTTATCTGTGGCAATGGTGGCAGCGCCTCCGACGCCGAGCATTGGGCCGGTGAATTGCTCAAGGGCTTCCTCAGCCAGCGCCCGCTCGACCACGTCTGGCAGGAAAAACTCGGAGTCGAGTTAGCCAGTAATCTGCAAGGCTCGCTCCCGATGATTCCGCTCACAGGTTTCCCCGCGTTGCGCTCGGCTTTCGCCAATGACTGCGACGATTCGCATGGCTACGCGCAACTCGTTTTTGGTCTAGGTAAACCGGGCGACGTTCTGGTAGGCATCAGCACCTCGGGAAATGCTGCCAACGTTTGCCATGCCATGACCACCGCGCGTGCTCTCGGCCTCAGAACCCTTGCCCTCACGGGCGGCACAGGCGGAAAAATCGTCGATCTCGCGGAAATCTCCATCATCGCTCCGGCGAAAGACGTTTATCTGATTCAAGAGCTGCATCTGCCGATCTACCATTGCCTCAGCCTGATGCTTGAGGACGAGTTTTTTTAAGCAAAGCACGCCAAGCCGTTGACAAACCCGGAAGCCTGTCACACTATCCGGTTGTCGGTTGGATATTTTCCACTGCTTCCACTCGGAAGGCAGGCATTCACGCTCTTAACCGAGCGTTGCGCATCCGGATCCATTTATACGCCCACGCGTGCCAGTCACCTTTCATCTTAATTTTGCCCGGCCAGTCCCTCTGGTCCCAGGAAGCCTGCTGGCTCCGCGTCCATTTTCATAACCTATGCCCAACAACGATCCCGTCCTTCCCGGATTGCAGCCCGAGTCCGTTCCTCGGAAGAAAAGAGTCTCCAAGTCCACCACGGAAGGAGCCGCGCCGACGGTGAAAAAAGTGGTTCGCCGCAAAGCCAGCGTGGCCGCCGATTCCACTGACGAAGCGCTAGTGCCCGCTTCGGAAACGACCGCCGCAAAAACTTCCCGCGTTCGCAAATCTTCCACTCGGGCTCCAAAGAAATCGAAGTCGGATCAGCCGGAACTTCCTTCGCCTGCCCCCGCAGCGGAACCTTTGGTGGAAAGCCTGCCGTCTCGCGTCACAGAAATCACTCCGGCTCCCGCACCGAACGTCGTCGCTGCGTTGCAAAATCCGCCCGACGCCATTGTCGAAAAAGGTCGTGGCGAAGGTGTGATCCGCGTTTCACATTACCCGCCTTATCAAAGATATTCGGCTCCCAACAGCGGTGACGGTGCCCCGGCTCCGAATGTTAGCACGCAGTCCTCTTATCCGCCCTATCCTGGAAATGGAGCGGCCCAGCAAAATCGCCAGCAGGGCGGCGGACATTCCAACCAGTCGCAGCAGTCTAACAATCAACGCGAGGGTCGTTTCAATAATCGCCGCGACCGCGATCAGCGCGGGCGACGCGATCGCCAGCAGCAAAATAATCGCGATGGCAACCGCGATGGCCGCGACTACCATAACAATCCAACTCCCAGCGACTCAGGCCAGAGTGCGGAAACCCAGAATTACGATAACTACGACGATTCCGCGTCCACGGTTCAGGTCGGACCTTATGAACCGGTCTTTGCCGAGGGTTTGGTGGAAGTTTCCCCCAAGGGATTTGGCTTTCTGCGTGAGGCTTCCAAGAACTACGTGCAGTCGCCCAACGACATCTTTGTCACTCCCGAAGTGATCCGGCGATACTTTCTCCGCGACGGACAATTCATCAAAGGCGAGACGCGCCGCGGCAGTCGTGGGCCACAACTTTTCAAGCTTACTGAGATCAACGGCGAAGACCCCGAACGCTATATCGACATGACTGCATTCGAGGAACTCACCTCGATCAATCCGGATCAGCGCATCAAACTGGAGACCGTTCCTGACCGCTACACTACCCGCGTGATCGACATGATCGCGCCCATTGGCAAAGGTCAGCGAGGCCTTATCGTCGCCCCGCCGCGCACGGGTAAAACCACCCTGCTGCAACATATCGCCGACGGTGTGATGAAGAATCACCCTTCAATGAAACTCATCATTTTGTTAGTCGATGAACGTCCCGAGGAAGTGACTGAAATTCGTCGCGCTTTTCCAACGGCCGAGATCATGGCCAGCTCGAACGATGGCGATCTCAAAGCGCACACCCGCATCTGCCAACTCGCCATCGAGCGCGCCAAACGCCTCGTCGAAGCTGAGGAGGATGTCTTTATTTTGTTAGATTCCATTACCCGCGTCGCCCGTGCATTCAACAACGCCACGAGCGGCGGCGGACGCACAGGCAGCGGCGGACTCGACACACGGGCGATGGAAATTCCTCGCCGCCTTTTCGCGGCAGCCCGCAACACAGAGCAAGCTGGCTCGCTCACCATCGTCGCCACCGCATTGGTGGAAACTGGCAGTCTAATGGACGAGGTGATTTTCCAGGAATTCAAGGGAACGGGCAACATGGAACTCGTTCTCGACCGCAAAATCGCCGAGCAGCGCATCTACCCCGCCATCGACATCTTCAAATCTGGTACCCGCCGCGAGGAGCTTCTGCTAACGCCGCACGACATGGAAAAAATTAACACCATTCGTCGCGGTCTTGCAGGCCATCGTCCGGGTGAAGCCATCGAGAGGCTGCTTAGTTTCCTGCGCAAGTTCCCGACGAACTCGCAGATGCTGAAGGAAATTCCGACAGCGAGTTAGTATTGCTGTCAGCTTGGTGACGATCTTATTGTTAGTCGCCGGAGCGACCATCGTGCTGTCGATGCTGCTGCTGACAGCTTTCTGGAAGTCGCTGCTAAACTCACGCGTCTAACATGAGAGCTAGATCGACCGGTTGTGTTACGGGCAACTGGCAGACGAAGTTTTCGCAAAGATAGGCCGTGGCTTTTCCGTCGATCATCGGCATGGGCAATGGACAATCTTTCGCCAGAACGAGCGAGATATGCGGCAGGAAACGGCGGGAAATTTCCCTGACCAGCGCTTGGAAATCCCTCGTTCCCGGTTCTCCTGCTAAAACTAGTTGTTGTGGAGGAGTCAGCGCCAATTCGAGAGCTACTAATATCTGGGGAACCGCCTGTGGAGTGCGAACCATGACCGATGCGAGGCTCTGGAGTGTTAGCAGAGCCTGTTCACGCATCGCCCCGCTATTTTTGATCGCGGCTAGACGCAACAAATTGGTCGAGGCGATGGCGTTCGCGGAGGGTTCGGCTCCATCGTAATCATCCTTTAGACGGGCGATAAGATCGGCGGCGGATTCACGAGTGGAGAAGTAGCCGCCGTTTTCGCGATCATAGAACAAGGCGTCCTGCTCGCCTTGGATTTGCAGGGCTTGTTCTAACCATCGCGACTCAAAAGTGGCTCCATAAAGATCAAGCAACCCTTGAATGAGGAAGGCGTGATCGTCCGTGAAAGCCGGAATAAGGGACGATGTCTTACAATAACTGCGAGCCAGTTTTCCATGAGTGGTTAGCACGCGAGTTAGAATGAAATCTGCGGCTTTGGCGGCGGCAACTATATATCGCGCCTCGCCAAACGCCGCACCACAGCGTGCCAAGGCAGAAATCATCAGGCCATTCCATGAGGTTAGGATCTTTTCATCGCGGTGCGGGCGGGGTCGTTTTTCGCGTGCTTCCAGCAGGCGTTTGCGCGAATGGTCCAGCTGGAGTTCCAGCTCAGGCTTGTCCACACCCGTCGCTTTCGAGATGCCAGTTAGGCCGAGCTTCTGATAGAGAATATTCTCACCCGTGAACTCTCCATGGGGATCGCTGCCTTCCGGCGCATTACCAGCCTGTGAGACATCGTAAAACTGCGAGAAAAGCTCCGCGTGCTCGCCGAGCAATCCTTCGATCTCGCTCTTTTTCCAGACGTAAAAAGCACCTTCGATTTTTCGAGTGCTGGCAGAGGTTGGAAGACTGTCGGCGTCCTCGGCAGAGTAGAAGCCGCCTTCTGGCGAGAGCAGATCACGTAGGACATATTCGAGGATGTTACTCGCAATTTTGCGCGAGGCTTTTTCACCGCCGCTGGAGCGCTGCCAGTTTTCGAGATAGGTGATAGCTAACTGGGCCTGATCGTAGAGCATTTTCTCAAAATGCGGCACGTGCCAGAAGCGATCCACGGAATAACGATGGAATCCGCCTCCGAGGTGATCGTGCATTCCGCCGCGTGCCATCGCCCGGAGCGTCTCGCGGATCATCCGCAAAGCGATCGTCTGATCTATGTTAGTAAAATGACGGCTCGCGGAGATTCTGATGAGGATGTTCAACATCGCTGGGCGCGGAAACTTCGGGGCGTCACCGAAGCCGCCCCAGTCCTTGTCGAACATCTTCACGGTATAATCGTAAAGCTTCCGAATCGGCTCGATGGTTAGATCGGCGGACGTGGGTTTCTGTGCATCTCCTTGCATCGCCTCAGTCATTTGCAGCGATTGCGCGACGACAGTCTCGTGGTTGGTTTCCCAGGCCTCGACAATGCGAGCTAGAACTGTTAGGAAACCGACGCGTCCGTAGTTGTCTTGCGGTGGAAAATAGGTACCGCCGACAAAGGGCTTTAACTCCGGTGTGAGCCAGACGCTCATCGGCCATCCACCGCTGCCGGTGGTCGCCTGAACAAAAGCCATGTAAATGCGGTCCACATCGGGACGTTCCTCACGGTCCACCTTAATGCTAACAAAATGCTCGTTGAGATAATGCGCGGTCGCTTCATTTTCAAAAGACTCGTGCTCCATCACATGACACCAGTGACAGGTGGAGTAACCGATAGAGAGGAAGATGGGTTTATTCTCCCGCTTGGCCTTTTCAAAAGCCTCCGACCCCCACGGATGCCAGTCCACGGGATTGTGGGCGTGTTGCAAGAGATAGGGAGACTGCTCGGAGGCAAGGCGGTTGGGCATGAGGCACTGTAAGAGTTGAGGCTCAGGATTCAAGGCGGCCCATGCAATACGCCAGGGAATTTGGTTGCTTACTTGGGGTGGACCGCCTAGTTCTCATCCGATGCTCGAGGTTAACAATGGTTTATTGACGGCGGAGCGAATCCGCTTTTTCCAGGAGAACGGCTATCTCTGCCTCGATCAAATCAGCCCGCCGGAAGAGGTGGAGAAGTTGGTCGGAATCTATGACAGGCTCTTTTTGCAGAAGGCCGGACGCACGCAAGGCGCGCATTTCGACATGGTTGGCCACGACAAGGATGATCAGGCACCCGTCTCTCCGCAAATCATCAACCCCGTGAATTTTGCTCCGGAGTTAAAGGAGACTCAGTTCCGCGCCAATGCCTTGGAAATCGCTCGGAAATTACTAGGGCCGAGTGCCAAGTATGTCTTCGAGCACGCCATCCTAAAGCCCCCGAAGATCGGAGCACCGACGCCGTGGCATCAGGATGAGGCGTTTCGCCGGAATCATCCGCCAGGCTACCAGGAAATCAGTATCTGGATGCCGTTGCAGGATGTCGATAAATCCAGCGGCTGCCTGGAATATCTCCCCGGCTCGCATCGCAAACCGGTTTTAAAACACGGCTCACCGGGAAATGATCCGCTGGTTCACGCGCTGGAGTGTGTCGATGAGTTCGACGAAGCGGCCGCAGTCGCCTGTCCATTGCCGGCAGGTGGATGCACGATTCACCATTGCCGCACCCTGCATCATTCGACGTGGAATCATTCCACAAATCCACGGCGTGCCTACATTCTGGGTTTCGCGGTGACGCCGAAAGGAAACCCCAAGCTGTCGCCAGATTTCTCCTGGAACGAGGAGAAGAAGACGGCAGACAAGAAACGCAAAATGGCTTGGCGGAAGCGCGGCGGAATCTTTGTGGAGATTGTTAGGAAAATCAGGGCGCGTCTGTTTGAGTAGGCGTGAGCGCCATGTTAGTCAGAGAGGACGTGAGCGCTTATAGCCGATCAAAACGGCAATCGTTTTTGCCAGTGCGCGCCAGAGCAAAAAGAGACTGTGGTATTTCCAACGGGTTAGAACGGAATTTCGAGGGTTGAAATTTTTTTGATAAAACTGCTCCGTCGCTATAAAAATTTGGCGTGAAGCGGCACGGTAATTTTTTGCCGAACTTTGGCCCTTGAGGTGGATGATGGTGTGCCTACCATCGTAGATGACCTGGAAGCGAGCCTGCTGGCAGCGGTAACATAGGTCGAGATCCTCGCCATACATGAAAAACTGCTCGTCCAGGAGCCCGATCTGGTCGAGGACGTCTCTTCTAACCATCATGAAGGCGCCATTCACGCAGCCTACAGGATAAGTTTCGTTTTCGGGAAGAAACGTGAGGTTGTAACCAGCGAACAGGCGCACTTTTGGAAAAAACTTCGCCAGTCCGGTCGCTCTGGTGAAACCGTCCCAAATCGATGGAATGGACCGACGACAAGCGAGGTCGAGAGTGCCGTCACCTTGGACGAGTTTGGGGGAAATGATGCCGATGCTAGGTTCGTTAATGATTCGAGTTAGACACGACTCAAGCGCGGGGGTGTTAACAATCGTGTCGGGGTTTAGATAGAGGATGACCTGACCCGTGGAACGGGCGAAGGCGAGATTGTTAGAACGGCTGAAGCCAAGGTTACCACCTGCGCGAATGAGAGTAACGTGCGGGAATTGTTTTTCCACCAACTCAGCGGTGCCATCGTTGGAATCATTATCGACTAACACGACTTCCACCAAACCGAGGCTCAATGTAAAAGGAATAGACCCCAGGCAACCAACGATCTCGTTGACGGATTGATAGGTGACGATTAGCACCGATAGAATGTTAGTGGCTGACGACATGCTGATAGGCTTGCAGAGTAGTTCTGGCGGCATTTTCCCAAGTGTAAGTCTTGAGGAAGGACTCGTGATCGGTCAACGGCAAATCGATGGCGGCGGCCAAGCCTTTGGCAATGGAATCCACGCAATAGGGATCGGAGTAAACGGCGCGCTCACCGTAAATCCCACGATTATAGGGGGTGTCGCTCAGACAAAGTGTGGCACCGGTAGAAAGCCCCTCGAGGGCCGCGAGGCCAAATGTCTCGAAAAAACTCATCAAGATCGCCACGCGACTCGACTCACAGTTGGCGAGTAAATCCTCGTGCGGAATGTTGCCACCGTATTCGACCCAGCCTTCGACACATTCTTTGAGAACTTGGCTAACATACTTGGCATGCGATTCGTTGCACCGGCCATAGAGCCGGAGCTTGCGTCCATCGCGGTGGAGTTTTTTAAAAGCGCGGATGACATTGAGTTGATTTTTGCGAGGCTCGATACGGCCCGCACAGATAAGGTCGCGCCGATCCGAGCTAGTTCTAGCGGTGCGCGGTTTTAGTCCGAGCGGTGAAATGAAACTCGCCCGAGGCCGGACTTTTGACTCGCGTGTTAGCATTTCTAATTCGGTGTCCGAGTTGGGAAGAATAGCGTCACATTTTTCGATGAGGTCGCGTTGCATTGAGGCAAAGCGCAGCGTGGCCGTCGGGTGAACCGAAAGCCCGGAGCGGCGGGCATAGAAGAATTCTTTGGCCGCGAGATAGCTAACAATCGGGAAAACAGGCAATCGGTAGAGATGACTGTAGAAGTGGCGCATATCTTCCAGCGAGTGCCAGATGGGGCTGAGAACCACGCGTTGGTTTAGCTTTTTGGCGGCGCGAAACTGCAACCAGGTTTCGTGAATGCGTGTCGTGTTAAACAAATGAACGACATCGAACTCGCCCGTGATTTTTTCCAGGCCGGGAGCGACAGTGCAATGGACACCGAGCTTCTCGAGTGCGGCTTTGGTTTCCAAGAGCTGAATGTAATCTCCGCCCGGAAATTGATCCACGTCGCCTCGGATTCGGAGCAGCACTTTCATGTAGATTTCCTCGCTCGGTCGAGAATGGACGGACGCATGGAGCGCGAACGAGATTCGCGGGCATGGCTTTGTAGCCATTGACTCGCATTGTAATGACCGCAGAGGAGGAAGAGCGGGAGGCAGCCGATAAAAGTCATGGATTCACGGGCTATTCCCTCGCCAACGACAAAGGCTAGAAAGAAAACAAGCGCGCGACGAGCTATCCAGTCGTCTTTGTTAGGAGCTGGCGCGATGACTTTGTAGAAGTAGAGCAGCACACCGGCGAAACCCGCGATGCCAGTGTGATAAAGATTCCAGAGAAGCTGGTTGTCTGCCCAGTGAAACATGGTGGCGACTTTGCGATCCAACAATGAAGTGAAAGGGCCGCCCAGAAAAAGAATCAGCGGGCTGTGTCCAAAGCTCGCCCACATTTGCACCCAAAATGCATCGCGCATATGTGCACTGGTGGAGTCGCCCACATGCGAGCTAGCCAGCACGGTGTCACTGACGGCATCGGTAAACCTACCAACGCCAGTTATGCTGAGGATGCAGGCGACGATAACGCAGAAGCCGACGAAGCCCACGGCGTATTTTCTAGCCAGTGCAGGACTGCAAAAACAGAAGACGGCATAGGCCGCCGCCGCCGCGACTCCGAAAATGGCCGAACGCCCGCCCGAGATAAAAACCAAACTCCCAAAGGCTAGTGCCCAGAGGAAAGTACCGATGCGCTGGCCAGCATTTTTCGACAGGGAGAAAAGCGCAAAGCCTCCCACCGCCGACATGGCCATGAGGTTGGCAAAGGAAAATACATCGCGCTGCAACCCGTGGATGCGCATTTGATTTTCCAAGACCTGATCGTTGCCTTTGAAAACGCCGAGAGCGGTGCGCTCGCCCCATTCATTTTTGAAAAGATAGTCGCCAGTGTGCCATTCCCAGAGACCGGCGAGTAGCTCGGCAGTGAGTTCGATAGCGGTGAAAGCTAGCAAGATGCGGAACCAGGTGCCCCAGCTTTTATTCAGGCGCAGGAAGTGGCCGAGAATGATCCAGTCGATCCAGTAAATAGACCATTTACAGGTGCGCAAGGCTTCGAACCGGTAGTCGGGGTCCATCACGGCCGGCGCCAACATTATTGGAACGATGAGGATGACCCAGGAATGTTGCAGCATCCATTGCAACTGCCCGCGTCTGGCGAGCCACCAGAGCGACAGGCCAAGGTGCAGCACGAAAACGATTTCCCGCACATAGACCATGCCACCGAGAACGTGATGCAGCAGCCCGCTGGGTAGGTTGAGAAAGATAACGATCCAACCCAAAATGATGAGCCGGGGCAGCCAGATGTCGGCGTCGAGGCGGTTGGATCGGCTCATGGGTCGGGCGGGGGAGTTTGCTTGGATTGACGCGCAACGCGTGCCGCAAACGAATCGGAGTCGGAGCGTTTGCGACGTAATTTCGATGGACTGGACTCGTGGGAGCGATTGACCACTAGGGAAGTAAGGTGCGATTTGGTGAGAGTTTCCGTGTTATCAACCATACGCGGTAAACTCACGGCGCGAATTCCATTGGTGTAACCACAAGCGATGAAGAGCGGGATGCAACCCAGAAAAGAGAGCGACTCGCGCGCGATGGCCTCGCCCATGACGTAGAGTAGAAAGAGCAGGAGGCAGTCCTTGCTCCACAGTCGGCTAGAGGGCAGGGGACGCGAGAGGGCGTTGCGGAAATAAAGAATGAGTCCTGCCAGACTAATGAAACTCCCATGGTAAAGGAGCCAGAGGTAGTTGTTGTCGGCCCAGTGAAAAACGGGTTGAACACGCGAGTCGATCATCGACCCGAGCGAACTTCCGGTGAAGAGAACTATTGGCACTTCAGCAATTGCGCTACGCACGCCCTGCCAGTTCACATCCCTGTCATAGGCACTCCCTGAATTGCCGATGGCTGTGTTGCTCATGAAGTGGGACGAAAACCATTCGGTGAATTCGCCGATGCCAAAAAAACTTATGAAGAGACCGATCAGCAGCCAGCCGAAGACGATTTTTGAAAAATGAGATCGAAGTGCTTCCGGGGCCAGAAGTAAACCGCCACCAAGTAACCCCGCAGCACCGACTCCGATAAACGCGGATCGCCCTCCGGAGTTGTAGAGCATGAAGGAAAAGAGGCAGACCCAGGCTCCAGCGGCTGTTCTAACACCGTTGTTAGGCACACTTATCAGCAGACAAATCCCGCCTACGACCGCCATTCCCATGAGGTTGGCAAATGAGAAAACGTCCCGCTGCAACCCCTTGATGCGCTGGACACGGGGAGCTTCGAGTCGAACCTTGGCCACAAAACCGGATCGCTCGACGGTATATTTCTTTTTTGACGAATCCACGAGGTAGTGATCCTTGCCAAGGACCACTCCCATCGGCGAGAGCTGACCCGTCATGGGAATGGCAAAGACGTTGTTTTTCCATTCGTAAAAGCCAGTGCCCAAGTCCGCCAGCAATGTCATCGCGGTGAGGATGGAAAGAATTACTGCCGCGCGATTCCAAGAGAAATGTTGCGATATTAGTCGGCCAAGAATAATGGAATCCAACCAGATGAAAGACCATTTAATGTAGCCGCCCATTTCGACTCGAATGTCCGAGATGAAAAGCGAGGGAAGCAGAAAAAGAGGGACGAGTCCGAGCGGCCAACACTTGGAAAGAAGCGAATTGAGCTGCCCGTTTTTCCCCAAATAAACCAGCGACGCGAAAAGGTGCATTACTAGCAATAGGTCGCGCAGATAAACGTAGGCGCCGGTCCATGAGTGAAGCAGGCCGCTCGGAAAATAAAGCAGCAACACTGCCCAGCCGCTGAAAATCAGCAGACGCGCCATAGACTCGGGTGTGGATTTCAACATGCGGCGAGGGCGGGTTGATTGACTGGAGAGATGGTCCGATGAAAAAGTTCGAGCACGCGCTCGCCCAAGGTATTCTGCGAAAAGCGCGGTTGCATCGTTATCGCACCCGCCCGCCAACGATCCAGCAGATCGGGTTGTTCCAAGACTTCGCTCAAGGCAGCTCTCCAGACGGTGGAGTCGCCGGCCGTGAGCAATCTTCCGCTGATACCGTCCTCAACGAGTTCGGGAAGTCCGCCGATCCGGCTGGCAAATACGGGGAGTCCGATCTGAATCGCTTGGGAAATGACCAGCGGCGCATTTTCAAACCAGAGCGAGGGAGTGAGAAGCAGATCGGCGCGGGACATGTGGGCACCAATTTTTTCTGGCGGAAGTTTGCCGAGAAAATGAATGCGCGGATAGCCCTGATATTTTTCCATGAGGGGAGTTAGGTCGCTGCCACCGCCGATGATTTCCAGTTGGAATGGAATCTGACTGGGGAGCTGTTTGACGACTTCGAGCAGAAAATCCACTCCTTTCCACGGCGTGACTTGACCGACGTATAAAAGTCGGATCGGGCCGGAAGCGGAGCGCTTCTGCAAGGCTGGTTGCTCAAATCGGAGTGGCAATGGAATGGCGATCGCTTCCGCATGAGTTGGTAAATAAGGACGATGCGGACCTAATAAAGCCTGCGACGGCGACCAAAAAGCAAGGCGTTCGATTTTCTCGAGATAGGCGCGCTTGAGCTGGGTGGAAAACTGGCAGGGAAGATGATGCCGGTCACACTCGCGCCCGTGCTTGAAGCGGTTCACGTTAATGCAGAGAAAGGCGAAATCATGGAGTGTCTGGACGCAGGGCACTCCGCTTTTCGCGACTGAGCGCAAGAGGTTGTAGCCGATGCCTTGAAGGCTGTGCGTGTTGATGAGGTCTGGCTGAAAACGTTCGATCACTCCGGCGGTGATTCGCTCCGAGGCTAGATGATAATGATCGTGCGCATGCCAGACGATCTTCATGAGCGGATTGCGTTCGCTGGCGCGGTAGATTTGATAGACGCTGGGAAAATAATGTCGCTCGACGGAGAGGTTTTCGGAGAGGTTTTGCAGTCCAGTTAGGTTTCGCTCATGCGCGGAGGTTAGCACATGGATTCGATGTCCCTGCGCTGCGAGCCAGACGGCCAGGGAATGCGCCGCCATCTCCGCACCACCCATGATGTGGGGTGGAAACATATTGGAGATGATCAAAATTTTCATGCGAAGTCCCCTGGATTCCAATGCGACTCGGAATCTAGGCAGAGAGAGTTTTGTTTCCGAGGATTTTTTTGATTTGCCACAATTCCCGGATCAGGCGTGGACGCACGAGGGCGAGCGTGCCTGTATAGGTGACGGCACCGACTGTGATTCCCACGATGAGTTGCGCAATGTCGGCGACAGGCGTGATGCGAAGGATGGTGTGCGTGATGAAAACCATGGCAGCGGTGGCTAGAAGAATGGGGGCGAGACTTTGCAAAATTCGCGCGATGGAGAGAGGGATGATTTGTTTCACAACCCAGACTTCTACGGGGTAGAGGATGAGTGCGCGTAGTGCGACCGCGCCGGCAATAGCGAGGACTCCATGGCGGGCGACGAGAACACAGAAGAGGATGTTTACCATCGCATGGAGAGTCATTAGAATGGAACACGACCGCGGTCTCCCCAGCGCGACCAAAGCGGAAAAATGCACAGCTGAAAGTGCTTCAAACGGAATAGCTAGAAGCAGCACTTGCATAATGGCGACTCCGGGCTGCCATTTGGCTCCGAAACACATCTGGACAACGGGGCTGGCCAATAGGGCCAGGCCGGAGGCAGCGGGCAGGGCGATGACTATTTGCAGTTCGAAAATGCGGTAAAGCGCGTTCAGGAAACGCTCGATTTCATTTTGCAGGCGAGACAAGCCGCTGAGGGTGACGCGGGAAAGGGACTTCACGAGAATCTCGCTGACTAGTGAACTGACGCGAGCCCCCACGGCATAGAACCCCAAGGCTGGGGGCCCCAAGGATCGTCCCACCACGGATTGGTCGGATCTTTTACTGGCGAGATTCATGAGGTCAACCGCTAGTAAATTCACTCCAAAAGTCAGGAGGCGCTTTGCTTTGGTGGTTGAGAAAACCCACCGTGGACGCCAAGTGCTGGAGGTCCAAAGAGAGATGAAATTGATCAGCCAGACGGTGAGTTGTTGAGCAACAAAACTCCAGACACCGTAGCCCAGCCAAGCCAGGGTGATGCCTGCGACTCCGCCTAGTGCGTAGGAAACCAGGGTGCGCAGCGCGAGGGACTTGAACTGCAAATGTCGCGTGAGCAGGTTGTTCTGCACATCAGTGAGCGCCGCCAAAAGAAAGATGGGCGAAAGCGATTTCAGAATCGCGGCCAAAGTCGGAGTGCTGAACCAACGGGCGATAGAGTCGGATGAAACCCAAGTGAGAAAAACGAAGCCGAAGGCCGCTGCCAAATTAATCCAGAAGACAGTGTTGAGGTGTTCGTCATCCAAGTCTTCAAATTGAATGATGGCCTGGCCCAAGCCTTGAAAAATCAGGTATTGGACGATCAATACATAGATGTTGGCCAGAGCGATCAGTCCAAAATCTGCCGGAGCCAACAATCGCGCGAGAATGAGGAAGACTACGAACGAAATAACCTGACCGGAAAAAGCCTCGACCGCCGACCAACTGGCACCTGCGATTATTTTGTTTTTCAAAAGATTTCCCTCGCTCTGGCCAACCCGCTGCTACGCATCCCCCCACGAAAATCCCGTGAAGAGAGCGGGATATTTTTCAATGAGAAAGCACTGAATGGCCGCACGGAATTTTTCGGGGGAAAATGCCTCCGCATGAGCCCGGCAAACCTGCGGATCATAGTCCAAAGCCCCTGCCTCGAATCTCCGGACGGCATCGATCAGCGCGTCAGCTGTTTGCTGATGAAAGTATAGGGCCGTCTTTCCTTCCAAAGTCGTCTCCAGAAGTCCGCCTTCGGCAAATCCGATCACTGGTTTTCCTGCCGCCTGGGCCTCAAGCGGAGTAATCCCAAAGTCTTCAATGCCCGGAAAAATGAATGCCCGGCAGGTTTCATAGTGCCTCTTGAGCACGCTGAAGCTCTGCGAACCTAGAAACTCTACAGTGGGACCAGCCATTTTTCTGAGGTGGCCTAGCTCTGAACCTTCTCCAATGACGACCAGACGTTTTTTTAGGCGAGTGAAGGCTTCGACGGCAATGTCGACACGTTTGTAAGGCACCAGTTGAGAGATAATCAGATAAAAATCATCCGACCGCGCACCGACTTGCAAATCCTGCACAGAGACTGGTGGGTAGATGACAGTGGATTCCCGGCCATAGTATTTTTCAATTCGATTCTGGACAAAACGCGAGTTGGCGATGAAGTGGCTCACCCGGCGGGCCGCCTCTTGATCAAATTTTCGGACGAATGGTGTAACATACCGGAAGGCAAGTCTTCCCAGTGGCCCCAGGTTCGAAGTGTTGTCCATATAGGTATCCTGCATGTCCCAAAGATAGCGGGGTGGTGAGTGGCAGTAGCAGACGTGCGGCACTAGCTTGGGATTGGATATTCCCTTGATGATGCTGGCATCGGTGCTGAGGATAAAGTCGGTGTCGGACTGCACTTGGAGCATTTGGACGGCTAGCGGGAAGAATGGCAGAAGATTCTTATAGTAGCGTGCTACGCCAGGAAAGCTCTGGAGCGCAGAAGTGCGTAGGGTGTGTTTTTGCAACGAGGCCGAGAGCTGCTTCGGGCGCGCGACCATCGTGTAAACAGGAGCTTTGGGAAATAAGTGCGCCAGTTCTTCCAAAACCTTCTCACCTCCGCGCATACCGACCAGCCAATGATGTGCAAGAACGAGTTTCATGGTCGAGTGACCCTACGGTGAATGGTCCCGCCAAGGGTGAAGTTCTCGGTCATGGTTATGACAGGGTTTTTGCGATAATGCATAGACGAAGAAGTTACGATTGGTATAAGAGAAATTTAGTAGTGCTGCGAGTTCAATTCGCCTCGTACCGCTTAACGAGCTGCCGCAACCACGCGCAAGCCGTCGCGTTTACCTTGAACGGCGGTAGCGTTAGTTGTTGTCGTGACCAGTTCCTCGCCAGCGCTTCCCCAATTCACCACAATGTTGTCTGCCAGTAGCACGTCTTTTGCTCGGTTGATGAAAATGAGTGCACTCGGATTCACCTCTTTCGAGCCGCGGTCGGTGGATTTATGCTGCGCCCCTATAAACTGGTTCCCGCGCACGGTGCAGCCTTCTACGCCGTCGAGTTCAAGGTTCACGCCGTTAACATCCCGTATCGTATTGCCCTCGATGGAGATGTTGTGGTTACCGCGAGCTCCGGGTGTTTCCAGTTCGCCAACCACGCAGATCGCGCCAGCCTGGCGCGAGTCCGTTGACACTGTGGCATAGCCAACATGTGCCACTGTGTTGCCGCGCACCATTACGTCCCGGCAAAATCCGGCCTCGCCCCAACCAAGTTGAGGGACCATGGCGATGCCAGAGATGCTGCTGCCTTCAATGTCGTTATTTTCCACCAGGCCGTTGCACGCTTTGAGCATCATGCCCCGTGCACGGTGGTCTCGTATCGTGTTATGGCGCAGGACAAAGCCGCTGCCCACCCGGTCCGCGTTGTATACGAAGTCGCCTGCTTTGATAGGCAGCGGGTGGTCCAGAACGACCTCACAAAACCGGTAATGTTCCGAGAGAATTTTAAATGAACTGGCAAGCAGAGGCAAGGTGTTATCAGGTAGGCGTTTCATCATTGTCACTACCGCCGTACCGATTGGAGTGCCCAGAGCCGACACTGCCTCGAGATGGTCGCCGGGCGCGAAGTAATTCAAGGGCTTTCCTTGTGAGAGGATCATCTTGTTGTCCCTCACCTCGCGAACTGTCAGGAAATATCCATGTATGGCTATGCCATCGTCCCCCATTCGAAGAAAGGAACTATCCTCAATGGTGGGGCCACGCCGCATGGCCGCACTGTGGAACCCGTCGCCGGGCTCAGACAGGAGTGGCTCGCGGATCGCGCCCACGGGCTTCGGACCAGGCTGGACCTTGATGCGGCGGTAAACGTTGCCGCCATCACCCCAGAGTTCCATGAACCCGAATCCACCCGAGTACTCCATCTTCACGTCCTCAAAAACGAGGTCTCCGCACCCTTCGTTCAGAATACCCATGCCGCCGCTGCCAGGGATCGCAAAATGATCGCCTGAAGTGATTTCGGGCCGGAAGAAGGATTTTGCGTGAAGCCGGAAAAGGTCCGGCCCGAGGCGTTCGACGCCCGACCAGTTTGTGTCGTGGGAACCTTGTTTAAGCAGATGGGTTTTAACGTCGAAGAGATACAACAGGTTTTCGTTCTTGAAGAAGGCTGGGTTGTCAAGCCTCGTGGGGTAACCAGCATCGATACGCACGTCGCAGGACGTACGGGCAAACGCCACCGATTCGATCACTCCCTGGGTAAAGACCGGCGTCGCATTGCGAATGGTCGCGCCGCGCAGGGCAACATGGCGGCAATCTCGGAACAGCACGCTACACTTGGTTGCGTCGGCCATCACGAGCGTAACGCCATAAGCTTCAATGCTGAAGTCATGCAATCCTTCAAATTTCAGGTGGACGCCACCCTCTTCAAGCAAGGAAACGGGGTAAACGCCCGGAGGAATTACGACCTGTCTCTGCCCAGCTTTGTAGGCGGCGATGATTCCCCGCTGCACGCTCGCCGGATCTTGCGGAGTGATGGCGGCAGCTTCCGATGCAGTGGCTTGCACGGGCATCTGGGCGGAGGCGACAACCAAAAACCACATCAAGCTGCCAAATGCGCTAACCTTGCGGACGTACAGGAATTTCATGCGCTAGGCGGAACTGCCTGTTCGCGGCGCGTCGGACATTTTTTGCCTTGGGAGGCTAACCACCTCCAGCGGTGCCCGGCGGTAAACCTTGCTGCCAGCCGGGATAGATTTAGTTAGTACGGTTCCCGCACCGATAACGCAATCATCACCTACTGTGACTCCCTTGCAAACGATGACGCCAGCACCGATCCAGACGTTCTTCCCGATTTTGATAGGTTCATATGTAAACGGCTGCTGCCAAAAAGGTTTTTCACCAATTTCAAACTGGTGGTCGTGGTCGAAGAACATACAGCCCGGACCGACGATGCAGCCGTCACCAAATTCGATCCCTGTTCTGCACACTACGATCACGTTTTGGTTTAAGAACACATTTTTACCGAAGACGAGTTCGGACTTTGCAACGTTTACGTCCGATCCTTTGCGGATGTAGAGTTTGCCCTTTGCGATGAATCGGCCACGGCGAGAAACTATGAGAGTTGCACCTGGTTCGACTCCAACGGACCAAGACGCACAACGAAAAGCGCCCCTGTAGCGAATGCGAAACCAGAGTTGACGCACAAGTAACCAAAGCCATTTGATATATCTATTCATCCAGTTTGGGAATATGTCTTCACTGCCAACTACAGCTTTACGAGCGGAAGCATTTTGTCCATCCGCGAAGCGTAGGTGTGCTGCCGCGCGGCTTGCAAGCGGGCCTCTAGGTCGGGCGCGCCGCCAGCTAGCACATGGTCGACAGCCTCTACGAACTCGGTGGGAGAATGGGCCATGCTGACGTGCCCTTTGAATTCAGCGAGAGCTTCTAGTGCCACACTTACGACCGGTCGGCCGGCGGCTAGATATTCGAAAAACTTCATCGGGAACATGCCTCGCGTATATTCGTTGAGAGTATTTGGCAGCAGCGCAATATCGAAACCTTTAAGATACTGTGGCAGTTCTTTGTATTCGCGCGGCCCGAGTAGGTGAATGTTTGGGTAGTTGCTTAGGGCCTCGATAGAAGTCCACGGGTCGCCTTCCGCGACTTTGCCAACCAGCACGATAGAATAAGCCGGCCGTTCTCGTGCGAGATGACATAGGAGGTCAAAGTCAATCTTGTAGCCACTGATCGCTCCGATAAATCCAAGTCGTGGCGGGGAGATCGCCGCCAAGTCAGCCGGAAGAGGGCTAGTATTGCGCAATGCCGCCGAGAAGTGCTCGTAGTCTGCGACGTTGGGAAAGTAGTGAGTGTTCGCATTAAGAGCGAGACACCGGGCCGCCAGCGATGGGGCTGTAGCGAAAACCACAGATGCTTGCAATAGCAGGCTGTTCTCCGCCTCGTTTAAAATTTGGGCAGGCATCCCCGGTTGGGCAGCGATGTTGTCTACGCAGTGGTAGACGATTTTGGAGAACGCTGAGACATCGAGGAGATGTGTCGTGAGCGGATTGTATGTCCAGAGGATTGGATTTGTGAACTTCAACCTGCGCAGCAGAAACCATAGGCTAATAGTAAGTACACAGCGGTTTAGCTTCCGCACTAGCGTGTACGATTGCAGGGGCAGGACCAGAGGAGACCATACCCAGAGGTTTTCCCGCGTGGGCTTTGCGCCGAAAGCGGCGGACTTCAGGCGTTTGAGGATCCGCTTGATATCCTGCCCGGAGACAGACGGACGGCGTAGCCCCACCGAATCGATGTAGAGAACGCGGAAGCCCCGTTGCGCCAATTCGGCGGCAACGTGCTGTTTGTTAGTCCAAAAGGGATTGGTCCACTCGGCAGTGGAGAAAATGACGATGTCCTTCATGCTACACGGCTTCTCAAGAATCTCTTGTGTAAATCATGCTTCTTCATCAGCCATGCAACGATGGGCAGCCAATAAACCGCGCCGATTGCCAGACACAAGATGCGAGCTTGATCATAATGGTGGTTGAGGTAAAGCATGCCTGCGCCATAAGCCAGGCTGGCCACGACTAGCGTAACGAGGTCCGAACGCAGCCGCTGCCATAGATTGAACGTGTGTGCGCATAGCACAAATACCACCATCCCGTTAATGCTCGCTCCGAGGCCAAGTCCGAGCAGGCCAATGTGCTTGCAAGCCACAAGGTTGAATCCAATGTTTATGAGGATGCCGATTACCATATAAATCATGACCTTGATATTCATGAAACGGGCATTGAGTGCCTTCAACATAACATAAGCGACGATCTGCGCCCATAGCCCAACAGCAATGCCTGTCAGGATGGCCGTGGTCTGATGCACTGAGTTTTCAGTGAATGCGCCGCGGGAGTAAAGCAGCCGGACTACCGTTTCCGCGTTGAAGTACAGATACACGGAACTCGGCACCAGTAAAACCAGCAGGACGGAGACGATTTGGGAGAGCTTTTCGCGCACGGCTTCCGGGGTGTAACTGCCCAGCAGGCCCAGTCCGGCCATCCCCAGCGGGTTGGCCAGCAGTAAGATGCCACTGTCGGTGATGACCCGTGCATAATCGAGCGAGGACACACCCCCAACTCCCATTTTCGAGGCGATCATACGCTCAACGGCAAGGTTGCCCTGCATGAAAAGGGGCAGCAACAGGAGGCTGCGGGCAATCTGCCAGATGCGTTTAGTAATGGTCCATCCGTGAATGAGTACATCGCGGTTTAGGCCGGAGAGCACCTTTTTGTTCCAGAGACGATACCCGATGATGCAGCAGTAGATGGCGTAAGTCAGCGTGAACCCCCAAGCGAGGCACTGCGGACTTTTCAAAAAATATGCCGCCAGTGTGCCGGCGATCAGCCCGAAGCTCTGCACGCTGGCTCGCGCGGAGGCGAGTGCGTAGCGACCGTTACCGATTTCCAAGTAAGCAAAAAGCGCGCTTTGCACGTAGAATGGAATCCCCAGCGCCGTTATGCGCAGCAGTTGCCCACACAAAGCTTGACGTTCTGAATCGAAGCCAGGTACCAGTAAGGATACCCAAAATGACGCGTAGATAACTAAGACGGCTGTCAACACCAACGATATCGTCATCAAAAGCGCAGAAACAACCCAAAATAAAGTCGGTGCGCGTTCGGGCGATTCCCGCATGTATTGGGAGTGCAGTGGGATGTAAATCGCATTGAGAGTGTCCGATGTGAAAAGATGGGTCGGCAGCATCGTGGCCACTAGTGCGGCACGGTAGGCGTCGATCATCTTCGAGGTACCGAAAAGAAAGGCCAGCAGAAGTTCACGACCAATGCCTAGGAGCTTGCCTAGAATTCCTCCACCGACGAGTGAAGTAATAGCTTTAAACATGATCGCTTTTAGTGTGAAAATGGGTCACTGGGCCTGATTCTTGGAGGTGCAGGGCAACAATGAACTCATGCGGATTTGCTCGCGAGGCCTCGTGTATGCAGATCGTTTGTCCGCCGCATCGATTGAAGAAGAGTAAGGTAATTCGAAACGGAAACCTCCATAGTATAACGCGAGTGCAGCATGCTCGGGAACACATCGGCATGTTGCGCTAGGGTGACACAAGCGCGCACCATTGCCTCCACATCGTCTAACGCGTATTTTTCTACTCGCGCCAATTCGCCAAAATCCTCTTTCACCAAATTTGTCGTCACCACGGGTAAGCCGCAGCTTAAAGCTTCTAGGATATTCGTTGGCAGGCCTTCTTCACGCACTGTTGGGAAGAGAAGCACCGAGCTTCGCCGCATGACATCCGGTACGATGTCGTGCGATACGTCACCGAGAAATTCCACTTTTTCGGTGAGACCTAAAGTCTTAACAATACTCCGAAGTTCTTCGAGGTCTCTTCCTTCACCCGCAATCGTCAGCGACAATTCCGGTGCGGCTTTTAGCGCCTCCTGAAAAATCTGAAGCGCCAGAAAAACTCCTTTCTCACGCAGGATGCGGGAGAGTACTAGAACTTTTCCCTGCACGCGAGGACCGGCATGAAAGTGGCTTGGATCGATGCCGTTGACTACAAGTGTTTCTGGTTGAGAGCCCACAAAACAGCGCGTGGGCCAGGACGTCATGCGCTGGTGAACGGTTTCCCCGACAGTGACGAACTGCTCATAGTGTCGCCAGGTAAGTAGGTCGCGCACGAGCCAGCCGAGGTTGCGCAGAGCCTTAATCCAACTAGAAGCTTTGCCTGAACGAAGTTTGCTTAAGAGTTCACCCCAAGCCGTCCCGTGGACTTGGTAAAGGATCGGTGGCCGCATCGATATAGGCAGCAGCGAAAGCGGAGTAGCGGCGGCGCTTACGCTGAATATTGCATCGTAATCGAGGTGCCGCACGCGCAACCAATGGCGAAGGACGTTAATCATCCAAAGTAGTGAATACTGTCCTGCACGAAAGGAAGGCAGGAAAATCATCGAAATTTTTTCGTCCGGTTGGAAAGAACACCTGCGTCCTAAGGGAAGCTGTGTGGTGACTACCGTTACGTCGTGGCCGGCGTCGGCAAACGCGCTGCATAGATACCAAGAGGCGTATTCCATTCCGCCGCTGAAATGCCAGGGAGTAGATCGGGTGAACACGAGTAATTTCATTGACCTTTGAACCGCACACGCGTAGCGAAAAATAATATAATGACTCCTAATGTCATCGCCCCGATGGGTGCAGATACCGCTCCCAGTGAGCCACGATAGATGATAAAGGAAAATGAGCCGATCAGCAGGGAATCTAACCGCCAGAACGATTTGGCATTGTTTGGATCATCGAAATTGCTGCCTTTGGCGTCAACGGTCCGCAGGACGATCCCACAGAGAAAACCAAACGCCAAAACCCCAGGTAACCCGATGGCTAGATACCATTCTGCATAGAGCGGTAGCGCCAGATTGAGGTACTGGTATCCCATATAATCGGCCACTATAAAACCAGATGGCTCGGGCTTTTCAGGAAAGATCGCGCGCGGCACCCAAAACACGACTGCGCCCAGTAGCTGTGAACCGTAATTATAACCCTCCTTGGAGACGTAGATCGCGGAGTTCATCGATTGCTGGAAGGCGTCGAACTCTGTGGAAACCAAATAGTCTTTTGTATCTTTCGATGCCACTTTGGAAAGTGCGTCTTTGTTGAAAATGACCTTAGTCAAAGGGAGCATGAAGAAGATAAAAATCGGTGCAAGCACCGCCATGACGATTAACGAGCGCCTACGGATCGGAAGCCATGAACTCGCAATAGCTAGGTCAGCACCAAGGAACATGAAGCGGGGATTAGTGAACGGATTGAAAACCAGAAGAATCAGCAGGGACAGCACAATGCGCAAAAAGGTCCAAACTGCGTGTTTCTCCCCCTTCCAAAAATTTAATGCATAAACCGCAGCGCTGAGAAAAAGCATCTTACTTCCGATCAAAAGATAGCCAAGAGTATCGCTCGCCATGGTGAGGTCAGCAATTTCTTCCCGTGACGCTACGAAGTGTGTAGGAAACGCCACGACTGTCGCGATCAGTGGAAACGAGAGTACCCCGATGATCATGTTGGATTTAAAGCGTGCATTCGGTGGGCGGGAGCGAAGTCGTATTTTAGGTCTCCAATAAGCATACCCCGCGACTGTAGCGGCGAGCCAAGCGGTATAGATCATGTAGCCTGCTCCGTAATCATCTAGGGTATAGACAGTGCCCCATGTGCTGATTTTGGAAACGTAAGTAGCCAAGGACGGGATGAAAATAAAGTAGGCATGAAACATCCAAAAAAAGACCCAGCAGAACGGTGTCGCATTAGACTGCAGCAATAAGAGGAAGCCGATGCCGAGGCAATAAATGCACAAGGCTATCTGAGCGTATATAACCAAGGGCGATGTTCCCAGCACGAAAGCCAAACACCAGATGACCATCCATGCGGCGAGACCTGACCAATAAATATACCTCATGGCAAGGAAGATTTAATCTTCAAAACCTCATTAGCGCCAACGATGGTACCTTCCGATAATTCACCCTTTCCTCTGACTAGGACTTTAGCACCTGCGCACAAAATACAATTATCGTGGATGATGATACTGAAGCCGGCATTGCAAGGCCGGTGGATATCTAGACGACCGACAGTAACGCCCTGATAAATCTTTACGTTATTGCCGATTTGAGTGTCTGGATGGATAACTACTCCGACTCCGCCATGGGCCAACTGAAAATTACTGCCAATCTTTACTGTGGACGGTAACTCTACCCCCAAGATTTTCATGCAGTAGTATACGAACCGCGACAGCAGTGGAAAGCGTCGAAGACGTAACAAAAAATTCATAAAGCAGATGAACTCCGGTATTCAAAAAATCGCTTCAACAAGAGGAAATGCTTCTCGAAGAGATGCCAGGATAGATAAGACAGAACGGAGGATAAAGAAATGACAATAAACGCTTCCAAGATGCTGGCGCCGAGCGCTGAATGAACGAATTGTTCTAATTTCATCGGTGGGAGCAACCTTCTACACGCAATATTGAGCGGATAATGGATCACATATAGAGCGTAACTGTATTTCGCGAAAAAACGCATCGTTCGTGAGGCCGAGAGTTTATTGAAAAGTGCCGTCGGTGGCTGAGCTTGCGCTAGTACAATAGTTGCGGCGAAAAACATTGCGAGCGCAGTGTAACGGAACTCGCTAGACATCCACGACATCGTTGTGCTTGGAAGAAGGAACCAAGCGAGCGCGGCAGCTGCCAGCCCTCCAACAATCGCCGCGCGGGCAATTTTGACGACGGGGGCCCTCGTCCTGTGGTCTCCCCATGCGACAGCCGTCAAACCGCCTAATGCAAAACTGTCTGCGCGAAAGGGAAGCATGACATGCATGGCATAATGTAATCCGCCGAAGGAGTGGAGCCAAATCGCGCGTAAACATAGAACCAAGATCACGGTGCCCGCACAAACGAACAACGATGCACGTCGACTGACAATGAAAATGACTACTGGCCAGATGAGATAGAATTGCTCTTCAAGTGCTAACGTCCAAAAATGATTGATCGAAGCGGTAATGTAATTGTTCTTGATGGCTATTAGAAAATTGGTCGCATATGACCAAACCCAAGGTAGCTCCTTTGTTGCTTCTAACGTTTTCCCAGCGTCAAATCTTACGACTTTAAAGTGAACGACAAAAATATAATACGCCAATAGATAGGCGTAGTAGAGTGGAAAAATACGCAGGGTTCTGCGTGCATAGAAGTTACGAAAAAAGTGAGGATCGTCTTTCGATCTGATCAGAATACCAGTGATCAGATAACCGGATAGAACAAAAAATAAATCGACGCCACACGACATTCGATCCAAAATCCTATTGAGGAACTCATAAATGATAGAGCCATTTGGAAAAATCAACGCGTGATGAAACATCACCAGCAAAATCGCAAGCGCGCGTATGCCGTCCAATACCATAATACGGTGGTTTGGGTCAGGCAGGTCTTTCTTGTCCATATCCAGACTGCTGCGTAAAAAAGCATTATCTAACATAAGCTTGAAGATGCTGCCGCCTTTGTTCGTTACAGATTTTTATGACTTGCATGTTTCCCGAAACCGAATGCGAGACATAAACTCACTCGACAGATGGAGCGGCATATCACCAACTGAATATCCTTCCCAAAAGCTGATCGGAAGTGTAATAACCATTCTTACTTGTATCGCGTACGGTTTTCATCACGAGAGACTAAGCCGCTAGAGTGAAAATTTATCCGCTTGCAGGGGGGTTAGGGAAACATCGGGATCTTTGGATGTGGGCTCCGAGGCGGATGCGATTGGGTCGGCTGTAGTTTCGGTAAGTTTCGGTTCGAGGTTGGTTATCTCAACTTCGGGTAAATCATGTGACACCGGAACTTCTTCCTTGTCAGCGATGTCTTCCTGGGATGACGTCGGCTGTGCCTTTACCGATCTTCTCCGAGGGGTTTCCGTCCGAACCGTAGAAACGGGTATCGAAGCATATGCATCAGGGCTTCCATAGACTTTGTCTCCATAGGTTCCGCCGGAATAATGATAGTAATAACCGCCACTATTTTGAGGGAGACGGTTGAGGATGAAACCTGAAGGCTTTGCGCGAGCATCAGAAAGTTTTTGTATAGCGCGCTGAACAACCTTGAGAGGAGTCTTGCCCGCATGCACCACGATGCAGACGGCGTTGACGTGCTGCGCGATCAGTAAAGTGTCGCTGACGGCGTGAACCGGTGCACTGTCGATTACTACACGGTCGAACTGCTTCAGGATGGTTTTCACTAGTGCCGGAACGTTGCTGTTGCCGATCAACTCCGCCGGATTTTGTGCACGCCGTCCGGAAGGGAGGACGTAAAGATTGGGAATTTTAGTAGGATAAACCACCTCTTCCAAGGAGCCTTCCCCCTGTAGCAAGCTGGAAAGGCCTTTTTCCTGAGTCTCCTCGAAGAAGAGTGACTCGATCACGGGAAGACGTAAATCCGCGTCCACCAAGAGGGTTTTGCGACCTAATTGTGCGAGTGAGATGGCGTAGTTGACCGAGCAAAAGCTTTTACCTTCGCCAGGAACGCCGCTGGTAAAGAGGAAGCTGCGATAATCTTTTTCTGAGCCGAGAAGCGACAAAGCAGTGCGTAGAGTGCGAAAAGCTTCTGCCAGGGCACTGTTAGGTGTAAGTGTGACGGACAGTCCACGCTTTTCCGATTCGGCCTTGCTGCCTAATGGGATAGCCCCGACGGCATTGATGCCAAGAGAAGTCTCTGCTTGATCCAACGTTTTCAGTGAAGTATCCGCCAGGGAGAACGCAAAACAAAGACAGAGGCCGAGCAGGAAACCTCCAAATATCGCGGCGACCAGCACCAGTTTGGGTTTGGGTTTGACTGGAATGTATGGAAGTGAGGCACGGGTGATGATGCGCAACTTGTTATCGTCCATGCCGGTGGTGAGCGCAGTTTCCTTGAGACGCTGCTGGACGGCGTCGTAGAGGTTCTGGTTGCGCATGACTTCGCGGTAGAGGCTGTTGTAAGGAATCATCAACCGATCGTTGGCTAGCTTCGCCTTGTTTTGATTCTCCATGACTTGAAGAATGCTGTTTTCCGTTTGGCGGGCAGATTCCACTGTAGTTTTCTGCGCGTCAGCTGCCTGGAAGATAGCCTGTGTGAGCGAGCTGTGGAGTTTTTCGAGCCGACCTTGTCCTTCCAGATATTTAGGATGCTTGGGAAGGTAGCGTTGTTTGAGGGTGGCAAAATTAGCATCTTCCAAGGAAATGGATTGCTGGAGCTGAAGGACGGCTGGAGAACTTTTAATACTTTCAATTCCTAAAAGCGCATTGGCGAGGAGATCACCAGTCAACGTCTGGCGAAATTTTTCGATCTGGCTTGCATCCGATTCTAGCTTGATCCGATTCGCCCGACTTTCGTTAACGCGTTGAGTGACTCCGAGCAGTTTTTGATCGATGAAATTCTGACTGTCATCCAATGCCACATCGGGATGAGCATCCTTAAACTTCTGCGCAGCTTCCTCAGCCTCAGTGAGAGCATTTTTAAGGCGTGTTGATTCCTCCAAAAGATATTGATTAGCCTCACCTGCGACACCTAATTTTTGCGCCGCATCGGTGCGGATGTATTCGGAAACCAACCCATTCGCCATTTTTTGCGCCAAATTGGGATTAGTGCTTTGCGCAGTCACTGAGATAAGTCGAGTGCCTCGCGTGAGCTTGGCACCTACGCTGTCTTGCAAAGTAGCCAGCATGACGGGTTGAGGGACTACCACACCAGGAGCGGGAGTCATTCCCAACTGTTCTGGTGTAATTTTGAGACGATCGATGAGATTGATCAAAACTTGGCTGCCAACCATGTTTTGCTCGATGGTTTTTAAAACTTCCTGTGTTTTCAAGTCCTCAGCATTCAGGTCCTGAATATTGTTCATGACTTTGGTCGATGATTGCTCGACCTGCACAATGGTTTCCGACTGGTAGGTTTTAGGTGTTCGCAGAATATAGATGGTTCCCAAGCCGACTGTTAGGAGACAGCTGGCAAGGATCATCCACCATTTGCGGCGGATCGTGTGAAAGAGTGCGCCAAGATCAATGGCTGATTCGGACTCGTTGTCGAAGTTGGAAGAATCTTCAGATCTCATAATTAAAATACACTTTCCCCCACAGTGATGATGTCGCCGCTTTGAATAATAAATCCGTTTGGATCCTTGCCGTTGGCGATGTTTTTGGCGTTTAATTTATAAATGGTGTCCTTACCGTCGATGGTTCGTTTCACCCGGATGTCTCCAGCGTCAGCGATGCGGGTGTAGCCACCTGCGCTGCCGATGGCTTGCAGCAAGTTGATCTGGTCGCGGTCTGGCATCTCATAAGCACCAGGCTTCTGCACTTGTCCCAGCACAGTAAAGCGGCGCTTGGCATATTCAGTGACGGTGACGGTGACTTGAGGATTGACGATGTAATCCTTGGCGAGTTGATTGCGGATCGCGAGCGCCGCATTCTCGGGACTCATGCCGGCGATTTTCACCTCACCGATCAAAGGAAATGTGATGGTGCCGGCTTGGGAAATGCGGGCTTTAGTTTGCAGGTCAGCCTCTTGAAAAACATCGACCTGTATGATGTCTTCTGGGGAGAGGGGAGTTGAAACTCCGGCTGACTTGGACTCGGTTGAGAAACTCTTCGCAGTTTGAGCATCCACCTGGCTCAGTGAGATGAGTAGTGACACGCCAAATACTATGAGGTGGCTGAAAAGTTTGGGTAATGGACAATGCATAAGCGATGGGACTGGAATATAAGTTCGTCGGTTAATCTTATTTCCGGGGGGAAACACTCAGAAGAGGAGTTGGCTGTAATGCGCTTCCACTTAGCAATATTTAGACCATTTAGTCAAATGATGGAGATCATTGTAAAAATATGGTCAAAGTAGGGCTTACGTTTTCAAATCTGGCAAAAAATAGGCAGTAAAATTCAAGGCGATTATAAATTGGTGCTTATTTCACAGATCTAAGCGCCGTTTAGAATAGGACCGTGGCAGATAAAATAACCTGATTGGACTCAAAGCTGAATACTTCGCGAGATGAATCATTTTGGCGATGGATGTATCCGAGGCGGACGAATCCATTCTGAGTCACCTCAAAAGTCATGGTCATGGAAAATCTCCAGAGATCGTCGCTGCGACCTTCAGTGGCGCTCTCATTGGAGGTCGAATAATCGGCCAGAGTGTATTCCAAGTTCGTGCTCAGACTGAGCTTTTGCAGTAGTCTTTGATTATAGCTCAACTCAAAACTGGTTCGCTCGATGCTTTGGGTAAGAATGTTGGCCGACGGTTCGATGCGACGGGATGCTGTCAGAAAAAATGTGGATCCTTCGGTCGGAACATAGCCGACGCCCACTTGAAACACGCCGGTTAATGCGTCGTCGCCCTCGTCAGTTTGCCGCAACTCGGCACCGCCCAGCAGGCTGAGCGTCAGCTTGGAGTATGAGTTGTAGCGCAATCTCGCCACGGCTCGTTCGTAAGCCTGATTGGGATTTCGATCCTGCTCCAATTCGCCTGCGCCGATGCCCAAGCCAAGCGTGGTTTTTGGCGTCACATCATACAGGAAATAACCGTTGACCTCCACTTGCGAGGAATCGTTACCCACGTCGTAATTGCGGTTGACCCAAGTGCCTTCTAGCTGGACGCGTGTTTTTTCGCTCCAGTCGTAGGTGCCAATCATCCTGATGTTGGTGATCTGACGGTCTGCGCGTCGGCCTAAGTCCTCATCGGGATCGGACAGGGTCTGAAAGCGACCGTCAAAGGCGACTTTGAGTTTATTGAAAGTCCACCGCATCGTACCGGCCACATCATGTTCTACTGAATTCAGCGCATCATTTTCTGCAAAGAAAGTAGCCGTCGGTGCATACGTCAGCGCGATTAGATTGTCTGTGCTCTCCCCCTCTTCGTCTGCTGCAAGTGCTCGCGCTGTGGTGTCGATAAAGCGCGATGCCCAAGATTCCACATTGCCAAAGGCCAGCGTCATCCGGGCGGAAGTCACAAAAATCGTATCCGAAACCTCATTCTCGTGAGTGATGAAAATATTATCATCAAATACCACGCTGGCCGTCACACCTGCATGGATCTCGGGTTTCCAAAAATTCGGGGTGCCACCGCTCCCGATGGCAATGGTGTCGATCTCACTCGGAGCGGGACCTTCCCCGGGTGAGGGTGGCTCCTGACTGTCGGCCACGTCTGGATTGTTAAAGGCATTTGGCGCGAGAGGAGCCGCAGCCTCGATCGGACGGGCGGTGGGAATCGGCGTAGTTTCCGGCCACGCTTCCTCGGCGGCTTGGGAAAAAGTCGGATGCAAGGACACAATAACCGCCAAGCTCAATGCACTCAAAGCTGGACGCTGCCATTTGGGAGAGATCTTCCGTCGGGAAAAAAGCCAGTCATTCTGGCTGTGCCCATGATGATTAACGAGTTTACCCTGCGAGTCCCCTTTGGTCATGCGACAGGGCTTGTAGGGGGTTTCCCATATCGGTGTCAAGATTTACATCAGAAAAGTTGCGCTTTTTTCTAAACTGGCCAGCATTCCGCTGTGACCGACGCTCGTTTCTTTCTCCGTTTTGCGCTTCTCACCTGCTGCTGGCTACTACCAGTTTCCGCACAACCGAATCCTACTCCAACGGAAAGTTTGCACGCGCTTTTCGCTGAGGCTTGGGCGTATCGTCTGCAGCAATCGCCCGTGGAGGCTTCCTATCTCGGCGACCTCCGCAATGCCTCCGAATGGGACAAGCTCGCCCTAACCGACTTCGACGCCCAGCGCGAGAAGTATCAAAGTTACCTCAAAAAACTCACCGATATCGATCGCGAGAAACTTCCGCCCAATGAGAAGCTCAACTTCGACCTTTTCGACAAGGAAATGTCGCTCGCCATCGAGGGATCCCTCCTTGGCTTGCAATGCCTCCAGATTACCCCTCGCGGCGGACTCCAGACTGACAACGAACTTGCCGACGCGCTGCCCTTCGCCACCGTAGCCGACTACGAAGCCTGGATCGCCCGGCTAACCGCATTCCCGGAGCACGCCAAACAAGTCACCGCCCTCCTGCGCAACGGCATGGAACGCGACATTTTATTTCCCAAAGTCCTCATGAAACGAGTCGGTCCGCAGATCGACAAACAACTCACCGGCTCGCCTAAGGACAGTCCATTTTACAAACCTTTCCGCAAATTTCCCGAGACCATTGCGCCCATCGACCGCGCCCGGCTCGCCGGTGCCGCCGAGGACGTCATCAGCACATTCGTCATTCCGTCCTTCCAAAAATTCAAAAAGTTCTACCAAGACGAATATCTGCCCGCCTGTCCGGAGAAAACCGGATTCTCCAACCTGAAAAACGGCAGGGAAATCTACTCTTTTCTAGTTCGACGTGAGACGACCACCGATCTTACGCCGGAAAAAATCCACGAGTTGGGTTTGAACGAAGTTACCCGCATTCGCACAGAAATGGAGAAAGTGAAAACCGAGGCCGGCTTCCAAGGTAATCTCGACGAATTCTTCAAATTCCTCCGCACCGACCCACAATTCTTCTGCAAGTCGGGTGAGGAGCTTCTCACTCGCTACCGCGCCACCGCCAAGCGCATCGACCCGCTTTTGCCCAAGCTCTTTCAAAATCTGCCGCGTTTGCCGTATGGAGTCGAGCCCGTTCCCGACCTCGCAGCACCGGACACCACGGCGGCCTATTATCGACAGGGCAGTGCTGACGGAGCCCGAGCGGGGACGTTTTTCGTGAATCTTTACAAACCCGAGACACGCGCCACATGGGAAATGCTTCCTCTCACGCTCCACGAATCCGTGCCCGGTCATCACATTCAAATCTCACTCGCCATGGAGCAGGCCGATCTGCCGAATTTCCGGCGTTATGGCGGCTACACAGCGTTCGTCGAAGGGTGGGGGCTCTACGCGGAAACGCTCGGATACGACTTGGATCTTTATCAAAGTCCCTACGATAAAATGGGCCAGCTCAGCTACGAAATGTGGCGCGCTGTCCGGCTGGTCACAGACACCGGTCTCCATGCCCTCGGCTGGGACCGGCAGAAGGCGATCGACTATTTCAAGGCCAACACGCCGCGCAATGAACTCGACATCACCAACGAAGTGGACCGCTATCTTTCCATGCCCGGCCAGGCACTCGCTTACAAAATCGGCCAGCTCAAAATCACCCAGCTTCGCGACGAGGCCGCGCTGGCTCTGGGTCCACAATTTGACCTGCGGGAATATCACGATGTCCTCATGAAAATGGGCGCGGTTCCATTGGACATCATGGAGCGCGACATTAAAAGCTGGATCGCTGACAAGGCCAAGGCCGCCAACATTTCGACCATTCCGCGCTAACTCGACTGCAAATTTCCTGAGCTAAGCGACGCACTTTTCCAGCCCCGTTTGGATGCGAGTCGCATCCAAATCGCGGCCAATGAAAACGAGCTGGCTCTGACGTTTTTCACTGGCTTCCCAGAGGCGGTCCCAGAAGATGCTGAAGCGATTATTCACGCCGTGAAAAATCGCGCGGCGCGGATGTCCGGCGAGGCTGAGGAAGCCTTTGGAGCGATAGACTTTCTCGGTCTTGGAGAGATCCTCGATCCATTGTTGAAGGCGATCCACGTTGAAAGGCTGATCGAAGGTGAAGGAATGCGAGTGAATCTCGTGATGGTGGCGCGTATTGAGTTCGTCCTGAAACTTCGGATCGATCGCCAGTTTTTGGTCGAGATCGAAGACGTGCATGTCGAGAAGTTCCTTCAGATTCACCTGCGAATGGTCGGTGCGGAAAATGCGCGCCTCCGGGTTGAGTTTGGTGAACTCGGCCTCGACTTTGGCGAGTTGAGCCTCATCGACGAGATCGACTTTGTTGAGGAGGAGATAATCGGCCATGACGATCTGCTCGAGGGCCGTTTCCTCGTTTTTCATCTGGGTGAAAATCTGCTCGGCGTCCACAACCGTGATGATCGAATCGAGGCGAACAAATTTCTGCAACGCGGGAATGTTGGTGAACGTCTGCGCGACCGGACCGGGGTCGGCGATGCCGGTGGTCTCAATGAGAATGTAGTCGAAGCCGCCTTTTTTCAGGAGCTTCTGGATGCCTTTCACAAGATCCTTGCGGACGGTGCAGCAGACGCAGCCGTTGCTCATTTCGAGAAGCTCATCCTTTTGGCTTTCCACGAGCTGGCCGTCGATGCCGATCTTGCCGATTTCATTGACGATGACAGCAAATTTGTAGTCGTGCTGACCCTTCAAAATGTAATTGAGAAGGGTGGTTTTTCCAGCGCCGAGGAAGCCGGTGAGAATGGTGACGGGAATGATTTTCTGTACGGTGGACATGAATGGGATGGAAGTTAGCTGAAAAGAAAAAGGCGGCAAATGCGCTTGCACGCCTTTGCCGCCGGTGAGTTTCTTTCGAGTATGAGTTAAATCAAACCCGCCTTTTTCAAGGTGACGAATGCACCGTTCTTCGTAATGGTCTTCAGGCCACGAGCCGAGACGCGAACAGGCACGAATTTGTTTAACTCGGGAACCCAGACGCGTTTGTTTTGGAGATTCGGGTAGAAGGTGCGGGCCACGTTCTTAGTGACGTGACGACCGACACCGCCTTTTTTCTTGGCCATACCGCGGCGGTGAATGATACTTCCGCGTGCGCTGGTGGCTCCTGTGATGCTGCAAGTTCTAGGCATAGTCGTGTGGGTAAAGATTTGAAAGGGCAGGATTAATCGGGTAGGTCGTGGGCACGGTCAAGTCGTTTTCTGATTAAAATGAAACTCGACTGAAAAATAACTTGAAATCAGTTGTGGTTGAACGATTAGGACAACCAGTCAAGCGATAGTGCAGTTGGTAAATACGTCCGCTGGTTAGCCAGGAACGGTTTGAAACCCGATAGTCGGGAACGAAAGAAGCAGAGCGTTTGCATGTAAATAGAAAATAAGAATATGGGTACTAAACTCTTTGTTGGAAATCTTTCCTTCAACACAACCGAAGTCGATCTGCAAGATCTCTTTGCCGGAGCAGGCAACGTCAAGGAAGCCATCCTCATGCAGGACAAATTCACGGGTAAATCCCGCGGTTTTGCCTTCGTAACGATGGAAACCGACGCAGAAGCCGAAGCGGCAACTGAAAAATTTAATGGCTACTCCCTCGACGGACGCGCCCTCACTGTGAACGAAGCTCGTCCCCGCACTGAAGGTGGCGCTGGCGGCGGTGGTCGCAGCTTTGGCGGCGGTGGCGGTGGTGGTGGATTCCGCGGCGGCAGCGGCGGTGGTAGCGGCGGCGGCGGTGGATACCGTGGCGGCAGCGGAGGTGGTGGTGGCGGCGGTGGCTACGAATCCCGCGGCGGTGGCGGTGGTGGTGGCTATCGCGGCGGCAGTGGTGGTGGTGGTGGTGGTGGTGGTGGCGGCGGACGTGATCGTCGCTAATTAGCTCCACGAATAATTTTCAAAAGGCGCACCGGCGAAAGTCAGTGCGCCTTCTGATTTTTGGCAGATATTCTCCAATTCCTTGGAACTCGCATGAACGTTCTTCAGCTGCATCTTAAGGCCCAAACCCTGGGCACGCTTCAGAAATGGCTGGGCTCCATCGGTGAGCCGACTTTTCGGGCCAAGCAAATTCTCGACTGGATCTACGCCAAGCGCGTTTCCCAGATCGACGACATGCTGAATCTCTCAGTGAAACTGCGCGAGCAGCTTGCCGGAAGCTTTCGCTTCGATTCCCTGTCCATTGCCCGCAAGACCGGCTCGCACGACACGACGCAAAAAATCCTCTACCGGCTGCACGACGGACGCTTCATCGAATCCGTTCTGATCCCGGCCACTCCGGCCGAGTTCGGCGAGACTTCCAGTCGGCGCACGCTTTGCGTTTCGAGCCAGGTCGGCTGCGCCTACGGCTGTAAATTTTGCGCAAGCGGCCTCGACGGTTGGACGCGCCATTTGGATGCGAGCGAGATCGTCGATCAAATCCTCCAGGCCGAGAAACTTTGTGGCGAACGCATTCAAAACATCGTCTTCATGGGCATGGGCGAGCCGTTGGCCAACTTCGATAACCTCATCCGCGCCCTCGAAATCATCAATGCCCCGTGGGGTATCGGCCTCGGCGCGCGCCACATCACCGTCTCCACGAGTGGTCTTGTCCCGCAGATTCGTCTGCTAGCTGAGCTTCCGCTGCAAATCCGCCTCGCCATTTCCCTGCACGGCGCGACCGACGAAGTGCGCGCCCAGATCATGCCGGTGAACCGCAAATACCCCCTCGAAGAACTCCTCGAAGCCTGCGCCTACTGGCAATCGCGCAAGAAACAATTCATCACCTTCGAATACATCCTCATCGACCGACTCAACGACACCCACGCCCAAGCGCACGCCCTGGCCGAACATGCGAAACGCCTCAGCGCCAAGGTCAACCTCATTCCTTACAACACCGTCGAGGGTCTCCCGTGGGTGCGCCCGTCGGAGCAGCGTCAGGACGTGTTTCTCAACATCCTTAAGGCGCGCAAAATCCAGGCCACCATCCGCCGCGAAAAAGGCCATGACATAGACGCTGCCTGCGGCCAGCTCCGGCTCCGCCACGAACGCGACTTGCAGCCGGTTTGACTCGAGTTCCAGCGCACTCTTGCCATTCCGCTCTGCCTGAAATAAGACTTTTCCCATGCCCGACGACGACCCCGAAAAAATCTGGGATGAATATGATTGGGAGCGATTCATGCAAGATCAGGATCGCAAGACCGAGCGCTATATGGAACTGCTCGAAAAGTATCTCGACGACCCGAATCGCGACCAAATCATTGCCAAGGAAATGGGCTGGACTCATCTCACGGACGAGGACGGCAAGGATTGGACCGAGGAAGCGGATCTCTTTCTGGATGCGGAAACCATCGGTGACGAGGCCGAAACCGAGAACGACGAGGCCGCCTTCAGCAACTTCGAGAACGACCCGCTTTACCGCTCCTGCGTCGATCTCAGTGGGGAACTCGGCGTTGCGTTGGACGAAAATCCCGCTCTCCAAAACCATCCCATCGCCATTAAAATGGCCACACATTCTGCCATTGGTAGTGCCAAGCTCGCCGCGGCGCTGAACGACGACGACCTCGACGAGATCGGCATGACGCTCGCCTACCTGAAGCGCGCCTTACGCGCCATCACGATCTCACTCGACGCGCTCTTGGAGTTGCAAAAGAAAGCCCTGATCGACGATCACCGCAGCCAGATTCTCGCCCAGCGCGTCTTCCAAGTGCGCGACGGGATCGTCACCAAAATGGGCGAAATCCGGCGCGAATGGCGGCGACGTTACGAAACATGAGCGCGGCTCCTCTTTCTTTTCCCCTTTTATCTCCCTCTCACTGTGAATAAATCGGAACCCGCCTCGTCGAAACCGGAGTTGACTGATTCAGCCGACGCAGATGCCAGTGAGGACGATCACGAGCTGGTGCGCCGTTCCCAAGCCGGGGACAAAGCTGCGTTTAACGAACTCGTCACCCGCTATCGACAACGCATTTACGCCATGGCTTACCAGATGACCCGCAACGAACAAGACGCCTGGGACCTCGCCCAGGATGCGTTCCTGCGTGCCTGGAAATCCATCCACCGCTTCCGGGGCGACTCCTCGTTTTACACCTGGATCTACCGCATCGTCAGTAACGTCACCATCGACTCCATCCGCAAGAAACAGGGCCGCATCGAGACCGAGTTCGACGACTCCCTGGCTGGCCTCCAAGGCATCGACGTCCGCGCCCGCACCGTTCCCGGCGGCACGTCGTCGCCCGACGAAAACATCCGCCAGAAAGAAATCGGAGTCCGCATCCAGCAGGCCATGGAGAAACTTTCCGCCGAACACCGCGCCGTCCTCGTCATGAAAGAGATCGAGGGCTTGCAATACCATGAGATCGCCGAAGCCGTCGGCTGCGAGATCGGCACCGTCATGTCGCGCCTGTTTTACGCCCGCAAAAAGATGCAGGCCCAACTGAAGGACCTTTATGAAAACTTTTGAAGAACGCTACACCGCCTGGCTCGACGGCGGCCTCACCGGCGAGGCGCAGACTGCCTTTGAGCGCGAATTGACCGAGCGCAGCGAATCCCTGGAAGCTCCAGCGGAGTTGCAGCGCTTTCAGGATTTCTTCCGGTCACATTCCCATGTAACTCCGCTGGAGAGCCCCGATTTCTTCAACCATCAGCTCCTCGAACGCATCGCCGCCGAGGAGAAACCACCCACCGCTCGCTCCGGGTGGAGCCTGCCCCGGCTCGCGTGGTTTGGCGGCCTGTCGATGGCTACCGCACTCGTTCTCTTCATCGCCATCATCCCAAAGAAATCGGAGACGCACAGCCAGTCGGCTTATATCGCTCAGGTCATCAGTGCCCGCAGTGCCGATCCGAACATCTCCGCTACAGCCTTCCAAACTGACGCCGCCCAACCCGACGACATGACCGTTGTCTGGCTCGACGGCCTCGACTATGTCCCCGAAAATGCGCAATAAATTCCAGTCGAGTTCCATCGCACTCTTGCTGTTTGTCTTCTGCGCCGTCGCGCAGGCGAAGGACAACAAACTCTGGGGTGCCGTCCTTCTCGCCACCAATGATACGGCACCCAAGGTGCTTCCAGTGGAGTTAAAGCCCTTTCAGACCCGACTCGAGAACGTCTTCGGCTACGACGCATTCCAACTCCTCGGGAAAAGCTCCCACGAGATCTCCGATGACACCGAGCAATGGCTCATTCCTGGGAAGACCTTCTCCGTTCGCTCCGTCGTCCAGCCCACCAACGACTCGAATTTCCGGGTCGAGTTGCAGTTGTATCAGGGCAAGAAAGAAATTGTCCAGACCGTGGCCAAGCTCGGCCCGCGTAGCCCGCTCTTCATCCGCGGCCCACTCTATGGAAACGGCCAGCTCATCATCGTCATCATGGTCCGCGACGACGACTAGAGTCTCCTGTCGCCAAAGGGTCCTATCTCGGTCGCCGTAGCCTCACCCTACGGAACCCGACCCCTCGGGGTACGAGTGCCAGAGGGTGGGGGAACGATGGTCCTACCCTCACCCTACGGAGGCCGATCCCTCGGGGTACGAGTGCCAGTGGGTGGTCTGTAGAGAGTCCTACCCTGGCATGTCGGCAGTCCTACCCCCACCTGTGGAAAGCCGTACCCCCGGCCATTTTCGTCTTTTCCACCGGGTGATTTCGCTCAGACTGGCACCTGCATGAAGATCCCCAAGCAACGGCTCGACCTCCTTCTCGTCGAGCGGGCGCTCTTTCCTTCGCGAGAAAAGGCGCAGCGCGCGATCATGGCGGGCGCCGTTCGTAGCGGAGATCGTATTTTCTCCAAACCGGGCGAGCAAATTCCCTGCGACAGCCCGCTCCAGGTCCAGTGCGCTGAGAAATATGTCGGTCGCGGCGGACTCAAACTCGAAGGCGCGCTCGATCATTTCAAAATCAACCCTGCGGACTGGGTCTGCATCGACGTCGGGGCGTCCACGGGTGGATTCACCGATTGCCTGCTCCAGCGTGGGGCGACTCGCGTCTATGCCGTCGATTCGGGTCACGATCAACTCGACTGGAAAATCCGCTCCGACCCGCGTGTCGTCGTCCATGAGAAATACAACGCCCGCCGGGCGGAGGTTGCCGATTTTCCCGAGAAGATGCAACTCGCCGTCATCGACGTGTCGTTCATTTCACTGACTTTAATCTTGCCTGCCATCGTGGACTTACTGTCTCCTGCGGGCATGGTCGTCGCCCTCATCAAACCGCAATTCGAGTTGCAGAAGAACGACATCGGCGCCGGTGGTGTGGTCCGCGATGCGCGCTTGCATGAGCGGGCTGTGAGTCGCATTAAGACCTTCGTCGAGAGCGCCGGACGGCTGCAATGGCAGGGCGTAATCCCGTCGCCGATCACCGGCATGACGGGTAACCGGGAGTTTCTCGCATGGCTTGCCCTCTGATCGGACTGACGGCTTACGTCGGCAAAACCGGCGCGCGGAAGCTGGTCGAGGGAGTGCTGGCGGAATTTGCGCGGCACAAATTGCCGTATCTATTGGAGACAGACACCGCCGCCCTGCTGGACTTGCACAATGGGCTGGAAATCCCCGAGCTGATGGAACGCAGCGAAATCTTTATGGTGCTGGGAGGTGACGGGAGCATTCTGCGGGCACTGCGCAAGACGCACGGCGCGACTTTGAAACCACTCTTGGGGATCAATTTCGGCTCGCTCGGTTTCCTCACTTGCGTCAGCGCCGGGGGCTACGACCGAGCCATCCAGAGCCTCGTCGAGGAAACGTATGTCATCAGCCCGAGATCGTTATTGGCCGTAGCCGTAGAGCGCAATGGCATGGAAGTCCTCTGTAAACGCGCCCTCAACGATGTCGTCGTCGGCCGCGGCATCTCGTCCAAACTCGTGAAAGTCTCCGTGACCATCGATGAGGAAATCCTCACCGAATACAACGCCGACGGCCTCATCGTGGCGACTCCAACCGGTTCGACGGCTTATTCGCTGGCTGCTGGTGGGCCGATCATCATGCCGCAGAGCGATGTCTTTGTGATCACGCCCATTTCGCCGCACGTCCTCACCAACCGCTCCGTCGTCGTGGGAAATCGCAGTAAGATCACAGTCAAACCGACGCGGATCGACCAGGCGCTGAGCTTGAGCGTGGATGGTGACGATCCATTTACCATCGAAGTCGGCGACACCTTGTCGATCACGAAATCCGAGGCCACGCTGCCGCTGGTGATGCTGCCCGAGCTGCCCTTTTCCGAGGTGCTGCGGCAGAAGCTCAAGTGGAGCGGCACAAACGTATGATCACGCTCGAAGAAGCTTTAACGACGCGCAATATTGCGCTCGATGTGGATGTTTCCGATGCTGCCGGTGCGGTCGAAAAGGCAGTTGGCCTGCTTCGGAACGACCCGCAGATGCTCGATTGGATGGCCTTCGCGGAGGCGGTAGAGGAACGCGAGAAAAAGAGCGGGACCAGCGTGGGTGGGGGATTGATGCTGCCGCACGGACGCGGAAATTTCGTAAAGGCGCTCGTCATGTCATTCGTCCGCCTGCGCACGCCGATCCTCGTGGATGGCGAAGAAGTTCGCCACGTCATCGCAGTGGCTGTGCCTGCGTCGATGGCTGCAGATTATTTACGCCTGGTCGGAGCGCTGGCGAGAGTCTTTCGGAACGAGAAATCCACCGCCATGCTGGGAGAGTTCAGCACCTCCGGCGAACTTCTCGAATGGCTCGGCGACCGCTGCAAATAATCTAGCGGAACTAGGAAAATGGCGGAAGGGGTGGGATTTGAACCCACGATGCCTTTAACAGCATGCTCGATTTCGAGTCGAGTACATTCAACCAAGCTCTGCCACCCTTCCGTGACTGGGCAGAATGTGCGTGTTTCGCGGGTGCTTTGCAAGCGGGTTTATTTCGGAAACTAATGCGCGAGATCGTGACGAACGCGCCAAACATCTCGCCGCCGCACCTTCTAAATAAGGCTATCTTTTTACTATCCAAATCGCTTACGGAGCGATACAGTTCAAAATGCAAAGACCTAGAATGCAAGATATCGCCACCCAAGCAGGGGTGGGTAAGGCCACCGTATCGCTCGCTTTGCGCGACGATCCAAGAATTCGACCCGAAACGCGCCGCAAGATCAAGGAAGTGGCAGATCGTCTCGGCTATCGGAGTAATCCCACGGTGGCCCATCTCATGGCGCAACTCCGTGCCAGCCGCGAACCCAAATTTCAGGCGACTTTGGCTTTCTTGAACGCCGCCCCTGGCGATGCCGAGTTGAAGTCCGAATCCACTTTCCAAAACTGGCTGCGCGGCGCGAAGGAACGCGCCCAAGTTCTCGGTTACGAGATCGATTATTTCTGGCTGCACGAGCCGGACATCACCCCGGCCCGACGTCTGAAAATTCTCCAGTCCCGCAATATTCGCGGAGTGATTCTGGCCGCGACTTTTGATGAATCCTCCATTCAGCCGGATGACAACAGCCTTTTTCCCGAATTCCCCAGCGTCGCCGTCGGGCGTAAACTCGTCCAGCCGTCGCCCCACTACGCGTGCAATGACCAATACGACACCGCCATCAGCGCCATGTCGCACATCTATAAAAAAGGCTACTTGCGTCCGGGGCTGGTCATCTCCGAGCAGTTGGATCGCGCGGTGGAATTCCGCTTTTCGGCCGGTTACACCTCGGCCCAGAAAATTCCCGAGGCGAAGACTGTTCTCCCCGTGCTCTATTTCAGCGATGAGGCTGCCTTCGGAAATTGGTTTCGCAAAACAGAGCCGGATTCGATTCTGACCGACAAAGTCATCCTGCGCGAATGGGTCAGGAAACTACCCGGTGGCGAAAAGGTAGGTTTTGCCCATTTGGATTGGGATCCGAACCTGACTGATTGGGCGGGCACCAATCAAAATAACGACAAAGTCGGCGCTGCAGCGGTGGACATTTTGATTGGACAGATACATCGCAACGAAACCGGTCTGCCTCCATTTCCAAGATCGATCATGATCGGCAGCACTTGGGTCGATGGGGACAGTCTCCCGCCGAAGAGTGCGTAGGCCGGTCGAGGAGATATTCGCGGTTTCTTTTTAGCTGGCGCGGTAACGAACCGAATTAGTGTTTGCGAGTGCGGGAGGAGGAATTCCCAGCTTTCCCTTTCCAGATTTCCTGCTTTCCTGATTCCCCTCTATGGAAGAACTCAGCGAACTCCTCACCATCCGCCGCGACAAGCTGGCCAAAATGCGCGAACTGGGCGTCGATCCCTACGGTGCGCGGTTTGATACGACTCACACAATTATGGAAGTCCGCGAGCAATTTGTCGCGCAGACTCCAGAGCAACCCGGGCTGGAAGTGCGATTGGCAGGGCGGCTCACGGCCCACCGCGACATGGGAAAAAGCCACTTTCTCGATCTGTCTTCGAGCGGCGAGCGCATCCAGCTTTACGTCAGCACGAAGGAACTCGGACCGGAGCTGACGGAGCTTTTCAAGCTGCTGGATCTCGGCGATTTCATCGGCGTCGAAGGCTTCTGCTTCCTCACCCGCACTGGAGAGAAAAGCATCCATGTCAAAAATTTCACAGTGCTCTCAAAGTCGCTCCGTCCACTTCCCGAGAAATGGCACGGCGTCTCCGATGTGGAGACAAAATATCGCCAGCGCTATCTGGATTTGATCGCCAATGCCGAGTCCCGCGAAGTCTTTCTGAAACGCATCCGCATCGTCTCCGGCATCCGCAGTTTTCTCCAGGAACGCGGCTTTCTGGAAGTGGAGACGCCCATGATGCAGACCATCGCTGGCGGCGCTGCGGCGCAGCCGTTCAAGACGCATCATAATGCGATGGGAGTCGATTTGTTTCTCCGCATCGCGCCTGAATTGTATTTGAAACGACTCCTCGTCGGGGGGTTTGACAAGGTGTTTGAGTTAAATCGCAATTTCCGCAACGAGGGCGTCTCGCGTCGTCACAATCCCGAGTTCACGATGCTGGAAGCCTACTGGGCTTACGCCGATTTTGAGTTAATGGCCGAGCTGATGGAATCGCTTATTTGCCATTTGGCGGAGACGGTTTGCGGCACGCTGGTGATCGAACATAAGAACGCCGAGGGAGAAGTCACCAAGACGATCGACCTCACACGCCCGTGGAAACGCACCCGCTACCACGACCTTATCGAGGCCCGCGATCCGGGTTGGAGCGCCCTCAGCACCGAGGGGAAACGCGCCCGCGCCCACGAGCTCGGCTTCGAGGTCAGCCCGGCGATGGAGGACTTTGAAATGACCCAGCAGTTCTTCGAAAAGCTGATTGAGGAAAAATCCATCCACCCGCTATTCGTCACGCATGTGCCGAGTCAACTCGTGCCTCTCGCCAAGCAAAACGCCGCTGACGGCAGCGTAGTGGACGTGTTTGAGCTGATCATTAATGGCCAGGAAATCGCCCCCGGCTACAGCGAACTCAATGACCCCATCGCCCAGCGCGCCCGGCTCGAGGAGCAGGCGGGTGAGGAAATCCAGAGCATCGACGAGGAATTTCTCCTCGCATTGGAGCACGGTATGCCGCCCGCTGGCGGGATCGGACTCGGCATCGACCGCCTCGCGATGATGCTCACAGGCGCCGAATCCATCCGAGACGTCATCCTTTTTCCGCACCTCAAGCCTCGCGCGCTCTTGTGATTCGGACGCTCCTTCTGACGGCTGTTTTGGTGCTGTCCACCCATTGGGCCACGGCGCAAAATCCCGTGCCGCCGGAGCCAATGCGGGAGTTTCGCGGGACGTGGGTGGCGACGGTTTTCAATCTCGACTGGCCATCTGGCAGTCACACTTCTGCGGCGTTGCAGCAGGCGCAACTCATCGCCATCATGGAGAACGCCAAACGTCTCAAACTCAATGCCGTCATCCTGCAAGTGCGCCCGAACAGCGACGCGCTCTACCGCTCGTCGATGGAACCTTGGTCGGCCTGGCTGACGGGTAGTATGGGCTCTGATCCGGGTTACGATCCACTGGCGTTTGCGGTGGCGGAGGCTCATCGGCGCGGGCTGCAACTGCATGCTTGGGTGAATCCATTTCGCGCCCTGGCAACGACTGAAGGTGGAATGTCGGAGCGTCACGTCTCGCAGCGTCATCCCGAGTAGATGCGGCGTTTTGGCACGCAGCTTTTCATCGATCCGGGCATCCCCGAGGCGCGGGATTATGTGCAGCGGGTGATCCTCGATATCGTGCATCGCTACGACATCGACGGGGTGCATTTGGACGATTATTTTTATCCGTATCCGGCGGGCAATGCGGAGTTTCCCGACGGAGCGACGTTTCGGAAATATGGCGGAGGTCAGTCGCGGGCCGAGTGGCGTCGGCAAAATATCGACCGCTTCATTTCGGGCCTTTACTCGGCGATCAAGAGCGAGAAACGAACCGTGCTTTTCGGGGTAAGTCCCTTTGGAATCTGGCGGCCGGGCGTTCCCGATGGAACGACGGCTGGGGTCGATGCCTATGAGTCTCTCGCCTGCGACGCGAAGCTCTGGCTGCAAAAGGGCTGGGTGGATTATCTATCGCCACAACTCTATTGGACAAGTGATTCCCCGGGGCAAAGTTTCACGAAACTTTACGATTGGTGGAGCGAACAAAATGTGGCCCGTCGTCATCTCTGGCCGGGCATTGCGACGGAGCGAATCGGATCAGGCCGCACTGCATCGGAGCAAACCCGGCAGATCAACACGATTCGACGGGGGCGGGGCGACTCCGGTCACATTCATTGGAGCAACAAATCCCTCATGCAGAACCGTGGCGGCATTGCGACCGCGTTAGCGAAAACAACTTATGCCAGTCTCGCGCTGGTGCCCCCGTCGCCCTGGCTGGACCGCGATAAACCGACGAAACCCGCGCTCGTTTCCAAGCTGCAAAATGGCGGCCAATATGTGGACTGGGGCGAGTCGCAGTCGAGGGTGGCGAGTTACCTTGTGCAATGGCAGACAACGACCGGTTGGTCGAGTCAGATCATTGGTTCCACAAACACTGGTGTCGCCTGGCCGGGCGGCAGCGATGTAGTGCGCGCAGTAGCCGTCCGGGCGGTCAGCCGGACGAGCGTCCTAAGCGACGTGACGTGGCTGGAACGCTAGGCGAGCAGGTAGTGCCAGCCGCGAAAAAGCCAGCGGCTGAGCTCGTTGAAGACTTGGTAGGGATAGGTTGTTAGATAGCGGCGCAGGGAGGGGAGCTTAAGCGATTTCCCGATCTGGATGGAGGACTTGAAGCCAGTCTCGGTCTGCGAGGCGGGAAACGGGGAAATATAAGCCGCGCTCAGGCCGAAGCACCACTCACGGTCCATCGCGTGGTCGATCGGGAGTCGCATGGGAATGAGCCCCTCGACCAACGCTTCCGCGGCCCGGCGATCCACCACATAGGCACCGGTGCCTTTGAGGCGTCCGAAGCCGATGCAGAGCTCATATTTTCCCGAGAGTTTCCCGATAACGGCGGGCTTGCCAGCGGAAAGACCAGTCAAGCGCAGGACGTTCCAACTCCGGGTGTAATTCATCGCCTCGTCGATGGCGGCCTCAAAGTCAGGCTCCAGAATGAGATCGTCCTCGGCAATGAGAGCATGGGCGTCGTCGCTGGTGAGAAATTCACGCATCGCTTTTACGTGGCTGAGATAACACCCGACATGACCCGGACTGGTGGGGCGCCCGTGAAACCAGCGATATAGTTTTTCGGAATATTCCGGGATCGGCAGCCGTAGGGCGTGGCCGTTGACCCCCGAGACGCGATGAATGGTAAATTGCGTCCCGGCAAACGACTTCCCGACTGAGGCCCAACGGTCGGTGGCCGAGTCGAGATTGATAATGTAGGCGTGCATTGCCTACATTCTTTCCAATATCTGGCGCTTCCTGGCCGTATATTCCTCCTCGGTTATGATTGCATCGTCTCGTAGCTGGTAAAGACGGCGGAGTTGCTCGTCGAGCGGCAGATGCTTGAGTTGCTTGGTTCCCACGGAGAGGTTGGCCTTATTGTCCTTATCCAGAGTGTCGTCAATAACACCCGCGCATGCACATCCGATGACAACAAGGATAGAGCCGATGATGATGAATCCAATTCCAATGAAACTCTGCCAAGTCAAAACTAACGCGCCGAGAACTATGAGACCCAGCCCGAGTTGGCAAACGCGGCGGCGCCGGGGGGAGAGTTTGCGGCGCGTCATCGTGGGTATTCTGGGCTGATCGCGGCATTTGACGAGCAGAACCTGCTCAGACGATCTCGACCGGGCACGGCGGCAGCGCGTTGAGAAAAGCCTTCCCGTATTGCTTGGTCAAAATGCGATTGTCCAGCACGACAATGATCCCGCGATCCTGTTGCGTGCGAATGAGACGGCCCACGCCCTGGCGAAATTTTAGGATTGCCTCGGGCAGCGAGAATTCGGAAAACGGGTCGCCGCCCTGCGACTCGATGTGCTCCAGCCTAGCCTCGATTAGCGGATGATCTGGCACGGCAAACGGCAGCCGCGTGATGATGACGTTACTCAGCGCCTCGCCCGGAACATCGACGCCCTGCCAGAAACTGTCCGTCCCGAAAAGGACGGCGTTGCCAGTGGACTTAAACTCCTCCACGAGCCGGTGGCGCGGCATGCCTTTGCCCTGCACGAGGAAGTTCCACTTGGATCGAGCGAAGTAGCTTTCCATCTTTTCGGCGAGCGATTGGAGTGTTTTGTAGCTGGTGAAGAGGACGAAAGCGCGCCCGTTGCTTTGCTCAAGAAAATGCGCGATCCACTTCTCCAACGCATCCTCGTAATCGGAATCGCGCGGGTCGGACATCTTTTTGACGACGAAAACCTTCATCTGTTTCTCGTAGTCGAACGGACTTCCAATCATCTCACCGTGCACATCGTCCGCGCCCATGCGCGTGCGAAAGTAACCCAAGTCCGCCCGTCCCGTCGCCAAGGTGGCGCTGGTGAGGACGCAGGAATTATTCTCGCGAAAAAACATCTGTCGCAGATGCGCTGAGAGATCGATCGGGGCGGCGTTGAGTGCAATGGAAGTCCCGGCTTTTCCGGTTTTCTCGACCCAATAAACGCTTTGCTCGGCCTGCTGGTTCAGGAAATCTGCGATGCCCAGCCGGGCGTCGCGCACCCGGCGACCCATGTCTTGCAGCTCGGCCTTCGTCATGTCGTCATCGACGCGTTTGAGGCAATTTACGACCGCGTTTTGCAAATCCGCCAGCGTGCTCGTGATTGTATCCGCGACAATCTCCGGATGACGCACGCGGTATTCGCGGCCTTTTTTGAAATCACACGCCTCCTCGATCGACTCGAAAAACGTGTCCACCTGTTCGAACGCCCGAGCCGATTGCTTCACGCCTTCGCCATCGCCCAAAACCGTGAACAACCCCTTCCGCGTCTTCGCATTGTAGAGCCGCTGGATCGCGTGTTTCAGTCCGTATTGCGAGACCCCGAGTCCGATGTGTTTCGCGGCCACCGCCTCGACCGTGTGCGCTTCGTCCAAAATCAGAAAATCATTCGCAAAAAGATACCCGCTCTCCTTGTCCTCCATCTCTGCCGGTGAACCCATCAACATGAAGAGCAGCGTGTGATTCATCACCACGACGTCCGCCGAGAGAAACCTTTTTCGCGCCTGCTGATAGAAACATTTCCCGTCGGCTCCGCACGATTTCGGCGTGCAAATATGCTGCTCCGAGCAAACGTGACTCCACACCTGGCTGTCTGGTTCGATGGCAAAATCCGAGAGCGTGCCGTCCTTCGTCGTCTGGCTCCAAGTCCAGATGCGCTTGAGTTCCTCCTGCTCCGGCGAGGTGAAAAGTTCCCCGGCCTGCGACATGGCGCGTTCCAGACGCCGCGGACAAAAATAATTGTGCCGCCCCTTCAGCAGAACCGCCTCAAACTCGTCCGGCAAAATTTTCTGCACCAGCGGGATATCTTTGTAAATGAGCTGCTCTTGGAGATTGATCGTGTGCGTGGAAATGACGGCTTTCTTCTTCGATTCCTGCGCATAAAGCACGGCAGGAATGAGATACGCCAGCGATTTTCCCACGCCCGTGCCGGCCTCGACAATGAGGTGTTCCTGATTTTCCAAGGCTCCCGCGACGAGCGCTGCCATCTGCTCCTGCTCCTGACGATGCTCGAAATTTTTCGCCTTCGCCAACAGTCCCGAAGCGGAAAACATCCCGCCGACCCGCGCGCTGAGGTCGCCGGGGATGTCTTCGCGGAGGGCAATCATTTTCGAGCCGTTTCCATCGGCGAGAACACGGGCGGCGTCAATCTGCGAAGACGTTCTTCCCGCCTTCGCATTTCCCGAAAAAAGCCTGCCGAACGTTGCGGAAGCTTCGCTAACGACAAATAGATTTAAGTTTGGCAGTAATGAAGCTTCCCGATTCGTGGGAAACACTTATCCGGCCTCTCATGAAGCTTCCCTGACGCCAAAAAGGTTTTTCCCGGCGGTTCTTGAAGCTTCAGGAATGGCATACAAGAATTTTTCCGACACTCGCGAAGCTTCCGGAATGACGGGAAAGATTCTGCCCGCCAGTCGCGAAGCTTCCTGAAGAGCCTGAAAGAATCTGAAAACCCTGCTTTACGGAACAGAATTTGCGATTTTCACATACCAGCGCTTGATCATGCCGACCGCCGGGTAGATCAGCTCGTCGCGCTGCGCCATCGTCTGTGCGGGCGAGGTCAAAGTCAGATCATAAAGCGTTTCGGTGATAGCTGAGTTGGTAAATATCACCCGGGGGAACGGCACCGCTGCAGGCTTGCCCAGAGCGATGGTCAACACCCCCGGCAGCTTCGCCAGATCGCGCGTCGGAAAGACGAAAACCGGCGTCACACTGCGGCTGAAAGTCTGAAAAAAATGCGCCAGCGCACCCTTTACATTCGCCTCGCTGGAGACACATGGAACTTGCATGAGACTGTCGTCGAGAATGAAAAACGCCACCGCTCGCCCATTGATCAAGGCATCCTTCCGTGCGTCGTCGATTTGGGAAATGGAGAACGCATTGGCGGCTGTGTAAGACATCGCCGCGCTCGTGCGAGTCGATTGCAAGTCGGCGGCCATTTGAGTGAGATATTTATTGCCTGTGTTCACCACCAGATCGTGTGGAGTGAGCCCGGTCGGATTGGCCGCGACGACTGGAGTGGGAGTCATGGTAGCGATTTGCGGGCGCACCACTTCCGCCGGAGCGGGCGTCGATTTCGGCAGGTAACGAGCCTTTAGGGCTGGCGGAACGTCGGCCCACGGCACGCGCACAATGTCGCTGTCGGTGGTGAACGTGAGCTGATTTCCCCGCACCTGAACGTCGTGAACATCGAAATATTTTTTCCCCGACAGGGTCACGATATCGGTGGCCGAAGCGTGAAAAATGACGAAAAGGACGACGCAAAAAGTAAGGCGCAGTTGCATAGGAGTTAGATTGGAATGGGTGAGTCTTGACGCGGGCCGCGCCTCACAGTCTTCTACCATGGAATGCGCCGCTACTTCGAGATTTACCAGATGCTTTTTCGGAATTCTCTGATTCGCGAGATGAATTTCAAGGCGAACTTCCTGCTCTGGATGGCGGTCGAGTTGCTGTGGTTCGTGGGCCAGATTTTTTTCATCGAAGTGCTCTTCAACTATGTGGACAAAATCGGCGACTGGACCAAATGGCAGGTCGTCCTCCTCGTCGGCACGCATCAAATTATCGGCCAGCTTTTTCAGGCTTTCTTCTACGCGAACCTGGCCAATCTTCCCGAACTCGTCCGCACGGGAAAATTGGATTTCCTCCTGCTGCAACCGGTGGATTCCCAATTTATCGTCTCAACGAACCGTTTCGGGGCCGACAGCGTGATCAACAGTCTCGTCGGCGTGGCGATCGTCATTTTTTCCCTGCTGAAGCTCGGGATTCATCCGTCGCTCTGGCAGATTCTGGCGTATGCAGGGGCAGTCGTGCTCGGGATCGGTATTCATTATTCGATTATGTTTTCGCTGGCGACGGTCAGCTTCTGGATCGTCCGTGCCCAGGGCGTGATCCATGGTTATTACAATCTGTTCAATATCGCGCGCTATCCCGATGTGGTATTTCGTGGAGTCTTTCGGGCCATTTTCAGCTTCGCCATTCCAGTAATCATAGTCGCTAATACTCCGGCGCGCGTCCTGATGAATCTCGGAAATACGCCTACGCTTTTTCTTCAACTCGCCCTGGCCTCAGGCACGGTAATCGTCCTGAGCCGACTTTTCTGGAAAGTGGCATTGCGTCGTTATTCCAGCGCCAGTTCCTAGATTTTATCGATGTCCGTGATCCGGTTGCCGCCGGTCAGAGCAGTGAATTTCTGAAAAATCCGCTTCGGCAGAGTCTGGCCGGATTCCTCCAGCGCCAGCTCGTCGTGCGACTCCAGCTTGGCGTTTTCCCAAGCGGCCGGAAAACCGGGCGATTTCTCCACGAGTCGCTTTTCAGCCCGCGCATAAATCTCTAACTCGCGTTGGAGCCGTTTTTCGGAAGTCTGATTCAACTCAGAAATCTTGATGCGCAGATTTTCGTTCTGTTTGCGAAGCGAATCCAACTCCGATTTGAGTTTTGCCGAAGCAGTGGACTCAATCTCCATTTTTTCGCCGAGCATCATCTTGAATTTATTGCGCTCGTTGCTTGCGACTCGGGCGTTGTTCCAAGCCATTAGTGCGAAAATCAAACCGAGCAAAAGTCCGCTGCCGAAAACGCAAAGATAGAAAGGGAAGGTGTTGACCGCAGGCATGAGTCGAAGGCGTTAGTTGGTTTGAGCGGAATTGGTGGCGGGCGGAGTGGACGGACTGCGGATAACGATGCCGTCCACGTCCTGGCCTTCAGGATGTTGCGGCGTATGTTTTTCCGACTCGGGCAGGGGAATGCTGTCGATATTGTTCAACATCGCCTCGTCCACCGGGGCATCGCCGGTGTCCATCGTTGGCACATAAAGATCCTGCGGATTAGTCATCGGCTGCACGGGCGTGGCTGGTTGTGCCGTCGCGAGTATGGCTGACTCGCTGGCGATGCAGGCGGCGGGAATGAAGCCGCGCTGGCCGTTGGCGATTTGCACGAGGGCGTTGCGACCATTGTTACTGATGACTTTGACGGGAGTGAAGCGAGACAGGGTAATGGAGTGTTCACTCGCGCTGCTGCGCTGGCGGCTGCCACCGACCAGAGGTGTCTGCAACCCGGCGAATTGCGGCACATCGACCCGCACGATCGGCTGGAAAAGGGCCGCATCGGTGGAGATGCGCATTTGCTCTGGATTGCGACCAAGCTCGTCGGCTTTCTTTTTATCTGAGAGATTCGCCGCCATTTTGGAGACTGTGGAGCAGCCGTTGAAAGAGACGGCTGCGGAAAGCAGAAATAGGGAAAGGAAGCGATGTTTCATAAGCCAGAATCGAACCGCGCAAAGGTTATCATAGTTCAAGTCATCGTCGAGCAGTTTTAAGGCCACACGCACAGCTTCTTGCCCACGATCAGAGAAAGAACAGGCGCGGTTGTGGTAAACTTACTGTTGCCGAAAAGGGCATTTTAAGCCACTTTAACACCTTCCTTGGCAACGAGGAAAACCCTCATTTCACCAAAACACATGTTTAAAAACGACAAGCTTCAAGCTCTCATCCTCATAGTTTTAGTCGCCATTCAATTCGCGGGAGTCTTTGCCCTGCTTCATCATTTCCAACTCTTCTACCTAGCGATTATGCTCCCCATTTACGCTTGGGGCTGCTTCAGCACGACGCTCTACTTGCATCGTTATCTGACTCACCGCGGCTTGGAAATGCCCGCTTGGCTGAAGTTTTTCTGGGCAATGGGATCGGCGGTCTGCCTTTCCGGAGACCCGGTGACCTGGGTGGGCGATCATCGTTATCACCACTTGAAATCCGACACCGACGAGGACATCCACAGTCCGCTGCATGGATTTCCTTACGCGCACATGATGTGGCTCGTGCGCAAGCCGGAAAGCTTCCGCCTGCGCTCGTTGCGTTACGCGTCCGACGTGCGCAAAATCTGGTATTGCAAGTTGTTGGAGACGCCGGCTTTCTACGTGGTGCCGCACATTTTGGTGGCGCTGACACTTTATTTCACCCTTGGCGGCGCGGGTCTTCTCTGGTGTTTGTATTTTCCTATGCTGGTGTTGTATAACTTCACTTGGGCGGTGAATTCCATCTGTCACATGCCGAGCTTGGGCTATCGCACCCACGAAACAACCGACGCCAGTCGGAATAATTTTTGGGTTGGCCTGGGTTCCTTTGGCGAGGGCTTTCATAACAATCACCACGCCAAACCCAAATGCGCTGCCCACGGTCTGCAATGGTGGGAAATCGATGCTACGAAATATCTCATCTGGACGCTCGAAAAACTCGGTCTCGCCTGGCAGGTTGCCTGGCCAAAAACTGAGATAGCCGAGTCGGAGACCGAGGTCATTTCCATTCCCGCCCAAGCTTCCGCACTTCTGGCCAAAGTCATGGAACCCGGCCAAAAACTGGCTTCCGACTAGACTGCAACTCAGTTCTGACTTTTTTCAAACAGGCGATTCCGATGGGAGTCGCCTGTTTTGTTTTCGGCTGAGGCAATTTCAAGTTGCCAGCGAAGGGAAAAGAGGTAGTTTCACGCCCCTGCAAAGGCAGGGGAACACTTTTTCGCGTGTGCGATGCGGTGTGTTGAAATGTTAAAAACAAGGCAACCGTGGCAGGTAGAAAGTTAAAAATCATATGTTAGAAATGAAGGACCTGATCGCGAAATCTATGCGTGATTTCCGCGAAGGCAGTATTGTCAAAGGCCGCATCCTGGAGATTCGCAATCGCGAAGTGCTCGTCGATATCGGCTACAAATCCGAGGGCGTGATTCCCTCATCCGAGTTCGACGACATTGATAGTCTCGAAGTCGGTGAAGAAGTCGAAGTGCTCCTCGAGCGCCTCGAAAACGACGAAGGCATGGTCATCCTCTCGAAGGCCAAGGCTGCTTATCGTCAGAACTGGGAAAAAATCGTCAAAGTGTTTCACGGCGACGGTCTCATCAAGGGCAAAGTCCGCTCCGTCGTCAAAGGCGGCCTCATCGTCAACATCGGCGTCGAGGCGTTTCTCCCCGGTTCCCAGATCGACATCATCCCCCCGAAAGATCTTCAGCAATTCGTCGGCAACACCTACGACTTCAAGATTGTTAAAATTAACGACGACCGCAAAAATGTCGTTCTTTCCCGCCGCGAACTCATTGAGGCCGAACGCAGCGAACAGCGTGCGAAATTCCTCGGCGAAGTTGCCATCGGCTCGACTGTGGTCGGCAAGGTCAAGAATCTCACCGACTTCGGCGCGTTTATCGACCTCAACGGCATGGACGGCCTCCTGCATATCACCGATATGACTTGGAGTCGGCTCAACCACCCTTCCGAACTCCTCAAAGTCGGCCAGGAAATCGAAGTCGTCGTCCTCGACATCAACAAGGAAAAAGAGCGCGTCTCGCTCGGCCTCAAGCAGACTCAGAAAAATCCTTGGGACAAAATCGAAGAGCGTTTCCCCACCGGGGCTCGCATCAAAGGCAAAATCACGAACCTGGTTCCTTACGGCGCATTCGTCGAAATCGAGGAGGGCGTCGAAGGCCTTATTCACGTTTCCGAACTCTCCTGGACCAAACGCATTGCGCGTCCTTCCGACGTGCTCACGATTGGTCAGGAAGTCGAAGCTGCTGTTCTCGGCGTCAATAAGGAGGAGCAGAAAATCTCCCTCGGCCTGCGCCAGCTCGAAACCAATCCTTGGGATGAGATCGAACAGCGCTACATCATTGGCAAGCAAGTCAAAGGCAAGGTGCGTAACACCACCGCCTATGGAGCGTTTGTTGAGCTCGAAGAAGGCATCGATGGCATGGTCCACGTCTCCGACTTGAGCTGGACTCGCAAGATCAATCATCCGAGCGAAATGCTGAAAAAAGGCGACGAAATCGAAGCCGTTGTTATCGACATCGACAAGACCAACCAGCGCATCAGCCTCGGCATGAAACAGCTCGAGAACGATCCTTGGAAGGAAATCGACACCCGTTACAAAATCGGCGATCTCGTCAAAGGCAAAGTCACCAAACTGGCCAGCTTCGGAGCCTTCGTGGCCCTGGAAGGCGACATCGACGGCTTGGTTCACATCTCGCAACTCAGCGAAAGCCATGTGGCCAAGGTCAAGGACGTCGCCAAAGTGGGCGACGAAGTCGAGGCCCGTGTTATCAAAGTGGACAAAGCCGAGCGCCGCATTGGTCTCTCGATCAAGGCCGCGAATTACAGCGACGAAGAGCTCAAGCGTGAGAGCGAAGCCTTCGACAGCATGCGTCCCGGCGAAGATATGGTCGGTCTCGAACAAGCCTTCGCGGCTGCCGAGGAAGAGTACCGTCCCGGCGATGGAAAGAAAAAATAGAGATTACTCAAACTCGAATCAAAAGCCGGACCTGCGAAAGCGGGTCCGGTTTTTTTTGTTTAATGGAATGAAACTCCGAATCCGAGATAGCCTGTTTTTCTTCGACTCAAATAAAGTTGTCGCATCTCGCCACTAATTCTGGAACGAATAGATTCCACACACATACCAATCTATTTATGAAACAAAAAGCATCCGCCATCTGGCAAGGCAGCCTCAAGGAAGGCACCGGCACCGTCTCCACCGCATCCGGCGCACTCGTCGCCACACCGTATTCCTTCAAAGCCCGCTTCGAGGCCGAGAACGGCGAGCAAGGCACCAATCCCGAGGAACTCATCGGCGCCGCCCATGCGGGTTGCTTCTCGATGGCACTCTCCATGATTCTCGGAGAGGCTGGATTTACCGCTGAAAAGATTGAAACCACGGCCACCATTACCCTGGAGCAAAAAGACGGCGGCTTTGCCGTCACCGCGAGCCATCTCGATCTTACCGCCACGATTCCCGGAATCGATGACGCTAAATTTCAGGAATGCGCCGCCAAGGCAAAAGCTGGCTGTCCCATTTCCAAATTGCTCAACGCGACCATTACGTTAGACGCGAAGCTGGGTTAGGCGGTCAATGCGGCCACAGCTTTTTCCAGTGACGGCACGTCGGAGATGGAAATCACCGGCGTGTCTTTGCGGATACGATTGACCAATCCTGCAATGACAGCGCCCGGACCGAGCTCCAGAAACAGATCGACCTTTAACTCGTCGAGCAGGTAATTAATCGACTCGGTCCAACGCACGCTTCCAGTGACTTGTTCGGCAAGCGTTTCACGAACGCGATCCGGCTCGTTCACCGATTCCGCGTCCACATTGCAAACAACTGGAACAGACGGGACTTTCATCGTGGTCTCGGCCAGCGCGACGGACAGTTTCTGATATGCCGGCTCCATTAGCCGCGAGTGAAAAGCTCCCGCGACATTCAATGTCGTCGCCCGGCGCACGCCCGCTTCCTTCGCCATTGAGACCGCCAGCGCGATCTTCGAGGCCTCGCCCGAGAGCACGATCTGCCCCGGACAATTCAAATTCGCCACGTCCACATCGGTTTGCGCTGCGAGCGAGCGCACGTCGTTTTCCTCCCCGCCAATCATCGCCGCCATGCCACCGTTGGTGCTGTTGCAGGCCTCCTCCATGAAGCGACTGCGTTGAGCCACGAGTTCCAATCCTGTAGGAAAATCGAAAGTCCCCGCTGCGCAATGCGCCGTAAATTCCCCGAGCGACAGGCCCGCCGTTGCGACGAATTTCAGATTCGGCACGCGCTCGAGCAGCGCGATCAAGCAGGCGATTCCGTGGACATAGAGGGCGGGCTGGCAGACCGAGGTGCGGGTCAATTCCTCCGCCGGGCCGGTGAATGCGATCTGACTCAACGGAAAGGCGAGTTTTTCATCCGCCTCTGCAAAGAGCGACTGGACGATAGGAAATGCCGCGGCGAGATCCTGCCCCATGCCGACGGCCTGGGCACCTTGACCGGAAAAAAGGAGGGCGATGCGTTTTGTAGAAGTGGTCATAATTTGAAGAAAGATTCTGCCGTTGCAGTGGTGTGTTTGGCAAACGTTTCGAGCGTCTCACCGCGAGTGGAGGCCAGGGTTTCCGCGACGAGCCGGGTGTGGGCCGGTTCGCAGCGTTTGCCTCGAAACGGCACGGGAGCCAGATAGGGGCAGTCAGTCTCGACCATAAATTGCCCCGGAGTCAGTGTCCTGGCAGCAGCGCGCATGTTTTCGCCGTTCTTGAACGTGGCGATGCCGGTGAAGGAGACGAGATGCCCCATGTCGACGACCTGCCGGAGGCGATCCAAGTCTTCGCCAAAGCAATGGAAGACAGCCCGGATTTCGCTGCCAAACTCGGTAAGAATCGCGACAGTGTCGTCCCACGCGGCGCGCTGATGTATGACTACATTCAAATGGAACTCGGCTGCCAGCTCCAGTTGCTGGCGAAAAAAATCAGCCTGGCGCGACTTATTGGGGTCCGTCTCGTTGCGATAATAATCCAGCCCCGTTTCGCCGATGGCGGCGATTTTGTTTTCGCTGGCAAGAGTGCGTAGAGTGGCAAGGAAGTCCTCGGGTTCCTCTTCGACCGCGTTGGGGTGGATGCCAATAACTGGGAAAATCTGTGAGTGTTTTTTCGATAATTCGATCACTGCCCGGCTGCTTGCCAGCCCGGTCGCGATGCTCACCATGCGAGTCACACCCGACTCAGAGGCCCTTGCGAGAATCTCCGAAAAATCCGAAGCGAATTCCGGGTAATCGAGATGCGCATGCGTGTCGATCAGCATAAATCCGGGAAGCGCTGGCCGCTGGCCAGATGTCTTCGGCGGCCTGCCAAGGATACGTTGTTACGCGCCATCCGGTTCTGTGACGACAACATTTTCGCCAATGGAAGGTCAGTCCCAGACATTTTGCTCCTTTATATTTTCATCCTTTAGTGGGGCGCGTTTGAAATGGACCTGCAGCACACGGCGACCGTCCGTTTCCGTGATCGTCGCCAGATATTCTTCGATGCGGACGCTTTCGCCCTGTTTCGGCAAGTGGCCGAGCAGGTGCGTGACGTGGCCGCCGATGGTGCTGACCTCGCTGCTTTCGAGGTGCAGATCGACCAGATCTTGCAGTTCATAGAGGCCGAGGCTACCTTTTACGGTGAATTCGTCCTCGTTCACCTTTTTGAATTCGTTGTCGTCGGTGTCGAATTCGTCCTGAATGTCGCCGACCAATTCCGCGAGCACGTTGTCTAGGGTCACGATGCCGACGGTGCCGCCAAACTCGTCCACGACTGCGGCCAGATGTGTCTGTTTACCGAGGAAAAGCTTGAGCAATTTTTCCAGTGGCATCATTTCTGGCACGGGTAGCAGGTCGCGTTTGAGTGCCATCAGATCGGGCGACGGCTTTTGCATGGCGCGGATCAAATCCTTCACGTGAACCAGCCCGATGGTGTTGTCGAGATGCTCCTTGCAGAGCGGGAATCGCGTGTGGCCCGACTCCACGGCTTTCTTGAGATTGGTGGCAAAATCCTCCTCGATGTCCAGCGAAACGACCTCGCCGCGCGGCGTCATGATGTCGCGCACGACTCGTTTTCGCATGTCGAGGGCATTCATGAGAATCTCTCGACCGAGCGAGCTGACTTCTTCCGATTTCTCGCTTTCGGTGAGGATGACGCGGAGTTCCTCCTCACTGTGGGCGAGTTCCGTTTCACTCACCGGATCAACGCGAAAGACGAGTTTGAGGATTTTATTGGCACTTCCATTCAGCAAAAAAATCGCCGGCTTGAAGATGTAATGAAACAGGGCCAGGGGACGCGCGACGAAAAGCGTTACCCCTAGAGCCTGGCGAATCGCGAGCGACTTCGGGGTCAATTCACCGAGCACAATGTGGAGGAATGTGATCAGGGTGAAGGCAATTCCAAAGGCAACTCCCGAAATCACAGCGGGGGAGACGACGCCGATTTTGAAGAGCAGCGGCTGCACCATCGTGGCCAGAAACGGTTCTCCCACCCAACCCAGGCCGAGCGAGGCGAGGGTAATGCCGAGTTGCGTGGCGGAAAGATAGGCGTCGAGATGACCCGTGACGTGACGGGCGAATTTCGCGCCTTTCAAGCCTTCGTCGATCGCAGCCTCGATCTGCGTACCTCTTACCTTGACCAGCGCAAACTCCGCAGCCACGAAAAATCCATTCAGGAAAACCAGGAAGAGAATGACCATCAACTGCCAGAAGATGACTCCTGAGGACGACCATTCCACCTGCAAGGCGTGGCCTGCCTCAGCAATGAACAAGTGTGAAAAAGAAAACATGGTATCCCTAAAATTTCTGAAATGAGTTTCCCCGGATTTGGTGCCTTAATGACGCCTCAAGGGGAGCGTTTCAGAGTCGCTCGTAGGTTCCTGTATCTTTTTTCTCGAGAATGGTAAAGCCCGCCTTTTTCGCGTCGGAAATGGAAAGCGGCTTTGTGACATTCGGTGTGTTGACCGAGGAAATGACTTTGCGCACCGCTTTTTTGCAGAGCGGACATTGCGTCAATTCGGGTCGGGAAATGGGGCGTCGGAGTTCGAACCGCCCCTGACAAATCGTGCAATCCCCTTTCACCAGCTCATATTCATAGATCGGCATGGCGAAAATGGACGGATGCCAACACGAGGTTGGCTGATGAATTACCAACTGGATTTGGTGATCCCGGGGATGAGCCCGTGGGAAGCCAATTCGCGGAAAGTAATGCGGGAAACTCCAAAACGGCGCAGGAAAGCACGACGGCGACCGCTGACTGAGCAACGATTGACAACGCGAGTCGGGCTGGCGTCGCGGGGAATGGATTGCAGACCGACATAATCGCCTTTTGCTTTGAGTTCCGCACGGATGGCGGCATATTTTGCCACGGTTGCTTTTTTGCGGTCGTTACGTTCGATCCAGGATGTTTTTGCCATATTGAAGGTCGGAAAGATAGGAGCTGGACAATGATTTGCAACCACTTTTTTCCGTCGCATGAATGACCTGAAACTCCGCTGTAAAATTCTTTTGCCTTCCTTCCAACTTGAGGCAATCTCGTTTTGTGAGTTTACCTGCAATCAACTGGTGGCATTGGTAATCGAGTCCGATCCCTTCGATCCGGACGCTCTCCTCTTTCTGGCCTAATTATTTAGGCCATGCCCCTTTAACTCCGCTCTCTTTTTTCCTTAGCCATGAATCTCAAATACAACTCCGACGGACTCATCCCAGCAATCGTGCAGGAAGCCAGTAACACTCCCACGCCTAGCGGACGCGTGCTGATGATGGCCTGGATGAATGAAAAAGCTGTCGCCGATACGCTGGCCACCGGAAAAATGCATTACTGGAGCCGGTCGCGGCAGAAGTCGTGGTTCAAGGGCGAAAGCAGCGGACACACGCAGGAAGTAGTTCGCTGGTTCACCGATTGCGACCGCGACACGCTGCTTTTCGAAGTGCGGCAAAACGTCGCTGCCTGCCACACCGGCCACATCAGTTGCTTCTTTCAGGAACTCGATTTGAATGGAACGCCGCTCGCCGTCACCGAGGCGAAAGCGTTCGATCCCGACGCCGTTTACCACCCATGAGCGCGCTTCCGATCCTTCCCAGTTACGAGGATTTTCTTGCCAAGACGGTCCAGGGAAATCTCATCCCCATCTATACGGAACTCGTTGCTGACTTCGAAACGCCCGTCTCGGCTTTCCAGAAAATCGACACGGGCGAGAATACTTTCCTGCTCGAATCCGCCGAAACCAACGACCACGTCGGGCGTTACTCCTTTCTTGGCAGCAATCCGGCCGTCGTCTTCGAGAGCCGCGATCTGGAAATCCGCATCCTCGAAAACGGCCAGGAAACCATCTTCACCACCGACACCGACCCGCTTGCTGAGTTGGAGAAACTCATGTCGCGTTATCGTCCGGTGCGCGAACCGGCGTTGCCTGCCTTCACCGGCGGCGCGGTCGGCTTCCTAACCTTCGACGCCGTTCGTTTCTTCGAGCCAAGCGTTGGGCCGTCACCAAAGGACGACTTGGGTTTGCCAGAAACGAAATTCCTTATCACCGACACACTGCTCGCCTTCGATCATCGTCGGCGAAAATTGCAGATCATCGCCAATGCCTGGCTGCCCGAGGGCGCTGATCCGCTGGCAGCGTATGACTCCGCGAGAGACCGTATTTCTAACATTGTTAACCAACTCCGCCAGCCCGTCGCTTTCGAGCCGCTGAATACACTGCAAGTCAGCTCGCCCGTCACGCCGACTTGTAACACCACGCGCGAGGAATACCTGGCCACCGTTTCCGCAGTGCAGGAATACATTCATGCCGGCGACATTTTCCAGATCGTGCCGTCGCAACGCTTCGAGATTCCCTACACCGGAGAGCCGCTCGACTTCTATCGTTCGTTGCGCTCGGTCAACCCGTCGCCGTATCTCTTTTGCTTCCGCTTTTCTCCGACGTTTGCGCTCGTCGGCAGTTCTCCCGAAGTCCATGTGCGGCTCACCGAGGGGAAAGTGGAGATTCGTCCCATAGCGGGCACTCGCAAACGCGGCGAGACCCCAGCCGAGGATGATAACAACGCGACTGAACTCCTCGCCGATCCCAAGGAGCGTGCCGAGCACCTCATGTTAGTCGATCTGGCTAGAAACGACGTGGGTCGCATTGCCGAATATGGCAGCGTGCGCGTGACGGATTTCATGACCATCGAGCGTTACAGCCACGTCATGCACATTGTTAGCAATGTCGTCGGAACCTTGCGCGGCGACCGTACTAGCTACGACGTGATGCGGGCCACTTTTCCCGCTGGGACCGTCTCCGGCTCGCCGAAGGTTCGTGCCATGCAAATCATCAATCAGGTCGAGAAAAACAAGCGTGGCATCTACGCGGGCGCAGTCGGTTACTTCGGCTTCGACGGCGCGCTCGACTCCTGCATCGCCCTGCGGACCGCCGTGTTGAAGGACGGCAAAGCCTACGTGCAGGCCGGTGGCGGAGTCGTCGCGGATTCCACCCCCGAGGGCGAATACCAGGAGACCGTCAACAAGGCTATGGGCCTCATGAAAGCCTTCTCCCGCGCGCAGCAACTCACCAAATCCTAACATCCGACTAACATGGTCCTGGTCATCGACAACTACGACTCGTTCACGTATAACCTCGTGCAGTATTTCGGCGAGCTGGGCGCGGAATTGCTCGTTCGCCGCAACGACGAAATCACCCTCGCCGAAATCGCGCAACTCGCCCCCGAGCGCATCGTCATTTCTCCCGGCCCCTGCACCCCGCGCGAGGCGGGAATCAGTTGTGCCGTGATTGAGAAATTTGGTCCCAGCATTCCCTTGTTAGGCGTCTGCCTCGGACACCAAAGCATCGGCGACGTCTATGGCGGCAACGTCATTCGCGCCGGCCGCCTCATGCATGGTAAAACCTCGCCCATTCTGCACAACGGCCAGGGCGTTTTCACCGGTTTGCCCATGCCCTTCGAGGCTACGCGTTACCATTCCTTGTTAGTCGAGCGCAGCAGCTTTCCCGACGTGCTGGCAATCACGGCCGAGACTGCCGAAGGCGAAATCATGGGCCTGCGCCACAAAGAATTCCCCATCCACGGAGTTCAATTCCACCCCGAGTCGATCCTGACACTCGAGGGTAAGCAACTCCTGAAAAACTTCCTCTCACTCTAGTTTTTCCAATCGATAGACGCCATCCCGCGCGTTATGCACATCCTCTTCGTCTGCGGACGCAACCTGCGCCGGAGCCCGACCGCCGAGGCCATTTTTCGGGGCGACGGGCGAGTTTCAGTCCGATCTGGCGGCACCAGCGAGAGCAGCCCGCGTCGCGTCTCCCAGGCCGACTTGCAATGGGCCGACCTCGTCTGCGTGATGGAGCGCAAATACGAATCCCGCCTGCGTGCGCGCTTCCCCGATTTGGAAAACTGGCCCACCGTGCGCAACCTCGACATTCCCGACGACTACGAACGCATGGACCCGCTCCTCGTGGAGGTGCTGCGAGCCGAGTTGGAGTCGATCCTCGGAGAAGCGGACGCCCATAGTTGAGTTTCATCTTTATTGCCGACATAAAAGTTCGACTTTGCTAACACAGACTTCTACAAACCTTGCATTCGCTGGTGAAACTTCCCCACCGACCGAGTCAAACCGTCCCTTATATATCCAAAACTATGCCCGACCTCACCGACGCCGATAAGAAATCCTTCATCGATAAAATCATCGGCACGCTCAATGAGCCTGCCATCAAAGCCCGCCTCATCGCGGGGCAATGGGATCCCACCCTGCGGGTTACCGCGCTCGCCAACGGAGTCACCAGCGTCACCCAGGACGAGGGTATCATCTCCGGTCTCGAATCCACCCTCACCACCGCCATGGACACCCGCCGCAGCGACCTCGACAACAATTACACCCTGGCCAGTGCCACCGTGAGCTCCATCGAGGGCGCCCTGAAAAAGGACGACCCGCTCGTGGTCGATCTCCACCAGTTTCGCGGCGCCCTCTCGAAGGCTACCAAACCCGCCACGCCGACTTCCTAAGAGGGCGTCTAATAAGTTGTGCATGGACCCGTTTGCATCCCGCACGGGTTTGTAGCGTCGAGCCTATGGCTCGAAAGAAATCCCTCTGCCACCCAGCTCATCGAGCCACAGGCTCGACGCTACAACTGACTTTTGCGACGCCCTCTTAGGAGAGCTTTTCCGAAAAGGGCGGACGCACCATTGTCCGCCCTTTTTTGCGCCTGGATCGTAGCGGTCCCGAACCGCAGAAAAAAGTGCGCCGACTTGGCCAAACGACCGCCGCCGCCACCCCTCCGACCTTCTCCGTCAGCCCCGCGACCCGTGTCGTTTCCCTTGCGACCCTTCCCTGCAACCCTGCGACCTCCGTCGCCGCCCCTGCGACCTTCTCCGTTTACCTCGCGACCTGTGTCGTGGGGGAGGCGACCCATGTCGTCCACCCAACGACCTGAGTCGTCTGCCCCACGACTGCCGTCGTCCGGCTCGCGACCCGAGTCGTTTCCAGAACGACCCAGGTCGTTGGGCAAATCCCTCTGATTATGAAGGACTTACAAAAGTCTCTGAAACAGGTTGCAGCAGCGTTTTGTGACATCTGAGTGATGATTATCCGGTGGTCACTGATCGGTTACTACCAACAGAATAGTTGTCCACGACACTGCCCAAAACGAGCTGTCGCAAGGCAATGTCCATCGGCGTCCTTACGTGGTTTCCATCCGGTCAGTTCATAAAGAAATCAGCTGGAAGTTTGTTCTAAATTGAAGGGTGCTCGTTTTTTAACTTGGAAAACCCCCGCGCTTTCCCTATCACCGCTGTCAGTTTTCTGGCGTTCCGGGTGATTTTCCCTGCGAACGCCTCAACTCGCACCACACTTTATGAAATCCATTCTACTCCTCGGCCTGCTCTCCCTTCTTTCCATCGCTCCGCTCTTGGCCCAACCCAGCCCGAAGCCTGCGGGCGAACGCGAAAAAGCGGCCCTGGCGTTGATCGACAGTCTGCATTTCCAGCAGGGCGACGTCTCTCTCGGCGGCGGCATGGCCGAATTGAAGGTGCCCGCCACATTTCGCTACCTCAATGCCAGTGACACGGCGAAGGTGCTGGAAAAATTGTGGGGCAATCCCCCCGGCGACAAAAGCCTCGGGATGCTCGTCCCATCCGAAGTCGATCTCACTTCCCGCGACTCCTGGGCGGTAGTCATCAGCTACGTCGAGGACGGCTACGTAAAGGACGGTGACGCAGCGAAGATCAATTACAACGACCTCCTGAAAGACATGCAAAAGGGCACCCTCGAGGCTAGCAAGGAGCGCGTGAAGGAGGGTTATCCCGCGATCGAACTCGTGGGCTGGGCCGCTCCGCCGCGCTACGATGCCGGGGCGAAAAAGCTGTATTGGGCAAAGAAATTGAAGTTTGGCGACAGCGATGCGCAGACGCTGAATTACGACATCCGTGTGCTCGGTCGGCGCGGCGTTCTTTCCTTGAACTGCGTAGCGTCGATGGATCAACTGCCCGAGATCGAGCGGCAGACGCCGCAGATTTTGAGTATGGTGAACTTCAGCCAGGGCCATCGTTACGCGGATTTCGCGCCCTCGACCGACAAGGTGGCAGCCTACGGCATCGGCGCTCTGGTGCTCGGCGGGATCGCGGCGAAGGCAGGTTTGTTCAAGGTAATCCTGGTGGCGCTGTTGGCGGCGAAGAAATTTGTGATCATCGGAGCGGTGGCGCTCTTCAGTTTCTTCAAGAAGCTTTTTGGTAAGAAAAACGTCTCGTAGTAGCGGTCTTCTGACCACCGCCATTACAAGCTACTTCAAGCCCTCGACGATGGTGGTGATGTTGTGCTTGGTGAGGTCCTCGTAGGTGGACGCCGGGCCGGGGGCGAGGCCGTCGGGATAGAGTTCGCCGCCGAGTTGGGATCCGCTCTCGCGGGTGATGGATTGGAGGACTTTCGGGTTGCTCCCAAACTCGCCGAACACCGCCTTTACCCGTTGCTGGCGGATGCGGTCGATGATGTCGATGACCTTCCGATTCGACGGTTCGTCCTCGGTGCTGAGCCCCTCGATGGCGTAAATGGTGAAACCAAACTCCCGTGCGAAATACTGGAAGGCGTCGTGCGAGGTCACGAGTTTGCGCTGGTCGCGGGGCAGTTCGGAGATCTTGATTTTGGCCCATTTCTCGAGGTCGGCGAGACTGGCGGCATACGTGGCGGCGTTCTTTTTATAGTCGGCGGCGTGGCCGGGATCGACTTGGATGAGTTCCTCGCAAACGATGTCGGTGGCGAGCTGGACGTTGCCCACGCTGTTCCACCAATGCGGGTCTTCGATGAGGCCGCTGGAGTCGGTCCCAGCGTGTTTTTCGCCTTCCACGGGCGGCATCTTTAAGGAGGGAAACCGGTCGCCGACGGAGACGAGAACGCCATTGGAGCCGGAGCTTTGGTGGAGCTTGGTGAGGTAGCCTTCGAGGTGTTTGCCGGAGGCGAGGATAAGCTGGGCGTCGGCCAGAACGGCGAGGTCGGCGGGTTTGGGCTCGTATTCGTGCGGGTCGATGCCCGGCCGGACCAGGCCGGTGACGCTGACGTGATCGCCGCCGACGCGTTGGGCGACTTCGGTTAAAATGGTGGAGAGCGTGGCGACGCGCACGGGGGCATTTTCCTCAGCACTCAAGAGGCCGGGGACGAAGAGGAGCAGGAGGCAAATGAGGGTGCGCATGGGAGCGACAATCTGGCAGGAAAGCACGGCGGCGGCAGGCGTTTTTTTTGGGGAGGTGTAGCGTCGAGCCTGTGGCTCGATTGGGGGTTGAGCCACAGACTCAACTCTACAACCTTCGTGTCCATTCGTGGGTCGAGAAATGAAGGCTTCCAATTTTCCGGTCGTTCCAGATTAGACTGCGACACATGCCGCCGCCGCTCACTCTCATTATTCTGGCCCGAAACGAGGAGAGGAATCTCCCGCGTCTGCTGGCCAGCGCAGCAGATCTCGCCTCGGAAATCCTCCTGGTGGACTCCGGTTCGACGGATCGCACGCAGGAGATCGCGATGCAAGTCGGAGCCCGCGTGCTCAAGCAAGCCTGGCTAGGCATGGCGCAGCAGCGCCGCGTAGGGCTCGCGCAGGCCCAGCAGCCGTGGGCGCTCTGCCTGGATTGCGACGAGGAGCTGTCGCCGGAGTTGCGGCAGTCGATCGGGGAGTTTTTTTCCAGAGGCGACTTTGAGTCCCATGTGGGCGCGAGTTTTGCCCGCAAGACGTGGTTTCTCGGACGCTGGATCATGCATGGCGACTGGTATCCGGATCGTCAGCTGCGATTGGTGCGCCGGGTGGCGGCGACGGTTTCCGGCAGCGGCGGCCACGACAGGATCGAAGTGGCGGGCCCGTTGGCGCGGCTCGCGGGCGACTTGCAGCATTATTCATTTGCCGACATGGCGGATTATCTGCGGAAGATGAATCGCTTCAGCGACGAGCATGTGGCGGAGGCGCGGGCGAGGGGAAAACGCTGGTCGCTGGCGGCGGCGCTCACGCGGCCTTGGTGGCGGTTCTTTCGGGCGTATGTATTGAGAATGGGTTTCCTGGATGGATTCCCCGGTCTCTGGATCGCGGCGGCGACGGCGTTTTACACATTCATCCGCCACAGCCGGTTGTATGAGCGGGGCGGGGAAACGACCTAAAAAGGTGTGGCTGCAATGGCTCTGCCACAGGCGAGTTCACTACAACTTCAACGGATATTGATCGGCGGGACGACGATGGTGATTTTATTCCCCGGCTGGAGTGTGCCCTCGCTCTGCTCGACTGCGCTGACGAGGCCGTTCTCGAAGCTGATGCTGAGTTTGCCGCTCGGGACTTTCACATAGATCGTCGCGGTGAAAAGCCGCCCCGCGGCATCGTAGCCGGTGGTCTGCTGCGGCACGCGCTGGTAGCGAATGTATTCCCAGGCTTCGCTGTTACCCGAGGCGTCCTGGCGCTGGTGGGTTTTCTGTGGTTTGCCGAGGCTGCGGGTGACTTCATCGGCGGTCATACCCATGGCGACCTCGTTCTTTTCGATGAGGGAGTCGATCTGCGTCTTGCGCACGGCGGCCTGCTTCAGTTTGACGAGGAAATCTGCGTCGAGCGGCTCCAGATACGACGCGGGCAGCCAGCCGGAAACCTGGCCCTGGCGGGCCTTGCCGACGACGCGGAGGTTGTCTTCCAACACGGCCTGCACCTCGACGACCTGGCCCTCCGCCAGCACCCCGAGACTGCGGGTCATGGCCTCGTCGAAATAAATCGGCGCGGGTTTGAGGACCTTCAGCCGGAGGGGTTTGTTAAAAAGATCGGCGAGATACGCTGCGCCGGGCTCGCGGAAGACGGATAAATCAGCAGACGCGGCGAGGGTGAGGGCGAAGAAAAAAAAGAGGGCGGGGAGTTTTTTCATTTCAGCGGCAAGATACTCTCGGGGCCGGCGACTGCAAACTCGGTCGCAACGGAGGAAAATCAGCGCGTTTCTGATTTCCCTTTTCGGGCGAATCACGAAAAGATAGGCCGATGGCCCGGCAATACACTCTCCAGCGTCCCGCATTTCGTAGTGCGTCGGGGATTGACTACGAAAAAGAGCTGAATCCGCAGCAATATGCCGCCGTCACTGCCGCGCCCGGCCCTGCGCTGGTCATCGCCGGAGCGGGCTCGGGCAAGACGCGCACGCTGACCTATCGCGTGGCCTATCTGCTCGACAACGGGGTGGAGGCGAGTTCCATTTTACTGCTGACATTTACCAACAAGGCGGCCCGGGAAATGGTCGCGCGCGTCTCGCAACTTGTCCCCGGCGACATCTCGCAGCTCTGGGGCGGGACGTTTCATTCCATCGGCAACCGGTTGCTGCGGCGCTCGGCGCATTTGCTCGGATTCCGCGCCGGCTTCTCGATTATGGACCGCGACGATCAGGAGGAATTGTTAGACGCCACCATCGCCAGCTCCGGGATCGATACGAAGGAATCGCGCTTCCCGAAGGCGGCGGTGTTAGGAGACATCCTTTCCTATTCGCTGAATACGGGAATTCCGATTTCGGACGTGGTCGCAGAGCGGCATCCGCATTTCCTCGAACTCGTCCCGCAAATGATGGGAGTGGCATCGCAATACGAGGCGCGAAAGAAGTCCGCCAACTCTATGGACTTCGATGATCTCCTCGTGAAATCACTGCAAGTCCTCCGCGAAAATCCTGATCTGGCCGAAGAATATCAGCGCCGGTTTCTCTATTTGTTAGTCGATGAATATCAGGACACGAATCATCTCCAGGCCGACTTCATCGATTTGTTAGCAGCACGCCACAAAAGCGTGATGGTGGTCGGTGACGACGCGCAATCGATCTACTCCTGGCGCGGGGCCGACTTCCGCAATATTCTGGAATTTCCCACGCGCTATCCCGGTGCGGAGGTTTATAAGATCGCGATCAACTACCGGTCCGTTCCCGAGGTGCTGGAAGTCGCCAACGCCGTCATCGCTCCTAACACGCGTCAGTTTCGCAAAGAACTAACATCGGCCCGCGAGTCGCACGGCGTGAAGCCGGCCATCGTGCCGCTGGAGGACAATCACCAGCAGGCGTCGTTTGTCGCCCAGCGAATTCTGGAGTTGCGCGAGGAGGGGATCGAACTCAATGAGATCGCCGTCCTCTATCGCGCGCACTATCATTCCATGGAAGTGCAACTCGAATTCACCCGGCGCGGCATCCCGTTTCAGATCACGAGCGGGCTGCGTTTCTTCGAGCAGGCGCACATCAAAGACGTGAGCGCATTTCTGAAATTTGTCGTCAATCCGAGTGACGAAATTTCCTTCAAACGCATGGTGAAACTGCTTCCCGGCATCGGCGGACGCAGCGCGGATGCGATGTGGACGATTGTTAGCAGCGCGGAGTCAGATTCGAGTTTCAGTGCCATGTTAGGAAAATGCTCGGTCCCTGCGAAGGCGAAGAAATCCTACGAGCAACTCGTTTACACCATCGAGGAAATGGCGCCTGCCCGGAAAATCGGCACGCCCGCCAACATGCTTCATACCGTTCTGGAGGCAGTTTACGACGAATACATGCAGTCCAAGTTTCCTAACTACGAGGCGCGCCGCGAGGACATCAACACGCTGATGAATTTCTCCCGCCAGTACGAGGACGCGGAGGAATTTCTCTCGCAGCTAGCCTTGTTGAGTACGGCCGATTCCGACACCGGAAAAAAAGAAACCGACGACGATGAAATGGTCACGCTTTCGTCCATTCACCAGGCGAAGGGGCTCGAATACCAGGCCGTATTCGTCATCTGGATGACCGACGGTATGTTTCCCAGCAGCCGCTCGCTCGACAGCCTTGAAAACATCGAGGAGGAACGCCGCCTTTTCTATGTCGCCGTGACCCGCGCCAAAGATGAACTTTATCTAACCTATCCTGGGATGCGGCTCAATGCGGGTTACGGCGAAATGTGGCAGCGCCCGTCCCGTTTTCTCGGCGAAATTCCCGAGGAACTTCTCGAGCCGTGGGAAGTTGGCTTCTAACTATTTATGCATCTCCATCCAGACAACAAAATTGCCGGAGTACTAGCGCCGGTCTTTGCCTTGCGCAGCGCGAATGATCTCGGAGTCGGCGACGTGGCCTCATTGCGCGATCTCGTCGATTGGGCTGCTGAAACGGGCTTTCGCATCGTGCAGATTTTACCGATCAACGAGACGGGTGGCGATAACAGTCCCTACAATGCCATCAGTTCGGTCGCGCTGGACATTACGACTTTGGAGGTGAGTCCGCAGGCGATTCCCGATCTAACCAAGGCGGCTTACAGTCTGGTGTTGAAAGATTTCGATCTGGAAGAACTCAAGGAAGACGCGGTGAATTACAGCGAAGTCAAAAAGTTGAAGCACGCGCTGCTGAACAAGGCGTTCACGCGCTTTGTTAGTCATGAGGAGAAAGTACAGTCTCCGCGCGCGCTGGAGTTCTCCAATTTCTGCGAGTTGCAACGCACCTGGCTTGGGGACTACGCTTTTTTCCGAGTGCTGGCGGATCGCAATGGCGGCGAACGCTGGAACACCTGGCCGCGCGAGCACGCCACGTTGCTCGATGCCAAGGACTGGGCCAACTCTCTGCCAGCTCGCACTCAGAAAGATTTTTTTCTGCGCCTCCGCTATTACCAATACGTGCAGTGGATCGCGTTTTTCCAATGGAAAGCTCTGCACGCCTACTGCGAGTCGAAAGACATCGCGTTGATGGGCGATGTGCCTTTTGGTGTTAGCTATTTCAGTGCCGATGTATGGGCGGACCGAGAGTCGTTTCATCTCGACTGGTCGGGTGGCGCGCCGCCGGAGCCGTTTTTCAAGGACGATCCATTCACTGCGAAGTGGGGCCAGAACTGGGGCATCCCCCTCTATAATTGGGACGTGATGCGCGGGAATAATTTCCGCTGGTGGCGGCAGCGCGTGCGCATGGTTAGGGAATTGTTAGATTTGTTCCGCATCGATCACGTTCTGGGCTGTTATCGCATCTATGCCTTCCCGTGGCGGCCAGTAGAAAATCCGGAGTTTCTGCCACTGTCAAATGAAGAGGCCGCAGGTCGCACCGGTGGTCGGCTTCCCGGTTTCCAGCCACGCGATGATGACAACGATGATAACAAGCGTGCCAACCGCGAGGAGGGTGAGGCGTTACTGAGGGTTTTGTTAGAAGAAACAGGCGAGTTCCGTTTGATTGGCGAGGATCTCGGTTCCGTACCCGACTACGTTCGTCCCAACCTTCAATCGCTCGGGATCGCAGGCTTCAAGATTCCCCAGTGGGAACACGAGTGGCACGGCGAATTTATCAAAGGTGAACACTACGAGCGCCTCTCCGTTGCCACCTACGCCACACATGACCACCAGCCGATTCGATCTCTTTGGGAAAGCTGGAGTACTAACATTCGAGAGAACAATGCGGACGCAGATAACAGTCGGCAGGAAATGCATCGCATGATGCGTTTTTGCAACCTGAGCACCGATCACGGCTGGCCGGAATTTTCCGGGGAGATTCACCATGCGATGTTGGAAGCACTGTTCCGCTCAAATTCCTGGCAGGCGATTTGCATGATCACCGATTTATTCGGATTCACCACCCGCTTCAACGTCCCCGGCGCCATCTCCGCCTCCAACTGGAGCAATCGAATCGAGATCCCCGTGGAAAAATGGAAGTTCGATCCGGTGCTCGGCCCGCAGACCAAAATGTTGGCGGAAATGCTTGTCGAAACAGGCCGCAGTTAGATCGTTATGAACGTCTTTGGTAAGACTGGACCCAGACCTGCTTACTGAAGATTATTCCCGGCTCAATCCGAAACCTTCGTGCGCCAGATTGGCTGCTTCGACGATTTTCGATTCTTCGAGGATGATCGAAATCTTGATCTCACTGGTGGAGATCATTTGGATGTTGATGCCACCCCGGCTGAGGGTCTCGAATAGCTTTGCGGCGACGCCGGAATGCGATCTCATGCCAATGCCGACGACGCTGAGTTTGGCGATACCATCGACGGCGGTAAATCCTTTCGCTCCCACCTCGGCGACGAGCGGGCGCAGGGTGGTTTCGATTTTCGGCAGCTCGTCGCGATGGACGGTGAAGGAAATGTCGGTCGCTCCGCTGCTGGAGACGTTTTGCACGATCATATCGACGTTGATATTGGCGTCGGCGATGGCGGTGAAGAGCCGGGCTGCGACGCCGGGGTGGTCGGGGACACCGTTGATGGTGATCTTAGCTTGATTGCGATCGACGCTGACGCCGCGGATGACGACATTTTCCATGCTCATAGTTTCTTCTTTCACGAGGGTGCCGGGGTTGTTGTTGAAGCTGCTGCGGACTTCGAAGAGGACGCCGAATTTTTTGGCAAATTCCACGCTGCGCGATTGCATGACTTTGCTTCCGGTCGATGCCATTTCGAGCATTTCGTCGTAGCTAATCTCCGGGATTTTCCGCGCGGTGGGGACGATGCGCGGGTCGGCGGTGTAAACGCCATCGACGTCGGTAAAGATCTGGCAGAGATCGGCCTTCGTGGCCGCCGCCAATGCGATGGCAGTCAAATCAGAACCGCCCCGCCCCAGCGTGGTGATGCTGCGATCCGCCGTCTCGCCCTGAAACCCGGCGACGATACAGATGTGACCCGAATCTAAAAACTGGTGGAGCTGTCGCGGGGTGATGTTCGCAATTTTTGCCTTGGTGTGAACGCCGTCCGTGGTGATGCCAGCCTGCGCGCCGGTGAGGGAAACGGCTTTGCCGCCGAGCGCATTGATCGCCATGGCGGTGAGCGCGATGGTGGTTTGCTCGCCGGTGGAGAGGAGGACGTCCATTTCGCGTTCGGTCGGTGCGGAGGAGACGTCGCGGGCGAGTTTGATGAGATTGTCGGTGACGCCGGACATCGCGGAGACGACGACGACGACCTGGTGGCCTTCTTTCTGCGTGGTGAGAACGCGTTCCGCAACATTGCGAATGCGTTCGGTGGTGCCGACGGAGGTGCCGCCAAATTTTTGGACAATAAGACTCACAGGGACGCTGAGATTGCACTAATCGCGGAGTTTTTCCAGCGCAATTTGACGGGTCGGCCCGGTCTCGGGCTCTGAATGTAACATTTTAGTGTCATTCTCCATTTCGTTAGACAGCCGTATGAGAATTGCTAAATCCAATAGGTCATCACCTTGCGATATATGTTTAGGACAAGCTCCACACACTTGAATAACACCCCCCTTCCCAGCGATTTGGATGTAACTCGCATCGGTTCCGCGAAAAAATCAGATCGCTCCGCCGCTAAGGCGTTGAAGGAGGCTTACCGGTTGCACGCGCCGGACAAATACAGTCGGTTGGCAACGAAGCGCTTTTTGCGTTAAACCCGAAGTCGCAGGCCCGGAAGAGGCGCATCGGCTTGTGGATTGACTTATCGCCCCGCCGTTTTGCACACTGTTTCATTATGGAAATGAAACGGATTGAGGAGCTCTTGCAGTCTTTTCGCAAGAAGCGCCTCCTCGTCATCGGCGACGTGATGCTCGATGAGTTTATTTGGGGAAAGGTGAGCCGCATTTCGCCCGAAGCTCCCGTTCCGGTAGTCGAGGTGACCGGCGAATCGGCCTACCCCGGCGGCGCGGCAAATGTGGCGCGCAATCTCAAGGAATTTTGCAATGAAGCTTGCGTGATGGGGCTCATAGGTAGTGATCGACATGGAACTCAACTACGCCAGCTCATGCTCGATCTGGGCCTCGACCTGCGCTGTTTGTTCGTGGTCGAAAACTACAAAACGATCGTCAAAACCCGGATTGTCGCCCGCCAGCAGCAAATGGTGCGGGTGGATCGCGAGCAATTGACCGCCCCCGCGCCCGCCCAGTGGGAGCACGCGTTGAGTTGCCTGGAAAAGATTCTGCCCGAGATCGACGCGGTCATTTTCGAAGACTACGCAAAGGGTTTGCTGGGCCAGGAATTTGTCACACTGGCGACGAAAATGATCGTGGCTGCGGGGAAAATCGTCACCGCCGATCCGAATCCGAAAAATCCATTGGAATGGAACTCGCTCACGGCGATCAAGCCAAACCGCTCCGAGGCATTTCGCTGCGCCGGGATCGAGGAAAACGATCCGGACTTCGATTTCACCCCGTCCTCGCGGCTTTCCGAGGTCAGCAAACGCTTGCTGGAAAAATGGCATACGCAGCATCTGCTCATCACATTGGGCGAGAACGGCATGGTGCTTTTTGAGCGCGACGCCGAACCATTTCACATCCCGACGCGGGCTCAGGAAGTCTATGATGTTTCCGGGGCAGGGGATACGGCCATTGCGCTCTTCACGCTCGCGCTGGCCTCCGGCGCCACCGCCGGCGAGGCGGCGGAAATCTCCAATCACGCCAGCAGTGTGGTCGTGGGAAAACTCGGCACAGCAACGCTCACGCCCGCCGAATTGCTGGCCAGTTTCGAGCGTCATTCACCTTGATTTGATGAATCCCAAAACATCCTTCACCCGGAAAAAACGAATCATCGCGCAAGTCTTCCAATATAATTTGAGGGCCGATCTGATGAAGCGCGCCGACTTCGCCACGCCGAAGCCCGCCGTGTTTCTCGATCGCGATGGCACTCTCATGGAGGAGGTCGGTTATTGCTCCAAGACCGAGGAAGTCCGGGCGTTTTCCAATAGTTCGAACAGTCTCCATCGGCTGCAAAAAGCTGGCTTTCTAACCATCATCGTGACGAACCAGTCCGGCATCGGACGCGGGATGTTTCTGGAGGAGGACTACGAGAAAGTGCACAACGAATTTCTTCAGCAAATCGGGCCGCAACTGGTCGATTGGACTTATTACTGCGCCGATCACCCGGAGCGCCCCACGCCGCGCCGCAAGCCCGGGATCGGCATGATAGAGGAGGCCGCGCGCGACTTCCATATCGATCTGACTCGTTCGTGGTTGATCGGCGACAAAGCCATCGACATCGAGTGCGGTAAAACGGCCGGGTTAAGCACCATTCTGGTCGCCACGGGCTACGGCAAAAACCAGGACTGCCAGCCCGATTATTGCGCCTGGGACATCGCAGCCGCCGTCGATTGGATCGTGGTGAAATGAACATCACTGGAATCATCCCAGCTCGATGGAACTCGACTCGTTTTCCGGGTAAGCCGCTTGCGCTCATCGCTGGCAAACCCCTCCTGCAACGAGTCTGGGAGCAATGTTCCAAAGCGAAAAAACTCGACCGGCTGATTATTGCGACTGACGACATCCGCATCGCCCAAGTGGCGTTCGATTTCGGAGCCGAGGTGGCGATGACGCGCCACGATCACCCGAGCGGCAGCGACCGTTTGGCAGAGGTCGCCAAAAACCTTCGGGGCACAGACGCCGTGTTAAATATCCAAGGCGACGAACCGCTCATCGATCCGGCCTTGATCGATCGCCTCGCCCGCGCTCTCGCCGCCAAAAAGGCCCCCGAGATGGTCACCGCTGCCACGGTCATTTCTGATCTCGCCGCACTGGATAATCCGAATGTTGTCAAAGTCGTTCTCGCGAAGAATGGCGACGCGCTTTATTTCTCGCGCAGCCGCATCCCGTATCAGCGCGATCTGGGTGCAAGTCCGGTCGTTTACCGGCATCAAGGCATTTACGGTTACCAGCGGAAGTTTCTCCTGCAATTTGTGCGCTGGCCCCAATCCACCCTCGAAAAAGTCGAGCAACTCGAGCAGCTTCGCGGCCTCGAAAACGGCGCACGCATCCGGGTTCTCATCACCGAACACGAGGCGCAGGGCGTGGATTGTCCCGAGGATGTGGCCGTCGTCGAGCGCACCTTGGGTTGGAGCAGATAAACCCGGGAATGGCTTGAACTTGCCGGATCGATAGAGCATTTAAGGTGCTGCTTTTATGAAATATATCTTCGTTACAGGTGGTGTGGTCAGTTCTTTGGGCAAGGGTTTGGCGGCGGCTTCGCTCGGCACTTTGCTGGAGCATCGCGGACTCAAGGTGTCCCTGCAAAAATTCGATCCCTATCTGAACGTCGATCCTGGAACGATGAACCCATTTCAGCATGGCGAGGTCTATGTTTTGGACGACGGTGCCGAGACCGATCTCGATTTGGGACACTACGAGCGCTTCACCAATACGGTCCTTACCCGCGCCAACAACGTTACCAGCGGCCAGGTCTATGAGACTGTCCTCGGTAAGGAACGTCGCGGCGATTACCTCGGTAAAACCGTCCAGGTCATCCCGCACATTACCGACGAAATCAAGGCCCGCATCTACCGGCTTGCGGCCGTCCAGCCGTGCGACGTGATCATTACGGAAATCGGCGGCACCACAGGCGACATCGAAGGTCTGCCATTTCTTGAAGCGATCCGACAATTTGCACTCGAAGTCGGCCCGCAAAACGTCGTTTTCATGCACGTCACACTCGTGCCATACATCAAGGCCGCGGGGGAATTGAAGACCAAGCCGAGCCAGCAAAGCATCGCCAAGCTGCGCGAAATCGGCATCCAACCCCAAGTTCTCCTCTGTCGCACGGAACTCCCACTCGGCGACGAAGTTCGAGAGAAACTGGCTCTTTTCTGCAACGTCCCGCGCAAGGCCGTCATTGAAGTCCGCGACGTGGATCATTCCATTTACGAACTTCCGCTCATGCTCCAACAGGAAAAACTGGACGAGACTGTCTGCCAGTTGCTCGACCTGAAAACTCCTCAGGCGGAAATGGCCGATTGGAAGAAATTCGTCCAGCGCGTCATTTATCCCCGCAAGCGCGTGAAGGTTGCCATCGTCGGCAAATACATCGACTTGCAGGACGCCTACAAATCCATTTACGAGTCGCTCACCATCGCCGCTGCCAGCCAGGATTGCGGGGTCGATCTTCTCAAAGTGGACGCCGAGGACATCGAATCCGACGGAGCAGATGAAATCCTCAGCGGCGTCGCCGGCGTCATTATTCCTGGTGGCTTCGGAGACCGTGGCGTCGAGGGAAAAATCCAGGCCACCCGCTTCGCTCGAGAGAATCATTTACCCTATCTCGGCCTTTGCCTGGGAATGCAGGTCGCCACAATCGAGTTTGCTCGCAATGTCGTTGGCTTGGAGGACGCGAACAGCACGGAGTTTGATAAAGATTGTAAAAATCCGGTCATTTGTTTGCTGGAGGAACAAAAAGACGTCACAGACAAGGGTGGCTCCATGCGACTCGGCACATGGCCCACCGAAATCGCATCCGGCACGCTTGCCGAGAAAGTCTATGGCACGAACAAAATCTTCGAGCGCCATCGCCATCGCTACGAGTTCAACATGCATTACCGCGAACAATTGCTGGCAAAAGGCTACGTCATTTCCGGCACGTCGCCCGACGGCGATCTCGTGGAAATGATGGAACTCCCGAGCGAGCCCTTCTTTCTCGCCTGCCAATACCACCCCGAGTTCCGCAGCAAGCCGACCTCGCCGCACCCGCTTTTCAAGGGCTTTCTGCGCGCCGTTCTCGCCCACGGCATGGAATAATTCCGTCGTCAGATTCGACTCAAACTCGCATGTAAAAACGGCTCTTCTGGCTGTTTTTTGCATTCAAGTCGAAACCCATTCTCAAGGAGAATGGAGCGGGCGAAGAGATTCGAACTCTCGACGTCTTCCTTGGCAAGGAAGTGCTCTACCACTGAGCTACGCCCGCTTTGTTTTAGCAGAGCAGGACTATGAACTAAAACAAAAGGCGCGCAAGCAAGTTTTTTTGCAGATGTCGACTTTATTTTTGGTCCGCAGACTTGATTCGACGGGACTTAGGGCGAAGTCTTCCCGGAATGATACGGATCGAGGGGCTCACCCGCAATTATGGCCAGTTGGAGGCGGTGCGCGGAATCGATCTGGACATTCCGCAGGGGGAATTTTTCGCTTTTCTCGGTCCGAACGCTGCGGGCAAAACTACCACGATCAAAATGCTCGCAGGCCTGCTCAAACCCACCTCCGGGCGCGCCATTGTTGGCGGCTTCGATGTGAAGATTGATCCCGCCGAAGCGAAAAAAATAGTGGCCTACGTGCCGGATTTCCCGTTTCTCTACGACAAGCTGACTCCGGTCGAGTTCATGCGTTTCGTGGGAGAGCTTTTCCTGATGGATCGCGCGTCCATTCGCGAAAAAACAGAGGCGCTTTTCGAGCAGTTTCATCTCAATGAGCACCGCGACCAGCTCATCGAGAATCTCAGCCACGGCACGCGTCAGCGCGTCGTGATTTCCTCCGCCCTGCTGCACGATCCAAAAGTAATCATCATCGACGAACCGATGGTCGGCCTCGATCCGCGACACGCCGCCATCGTGAAGCAGGAACTCAAAAAACGCTCCGCAGCCGGCACGACGATTTTTCTTTCGACGCATCAACTCAGCGTCGCCGAGGAAGTCGCGGACCGGGTTGCCATCATCAATCACGGGCAGGTCATCGCGCTTGGCACCGTCGAGGAATTAAAGGGACTCAACTCCGAAAAAGGCGCGCTGGAAAAAGTGTTTCTCGAGCTGGTCGGAGAGTGAAATGAAACTCGTCCTTTTCTTTTTCTTAACCATGCTGACCGCTCGCGCCATCGACTTGGTTATGCCTACGGAAAATGATGCAATTTATCACAGCGGCGGCGCGGACTTCTATCAATATGTCCAGCGCAACTTCGAGGGCGCGATCTCCTATCCCTGGCAGGGCGGGCAATACGGTTTTGTGCGCGATCCTGTGCGGACGAGCGAGGGAATTATTTTTAAGAGGATGCACGAGGGCGTGGACATCAAGCCGCTGCATCGTGATGAAAAAGGCAGGCCACAGGACTTGGTTAGAAGCGTCGCCGACGGCGTGGTAATGTATGTAAATGAGCGACCCGGAGCTTCTAACTATGGTCGCTATATTGTTATTCGGCACGACTGGGATGGCTGTTCGTATTACTCGCTTTACGCCCACCTCAACCGGGCGGATGTGAGGGCTGGAGACGCTGTAAGTCACGGGCAAACCATCGGATTGCTAGGTTTCACCGGCGACGGCATCGATATTGTTCGCGCCCATGTTCACTTCGAGATCAATCTGCTTCTAACCAATAACTTCGACGCCTGGCATTCCGCTCATTTCAAAGGCGAGCCCAATCCGCATGGAATTTACAATGGAATCAATCTCGCCGGAATCGATGTTGGTAGTTTCCTCATCAAGTCGCATCAGGACAACTCGCTAACCATTCCCGCATTCCTAACCAAAGAAGACGTCTTCTATCGAGTCAAAGTCCCCGCGCCCGGACCGGTCGAACTGGCCCGCAGATATCCGTGGATGTCGCAAGGTTACCGTTCGGGACAAGCAGCGGAGATTTCGTTTCTGCGCTCGGGTTTGCCGGTGAAAATCACAGGGCTGGAGCAAGTCATAACAGTCCCGGTCGCCTCTTGGGCGCGACCCACCACGGCACCGGTAGGGCTCTATACCAAAGGTTATCTGCAAGGCTCTGGGAAAACATTGAGACTCACCTCGGAGGGCTTGAAGTATCTGGCTTTGTTTGGGGGAAACTGATGTCCGGCGACTACGAAAAACTAAAGCAAGCAGTGCTAAGTTTTATCCAGAAAGGTGAGGGGGCTTTCGAGGAATTGGCGCTGGAGATTCACGCATTTCAGTTCAATGAGAATGCGCCGTATCAGCGATTCTGCCGCCTGCGTGGAGTGGGGGAAAAACTTCATGATTGGACGAAAATTCCGGCCGTGCCGCAGCAGGCATTCAAGTCTTCACGACTCACCACTTTTTCGGTAGATATGGCTGTGCGCGAGTTTCGTACTAGCGGCACGACCGGTGAGGGATATGGCAGCCATTATTTTCGCGATCTAACACTTTACGATGCCGCCATTCAGGCGGGCTGGAGTGCTTTGAAAGTGAATCATTTCCCGAAGTTTGTGCTAACACCGTCCCCGGACGAAACGACGCATTCGTCTTTGAGTTATATGATGGGACGGCTGGTCAAAAATGCGTCGGGTTCCTTTTATATGAATGGCGGAGTGCTGGAGGAAAAACGTCTGCGCGACGATCTCGGAATCCAGCCCGTCCTCTTGTTAGGAACCGCGCTGGCCTTCTTCAATCTGATGGAAAAATCCATCTCGCTTCTAACATTGCCTTCCGGCAGCCGCATTCTGGAAACGGGCGGTTACAAGGGCAGTGGACGAAGCGTGTCCAAGGAAGATTTTTACCGGCAACTGTCGGAGTTTTTTGCAGTCGAGTCCGATGCGATTCTCAACGAATACGGTATGACAGAACTTTCCTCCCAGTTTTACACGCATGGCCTTGGGCGTTCGCATCGTTCCGGCCCGTGGATTCGTCACCGCGTGGTGCATCCGCTGAAGGGCCTTGAAGTCGCAGTTGGAGAAACGGGAATTCTGCAACTCTTCGACCTCGCCAATGTCGGCTCGGTTTTGGCCATTCAGACGGAGGATATGGCTGTGCGGCAGGAGTCGGGTTTCATTCTCATCGGCCGTGATCCGACTGCGCTGGCACGGGGTTGCTCCCGAAGCGCGGACGACCAACTCAACGGATGACGACGCGCGAGAAAGTAGCAATGCTGGCGCCGATCGTCGCGCAATTTCCTGAGATGGGCGACTTCGGAAATGAGGCTGCGTTGCTGGAACTGATTCGACTGGAACTCGGCTCGGAGGACGCGCTGGAAAGGGGAGCCGCTCTGCCGCCGCGACGACTTTTGCACATTATTAGTGCCAACACGGCCATGGCTGGAATGCAATCGCTGGTCCGAGGCCTGATTCTGGGCAGTCTGAACTGGTGTAAAACGCCCCGTGTCGGGTTGCCGCGTTTTGAGGAGTTTGTAAACTCCTTGCCGGAGTCGCTGCGTGTGTTAGTCGAAGTGTCAGCGACACTGCCTCCGAGCTGGCTGGAAAAGGCGGATGCCGTGGTGGTTTTTGGGAGCGATTCGACAGTGGAGAAGTTTCGTAGCGCCATGAAATTTGGCCAGATTTTTGCGGGCTATGGCCATCGCTGGAGTGGAGCTGTGATTTTTTCGGATGCGGATTTCTCCAGCGTGCAGCCACTGTCGCACGATATCTGTCTCTACGATCAAATGGGGTGCCTCTCCGCGCAGATCGTCTGGCTTCACGAGTCGCTCGATGCCGGGGAATATGGAACCCGGCTGGCGGCGGAGTTGGAGCGTTATGTGAGGGGAAATCCCACGGCAGCGTTAAGCTTCGAGGATGCCGCAAGTGTGGCGCGCTGGCGTTTGTCGGTAGAGTGGAAAACGGTCGAATACGAGGAAAATCGCCTTTGGCTGAGCACGGGCGAACCCGTCTGGGGAGTGCAGTTGAATCGGCAAAAAACCACGCCTCCATTGAGTTGCCTGCACCGGCATGTGAGCCTGCAGGTTTTTTCAGAAATTCCCGAGATGGGGGAGCTGGCCCCCAGTGTTAGCACGCTGGGCATCTGGCCCTTTTCTCCAGAGAATAAAATCAAACTCGAATCCATCGGCGCGTCGCGTCTTTGCGTAGTCGGACAAATGCAATTTCCTCAGCCGGCGTGGCAGCAAGATGGGTTTCCCGCGTTGGGCCGATTAGTGCGTCGACAAGATGCTGGATGAAAAAGTCACACGTTTTTCCTTTGCAGCGCCGCGCTTTCTCTCTTGATTAAGCGGCTATGGCCAAGGAAGAAGCAATCAAGACAGAAGGTATGGTAACGGACGTCCTGCCCGGGACGATGTTCCGCGTGGATCTACCCAATGGGGTAAATGTTCTGGCACATATCAGCGGCAAAATGCGGAAACATTTCATCCGTATCGTTCCCGGCGACAAGGTGGAGGTCGAGATGTCACCCTACGATCTGACGAAAGCCCGCATCGTTTTTCGAGCAAAGTAAATCCACCCGCTTAATCATTTGCGTATCGTTTGAAGAAATAACCCGGTCAGAGGTTGCCAAGGGCAGCCGATGCGGCTTACTTTCATACTAATTAAAGATAAAGGAGCTATTTTATGTCTAACAATCCACTTAACGAACCTGTCCTCGACCCTGAATCCACCGCCGAGGCGAAAAGCAAATTTGACGCTGGGAAAGAGCACGCCGTCGCTGCTGCCAATGAAATGAAGGCTGCTGCGGGTGTTCTCAAACAAGCGGCGACTGAAAAAGCGGGCGAGCTCAAAGAAGCCGCCACGGCGAAAGCGACCGAGCTGAAGGAAACTGCCACCGCCAAGGCTCAGGAATTTAAGGAAACTGCCACTGCGAAAGCTGGCGAGATTCGCGAAAAAGCATCGGTCAAATGGACTGAGGCTCGTGAAAAGACCCGCACATTCCAAGAGGACAGCGAAGAATATATCCGCGCGAATCCAACCAAGTCCGTTCTTTCCGCTCTGGCTGCTGGTTTCGTTCTCGGTCTGATCCTGCGCAAGTAGCCACTCTGCGACATGGCCACCATTTCTGGCTTGCCGGGCGAATTTGCCTATCGTCAGCCGGGGCTGCTTGAGTCGCTCCAGTTGATTCTCCGAGCGATCACCGAATACGCCTCAGTCCGCTTTGAACTGGCCGGACTGGAGTCGAAGCAAGCTTCTAAAAAAGTTGTCACGGCTCTCATTGCGGTGGCAATCGCCCTGATGTGCCTGTCGTCCGGATTTCTCTATTTGAGTTTGAGCTTGATCTACGTGTTGGCGGTCAAGGCAGGTTGGGGCTGGGGCTTTGCGCTTCTTGCAAGCGGCATCGCGATGCTACTCATTACCCTTGGTGGATTGCTTTTCGCCAAAAAATCTCTCGCTGGTGCCTGGTTTCCCGCAACCATCACTGAATTGAAGAAAGACTCCCAATGGCTGAAACAGAGCACTACGCCCACCGTATAAAGCAACTTTCCGACCGTGCTGCCGCGTCCCGCCAAAGTCTGGCTCATGCCGGACGCAGCTTGGAGGCCTCCGCCGATGTGGCGCGACGGGTGCAGACCTCAATACGCGGGAATCTCACAACATGGCTGGGTTCGGCAGCTTTGATGGGACTCGTCCTGGCCAAATTACCCGCGCGTAAGAAAAAAATTTACGTGAATACCAAAACAGGGACGACCAAAAAAGCGAGCGGCGGTTTGTTCGTCGCCGCGCTGGGTGTGGTCTTCCAATTAGTTCGCCCTTTTTTACAAAAATTCGTCCTCCAGCAAGCCAAAGTTCTGGCCCAGAAACATCTTCAGCAACGGCACGGGATCGTGCGCGAATAAGGTTTCGGCGCCGAGGTGGCTCGAAGAAACTATCTTCGTTCCCGGAGGGCGAGTTTCTGATACATTGTCGGTATGTCTGCCGATCCCTTCGTTCATCTTCATCAACACACCGAATATTCGCTGCTCGACGGCTCGATTCGGATCGAAGAGTTGATGAAGCAGGCGAAGGAAATGAACATGCCGGCGGTCGCCATTACGGACCACGGCAACATGTATGGTGTCGTCGAATTCGTCCAAACAGCGAAGAAATATGGCATCAAACCCATCGTCGGCTGCGAGGTTTACATGTCGGCCGGATCGATGATCGAGAAACAGGCCGCCACCGCTCGCGCCGAGACCTACCATTTCACCCTGCTGGCGAAGGACAACACCGGCTACCACAATCTGCTCAAACTCGTCTCAGCCGCGCACATCGACGGCTTTTATTACAAGCCGCGCATTGACAAGGAACTCCTCGCCAAACACAGCGAGGGTCTTATCGGTTTGAGCGGCTGCCTCAAGGGCGAAATCAACCAGGCCCTCATGGCCGAGAATCCAGCCAAGGCACGGCAGTCGGTGCAGGAGTTCATCCAAATTTTTGGGAAGGAAAATTTCTACATCGAGTTGCAGGATCACGGCATAGAGGCGCAAGCCAAATGCAACCCCATCTTGAAGCAATTTGCAGCGGAGTTTGATCTTCCTCTGGTCGCAACGAACGACGTCCATTTCCTCACTCGTACCCAGCACGAGGCGCACGACGTGATGATTTGCATCGGCACGCAGTCAATGGTGCAGGACGAGAAACGCATGCACTATTCCCCGGAGCTTTACTTCAAAAGCGGCGACGAAATGACCGCCCTTTTCCACGACACGCCCGAGGCGATCAGCAATACGCTCCTCATCGCCGAGCGCTGCAATGTCACCCTCGACACCAGCACGAAATACCCAGCCTACAAGTGCCCGGAAGGCATGACCGCCGAAGAGACCATGCGGAAGATTTGCTGGGAAGGCTTCGAGGATCGTTACGGAAAAGACGCCGCTCCCGAGCTGCGCGAACGCCTCGAATACGAACTCGGTGTCCTCGTGAAAACCGGCTTCATCGATTACTTCCTCATCACCTGGGACTTCATCGATTACGCCAAGAAACAAGGCATCCCGGTCGGACCCGGTCGCGGTTCGGCGGCGGGCGCGATGGTCGCCTACGTCATGAAAATCACCGACATCGACCCCATTCGATTCGGACTCCTCTTCGAACGATTCATGAACCCGGAACGCGTCAGCCCGCCCGACATCGACATCGATTTCTGCCAGCAGCGCCGCGGCGAAGTCATTGAATACGTCCGCAACAAATATGGCCATCGCGCCGTTTCGCAGATCATTACCTTCGGCACGATGGGTGCGAAATCCGTCGTGCGCGACGTCGGCCGCGTCCTTGGTTACAGCTACGGCGACGGCGACCGTATCGCAAAAATGATCCCGCCGGACTTGGGGATGACTCTTAAAAAAGCCGCCGAGAAAAATCCCGAACTCAAACGCGCCATCGAGACCGAGCCCCCCACCGCGCAGCTCTGGGAATACGCCACCACGCTTGAAGGTCTCTCGCGCAACACCGGCGTGCACGCGGCGGGCGTCGTCATCAGCGACCGCGATTTGTCCGATTACATCCCGCTTTCCAAGAGCAGCGACGGCGAGATCGTCAGCCAGTACGCCATGGGTCCGCTCACTGATCTAGGCTTGTTGAAAATGGATTTTCTCGGTTTGAAAACCCTCACAATCATTCGCGATGCCGAGGATCTCATTCGACAGCAGGACGACAGCTTCCGCATCGCCAACATCCCGCTCGACAACCAGCCGACTTTCGATCTGCTCAACCGCGCAGAAATCATCGGCATCTTCCAGTTGGACGGCGGCATGGCGTCGTGGTGCCGCTCATTCGACTTCCAATCGATTGACGACATTTACGCGCTCAGCGCCCTCTATCGTCCGGGCCCGATGGAGTTCATCCCCGACTACGTGAAGCGAAAAAAAGGGCAGACCAAAATCAAATACGCCCACCCGCTTTTGCAGCAAGTCTGCGGCGACACTTACGGCATCATGATTTACCAGGAACAGGTCATGCAGGCCGCCCGCGTCATGGCCGGCTACACTCTTGGCGGTGCCGACAATCTCCGTCGCGCGATGGGCAAAAAGGACGTCGAGAAAATGGCCAAGGAGCGCAAACTCTTCGTCGCTGGTTGCGCGGAGCATCACAACGTCGATTCCAAACTCGCCGATGAAATCTTCGACCAGCTCGAGAAATTTGCCGGCTACGGGTTCAACAAATCCCACGCCGCCGCCTATGGCTGGATCAGCTACCAGACCGCGTATCTGAAGGCAAATCACCCACTCGAATTCATGTCCGCGTTGCTCAGCAACGAAGTCAACAACACCGACAAAATCGCCATCTTTGTCGCCGAATGCCAGCGCATGAAGATTGCGATTTTGCCACCGGACTTAAATAGCAGTCTGCTCAAATTCCGCCCGACCACCTTCGAGGGAAAACCGGCCATTCGCTTCGGACTCGCCGCCATCAAAAACGTCGGCGAGGCCGCCATGGAAGCCGCCATCGCCGAGCGCGAGAAAGACGGGAGTTACAAATCACTGGAGGACTTTTGCAGCCGCATCGACTCGAAGTCGACCAACCGTCGCGTCATCGAAAGTCTCATTCGCTGCGGAGCTTTCGACTTCACAAAAATCGACCGCGCCGTCCTTTTCGCCAGCGTCGAGGCCACACTCGCCTCCGCCGCATCTGCCCATCGCGACAAAGCTTCGGGCCAGGTCTCGCTCTTCGACATGTTCGAGTCCGCCCCGGCTCCCACGACCTTGGCCGAAATGCCGCACGTCGAACCTTGGAGCCAGGCCGAGCGGCTCGCTGCCGAAAAGGAGCTCCTCGGTTTCTACGTTACCGGCCATCCGCTCGACTCCTGGCGCGAAACCCTCGAAAACGGCGGTTACACGAACACCGCGACCATGCGTGAGATCGACGACAAATCCATCATCGAGGCCGCCGGCATGCTGACCAGCGTCGAGAAGCGTTTCACGAAAAAGGAAAACAAACCCTACGCCATCTGCCAGATGGAAGACCTCACTGGTCAGGCCGAAGTCATGGTCTGGCCCGAGACCTTTTCCAAATCCGGCCCATTGCTGGAAGTTGGAAAAGTCCTCGTCATCACAGCCAAACTCGACAAGCGCGAAGACAAGCCACGTCTCGTCGCCAGCGAATTCAAAGTCATTAAGGAAAGCAAAGCCGGGAGCGCCATTCGACTCACCATGCAGCACGAATTGCTCGAACTCGAAGAGCTCGCCCGCCTCCGCGAAACGCTCCACCGCTACCCCGGAAAAACCCCCGTCATCCTGAATTTCCAGTTTGGCACCGGCGAACGCGTCGTCATGCGCACCGGCACCAAATACCACGTTCAGGACAGCGACGAACTTCGCCTCGCTCTCAACGGCAGCGGCTGGCTGGTGTGAAGCGGAGTTGCTTCTTTATTGACCTCACGACTTGAGCAATTTTTCCGAATCCCTATGTTTTTGAGAAATGCTCGAAAATAATCGCACCGTCATTGTCGGGGCCGGACCGGCCGGCCTCACCTCCGCCGCTGAACTCATTGAAAATGGCGTGCCCGTGCTCGTTCTCGACAAAGACTCGCAATACGTCGGCGGCATCGCCCGCACGGTCGAATACCACGGCTACCGCTTCGACATCGGCGGACATCGATTTTTCTCCAAGAGCAACGAGATCACCCAATGGTGGAAACGCCGTCTCGGCGACCAATTCATCAGCGTCCGCCGCATGTCGCGCATCTTTTACAACGGCGTCTATTTCGACTACCCGCTCAAAGCTGCCAACGCCCTCTTCGGCCTCGGCGTCTGGACCTCCTTCCTCTGCGGCCTGAGCTACCTCAAATCGTGGATGTTTCCGATCAAGCCGGAAAAGTCGTTTCAGGATTGGGTCAGCAACCGTTTCGGAAAAAAACTCTTCAACATCTTCTTCAAGACCTACACCGAGAAAGTCTGGGGGATGCCCTGCTCAGAGATCAGCGCCGACTGGGCCGCGCAACGCATTAAAGGACTCTCGCTCCTGAGCGCGGTGGTCAACGCGTTGTTTCCGAAAAAACCCGGCGCAGGCGGCGAAGTCATCAAGACGCTCATCGACACCTTTGAATATCCCAAACTCGGCCCCGGCATGATGTGGGAAAAAACGCGCGACGACATCCAGCGGCTCGGCGGCGAAATTCTCATGGGCCAGGAAGTCACCAAAATCAATCGCGTGGGCAACACTGTGGTCTCGGTCACTTCGAAAAATTCCAGCGGAGTTACATCCGATTGGCCGGGGGAGAACTTCATCATCTCCATGCCGCTGCGCGACTGCGTGCTCGCCTTCGATCCGCCTCTCAGCGAAGCCGCGCAAGCCGCCGCCAAACGCCTGACGTATCGCGATTTCCTCACCGTCGCGCTCATGCTCAAGCGCACAGAACTTTTCCCCGACAACTGGATTTACGTCCACGATCCGGGCGTCAAACTCGGCCGCATCCAGAACTTTAACAACTGGAGCATGGAACTCGTTGCCGACAAAACGACGACCTGCCTCGGACTCGAATACTTCTGCTTCGAAGGCGACGACGTCTGGACGCAAAGTGATGCGAGTTTGATCGAGCTCGGCAAACGCGAACTCGTCCAGCTCGGCCTCGCCCGCGCCGACGACTTCGTCGATGGCTGTGTCGTTCGCATGGAAAAATCCTACCCCGTCTATGGTCCTGGCTATAACGACGACGTCCGCATCATCCGCGAGGAACTCACCCAGTTCACCAACATCCAGCCCGTCGGTCGCAATGGAATGCACAAATACAACAACCAGGATCACTCCATGATGACCGCGATTTTGGCCGCGAAAAACATCACCAGCGGCGGACATTTCAACATCTGGCAAGTGAACACCGACGCCGAATACCACGAGGAAGGCAACGCCGACGCCCCCGACAAAACCGGCCGCCTCGTCCCCGAGAAGATCTGAAGAATCTTTAGCGGCGGTTTGCAAGGACCTATTCATTAACCGTTCGTAAAAAGAAAAAGCCGCTGGCATTACGCCAGCGGCTTTTGTAAAAACGCTTGTTGTTGCAGGTGTCGATGACTGGCATCGAGGAAGAACTGCCTGCGTCCCTAACTTTGTCTTGAATACCCCTCGAAAATAAGAAGTCCCATGAAAAGCACAAGCGAAAAAATCTCCCGCGATCTACAAATCTCTTTCGATGTCGGCCATAGCTCCATTGGCTGGGCCGTCCTGCAATCTCGCTTAAACCAACACCCTGATATTCTCGGCTGCGGAGCCGTGACGTTTGGCGCAGACGACTGTCTTGCGAGCCAAAGACGCGGCTTTCGCCGTCAACGCCGCCACATTCGCGCCACGCGCTGCCGCATTGCTCGTATGGAAAAACTTCTGGTTCACTTGGGTGTGATGACTCCTGAACAACTCGCCGAAAAGCACACCCAAGCGGGTGGTCATCCCGCTCCGTGGCTGCTCGCGGCTCGCGTTTTAAGTGGCGGGAAACTTCTGACCTGGCCCGAACTCTGGGATGTCTTACGCTGGTATGCACACAATCGCGGTTACGATGGAAATCGTCGCTGGAGTAACGCCGAGGAAGCTGACGACGACGACACCGAGAAAGAGGAAAACGCCAAAAAGTTGATGGAGAAACACCAAGTCTCCACCATGGCAGAACCCTTCTGTGCCGACCTCGGGCTAGACCCGCTGGGCGAACGCCTCGCCTCTACCAAACGCTTCAAGGGTAACAACGCCGCCTTTCCCCGCAACATTGTCGAAAAAGAAGTTCGCCGCATTCTCGAAGCACACATAAGTCATCTTCCCCACGTTGATTCCACTTTGGAGCGCACCTTGCTAGACGACGCCGGCGCCATACCTTGCCCCGCCTACAAACTCGCCAAACGCTTCGACGGTGGACTCCTCTTCGGGCAAAGCGTTCCGCGCTTCGACAACCGCATCCTCACCATCTGCCCCGTCAGCGGAGAAAAAGTTTGCACAAAAAACACTCCCGAATTCTTTCTCTACCGGTGGCTCATGCAGCTAGCCAACGTCCGCATCGTCCGCCCGCAACCCGCTCTCACCAAAGACGAGCGCCAAGCCATCCACCAGCGCATGATCGAAGCCGGAGCCTTCACCCCTGGTGAATTCAAGAAAACCGTCGCCGACGCCACTGGCAACCTGCCGAATAACCTCGAAACCATGCTCATGGATCCCTACGCTGGCAAGGCCCTCATCCTCAGCCCACTGACCAAGCTTATCCAAAGCGAGCGCGTGCAATTTCTTTGGCCTCACTTTCCCGAACCCATCCGCGAACGCATCCAGAAACGCGCCCGTGGCAAATGGCGCAACGGCGACACACTTCGACTCCGCCAAGTCCTTTCTTGGTGCGACGAACTCGGCCATCCTTCCGCCGACATTCTTGCTGCCGTCCATTCCGCCGAAAGCCTGAAAGGTAAAAAGCCAGCCAAAGCCAAAAAAGGCGACCCCAGCGATCCACTCGATGCTCCGCTCTCCATCGAGAAACCCAACGGGCGCGCCCCATACGCACGCAGTATCCTCAAACAAGTCGCCGAGGAAATTCTCTACGGCTTCGATCCGCGCAAGAAATCCCGCTCGAACGATCCGCTAGGCGGCGAAGACAAAGCAAACGACGGCTGCCTTGTTCGAGATGCTCTCGACACAAAAGCAGTCACTCCTTTCCCTTCTTTTGAAAAATGGAGTAAGCGTTGGTTAAAACGACTGGCTAATAGCCGAAATACTGAAAAGGAAGCTGCAGTTGCTTATGAGAGTGCTGAAATTAACGCTTCGCTTGATTCAAAAACCAACAACCATCTCGTTCGCCATCGTCTCCTCGTCCTGCAACGTCTCGTCGCTGACATCCTGACCGACTCTTCGCTCGTCAACGGGCAGCCCGAACGCATTGGAGCCATCGCCATCGAAGTGAATGGCGAACTTAGGGAGTTATCAGGCAAATATCACAAAAGCACTGAGCTTAAGAAATTACTTGCCCAGCAACTCTACGACTTCACTTCGGTAGTAGAGAAATTAGAAGAAGACTTGGCCGACTCTGGTATCAAGATCACGCCGGGTCTGATTCGTAAGGCCCGTGTAGCCAAGGATATGGGAATGCAGTGCCCTTACACTCAGGCCAAGGAGTTTTGCTCCTTTCAACTTGCCAGAGGTGTAGTCGATAAAGACCACATTATTCCTTACAGCCAGCGGCCTTCCAATAGTTTGGATTCATTGGTCATAACCTATCCTGAAGTCAATAAATGGAAGAGTAATCGCACGGCATTTCAGTTTGTTAAGGAAGAGGAAGGCAAGCAAGTTCCCGGCAGACCAGATTTGACGATGGTCAGCCTTCAGAAATACCGCACCTTTGTGGACAATCTCAAAATATCGCGACGCAAAAACCCGAGTTCAGGGGAATGGGAAGACACAGACGATGGCAAACGTCAAAGGAGGAGGAAAAAACTCCTCCTCCTCCCCAAATGGGAGGACAAAGACGCGGGCTTCCTCCCACGCGACCTCACCGTTACCTCCCAACTCACCCGTCTCGGTGCCCTCGTCCTCCAGCGCAGCCTGCCGCATTTGCAGCCACACGAAATCACCAGCCTGCCTGGCAGTGTCACCGGCACCATTCGCACCGGCTGGAAACTCCTCGGTTGCCTCGCCACCGCCAATCCCGGCGTTCTCGAACCCGATGGCACCCTCAAAAACAAGACCGACATCCGCTCCATCACCCACCTGCACCATGCCCTCGACGCACTCGTCATCGGCCTTACCCACCATTATTTTCCGAAAAACGGACGCCTCTGGGAAGCCATTGTTCGCCGCGAGAAACAGCGCAACGCCGAGGATAACGCCCTGCTTCTACAAACTGGCCTCTACCAGCGCACCCAGCACGGCGTCATCTTTGCCATGACTCCGCCCGACAGCCTCGTCGCGCAAATTCGTACCCGCCTCGCCGAACGTCGAGTCACCCAACACATCCCCGCCGACATGGGGGGCGTTCGCGCCGAACAAAACACTTGGGGCGTCACTGGAGTCGAAGACGGATGGGTCAGCCTGCGCCAGCAAATGCGCGGGCCCGACGGGAAAAAACAACCTCTCAAGACAGACAGACAAAAAACCGGCAAAGTCATGGGCCTCCTCCCCGGCAAGCTCAAAAACATCAGCGGTGCCCTCGTCATCGGCGACAACTTCGGCCTCGCCCTCGACCCCAAGCCTGTCGTTATTCCCTGGCAAAAAGTCTGGCATCGCCTCCAAGAAATTAAGGAAAAGAACGGCGCCAAAATGCCTCGCCTCTGGCGCAATGGCATGTTGCTACAAGTGGATACGGGAACTTATGCCGGGCAGTGGAGAATCCTCTCCATCCAGACAAAGAAAAACGGCGACATTAAACTGGACCTCTGCAAACCAGATATTGTCAAATCGCGCTACGACTGGACTGACCCTAAAACAGGCAAGAAAACGAAAAAAATTTACGCAGGTTGCAAGTTGGAAGCCTCTCTCGGAACCATCTTGGCCGGAGGAGGCAAATCACTACCAACGGGCTTGGTGGGTGTTTGCGAAAGTTCACAATCCAAACTAAATCAGGCGTAGTGATTCCGACATGTTGGGTAGCTTTCATACGCCAATCCTAGTTGCCAAGCTCACAGACGTAAAAGCTCGGCCTATCACTGGACATGCTTAGAGGCGAATAGCCGAGAAATATCTTGCGGCATCTTTCGTTTTGCTCGCGAGGAAAGCGAAAGATGGGACGAGGAAAGTAAAAGTCATCGCGACCAATTTAAAAGATGGGACGACCCAAGCCTAAGTCATCGTGAGCCAAGCAAAAGTGGTGACGAGGAAGGCTAAAGTGATGACGCCTAAAGCAGAAGTGGTCGCGAAATAGGCAAAAGTGGTGAAAGGAATTGTGAAAAGCGTGTGTAAAAAACTCGATTTACGTTCTTGTTCAATGATTTTCTGTATGCTAAACGTTTTTATCCTCCTTCTGGTTGCATCATGTCGGTGCGGCAGTTTGGGAGGCGTAAAGATGTAAATACTTATGGCAAGACCAAAAAGAACCTCCACCGCAGTCGAATTTGCGAACAAGCGTGCAAACGCCCTCGCTTCCATCGATACGGCACTCGACCTCGGTAATAGTCTCACGTTGGTGGCTTTCAAAGCCACCACCAAGGCGACATCCGACAAAAATGAACTCTACAATACCAAGCTGTCCGAGTTGGATGGCTTGCTCGATGAGATCGAAGCGGAAGAAAAATCCCTCGACGATCTCTCGGGGCGGATGCTGGCCGCGGTGGGAGTCAAATACACTAAGGAAAGCCTCGAATACGAGAAAGCAGGTGGCACCCGTACGAGTGAACGCAAAAAACCATTGCGTAAACCCAAAACTCCAGCTGTCTAACTATTGTCCTTATAAACGGCGACCTCAAAAGGGTCGCCGTTTTTCTTTTGTGCAAGTCTTTCACCCCGTATGAGTTTTCATATTGTCAGCATCGATTCGCCACAATGTTCGCTTAGTTGCAAGGATGGGCAGCTGACTTGCAAGGTGCCGGGGGAGAAGGACAAAACGCTGCCGCTGGAGGATGTGGCGTCGATCATTGTCACGAGTTTCTCGGCGAGTATTCATAGCAATTTGTTTCTGGAGGCGGCGAAGCACGGGGTGGCTTTGATTATTTGCGAAGATTTCAAGCCGACGAGTCTGGTGCTGCCAGCGAATCGCTCGACGGATACGTTGCTCAGTCGGGCGTTGTTGAAGTTGGATGCGAAGACGCTGGCCCGGCTTTGGCAGCAGACGGTGGATGCGAAGTGTCGCAATCAGCACGCGCTGGCGGAGTTTCTCGCGCCGGGGGATGTCGCGCTCAAGCTCCTGCACGAGACGGCTTGGGGCCGGAAGCCGCACAAGGAGGCGATCTGCGCGAAGTTGTTTTGGAATGCGTTTGGCCGCAGTATGGGGGAGCCGGATTTTACGCGGGAGCGAGGAGCTGCGGGGTTGAATCACTTGCTGAATTATGGGTATGCGGTGTTGCTTTCGACGATTTTGCAGAAGCTTTTCGGGGTGGGGTTGGACCCGACGTTTGGCATTTCCCATGTGGCGCGGGAGCGGAGCACGCCGCTGGCTTACGATTTGATGGAGCCTTTCCGCCCGTGCGTGGATTGGCGGGTGGCGCAATGGGTGCGAGAGCAGTCGGGGGAGGGGCCGCTCTCCGTAACGCCGGAATTTCGCAAATGGGTAACGGGGTTTCCGCTGGTGCGGGTGGATTACTTGGATCTCACGCTGGATGTGCGGAGTTGCATCGAGGGTGTGGTGCGCAATTTCCGTCGGGCGGTGCTGCATAACGATCCGAAGCTCTACAAACCATGGACACCGAAAAATTCAAAATGGGCTGGCTGATTGTGGCGTTCGATCTGCCCACGCTGACAAAGCCGCAAAGGAAAGCGGCTCACGATTTTCGCGAGTGGTTGAAGGATGATGGCTACCAGATGCTGCAATGGAGTATGTACGCGCGGGCCTGTGTGACTTATGCGAGGCAGGAGACGCATATCGCCCGCGTGAAGCAGCATTTGCCGGAGGAGGGGAGTGTGCGGGCGATCTTTGTTACGCGTTCGCAATGGGAGAGGAGCTTCGTATTGCACGGAAGTCCGGCGAAAGAGGTGTCGCCCGAGGATTTACCAGAGCAGATACAGCTCTGGTAAACCCCCTTGAGGGAGCAACTTACAACTTGTGGTTGTACTCCCCCCGGCTTTGTATTCAAGGCAAAGCAGGTTGAGGTTGATGGAGTGGTATTCGCCAGTTGTACTCCCCCCGGCTTTGTATTCAAGGCAAAGCAGGTTGAGGTTGATGGAGTGGTATTCGCCAGTTGTACTCCCCCCGGCTTTGTATTCAAGGCAAAGCAGCGAACCGCCGCACAAGCCGGAAAGCTAAGTTGTACTCCCCCCGGCTTTGTATTCAAGGCAAAGCCGCCTTCATGTCCTCATTTCGCCTGCCAAAGTTGTACTCCCCCCGGCTTTGTATTCAAGGCAAAGCCAATCAAAGGGCGACACCACTACCCGCGCCAACGAGTTGTATCTCGGCCTCCTCACGATTCAAAATGCCGCTAACAACGAGCATCCCGAGGAAGAGGCCGCCAATCGGGGCATTCGCGAAAAGTATCGCCTCGGCCTCTTCCCGCCGACGAACAATGGCAGCACGGGCGGCAGCACTCCGGTTCCGCCGCCCGCGAATCCGTAGTTTACACGGGACTTCCATGCGTATGGCTGGGAGGGTGCTGGGGCAGGTCTTCTGTGTGGGCTGGGGGAGGAACGAGCCGCACTATTTTGACGAAGGCGGGTCTTCCCGGAGGACGCAATGATCCATCGCGGTGTGGATCTCGTGGGCGGCGTGGCGCATTTTTTCCACGATACGCACCTTTTCCGGGTAGGGCAGCGCCATGAGGCGTAGTCGGCGCAGTCTCTTTTCTTCGAGTAATTGTTGCAGCAGCGGGCTCACGGCAGGTAGTTTTGTTGGAATTGTTTCCAGGCACTCTCCAGGCCATGGCGTGCCAGAATGTCGTGCAACCGGGAATCGTCGGCAGCCCGCGCTTCCACAAATGTGAGCAGGCGTGCAAAGTCTTTGCCCCGACCAGTCTGCAACGCGATGGCCATGAGGTGCTCCGCCGTCATGACACGCGCAGGCACGCCTTCAAAGTCGATCTCACTCGCCTGCTCCACGGCTTCCCGCAATAATCCGGCCTCGGCGGGCAGGAACTGCACCGGCCAGCCATGCACCAGGATGGCGTCCCCTTCCGCCGCGTGACCGCGCGCCTGTAAAAAATCATAGAGGGGTGTGAGGGTCAGAATGAGTGGTGTCCCCTCGAAGACCACGAAGATGTCCAAATCATAGGTCGAGACAGGCTCCAGATAAAAAGTGGCTCCCATCGCACCGCCAATGGCCCACTGGCCGATGAGGCCGGCAACTCGCAGTTCATTGATTTCGAAAAGTGTGGCCTTCATGGTTGAGTCATCCTGCCATTTTACCATGCAGAGGAAACCGGAAAGGGAAACCTGAAACTCAAACGGAGTTCGAGGCATGGCTCATTTTTCATCGGAGTTGCAGTGTAATCAGATGGCATCTGTCCACAGCCCGGCGTTGACACTTCCCGGCGAAAGCGGCATACCACAGGGGCGTTTTCAGCCAAAACGCGCGCAAAGGGATATTTATGGAAAAAAGCAACGCTGAGTCTGAGTCGTCCGACTTCACCACCATTGGATTCGAGAAAATCCGGACCGATCTCAAATTTCTCGTCGAATGCTTTCGCGAAGTGCTGGTGGATTTGGGCGATACCGAACTGGCGAAATGCGTGCCCTGGCTGGAGGATTCGGAGATTCACGAGCCGTTTCCGAAACGCATGGCGCAGGTCTATTCCATCGCGTTTCAGCTCCTGAATATCGTTGAGGAAAACACGTCTTCGCAGATTCGCCGGTTGCGCGAATCGGAACTCGGAGCCGCCAGCGAGCCGGGCTTGTGGGCGGCGGAATTGCGGCGCTTGCAACAGTTGGGAACGGATGGCGAGGATCTCGCGGAAATTCTGAGGGAAGTGGAAGTCGAACCGGTTTTGACCGCGCACCCGACAGAGGCGAAACGCTCCACGGTGCTGGAGCAGCTTCGGGAGCTGTATCAACTGATGCTCGCCCGCGAAAATCGTATGTGGACGCCTCGTGAAATGCAGAAAATTCGCGAAGACACCAAGGCGACTCTCGAGCGGCTGTGGAGAACGGGCGAGATCCCGCGCCAGAAGCCGGAGGTCGCCGACGAACGCCGGAATGTGATGCATTATCTTCACGAAGTGTTTCCCAATGTCGTGCCGCGCCTCGACCGAAATCTAGAGCTTTCCTGGGCCGAGGCCGGGTTCGATCCCGCTCTGCTGGAGGGCGAGGGGACTCTGCCCGCGTTGCGTTTCGGAACCTGGGTCGGCGGCGACCGCGATGGTCATCCGTTTGTGACTGCGGAAGTGACCTACGAAACTTTGCTCGACCTGCGGCGCAATGCCCTGGCGGTGATTGATAAACAACTCGAACGCACGGCGCATGAGTTGAGTCTTTCGCAATACGTGTATCCGGCTCCGGGTTTCCTAAAAGAAGCGATTCAGGCGCTGGCGAAGGAGGTGGGCCCGGCGGTGGCGGAACCGATTTTCCGGCATTATCCCGATGAGCCGTGGCGTCAGTTTGTGCGGCTGATGCAGAATAAAATTCCGCTGGAACGCTCTGTGGACGACGACGATCGTCTGAGCGCCGACGACCAGAATCGCTATCGGTTTCCACAGCAGTTACGGGCCGATCTGCGCATACTTTACGGGTCGCTCCTGGAGGTGGGCGCGATCCGATTGGCGAAGATCGAGGTGCGACCGATCATGCGCACGCTGGAGGTTTTTGGTTTCCATTCCGCCGTTCTGGATATTCGACAAAACAGCGCCTTTCACGAGGCAGCGCTGGCGCAGATGATGTCGAAGGCTGGCTTGCCGGGTCACGAGTTTATGGAATGGGATGAAGCCCGGCGGCTGGAGTTTTTGAATCAGGAATTGAAGAGCCCGCGTCCGTTTCTTCTGCCCGGTGTGAAGGCTGGGACCGAGGCCGATGCGCTGCTCGATTGCTATCGCGTGCTGGCCGATCACCGCATCCGTTTCGGAGCCGATGGCCTGGGTGCCTTGATCGTGAGCATGACCCGCAGCGTTTCCGATTTGCTGATGGTTTATCTCTTCTGCCGCGAGACCGGGCTGGTGGAAAATTCTCCGGAAGGTCTGGCCTGCCTGCTCTCTGTGGTGCCGCTGTTCGAGACGACCGAGGATTTGGAAAAAAGCCCGTCGATCATCAAGGATTTCCTCAATCACGATGTGACTCGACGCAGCCTGCATCGGCAACATGCCTTGCGCCCATCGCGTCATTCGCTGCCCGTCCAGCAAGTGATGGTCGGCTACAGCGACAGCAACAAGGAAGGCGGCATTCTAGCCAGCCAATGGGCGCTGCAAATGGCGCAGGAATCCATGACCGCCATCGGCGAGGAAATGGGCTGCCGGATTCGCTTTTTTCACGGGCGCGGCGGCACCATAAGCCGTGGAGCGGGCCCGACGCATCGCTTTCTGGACGCCTTGCCAACGAAGACGCTCAATGGCGACATCCGCCTCACGGAACAGGGCGAAACCATTGCTCAAAAATACGCCAACCTCGGCACAGCGACCTATAATCTGGAGTTGCTTCTCGCCGGTGTCACAGGCGTCACCGCGCGCCAGATGCGTGTTGGAGAAGTGAAACGTCCGCTGAAAGGAGTGGTCAATCGTCTCTCAAACATCAGCCGCGACACGTATCAGGCCTTCCTGCGTTTGCCTGAATTCATGGATTTCTACAGTCAGGCCACGCCAATCGACGCCCTGGAGCGCAGCAGCATCGGCTCGCGACCCTCGCGCCGCACTGGCCAGCGCAAACTGAGCGACTTGCGGGCGATTCCGTGGGTGTTTTCCTGGAACCAGTCACGTTATTATCTCCCCGGTTGGTTCGGAGTCGGCTCGGCTTTGGCCGCCGTCGAAAAGGAGGACGAGGAAAACTTCATCTGGCTGTCGAAAGAGCAAAAAAACTGGCCGTTTCTCCGTTTCACCCTCACCAACGTCGAGACGAATCTCGCCAGCGCCGATCTCGCTCTGATGGAAAAATACGCTTCGCTGGTGACCGACGCCGCGATGCGCGACCAGGTTTTCGGCATTATCCGCGACGAGTTTCTCCTCACACAGACGATGATCGAGAAAGTCCTTGGCTCGGAGCTGACCGGACGCCGCCCGCGTTTTTACAAGACACTGGCCGTGCGCGCCCATGCCTTGCAAATGCTGCACGAACAACAAATCGTCCTCCTCAAAAACTGGCGCAAGCTGCGCTTCTCGGGCGACACGGCGGAATCCGACGCGTTGCTGCCGGAGGTGATGCTCTCGATCAACGCCATCGCAGCCGGATTGCGGACCACGGGTTAGGAGGTAGTTCCCCAAGAAAATTAGTGCATCCTTTTTGAGTCACATTTCCGACTTTAAGGATAGCATGAATATTCCTACCGTGGTTTCTCCCCGACCCCGTCGCTGGCTTCAGTTGAGTTGCCTCCTCATGGCAGCGCTGGCCTCTGGCTGTTCCTCCAAAGGGCCGTTGAAAGAACCGCTGCTGCCCGTCGCCCGAGTCGGCGAACCTTCGTTTCAAGAAAACATTGGCGCGACCCTCAGCGGCGGTTTTCTGGCCGGAAATCGGATTGAGACGCTGGAGAATGGAAAGGAAATTTTTCCCGCCATGCTCGCCGCGATTCATGGCGCGAAACGGAGCGTCAACTTTGAAACCTTCATTTATTACGGCGACGAAACGGGGCGTATTTTTACTGACGCGTTGATCGAGCGAGCCCGTGCCGGTGTTCCGGTCCGCGTGATCATTGACGCGGTCGGCGGCAACAAGTCTCTTCTGTATCGTCGCGAAATGAAGGCCGCCGGTGTCGATGTCCAAGTCTATCATCCGCTCATCTGGATTGATCCATTTCGCGCGAATCATCGCACCCATCGCAAGCTCCTGATCGTCGATGGACGCGTCGGCTTTATTGGTGGCGTCGGGATTGGCGACGAATGGCAGGGGAATGCGGAAAAGCCGGAGCACTGGCACGATCTGCATTACCGGTTGGAAGGGCCCGTGGTGACGCAACTTCAGTCGGCTTTCCTGGACAACTGGCTCAAAGTCACTCGCGAGATGGTGCAGGGTCCAGCCTATTTCCCGAAGCTGAAATCAGCCGGATCGGTGCAGGCGACGGCGTTTTCCAGTTCACCGATTCGTTCGCGCTATTCGTCGGAATTGATGTATCACCTCAGTCTCGCGAGCGCCCGGCAAACGGTGTGCATCGAGAATCCCTACTTCCTTCCCGACAAGGTTCTCATGGGTGCTTTGTGTGCCGCCGCACAGCGTGGAGTGAAGGTGCAAATCATGCTTCCTGGCAAATACATGGATCAGAAAAATGTTCGCCGCGCGTCGCGGAAACGCTGGCCGCGTTTGCTGCGAGCTGGAGTGCGTCTTTACGAGTATCAGCCGACGATGAATCACACGAAACTGCTGGTCGTGGACGGCTTATTTGTCTCCATCGGCTCGACAAATCTGGACCCGAGATCATTGCGTATCAACGACGAGGCAAACGTGAACATCATCGACCGCGCCTTTGCCCGTTCACAGGAGGAAATCTTTCAGCGCGACCTCCGCAAAAGCCATGAGGTAAGTCTGAATGATGCAGGCAATCTCACCGAGGTTCCGTTGCAGTTCGCCACGGCACCAGTGGAAAATCAGTTATAGATTCTGCCGCTGGCTGGCGGAGTTAGAACTTGCCCTCGGCCGTGTTGACTCCGCCAGTGGTCGAGCCGAGCACGGGGTTGATGGGTTCCGGTTTTAAATGGTAAACCGGCGTGAAAACATTCTGGGTCGCCATGTAGCGGTAGAGCCGGAACAGACCCCAGCCACAGAAAGCTAATAGCAGGCCGATGGGAACAAAGATGAGCGCACGAGGCATTTCGCGCTCCTGAACAATCACGATCGGCTTTCGATCCGTTCGCAATCTTTCCAATAACAGGTCGATCACCTTCGGCATTCCACGAGACGGGCCTTCCTCATTAAAATCATCGATCTGACTCGCCAGAAGATCGAGACGGCCTACGGAGGCGACACGTTTATAGGCGCCGTTCGTGAGGCTGATGGCGATTTTATCGGAACCCCGGTTGAAGAGAACCAGCAATCCAACGGGGTCTTGAATCCAGGCGTCGCGGAGTTTGTTGGCCGTGGCGGTTTCCTGGCCCTTGTCCGTCTGTGACAACGCCACGATGTAAGTCGAAATCTTGTTTCGGGTGTATTCGGCCTTCAGCTTTTGCGAGAGAAAAATTCTCGTCTTTGAATCAAAAATATCATCCTCGTCTGAAACGCGATTGCCGGGTTTGCTGGGGAGACTCATCGCGGTGCTGGCCAGTAAGGGAAGCAGTGCGAGAAGAAATATGAGGCGACGTTTCAAAACAGGTCTCCCTTCAGTTGGATCTCGTTGCCGATCTGCGTGGAAGTCTTTAATTCCGGCGCTTCCTCTGGATAACCAGTGGAGCAATAGGTTTTTAGATGGCGCCAAACCTCCCGCAGAATAACGGTGGAACCCAAGTAGAAGTCTTCCTTCTGAAAATGCGGCAGGGCCGCATTGAGGATGGTCTGCAATTGATCCTCGGGCAGCGCTTTTTGCAGACCGTAACCGGTGGTGAGGAAGACCGTTCGCGACATGGAATCGAAAAAGAGCACGATGGAAAAATTTCGCTCCTTGCGCACTTCCATTGGACTGAAATAACAGCGGTTCATTAGCCAAAAAAGATACTCGCGCGGCTTGAATCCAGAGTGAACTTCCATGCTCAGGACAGAGAGATACAACCCGGGAAAAACGCGCTCGGTTTCAATGAGCTTTTTCTCCAAGAGAGTGCGTCCCGTCTCGGTGAAGAGCGAACTGTAGTCCGTCAAGTGGCGAAAGTTTTTCGGCACAGTCCCGAATTTTTTATCCAGGGCAGCCAGGGTAAATCCGCAGCCGGGGCAGGCCTCCACCGCTTCTTGAAGGATGGTTAGACAGGAAGGGCAGCGCATGATTGGTGGGTAAAGTATTCGGGGCGCGGGTAGTTTACAAGACGCAGCATTTCATTTAGGAAGCTGCTTTCTGACACATCTCCACCCCGCCTGACCATGAAAAAGAATCTCTCCGTCGGCCTCATCGGCTACAATTTCATGGGCAAGGCCCATTCCAATGCGTGGCGGCAGGCAGGCCGTTTTTTTGATTTGCCCGCCAGCGTACGGATGAAGACGCTCTGCGGACGTTCCGCCGGGCCCGTGCAGGAGGCTGCGATGCAACTCGGATGGGAAAACACCACCACAGACTGGCGTGAAGTCGTCGCTGATCCGGGAATCGACATTATCGATATCACCACGCCCAACGACACTCACGCCGAGATCGCGATGGCTGCCGCTGCCGCTGGAAAAGCTGTCCTTTGTGAGAAGCCGCTCGGACTGGATATGGCTCAATGCGAAGCCATGGTCGCAGCGGTGGAAAAGGCCGGGGTCGTCAACATGGTCTGCCACAATTACCGCCGCATACCCGCCATCGCGCTGGCGCGTAAAATGATCAGCGATGGAGCCATCGGCGACCGCATTTACCATTTCCGGGCCCGTTACGCGCAAGACTGGATCGCCGATCCGCAGTTTCCCATGGTCTGGCGTTTGCAATCCGAGATCGCCGGTTCCGGGGCGCACGGCGACATCGACGCGCATATTATCGACTTGGGGCGTTATCTCGTGGGCGAAGTCGCCGAGGTCTGCGGGCTGATGGAGACTTTTGTGAAACACCGTCCGCTGCAAGCCGGTGTCCCTGAGCCAATGGGCGAAGTGACCGTCGATGACGCAGTCTCGTGGATTGGAAAATTCAAAAACGGCGCTGTCGCCAATCTTGAGGCGACGCGGTTTGCGCATGGCCGGAAAAATCACATCACACTGGAAGTCAATGGCAGTGGTGGCTCGCTCGCATTCAACTTCGAGGACATGAACCGGCTGCAGTATTACAACGCACGCGACCCCGAAGACGCGCGCGGGTTCCGGGATATTATCGTCACCGAAAGCACGCATCCCTACATCGGAGCGTGGTGGCCGCCGGGTCACATCATTGGCTACGAGCACACGTTCACGAACACGTTTGCGGATTTCATTTCCGCTGTGGTGGCTGGCCAGAGCGTGCAGCCAACCTTCCGCGATGGATTGGAAAATGAACGCGTCCTCTCGGCGATCTCGCAAAGCGCCAATGAGAAACGGTGGGTGAGCTTGTGAGAATCCACCTTCTGCGCCATGCTGATGCGGAGGATTTTGTGACTTCAGACGCCGCTCGTGTTCTTACCGCGAAAGGACGCGGACAGGCCACCCGCGTGGGCGAATTTCTAACGCGGATGCAACAACCCATCGACGTCATTCTCACCAGCCATTATCTGCGCGCGGCGGAGACGGCCCGGCTCGTGGCGGAAAAACTCGGCCACGATTCGCCGGTGGAAGATCGACGTCTTGGCTGCGGACTTTCCCCGCACACCGGGCTCGCCATCATTCAGGAATACAGCCGGTTTGAAGACATTCTCATCGTCGGCCACCAGCCTGATCTCGGCATACTCGCCGCCTGTCTGTTGACGCGGGACCGTTCGCTTAATGTGGAATTCCACAAGGCTTCGCTCTTAACCCTTACGATGTTCCAGCCCGCGCCCGGCGCAGGCATTTTGGAAGGTTATATCAACGTGAGTCAGATGTAACTCAGGCGTCCGACTGTTGGAAAACTCCGGTCAGAGTGTGTTCGATCTGATTGATGTCGAATGGCTTCACCAAATGAGCGGAGAATCCGGCCTCCCGACTGCGCTGCACATCCTCGTCCTTGCCGTGGCCGCTGACCACAATGCCTTTGATCGCACTTCGTTTTTGAAGTTCTTGCAAAAGATTGCAGCCATCACCATCGGGTAAATCCAAGTCGCAAATCAATGCCTCGATAGCGTGTTCCTTCGCCATTTCCAAGGCCTGCTGGTAGTTCAACGCGACCCAGACTTCGTGGCCGTGACGCTGCAAAAGACGCTGCATGATCGTCGCCGTGCTTTCATGATCCTCCACGACGAGAAGGCGCCGGGGGATGAGTTCCAAGTCTGTTCCTGGAAGCACTCTGGTTCGCGGAACGGAGGAATCGGGCACGGGCAATATGGAATTGTCAGAGGCGGTTGAAAGTGTCTGGGGGGAGTCAGGCATAAACGATAACGGAGTGGGGGTGATTCGATTCAGCCAATAACGAATAATACTCCCAATCTGGATGCAGGGGATTGGGTGGAAACGAGAATAATTTCTGACAGCCTCGCACTTCTGCAAGTGGCAATTTGACGACAATCAGAATTTCAGTCGAGTTAGATTCCCATGTTAGACAGCGTGGTCGCCAGTCGGCCTACGATGCCGACCATCTTCGGATGCGACGTTTCGAAGTCTCGCACCGAGGCGCGCAGTTCGTCCAAAGCGGCCTCGACGACTTCCGGCTGGTTTTCGGCACGCGTCACTTCTTGGGCCGTCGTATCGGTGGTGCGCGCGATTCGCAGTGCCTGCTCGTCATGCGTTTGCGAGAGGAGGGAAACTTCCGTCTCCAACTCCGCGAGGAGGCGCGTGAGTTCCGCCTTGGTGGCAATGGGAATGTTTTCCGAGCTTTGGAGTTTGGACTGAATGGCCGCGATCTGGTCTTTAATCATGTCACATTCTAGGACCATCGGCGGCTTTTACAAAACTCCATAGCAGGAAAAAGTTGGGCTTGACGCGATTAACGTCGTTGATTATTAGCCTCCTAATCATGCCGCATCTGCTCCTTCAAGAATTGCCTCGCTACGAGTGTTTACTGGCGGCGTCTGAAAAATATCCCACGCTCAATCCGTCCTCGGCGGAAGCGTTTTTGAATCTGCTCAGAACTGGCGACCAAGTCTTCGAGGCGGAAGATTTATACCTCAGCCAGTTTGGGGTGAGTCAGGGTCGGTTCACGATTCTCATGCTCCTGAACCGCATGTGCGAGGCATTCGTTTCTCCAGCGGAACTGGCCGAAAAATCCGGCGTCACTCGCGCCACGATCTCGGGTTTGCTCGACACGATGGAACGCGACGGACTGGTGACTCGCACCACCTCAGCCGCAGATCGCCGGGCCGTGGAAGTGGGACTGACAGCGAACGGTCAGGCGCTGGTCGATGCGATTCTGCCCGGCTATTTCGCTCGCGTGGAGGAAATGATCAGCCCGCTGAACGCCGCCGAGCGCAAAACTTTTGTCACGTTACTTCAGAAAATCCAATCCGCCTTTGTCGATCTGGCCCCCGCCGTTGATGCCCCGGCGCTAGCACTCAACCTGTAATTTCTTATGTTCAAACGCTTCGTCATTGTCATCGTTCTGTTCGTCCTTTTCGTCGGTTATCTGATTCACCGTCAGCTCTCAAAATGGGATGCCAAGATAGAAATGGACGTCCATCTTGTGCGGAAGCCCAAACCTTTTGTTCTGCCGCCGGACACCGTCACCACCGTGGTCGCGAGCGAAGTGGAATGGTCGTCTGTGCTGAGTGCCGTCGGCTCGCTGAAACCGGTGAAAGGTGTGGAAGTCAGCACCGATTTGAGCGGCATCGTTTCGCAGATTGGCTTTGATTCCGGCAAGGCTGTGAAACAGGGCGACTTGCTCGTGCAGCTCGATATCACCCAGGAGTCTGCGGCGCTGCGTTCGGCTCAAGCCCGGGCCGATCTGGCCAATCTGAACAAGAACCGTTATCAAGATTTACTCTCGAAAAACTCCGCGTCCAAATCCGACTTGGATTCCGCCGTGGCCGAGTATCGCCAGGCTCAGGCGGCAGTGGACGAGCAGAAAGCGCTCATCAGTCGCAAGACCATCCGGGCTCCCTTCGACGGCTCGGCGGGTATCCGGAAAGTGAATATCGGCCAATTCGTCAACCCGGGAACGCCGCTCGTCGATGTCACCGCGCTCGACCCGATTTATGTGAATTTCTCGTTGCCACAGCAGTATGTCAGCGTGCTCACCCCCGGTCGCGAGGTCGAAGTCGCCATCGAGGGAGTTCACACCGATTCCTATCCGGGTGAAATCACGGCGCTTAACTCGATTGTCGATGCCGCCACCCGCAACATCGAAGTCCAGGGCACGCTGAAAAATCCCGAGGGCAAACTCCTTCCGGGCATGTTCGCGAAGGTGAATGTGAAGCTGCCCGAAACCACAAAAGTCGTCGCGATTCCCGCCTCGTCGATCAGTTATGCGCCATATGGCGACTCGGTTTATATCGTGGTCAACGGCAAGACGATGGACGGCAAAGACGGCAAAGTCGTTCGCATCCAGCCGGTGAAACTCGGCACAGGCCGGGGCGACCAGGTTTCAGTTCTTTCGGGTTTGAAAACCGGCGATGAAGTCATCACCTCGGGCGTGTTCAAACTGCGGCCCGGTGGCGCGGTGATCGTAAATAATTCCACCGTCCCGAGCAACAACCCGGCTCCGACACCGTCGGACACCTGAGTTTCAGTCGAATCTAACAAGGACACGGCCATGAAATTCACCGATCTTTTCGTCAAACGCCCGGTCATCGCCATCGTGCTGAACCTGATCATTCTGCTGGCAGGTTTTCAGGCGATCAAGCTGCTCAACATCCGGCAATATCCTCGCAGCGACAGCGCAGTCGTCACCGTTTCGACCGCTTACATCGGGGCCAACGCGGATCTCGTTCGCGGCTTCATCACTACGCCACTCGAACGCGTGATTTCCAGCGCTGACGGCATTGATTATATCGAGTCTGCGAGTTCGCAGGGACTGAGCGCCATCACGGTTCACCTCAAGCTAAACTTCGACACCAACGCCGCGCTCACCCAGATCCAGAGCAAGGTCAACCAGGTCCGCAACGACCTGCCGCCCGAGGCCCAGGTTCCGATCATCAACGTCGAAACCAGCGACGGACGTTTCGCTTCGATGTATCTCAGTTTCTTCTCGAAGGACTACGATCAAAATCAGATCACCGATTATCTCACTCGCGTCGTGCAGCCGAAGATCGCCGCCATCAAGGGCGTGCAGCGCGCCGACATATTAGGAGCCCGCACATTCGCCATGCGCATCTGGCTAAAGACCGACCGCATGGCCGCGCTGAACATCACGCCAGTCGAGGTTAGCAAAGCCTTGCAGGCCAATAACTATCTCTCTGCCATCGGCACGACCAAGGGCTCGATGATCGCGGTGAATCTCGTCGCGAATACTAACTTGAATAACAAGGCCGAGTTTGAGCAGCTTGTCATCCGCCAGGAAAACGGCGCCATCGTTCGCCTGAAAGACATCGCCGACGTCGTGCTGGGCGCGGAGGATTACACCACCGACGTGCGTTTCGGAGGTCAGACCGCGACTTTCATGGGCATCTGGGTTTTGCCGACGGCCAACTCCATCGACGTCATCAAGGAAGTGCGAAAAATTCTCCCCGACATCAAGTCTTCGCTGCCTTACGGAATGAATGTCGGCATCGGCTACGACGGCACGGAATACATCAACGATGCCCTCCATGAAGTCGGCAAGACTCTCATTGAAACTCTGCTCATCGTCATCGCCGTTATCTTCCTTTTCCTCGGTTCCTGGAGATCCGTAGTCATTCCATTGGTTGCCATTCCGATCTCACTTGTTGGCGCGGTTTTCCTCATGATGCTCTTCGGTTTCACGATCAATCTGCTGACCATTCTTGCCATCGTTCTGTCTGTCGGCTTGGTCGTCGACGACGCCATCGTCGTGGTGGAAAACGTCGAGCGCCATTTGCAGGCGGGTATGACACCTTTTAACGCCGCGATTCTCAGCGCCCGCGAACTCTTCGGACCGATCATTGCCATGACGATCACGCTCGCCGCCGTCTATGCGCCGATCGGCATTCAGGGCGGTCTCACGGGTACATTGTTCCGCGAGTTTGCCTTTACCCTGGCAGGCGCAGTCGTCGTTTCCGGGGTCGTCGCGCTCACGTTGTCGCCCATGATGTCGTCCGTCATGCTGCGCGAAGGCGACTCGCATAAAGGTTTCGCTGGCTGGGTGAACAAACGATTTGATTCCGTTCGCCGCACCTATTTGCGCTGGCTCGATGGCACATTAAAATATCGTCCCGTCACGCTTTTCGTTTGGATCGCGTTCTCCATTCTCATCGTCCCGCTCTGGATGTTTTCACTCGAGGAACTAGCCCCCACCGAAGATCAGGGCGTGGTCTTTGGCTTCGTGCAAGCCTCACCAAACTCGACCATCGAGCAGACGATGCTCTACACGGAATTGGCCAATAAAATGTTTCTCTCGTTTCCAGAAACCGCGAACACCTTCCAGATCACCAACCCGACAGGCGGGTTCTCTGGCATGATTGCGAAGCCCTTCAAGGAACGCACTAAAGACACCACGGAATTGGAGGGAGAGGCATTCATGGCCGCTTCAAAGATACCAGGAATCCGCTTAATTATGAAAACTCCGGAACCTCTTCCCGGTGGAAGTGATGCACCGGTAGATATGGTAATTTCTTCAACGGCCGAACCGAAAGAACTGCTGGAGTTTGCCAATAAACTGGTCGCAGCAGCCTTCGAGAGTCACATGATCATGTTTGCTGACACAGACCTGAAATACGATCAGCCGCAGACAGAAATCGTTTTTGACCGAGATAAAGTCGCCTCGCTAGGGCTCAATCTTCAACAAGTCGGAGCCGACCTTGGCACCATGCTCGGCGGCAACTACGTCAACCGCTTTTCCATCCAAGGGCGGAGTTATAAAGTGATCCCGCAGATCAAGCGCACGGAGCGCCTGAATGCCGATCAATTGAAGGATCTTTATGTTACCGGACCTGGCGGCAAGCTGGTGCAGGTTTCCACCTTCGCCACCACGCGCACAACTACCGAGCCGCGCAGCCTCAATCGATTCCAGCAACTCAACGCTGCGCACATTCAGTGCTATTTGCCGAAAGGTGTTACTCCAGACCAAGTGCTCAAAGTCCTCGAAGCCAAAGCTGCGGAAATCCTTCCGAAGAACTACGTTATCGACTACGCCGGTTCGTCGCGGCAGTTGCGCAAGGAGGCGAATACTTTCGTTTACACGCTCATCCTCGCGGTCATCCTCATCTTCCTCGTTTTGGCGGTGCAATTTAACAACTTCACCGATCCCATTATTATCTTACTCGGATCAGTTCCGCTCGCCGTCGCCGGTGCGCTCCTTTTCTCGCATCTCGGCTTCACGACGATTAATATTTACAGCAAAGTCGGCCTCATCACCCTCGTCGGCCTGGTCTCGAAAAACGGCATCCTCATTGTTGAGTTCGCCAACAAATTGCAAGAGGAGGGAATGGATAAACTTCGCGCCGCCATCGAAGCCGCTGGAACTCGTCTCCGCCCGATCCTCATGACCTCCGTTGCGACCGTGGTCGGACACTTCCCGCTCGTCATCGCCCGGGGTCCCGGAGCGGGCGCGCGCAACAGTATCGGCATCATGCTCGTCAGCGGCATGATCATCGGGACGTTATTCACTTTGTTCGTTGTCCCTGCAATCTACGTCGTGCTGGCCAAGGACCACACTCATGACCGGGAACGCAAAGCCGCCGACAAAGCCCGGCCCATCGCCAAAGGCAGCCCAGGCAACATGGACAGCCCCGAGCCCGTGCTGGTCTAAAACTTGGATCCCGAGTTGTAGCGGAGGCCGATGGCAGCCCATCTCTGAGTTGCGGTCCCATCGCCGATCTTCCTGAAGTGCCCTGTCGCTGAATTTCTGTCTCCAGTGAGCGTAGGCCGCTGGCCGGCAGTTCCCGACGGTTCGACGGGAACAGGTGGGCGATGTTTACCAAGACTCGACCTTCGCCAACCTCCCTTTGGCGGGCCGCCAAAGGGTGCAGGCGAGCCGCCTGCGCTCCCCGGATTCAGGGCCGCTGGCTTCGCAGGTGCGCCGCGCCCTTTCATCCTGAGTTCCGGGTTGATCACAGCTTCCCACCCCTTGGCAAACGCCTTTCCCGCCTTGGCAGAAGCCCCAGACTTATTGGCAGAAGCTGCAGACGCATTGGCAGAAGCACCCGCCGCACTGGTCGCAGCTGCAAACTTATTGGCAGAAGTTGCAGACCCAATGGCAGAAGTTGCCGCCGCTCTGGTCGCAGCCGCAAACCTATTGGCAGAAGCTCCAGACTTATTGGCAGAAGTTGCCGCCGCATTGGTCGCAGTCGCAAACCTATTGGCAGAAGCTGTCGCCGAATGGGCAGAACCCTTGAAAAGCCGGATAAGCCCCCCTGGAGCATTGAGAACACCGGGCATTTGCTTGAAAATTGAAAGGTTTAACCGCTGTGATCCGGTTTTCTGGGGAACTCCACTAGTGGCCCATTTTCTTGTAGAATCAGCTTTGTGAGCCGATTTTTTGGACCGTCCCGCCTTAACGATTCATAGAATCGATTTAGAACCAGTCCAGCCAAACTGAGCCACTCCCGGGATTCCGCTTGTCTTTATAGCCTCCATTCTCAATAACCTGCCTTCGGTGGATTCTTCCTCCGTTAAGCCCAACTCCTCCTCCCAAGCAGTTCCAAAACTGAGCCACTATCCCCCCATGACCGCCCCCGAACTTCAAGCCCTGCTCCAGTCATCCCAGTCTCCGCACCTCATCCACGTGCTGCCGGCGGCCATCTTCGCCGCCGCCCGCATCCCCGGTTCGCAGAATGCGTGCGTTTACGAGATTAGCTTTCTCGATCAAATCCAGGCGCTGGTGACCGACCCGTCCGACCCGATCGTCGTTTACGGCGCGGGCGAGGGATCGTTGGACGCCGCGACGGCTGCGGACAAACTTCGCACCGCCGGTTACGCCGAGGTGCAGTCCTTCGAGGGCGGACTCGCCGAATGGCAATCCGCCGGTCTGCCCATCGAAGGCGACGGCCAACTTCCACAACCACCTGTCCCCGATGGCACCTTCCGCCTCGACCCCGCCCAGAGCGTCATCCGCTGGATCGGCAGCAACCTCTTTAACTACCACCGGGGCGGGGTGAAAGTATGAAGGATGATATATGAAGGATGAAAATTCAGATTTGCGAGAGCGCACGAAGGCTTTTGCGCTACGAATTATCAAAATGTTCGCCGCCTTGCCGAAGACGGAACAGTCTCGTGTGCTGGGCCGGCAAGTCCTGCGATCTGGCACATCTGTCGGTGCCAACTATCGAGAAGCACAACGAGGCCGTTCCAAGCCGGAATTCATCGCCAAGATCGGCGACTGCCTCAAGGAATTGGACGAGACTGCGTATTGGCTCGAACTCCTCACGGATAGCGGTATCGTTCCCGCCGAAAAGCTTTCCGCGCTCCGTGACGAGTGCAACCAGCTCCTCGCCATCTTCACCACGATTTCCAAAAAGGCCAAATCCACCCCTTCATAATTCATCCTTCAGCCCTCATCCTTTTAAACGCGGCTCCGGCAAACTCTACCGTTTCCTCGGCCAACACCTCGTCAACGACCACATCCACCTCCATGTCAAAATCCACGCGGAGAGGGAGGGATGAAGCGCAAAAGACCAAAACAACTGCATTCGTATGCAAGCGCCGAGCATTTGCTGGGGGGGATTGCGCTTGTCTTTAAGTCTTCCATTCTCAATAACCAGCCTTCGGTTTGCTCGTTCCTCCGTTTATGCCCAACACCTTTGTCCTCACTAATGGCTTCAGGAGCGGCGATTTCTGCGAAGAGCCTATATTACGAGATCAACTCAATTCAGTCCTGGACAGCAGCGCCACCATTAGGGCAAATTAGACACAAATGATAGCTGACCTCAAATACATTGACTTATTCGCTGGATGCGGCGGCCTGAGTGTCGGCCTGCATTTAGCCGGCTGGAAAGGTCTGTTTGCCGTTGAGAAAAACAAATCTGCTTTCGAGACGCTCAAGGCAAACTTGATTGAAAAGCATAAACACTTTCACTGGCCGGAATGGCTCACGGAGACAAATTGGGACATCAATAAGCTCCTCGAAGAAAAGAAGGTAGAGCTCTCCGGCATGAAGGGCTCGATTGATTTGATCGTGGGAGGTCCGCCATGCCAAGGGTTCTCGATGGCGGGTCGGAGAAAGGAATCGGACCAGCGAAACCAATTGTTTCATTCCTATCTTCAGTTTGTGCAGATGGTCCAACCACGAGCGATCATGTTCGAGAATGTCCGCGGATTCACCATGAAGTTTAAGGCAAACCCGGATACCGGAGCTGTCTATTCAGAGCTGATTCTCGCGGAGCTTTGGAAGCTTGGTTACACCGACGCGCGCGGTGCGATTATCAATACGGCTGACTACGGAGTTCCGCAAAATAGGCAGCGATTCATCGTGATCGCCACGCGGGAAAATCTGGCCGCGAAGTTTTTCGAGGCATTGGAGCGGTCACGCGAGCACTGCCTCTCAAGCAAAGGCATCGCACAGAGGACAACGGCGAAGTCAGCCCTCGCAGATCTTAAAATGAGTCATGGCCTGATTTTGTGCCCGGACACGCCAGGCTTCAATGCCGGGCAACTGGGAAACTCAACGAGCGGCCTGCAACGGAATCTTCGCCGTGGAAATCGGTATGGGCTGCAATCGCCGGACAGCCACCGCTTCGTCAACCATACCAAAGAAGCCAAGCAGGTCTTTGAAAAGCTTCTCGCCAGTGCACCGCGAAACAAGACTATCGCAGGAGACGACCGGAAGCAATATGGCCTAAAAAAACGAAGTGTGAAAGTGCTCGCCGCCGATGAACCAGCCCCAACCATCACCACGATCCCAGATGACTTTATTCACTACTCAGAACCCCGTGTGATGACGGTGCGCGAGTGCGCCCGGCTACAGACGTTCCCTGACTGGTTCGAGTTTAAGGGACCTTACACGACGGGCGGTGCGCGGCGAGTCTCGCAAACACCCCGCTACACTCAGGTCGGGAATGCCGTCCCCCCGCTCTTCGCCGAGATGGTCGGCCTTGCACTGAAGGAGATTCTTTCCAATGGATAAAGCATCCAAACTCCACTTCGAGGTCAGTAGCGGACTCAAGAGCGTTCTTGGCAGTGAGCTAATTACCGACGATGAAGTTGCTGTTTTCGAGTTGGTGAAAAACTCTTTCGACGCATCTGCGAAGAATGTGGACGTTTACTTCAGTGATGATTCAGTAGTTATTGCGGATGACGGCGACGGAATGACAATGGATGATGTCCGGTCTAAATGGTTGTTTGTTGGGTATTCGGCGAAACGCGAGCAGAATCGAGGTAGTGATTTTCGCGATGCAATTGAAGCACGGAGGCATTTCGCCGGAAGCAAAGGAGTGGGCCGAATTTCCTCGGATCGTCTGGGTAAATTGGTCACGCTTCAAACCAGAGCACGCAATGAAGTTTCTGGCTCAGTCCACAGAATCGACGTCGATTGGTCATTATTCGACGAAGATCATCTTGTGCGATTTGAGGAGATTGGGGTCGGCTATGACGACACCACCAAATCGTTTGAAGTTCCAGATAAAATACGAAAGATCAAGCACGGAACCGTAATTACAATTAACCAAACTCGAAAAACTTGGGATCGCGACTCCATTCTAAGATTGAAGACCGCGCTTTCGAAGCTTATCAACCCGTTTGGCTCTTCAGCTGATGGTTTTAAGATTAGAATTATCGCGCCAGATGAAGACGAATCCGACAAAAAAGCATTCAAAGATGCAAAAGCACTTGGCAGAGATCCGCTGCCTGGAGAAGCGGTTAATGGTGAAGTAGGAAACTTTATATTTTCCACGCTTCAGGAGAAAACAACATTCATCACTGTTGCAATTAGTCAGTGTGGCCAATTTTTGGAAAGCTCGCTCACAGACCGTGGCGAGTTGATCTATAAAATTAGAGAGCCCAACCCCTACCTAAAGTTGCAGTCGTCCGGTTTTAGTTGTGAACTCTATTTCCTGAATCAATCAGCAAAGAGCACTTTCACACGTCGGATGGGAGTGACGTCCGTGAGTTTTGGTTCTGTGTTTGTTTTCCGAAATGGATTTCGTGTCTTTCCAGTCGGCGAGGATGGAGACGATTGGTTCAAGATGGACCGCAGGAGAGCGCAGGGATATGCCAGATTTCTTGGAACCCGCGATGTCATCGGGCGAATTGAGGTCGAAGGATCAGACGAAGACTTCAAGGAGGCATCGAGTAGAAATACGGGTTTGATCGAAACGCCTGCTGTCAACGAACTTCGCCGATGCTTCATGAAGCATTGCCTCCAGCGATTAGAAAAATACGTTGTTCCCGTAACCTTCGTGGACGTCGAAGACAAGTTTTCTGAAGACACCTCTCGACTCGCCACAGACCCAGGGAAAGCGCGTGTCGCTAATGTTGTCGCTAGTCTCGTCAATAGTAAGGAGATCGAACTCCTCGACTACAGCCGGAATTTGATTGGCATTTTGAGCGAGCGTTCCCAAGAGTTTGAATCATCGCTTACCAGTCTGCGGGTGATCGCGGAAAGAACAAAAGATAGGGAGCTCTTCAACCGAGTCGAAACTGCGGAAAAACGTTTTGAAGAACTGAAAAAGCGTGAGGAAGCAGCACGACGACAAGCTGATGAAGAAAGGCAGGCCAAGGAAAAAGCACAAGCTAGAGCAGCGAAGGCCGAAGCCGCTGAAAAAGCAACCAAGACCGAACTTGAGGAAGAGAAGAAGCGGAATCTATTTCTGACTTCGATTTCTACCTTAGACACAGAAACGATTCTCAATCTGCATCATCAGGTGACAATTTATGCAGTCGATATTCATCAACAGCTCGAGAATTTGACTCTCGCTATTAAAGATAGAAAATCGGTTCCGACGAGTGAAATTTTGGACCGACTCGAAGGCATTTCTCTTCTGAATAGTAAGGTGTTGGGAGTGGCCAAGTTTGCCACAAAAGCGAACTTCAGAATGAAGAGCGAGAAAATCAAGGAGCGCCTCGGAGACTACATAGAGCAATACATAAATGGGATTGCAAAGGACTATCTTCCTTTCGGGTTACGTGGCGTGACTGTTTCGAGTGACGGCAAAGGGTTCGAGCAACAATTCAAGCCAATCGACGTTGCGGTGGTGATCGATAATTTGATCGCGAACGCACGCAAAGCCGATGCGACACGTGTCAATTTCGAAATCACCCATCCCCACGCTAATGCGGTATATTTGAAAGTGGCTGACAACGGAAAAGGGTTTGAGAAAAGAATCACCGATCTGGAACGCGTTTTTGAGAAAGGTTTCACAACAACCGACGGTTCGGGTCTCGGGCTATTTCACGTCCGACAGGTGCTAGGAGAGATGAATGCCACAATAGAAGCCCAGCGCGATTCGTCCAAGGGGGCTGCGTTTCTAATCAAAATATCCAAATGAGACTAGATTTTAATATATTGTGGGTTGAAGATCAGCCCGATCAAGTCAAGTCGCAGCGAGAAAGCATTGAGAGGAGAATGCGAAACGAAGGATTTAAGCTGCAGACTGAATTTACAAGTTCTGTTGAGCAGGCTGAGCGCCATCTTAGTGACAGCGTTTTTAGGGATCACGTAGATCTTGTTCTAATGGACTTTGAACTTGCGGGAGAGGCGAATGGTGGCGAGGGGCTGGAGATTGTTAGGGAACGGTGTCCATTCAAAGATATTGTTTTCTACTCTGCAAAGGTTCCCACGGAGCTGAAGCGTCTGGTGGCGGAGAATGAGATATCAGGAGTGTTCTGCACACATCGCAATGATCTTACAGATACGGTCCTTGGAATCTTTGGAGTATTAGTAAAGAAGGTGCTCGATATCGATCACTCTCGCGGCATCGTGATGGGAGCGACGAGTGAAATTGACGATTTTATCAATCGGGCCTTGGAAATTTACTTGGCAAAAAGCGATTCAAAGACCATGGCCATCGCACTAGGGATTGCCAAAAAGCAGATAGAAAATATTCGCTCAGAATTCGAGGATGAATGCGGCAAATTGGAATCCATTACGGACGCGACAGAGCTGAAGACTTTCCATAAGGTCTATAGCAGTGGCAAGCGACTCATTCTGTTACGGAAGCTCTTGAAGCAATCTGGAAGAACGGACATCAACGTTCAGGCAATGATTGACTATGAAACAAAGACGGTTCCAACGCGTAATACGCTTGCTCACGTCACAGTGGAAAGAAATGGCTTTGTCCGACGAATCCTCAACAGAAAGGGTGAAGAACTGACGGTTGAAGATATGCGTGCCCTGCGAGTGGAGTTGCTTACCCATCATGAGTTGTTCGAGGCTTTGTTGAAGGTGTTGTAGAAGCTGGGCCAAGTTGTTTTTAAACACACCGCATTTTCCAGAAATTAGGTTTGACACGATTGCAGATTAACTAAAAACGCAGATGATCAATTATACGGTCGGCCCTTGGCGCGAATAGTTTTCGGACTTCTCGCGGAACCGGATCGGGCGATAGTCATGGCATGAACAAGACCATTCCCAAGAATACGATCTGTCTGTGGTACGATAAGGATGCCCTCGAGGCGGCGCGCTTTTATGCGGAGACGTTTCCGGACAGCGAGGTGACGGCGGTGCACCATGCACCGGGCGATTATCCTTCGGGCAAGGAGGGCGATGTGCTGACGGTCGAGTTTACCGTGCTGGGCATTCCCTGTCTCGGACTGAACGGCGGGCCGCAGTTCAAACACAGCGAGGCTTTTTCCTTCCAAATCGCGACCGATACGCAGGAAGAAACGGACCGTTACTGGAACGCGATCGTGGGTAACGGTGGCGAGGAAAGCGAATGCGGTTGGTGTAAGGATCGTTGGGGACTCTCCTGGCAGATCACTCCACGCGTGCTGACCGAGGCCATCGCAGCGGGAGGGGAGGAAGCAAAGCGCGCCTTTGCCGCGATGATGGAGATGGGGAAGATCGACGTGGCGAAGATCGAGGCCGCGCGCCGGGGGTGAGGAACTCGAACGTTAGTTTCGCCCTTGTTTCCGAAGGGAAGCTTAGGTTCCAGTGGTATCGCTGCGCTCAACCGCCGGCTCCTGCGGGTGAGCGATAGGAGGTGAGTTTCGGAAGTGGCACGATTTGCCAGCCCTCGGTGCCGAGGCGCAGGTCGCGTTCGGTAAACTCCCATACGACGATCTTTTTCCCGGCGAGGAGCTGCGGATGGCGGGCGAGTTCCTGACGAATGAGTGTGGAGCCGCCTCCGTCGTTGTTGATGCTGGCGACCGGTGTAAATAATTCACGCGCGAGGTGAGCGATGAAGCCAGCGTTCTGTGGTTCGTCGGTTTGAAAAATGCGGCTGAAGCTGTCGCCAAGCACGAGGATTTCGGAGTTTGGGGCGTCGGTCGGGTTGGTAATTTGCGCGGCGGTGATTTCTTCGGGCTGGAGATTCGATTCGAGAACTGGCGAACGCAACATGCGCACGAGGTCGCCGTGGATTTGGAAAACGATGGGGCGTGATTCAAAGTGTGTGTCGCCGTGCCGACCGATACGCTCCGCAACTGCATGAGCAGCAACGGCGAGGCCGAGCGGCGACCAGTGCGTATCCTGCGCGAGATAGTAGGGATAACGGCTGATTTCGCGATAACGTGCGAACAGGTCCACAACCTCGACGCCAGCGGCTTCGCAGCCAGCGAAGAATGCCCGAGTCTCGGGATTGATGATGCGCTGCGGATGCTTCGCGGCAAAACTGAACCACTGGGGATAAACACTTTCCTTGTTCGGCACGGGTAGGACGATGAGGCGGATGCCGCGTTCGTCGAGCGCATCGCGAAATGAGGTCACTGCCGCCAGTGCGTTCTGGACGCTGCTATCACCGTGCTGCGGGCTTTGCGTGAGTGTGTTCACGCCGGGGGCGTAGAAGAGGTTGCCGTCGCGACCCACAAGTGCTTTTGCGCCGCCTTCGTGCAGCACGAGAAACTGCGCGGCCTGCATCCACGACCGAAGCGTGCGCACGGTAACACTCGAATCCTCCAGCCTTCGGTCGAATGCGCGCAGATTCCGAGCAGTTGGTGCTTCGGTGAAAAGGTCAAGCAAGGCGGGGCTCTTTCCTCGCTTCGACTCCACCAGCACCTGCGCAAGTGGCACGGCGGCGAGCATCGCCACGAAGGCGAGGCCGAGGCAGCGGTGTGTGGCGTTTGGGCTCATTCAGAATTGAAAGTAAAGGAATGGATTCGACGCCTGCGAAAACATCGCCATAACGGCGAGCGCAAACAGCGGCACGAGCACGGCCATTCGCGGCCATGTGAGTGTCGCGCTCCAATCATGCGCCTGATGCGGACTTGCCAGCAATAGCCCTGCCACCACCATGACTGCGATTTTTCCCGGCGCAAAAATCTGACCTGCGAGCAGCGCGGTGATTTCCGAGGACTCTCCACCGCCAAGCAGCGCGTGGAAATAAGTTAGCGCGTCGTGCACCGTTGCCGCGCGGAACCATACCCATGAACCCAGTACGAGCACGAAGGTCGCCGCGATGCGCAGAGGTTGCGGCAGTCGTTGATACGCAGGTTTTTTGCCCGCACAGCGTTCGGCGATGAGCAGTGCGCCGTGCCATGCGCCCCACGCGATGAAGGTCCAGTTTGCCCCATGCCAGAATCCGCCAAGCAGCATCACGATGGCGAGGTTCGCATAAGTCCGCGCGCTGCTGCGCCGGTTACCGCCGAGCGGGATGTAGAGGTAATCTCGCAAGAATGTGCTTAGCGAAATGTGCCAGCGCTGCCAGAAATCTGTGATGCTCTCGGCGCGATACGGTGCATCGAAATTCTTCATGAATTCAAAGCCGAACATGCGACCGAGTCCCACAGCCATGTCCGAGTAGCCGCAGAAGTCGAAATAGATTTGTAGCGCATACGCCAGCACGCCGAACCACGCGCAAGGTGCATCGAGCGACTGTGCGCCAAACGCTGCATTGGCCACGGTGCCGAGCGGATTCGCGAGCAGCACTTTTTTGGCAAAGCCAAGGATGAACAGCGCCACGCCCGAGGCAAATCGTTCCATCGTATGCGAACGCTCGCGCAGGTCGTGCGAGACGGTGTTGTAGCGGATGATGGGCCCGGCGATGGACTGCGGAAACAGCGCGATGTAGCACGCGAAATCTGAGAACGACCGAGCGACTGGTGCTGTTCCGCGATACACATCCACCACATAGCTCAGCGCATGAAACGTGTAGAACGAAATGCCAATGGGCAGCGCGATTTCCAACACGCGCACGCCACCTGCGCCGAACAGGCCGAGGACATGATTCAGATTCGTCTGCGCAAAGGTGAAGTATTTGAAAAAGCACAGCGTACCGAGGCTCAGCACGCATCCCGTGGCGAGGCTCCATCGACGCTGCCGCTCACTCGCATCGGGTTCCGCGATGAGAAGCCCGCACATGTAGTTTACGACCGTCACGCCGATCATGAGGAGTACGAACCACGGATTCCACCAGCCGTAGAAAATGTAACTCGTTGTCAGCAGCCACGCATTCCGCCAAGCCGACCGTGGAGGGAGTGCGTAATAGCCGACCAGCACGAGCGGCAGGAAGTAGAAGACGAAAATGTAGCTGGTGAAGACCACGGTTCAGTCCGCTGCGTTGGTCCACACGGCCCAGTAGCTCGGGCCTTCGTGCTTGCCGAAGTATTTGTCCACGATGCCGCCGAGGTAATGGTCGTCCATCGGCGTTTCGAGCGCCATACGATGCAATGCTCCAGCGCGGAACTCGCGCACGTTGCCGCCGATGTCCTTCACTTTTTTGTCCGCGGCTTCGGTGCGCGGTTTCCACGGGTCGTAGTGGCCGACATAGATTACTGCCCCCTTCACGAGTGTGCCGCGATGCACGGCGGTGACCTCGTATTTCAAAATAGTCGCATAGTCATACAACTCGCGCTGAAAAACTGCGTCCTCTGGAACCTCGGTGAGGCGTGCGGTGACTTCGATGGTACCTCGCGATTTCACCTGTGCGTCTTCGCCGGCATTCGGTGTGGGCTTCGAGCACGCGGCGAGCAGGGTTGCGGCGAGGAGCAGAAGAAAATACTTCAAGGCTTGATGGGTGGAGTTCCGGCGGGCTTTTCACTGAAGGTCCAGCATGGCTCCCAGCCAGCGGGAAGCGTGAGGACGGGGCCTGCTTTGGCGTCGGGATGCAGCTTGCGAAGTTCGGCGCTGTCGCCACCTATAATCGGCGCATCTGCGAGGCGCATCAGCTCCATCGGTGCGCCGTCGTGCCCAGGGTCGCCGTCCTCCTGGACGTTCCCGGTGAAGAGCACATATTTTCCGTCAGGAGAAACGTGACCGCCGTAGATGTGCCGACCATCCTCGGCATAGACGAGCTGCGGGTTTTTCCCGTCGGCGTCGGCCATCCAGAGTTGCGTCCAGCCTTGTTTCCCGAGAGCGAGATCGGAAGCATGGCGGTTGGAAAAAATCATGCGGCGGCTATCGGGAAACCAGTCGGGCGTGCAGTTATCGATGGCACTCACGGGGTTTACCTCGCCGGTCGTTACGTTCATCCGTGCCACGCTCCAGCTGGTGCCGAAGCTGTTCGACACGCCACTAAGCCACTCGCCATCGGGCGACCACGTAAGCTGTTGGAAGAAACCATTGCGTTTCAAAAACCGTGTCACTTTTCCGCTCGCAACATCAACGAAATGGATGCCTTTTACGTCGAGGCAAGCAAACTCCTTCCCGTCCGGACTCCAACTCGCCCACGGCAATTCGCTCTCGCCGCCGAGCACCTTCGCGTCGGTGCCGTCGCTATTTGCCACAATGGGAACGCCCTGCTGTCCGTGGTCGTTACCCGAGATGGTCTCCCCGCGCGCAAGGCGGCGATAGAGCAGCCGAGTGCCGTCGCGGGAGAAAAGCGGATACGCCTCGTTTGCATCCGGCGTGTTCGTGATGTTCCGCCGCTGCGACCCGTCCGGGCGCATGAGAAACAAGTCCCAGTCGCCCTTTTCCGATCGCGCGGGAAAAACGATCCAGCCTTTGTTTTTCACCTCGTTGCGTAATGCAGCGATGGAGGCATCATCAGCGCGGGCCGCGCAGCAGATGCCCATGAGGAGTGAGGTGAGCAAGAGGCGCATGGTAGTTAGTCGGGCAGAGAAGTTTGCTGCATTTTTGCAGCGGGTGGCAGAAGTCCGCGAGATCGGCGGTGGCGCGCCGTTGCGGAACCTGTCGGAGTCGTAGAAGGGCGGGTCGACGAGGACGTAGTCGGCCTCGAAGCCGAGATTGGCGGAGAAGTTTTTACCGGGGGAAGCGGGGTACGCCATGAAGCAAAAGGAACGCGCTTAGAAGATATTATTTAACTGAATTAGGGAAGGGAAATGTGGTGAGAAACCTCAAGCTAGAAACTTGAGGTTTTTTTTGAAGGCTCAACGGAGTTCGAGGACATGGGTTGCCTAATCTATTTACCCCAATGCAGGCAAACCTGAGTGAGGGGACGGGGGAAGAAAGCTGAACAAGAGAAAGTCGACAACCGGGGTTGGGAACACGCGGGGAGATCGCTGCAAGCGACCCAAAGTGCGACACAACCGAACTAAGGGAGATAGACTAAAAGACAGCCCGAAGGGTGCATGCAATGCATCAACCGGGATTGAGGGAGTGAAAAGCTAAAAGGGATTCACCGAGAGCCAAGTCAGACGAGACAGCCAGCATTCCTGAACACGCTTGGCAACGCACGAACATGGGAAAGAGGGTGGCGTGAGATATCTAGTTAAAAAGATTTGCTAGTTATCTTGATCTCGATGTCTTTCGCCGAGGCGTGAATGCGCTCTGCTGGCTGCACGCTGCTGGGGACTAGTTCATTCCAAGCGATGAGAGTGTGGGCTCGTCGATGACGGCCGTGCGGTAGAGGCCGTTATCGTTTTGATAGCCTACGAGAGCTTCGCGGGTGAGTGGTCCGAGAAGGCCATCGACTTCGCCTTTGTAATAACCTTGGTCCTGTAAAGCTGACTGCACGTCGGCAATAACGCGATCGAGCGGCTCGGCGCGGTGGCCAGCATAGACGGGAGCATCGTAGGCGTAGTATTGATGGGAGGTATCGTAACCCCACGCTGGATACCAATAGCCTTCGTTGTAGTAGTAGTAGCCGCCGCTGATGAGTTCCACTCGCTGATAGTGCGTGTGGTAGTAGTTTTCATCGTGTCTCTCCGGGCGATAGGAACGATAAACTCCGTATTGCTCGCCCTGCCATTGATCACTATTTTCAATGCGACGGTTCTCGGTGAAGGTAACAGTCGGAACCCGATCCGGTCTGGGTTCCGCCTTGAAGCTGGCGTGTTCAGTTTTGATCTTCTCAATCGTCTGGGCGTCAGGCTTTCTGGCCCGGGATTGGTCTTTCCGAGTCGATGGCGTGGAGCGTTCCGAGGAAGAAGTATTGCGATTTGCGGGAGTGGGGCGCTCGGTCTTGGCCGCAGTCGTCGCTTCCGCTGGAGCACCGTGATGTTTATTATGCTTTCCGGTGGGGGCAGCGGGAGGTGCTGATTCGGCAGTCTTCGTTACAGTCGGCGCTTCGGGCGTGACGTTTGATGTATCTTCAGCGACTGCGGGAGTCTTCGTCTTGCCGTGCGCTTTGGCGTGCGTATTGGGAGCAGAATCTGATTTCGGAGAGTGTTTCTTTTCTGGAGCAGTCAGGGCTTCATGTCGTGGCTGAGCTTCGGGCACATTTTGTCGGGCTTCTTTGGCTGGGCGGCTTTCCTGAACCGGGTTGGCTTGGTGCGCAGGCCGGGCTTTAGCTGCGTGTTCTTTAGCAGGATGGTCTTTGCCCGAGTGCTTTTGGGCGGGGGTGGGGGACGCCTCGGCGTCTTGAGCCTGCATACCTGCAGTCAACGCGAATGAAGATCCAATGAGCATCGTGAGAATTTTTTTCATCTTATTATTTCTAGTTTATCTGTTCCAGATTCTCATCGCATCACAGAGCAAATTGCTCGTTAAAGATTAAGACTGGTAATGAAGCATCGTGATGGCGCGGCCTTTTGGTTCTTCTTTAAAAATCATTCTTCAATAGCAAGGGCGATCCCGAACGAGGATCGACAGTCATAAACCGTCGGCTTCATGGTCCCGGCGACTTCCGACAATTGGGAAAATACAGTCGGAATCGGCTGGTTCACGTAAGTCTGGTATGGGCGATACATCACCGAAAAACATTCACAAGCTGGCCGAGAAGAAACACGAGGAGCAGGTGAAGAAGGAAGATCACAAACACGAGAATGCGGAGACGCAGCATCACCATGGCCAGCCCGAGAATGAGGCAGACGAGGCCGAGGCGAACAAAGAGTCGTAAAACTCGAAGCAGGCTCGGTGTAGCGGCAGGTCTGTGACTGCCGATGGTTCGCAGGAAGGACGATCATAACATCCAAGAACGGGTTTACTGCGTCTAAGGTTTGTGTTTATCGCTTGCCTATCCCAGCCGCTCTTCACTACTACTGCTGGGCGTGGGGCAACCTTTTATGAGTCGGCTAAAAAATCATCTTTCATGAGAGTCGCCGACCCAGCTGAAAAAAAACTCGATGCTGAGCTTCTGGGCCGCATTGCACAGGGGGACGAGGCTGCCTTCGCCCGGCTCTACGACCGTTTTTCGGCTCCATTATTTTCTCTCGTCCGCCAGATGACCTATGACGAAACAGAGGCGCAGGACGCACTCTCCGAGGGATTTGTGCAAATCTGGCGTCGTGCCGCCACCTATGATCCGGAGCGCAGCGCCGCCTTCACCTGGGCGGTGATGCTGGTCCGCAACAAAACCATCGACCGCCTGCGCGTGCGCCAGCGTGTAGGCAGGGTTCGCGATCTCGCCACAACGCGACTTTCTCCCGACGACGATGTCGATTCGCAGTCCATGCTGGCCCCCCATTTTCGCGAACGAGCGACACTCGTCCGCGCCGCTGTGGAGACGCTGCCCGAGGATCAGCGCACGCCGTTGGAAATGAGCTTTTTCGATGGGCTAACGCACGATGAAATCGCCGCACGCCTCTCCACTCCTCTCGGCACCGTGAAAGCTAGAATCCGACGCGGCTTGCAGAAACTTCGGAGTCTTTGGAAGGAGGATGTATGATCGACGAACAAATGGAAGAAATGGCCGCGCTTTACGTTTTGGGCGAATTCCAGGCCGAGCAAGCCGCCCGCTTCGAGGCTGAGCTGCTTGGTAGCACCGAGTTGCAGGAGCACGTCTCCGCCTTGCAAGAGGATTTCGCAACACTGGCCCTGGCCGCACCGATGGTGAGACCGCCCGCCGGATTGCGTGCCCGGCTCATCCAGCAATTCCGCGCGGAGAACCACCCGTCGAAAGTGATCCGAGTTTCATTCCTCCCTTGGGCCATCGCTGCGGCGCTGGCAGTCGCATCCACCGTCCTTTTCCTGCAACAAACCCGGCTTAAAAAACAGCTCGTCGAGCTGCAAAGTCGCGACATCCTCGCTCAAACCCGGGTCGCTGTCCTGCAATCGCAGGTGGACACTTACGCCAGCGGTTCTGCCGTCGTTATTTGGGATCAGAAAAATCAAAAAGGCCTTGTTCGCTACGACAAATTACCCGTAAGAGAAGGTCAGGATTATCAGCTTTGGGCGATTGATCCATCGCGAAAGGAACCCGTCAATGCGGGTCTGATTCCCGTGGTGAATTCGGGTGCCGCCAATGTGGACTTCCATCCCGATGTCCGTGTAGGCAAAAAGACCAAGTTTGCCATCAGCCTCGAGCCCAGGGGCGGCTCCAAAAAAGCAGTGGGTCCGGTCGTGTTCATCGGCGAATAAATTCGGTGATGACCACCCCGGTTGCAGGTCGGAAATGGCGTCCTATTTCCAGAGGCGTTCGTCGCCGTGAAAAATACCGACGAATAGCGCGCCGAATACGTTCCTTTAGACAACGCGTGAGCCCTTTCACTGACTCTGCAACACTTTTTCGTTGTCACTTGGTTAAACCCCACTATTTTCGTCGAAACTTATGAGCCGCTATCTGCCCGTCATCTTCACTGCCAGCCTTGCCTTGGGCTTCTCCGCCTGCCAGACCCCTCAGACCACCACCGTGCAGACCACGGAAACCCACAGCCTTAACCAAAACCGGAAGCCCACAACAGTCGAAACGACTGAGTTAACTCCCAAACCTCAGGTTGAAACCACCACGGTGCGTGAAAATACACCTCCGTCTATCGAGCCAGCGGTAACTCCAATGCCGACGCCTGTCGTCCAAGATTACCCGACGGCCTCCGCAGTTGAGGGGAAACCCGGTTTTGTAAAGAGTCCATTTGGTGGATCTGGCATCGTGGACGTCCGCGGCTATCCTCCCGGCACCGAGGTGAAAGACCCTTACACCGGGAAAGTTTTCCTCGTTCCTTAAATCTTTCTCGACTCACTTGCAGCTTCTGTTGAGGCGGGCATGGCAGTCGCAAAAGAACTTTATCAGTGTCCACAAACCCCGCGCCTTTTCGGGAAATAGCAATCCTCGGGCCCGGCTTGCTGGGAGCTTCCCTGGCGCTCGCCCTCCGAGATTCGAGTCGAATCCGACTCTGGGGCCGTCGTTCTGAATCCATCGCCGAGGCGCAGAAACAAAATTTTGCACCCGTCTGCACAACCGATCTTGCCGAGGCGGTGAAGGGTGCGGACCTCGTTATTTTCTGCACACCGATCGAAGTCATGGGAGACATCGCGCGACAGATCGTTCCATTTCTCGGCGAAAAAACGCTCGTGACCGACGTAGGCAGCGTCAAAGCCGGCATTGTTATGGAACTCGAATCTGTTTTCGGCCCGAAACGTTTTCTGGGGAGTCATCCCATGGCGGGTTCCGAGCAGTCGGGCAGCTCGGCGGCGCGGGCGGACCTGTTTATCGGTGCAGCCTGCATTGTAACTCCGACGGAGAAAACGCCTGCCGCCCCTGTTGAGCGCATCACCCAGTTTTGGAAAAGTCTCCAGTGCGAAGTCCATTGCCTCAGCCCGGGAGTGCATGACCAACAGGTCGCTCTGATCAGCCATTTGCCGCATCTACTCGCGGGTTGTCTGGTCAACGCCGTCGCCGATCCTGCGGCCTTCGACTTGGCGGGGCAGGGGTTTCGCGATTCCACCCGCATCGCCAGCGGGCCGCCAGAAATGTGGCGCGGCATTTTACAATCGAATCGAACCCAACTCCTCGCCGCCCTCGAAGCGCTTCAGGCGCAAATCAGTCTGGCAGGACAACTTCTGCGGGCCGACGACGCTGTGGGCTTGCGAAATTTCCTCGCCGCCGCTAAGACCAAACGCGATGGCATCATTCGGAAAGTCAGATATGGCGGAAATTAAATCGCAGCGCGCACCCCAGATCGAAGCCGAGATTCGCGTCCCCGGCGACAAAAGCATTTCTCATCGCGCCGTTTTGCTGTCCGCCTTGGCCAATGGCACGAGCGTGATCTCCGGCTTTTTACCCGGTGAAGACTGCCTCTGCACCGTCAATGCGATGCGCGCACTCGGGGTGAAAATCGAACAGCCCGAGCCCACGACACTTATCATCGAGGGCAGCAACGGAAACTTGCAGCCGCCGACGCAGGACATTGATTGCGGAAACTCTGGCACGCTCATGCGGCTGCTCACCGGCTTTCTCGCGGGCCAACCGTTTGCGAGTCGTTTGACGGGTGATGCCTCACTTTCCGGACGTCCGATGAATCGCGTGATCGGACCTCTTTCCCAGATGGGTGCATGCATTACCGGACAAGGCGAAAAGGGCACTGCGCCGCTGGAGATTCAGCCCGCGAAATTACGCGGCATCCATTACCAATCGCCTGTCGCCAGCGCACAGATCAAGAGTTCCATTCTGCTCGCAGGCTTGTTTGCCGAGGGCACCACATCTGTCTCCGAGCCAGTGCAAAGCCGCGACCATTCCGAGCGGATGTTTGAGTATTACGGGCTGCATCCGCAGAAGGACGGTCTCACCGTTTCGCTTAAGGGAGGCCAGATTCCCATCGCGAAAAATTTCCAAATTCCCGGAGACATTTCCAGCGCGGCCTTCTGGCTCGTGGCGGCTGCGGCCCAGCCCAATTCCCATCTTCTAGTGAAGGATGTCGGACTGAATAAAACCCGCACTGGCATCCTCGGCGTCCTCGTCCGCATGGGCACGCGCCATCGGGAAAACGTCGAACAATTTTCCCAAGTCGAGCAGATGGGTTCCATCGAAATCTGGGGCGGCCCGTTTCATGGCACCACCATCGAGGGCCGCGAAATCCCCAACGTCATCGACGAATTGCCCATCCTTGCCGTTGCTGGGGCGCTCGCCCAGGGCACTACGATTATTCGCGACGCGAAGGAATTGCGGGTGAAGGAAACGGATAGGATCAGCGCCGTGGTCAGCAATTTGAAACTCATGGGCGCCAGCGTCGAGGAGACCGAGGACGGCATGATTATCCACGGTGGCGCGCCGCTGCACGGAGCGACTTTGCCGAGCTACGGCGATCATCGCATTGCCATGGCGTTTGCGATTGCCGGGCTTTTCGCCGACGGAGAAACCACCATCATGGACACGGATTGCGTGGCGACATCCTATCCTGGATTTGAGAAAACGTTGCAACAAATGGTCAGCGGAGGAGAGCATGGAACTCCCGTGCATTCTCATTTGGTCAGCCAGACGGAGTCCCCTGAATGAGCGACGCCCATAACGTCATCGCCATCGACGGCCCCGCGGCGTCTGGAAAAAGCAGCGTCGCGCAGAATCTCGCCCGCCGTCTCGGCTACGCTTATGTGAATTCCGGCGCGATGTATCGGGCCATCACTTGGCGCGTCGTTACCATGCATGTCCCATCGAATGATGCCACCGGCGTGCTCGATTTGCTGGAGCGGTCGAACATTAAGATCGACCTCGAAAACGGCGCGTCGGTTATTCGCATCGACGGAATAAACCCCGAGCCACATCTGCGCGACCAATTGATCAATGAAAACGTCTCGCCAGTTTCAAGCATCCCGGGAGTACGCGATTTTCTACTCACCTTCCTGCGGGATTTCGCCAACGAAACGGATCTCGTTATGGAAGGGCGCGACATCGGTTCCACCGTGTTCCCGGACACACCGTATAAATTTTACATCGACGCCTCGCCCGAAGTCCGCCGCCTGCGCCGTCAAGTGCAGGGACAAGCGGATGAAATTTCCCATCGCGACAAGGCCGATTCCACCCGGCGAGCCTCTCCGCTGGTCATCGCCGACGACGCCCAGGTAATCGACAGTTCCCATCTCACGATCGACGGCGTGGTTGGGGAAATCATCGGTCGCCTCAAGCTCAAGGGACTCGCCATTTCTTAAATGGAATAAGCAAATGCGCGGCTGGTATCTTTTCGCCTACACGCTTTCTAAAATCATATTGCGTGTCTTTTTTCGGATGCGCGTGATTCATCCGGAGCGCTTGTTGGAGGAAGGCGGCGTCATTTATGCGGCGAATCACGCCAGCTATTTCGATCCGCCGATCATCGGCTCAAGCTGCCGACGACCGATTTATTACCTGGCGCGGAAAACCCTCATGAAATGGCCGATTCTGGGGCCAATCTTTCCATCGCTCAACGTCGTGCCCGTGGATCAGGAACGCGCCGACATGAGCGCGCTAAAGACTATTATCAAACTCGTCCGCGAAGGGCATCGAACAATCATTTTTCCGGAAGGGTCGCGGACGGACAATGGAGAATTGCAACCCGCGCAACCGGGCTTGGGTTTGGTGGTTGCCAAGACGCGTGCGCCGGTTGTCCCGATGCGGATTTATGGCTCTTACGAAGCGTTTCCGCGCGGCGCGAAAGGAATCAAACTCGCCCGAATCACGGTCGTGGTCGGTGAACCAATTTATTTCACCGACGCCGATCTCGCAGACGGACGCGACTCGTATCAGAAAGTGAGCGAACGCGTTCTGGCCGCCATCGCCGCGCTGCAACTACCGGAGAAATAACCAGCTTTTTCTAAAAAAACCTTGGTTCACTGGGACTGACCGTCTATAACCCGTCCCATGCTTGGGGTTGTAGGCCATCTTTCGGAAGTCACCGGCGACATGCCTTTGCTTTCTAAAAGCAACATTGAGGACGCAAATTTCGATCTTCCCATCCGAAATTTTGACCGGACTCCGAGCGTAATCGACCGGACTGGGAGAACTTTTGAGTTGGGTTACAGGATATTCAACCGGATCGGGAGAAATTTTGACCTGACTGGGAGAAACTCCAAAAATGACATCCCCAATTTTGAGTTGCACTGCATAAATATCAACAGTACCGCTCTGAATTTCAACCTGACCGCTTCAAATATTGACAATTTGGTGCTATTTAGCCAAATCTGACTCGAAAATCACTTTCCCGATTCACCCGCAGTCCTCAACCCCAACTACTAGAAAAACTAAACCATGTCAGATATTCCACCACCCGCCGGTAACAACACTCCTGAAAACCAGCCGCCCAAGCCGCACAAACCCACCCCCCTCAACGCCGCCCAGCTCGCCTCCCTTACCAAGACAGAATCCATCTGCCGCGTCGCCCTCCAGCCCGCTTACCTCGCCCGCCTCATCACCGAGCTCGACCCCGGCGAAGTCGTCGGAGAGGACGACATTACCGAGGAAAGTATCGTCGCCCTCCAAGCCGATTGCGCCACCGTCCGCAACACCAGTGGCGAGGCCGTCATCGCCACCGGTGCGAAACATCAAATGAGCCAAGCCGAGATCGACGCCGAAGCCGCCCTGATGGTCGTTATCCAGGAATTCCAGGCCCGCGCCCGCACCAAATACCACAGCAAAAGCCCCACCACTCTGAAGGACTTCGGCATCGGCGAAACCATCAACGCCAACCGCGAGACGCTCGAACAATGGGCACAGATCATTTACAACAAAACTGCCACCGACAAATTGCCGAAGATCAACGCCGCCCGCCGCCAGGCTCTCCTCGATGCCTTGGCTGCCTACAAAACGGCGCAGACCGCGCAAGGCAGTGGTCAAAGCACCGCCACCAACTTGCGCGTCAGCCGCGACACCCTGCTGGACGATACCGTTGCCGGTCGCATGAAAATCCAATTCGCCGCCCAAGCCGAATGGCCCCACACCGCCCCGGCGAACCATGCCGCCCGAATGGAATTCCAACTCCCCGCCACCCGGCCATTTGTGGGGTAGGTCTTCGCAATTCACTTGTTAAACCGGGCAGGTTAGAACCCTGCTGTCTGCAATCTCTGAAAAAAGAAAGTGCCTTTATGAAAAACATCCTTCCTCTCCTCTGCGGTCTCGCCTTCTTGGCTTGGCCTTGCATGACCACCGCACAAGTGAACAGCGGGAGCAATGGCAGCGACGGTGCGTTTAACCCCACGCAGAGCGTCGAGATCGACATGGCCGATCACCCCGATGGGATTTACCAATATACTTCGGTGAATATTCCGAGCGGTGTGACCGTGACATTCAAGCCAAATGTGGCGAATAAGCCGGTGGTGTGGTTGGTGCAGGGATCATGCACTATACTGGGTACGGTTAGAGTAACTGCAAAAGACTTTGTAGGAGGACCTGGTGGCTATGCAGGAGGTAACATTGGTGGCGGCGGGGTCGCATCTGGAAATGGGCTAGGTCCTGGCGGTGGCGGCGGTACTCAGACAAATATTATAGTGGGGGGCTGCGCTTCATATGCAACAAAAGGAATCAATGATTATGGTGGTGCGATTGGAGAAACATATGGCAACAAATACTGCATTCCACTTAATGGAGGATCAGGTGGCGGTGGCTCTCCCTATCAAAAAGGAGGAGGTGGCGGGGGTGCCATTCTCATTACTGCATCTGATACTATTTTGACGACTGGTAGCATAGAATCCAATGGCAACTTTAATAGCAGTGGAGGTGCCATAAGACTATTTGCAACACACATTAGCGGTAGCGGATCAATTGACGTTAGTGGAAGGTCCTATGGCGGAGGCAATGGCTGGATAAGAATGGATTCGCCAGACAATACATTTAACGGGGGTGTAAATGGACTGAATAGCCGTGGGTTCCAACCCATAATAATACCACCAGCAAATCAGGCTGGCAGTCTATCCATTCAAAGCATCGGCGGTGTAACCGTTGGATCAAATCCCAGTGCACAATTGGTGAATCCCGATGTAACAATACCGGCAAATCTGAGTAATCCGGTTTCTATCGTAGTTCGTTGCACTAATATAGCTATTGGCAGCGAAATTATAGTGGACGTAAAACCCGTTAATGGTGCCACTATTCGAGCAGTTGGCACAAACAATAGCGGCAATTTATCGTCCAGCACAGCCACGGTATTGGTTACGTTGCCCCGTGGTGGTGGCACAATTCAAGCCCAAACAGTAGTAGGTTTTTCCGGCACAGCCTCGACCGATCCCGGCAGTACCGCCCGTTCCCTCGCAGAAACGGGTTGGACAGCAGACGGCGAGCGCTTCAAGGCGATGGAAATCACCGCTCAGTTGGGCAGCAAACAACGCATCACCTACATCTCCGAATCCGGCAAACGCTACCCGCTAAACTAACCCCATGACGCGAAGCGAGACATTCCGGGGAGCGCACGCGACTCGCGTGCCGTTTTTGGCGACTCGCCCAAAACATCCTTTGCGCGTGCCTTCGAATGGGCGGCTTGGGCGGCAGCACACTCAAGACTCCGCTTTGGGAACATCTTCTCTGCGAACGGTGCGGGAAGACGTTTGCGACTTCACCCGGCAAACGTCCGTTGGGCGAGCCGCCCAACGGTGCAGGCCAGCGGCCCGCGCTCCCCGGAGTTTTGCATCCGTGCATTGGGTGAGGATGATAGTTTTTATTTGGTCGTTGGTCTTCTTAACCAATGCCAAAGCCGAGGACGCGGACACATTTTCTCCAGTCTTCAGCTACCAATATCAAGATTCGCTCTCAAATCCCGACGCGCAGACGACAATTACCAGTTCGATTGTTAGCTACCAATACTACGACTGGCCCGGCGACGAAAACCTGACGTTCCAAAGTAGTCCCACGGTGAGCTATTACTACGAGGGCGCACCGCAGATCACCACCCAACCGCTCGGCCTCGCCAAAAAAGTCGGCCAGACCGCCACCTTCCAAGTCGCCGCCCAAGGCTCTACGCCTCTCACCTACCAATGGCGCATCAACGGCGTGAACATCACCGGAGCCACGAGTCCGACCTACGCAATCGCCAACGTGCAAGCCGTGAAATCGGGCAGTTACTCAGTCGTCGTGAGGAATGCATATGGGAGCATGGCAAGTAAGGATGCCGCCTTGTATGTCCTCCTCGCACCGATAACGCCACTGTCAGATGTCCCGCTCATCACCCCGGTCTCACAACTTCTGGCTATTGCTCTGACGGAGAAACCCATACCGATTACTGGTACTCATTTGATTAGTATGAATACTAACCATCAAATTTATCAGACGAGAAAGACGGTGGTGCTGACTCATGGTTGGAAAACCAACTCCAGTGGCTGGCCCGTCGGGATGGCAGATGCCTTCAAATCTGTTTATGGCGACAATGTGAATATCTTGGTCTGGGATTGGCGAGATAACGCAAACTTAGATAGCATTGATCCTTCCAAATCGGCCAACCAGACGGTGGCCGAAGGTGTGGCCTTAGGAAAAGCCTTGATGGATGCGCTGGGCCCTTATTACAGCGAACCTATCCATTTCATCGGCCACAGCCTCGGAGTGATGGTCAACTGCGCGGCGGCTGATTATATTCATGATGGAACCCATCGCCCTCGTGGAGACACGCGTCCTGCTACACAAGTGTATTCATCATTAAGAACCCAGATGACAATGCTGGATGAGGCGGAGTTAGTAACAGGACTCAAAGGTGTGCATATAGCTTTGGACGCGTTAAAGAGCGTATTACCTTTCGTCGGACCTTGGTTGGCTGACGGTGCCAGTGCGGATGCCAAACCTTATGTCAGAAACTTTGCATCAAAAGTGATTCCTGATAATTTTCAATACATAGATAACTATCTGAGCATTGCCGGGCTACCCCATGCCGAAGCCGTGAATGCGTTGCTCTGGCGCAATGCGATACGACTTAATCCCGAAGATCAACATAGCTACGCAGTTTCTTGGTATCAATATACCGTGAGTCACCCCACCGCGAGTTTCTTGGGTGATAAATGGTCTTTTGAAAGAAACACGATCAATGCCGCCGGAACGAGTAATGGATTGCCACCGCAAAATAGCTACTACCTGCAAAATGATGACCTAAGTGGCTCGGAATATGGATTCACAAATGTGACTGAGGCGGCTTCACAATATGCGGATGGAAGTGGAAAAATACTGATGTTTCCAAGCTATGCCGCTTACCAAGGTTTAAGCACTGCAAGTCGTGCTGTAGATAGTGCGGCTATTTTGGCCCAGCAAAAAACGATCAAATATTACGGTAATATGGTTGCCAAAATTGACGAGTATTTTGCTCCACCTCCAGGTCAGGCCATCTATTTGGGAACGGCAGATTCCACGGCTGCATATTACAACCAAACGGGAACTTCACCCGGTAACGTCTTTCAAATTCAAAACGGCTTGGAATTTAGCGTTCAGCCCGGTGCCAGTCAGTCACAAAACATACAGGTACAGATGAAGTCGCAAGCGGTCGCTCTCTCCGCGAATCCAACTGCTGCAAATACGGTGTATTCGATTATTCCAGTGCATGTGCCGAGAGAGGCGGTGGCATTTACCTTTGAATACATGATTGAAGGGGCTGCCGTGGAAGATTACATGACGATGGGCATCAATACCGTGAATAAGCTGACGACTGAGGCGAAATACCTTAATGACGGTGAGTGGAACAGCACGCCGCCTATCATTGTCACTGATTATATCGACCAGGATGTAGAATTGGTCTTTGCCCTGAACGGAACGAACACACCGCCAACAGGAAAACTCAGTGTGCGGAATATCCAGTTTTACATCCCCGAAAGGCCTCAACTGGATTTGGAAATGACGACTGCTAGCGTGAAGGCATCGTGGCCGATTTCCGCAATCGATTGGACATTGGAAGCGACTGACGACTTGACTAACCCTAACTGGCAGCCCGTGGAGGGCACACCTGACGATACGGACTATTTTCACACCATGGCGTTTGACTTAGGGACATCGAAGCACGTCTTTTTCCGACTGCGGAAATAATTCACAAACAAGGCCTGTGGCAGAATGTCCCCGAGTTCGACCCCGCATCCATGGGAATAGGGAATGGTTCAGGGATGGCCGTCTTTCATTCCCAATCCATGCCCGCCGGTCTCAAACGGCTCGTAAGCATCGAGCCTGTGGCTCGATTGGCTTGATGGCAGATAGACTCGAACCACAGACTCGACGCTACAACTCATCCATGATGCAAAACGCTCCATGCGCGACTTATGAGACGCCCTTTTAGCTATTCGCCAGCGCGTTGGACTGCTCGACGAAACTTTCGCCGCTCCACTCGGTGTCGGCCTGGACCATTTTCTTCTGTTCGGCTTTCTCTGTGGCTTCTACTGCCTGCCTGTCCTTGCGCTCTTTCTGGCGTTTGACCAGATCCGCGTGAGTCGTGAAGTAATCGAGGCTCAAACCCTTGAAGTCGGCCAGCGTTTCAAATCCGTGCTTCTCCATGAAAGCGAGTAATTGCTCTTGCATTGGCTTGACGTATTCGTAGCCAAACTTCATCGGCCCCGTGCAGGCCTGCACCGTGTCGCTGCCGAGCAAGATAAACTGTGCCGCGTCCTCACCGGTCTCAATGCCGCCCATGCCGGAAAGCGTGCGGCCGGGAAATTCATTGCGAATCATCGTCGCGATCTCCATGCACATGCGTAGCGCAATGGGTTTTACCGCCTTCGACGAATATCCGCCGGGCGTCGTGTAACCCTCCACCGTCGGCTCGGGACGCAGCGTTTCCATATTCACGCCGATGACGCTGCGGATTGTATTGATGGCACTAATCCCCTCGATGCCTGCCAATAGCGCGGCCCGGCTCGGCTCCTCGATATGCGTAATGTTAGGAGTCATTTTTGCCCAGACCGGAATCTTCGAGACGGAATGCACCCAGCCGCAGACTTCCCCGAGGACCGCTGGATCCTGGCCCATCGCCGCGCCCATCTTTCTTTCGGGGAGACCGTGCGGACAAGAGAAGTTTAGCTCAAACGCATCCACGCCCGCGGCCTGACAACGCTCGACGATTTCGATCCACGCGTCCCGGTTATACTCCTCCATGATCGACGCGATGAGCACGCCATCGGGATAGAGGTCCTTGCATTTCTTAAACTCCTCGAGCCAGATCGAGAACGGACGGTCGCTGATCAACTCGATGTTTTCCCAGCCGATGATTTCTTTTTTGTCGGTCGAGAGCAGCTTGCCGTAGCGCGGTGTGACGTTGATCACTTTCGACGAATCGAGGCTGACGGTTTTCGCGATCACCGCACCCCAGCCTTCCTTGAAAGCCTTCCCGATGACGTTCAGATTCGTCCCCGGAGGGCCGGAGCCGATGATGAATGGATTGGGTAGTTTGAGCCCGTTAACGACAGTAGCGAGTGTGGCCATGATGGTTCTTGATGCCTGGGTTTCCCTAGAAGCACATTGGGAAATCTGCCGTCACGCTGGCAACAACAAAAAGACGATTCGTTATTTCTTGCCGCTGCAAAATTCCGTCGCTGATCCACTCGTCTGCGCCCCTGCTAGTCCTAATCCCGCATGAGCAGAAGTCGCATTATTCCTGGAGTTACAAGGTCTCGAGCCAGTTTTGATGGTCGAGTTGGAGACGAGTTCCAATTGATTGCGACGGGAGAGGTTTGTCTCCCAGCACTGCGATGGGGGCAATGCCGTAGGCGCTGCTGGTGAGAAAGATTTCGGAGGCTTCGCGGAGTTGCTCAGGGTGGAAGTCGCTGACGATGACTTCCTCGCGACTGAGGATCCAATCGCGAGTGACTCCGGCCCGTGCTCCGCTGCTGACGCGTGGGGTGAGGAGCATTCCGTCGATGATGGCGAAGAGATTGGCGAGGCTGGCGGAGATAACGTGGTGGCTGGTGTTGACCAGAACGGCCTCATCGCAATGGAAGTCGGAGGCGCGGCGGTAGGCGTCGATGTTAGACCAGTAGTTGCCGGTCTTCAGGCCTGGGAAGAGCGGAGTGTGGGTGGTATCGAGGAGCGCAAGGCTGCGAGGTGGTTGACGCGGACCGGTGCTTTCGAGGAAGAGGAAGAGGCGTCCGTCGTTCAGCGGAGCGCGAAAGTTTCCATCGCCTGCGGTGACGATGATACGAGCAAGGCCGTGCTCGATGTTAGGAGCAAAACTGGCGATGTCGTCCGGCGGGAGGCGAAGTCCCAGCTCTGAGCAGGCGAGCCGGAGTTTGGCGAGATGCTCGTGGATGACGACGAATTTGCTGTTGTAAATTCGGACGGTGGCGAAGGCCGACATGCCGTGGCGAAATCCCCGGTCGGTAAGCGGAACACCAGAGACCGGTTGCCATGCGCCGGAGTGCCATTGGAAGCTTTGGTCTGTCATGTTAGAGGAAAATGGGAAGTCTTCGGGGGCGCACCGTCCTGCCCGCTGTTTTGATTAGCTTCCCGTCGAGACGCCGACAAGTGCACGCGAGACGCCATGCGCTCCCGAAGAAGATGCGGATGTTTCCCAGCTATTGAATCCTGAGTTCCTTGGTGATGCCGTAGCGCTCAATGCGTTTGCGCAAGGTGGCTCGTGTGATGCCGAGGAGCTTGGCGGATTTCACCTGGTTGCCGCGCGTGGTTTGCATGGCGTAGAGGGTGAATTCGCGTTCGAGCCAGGGAAGGAGTTGGATGCTGCTGTCAGCGAGCGCCTTGCTGAGAAGGAGTTCGATAGCGCTCTCGACGGTGCTGATGCCGGTATTGACTGAACCAGACTGGCCGGAGGAACTGTTGTTGGGGTCGTTGATGGGAGCCGCCATGCCGAGTGGGATGTCCTTGGGCATGAGGACTTCGCTGGTGGCGAGAACGGAGGCGCGCTGGATGGTGTTTTCCAGTTCGCGGACGTTGCCAGGCCAGGGGTAGGCTTCGAGAACGCGGACGGCTTCTTCGGAGATACGGATGCGCGGGACGTGACGGGTTACGGAGACTTTTTGCAGGAAATACTCGGCGAGGAGCCGGATGTCTTCTTTACGCTGGCGAAGCGGGGGCAGATGGATGCGGACGACGTTCAGTCGATAGAAGAGATCCTCGCGGAAATGTTTATTGGCGACCTCTTGCTCCAACGTTTTGTTGGTTGCGGCGATGATGCGGACATCGGTCTTGAGGGTGACATTGCCCCCGACGCGGGAGAATTCGCCTTCCTGAAGGACGCGAAGGATTTTAGATTGGACTGGAAGTGGCATGTCGCCGATTTCGTCGAGGAAAAGCGTGCCGTCGTTGCATTGCTCGAAGCGTCCGACGCGCTGGGCGATGGCTCCGGTGAAGGCACCTTTCTCGTGGCCGAAAAGCTCGCTCTCCAACAGATTCTCGGGGATTGCGGCACAGTTAATCGCTAGATAGCTGGCCTCGCTGCGGTTGCTATAATGGTGAATGGCGCGTGCGACGAGCTCTTTGCCGGAGCCAGATTCACCGGTGATCATGACTGGCGCTTCGCTATGCGCGACGCGTCCGATCATTTTGAACACCTGCTGCATGGCGGGCGACTGGCCAACGATGCTCTCATTGTGCTGTTCGACCGTGAGCTGGGGTTTGAATGCGGTAGCTGCACGCATCTCCGCCTGCGAGGTGAGGGCGGCATCCACGACTGGCTTGAGGTTAAAGGGCAGCGCCTCTTTGCGGATGAAGTCAAACGCTCCGAGCTTCATCGACTCGATGACGGACTGCGTGGTGCCGAACGCGCTAATTAGGATGACCATCGCATTGGGATCGCGCTGCCGGATCCGGGCGAGGAGTTCCATTCCACTGAAAGGCAGCAAATGCGTCTCGGTGATGACGAGGTCCGGCTCCTCTTTGGTGAAAATCCGGATGGCCTCGTCGGCCGTGGTGGCGGTCAATACCGAGGTGGTGGGCGTGGTGAGCTGATGCTGCGCCCACTCGAGGAAATCAGTTTCAGGATCGACAATGAGGATAGTTTGCATGTGAGAGATCGGAAGCTGTGGCTAAATACCACCATAGCGCCTTTCTCTTTGCTCAAAATCCCGCATGGCGTCGAGAAAATCTTCACGAGAAAATTCCGGCCAAAGCTTTTTCGTGACGTAAATCTCCGCGTAACTCATCTGCCAGAGCAGGAAATTGGAGAGCCGCATTTCGCCCGAAGTCCGGATCAGCAAATCGGGATCAGGATAGTCCGCCGTGTAAAGTGCGCGGCTGAATCGCTCCTCGGTCACGGGTTGTTTGGAGCCTTCCGCGATCAGTTGGTTCACCGCTTCCAGAATCTCGGTGCGCGAGCCGTAGCTGAGGGCAAGAATGAGCGTGAGACCAGTGTTGTGCGCGGTGGCAGCGATGGATTTCTCGACCTGCGCGAAAGTTTTCAGCGGCAAATCCGACAGGCGGCCAATGACGCGGAGGCGAATGTTTTTCTCCAACATTTCCTGGTGCCTCGAGCGGAGAAACTCGATCAGAAGCCGCATGAGCGCGCTGACTTCGAGTTGCGGTCTCTTCCAGTTTTCGATGGAAAAAGCATAGAGCGTGAGGAATTCGACTCCTGTCTCGATGCAGCCGTCGATCACGCGTTGGACGGTTTTAGCTCCCTCACGATGGCCTTCAACTCGAAGCAGGCCACGCTCCTTTGCCCAGCGGCCATTGCCATCCATAATGACGGCGACGTGGCGTGGAATGCGTGGTGACGGCTGGCTCATGAAGCCCACATCCTGAAACGAGCAACGCCGCGTCTCCAGTGAAAATTTCGTGAAGTTGCGTGGAGCTAAAGTTGGTTCACCTGCCTCTGGAGTTTGGCTTTTACCGAGGCAAAGGCGGGATCGGTCAGCCCTTCGAGATGAGCATTCGCTCCAGCTTTGTCGTGAAGTTGGATATTAATGCGGACGAGGTGGGTATGAATGAAATCCTTCTCATTGGAACGCGCGAGGAGCGATTCCCAAGCGGTGCGGGCCAGATTCCAATCGGGTTTGGGCTGGGTGTAAAAGGCCTCCGCGTAAGCCTTGGCGTAGGCCAGATTGTCCGGGGCCAGCTCGGCAGCATGGCGAAAATATTCGGTGCCGCGGGTGATGAGTTCATCCTCACTCAGATGTCGCGAAGCCATCAGGTCGCGACGAAAAAGCGTGTAAATGTGGGCTAGCCCATAAAGATGAGCCGCGTTTTTCGGTTCGAGGCTGGCAGCTTTTTCCAACGCGTCGGCTGCGGCCACGATTTGCCCAGTTTGCAGAAGCAGATCCGCTTGCGCCGCAAGGATGTCGGGTCGTTTAGGGTCGAGTTGCAGTGCGATGGCCCATTGCTGGTAAGCAGCCTCGTTTCGACCCAGCACTTGCAGGTATTCGCCCAGAGCTACATGCGACTCTGACTCGTTTGGGTAGCGTGCAATCAGGTCATCGTAGAGTTTTCGAGTGGCGGCGATTTGCTCGTCCGTCTGCTGTTCGCGGCTGAGTTGCATCAGACTCAAAGCCGTGCGCAAGGTGGCGATTTCCTGATTCATCTGCTGCCGTGGATCAGCGGTTTGCACTGGAGTGGGCAGGGGAGTTTCAGTCGAATGTAGAGGCCCGCCTCCAATCGAACACAGGAGCCAGGCGGCAAGACTGAAGCGCGGCAGGTTCATGAGATTGCGAATATCTGCCAGCCGTGTATCTTGCGCACGCGAATGTTTTCATTGACAATCCGTGAGCAAATTTTAATCGCTGCCGTGCTTCTAGCCGTGGCGTGCGGGGCTGTGATTCATCACTTGCGCACACGGTCCACGACTGTGGTGGCGAGCTTGGTGAAGCCCGTAAAAACTGCCACCCCCGCCGATGATTCCCTCGCCCCTTAAACCTCCTTTCATGCCTAAAAACGGACTGCTCCAAGCCCTCGACGAACTCCTCGAACACGACTCCCGCTACGACCGCGAGGCCTATCTTTTCCTAAAGGAAGCCCTCGAATTTACCGTGAAACAGAAGCGCAAGACCCGCACTAACGAAGTCTCGCATGTAACTCCCGCTGAGTTGATCGACGGCGTGCGGCTTTATGCGTTGCGCGAGTTTGGCCCGATGGTGCCGACGGTGCTGGATTATTGGGGAGTGAAGACCTGCGGCGATGTGGGCGAGATGGTTTTCAACCTGATCCACGCTGGTGTCTTCGGCAAAAACGACACGGATTCCATCGAGGATTTTCAAAACGGATTCGACTTCCATGCGGCTTTCGTCGAGCCATTTTTACCGTCGACGAAATGCTCGTCCGGCGAGCCGAAAAGCTCGGATCGGCCCGTCGCATGAAAACCTTCATTCTTTTCCTCGCCCTCATGTTTTCCATATCAGAAATATCCAACGCCAGCCCCGCCGCGCCTCTCACCGTCCCGGAGCGCAACGTCCAGAAGTGGGTCCTGCAAAACGGGCTGACCATCATTGTCGAGGAGGATCACAGCTCGCCCGTCGCCAGCGTACAGGCCTGGTGCAACACCGGCAGCATTCACGAGGACAAACTCATCGGTGCCGGCATGTCGCACATTCTCGAACACATGCTTTTCAAGGGAACCAAGACGCGCCCCCCCGGCAAAATCGCCAACGAAGTTCAGGACGAGGGCGGTTACATCAATGCCTACACGTCGTTCGACCGGACCGTGTATTGGATCGAAGTCCCAAAGGCGGGCGTGACTAAGGCGCTGGATATTTTGGCCGATGTCTCGGTGAATGCGACGTTGCCCGAGGCGGAATATACCAAGGAGCAGGAAGTGATTCGCCGCGAATTTGCCATGGGCTACGACAATCCGGATCGCATGACGAGCCTTCTGCTTTTCGACACAGCCTATAAAGTGCATCCCTACGCTTATCCCGTGATAGGCCACATGAGCGTCTATAACACGCTCACTCGCGAGGACGTGATGCGTTATTACAAGGCGCGTTACGTGCCGAATAATCTCACTTTTGTCGTCGTCGGCGATGTCGATGCGGCGCAGATACACACGCAACTCGAAACTTTTTACTCCGACTATCCACGCGCCGCGCTGCCGCCGGTTTACATTCCGACCGAACCGCCGCAACTCGGTAAACGCGAGGTGCATCAGGAATTTCCGACCGAACTGAGCCGCGTCATGCTCGCCTGGCACGTGCCGGGTCTGGATCATCCAGACATTCCGGCGCTCGACGTGCTTGCGACGATCATGGGCGAGGGCAGAACCGCGCGGCTTTACCGGGAATTGCGCGAGAAAAAGGGACTCGTCTTCTCCGTTTCCAGTTCGGTCTATTCCCCCGCTTATCCGGGTTTGCTGATCGCCTCCGCAGCGACGGAACCCGGCAAGCGTGTGGAGGCGACAAAGGCCATCGAGGCAATGTTCGCCGAGGTCGCGAAAAATGGCATCACCAAGGCCGAACTCGACCGCGCCAAGAAAATCTTCCTCGCCAGTACGATTGGCGGGCTCACCACCACGAAAGGTCGCGCCAGTGATCTGGGTTCCAGTTGGCTCGTCGCGAGAAACTTGGATTTCTCCCGTCAATACGTCGAGGCGGTGAACCGCGTTACAGTCGAGCAGGTACGCGACGTGGCCCAAAAATATCTGACCGAGACAAATGAAACCGTGGTCTCGCTCAACCCGCCGGGCAGTCTGGCTACTGCTAGCATGGTCGATACCGCGCCCAAGGCTAAGCCGATCCAGAAGTTCACACTCTCCAATGGATTGCGACTGCTGGTGCGCGAGGACAGCAGACTTCCATTGGTCTCTGCGACGGCGGTTTTCAAGGCGGGATTGTTAGTCGAAACTCCGCAAACCGCAGGCATCAGCCGGCTCTTTGCCAGCGTGCTCACCAAAGGCACGAAAACGCGCACCGCCGAGCAAATCGCCGACGCCATCGAGTCCGTCGGCGGCAGCATTTCCAGCGACGCAGGCAATAATTCTTTTGCCGTGAATGTCGAGGCGACGAAGGCCGATCTAACATTGATCGTCGATTTGCTTTCCGACGTGTTGCAGAACCCGTCGTTCCCAGAGCCAATCATCGCGCGTGAAAAAGAATCTTTGCTGGCCGCGCAGAAAGCGGAGAAAGAGCAGATCAACGCCGTTGCTCGCGACCTGCTGCGCTCGACGTTATTTCCGAGCCATCCTTACGGAATTCCGGCGAGCGGCACGCCGGAAAGCGTGACCGAGCTTACCCGCAAAAATCTGATGGCCTATCACGACGAATATTGTGTCGGAGAAAATGGAGTCATCGCCATTTTCGGCGACGTGAAAGCCGACGATGTGCGCACCCTGATTGAAAAGCAACTCGCCTCACTCCCAAAGGGCGAACCCGCTCTCGCGAAGCCGCCGCAACCTGCGCCGTTGACCAGTGAAATGTCAGTTGAGAAAAACGAGAAACGCGCCCAGGCCATTCTGATGATCGGCTATCCATCGGTCGATATTTATAGCCCGGACAAATCCGTTTTGGACTTGATCGATGAAGCGAGCAGCGATCTAGGCTCACGTTTTTTCGTAACGATTCGCGACAACCTCGGTCTCGCCTATTCCGTGGGCACCACGCAGCTCACCGGGCTCTCCCCCGGAATGTTTACTTTCTATCTCGGCACCGATCCGAAGAAAGTGGAAAAAGTGCGCACAGCGATGCTGGAAGAGATCGGCAAGCTCGCAAATGACGGACTCACCGAGGCGGAGTTGAATCGCGCGAAAAAGAAGTTATTGGGACAGCAGCAGATTCAAAATCAGAGCAACGATTCGCTGGCTTACAGTTGTGCGCTGAATGAACTCTACAACCTCGGCTACGACTACTATCTAGGCACCGAGGAACGCATCAACGCTGTCAATTTGGATGACACCAAGCGCGTCGCGCAAAAATATTTCCTAACCAAACCCCGCGTCATCGCTACCGTGCAACCGGAGAAAAACTAACATTCGACTTCCATCCTTATGGCCGAGATCCAAAAAAATACCAACTTGGGCGAAATGACCCAGCGATTCATCGAATTTGTAATGATGCAATCGCAACACGCCGCGCTTTTTCTCGGTCAGTTTGAGAATCCGCAGACTGGCGAAGTCACCGTGAATCTGGAAGCCGCGAAAATGTTCATCGACCAGCTCGAAATGGTGCGCGAGAAAACCCGCGGCAACCTTACCTCCGAGGAAGACAAAATCATCACCAGCGCCTTGGGAAACTTGCAACTCGCCTACAACGAAATCGCCGGTGGCGCTGGCGGCTACGAAATTTCTGCCCAAGAAAAAGCACCGGAACCAAAAATCGAATCGACGCCCGCCATCAGCACCGATACGACTATTTCCTCCGATAATAAAAAGCGCTTCAGCAAAAGCTACGGCTCTTGATTGCATCGGGCGAAATTCCTCTCCCATGCGACCCTGCCAAATTGGCTCACTTACACTCGGCGGCTCCACTCCGCTTTTCATCCTCGGCCCTTGCGTCATCGAATCGGAAACATTTCTCCGTCGCATGGCCGGTCAAATTGCAGACATCTGCCGTGAGGTAGGTGCGAGTTACATCTTTAAGGCGAGCTACGACAAGGCCAACCGCACATCGGGTTCTTCCTATCGCGGGATCGACATTCGCGAAGGTTGCGCATTGCTCGCCGATCTCGGAAGCGAATACGGCGTGCCGGTAACGACCGATATTCATTCGCCCGAAGAAGCCGAAATCGCGGCGGAATTTATCGACCTGCTGCAAATCCCGGCGTTCCTGTGCCGCCAGACCGATTTGATCATTGCCGCCGCGCAAACTGGTCGCGCGGTGAACGTGAAAAAAGGCCAGTTCCTCGCTCCGTGGGATGTGCGGAACATTGGCGACAAGTTGCAGGCACACGAGTGCACGGAGTTTTTCTTCACCGAACGCGGCACGACCTTCGGCTACAATAATCTGGTCGCCGACATGCGCTCACTCTATTGGATTCGCGAACAAGGTTACCCGGTCGTGTTCGATGCCACTCACAGCGTGCAACGCCCAGGTGGTGGCGGCGACAAAACCAGCGGTGACGGCATTCTGGCTCCGGTTCTGGCGCGCGCTGCTATGGCTGCAGGATGCGATGGGATTTTTATGGAAACGCACGAAAATCCAGCGCAAGCTCTCTCCGATGGACCCAACCAAGTGCCTCTCGCCGATCTTCCTGGCGTCCTGAGCACTTTACTCAAAATCCATGCGGCCTTGGACTAAACTCAGCGCTTTCGTAGTTTTTCTGGTTCCGCTCACACTCGCATGGGCGGAAAAGCCTGCTTCTGCCTCAGACAAAGGCGCACAGCTCGACGACCAGGCGGGCAAGATCAATATCGTGATTCCCAAGGGTCAACCGGTGAAAGGGATTCACCTCCCGTTCTACGATCTAATGGGGCGGCTGAAAATGCAGTTCGACGCCGAGATTGCCAATCGCATCGACGAAAACCTCGTCGATATGAAGGCGCTCAAGATCGAGACCTTTGACGAAAAAGGCCAGCGCGACATGCTCGTGCATTTTCCCACGGCGACTTACGACCTTTCCAGCAGTGTCATCAAATCCGACGACAGCGTGGAAGTCCGCCGCAACGACTTCGTTTTGACTGGCGTCGGCATGGAGTTTGACTCCAAAAAACGCTCCGCTCACGTTTTCAGTCAAATCCGCATGGAAATTTTTAATCGTTCAGCCGAAACTGCCACGCCCACGCCAACACCTACACCCGATGTTCCGTAAACTCTTTTACCTCACCCTCTTGTCCGCCGCCGTCTGCAGTCTGCAAGCCCAAGAAAAATCGCTCAATCTCTTTGGCGACAGCAACGCCAAAGGCCCGACCATCGTTACGGCCTCCACCGAGGCCACATTCGACTCTCAAAATCATGTCGCGGTGTTCGTCGGCAACGTCCAGGTACAGGACCCGCAATTCAGCATGACCTGCGATAAGCTCACGGTGCAGTTAAACAAGGATGAGGGTGGCATGAAGCAGGCAAACGCCGACGGCCATGTTAACATTGTTTCCGTCCAGAAAGATAAAAATGGAGGTCCGGATCAAAAATCCACCGGTAAGGGCGAACGCGCTGTTTATACCCCCGGCGACGGACGCATCGCACTTTATGGCTGGCCGCAAATTCAGCAGGGCGGCAACACCCACATCGCGACCGAGGCCAGCACAAAGATGTTCCTCTTCAAAGATGGCCGCCTGGAAACGGAAGGTGGCAGTCGCACAATCATCCAGCCCGCCGCGGCGGATGACAAAAAGCCGAAGTAACAGCCCCCTCATCCGCCTTTTTCTTTCCTGATTTACCTTGCCCAAGACGGGCGCATCGGAGAAAAAGACTCTCCCGATGTCACCGCCACTCCTGCAAACCGACAAACTCCTGAAAATTTACGGCGGACGCTCCGTAGTCAATGGAGTGGATGTCAATGTTCGCGCCGGGGAAGTGGTCGGTCTGCTCGGACCCAATGGAGCGGGAAAAACCACCAGTTTCTACATGATCGTGGGACTCGTCCGGCCAGATGGCGGACAGGTTATTTTCGAAGGCGAGAATGTGACCAAACTCCCGATGCATCGCCGCGCGCGCATGGGAATGGGCTATCTTCCGCAAGAGGAGTCCATTTTTCGAAAAATGACAGTCGAGGAAAACATCTTCGCCATCCTCGAAACGACCGATCTGAGCCGAAAGCAACGCAAGGCGCGTTGTGAGGAATTGCTCTCGCAATTTGGCATCGAGCACATCGCCAAAAATACCGCGCTGACGCTTTCTGGTGGTGAAAAACGCCGCCTGACTATCGCGCGTTCACTGGTGACGAGCCCGAAGTTGCTCATGCTCGACGAACCATTCAGCGGCGTCGATCCCATCGCCGTTTCCGAAGTGCAACAGATCATCGCCAGCCTGCGCACGAGCGGTCTGGGTATCCTTATCACCGACCACAACGTGCGCGAAACTCTCGGCATCGTGGACCGCGCCTATCTCCTTTTTGAAGGCAAAGTCGTCAGGGAAGGGGACAAGGATTTCCTCATCAACGACCCCGTCAGCCGCAAGCTCTATCTGGGCGAAGGCTTCCAGATGTAACTCCTTCAGGTTTCAGCTTTCAGGTTTTATTTTTTAATGTCCGACGAACTTTCCTACATACTCATCACGCCGCATTCCATCCGCAAATCGCGCACCGGCGGCATCATTTCCCGGGCTATTTCCCGAAGCGGACTCGATCTCGTTGGAGGTCGCATGTTTGCCCCGTCAAAAGAACTCGTCGAGGCCTACGCCTCCACCATCATCACCGATCCCGACCCGCGCCACGCCGAGACCCAGGGGTTGATCCGGGCGTATGTGGAGAAGAATTTTTCACCCGACTCCCATGGGATTCCGACTCGCGTCATGCTGCTGGTTTTCCGTGGTGAAAACGCCGTCGCCAAGATTCGCAACGTCGTAGGGCACATCGCCAACGAACGCACACGCGGCGAAACAATCCGCGACACCTATGGCGATTACGTCCTCGATCCCGATGGCCACGTTGCTTACTTCGAGCCAGCCGCTCTGGCTCCGCCCGATGCCATTTCTGCCGAGCGAAATCTCAAGCTTTGGGCGAAGTATTCCGACTCCGATGGTGGCGTGCTAGACAAAGCGATTACCTATCCGCCGGGCAGCAATGTCCAAAAGACGCTCGTTCTCATCAAGCCGGATAATTTCCGGTTCCCGAACGCGCGGCCCGGGGGCGTGATTGATCTTTTTTCCCGCTCCGGACTCTCCATCATCGCTTTCAAAGTCCACCGCATGAGCGTCGATCAAGCCGAACGTTTCTACGAGCCGGTCTTGGATATTTTACAGGAAATCAGCCGACTGCCGGTTGCCAATCGCTCTGGACTCGCCATCGAACAGGAACTCGGATTTACCGTTCCCGCCGAGGTAAAAACCACCATCGGCAACCTTCTCGGCCCGATCTATGGCCGCATCCATTGGGAAAGTCTGGTCAAGTTCATGTCGGGCCGTCGTCCCAGTGAATGCAGCGAGTCCGAGAAAATCCAACCGGGCAGCGAGAAGTGCGTCGCCGTGGTTTATCAAGGCATCGACGCCGTTCGCAAAATCCGCGACATCCTTGGGCCGACCGATCCGTCAAAGGCACCGACTGGCTCCATTCGCCGCGAGTTTGGCGAGAGCATCATGGTCAACGCCGCGCACGCCTCCGACTCGCCCGACAACGCCAAGCGCGAGATGGCTATCGTGCGTGTCACGGAAAATAATCTGAAACCATTGGTTGAAAACCATTACGGGAGTCTGTAAATATCCGGTCCCCATTTTACCCTGCAAAAACCCAATCCACTTAGACTTTTATGCAACTAGCCACACGCGCCACCAGCCTTAGCCCTTCCATCACGCTCTCCATCGACAGCAAAGCCAAAGCCATGCGCGCCGAGGGCATCGACGTTTGCGGTTTTGCTGCCGGCGAACCCGACTTCGATACGCCTGACCACATCAAAGCCGCTGCTATCGAGGCTCTGCAATCCGGTTTTACCAAATACACCCCCAGCTCTGGAACACCCGAACTCCGCCAGGCCATCGCCGACAAGTTCCTCGCCGACAACAAACTGGAATACAAACCCAGCCAGGTCATCGTCAGCAACGGCGCGAAACATAGCTGCTACAACGCCATTCTCGCCACTTGCCAACCTGGCGATGAAGTCATCATTCCATCGCCCTACTGGTTGTCGTATCCCGAAATGGTCCGCCTCGCCGGCGCTGAACCCGTCTTCGTTCAGACCCGCGAAGAAAACGGCTGGAAAATGACCGCCGAAGAATTTGAAAACGCGATGACCCCGCGCACCAAGATGGTCATCATCAACAGCCCCGGTAACCCGACCGGCTCGATTTACACGCGCGAGGAACTCAAGGGCATTATCGAAGTCGCCGCTGAGGAAGACATCTTCATTCTCTCCGACGAGATCTACGAAAAACTCGTCTATGATGACACCGAATTTGTCAGCACGGCGAGCGTCACCCCCGAGGCGAAAGACCTCACCATTACGATCAATGGTTTCTCCAAAGCCTACGCCATGACTGGCTGGAGACTTGGCTACCTCGCCGCTCCCGAAGCCATCGCCAAGGCCATTGATTCCATACAAAGTCACAGCACTTCCAACCCGTGTTCGTTCGCCCAGAAAGGCGCACTCGCCGCGTTGAAAGGCGATCAGCAATCGCTCATCGACATGCGTGACGAGTTCGACATCCGCCGCAACTACATGCATGGCCGTATCAGCGCGATCGACCGCGTCACTGCCGTGAAACCACTCGGTGCCTTCTACGTTCTCGCCAACATCAGCAAACTCGGCCTCAGCTCACAAAACTTCTCCGACCGTCTGCTCAGCAAAAAGAGCGTCGCCGTCGTGCCTGGTCTCGCTTTTGGCGACGACCGCACGATCCGCCTCAGCTACGCCACCAGCCTCGACATTATCAAGAAGGGACTCGACCGGTTCGAGGAGTTCTGCACCACGCTGTAAAGTCGAAACACAGTTGAGCTGCATTGCAATGAAGCCAGTCTGCAAAGGCTGGCTTTGTTGTGTATTCCGGCGATTGCACCGCAACTCCCATGCCGTTAGGTTCGCCCGCATGACCAGCCATCGGCTCGAAGCCTTCAGCGACGGCGTTCTCGCCATCATCATCACCATCATGATGTTGGAACTTAAAATTCCCCACGTCCGCACGCTGCCCGAGTTGCAGCCATTGCTGCCCGTCTTCCTCAGCTACCTTCTCAGCTTCATCTACGTCGGCATCTACTGGAGCAACCACCATCACCTCTTCCAGTCCACCGAGAAAGTCACCGGAGTCATCCTCTGGGCCAATCTTCATCTCCTTTTCTGGCTCTCGCTCTTTCCCTTTGCCACCGGCTGGATGGGCGAAAATCACCTCGCTCCCACGCCTGTCGCCGTCTATGGTTTTGTCCTCCTCGTGGCCGCCGTGGCCTACAACATCTTGCAACGGCTCATTGTCCATGAGCAGGGCCCCGACTCGCTCCTCGCCGCGGCCATCGGCTCCGACTGGAAGGGAAAAATCTCACCCGTCCTCTATTTGGTGGGCACCGTTTGTGCCTTCTTCAACGTCTGGGTGTCCATCGCGCTCTACATCGCTGTCGCTTTTATCTGGTTTATCCCCGACCGGCGGATCGAGGAAAAACTCGCCGAGCAGGAGGATGAGGCGGAGCAGAAAAATTAAGATCCGAGTTCCATTCTCCTCTGCGTGGAGCGCTGAGACGGAATCAATTTGCCGCCACCGTCAATTTGTGCGAAATAACCCGCTCTCCAATTAAAGCCGACGTAGCTCAGTGGTAGAGCAGCTGTTTCGTAAACAGCAGGTCGCAGGTTCGAATCCCGTCGTCGGCTCCAGAGAAACCCGTGGTTTTTTAGTGGGACTCCAGTCGAGTGTTACGGAACTTGCAACGACCGGCCTCCTACGGGCTTCGTCCAACTTTCCTCGGCTCTGGCTGGCCTCCTACGAATCTGGGCGGCTCTCCTACGGGCTTGGGACCAAGCTCCTACGGACCTGGGAGTTTCTCCTACGGGTCTGGGAGGTCCTCCTACAGGCATCGGAGGCTCTCCTACAGACTTGGGCGCTGCTCCTATGACGGGAAAACGCGAAAAAGAGCCGTAGGAAGGGTCATCGGGGCCGTTTTGGGTGGAAACAGGGTCGTTTTCACCCAAAACAGGCCCATTTTGATTCGAAACAGAGCCGTCGGAGAGGCTCCCATTCTTGTGGAAGTCATCCCGAGACGCATCCGGGACCGATCCGACCCCGTTTTCTTCTGTCCCGGAGGCGTCTTCCGCCGGGCGGGGAGCGGTTCCTGCTTTGCATGGGGGATGCAGCGTCCCTCGAAACGATTCGTCCTCCTCCTCGCCATCTCTGCGGTGGTCGGATTGGTCGGAATCTTGATGAATTTCTTCAACTTCCTCCCGTTGCTGCGCCTGGAGAATTACACCAAGGACCTCCGCGCCGTCTTTGGCCGCAAAACGCCCGTCGCAGACGACATCGTCCTCCTCACCATCGATCAGGCCTCGATCCGGCTGGACGGGCTGCTGGATGATGAGATTCACATCATTCCCGAATTTTCGCTCATGCAGGAAGGCTGGCCCTGGCCGCGCTCGGTCCATGCCGCGCTGCTCGAGAAACTGATGAAAGCCGGCGCGCGGGTGGTGGCGTTCGATCTGCTTTTTCCAGAGCCGGGAAGAGGGGATGCAGAGTTTTCCGAGGCCTTGAAGCGTTTCGCTGGCAATGCGGTCATCTGCGGGACTTTCACCGAGGTGGACTCGCCTGTTCCCAGCTTCAGCAGGCCGAGTGGAACTCTTCTGGTGCCGGGAAAACAGGACGGTCAAATTGGGTTTGCCAATTTCCTGCCGGATAATGACGGGATCGTGCGCTCGGCCCTTTTCCGGGCAGCACCTGAGGATTTCCTCAGTCGCAAACGCACTGACGGCACGGTGGTTTTTAACTCTCTGGCGGCCAGCATCCTGCACCGGACCGACCCGCAACTGCGGCTCCCCGACATGGGCAGCACGCCGTTTCGCTTCAGCGGCGAGCCGGGGACGTATCCGCATTTTTCCGTCTATCAGGTCTTCCTGCCGAGCTTCTGGCAAAGCAATTTTCAGGGCGGCGCCTTCTTCAAAAACAAGATCGTCGTCGTCGGCCCCGAGGGCCACTGGAGCCACGATGAGCATCCGACTCCGTTCACCGCCATTTTCGGCACCCGCGGCCTGATGTCCGGTCCCGAGGTTCATTTGCACGCGCTGGCGGCGGCGCGGGCGGGGGAGTTTATCCATCTGCCGACCATGTGGCTCGCGGCTGGAATCATCGCTATGGCCGCCGTGCTGGGAGCGTTGCTGAACAGCCTCTCGGGCGCCTCGGGCATTCGCTTCGGCACATTTTTCCTCATCGTGATCGTTTACTGGTTTGTCGCGCAGTTGCTGTTTAATAACGCCGGGTTCCTCGTTCCGCTGGCCGCGCCGATCCTTGTACTCTCGCTCACCGTCCTCGGCGGCATCTTGTTCGACCTTTCCCGCGAACGCTTCGAGCGGCTGCGGGTGCGGGCCACTCTGGAGCGTTACGTTTCCGGCCACGTCGCCAAGGAAATTCTCGACAGTCCGCAAAGCTATCTTACGTCTCTCGTCGGCGTGCGCAAAGAGGTCACCGTGCTCTTTGCCGATCTGCGTAATTTCACCGCCATGGTCAACATGTTGAACGCCCAGGAACTCGTGGCGCAGCTCAACGAATATTACGCTCGCGTGATCGAGGACATCTTCGAACACGGCGGCACGCTCGATAAAATCATGGGCGACGGCATGATGGCCGTCTGGGGAAATTTGCGGAGCGATGGCGTGAAACAGGACGCCGTAAACGCCGTTCGCGCGGCGCTGGCGATCCAGGCGTCGCTGAAAACTTTGAATGCCGAATGGCTCACTCAGGGACGACCCCAACTCGCTCTCGGCATCGGCATTGCCCACGGCGAATGCGTCGTCGGCAACATCGGTTCCGAGAGAAAAATGGATCTTACCGTCATCGGCGACGCGGCCAATCTCGCAGCCCGGCTCCAGTTCCTAACCCGTGAGCGTCAGCAGGATATCCTCATCGGCGGCGACGTAGCGAAGCTGGTCGCGGGTGAGTTTTCAGTGCCTTTCGTCTCCACCGAAACCATCCGCGGCTTCGAGAAATCCATCGAGGTGCATTCCGTCGCGAGGGTGTGACTCTGCCGGGAGTGCACGCATCTCGCATGCGCTTCCCGGCGTCTCGCCGGGAATGGCTCCGTGGGAGCCCAATATCTATAGAAGCACGCGAGGAAAAATCATGAGCGCCGTAGGTGCGACACAGAACCGATGCCGGTCCTACGGACCTGATTCGACTGCAACTCGACCGTTTGTAATATGCCGACCCTAACGGGTCTACTGAGCGGGACGCCCTTTGGCTCCGGGTACCGGACTTACTTACTGCCGAGGCAGAGCGGCAGGTGAATCTCGAAAACACTGCCCACGCCGACCTCGCTGGAGACGGTTATGCGTCCGTTGTGCGCCTCGACGACCGATTTTGCGATAGCTAGGCCGAGCCCAGTGCCGTTTGCTTTTCCATGAGTGACGAATGGCTCGAAGATTGACGCCAGCCGTTCCTGCTCAATGCCGCAGCCGGTGTCGCGCACCGAGATCACGGCGTAATCGTCGCTTCGCGTCGTCGTGATCGTGACCGTGCCGCTCGCCTGGATGGCTTCGCGGGCGTTTTTCAGCAAATTCACGATCACGCGCTGAATGCGCGCCCGGTCGATCTCGACCCAGCCGTCGCCGGAAATCTCCGTGTCGAGCTTTACATGGGGCACCGAAAAGAGATGCGCCTCCTCCCGGGCGATCTCCATTACGAGCCGACTCAGGGAGAGGCGAGTCACATTCAGACGTGTCACACCGCGCGAGAAATCCATGATTTCCTCCGTCATCGCCTGCATCCGATCCACGGCTTGACCGATCATTTCAAAGAAGCAGTCCGCTTCAGGATCAGTATTGCGATTCTGCAACATTTCCATGGCCCCGAGAATGCAGGTGATTGGGCTGCGAAGATCGTGGACGACGGAACCCAGGGTCTGGCCCAGCAGACTGAGGCGTTCGGTGCGGACCATTTCCTCGATGTATTTTTTGTTGTTGTTGCGTAGCCGCTCGTTCAGCGACCAGGCGAAATTACTCATTAACTGCTGGGGCGCGAGTTGCAGCAGCAAGTCCCAAGTCGAGTGATCCACAAGTCCCACGACCGCGCCATCGACCGCGCAGGCCTGGGCGGATCGCACCTTGGAGTCGAGCAGTGCCATTTCACCGAAGTAATCTCCCGCCTGCAAATAGGACAGCGTCTCCTGCTGGCCACCGCGACCGCGTTTGGAAATGCGGACTGTTCCCTGGAGAATGAGGTAGGCGTAGTCGCCCCGGTCATCCTCTTGAAAAATGAGGTTTTCCCCCGGTACGGTGACCCGGGGAATGCGCGAGGCGATTTCCGCCAGCACTGCACCGGGTACGCGGGCGAGCAGGCGATTCGCGCGTAACTCGCCCAAGCTGACGGTCTGCGGATCGTCCATCACGGGAAGCGGGAACGAAATGATGTCTGTTTTTGCGTGTGGTTGCATGGTTAGAAGGCTGGCCGTGCGGAGTGGGCCTGGGTAGTCGCGCCCTGGCCGCCGAAGGCTCCAGTCGTGGTGCTGTCGCCGCCGCTGCCGGTGTAATGGGCGTTGTTGGTGTAAACCTGTGCTGGCGCAGCTCCGTTGACGGTAACGACTTTCGAGTTATCGATCTGGACGGTGTTG
>JBBRNR010000003.1:0-340291 GCA_038230215.1 Chthoniobacterales bacterium | reverse complement strand
AGGCCGTCCTGGCGGGCGCGGGCGACCCACTTGCGGACGGTTTTTTCACTCACCTTTCGGGCGGCGGCCGCCGCCCGAAAGGTGAGGCCACCGGCCAGGACTTCGTGAACCATTTGGGAACGGGCGAGAGGGGTGAGTCTGCGTTAGCGTGCATGTTGATCGTGAGCAATAAGAGGAGGTTGTTGATTGATCCACCACCACCCTGCCTGATACTCTCCCTGCGGACAACCTCTTGTAACATGACACCTAACCAAGCGATGCAGCGAACGCTCCGGGCTCGTCACGAGCTGTGCTGTCGCACATCTCGCGCCGTTCCCTGCACGTCGCTGATCTTTGTCTCGTTAGGCGAAGCTACTCGCATCTGTGATCGGAGCCCAAGCAACCACTGAAAGTTTATGCTGAACTGGTCAGACTTATGCTCAATCCTGACAGTGCTCCTCAGCGGCTTGACGGGAGCTACGGCAGCACACGACCAGAAGGGGAGTTGGGTTGTAATCGGCCTTTTCGCCATCGGAGGATTGCTCATCGGTTACGCGTTTGCTACAGGCGCCAGCAAGCTCGCATATTTTGCGCTTGGTCGTTCTTGTATGCCGCGTGGACGGCAAGGGACTGCCAGCACATGGGCCTATTCCTTTCTCTACATGACCATCCCGATATTGTCATTGCTTGCAGCCGCAGCGGCGACCGTTTTCCTCACTGTCGGAGTCCTATCTTTCACCAAATGACCGCTACGCCTAACCAAGCGATGCAGCGAACACTCCGGGTCCGGCGCTTGTTCTCTGCTCACTACCGAATCCAATGACAACACCCGCAACGCCTAACCCCTATGAAAGGTGTCAAGTTATAGGTTGATGTGAGAGGGAAGTTTTTTTAGGTGGGATCGTCGGGGTTGGGTTTTTAAGGTTGGGTGGTTGGTGGTGGGGAATGGCTTTTTGATTCAACAACCCCTCATACCGGTCTCTGCCGGAGGGATTGGTGAAGCAAGAAGCCATTCCAGGTAGGCCCGAGGGTGTGGCCGGGGTTGGGTGTTAGTAGTTATTCCAAGACGGTATTCGCTGCGACGGACGACCGGCTAGTCACAGCGGACAAGATGATTTTAGGACGGCCTCTCGGCAGCTTGAGTCTTGTGGATCAAATGGCGATCCGCGCGGCGTGGAATCAACACATGAAGCTATGAATGCTGGTTACTCGACTCGCCCTACAACCGGTGGGAGAAGTCGTCGCCCGGTTTTACCGATTGCACGAAGGCTACAAGGAGCGCGATGACGCGTTCGACGTCGTCGAGGCTGGCCATTTCGACGATGCTGTGCATGTAGCGCAGGGGCAGGCTGATGAGGGCGCTGGGGACGCCGTCTTTGGAATTAAAGATTACGTCGGTGTCGGTGCCGCTGTAGCGCGAGCTGCTTTCGTGCTGGATGGGGATGCCGGCGGCCTGGGCGCATTCCAGCAGGCGGGCGATGACGACGGGGTGGTTGCAGGTGCCGTGGGTGATGGATGGTCCGCCGCCGAGGGTGCATTCGCCGTGCATGGATTGGTCGATGCCGGGAGTGTCGGTCGCATGGGTGACGTCGAGCACGATGCAAACGTCGGGGGCGAGCCGGTGGGCGATCATCCGCGCGCCGTGGCCGCCGATTTCCTCCTGCACGGCGTTGACGGCGTAAACAGTGGAAGCCAGCGAGCCGCGTTCGGCGGCAAGTCGCTCGAGGACCTGGGTGAGAATGAAGCCGCCGATGCGATTGTCGAGGGCCCGGCCGACGATGCGATTGTGGCCGAAGGGCAGGGCGGAGTCGCTGTAAACCGCCGGGTGGCCGACGCGGATGCCGAGTTCTTTGACCTCCTCCAGATTGCTCGCGCCGATATCGACGTAGAGTTCGTGAATCTTCGGCGCTTTTTCGTCGGACAAATCTTTCCGCAGATGGATAGCGGTGTTGCCGATGATGCCGAGCACGGAGCCTTTTTCGCCGAGGAGTTGCACGCGGCGTCCGCGGGCGGTGGCAGTGTCGGACCCGCCGACGCGGTCGATGCGCAGGTAACCTTCCTTGGTGATTTGTTTGACGATGAATCCGATCTCGTCGGCGTGAGCCTCGAGCATGATGCTTTTTCCGGCAGGTTGCGTGCCGCTCAAAGTCGCCCAGGTGGTGCCGTAAACATCGTTTTCCACCCTGTCGGCGAACTCGGAAATGTAGCCCGCCCATTTCCGCTGGCCGGGCATTTCAAAACCGGTCGGACTCGGGGTGTCGAGGAGCTCGTAAAGGAAGTCGCGTGCGGTGGGTGTCATCATGGGCGGGATATTAGCTCACGAATCCTGACGAATCGACTCGGAAAAGTGGGACGATGTCTGGGAAGCGCACGCGTTTGCCTCGGGAAGAAATGGTGCGAGGCGATCTTCGGTTGGCGTGTTCCCTTTTGCGTCTCGCGAAGCTTTGAGGCGAGACACCTCAAAGAACACGCGGGACGCGTGCGCTCCCGGAGCAACGTTTCGAGCGGATGATTTACCGCAGATGGCTTGGGTAGTTTCCGGCGTTCACGAGAGCCTGGATGCTGGCGACGGTTTCAGCTTTATCCTCGGGATAGGTGATGCCGAACCACGGCGAGCCCGACGGGCGCACGCGGCAGGTGGCTTTGCCTTCCTTGATGAGCGCATCGACGGCGGTGGGAATGTAAAACTCGGCCTTCGGGTTGCCGATGCTGTCCGCGAGGAAATCGCTGAAGAGCCGCCAGAGATCGTCCATGACCTCGGCGCCGAAGCCCCACATGTTCATGGAGACGACGTCGTTTGGGTTCAATGGCACGGGCCTCCCGCTGTCGAGGGCGCGAGCGCCGCCGGAGCCGTCGGGTTCGATCTTGGTGAGTTCGACGACATTGGTGAGATTGCCGTCGGCATTAACCTGGCATAGTCCCCGCGAAACCGTGCCGTTGGGCGAGAGGGTTTTCATAAGGTTAAAGCCAACGAGGCACTGGGTGTTGAGCGGAAGATTACGGAGATTCTCGGCGAGAACGCGGTAGGAGTCGGCTCCGTAAAAATCGTCGGCATTGATCACACCGAATGGGCCGATGATGACTTTGCGCCCGGCCAGAACAGCGTGCGAGGTGCCCCAGGGTTTTTTACGATCGGCGGGAACGGCGAAGCCCTCGGGCAGGTCGGTCATTTCTTGAAAAACAAAGTCCACCTGCAAGTCCGGCGTGAGAAATTCCGCAAAATGCTCGCGGAGCGGCTGCTCAAGTTCGGGTCGGATGACCATCACGACGCGATCAAACCCGGCGCGCAGGGCGTCGAAGATCGAGTAATCGAGAATGACTTCGCCATTGGGGCCGACGGGGGCGATTTGTTTGAATCCGCCAAAGCGGCTTCCGAGGCCAGCGGCGAGAACGAGGAGGGTGAGTGGTTGTGACATAACGTGAGAGGATGTTTTCGCAGAAAGCCGTCCGGCGAGTCAACGGCGTAAAAGACAATCCGCCGTGCTGTGACCGCCGATCTGTCTTACGCAGTTTCTCGTTGGCTTATCGCCCTGCTTATCCCGACTTTCAGTAACACATGCAGCCCAACGGGAGTTCCAACGAATTCACGCCGGAAGCGCCAGTTTTCATTCGAGTTACATGGGAATGGGCGATTTGTTACTAAATTGTCATCGGAGCTCCATCTGTTTGTCACATAGAGTTTTTATATGGGAACGATGCTTTCGACTCAAAAGACCGTTCTCTGTGCCTCGGCCCGATACACCGCCCGACTGGCGGATTCGCTGGAGGAATTGCAACAGGCGCAGCGACTGCGGTTCGCCGTGTTTAATCTGGAACTGAATGAGGGGCTGGACTCGGCTTATCTGGAGGGGTTGGACTGCGATCCCTTCGACGAGGTGTGCGATCATTTGCTGGTCTGTGACAATGCATCGGGAGCGGTGGTGGGCACTTACCGGTTGCAGACTGGGACGACGGCCGGGCGCAATCTAGGGTATTACAGCGCGACGGAGTTTGATTTCTCTCCGTTTGAATCGATCCGCTCGGAGTTGGTCGAGCTGGGCCGGGCTTGTGTGGCGAAGGAACATCGCTCGCTGGCCGTGCTAAATCTGCTCTGGCGCGGGATCATGCTCTATGCGCGGCAGCGGGGGGCCAGGTATCTTATCGGGTGCAGCTCGCTGAGCACGCAGGATGAACGGCTCGGGCACGGCGCATGGGAAACGATACGCCTAAACCATCTGGCGGAGGCGCAATTTCAGACGCGTCCGCTTCCAAGCTACGCGTTGAAAATAACCACGGACTCAGCGACGCCTGAGCCGCTGCCACGCTTGCTGCGCGCGTATTTACAGGCCGGAGCCAGGATTTGCGGAGCACCGGCCATTGACCGGCAGTTTCGGACGATTGATTTTCTGACTCTTATGGATCTGGAAAATATGACGATGCGGATGCAAGCGCATTACTGGTCGTGATCCGGCAAACTTTCCGCGCACTGCGGCTCGCGGCTGCTTTTTTGCAACAGTGGCGCACGGGCGGAGTTCCATCGCATTGGCTGCAGGAATCGGCACAGAGATTCGCGGAGGTTTTCGGATTATCCGTTTCCGTCACCGGCGAGCTGCCCAGGAGCGGATTGCTCGTGGCGAACCATTTGGGTTACATGGATATCATCGCCCTGGCCAGTGTGCTGCCGTGCCGGTTTGTGGCGAAATCGGATGTGGCCGACTGGCCCGTATTCGGGGCGTTTGCCAGGCGTGCGGAAACTATTTTTGTGAATCGGGGAAAACGATCCGCAGTCGCGGCGGCGAATCTGGCGCTGGCGCATTCCATGGAAAAATCGACGGGCTATTGCACGGTCATTTTTCCCGAGGGCACGAGTTCAGACGGGAGCCGCGTGCTGCCTTTTCATTCCTCCCTCCTGCAGTCCGCCGATGAGTCCCAATGCCCTGTAACTCCACTGGGAATCCGCTATGCCATGGCCAGCGCCGATCCGGGCGAGGTGATGGCATATCATGGCGAAATGACCTTGGTGCCGCATCTTTGGAATCTACTGCGCTTCCGCGATCTGCATATTACCCTTCACTTCGGAGAACCTAAAATCTTGCAGCAATCGCGCAAAGTCGAGGCAGTCCGATTGCAAAAGGAAGTGGCGGTCTTGGCTGGCGTCGCAGAATCGGTGGCGATAAAAATTGCGGAACCCGCGATTTTCCATTTGCAAAGCGTCTGAAGTCCGACGATAAACCCAGTCCCGCAAAAACGGGAACCGCAGGAGAGTCACCTCAATTAACTGACTAACGACTCGTCCGAACTGCCAAAACCTATGCAAAAAAATCGCTCCAAACGCTACAAAGCCGCTCTCGCCCTCGTCAATAAAGACAAGACTTACTCGCTCGAAGAAGCGGTGCAGAGCCTGAAGAAATTTGAACCCACTAAGTTTGACCAGACGGTCACTCTTTCACTCCGACTTGGGGTTGATCCTCGCCAGTCCGACCAAATGGTTCGCGGCACCTGCCCGCTTCCACACGGCTCTGGAAAACTGGTGCGCGTGCTAGTGTTCGCGGAAGGTTCCGCAGCAGAAGCCGCCCGTGCAGCCGGTGCCGAATACGTCGGATTTAAGGACATGATCGAGAAGTGCGTCGGCGGTTTCCAAGATTTCGATGTCGCCATCGCCACGCCTGCCGCCATGGCCGAAGTCCGTAAGTTGGGCAAAGTCCTCGGGCCTCGCGGTCTGATGCCAAATCCAAAGACTGGCACCGTTACCGACGACACCGCGAAAGCGATTCGTGAAGTCAAGGCGGGTCGCGTCGAGTTCAAGCTCGATAAAAACGGCAACGTCGCTGTTCCGGTGGGTAAATTTTCCTTCGACGCAGCACAACTCGTCGAAAACGGTAAAGCGGTCATTGACGCTATCGTCAAAGCCCGTCCGTCAGCCGCCAAGGGCAAGTTCGTCGATAATATCGCGCTGGCCGCAACCATGACGCCTGGTATCAAAGTGGACGCCTCGCCGTTCTTAAAACACTAACGCGTCTCCGTATTTAACATTTCTATTCAACTCGCATGAGACTCGAAAAAAAATCTATCGTTGCCGACCTCTCCAAGTCGCTAAATGCCTCGCCTTTCCTCCTCGTTACTGATTACGCCGGTCTGCGCGTCCATCAGTTCTCGGAACTCCGCAACCGCCTCGCTGGTGTCGGAGCCGAGTGCCACGTCGTTAAAAATTCCTTTCTGAAGAAGTCTGCGACTGAACTCGGTTATCCTGATTTCAGCGAATCGCTCGCGGGGCAGACTGCCATCGTGACCGGTGAATCCGACGTCTGCGCGGCTGCAAAGGTACTCAAAACTTTCAATGCGGAATTCCAGAAGCCCGTCGTTAAGTTGGGCGTCTTGGATAACGCGTTGCTCTCCGCCGACGAAGTCAAGTCGCTGGCCGACCTTCCTTCCAAGGATGTTCTTCGCGCCACGCTCCTCGGCGTGTTGCTCGCTCCAGCCAGCAAGCTGGTTCGCACGCTCAACGAGCCTGCCGCCAGCTTCGCCCGTTTGCTCGCTGCCAAGGCGAAACAGGACAGCGAAAACGCTCCGGCTCCAGAAGCGGCCGCAGAAGTTCCTGCTGCCGAAGTCGCTTCTGAAGCACCTGCGGCTGAAACCGCGCCCGAAGCTCCCGCTGTTGAAGCCGCCGCTCCTACTGCTGAAACTCCCGCAGTCTAATTCAACTCGAATCAAAATTTTTGCGGTCTGTCGAAAGCCAGGTCGCACTGAGAAAAACAAACAACAAACAACAAAGGGTTCCTCGGCGGACCAGCGGCTGCTGGTCTTAATCGACTCAAAGCTTTGAGACACCACCGATACCGTTAGAAAAAACATCGTTATGGCAGATACCAGTGCAATCGTAGAGCAACTCAGCGGCTTGACCGTTCTTGAAGTTGCCGACCTCGTTAAATCCCTCGAAGAGAAGTGGGGCGTTTCCGCAGCCGCTCCTGTCGCCGCAGCCGCTCCTGCAGCGGGTGGTGCAGCCGCCGCAGCCGTGGAAGAGAAAACCACCTTCGACGTGATCCTAAAAGAAATCGGCGCCAATAAAATCGGCGTGATTAAAGAAGTTCGTGCAGCCGTGGCCGGTCTCGGTCTCGCTGAAGCGAAAGCCCTCGTTGAATCCGCTCCAAAGGCAATCAAAGAAGGCGTCACCAAGGAGGAAGCTGAAGAGATCAAGAAAAAGATCGAAGCAGCCGGCGCCAAGGTCGAAATCAAGTAAATCCCTTTTCGTTATGCGGCGGTGGGAACGATCCCATCGCCGCTGGCGATCCGATGTTGAGACTGCGCCTTTCAACATCAATCACCGCAAAACCGTTGTTCTGCTTTCAGTCGGCAGAGCGATTCCTGCGATGAACTTTAATTCTCTGTTATCGACTGTCCGCGAAAGAGCCAAATTTTAAAACCGGATTCATTTCCTAATTTTACTTTCAGCCACAAGGCATCCCTCCATTTGACAGGGCTTTGCTTTGGGGCTATTTCTGTCTCCCGCTTTTTCTCGGAATTCACTTCCAATTTGTCAAACCTCACCCATCTCGCTGGTCAGCGAGTGGCTGATCAGTAACCCAGACCGACCGCACAGCTATGTCAGAAAGAATCTACTTCGGCAAACTCAAAGAAGCGATCGAGCCACCCAATTTGATTGAGGTGCAGCTAAATTCCTATGTGGAATTTTTGCAAAAAGACGTTCCGCCCAGCAAACGTAAAAACACCGGACTTCAATCCGTATTCAAGGAAGTTTTTCCGATCCAAAGCTATGACGATAAAATCGTTCTCGACTTTGCCAGCTACGAAATCGGCGAGCCCAAGCTGACTTCCATGGAATCGCAGCGCGAGAGCCAGACTTTCAGCGCTCCGCTTCATGTCACGTTCCTGCTCAAAGAGGAAAAAGCCGTCAAGGAGGAGAAAGTTTACATGGGAGAAATCCCACTCATGACTTTGCAGGGCACTTTCGTGATCAACGGAGCCGAGCGCGTCGTTGTTTCCCAATTGCATCGCTCTCCTGGTATCGCGTTTGAATCGACTGTCCACTTGAATGGCAAGCTGCTTCACAGCTTCCGCATCATTCCTGACCGCGGTTCCTGGCTGGAAGTCCAGTATGACACCAGCGACCTTCTTTATATCTATCTCGATCGCCGCAAGCGCCGTCGGAAATTTTTGGCGACTACGTTCCTGCGTGCATTGGGGTATGGCTCGGATGAGGAGATCATCAAGCTGTTCTATGATGTCGAAAAACTCGCCATCAACGATAAGCTCGAAGATGAGGATCTTGTCACCAAGGTGCTCACCGCAGACGTTCGCGACGGAGAAATCACCGTTGCCCGCGCTTTTGAGCCGCTCACGGTGGCGACCATCCGTCAGATTCTTTCCCTCGGCATCACTGAGATCGAAGTTGTCGATATCAAGAAAGACGACTCGATCATCAAGGCGCTTAAGAAAGATCCTGCGCACGACGAGGAAGAAGCCCTCAAAGACATTTACCGCAAACTCCGCCCTGGCGATCCACCAACTGCAGCCAACGCTCGCGGCTTGCTCAAGCGTTTGTTCTTTGATCCGAAGAAATACGATCTCGGTCGTGTCGGACGTTACAAGATCAACCAAAAGCTCGGCATCAATGTCGATCTCAGCGAGCGCTGCATGACAAAGGAAGACTTCGTTGCGGCCATGAAATATCTCATTCTCCTTCGCAACAACGAAGGTGTTCTCGACGATATTGATCACTTGGGCAGCCGTCGCGTCCGCACCGTTGGTGAGCTTCTCGCCAACCAATGCCGCGTGGGTCTGGCTCGCACGGAGCGCCTCGTCAAAGAGCGCATGACCTTGTTCGACGTGAACATCGAAGGCATGACTCCGCAGAAGTTGATCAATCCAAAAGCTCTGAGCGCCGTCATTCGCGACTTCTTTGGTCGCAGCCAGCTCTCGCAGTTCATGGATCAGACGAATCCTCTCGCTGAACTGACTCACAAGCGCCGTTTGTCGGCCCTCGGGCCAGGCGGGTTGAGCCGTGATCGCGCCGGATTTGAAGTCCGTGACGTGCATCCATCGCACTACGGTCGTATCTGCCCGATTGAAACTCCCGAAGGTCCTAACATTGGTCTCATCAGCTCGATGTCCACCTTCGCGCAGATCAACGATTTCGGTTTCATCGAAACGCCTTACCGCAAAGTTGTGGACGGTCGCGTGACTGACCAAATCGATTATCTCACAGGCGATCGCGAAGAAAATTACCTCGTTGCTCAGGCCAACTCGCCTGTGGATGACAAAGGAAACTTTACCGCCCCAACCGTCTCGATCCGTTATCGTGGCGACTTCCTTGAAGTCGAGCCTGCCAAGGTTCACTACATGGATGTCTCTCCGAAACAGCTCGTTTCTGTGGCTGCCGGATTGATCCCGTTCCTCGAACATGATGATGCGAACCGAGCCTTGATGGGCTCGAACATGCAACGTCAGGGAGTTCCTTTGATCGTATCCGAAGCGCCCCTAGTCGGCACAGGTATGGAAGGTAAAGTCGCCCGCGACTCGCGTGCTGTCATCGTGGCTGAAGCCGACGGTGTCGCCGCATCGGTGACTGGCGATCAGATCATTATTACTCCAGACGGCAAGATTCCTGACTCCAAGCGCAAGCTGAAGACGGATGTTACCAACGGTGTTTACGTTTACGAACTCCGCAAATATATGCGTTCCAACGCAGGCACTTGTGTGAACCAGCGCCCGATCATCAAAAAAGGCCAGACCATCAAGAAAAACATGGTCATCGCCGACGGTCCGAACACCGACAAGGGCGAACTCGCTCTCGGTCGCAACGTGCTCGTCGCATTCATGCCTTGGAACGGCTACAACTTCGAAGATGCGATCATGATCTCGGAGAAAGTCGTGAAAGAGGACATCTACACCTCGATCCACATCGACGAATTCGATATCGGCGCTCGTGACACCAAACTTGGACCAGAAGAAATTACCCGTGATATTCCGAACGTCTCCGAAGAAGCCTTGCGCAACCTCGGGCCAGACGGCGTCATTCGCATCGGTGCGGAAGTGAAACCTGGCGACATTCTCGTCGGCAAGATCACTCCGAAATCCGAAACCGAACTCGCTCCTGAAGAACGCCTCCTGCGCGCCATCTTCGGCGAAAAAGCGGCCGACGTAAAAGACACTTCGCTGACAGTCCCATCAGGAACTTACGGAATTGTCATGGACGTGAAAATGTCCTCCCGCAAGGAGATCACCCGCAGCAAAGTCACGCCTTCCGAGGCGAAGCGTCAGGCCAAAACCATCGACGACGATTATCGCAAGAAGAAGGACGAACTGTTTGAGGAACTCACCGAGTCTCTCTCCAACGTCCTTCTCGGCGAGAAAATCCCGCTCGACGTGGTCAACGCTGAGACCGGCGAGATCATCATTCCCGCGAATCGCAAGATCACCAAAACCCTCCTCCGCAAGCTGGCTGGCGTTTACGATCACATCGATATCGATCCAAGTCCGATCAGAAACAAAATCCGCGAGATCATTTCTTCATTCGAGCCAAAGTTTCAGGAGCTCGAACTCGAAAAAGAGCGCTCGATGGATCGCGTCGAAAGCGGCGACGACATTGACCCCGGCATCATCAAGGAAGTCAAAGTCTTCATCGCCAGCAAGCGCAAGCTCTCCGTCGGTGACAAAATGGCCGGTCGCCACGGAAACAAGGGCGTTGTTGCCCGCATTGTTCCCGAGGAAGACATGCCGTTCCTTGCCGATGGAACTCCCGTCGAGATCGTGCTCAATCCGCTCGGCGTGCCTAGCCGTATGAACGTCGGACAGGTTCTCGAGACTCACCTCGGCGTTGCTGCCAAGGCTCTCGGTTTCACGGTTGCGACCCCGGTTTTCGACGGTATCGACGAGAAACAAATTCGCGAATACTTGCGCAAAGCCGAGAAAGTGGATGGCTTTACCTGGACCAACGAAAACGGCAAGTCCGATCTCTACGACGGACGCACTGGCGACAAGTTCGATCAACGCGTCGTTGTGGGTTACATCTACATGCTCAAACTCGGTCACTTGGTTGCCGACAAGATCCATGCCCGTGCAGTCGGACCTTACTCGCTCGTCACCCAGCAGCCGCTTGGTGGTAAAGCGCAATACGGTGGCCAGCGTTTCGGTGAGATGGAGGTCTGGGCACTCCAAGCCTACGGTGCCGCTTACACCTTGCAGGAACTCCTCACGGTGAAATCGGATGACGTCCAAGGACGCACCCGGATTTACGAATCCATCGTCAAAGGCGACAACTCGCTCGAAGCCGGCACGCCGGAATCCTTCAACGTGCTCGTCAAAGAAATGCAGAGCCTCTGTCTCGACTTCAAAGTCGGCGGCAAAGCGCCCGGCCAGACGGAGTTACTCGCTTCCTAATTGGAGGCGGAACTCCCAGTTTTTCCACACGCCAGTTACCAGATAAACTATGCTCGATACCAATCTCCGTGAAATTTTAGGTGAAGAACGCTCGGTCGGATTTGACCAAGTGGGAATCAATGTCGCGTCGCCTGACTCCATCCGCTCTTGGAGCCGTGGAGAGGTGAAAAATCCCGAAACGATCAACTATCGCACGTTCAAGCCCGAAAAAGGCGGCTTGTTCTGCGAGCGCATCTTCGGTCCCACTCGCGACTGGGAATGTTCCTGCGGCAAATACAAACGCATCAAACACAAGGGCGTTATTTGCGACCGTTGCGGCGTGGAAGTTACCTTGAGCCGCGTTCGTCGCGAGCGCATGGGCCACATCGAACTCGCCGTTCCTGTTTCCCACATTTGGTTCTACAAGTGCATGCCTTCCCGCATCGGCCTCATGCTCGATATGAGCGGTCGCCAGTTGGAACGCGTCATTTACTACGAGGATTACATCGTCATCGATCCGGGTCAGACTCCGCTCACCAAGACCCAACTTCTGACCGAAGCCGAGTATCGTGAAGCCGTCGAACAATATGGAGAAGGCAATTTCGTCGCCGGAATGGGCGCGGAAGCGATTAAAACCCTTCTATCTCTCGCCGATCTCGCGACTCTCGCGAAAGAACTCGAAGAAGCAATGGGCAACACCAAGTCCAAGCAGATTCGTAAGAAACTGGCTAAACGCATCAAGCTCGTTCAAGGCTTTGCGTCGTCTCACTCCCGTCCCGAATGGATGATTCTGGCTGTTTTGCCCGTCATCCCGCCGGACCTGCGCCCGCTCGTTCCGCTCGAAGGTGGTCGTTTCGCCACGTCCGATTTGAACGATCTCTATCGTCGCGTCATCAACCGCAACAACCGTCTGAAAAATCTCCTCCAGCTGAAAACGCCGGACGTGATTATTCGCAACGAAAAACGCATGTTGCAGGAAGCTGTCGATGCGTTGTTCGACAACGGTCGTCACGGTCGCGCTGTCACTGGTGCCGGCAACCGCCCGCTCAAGTCGCTTAGCGACATGCTCAAGGGCAAAGGCGGACGTTTCCGTCAAAACTTGCTCGGGAAACGTGTCGATTACTCGGGTCGTTCGGTCATCGTTATCGGACCTGAGCTGAAGCTCCACCAATGCGGTTTGCCGAAGAAAATGGCACTCGTTTTGTTCGAGCCATTTATTATTCGCCGCCTCAAGGAAATGGGTTACGTGCACACCGTGCGCAGTGCCAAAAAACTTATCGAGAAACAAACTCCCGAAGTCTGGGACATCCTTGATGAAGTTACCAAGGGACACCCGATCCTTCTCAACCGTGCGCCGACACTGCACCGCCTTTCGATCCAAGCTTTCGAGCCGATGTTGATCGAAGGGGAAGCAATCCGCGTTCATCCGCTTGTTTGCACGGCTTACAACGCCGACTTCGACGGTGACCAGATGGCCGTTCACGTTCCGCTCTCGGTAGAGGCCCAGATGGAAGCCCGCCTGCTCATGCTGGCGACAAATAACATCTTCTCGCCTTCCAGCGGCAAGCCCGTGATGACTCCTTCGCAGGACATCGTTCTTGGTTGCTACTATCTCACGCAGGAACCTCGGAAAATCACCGACGGTAGTGCCGAACCACGCAAGCCCCTCTTCGCAGACGCTGGTGAAGTCGAGTTTGCGATGGCCGACGGCAAGGTCAAGGTGCATGACCGCGTGCGCCTTAAGAACCCGGATTTCGGCAAGGTCAGCCATTATGGCGACACCACCGCTCGCATTTTGGAAACCACTGCTGGCCGCGTTCTCTTCAACCAGATCTGGCCTTCGAACCTTGGTTTCTTCAACAAAACCTGCTCTAAAAAGCAGCTCTCCGACGTCATTTTCCGCACCTACCAAGTAGCAGGTCAGAAGGAAACGGTCGTATCGCTCGACTTGCTCAAGGAACTCGGCTTCCGCTGGGCAACCAAGGCCGGCGTTTCCGTCGGTATCGTGGACATGATTATTCCACCGGAAAAACATCAATCCATCGATCATGCCCGCAAGGAAGTCGGCGTTGTGGAAAAGCAATTCCGCTCCGGCATCATCACTCCCGGCGAACGCTACAACAAAGTCGTCGATATCTGGACCCAAGCTGGCAACGCCATCTCGGACGTCATGTTCCGGACCTTGCAGCACAACGAAGGCCGCAAGGAAATCAACCCGGTCTGGCTCATGGTCGATTCCGGCGCTCGTGGTAACCGCACCCAAGTTAACCAGCTTGGTGGTATGCGAGGCCTCATGGCCAAGCCTTCCGGCGATATTATCGAGCGCCCAATCACCGCAAACTTCCGCGAAGGTCTCTCCGTTCTCGATTACTTCATCTCCACTCACGGCGCCCGTAAAGGTCTCTCCGACACGGCTTTGAAGACCGCAGACTCCGGCTACCTCACTCGCAAACTCGTCGATGCGTCCCAGGACGTTATCATTAACGAGCCCGATTGCGGCACGACCAATGGCATCGTCGTTCGCCCGATTTACGAAGGCGACGAGGAAGTTGTGGATCTCAAAACCCGCATTATCGGCCGCGTTTCCTGCGAAACCATTAAGGACACCGTTACCGGCAAAACACTCGTCAAAGCCAATCAAATGGTCGATGAAAACGCTGCCGACGCGATTGATAAATTAGGCGTCGAACAACTCAAAATCCGTTCCGTGCTCACCTGCGAAACCGGCCGCGGCGTCTGCGCCCTCTGCTACGGTCGCAACCTTGCCACTGGCGGGCTCATTCGCCTCGGTGAAGCGGTCGGCATCATCGCCGCCCAGTCCATCGGCGAACCCGGCACCCAGCTCACGATGCGTACGTTCCACATTGGTGGCGTCGCCTCGCAGACCTTCAAACAGCCCATCATCAAGGCGAAAAACAAAGGCGAAATTCGTTTCATCGACCTTCGCGTCGTTCAATCGCTTGACGGCAACTGGATCGTCCTCAATAAAAATGGCTCCGTCGCTGTCTTTGCTGAAGATGGTCGCGAGTTGGAAAAACACAACGTCGTCATCGGTGCGGTCATTGCCTTCGCCGATAACAGCAAGGTCAAAGCTGGCGATACCCTGGTGCAATGGGATCCATATAACGTTCCGATTCTCACCGAGAAACCCGGTATCGTCGAATTCCGCGACATGATCCGTGGCGTCACCGTCAAAACCGACGTGGACGAGCAAACGGGAGTTAAAGGCACCGTTGTCATTGAACACAAAGAGGATCTTCACCCGCAAATCGTCATCATCGGCGAGAACGGTGAGATCATTGCCAGTTACTCCATTCCTGCCGGCGCCCACATTTCTGTGGCCGAAGGCAAGAAAGTGCAGGGCGGCCAACTCCTCGCTAAAACACCGCGTAAAGTCGCAAAAACCAAGGACATCACTGGTGGTCTCCCCCGTGTCGCCGAGCTTTTTGAGGCTCGCCGTCCGAAAGACGCTTCTGAGATCGCCAAGATCGACGGTGTCGTTGAGATTGCGGGAACCGTTCGCGGCAAACGCAAAATCATCGTCAAGGACGCCGACACCGGTGCCGAGGAAGAACACCTCGTCCCGCTCGCCAAGCACATCATCGTTACCAAGGGTGATTTCGTGAAGAAAGGCTCCCAGCTCACCGACGGACCCGTTCCGCCGCACGACATCCTCGACGTTTGCGGACCGCAGGCGCTCCAAGAGCATCTTGTCAACGAAGTCCAAGAAGTCTATCGACTGCAAGGCGTTGAAATTAACGATAAGCATATCGAAATCATCGTTCGCCAAATGCTTCGCAAGGTCAAAGTCACCGAGCCCGCTGACACCAGTTTCCTATGGGGAGATCAAATTGACCGTCTTGAATTCGAGGCTGAAAACGCTCGCGTCGTCGAAAAAGGCGGCAAGCCTGCGGAAGCCAGTCCTGTTCTGCTTGGTATCACCAAAGCCTCGCTTGAGACCGACTCGTTCATCTCTGCGGCCTCGTTCCAAGATACCACCCGCGTCCTTACCGAAGCGGCGACCTTGGGCAAGATCGACATCCTGCGCGGCTTCAAAGAAAACGTCATCATGGGCCATCTCATCCCAGCGGGCACCGGCTTTCCCGGCTACCGCAACGCAAAGACGGTGGACATGGTCGAGACCTTCGAAGACGTCAGCGAAGAACAGGACGAAGTTGAGGAATTCGAGCCAGCGGTCGGGTAAGTCTCAACGAAATCATTCAAACAAGAGCCGGATCGCGAGATCCGGCTCTTTGTTTTTTGGCGGCAGAGTCAAATGGAACTCAACTGAAAAATGAGGTCCGCGATTTCGCCGCCAATTGCCAGCGAAGCCGTTGCCGCAGGCGACGGGGCGTTAAACAAGTGCAGCGCATTGGCCCTCTGCACCAAACAAAAATCTTGCACCAATTCCCCATTCGGCGAAATCGCCTGAGCCCGAACCCCGGCACCACCGGGAGTCAGATCGGATTCTTCAATCTCGGGCACCAGCTTCCGCAGAGATTGCGCAAAGAGTCGGCGGCTGAACGAGCGCAACGTCTCGTCCCAGCACATTCGCGGATACTGGGCCATGAACTTCCAGAGACCAGGAAACGAGAGCGCGTCCGCCAAGTCCGGGAGCGAGATGCGAGTTTTAGTATAACCTTCGCGCGCAAGCGCCAGCACGGCATTTGGTCCAGCCTCCACACCGCCGTGAATCATCCTTGTGAAATGCACCCCCAGAAATGGAAATTTCGGGTCCGGTACCGGATAAATCAGATTTTTCACAAGATGAGTCCGATCCGTCCGCAACTGATAGTACTCGCCGCGAAATGGCAAAATCCGGTCCTCGGGATTTTCTCCGGCTAACATTCCAATGCGATCGCAATACAACCCGGCGCAGTTGATCAAATAATCGGCCGCGTGTTCCTTTTGTTCCGCCGAGATTTTCCATCCAGCTCCGTCCGGCGCGATGCGAGTTACATTCGACTGCAACTCGACTTGTCCGCCTTTCCTAACAATCTCCCGGCTCATCGCATCGCAGACCGCGCGATAATCCACGATTCCCTCCTCGGGCACACGCACGGCCGCGACACCGGCCACATGCGGCTCGATCTCGCGCATCGCCCCGGCTTCCAGCCATTGCAAATCATGCAAACCATTCTGCTGGCCACGCTCCAATAAAGTCCTCAGTCGAATCACTTCTTCCGCGTTCGTCGCCACGACCAGCTTCCCGCAAATCTCATGCGCGATCCCTTGCTCCTCGCAAAAGCGAATCATCTCGCGAATTCCACGCACCGCCAGACGCGCTTTGCGCGAGCCGGGTTTATAATAGAGTCCCGCGTGCAGCACGCCACTGTTATGCGTGCTCTGATGATTTCCCACGCGCGTCTCTTTCTCTAGCAGAGTAACACCCAACTCCGGCCGCTTCGTGAGCAATTTCAACGCCGTCGCCAGCCCGACTATGCCACCGCCAATAATCACAAAACGCTGGGCCGCCATAAATAAGTCCTACTGGATTAGAGATTTAGTGCGCCGTTGACCAGAGTCTTCGCTCTCTTCAGCCTGCGTAATCTGATCTTGGTGTATCTCGTGGCATTGATGGCAAGTATCGCAGTGCCTTCATTTCTCAGGGCCAGGGAGCGGGCGATGAAAATCCGCCAGAATACCATGGAAGAAAAATCTCGGTTGGAGAATCAAGAAAAGGACGCAACACACACGCCTTAAACGCGGAATCCCTTGCGAAGAATCGTCGGAACGTCGAGGTCGTGGCCTTCCACGATCGTGGGTTCGCTTTTCTCGAAACGGCCACGAGAGACAGGCTCAAACTGGAGCACTTCCTGTTTCACTTCCTTGGTTTTCTCCGGCACGGGAGCGGGTGCTTTTGGTTCGGAAACGGGACGCAGCGCGCGTGCGATAAGAGTGGGTCGCGATGCAACGTGCTCAGGAGCTTCATCTTCCGGGAGCAGCGCTGCAATCTGAGGGATGCCCACGTCAGCGATGGGAGCGGGCGTTCTTTCCATTGATGGCATTGCGACTGGTGTGCTCACGACCGAATACGCCTGGCCCCGCGTGCTCATGAGAGTGACACAAAGTTTTCCGCCGAGTCGTGGGTCGATGCTAGTACCTAGCAATAGTTGTGTCTCCTCTCCGATGTGGCGGTTGAGTTCATTCATCAGAATCTCAACCTCGGCCAATGTTAGATTCGAGGAACCGGCGATGTGCACGAGAACATTACCCGAGTTTTCGAGGAGCTTGCCACGTTCCATCAACGGATTGCGCAAGGCATAGGCGAGCGCTTCGTGGGCGCGATTGTCGCCGTCGCTTTCGCCATAGCCGAAGAGACAACGCGGATCGTCGCTGCGTAGAACGGCAAGCAAATCGTCGAGCCCCACCTTCATGATTCCGGGACGTGCTAACATCGCGAGAATGCCGCGGAGACATTCGCTCATCGTTTGGTCAGCAGCCATGAAGGCCTGCTGGATGCCCGCTTTCGGCGCAACTAACTCGGACATGCGGTCATTTTCAAAGCAGATCACCGCATGGCAAAGCTGTCGCAGATGATCAAGCCCGGCAATAGCCTGCTGGTTGCGCCGTTTACCCTCAAATGCAAACGGCAGGGTGACAATCGCCACGACCACCGCGCCCGCTTCGCGCGCGGCATGGGCCATGAATGGAGCAGAACCCGAACCTGTTCCTCCGCCGAGGCCAGCAGCTAGAAAAACGATTTGTGTTCCCTCAACCGCAGCACGCAATTCGGGCAGCGCGTCCTGCGCGGCGGCCATCCCCACTTCGGGATCGCCCCCGGCGCCGAGGCCGTGGGTCAGCGAGTGGCCGAGGAGAATTTTTTGCGCAGCGACCGAGGAGGACAGTGCCTGCATATCGGTGTTGATCGCGACCAGATCAGCGGCATCGACACCGTCGATAAGGAGTCGGTCGATCACGCTGGAACCCGCGCCGCCGACGCCGACGATCTTGCGCGTGAGTGGAATGAAACTGGCCGCCGTGTTAAGAAGGGAACGGTTGATCTCGATCATCGGATTAGCGGCGGAAGATTTTTTTGAAGGGATTGAAGATTTTGGTTAGAAGACTTTCCTGCGGAATCTCGGAGCGAACAGCCTGGGCGTATTTGACGAGTCCAATCGCAGTGGAGTACTGCGGATTTTGGAAGGCCGACGTGATGCCGGCCATCGTGTGTGCGTGAGTCAGGGTCGTCTCCATTCCGAAAACCTCCGTCGAGAGATGTTCGATGCCCTTAAGCAAACTACAGCCCCCGGTAATGTGGACTCCGGAGCCGACCATCTCGAATTTAGGGTCGTTCTCGAGTCGACGAAGAAGCAGCTCAAAAGTTTCCTTCATCCGCATGTGGATGATCATATTCAGTTTCTCACGTTCGATCTCTCGTCCGGCGAAACCGGTTTCATCCTTGAGAAGGACTTTCTCACCCGGAAGGGAGTTGCCCAAAATGACGCTGCCCTCCTCGATTTTGAGCCGTTCCGCGCGCGCCATTGGGATTTTTAGCAGCATGCTAATATCGTTGGTGATATGGTCGCCGCCGACGGCCAACACTCCGCTCTGACGCACTGCGCCCTCGTGATAAAGTACGTAATCCGTCGTGCCGCCGCCGATGTCGAGCACGAGCGCGCCGAGGTTTTTTTGCTCCTGATCGAGCACGACTTGCGCGGAGGCCAGGCCATTGAGCACGATGTCGGCGACACTGAGCGGAATTTCGCGCACACAGCGCAGCGTGTTATGAATGCGGTTCCGAATCCCGTGAATGATATGGTAGTCGGCTTCCAGTTTAGTGCCGAAAATTCCCACCGGATTGAGCACGCCTTCGCGATCGTCGATATAGTAGTGCTGAAGAATTTGGTGCAGAAAGGAGTGCTCGGCCGGGATGTTAACCTCAATGGCACTGGCTTTGACATTGGCAATATCGTCCTCGTCGATCTCGCCTTTTTCCTCGGGAACGATGACGACGCCACGGCTGTTAAAGCTCAGAATGTGCGAGCCGGTGATGCCGACAAAAACATTGTCGATCTCGATGTCAGATTTCTGTTCCGCATCAACGAGCGCATCGTGGAGGCATTGCTGGGCTGTGTCGAAATCGACGATTTCCCCCTTGCGAATACCGCGAGAGGGTACCTGGCCGACCCCCAGGATTTTGATGGTGCCATCATCCTGATCCTCGGCGACAACGACGCAGATTTTGCTGGTGCCTATCTCCAGGCCAACGACGATGTCATCCCTTGCCATTGGTGATTTTCTTTTTCTTGCTAGGTGTGGTGAGTGGAACAGCCTTACGCACGGGTATCGGCACGCCGCCCGGTTTGATAGTCGGCAATGTTAGGTCAGTGGTGTCGAGCTGTACGAAAGTCACCGGCACATTGCGCTGCACGAGCAGATTGACTGTCTCCATTTTTTTCTGACTCGTATCGCAATAATCGAGAAGCAAACGCAGGCGCTGAAGTTGCCCGTCGATGTCGTCGAACGAGAGCCTAGCCGTCGTGTGCTCGCGGTCGTGGACCTCCATGCTGTAGCCGTTGCTGAGATCGATCCAGGCAATCTCGAATCGTCCGGGGAGAATGTCGGAGGTCTTTTGAATCAGCGAGAGCGATGTTAGCACGTCCGTCGATGGGATTTTTTTCCCAATGCGCAGGCTGTCCGTCGGCACACCCGCGATAATCGGCAGTCTCAAGTATTCGGGCAGAATCGAGCGGCTTTTCAGCACTACGCCCGATGCGTCAATCATCAGCGCATGGGTGTGATCCAGCGAATCGGCCTCGGTGCGCGTGCTGGCCAGCCAGGCAATCGGATGACGCTCTCGAATTGTGATCTTCAGTGTGTCCGGCAGGGCGCGTTGAATTTGCGCGTCCTCCACTTGGGGAATGTCCAGTAAGGCCTGGCGCGCCTCGGGAAGTGAGATGGAGAAAATATTTTGGCCGCGAGTTAGCTTCGCCGCATAAATGATTTGCTCGCGCGGCAGCGTGCCCTCGTTCTCCACATCGATCTGGTTGAGAACATAGTTAGGATTGGCGAAAAACATCCGGTTCATCCCATAGCGGCAGCCATAGATGACACCGACGATGAGCGAGACGAAAATGAGGATTTTGCAGCCAAAAAGAACAATCCTCTGATTGCGCTGCGACCGGGCTTTGTCGGAGCGAATATTAACATCGAGCAGATGCTGCGACTTCTTTCGGCGCTTGTTAATGCCGCGGCGATTGTTCTGCCGGGGAGCGCCACTGGTTCTGGCCTCGAACATCATGCCGCGTCTCCTTTCAGGCGTTTCATGGAGAGTTCGATAATGCGCTCGCAAAGCTGCGCCATGCCGAGGCCCGCCACTCCGGCTGCTTCTGGCAAAAGGCTCGATTCAGTCATTCCCGGCACGGTGTTAACTTCCAACACAAACGGCTCGCCCTGACCAGATAAAAGAACATCCACACGACTATAAACTTTCAAACCCAGCGATCGGTGCGCCGCCAAGGCGAGTGACTGGATTTTTCTGGTTAGTGCGTCGCCGAGCGGAGCCGGACAGAAATGGTCGGCCGCGCCCCCCGGGTTGAGCCAGGGATATTTGTTTTTGAAATCGTAAATGCCGTCCTTGGGACAGATCAAAATAATCGGCAGTGCCAGATCGCCGAGTATGCCGATGGTTAGCTCGTCGCCTTGAATAAATTCCTCCACTAGAATGTCCTCGCCAAACTCGGTGACAGCTTTCAGGGCGGCATCTAACTCCGATGAAGTTTTGCAAATGTAAACTCCAACGCTGGAACCCTGGCGCGGCGCTTTCACGACGAGCGGCAGAGGCAGGGTGGGACGGGCCTCACCGACAAGAGTCTCGCTGCGAGGCGTGGCGATACCCGCGGCTGCAAAGGCTTTCTTGGAAAGAATCTTGTCGAAGGCGATGTGGTTTACCTCGGGCGAATCGCCAGTGTAAATGACGCCGCGCTTTTGCAATTCCGCCTGGAGGACACCGTCCTCCCCGAATGTGCCGTGGATGACGTTAAATGCGATGTCAATGTTAGGCGGCAGCACGAAATTTTCATCCTTTACGTCGACTTCGATAACATTGTGACCCGACTGGCGTAGGGCGGCAGCGACTGCGCTGCCGGAGCGCAACGATACTTCGCGCTCGGCTCCGGGTCCTCCTAACAATACGGCAATGTGTAAACTCATAAAAATTTCTAACTCAGCGGCTCACCGACGATCTGCACCTCGGTCTCGAGTGGGATGCCTTTCTCCGCCAGAGCTACGTGCTGAATGTCGCGGATCAAGCGCATCACATCGGCGGCGCTGGCACCGCCATCGTTGACGATAAAATTACCATGCACCTCGGAGACGCGAGCCTGTCCGACGTGACTATTTTTCAGTCCGAGATCCTGCACGAGTTTGCCGGCGGGAAGTTCGGCTGGATTTTTAAAAATGCAACCCGCGCTGGCCGCGATCGGCTGGCTGGTTTTACGTTTCTCCATCGACATGCGCAGGAGGCGCTCGGTTTCCGCAGGATCGCCCTGCTGGCCTTGGAAAACGGCTGACACCGCATAGTTTTTCGCAAGCAGCGGCACACTCCGATATCGCACCTCCACTTCTCTGGGAGTGACCTCGTGGAACTGGCCGAAATGATCGAGGTAACGAAAGCTAACCACTTGGGAAAATGTGTCTTTGTCCATTGCTCCAGCGTTCATTCGCAGACTGCCGCCCACGTTTCCGGGAATGCCCTCCATCCACTCGAAGCCGCCAATGTTAGCATTTTTCGCGGCGGCGGCGAGTTGCTTCAGACGGACTCCGACTCCGGCTGTGATGGTTAGTCCATCCACCGACAGTTGCGAAAAATCTCCCGCGCTCAGGTGTGCGACGATCCCGGGTATTCCGCCGTCCTGCACGAGCAGATTGGAGCCGCGTCCGACGACCATGAAAGCGAGATTGTTAGTATGCGCGTAGCGGATCAGCGCGGAAAAAGTCTCCTCGGTTTGCGGTTCCACCCAATATTGCGCCGGACCGCCGACTCGCAACGTAGTATGCCGCGCGAGCGGCTCGTAAAGTCTGGCCGTGCTGGTGCCAGTGAGCGCCTCAATCTCATCCACACGTCGCAGGTCGCCGATCAGACGCGTGCCTTGCTCGTGAATATCGCCCGCGCCCAGACTGAGCACGATGTCGCCTGTAGTAAGTTGCGGTGCGATCTCTTTCCAGAGCCGCTCTTTTTGCGGGCGATAAAAAATGTTAGTCATCCCCAGAGCCTGCGCGGCATCGACGATGGTCTGGCCGCTGATGCCAGGGATCGGCGTCTCGCTTGCGGCATAGATGTCGGTGACATAGACTTTGTCCGCAAACGTGAAAGCCTGGCCGAAGTCGTCCTTCAAAGCCGCTGTGCGTGTGTAGCGATGGGGTTGAAACATCACAATGATCCGCTTTGCGCCTTCGGTGCGCGCGGTGGCGAGAGTGGCTTTCACCTCGGTGGGATGATGCCCGTAATCGTCCACGACCCGGATGTCGCGCTCGTTGTATTTCACCTCGAACCGGCGGCGCGCGCCGCGAAAATTTTCCAGTCCCTCGGCAATTTTTCGCGTTTCCACACCGAGTTCGTGAGCGAGCGCAATGACGGCGGTAGCGTTGCTAACATTGTGCGCCCCGGGGATGTTTAGTATGAAGCTGCCGAGAGCTTTTCCATCGCGACTAACATGGAAAGTCGTCTGAAAATTTCCTGTCGTCACGATGGTGTAGCGGAAGAAACAATTATCCCCAGAGCCATAGGCAATCGCTCCGGGTCGTTGGCTGCAGAGTCGAGTCGCATTCGTATCGTCGCCGCAATAAACGATCATGCCCGGCGTCTGCGCGAGGAGTGTTTCGAAGACCGACTCGATGTGTGCGAGATCGCGATAGAAGTCGAGGTGTTCCTCCTCGATGTTTAGGATGATGGCGTGCTGCGGGTGATAGTTTACCAGCGTGCCGTCGCTCTCGTCGCCTTCGACCACAAAATTTTCTCCAGTCGCATCCCAGTAGGCGTTAGTACCCAGGATGGGAATCTCGGCCCCGACATAATGCGACGGTCGCAAGCCGCCCACGCGCAGGACGTGCGCGGCCATCGCCGAGGTCGTGGTTTTGCCGTGCATGCCAGCGACGACGATGCCTTTTTTGGCGCTCATGATCGCGGCCAATGCTTCGGCGCGGCGGATCAACGGCACGCAAAGCCGGATAGCCTCGTCGTAGGCGGGGTTGCCGCTTTTGATGGCCGACGAGTAGATCACGAACTCCGCGTTATGCACCGAGAGCGCCGTTTGGCTTGGGTGAAAGTGGAGTCCAAGTCCGATCAGCCGCTCCACTTCGCGACTGGAGGTGCGGTCGCAGCCGCTCACGCGATGTCCCAGGGCGAGCAGCAAACCGGCGATGCCGCTCATGCCCGAACCGGCGACGCCCAGCAGATGAATATGGCGCGCGGAACCTGTAAAAATGGTCGTCAGGGCGGCGATGTTAGACATGACAAGAGACTATCGCTGGCATTGCTGTTCGATCAAATCCACAACCGCCGCGGCGGCGTTGTCGCGGGCAAAGTTTTTGCTTTTGGTCGCCATCGCCGACAGTAGTTCGGGCTTGGCAATCAGTCGGCGCAGGACGTCGGCAAGGTCGCCCGCAATGGCATTTTCCTCCTTGCAAAGAATCGCCGCGCCCGCCCGCACGAAGAGCTGCGCGTTCAAGGTTTGGTGATCCTCTGACGCATAAGGAAATGGGATCAACACCGAGGGAAGTCCGAAGTGGGAAAGCTCCGTGAGACTGGCCGCGCCGGATCGGGAAATAGCTAAATCGGCCACGGAATACGCCTCCTGCATGTCGTGATGAAATGCCGCGACGTAAGCCGCGCGACCCTGGCTAGCGTATTCGGCGCGCATAGTGTCTTCGCAGCGTCTGCCGGTGAAATGAATTACCTGCAACTCGTCCGCAGGAAACGTGGCGACGGCAGCCGACGCGGCGCGGTTCAAGCCTTGCGCGCCCTGGCTTCCGCCCATGATGAGCAGTGTTTGAACACTGTCGCGTAGGCCAAATTTGGTTAGGACCGCGCGTCGGTCAACCGGTGTTAGGAGGCTGTGACGAACGGGCGTTCCAGTGACTTCCGTTTTCGACTTGGGGAAGAATGTGGCGCATTCCGAGAAACCTAACAATACTATGGAAGACACACGGGCGGTGAGTTTACTAGCTTTTCCGGGAATCGCATTGGACTCGTGGATGAATGTGGGAATCTTGCGTGTGCGCCCGGCCAGAATGGGAGCGGTCGAGGTGAATCCGCCCATGCCAAGCACGGCATCGGGCTGGAAGGAATCGTAGATTTGCCGACACTTCTGATAGCTGTCGTAGAATTTGACAAAGAATTTCGCAATCGCCGGCGAGAAGACGTGCGGCATTCCCACGGAGGGGAGTTTCTCGAGCCGCAGATCGTCGCGGCCCTGCGTGGCGAGCGAGTCGATTTCTTTTTCAGAGATGAAAACCAGCACCTCGTGCCCGCGATCGAGGAGAACATCGGCCACAGCCAGTCCGGGAAATAAATGGCCACCAGTGCCTCCACATGCGATTGCGACTTTCATGGGAGTTACATGCGAATTGTCCTGCGGGTTTTTGCAGCGAGTACCTTAGGGATGGAGGCCAGCGTCGTCACTTCGCTGCGACGATGAATGCTGATGAGAATCCCGATGAAAAGCAGGCAGAGGCAGAGATTCGATCCGCCATAGCTAACAAATGGGAGCGGCATGCCTTTGTTGGGAAGCAGGGCGGTGGTAACGCCAATATTTACCGCAGCCTGAATGGCTAAAAGCATGACGCAGCCAAAGCCGAGCAGCATTCCGAAATGATCTCGCGAGCAGAGGGAGATCATTGTTCCGCAGAGAATCATCACCACATAGGCCGAGACGATTCCGAGGGTAAACCAAAGCCCCAGTTCCTCCCCGATCACTGGGAAAATGAAATCGGTGTGGGCGAAGGGGAGGTAGAGCAATTTTTGACGTCCATTGCCCAGGCCAAGACCCTCCACTCCGCCGGAACCAAGCGCGGTCAGGCCAGCGTATTGCTGGAGACCGTCGGCTTCCTTGTATTTTTCCAAATCACGAAAGGCCAGGATGCGATCGACGCGCTCAGGCATTTTACTAACAACGACAATGACGCCCAGCACGCCAACGACTAACATGGGCATGAAGTAACGCAACCGACTTCCCGCGACGAACATCACACAAAACATCGTGGTGGCGATGAGCAGGGTAGCGCCGAGATCGGTTTCCCTAACAATCAGCAGCAGCATCACGCCGATCACGCAGAGCGGAATGACGAATCCGTGAACGAAAGTCGTGGTCTTGTCCTGATGCTTAGTGAACCAGGAAGCCAGGAAAATAACGCTGGCCAGCTTCGCCAGCTCCGATGGCTGAAAACTGAAGCCTACGAGCCGAATCCAGCGGTAGGAGCCGTTGATTTTGTGGCCGAATGGCGGCAGGCAAAGAATCAATAGGAGAATGGAAAGCCCCAGCAGCCACGGCCAGAGCTTTTGCCAAAGGTGGTAATCCGTCATCGATACGATAACGGCGGTGACGAGTCCGATGGCGAGCCAGGCCGATTGCAGGCGGAGGAATTTGGAGGTGTCGCCATGGCTGTCCGCTGCGAACGCGCCCGTGCTGGAAAGCATGACGAGTCCGACGGTCATGACAGCGAGAACAGCAACGACTAACAAATAAACTCCGCGGGACTGCATCGTTTTATTTCTGGGGAATAATTAGCTTCTGGCCGATCTGTAGTTTTTTGGGATCGGTGATTTTGTTGATTGTTAATAGGTCGGCATATTTTACGCCTTGGCGCTTGGCGATGAGCACGGGATTGTCGCCTTTTTGAACGACGTAGATTTTGCCTGTCGCCGGGGCTACCGTTTCGGTTGCCGCGATTATTTTCGAAGCGTTTGGAATCGTGGTGTTAACCTTTGTCGGAGATGCAGGCTCAGTCTTGTTGTTCTGTGAAAGCTGAAGGAGCTTTTGCACATTAAGCGGCACAGGCTGCGCGGTGGATTTGGTCGGGATGATGAGTTTGTCACCCATTTTAATGGAACTCGACTCTGTTAGATGGTTGGCCATTTCCAAATCGTTACGCGTGAGTCCAAAAGTGGAGGCGATGCTGCCCAAAGTGTCGTTAGTGGAGACGACGTAGAGCCGATTGTCGGCGGGCAGATCGCCAGCTTTCGATGGAGAATCCGCTAGCGGCGCATCCATGGGAACCGGAGTGTTTTTCTTAAGCGAACTGAAAGCAAAAATGCCGCCGACGGCCACGACGTGCAGCAGCATGACGACTAGAAACGCTCGCGATAATCGGACGTTAGGTTCGTCGGTGTCGTAGTCCTCCACGATTGGCATGGTGGCGCGCCTCGTGGTGGCGTTCATTTTCTTGGGCGGTTTTTTTTGGAACAAGTTCTTGATGTTCATAATGTGGATGTGGTGTTGGAAAGTGCCTGGGCTGCCTGACGAAATTGCTCGCCGCGATCGGCGTAGTCGCGAAACATGTCGAACGAGGAGGTGCCGGGGGAAAATAGCACCGTGTCGCCTGAATGCGCGAGAGTATGCGCCTGCCGAACGGCATCCTGCAAGCTGGATGTTAGCAGACAGGGAACGGTGCCGCTCCAGTCCCGGTAAATGCGATCCGCCATTTCTCCGATAAGGATCGCAGTGGAGACTTTTTCAGCAACCAGATTGCTAATCGAACCGAACTCGAATCCCTTGTCCTTGCCGCCCGCGATGAGGATTACTTTCCCCTGATCTAATGTTAGTGCTTTCGCCAGTGAATCGACGTTGGTGGATTTCGAGTCGTTAATATAGCGCACGCCATCGACGGTGGCGGCTAGCTCGCAGCGATGCGGCGAGGGCCGGTAATTTTGCAATGCAGGCAGCAAATCTGGAAATGTTAGTCCGAGGACTTTCCCAGTGGCGAGGGCGGCCATCAGGTTTTCAGTGTTGTGCAGGCCTGTGAGTTGAAAGGAATCGAGCCGCGCAATTGTGTCGCCGCAATAAGCGATGCATTGATTGACGATGCTGAAGTCGGCCGCGTGCCCGTAGGCGCTGAAGGTGATCTTTTTCGCAGCGAGGTTGGGAAGATCATCAACCGCGTTACAGATGGCAAAGTCCTCAGAGGTCTGGTTGTCAAAAATGTGTAATTTGGCTTCGCGATACTCCTTCATTGACGAATAACGATCCAAGTGATCGGGAGTCAGATTTAACCACAAGGCCACCTGTGGGCGGAAGGTGGAAATGGTCTCCAGTTGGAACGAGCTGACTTCCACAGTAATAAAGTCGAGCGAATCCTGCGAATGCGCCACGACTTCCGAAAAGGGTTGCCCGATATTTCCACAGGCTACGCTGCGTTTCCCGGCACGGTGGAGCATGGAGCTAATCAGCTCGGTGGTTGTCGTTTTTCCGTTGGTGCCAGTGATGGCGATAACGGGTTTTGTGCAAAACTGCCAGGCGACTTCCAGTTCACCGGTGACGGCGATGCCACCATCCGAGAACTGCCGGACAAAGGGGCTCGCCAGATCAATGCCAGGGCTCACAACGGCGAGCGAAAACGCTTCCCCGGAAGACGCGTCGGGGCCTGTTAGCACGGTCATTCCTGAGGAGCGCAATTTTTCCGCCCGTGCTAACAATGGATCGGAATTTCCCGAGTCGAACACAGTGATTTTCGCGCCTTTGGAAAGCAACAGCCGCGCGACGGATTCGCCGCTTCGGGCGAGTCCTAACACGGCAATATGTTTTCCAGCGACTTCCATGTTTATCTGAGTTTCAAAGTGGCGAGCCCTAACAACGCGAAAATCAACGACATGATCCAAAAACGGACGATGACGGTGTTTTCCTTCCAACCCATCAGCTCGAAATGGTGATGAATAGGCGACATTTTGAAGACGCGTTTGCCAGTCGTTTTGAAGCTGATGACTTGGATGATGACGGACAACGCCTCGATGACGAAGATGCCGCCGACGACTATGAGGAGGAGTTCCTGTTTGCAGCAAATGGCGACAACGGCCAGCATTCCGCCGATGGAAAGCGAGCCGGTGTCGCCCATAAAAACGCGGGCCGGATGCGCGTTGAACCAGAGAAATCCGAGGCCAGCTCCGGCGAGCGCCATGCAGGCGACAGTGAGTTCGGAGGCGAAGACGTTATGAGGAATCTGGAGGTAGCGCGCCACGACGAAATTACCCGTGGCCCAGGAGAAAAGCGCGTAGGCGACAGAGGTCGTGATCGTGCAGCCAGTGGCGAGTCCGTCGAGTCCGTCGGTGAGATTCACGGCGTTGGAGGTGCCGACGATCATCGCAGAATAGAAGAGAAATGCGCTAACGATTCCGAACGAGAAGATCGGCTCCTTGTAGAATGGAATGTAGAGCTCCCGAGTCTGCGAAGCCGACGCCGGATCGCGGAGCAGAAATGTCGTGATGCCCGCGGCCAGGATGAACTGCGCGACTAACTTCAAGCGTCCGGGAAGTCCGTCGGATTTTTTCTTTTTGACCTTGAGGTAATCATCGATGAAACCAATAGTCGCGAGATAAATGATGCTAACAACCACAAGCCAGACAAAATGATTATCCGGCCGCGCCCAGAGCAAGGTGGAAACCACGACGGAACCCATCAGTAGCACTCCACCCATCGTGGGAGTGCCTTTTTTCGCGCCGTGCAACTCGAAAAGTTTGTGCACTTCTTCCTTGGTGCGAATCGGCTGGCCGACTTTCAGCGAAATCAGTTTCCTAATGACGAAATTTCCAAAGACCAGGCAGAGCAAAAAAGAAGTTAGTGCCGCCGCTGCCGCGCGAAAACTAATATACTGAAACACATTCAGCACCGTGTGCAGTGGAGCGCCTTCGCCAAATTGGGAGAGGTAGTATAACATTAGCGTTTCGTGGATGCCGAAATGGGTTGCAGGCTGTTTGTTAGTTCTTGGATGACCTGCTCCATGCGGGCGGAGCGGCTGCCCTTGACCAGCACGCAATCGCCGGGTTGCAGGAGACTGAGCAAGGCGGCGGAAGCCTGCCGTGTGTCGGCAGTGCGAATGACGTGCGTGGCCCCATATTTTTCTGCCTCGTCGGCGATCCATTCGGCGGTGTCGCCGACGGTGACGAGGATGTCCACGTCCTGACTGGCTGCTCCGACTTTACGGTGGCCTTCCTCGGCATAACTCCCCAACTCGCCCATCGCTCCTAACACGGCGATGCGTTTTCCGCTGCCAGGAATGGATTCCAAAGTAGCCAGAGCGGCGAGCATGGAATCGGGGTTCGCATTGTAAGTGTCGTCGAGGAAATGAATACCCGCGATCTCCTTGCTTTCGAGCCGGCCGCTGGTGAGTTGGATTTTTCCCAGGGCATCGACGCAGCTTTGCAGCGGAATGCCATGGGCCAGTCCTGCGGCCACTGCTAACATCGCGTTGCTGACCATGTGCTGACCAGGAATCGGGAGAAACGCAGGAAGTTTTTCCGAGCCATGTGTGACGATGAATGTGGTACCGCCGAGATCGGTGCTGAGTTCACAGGCGGAAATATCGCCCGCCTCAATTCCGGCGGTGGTCACCCGGGCCTTGCTAAGTTTTGCGATGGTAGGTGTGAAGGAATCGTTGGCGTTCAGGATGACCACGCCGGTCTTCGAAACTGCCTTCGCCAGCTCGGCTTTTTCCAGCGCGATGGCTTCCTGTGTTTTCATAAACTCGATGTGGGCCGTGCCGATGTTAGTAATGATCGCCACGTCCGGCGCGGCGATGGCGGCGAGGGGCGCGATCTCGCCGATGTGGTTCATGCCCATTTCGAGAATGGCCACATCGTGTGAATCATCAATCGCTAGGACCGACATGGGGAGCCCGATATGATTGTTTAGATTGCCCTGGGTTTTTGTGACAGTGAATTTGCTGGAAAAGACTGCGGCTGCGAGGTCTTTCGTGCTGGTTTTTCCATTGCTTCCGGTGATGCCGACGACATGGCACTGGAGTGAGGCGCGATAGTTTTTTGCGAGCGTTTGCAGGCCGGCTAGCGTGTCTTTAACCCGGATCACTGTGGCCGTACTAGCAACGTTTTGATCGACTAAAATAGCCGATGCGCCACGGGTGGTGACGTCGGCGATAAAGGTGTGTGCATCAAAGTGCGGACCTTTCAACGCAACAAACAAATCGCCCGGCTGCACGATGCGGCTGTCGGCGACGACGCGTTGAATCGTGACCGTTTCGGAACCGGAAATGATTTTTCCGTTCGCAAGACTGGCAATGTTAGCAGCGGGCAGCAGGTTCATATCTCGGACATTTTTACGGGCTGCGAGCCCACAGCGGTTTGTACGACTTCCACGTCATTGAAGGGAATGATGTAGTCGGCGAATTCCTGGTTGGTCTCGTGGCCTTTTCCGGCAATGAGAATGATGTCGCGTGGTTGCGCCAGGGAGATCGCGCGGAAGATGGCCTCCTGTCGATCCAACACTACCTCATATTTTCCGAGTCGCATCGTCTTGGTGATTTCCGCAACAATGGCCTCAGGCGATTCCTTGCGAGGGTTGTCGGTAGTAACGATCGAATAGTCAGCGTATTCGCTGGCAGCCGCTCCCATTTTTGGGCGTTTGGCTCGGTCACGATCCCCGCCGCAACCGAAGACCGCGATGAGTCTGTTAGGAGACAATTCACGCAGTGTGCGCAGAACATTCACCAGCGCGTCTTCGGTGTGTGCGTAATCGACATAAACCTGAAACTGCCGCTTTATCGGCACGGCTTCCAAGCGACCCGGGACTTGCGGAGCACCGGCCAGCTCCTTCACGCAATCGCGAAGAGACAGGCCGACTGCACGAGCGGCAGCTAGTGCGGCTAGTGAGTTGTAAACATTGAAGCGGCCAATCAATGGCACACGCACGAGGTAGCTTTTGCCCTCCGCATCGAGCTGATAGGTGGTAATGCTGCCGTCTGTCTTGATGTTAGTCGCACGGAAATTGGCTGCAACGCCGAGGCCGTAGGTGATGAGACGCAGCTCTTTTTCAAAACGGGCGACGAGCTGCTCGCCTTGCGGCTGGTCGATGTTAACAATGCCTGTGCCTTTCTTCCGTTTCTGCTCAGCGGCCTGCAAAAAGAGCAACGACTTCGTCTCGAAATACGACTGCATCGTCTTGTGATAGTCGAGATGGTCCTGGGTGAGATTGGTGAAAATGACAGCGTCAAATTCCAAGCCCCGTACGCGATCCTGCGACAGCGCGTGTGAAGAAACCTCCATGACTGCCGCTTTGTCGCCAGCGTTGAGAGTCTGGTGGAGCAGGTCATTAATCTCCAACGATTCTGGAGTCGTGCGCGAGGCGGGCAGAATGCGATTGCCGATTTCGTAGCGTACGGTGCCAATCAAACCGGTGCGCAGGCCGGAGGATGCCAGAAGATGCTTCAACAGATAGGAGGTTGTTGTTTTTCCATTAGTACCGGTGATTCCGATCAGCTTCAACTTCGATGCTGGATGCCGATAAAACGCGCAGGAAAAATCGGCCAACGCTTTGCGACTATCCGGCACGCGGATGGTGGTGATCTTCGATGGACTGTTAGCTGATTCTGTGACTACGGCTTCGGCACCACGCTCGATGGCCTGGCGAATGAAGTCCGCGCCATCCTGCCTCTGACCTTTCAGCGCGATAAATAGGGCGCCGGGCACGACGCGGCGCGAGTCGTAGGCGATATTAGTAATTTCACGCTCCGCCGAGCCGATGATTTCCTCGACTGGCGTTTTCGTAAGCAGGGTTTTCAGCAGCATAAAAATTATTGATCGCGAAAATCTGCCGTATAAGAGGTTTTCTTCAGATCCTGCTTTTGCGCGTTGAGCAGTGCAGGGTCAGGTTGTAGATCGAGCAGGCGGGCGACTTTTTTGGCAAGGTTAGCGAAAACCGGAGCCGCCACGAGACCGCCGTAATTTCCATTGGAAACAGTCACGGCGTCATCTAACAAAACGTAGGCAACAAAAGCCGGATTATCGGCGGGCATGAATCCACAAAAGCTAACCACATATTTCCCTGAGAGATAACCGCCGCCAGTGGGATTGACCTTTTGCGCGGTGCCGGTTTTTCCAGCAACGCGGAAGCCTTCCACTGCAGCGAGTTCGGCGGTGCCGTTTTTGCTAACCACATCCTTTAGTGCGTCGACGATTCGCTTGGAAGTCGCCTGTGAGATCACGCGGCGCACCGGAACTGGATCAAACTGGGAAACGACATGTCCGTCTTTTGCCGTGATTTTGCTAACCACTTGCGGCATCATGAGCATGCCGCCATTGGCAATCGTGGACATGGCCGAGCAGAGTTGAATGGGAGTCACGCAGACGGCCTGGCCCATGGGCACGCGAGTGATGGCCACCTTGTCGCCATTGAAGGGAGGGTTGACTTTGCCGCTGATTTCGCCCGGAAGATCGATGCCGGTGCGGTCGCCGAAGCCGAAGCGTCTAACATAGTCATAGAAACGTTGCTCGCCCAGTTGCAAAGCTAGTTTCGCAACTCCGACGTTGCTGGATTTCATGAGAATCTCGTGAACAGTGAGTTCACCATAAGGATGGTGGTCGCGCAGGACGCGGCCAGCGTAACTGAAGTGTCCTGCCTCGCAATAGATCCGTGTGTCGTCATTGACAATGCCCTCTTCAAAAGCAGCGGAAGTCGCCACGATTTTGAACGTCGAGCCCGGCTCGACCATGTCCAGCACGGCGTGATTCTTGGTCACCTCGGGCGGCGCATTGTTAGCATCGTTATTGTCAAACATTGGCCACGAGGCCATGGCTAGTACCGCGCCAGTTTGCGGCTTCATAATGATGATAGTCGCACCCTTTGGCTTGTATTTTGCGCAGGCAGCCTTTAGCTCCGATTCGGCGATGGCCTGCAAGCCGAGATTGATAGTAGTCTGGACGGTGTAGCCATCCTGCGCGGGGCGCTCCTGTCCGCGATAGAGGACGATTTCCCTGCCAGTTCGATCGCGTTCGGTGAAGCGGTAGCCATCGTGCTGTTGGAGGTAGGTGTCCATGCTTTTTTCGATGCCGGAAATGCCGTTGTGGTCATGGTCCAGATAACCCAAAACGTGGCAAAGCATGTCGCCGTTGGGATAGACGCGCTTGAAATCTTCGATGAAATAGATGCCACGCAGATTCTTCTTGTTCAACTCCGCTTGAAGGGCGGAAGCGGTGAGTTGATCGACTTCTTTTTTGAGGATGATGAAGCGCCGTTCTGTGAGGATTTTTGCATTCACCTCCTCCTCCGAAAGTCCTAGAGCCTTCGCTACGATCCGTGCTGTCTCGGCAGCCTGAGCTAGAGCCTTGGGAGTTTTGACTGGCTCAGGATTCAGGATGTGAGAGGCATCGGCATAAACTGTCTGGACGGAGACATTTTCCGCGAGTGTTTCGTAGTTCGCGTCAACAATCTGTCCGCGCTGGGCATAGACAGGTTTTTTGACGATGTGCTTCGCGTCCGCCAGCGCGGCGTATTCATCGTGCTGGTTGACTTGGAGGTGAATCAGACGGGCGGAAAAGCCGCTGAATAACACGACCAAGCCGATGCAAACGATGATTGCGCGCGAGCGGCAATTTTTCATTTTTGGGCCAGTGTTTTACTGGAGGTTAGTGCGTCAGCGAAAGCGGCGGGCTGGGTTCCCAAGGCATTCAGGCGAACGATTTGCATTGGGTCGATCTCGACCAATTTGATGAACCCGCTGTTGAGCTGCTTTTGCAATGCGGAACGCGAGGTGAGCGCGGTGACTTGCGAGCTGAAGGCTCGGTTTTGCTCTGTGAGATCGCGAAGCTGTCGCTCTAGCAGCCGACGCTGCTCACTGAAGGCGATGGTTTGATTTTTGATGGAAACGTAACTCAGTCCCAGCACGCTGAGGCCGATGAAAACCATCAACCACCAGAAGAAGGTGGCGATGCGAACAGTGTTAACATTTTTCCGACGATTGCGAGACATGGGAGTGGGTCTTTCTAGTTTTTTTGCACGGCACGCAGTCTGGCGCTGCGAGCGCGCGGGTTGCGGGTGAGTTCGCCAATACTTGCGGTGACGCTTTTGCGGTGAACGGGCTGGTAAACGTGCGCGGGATTGAGACGTGGTGCTGACCATTCCGGACGGTCCAGTGTGGCCTGGCTGCGAGCGCGAAAATCTTGTTTCACAAGCCGATCCTCCAGCGAATGAAACGTAATGACGGCGAAACGCGCACCGCAATTCAGCAAAGCCGGAGCGTCTTGCAGGATCGATTCCAAGGCGCCAAGCTCATCGTTCACGGCGATGCGCAACGCTTGAAAAATCTGCGTCGCCGGGTGCTTTTTGCCACGGCGCGGGAGAATGGATTCGATGGCTGTCGCGAGTTGCGCGGTAGTCGAAAATGGCTGCGTCTGGCGGACTTCCACAAGGTGTTTGGCGATACGAACGGAGCTCGGTTCTTCGCCATATTTTCGGAAAATTCGGATGAGTTCCTCCACGTCGGCCGTATTCACCAAATCGGTCGCGGTCAGCGGAGCCGATTGGTCCATGCGCATGTCGAGAGGTCCATCGGATTGGAAGCTGAACCCGCGGCCAGCAGTATCGAGTTGATGCGATGAAACTCCGATGTCGAGCAGGAGGCCGTCGATTTTTCCGATACCCAAATCGTTTAGCACAGCCGGAAGATTGCGGAAATTCGCCCGCACCGGATGGAATGCCTCGCCATAAACCCGGAGTCGCTCGCTGGTGTGCATGAGGGCCGAGGCGTCCTGATCGAGCCCGATCACATGCGCGCCAGCGCGCAGCAGAGACTCGGAATGCCCGCCCCCTCCAAGGGTTCCATCGACGAATAATTCACCCGGTTGCGGCGCGAGCGCGGTTAGCACTTCCTCTGCTAGAACGGGGATGTGATGAAACCCTGCGGCATCGTTGGGTGAAGGATCCACGTTTTTTTCCAAATGAAAGTTGGCAGCCAAGACGCCCGGGTCGGAAAATAAATCATCCGAGGCACCCAAACGCATTGGGTCACAGCCCGATACTGTCGGCCACTTCGCAGTAAACATTTTGTTTCTCCTCGATTGTCTTTTGCCAACGCTCTGGATTCCAAATTTCAAAACGCACAAGTCCGCCCGCCAGCACTACGTCCTGGACGAGGCCCACGCGTTCGCAATAGTCCTCGGGCAGCAGCATTCTACCCTGGCGATCAACCGTGGCTGGCTGGGCTTGGGAGTAAAAATTTCTCAAAAAGATCCGCTTCCGCCCTTCCTCCATGTCTGCCTTTTCGATCTTCTCGCCAATCGCCTTGAACTCCTCGGGTGGCATGATGATGAGATACTGATTCTGCTGATCGGGAATCACATAGAGATCCTCCGACTCTGCCCGGCGCCACTTTGAGGGGACCGTCACCCTTCCTTTGGGATCGATCGCATGACGAAATTCGCCAGCGTAAATAGGTGTGGGTGAGAAGGTGGTTTCCATGAAAGTTTGGGAAGAAGGGAGCTTTTTTGCCCCATTTCACTCCATATCACTCCCTTTTTTGCCACCAAAAGGGTCATCAGGTCAAATAAAATCGCTGTTTCGAGAAAAAAATTTGAGAATTTAGCCGACTCAGCTCGGATCGAGTGGCACCTTTTGATTGTCCCGGACATTCACCATCACGGCAAAAGTGCTGAAAACATCGGCCCCGGTCGTGGCGTTGATCGACCAGACCAAGACCTTGCAGGAGGTCGTTGAGCGGGATTCCACCTGGCTAAAAATTTTGATGATGTGCCCCTGCAAAACCGGCGTGGTGAAATCAAATTGCCCGAAGAGCTTCGTCACAAACGTCGCGTTTGGGAAAAGGAGTGTCGCCGCATTGTAAGCCATTTCGTCGGCCCATTTCATCATGTTGCCGCCGAAAAGCGTGCCGGAATGATTTAGAAACTCCGGTCGGATGAGCAGTGTTTTTTCGTGGCGAATGCCGAGCATGACAATGGAAGTGAATCACCGCTGATAACGCAGGAGGTGTTCGCCCAGCAGCGGAGGGAAGTCGAGGCGTTTCTTGCGGATGTGAGTTTGCAGAAAATGAGCCGCGCCAGTCTGCAACTCCTTCCACCGGCTCCAGGGCAAGGCTGGCGCGGCGGCGATTTGGCGAAGCAGACTGTGCCATTCGAGCTGGGCGCGCTCGATGTCACCTGGACGCAGCGCTATGGTGAGGAGTTTGCTACGATTGATGCCGGAAGAAGAAAGTTCGCGCATCACCTCGCTCGCGCCATCGCCGAAGCCGACGGGAACACCAAATTCCAAGTAACCGGGAAACTCCATTCGGTCGTAAGTCTGCGAGGAAACGAAACCCAGGCGTCCGCCATACGGCGAATCGTCGCCCGCGAAACGGTGTCCGGCGCGAATGTTCGCCACATCGAAAATGAGATCCTCGATGGCGTAATCCGGTTTCTCCAACGCGGCCGCAATTGTCAGTCCTTCACCATGCGAAAAATAACTGAAAATCTGCCCGCGCTGGGTTGGAGTGCCATCGGGCGCGATTAGCGCGAGTTTGCGCCAGGCCATCGCCGGGGAATTCGCCGGATCGATTGCCTCGCAGTCGGATTTGTGCGGGCAGGTTTGGCAAATCGCCGGCCACTCGCGACGCGTCGGCGGATCAACGAGGACTTTGCCGTGACTGTCCAAGAATCCAGTCGCGGGCGAATGAGCGAAGGAAAACTGCGCCACGACGAGGTGGCCCCGGAGCAACGGAGGCTGCGGCTGACCGGCGGAAAGCTTGGCAACGTAGGGCCAGACGGTTTCGTGAAAGGCCCGTTCGTCGAAACGTCGTGTCTCGCGCAAACCACTTTCCCTCAGCAGCTTGCGAACGGGCTGTGTCGGCTGGTAAGCACCGTCGATCACTGTGGCGACCGTAATTTCACGCCCGTAGGTTTTAGCTGAACCAGAGGTGAGTTTGCAGAGATTGCCAATGCCGAGATGGGCGAAAGTCTCTGGCTGCGACAGCGCGGGAACCCACCGTTCGCTCCGCCGCACGACCGCTCGGTCGAGTGTGAATCCACTGGCACCTGGTTGGATTTCCCACTCATCGCGGCTGTTCAGCATTTCCACATCGAAACGCCGCACCAGGCGAGCGCGTTCGGCGTCGGTGCGCAGCCCGCACGGGATTGTTTCCCAGTCGACTCCGATCTCGAATCCAGTGCGGACTTCGTGGGTGCTAAAAAGTTTTTTCGTGAGATCGATGGCGGCCTGGCACGGATCGTCGCCGTGTTCCACCGCCGCCTGCATCACGCTGATAAACGAGGGCCAATCGATGCTGTTCGGGCGACGCACCCGCTGTGGACGTGCGTCGAACAGCCGCGGCAGATCGGACGTGGCGAGGACATAGCCTTTTTCATCGAGCCCGCGACGTCCGGCTCGACCAAACATTTGCAAAAGCTCATCGGAACGTAACTCCAATGTGTGGTGTCCTGACTGATAGCTCGTCCCGGTGACCATGACGCTGCGCACGGAAAAATTGATGCCTGCGGCCAGTCCGGTGGTGGAAACGATCACCCGCAGATGACCGCGTTTCGCCAGCGGCTCGATCAAGCCCGCGCGCACCGCGTAGGAAAGCCCGCTGTGATGCCAGGCGACGCGATTCGTCAGGAGTTTGGTGAGTTGCTCCCCGGCGAGTTGCATTTGCTCGTGGGAAAGAGGCAGCGGATCGGGTGCCGGAAGCGCGTTGGTAATGGCGATGGCCAGTTCCTCAGCCGCCTTGCGTCGCGGGGCGAAAATCAGCAAAGGTGAAAGCTGGTTTCCGATTGCGCGTGCCACCAGTTTTGGCCAGTAGCCGCTGATATTCGAGGAAATAGGTGAGCGCAGGTCGTGGGCCATGATTTCCTCCAGCGGCACGGGGCGTTCATCGGTGCGAACGAGGGCTGCCTTCCGCCCGAGACGCTCCAGCCAGGCAACCACGGCTTGGGGATTTTCCACGCTACCGCTGAGTAGGAGCAACTGCGTTTCGGGCGGCGCGAGCGCCATGCAAAGTTCGTAATTTACCCCGCGCTGGGAGTCGCTCAGGAGCTGATATTCGTCGATCACCAGCAGCCGCGGACCGCGCCGCTGGAGAAAAGCCGCTTTCTGCGTTTCCAGCGTGGCGACGATCACTTTGGCCTGCAAATTTTCCGAAATATCGCCCGTCGCAATGCCCACGTCCCAGCCCTTGGCGCGCCATTCGGCCAGCTTGTCATTGGCCAACGCCCGAGTCGGAACGGTGAAAATGGCCTGTCCGCGCAACGTCGGGTAGAGCATCTCGAAGACGAACGTCTTCCCAGCGCCCGTCGGCGCATGGACCACCACATCGCTGCCATCGCGCAACAGCCTTACCGCCTCCTGCTGCCAAAGGTCCGGTAACGCGAGCCCTATTTCCAGACCGTGCATTTAGCAATGGAAGGGTTTCCACTCGTCTTGCAAGAAATTACTCGGAATCCGGGTTGTAGGTGCCGTTGTCGCCAGGAAGATAGAGGCGCATACGGGTGATGCGGGAGATTTCTTCAAAATGTTTGTCCAGCGAATAGACTCGGCAATTCTTTTCAAGGGCAATAGCTGCAATGACAACATCATTCCACGGCACGGTTACGCCTGAGTCGCGGAGTCTCCACGTAATTTTTTTTGCCTCTTCCCAGATCTGATCTTGCATGGGTAAATAAGGCACCGTTTGGAACAATAGGCTGGTGGCGCGACGCAGTTCCTTATTCACCGCACCCATCACCTCGAGCTTCACCGGTCCGCAGAAAGCGGCTTGGTATTCCTCTAGCAAACATCGGAGAGAGGCTTTGGCAAAAAGATCCCCCTTTTTTCGAGTCACCTCGATCCAGACGCTGGAGTCTACCAAAACCATTATTTATCAAACTTGTCGGGGTCGTAGCCGGGCTCAAATGCACCGTCAAATGCACCCTCAAAAAGCAGTCTGCCGAATTCTTTGCATTTTGCCCGTTTGACGAAATCCTCCAAAACCATGTTGATAGCAGGACTTTTCTTGGTGTGGCCAGTGATGATGGCCAGTTCTTTCATAACGGCGTCATCTACATCCACTGTGATTCTCATGAGGCAATATTCTGCCTAATAGAGGATTTTACAAGTCGGGAAAGATGTTTTTAGCGGAGAAGTTCGAGTGCTTTATTGATTTCTGCGTCTGTGTTGTAGAAATGCGGGCTGAAACGCAGGTAATCTCGTCCGGCGCGGTCAAAGCGATGGGACGCGATGACGTTATTTTCCGTCAGCTTGTCGAAGAACGGCTTTGTCGGTTTCTCCGGATGGCGAAAGGTCACGATCCCGCTGCATTCAGGTCCGCGCATCGGGCTGAGAACTTCAAAACCCAGCTCCGTTACCCCATCGGCGATTCGCTGACGCAGGTGGAGGATGCGTTCGCTGATCGTCGAAATTTTGCAGTCGAGCAGCATCTCAATCGCCGCCAGCATTCCGTAGATTCCGGGAGTGTTTAGCACGCCGGGCTCGTAGCGTTGCGCCGAATCGACAAAGCGGATTTCCGACTGCGTGATGAACTGCGGCGACTGGATATTCCACGCTCCGAGCAGAGTCGGCCGCAGCTTTTCAAAATGCTCACGCTTTACGTAAACGATGCCCGCCGCCATCGGACCGAGCAGCCATTTGTGCGCGTCGGCGCTTAGGAAATCCACATGCTCCACCGTCGTGTCGAACGCTCCGAGCGTCTGGATCGCATCGAGGGAAAAAAGCACGCCGCGTTCGTGCAGCATTTTCCCAATCGAGTTGTGGTCGATTCGATAGCCGGTGAGGAAATTGCACGAGGCCAGAGCGACCAGTTTCGTGCGGGGCGTGAGCGCTTCCGAGACGAGTTCCATCGTGATCTCGCCGATTTTTTCCGGCTTCAAGTAAACTAATTTCACCTCGAGCCGCTCCAGCGCCAGCCAGGGGTAAACGTTCGCCGGGTAATCGTCCTGATAACACACCACTTCGTCGCCTGGCTCCCAGTCGAGTCCGTTGGCAAAAAGGCTCAGACCCAATGAAGTGGGCCCGAGCAGCGCGATCTCGTCCGGCTGCGCACCTATCAACGTGGCGCAAGCGCGGCGAGTCCGGGCAATATCTCGCAGAACGGACTCAAACTCCTGTTGGTGCGTCGTGCTTTGCCGCGTGTAATCGATCATGGCATCGGCCACGCATTGCGGCAGTGCCGTCACCGCCGCGTGAGCGAAAAAAATGTGTTCACGGGCAATCGGAAATTGCTCCAGCCTTCTGTTTTCGTCCAAGAGTTCGTCGAGTTTCATGGTTTTGATTCGTGTGGAGCTTGAATGGTGAATTCCTTGACCACCATTTTTTCCTTCGTGACCGGGTCCACGTATCTGGTCTGGTCAAATTTGAAGGTCGGTTCCGGAGCTGCGGGCACCAGCCATTGCGGCGGAATCACCGGGTCATCCTTGATCAACCAAAAGACGCCTGCATGAAGCGCGACCACGCCGAGAAACAGAAAAATCCAACCTTGGCGAGTCACGGCTCCAGCTACGATTTCCGGGCGCGCTGACCTTCCTTGATCAGCTCCCATGGCACCGCCGTTTCGTGTCCGCTTTCGTCCTCATTCATCGGCAACTTTGAGCGAAAAAGGAAGTCGCGGATGGTGTTTTTGTGCAGCACGCGATGAATCACGATTCCCTCGGGACACTTGCTGAAATAGAGCCGGTAATCGGTTGCGCGATAGCGATAGAAAGTCTTGCCGTCGCGTTTCACGGTCGTGAACCGGGTCTTGTCCAGCTTATCCAGATCGGCGGGCATCAATTGAAATTCCGCCAGCAAATCCAGCTGCGTGAGCTTCGGAATTTCCGCCATTTCCGCGGCGCTGATTTCATTGAAAATAATCTGGAACATCGGGTGAAAAAACTACGGATTCAGGAAGAGGCGCGGCACGCGTTTGCTAATGCTGGTGAGGATTTCCCACGGGATAGTGTCGGCGAGTTGGGCGATCTCGCCAGCCAAAATGTGCGTGCCAAAAAGTTCCACCTCGTCGCCCAGTTCAGCAGGGGAATCCGTCACATCGACCATGATTTGATCCATCGTCACACGGCCCAAAACTGGGCAGCGCTGTCCACGAATCCAGACGCTCGCGCCGCGATTCGAGAGCCGCCGCTGGAAGCCGTCGGCGTAACCTGCCGATAATGTTGCGACCCGGGTCGGGCGGCTGGTGAGAAAACTGCGCCCGTAGCTGATGCCATGTCCGGCGGGCAGTGTGCGAATGAGTGTGACCCGACTTTTCAAGGTCATCACGGGTTGCAGTTTGACCTGAAACTCCGGCACCGGCGAGACGCCGTAAAGCATGAGTCCGGCGCGAACGAATTGCCCTGCGTGCGTGGGGAAATTGATAATCCCCGCGCTGTTCAGCACATGGGAGTTGGATTCGTTTCTGACCAGTGTCTCGTAGTCTGCGAGCTGTGAAATCGTGAAGCTCTCGTCCTCATCCGCCGAGGGCAAATGCGTGGCGACGGACTCGATTTTTAACTGCGGCAGCGCACGGATTTTCTCCAAAGCCTCCGGCCATTCCTCTGGCAGAAACCCGAGTCGACCCATGCCCGTGTCCAGCGCCAGATGCACGCGAGTCGTCCCGATGCGTGCGAACGATTCCGCCTCTGCCACACTGGAAATCGCCGGCATCAGACCGTGGCGCACGACCAGTTCACGCTCCTCGGGCAGTGTCGCCCCGAGGAGCAAAATCTCCGCGTCTGGTAGCACGGCCCGCACGTCCAGCGCCTCGGTCACATTCGCCACTCCGAAGTGCGCCAACTCCTCGCCGAGCGTCGATAAAATGCCGCCCAGGCCGTGGCCGTAAGCGTCGGCCTTCACAATGGCCATGATGCTCGGCTGCGGCCCGATCTGTGAGCGGATCGCCGCCAGATTATGCCGCAGCGCCGCCAGATTGATCTCCGCCCAGCAACGATGCGGCACAAGCGTGGTGATTGGAAGATCGGGCATCGTTGATTTATATTGGACCCGGCTCGTTTTCGGCAATTTCTTCCTCGGCGATGCGGCGTTTCCATTCCGCCCAGAGCAGCCAAAGAAGGCTGCCGAGAATAGCCGCGTCGCGCAGAAAGAGGAGCGCGTAATTCGAGGTCGCCAGTGCCTTTCCGAAGCAGCCGCAATGAATGTTCAACCCGCGCAACCAGGCGGCGAACAGCGCCTGCACAAACGCCAGCATCAGCAAAAGCAGAATGCGAATCGCGCCCGATTTCCAAATGCCGAAGAGCAGCGCGGCGCCCGCAAAAATCTCCAGCCACGGCAGATAAAACGACCCGACGACCGCGCCTGTCCAGGGCAGAAGCTGGTAATTCGCAATGTCGTTGGCGAACTCCGCCGGGTCGAGCGCCTTCAAGACGCCCGCGAAAATGAACAGTCCGCCGACGAGCCAGCGCACTCCCAACTCCATGCGACTCGACCCTATTTTTTCGTCTTCCATGCCGCCCAACCTCCTTTCAGAACAAAGACTTTTTGCGCGCCGAGTTCCTTCCGCAGCCGCGCCGCGACTTGGTGGCTGGCGTTGCACTCCAGTGAATCGCAGTAAACCACGAACGTCTGATCCGGCTGAAACTGGACCGCCAGCGGTAGCAGATTCCAGCGATCTTCGTTCAGCGAAACCGCCCCCGGAATGTGCTCCCGCGCATAGGCTGCTTCCGACCGCGCATCTAGCCAGATCACATTGGAAGTCGCCTGTGCCGTCGCCAGCGTAACTTCATCTTTCGCCAGCGTCTCGCGCGACCAGGCGGGCCGTTTCGGATGAAAAAACGCCGCCGTCAGTGCGGGCAACGCCGCCAGCAAAACGATGGCCAGTGCCTGCAGCCAGGGATGATTTTTCACTTCACTTGGAGCTGCGAATAAACCACGCGGGGATTTCCCGGCGGATAATCGGTCGTGACGATGAGGAGGCCAAACGTCTTGGCGTCTGTTTTCACCGGAGTTACAGCAATATTGTAGGCTTCGCCCTCCTTCGCCGAGTCGAGCTTGGCTGTGAAAAAGGCATTGGAGCAGCGAATGTCGGTGACCTTGATCTTGTAGCCGGGCTTCGCCTTGACGCTAAAAATCTGTGCGTCTGTCTTTTCTCCGACCTTCCAAACGAGCAACGCTGCCGAGGTTTCCAGGGCGTCGGGTATATCCACATTCAGCTCTAAAACGACTGGTTTTTCGCCGGGGTCGTCCGTGGTCAACGTGATGGTTTTCTGCTGCGGCCCGACCCGGCTCCCGATGTCGAAATGCGCCGCGATCTGCCCCGATTCACCGGGCGCGTAAGTCTTTTTGTCGAGCTTCGCCGTGGTGCAGCCGCAGGAGGTGCGCGTCTCGGTGATGGTGACACTTTTCTTCGACTCGTTCTTGAATGGAAAAATACCAGTCACAGTTTTGTCCGTGGCCTGCGCGTCGATCTTCACGCTCGTATTATTCCAAGTGAGCCCGGCAAACGCCGAAAACGCGGGTAGAAATAGAAGGATGCAGAGACGTTTCACGCAGCACAGTTAGCGCAGGACGGAAGCCAAGTCCATCACACGTCGCCTGCCATTGGAACGAATGCGTTCGCCGGTTATTTGGCAATGCCAGTTTTTACTAGCTGTCGTGTCCAGGCGAGTAAACCAGCGCGTTGCATTCGAGTTTCATAGCGCTCATTTTCTATGGCATGGAAACTTGGAAAATCTACGCGTTTGCCGCCGCCATCTTTGCTGGATTCACCTCGGTACTGGCGAAAAGCGGATTAAAAACCCTCCCCTCCGACATCGGCCTTGCGGTGAGAACGAGTGTCGTTTTCCTCTTCGTCATCATCAACGTTATTGTCTGGCACGGTGCGGGCGAAAGCGTCCACGCACTGTCCCATGCGGGACGCCGCGCCTTCATCCTGCTCGCCCTCAGCGGACTCACAACGACCATCTCCTGGGTTTGCTATTATCGCGCGATGTCGATGGGCACGGTGACCTTCGTTTCCCTCGTGGACAAGGGCAGCATCGTCGTCACTTTGCTCCTTTCCACCCTCGTGCTGGGAGAGGCGTTTACGTGGAAAATCGGCATCGGCGCGTCACTCGTGCTCGCCGGCCTCGTGGTGTTAGTTTGGAAATAAATGTTAGCGAACTGATCGTCGAGGTTAGGCGCAAAGATAGGAAGTGGCTGAGTTTCGCGCTCATGGGGAAATTAGGTCGTTGATGCGCAGCAAGGCGATCTCGAAGATCTCCTTCAGCGCGATTTTTTGTTCGAGTTCCATCGTATTCTGGAGGCGTTTCGGAAAGGCGGCGAGTATGGCCTCTTTCTTGTTTTTGCGCGCGCAGATCACGAACGGAAAATCGAAGCGTGCCTTGTATTCGTGGTTGTAGCGGTCGAATGCCGCCACGTCCTCAGATGTTAGATTCAGCAACCCTCCGGCGGTTTGCTCACCCTGCGACTCCGCTGTTAGCACCACGCGGCCCACCAGATCGGGATGCGCGCGGATGAGGCTCATTTGCTCTTTGGCGCTGGCGTTTTCCACAATGTGCCGGAGCGTGGTGTGCAAGTTTTTTTTATTTTCAAACGGACGCGCCGCCCAGCCGCGCTCGGCAATCCACGGAGAGTGCTCAAAAATGGGCCCGATGATCTTGATGAATTCGTCGTGGCTCAACTGGTTGATCTCTTCGATGGAGTAACTCACAGGTGCAGGGAAGTTTAGCCGCCGATGGCGGTCATCACGCGGCCCGGCTGGTAGTTTTCGCGAAACAAATGTTCTGCCGGTTTCGTGGCGAGGGTCTGGAGGAAAAGCTGGGTGAGCCACGCGCGGTCGATCGCCGGGCGCAGCGCGGGCATGAGGTCGGTCTCCTGGTGATTCCCCAGACACGGGCGGAGCTGGCCCTCACAGGTGAGCCGCATTTTATTGCAACGCTCACAAAAATGCAGATCGGTCAACGCGCCGATGAAGCCGATAATCGCCTGGCGACCGGCCAGTCGGAAATATTTCGCCGGCCCGGCGCCGTAACTGCGCTCGATGGGAATCAATTCGCCCAGACTCCGCCGCACCTCGGCGATGGGCAGGAAGTTGGATTCGTCCAGCATTTCGGTGAGGCTCACGGGCATGAGTTCGATGAAGCGAATGAGAATGTTTCGTGCCTCGGCGAAGTCGATGAGACCCGCGATTTCGCCATCGTTGCGACCGCGAATAAGGACAGTGTTCAGCTTCACTTGGAACCCGGCGTCGAGCGCGGCGTCGATCCCGGCGAGCACCGAGGGTAGATTTCCGCCCGTAATCTCGCGATAACGCTGCGGGTCGAGCGCATCCAGGCTGATGTTGAGCGAACTCAACCCCGCCTTGCGCAGCGGCTTGGCCAGGTCTTTTAGGCGGGTCGCATTGGTCGTCATGCTAACGTGCTCGACGCCAGGCAACGCGGAAAGCGCGGAGACGATTTCCACGATTTCCTTGCGTGCCGTGGGTTCACCACCAGTCACCCGGAAACGCTGCACCCCCTGCCGCACGGCAACTTCGGCGACGGCGACGATTTCCGGTACAGTGAGGACTTTTTCGCGCGGGAGCCAGTCGTGAAAATCCGCTGGCAAACAATAAAGACAGCGCTCGTTGCAGCGGTCCGTGACCGAGATGCGCAGATAATCCACACGCCGCCCCAGGGCATCGGTCGGTGTGGAAATGGAATCGGTCATGGCTCGGGAAAACTGGCCTAACTTCGCTCAAACTCAACCACATTCAAACTCGGGCGGAGTTCCATTTTTATGGGCGCTTTTCCGCGACTAAATCAAGGTAAAGCGCAAGCCAGCGGCAGTTAGCGGGAATCGCGCAAAAGCAATGCCCGCTATGGCGTTAACCATGGCGGGCACTGCGGAATCGATATTAGGTGGTGGAGTTATTTCAATGCGGCCACATTGATCGTCGTGGTGGCGAGCTGGGAGAGCTTTTTATCCGTGGCACCTTCCTCGTCCAGGGTTTGCTGCAGCACTTTCGAGCCACTCTTTTCACCGAGCAATTCCGCATAGGTGCGGGCGCAGCCGTAGCCGGCCATCTCGTAATGTTCGACGCGCTGGGCGGCGGCGATCAGGCCCGCGTCGCGCACTTCTTCATCCGCCTCTTCCTCAATCATTTCATCGCCTTCCTTGAGGACACCTTCCATGCCTTTGCATTTCGGGCCGCGCGTAGTTTGTCCCAAGTCGGAAAGAAGTTTTTCGAGACGCTCGGCGTGGACTTTAGTTTCTTCGAGATGTTGCTTGAAGCCAGCTGCCAGTTGTTCGTTAGAAGCCGCCTTCACCATTTTTGGCAGTGCCTTGATGATTTGTTTTTCGGCGCTGTAGAGGTCTTTGAGTTCTACAATGTAGAGATCTTTGAGTGTGTTGAGTTCCATAAGTAGCTAATGATTCGCAATCGAAAAAAAACTGGATGGATTTTTTCTAACCAAGGCTGCGTGTGGGACTGTAGAGCTTTCCTAGTAGATCCGATTCGTGCTCACCGGGTCGAAAAGATGAGCTTTGGTGGCGTTGATCTGGAACCATATCCGATGGCCAGCGTCGTGGTGATCCATGGCGGTTTGCGTGCGGCAGATACAGGTGTGGACGCCAGTTTGCAGATAGACATTTGTCTCCGCGCCCAGCGGTTCGATTACGTCGGCGATGGCGGCAAATGCGCCTGCTACGGGTCTGCCTTCACCGCTGACCAACCTCACGTCCTCCGGACGAAAACCGAGGACGACTTCCATGCCAATGAAAGCTATCGCCGCAGGCCGGTCCGCGAGTGTTAGTTGGATTGTGCCATTTTGATTTTCCTCGAAAACCAGGACGTCATTTTTCAGTCGGAGCGTGCCGTGGACGAAATTCATCGGGGGACTTCCGAGGAATCCGGCGACGAAGAGATTCACGGGCTCTTGATAGATTTTGAGGGGCCGGTCGATCTGCTGGATGACGCCCTCTTTGCCTCCCGTTTCCGGGTTTTCGACAGCGTCCATGACCACGATCCGGTCGCCCATGGTCATGGCCTCGACCTGGTCGTGGGTCACGTAGATCATCGTGGCCTGTAATCGCTGATGCAGCTGGATGATCTCGGTACGCATCTGGCCGCGCAGCTTGGCGTCGAGATTGGAAAGGGGCTCGTCGAAAAGAAAGACTTTCGGCTGGCGCACAATCGCGCGACCGACCGCGACGCGCTGGCGTTGACCGCCGGAAAGAGCCTGGGGTTTACGCTCGAGACAGTCCCCGATGCCGAGAATGGCGGCGGCTTCCCTCACGCGTTTTTGAATTTCCGCCGGGGGAGTTTTCCGCAACTTGAGTCCGAACGCCATGTTGTCATAGACGCTCAGGTGCGGGTAGAGCGCGTAGTTTTGGAAAACCATCGCGATGTCGCGGTCCTTCGGCGGCAGCCCATTAACGATCTTCCCACCGATGGAAATCTCGCCGCTGGAAACATCCTCCAGCCCGGCGATCATTCGCAACGTCGTGGATTTTCCACAGCCGGACGGGCCGACGAGAACGACAAACTCGCGGTCCTCAACATCGAGATGAAAGTCGCGGACCACGCGGACACCCTTTCCACCGGGGTAGATTTTGGAGACATTCCTGAGCGATACCTTGGCCATGTGCAGGTTCGTGGCTAGAAACCGGGCTGGCCGACGGGCAGATTTTCGCGGCGCTTGAGGAAGGCGACCAGGTTTTCGGCGAGTCGCGGTCCGATACCTTCGATGGCCGAGATTTGCTCGACACTGGCTTTGCGGAGGCGTTTCACCGAGCCGAAATGCTGGAGCAAAAGATTTTTCCGGTTCTGGCTGATGCCGGGGCAATCGTCGAGAATGCTTTCGCCGATGCGGCGTTTCATGAGAAGCTGATGGTAGCCGTTGGCAAAGCGGTGCGCTTCGTCGCGGATGCGTTGCAAGAGTCGGATCGCACCTGAGTCGTGTGGGAGTTGAAGGGGCAGGGGACGCGACGGACGCCAGATTTCCTCATGTTCCTTGGCGAGCCCGATAATGGGCAGCTCGTGCAAACCGAGGCGCTGGAGTTCCTTGCAAGCTGAGCTGAGCTGGCCGCGTCCGCCATCGACGATAATGAGGTCGGGCAGGCGGACGGGAGAAACCTGAAGTTGGAAACCTGAACCCTGAGTATGCTGGAGTCGCTCCATCGAATCCATCGGAGATTCTTGGGTGTATTCGCCTGAATAATCGACGAGAGCGTCGGCATTTTCCTTTTCAGGTTTCAGGTTTCTGGTTTCCAGTTTCTCTCTTCCTTCTAACAACACGCGCGAATACCGTCTCCTAACCACCTCGGCCATGCTCGCGAAATCGTTCTGGCCCTGCACCGTTTTGATGCGATACCGGCGATAGTTGGATTTGTCGGGAACTCCGTTACGAAAACTAACCATGCTGGCGACGACATGCGTGGTGGAGATGTTAGAAATGTCGAAGCACTCCATGACCATCGGCGCACGGTCGAGTTGCAGCGCATCCTTCAGGACTAACAAATCGTCCTGCGGGTTGATTTGAGTTGGAAGCGAATGGCGCGTGAAGCGGCGCATCGGGGCGGTGGTGCGGCGCAGATCGTCGAGCATGTTGCGGAGTTCCGCCGCACGCTCGAAATCGAGTTTGGCGGCGGCCTTCTCCATTTCCTCGACGAGCGGCGCGAGCAATTCCTTGGATTGCCCGGTAAAGAAATCGCAGGCCTGCTCGACGCGTTCGCGGTATTCCGCGGCGGAAATATCAGCGAGTTTCATTGGAACCTGGTAGGTCGAGGACTTCAGCTCTCGCTCGGTCGGCGTGCCGCGTCCAAATGTTAGCACGCCAAATTTTTTTCGCATGAAGGCCAGCGTCTGCCGTAGTGCTCCAGCATGGGCAAATGGACCGTAGTAGCGCGCGTTGTCGTCCTTTTTTTGACGGGATAAACGGAAGCGCGGCCACTCCTCGGTGATGTCCACCTTGACCAGGAGAAAGTGTTTGTCGTCGCGAAAACTAACATTGTATTTCGGACGGTATTCCTTGATCAGTTTGCCTTCCAACAAAAGCGACTCGGGCTCGCTTTTCACAGTGTGCACTTCGAAGTCCCACACAGTGTCTAACAAGGCCCGCGTCTTCGCATCGGCGGTCATCTTGCGCGACGGCATGAAGTACTGCCCGACGCGTTTCCGCAGGTCCTTGGCCTTACCCACGTAGATCACGCGATTGAGCCGGTCGCGCATTAAATAGACGCCGGGCCGGTGCGGCACGTCGTGGAGTTTTTTATTGAGGTCGGGGCGTTCGCGGAGGATTTCAGCCATGTTAGGTTGGGGTCGGCAAGCCGAGGGTAATCTCCGTGATTTCCGGCAGGCTGCCTATTCGCATGGGTAAGCCGATGGTTCCGATGCCACGATTCGTGTAGAGCTGGGTCTGGTTTACTTTGCGGAGGCCTTTCCAGTATTTTTTGCCCCAGTCCGGCAGGACGAGCGCGCCGAGCAGCGGCAGGCAGATTTGACCGCCGTGCGAATGTCCGGAGAGCTGTAGTGAGATGCCGGCGGAAACGGGAAGGCGGTCTGCAAAGTCGGGCTCATGGGCGAGGAGAATGGTAGTCTGGCCTGGGGCGCGACCCGCGAGGGCGTTGTTCAGATGCGGATACGCGCCGCCCCCTCCACAGATGGAATCCACCCCGGCGAGATAAATGCTGGAGCCTTCATGGGTGAGTTCGCGACCTTGGTTGCGGAGCATTTCCATTGCCGACTGGCGGAGCGCGGCGGTGATGGCGCCCGCTCCGGAACTCTGATCATGATTGCCAAGAACGCCGGTGACGCCGTGGCGTGCCTCGAGCTTCATAAGAATGGGCGTGAGCTCGTTAATGTGGTCGTGTCCCAGGCTAATAAAGTCGCCAGTGATAACGACCAGGTCGGGTTTCAGGGCATTGGTGAGATCGACGACGTGCGCGATCTGCCGCAGCGTAGTGTAGGGACGGTAATGCAGGTCGCTGAGCTGGATGATTTTGAAGCCTTCAAACGACGCCGGGAGCCCGTGCAGGCGGATGTTGATTTTTTCCACGGCCACGCGCCACGGTTCGGCCAGCGCCGGGTAAACGATTCCTGCGCCGATGGCTGCCCCGAGTGTGGTCCTGAAAAAAGCGCGTCGTGAGATTCGCATCGGCGTCGAGACTAGCACAAAAATGGCGTGTCGTCCCCGCGGTCTCAGCACGCTTACTGGGCGCCATGGAATTTGAAAACCGGACCCGGCATGGTAACGTCCCAGCCATGAAAACGCTGGCGCCAGAACGTTCCTTCCTCAGCATGGTGGAGGAATGCCAGCGCGTGGTGCGGGTGGCGAACCCGGCTTTGATCGCCATGTCGGCAGTGACGTATTACCCGGGGTTTCGTTCGCTGGACGACCGGTTTTCCGTCTGGCTGCATGGGATTTTTCAACAGGAAATTCTGCCCGGCCTGCTGGAGGCGGTGATTCTGGGTGGCGATGAAAAAGGCCGTGAGCTGATCGAGTGCGACGGGCGGATTTTACGAAACGCATCCGAGTTGCTTCGCAATGGCAGCGGACGCGCCGGGCGCCTGCTCCTGCGCGAGGGCGTGCCGGCAGGTGTGAAATGTCTTTCGCGAATGCGACAGACGGCTGACGAGGGCGGGACGGTGGCGCATCTGGCGACGGTCTTCGGGGCGCGCTGCGGCGTATTTGCGATTGGTCAGCGGGCCGCCGCGCTGGCTTACATTTATATGGAACTCCGCTGTGGCGCCCCCGACTGGCACGACGGACATGTGCAGGAAAAGCTGGCGGATGCGGCTGAGGTAATCGGCGGATTTTTGCAGAGAAAAATGGTTTCGCATCGGGGAAATGGGACGATTTTAGGAAGGTTGCATGGCTGAGACGCTCACCCAGGAAAAAACGCGCACAGAGGAGTCGGTTGAACGGCCTTGGAATGTGGTGGTGCACAACGATCCAGTGAATCTGATGAGCTATGTGACGATGGTTTTCCAACGCGTGCTGGGGTTTGATCGGAAACGTGCCGAGAAGCACATGATGGAGGTGCACAAGGCGGGCCGCTCGGTGGTCTGGACGGGTGGGCGCGAGAAGGCGGAAATGATCGTGCAGCAGCTCCACGGGTTTCTCCTGCTGGCGACGATTGAGAAGGATTAGACACGATGAAGTTCTATCGACATGGCAGCCAATACGCGGAATTTGTCGGGATCGATCCCTTTCTGGCCGAGTTAATCCGCCAGATTCCCCAAGCGGCGGACGCGGATGACAATACGCTGGCGAAAGATCGGCTTTTTTCCTCACCCACGAAGGATAACGCGGAACTCGCTGCCGACTGGCAGGAACTTGTCGTTCCGGAACTGAGAACACAGTTTCGCTCCGCCGTGTCTCAGGTGGAGCACGATCTGGCGGAGAATCTCTGCGAGACGGATGTCGATGACGATTTCCCGTTTCGCCTGCAGATTCCCCTGGAGCACGCCGATGCCTGGTTGAGCGCACTGAATCAGGCCCGACTCGTTCTGGCTTCGCGTTATGCCTTCAGCGACGAGGAGCTGGGCGAGCGTTTTCCGCCCCAGCTCAAGTCGCTGCGCGAGCTCGTGCTTTATCAAATCACGATCTACGGCTGGATGCAGGAACTCATCATAACGGCACTGCCATAGCCCTCGTTTAGACTGGAAATTCCCGAAAATAATCGTTGCTGGACGTGGTTTTCGACCTAAAATGACCGCTCTCCAAAATTTTTGGAGTCGTAGCTCAATCGGTTAGAGCGCCGCCCTGTCACGGCGGAGGTTGCGGGTTCGAGCCCCGTCGACTCCGTATCTTCTTTCCGAAGATCGAACAGCAACAGTTATTTTTCCGCCCAGATGCTGCCTTCGTCGTAACTGAACCAGCGGCTTGTCGTGACTTTGAGTTGGGTAAAAAATTGCACGCCTTCCCGACCCTGCATGTGGAGGTCGCCGAAAAACGAGTCGTTCCAGCCGTTGAAGGGGAACCACGCCATGCTGGCAGGGACACCGATGTTGATCCCGACCATGCCAGCCTTGACGCGGTGCTTGAATTCGCGTGCAGCTTTGCCCGAGCGGGTGAAAATGCTCGCGCCGTTGCCGAAGACGGAACGGTTGGTCAGCTCGATGGCGGCGTCGAGGTCGTCCATCCGCATAATATTCAGCACGGGGCCGAAGATTTCCTCCTGGGCCACAGTCATATGCGACTCGACTTGGTCCAGAATCGTCGCGCCAACGAAAAACCCGTCCGGCGCGTCGGCAATGCGCACACCGCGTCCATCGACGGCGATTTTCGCGCCGTGTTGCAAACCGCTGGCGATGAGATTTTCCACACGGTCTTTGTGCGCCTGAGTGATGACCGGTCCCATATTGGGCTGGTTCGCGGTGTCGGTGGGGCCGACTTGGATTGCTTTCGTGGCGTCGATCAGAGTGGGGAGGAAATGTTTCGCCGCGTCCCCGATGACGACCGCCGTGGAGCCAGCCATGCAGCGTTCCCCGGCGCAGCCGAAAGCGGCTTCAGTGACGCCTTTCACGCTCGGTTCAAGGTCGGCATCGGGCATGATGAGAACGTAGTTTTTCGCGCCGCCGTTGGCCTGGACGCGTTTGCCGTTTTGCGTTCCAGTTAGATAAATATGGCGGGCGACGGGCGTAGAGCCAACGAAAGAAATCGCGCGGACTTTGGGATGAACGAGCAGCGCATCGACGACTTCGCGGCCGCCGTGGACGATGTTAAAAACACCTTTCGGCAACCCGGCTTCCTCCAATAACTCCCCAAGTCGAATGGCGGTGAGCGGGACTTTTTCACTGGGCTTGAGCACGTAGGTATTGCCGCAAACGAGCGCGACCGGGACCATCCAGAGCGGGACCATCGCGGGGAAGTTAAAGGGCGTGATGCCTGCGCAGACGCCGAGTGGCTGGCGAATGGCATCGCAGTCGATCCCACGGGCGACGTTTTCGAGAATTTCGCCCATTAATAACGATGGAACTCCGCATGAAAACTCGACCATTTCGATCCCGCGGCGAACGTCGCCCCGTGCCTCAATGGCGGTTTTGCCGTGCTCGCGGCTGACGAGCGTGGCGAGTTCATCGAAGTGGTCCTCGAGCAGAATCTTGAAGCGAAAAAAAATGCGGGCGCGCTCCGTGGGCGGGGTTTCCATCCAACTAGGAAAAGCAGCCGCTGCGGCTTCGACGGCTTCATCGACGAGCGCCGCGTCGCCCATCGGCACCTCGGCGATGACCTCGCCGCGCGAGGGGTTGAAGACAGGCGACGTGGGGAGATGGGAGAGGTTTCTCCATTCGCCACCGATGTAAACAGGACAGGGCGTGAGCATGGGGAATCTAAGCGTCGCTCGCGCAGTGTGTCTAACAAGAATCAATTCAGCGGCGGAAGGAGATTTGCACCGTGACCGCCCAAGGACTCCAGCTCATTACTGGTCCGACGGTGGGCGAGGCTACCATTGTGTTGAGCGCGATCGATCCCTCAGGATTTAGTGTCATTAGTTCGTTTTTAGTCGGAACGGCCAAGCCTTCCTACACGATCTCCGTGCGGTCCAGCCCGAGTAGCTACGGCATTGTGCGTGGGGCGCAGACTAGTCTTTCAGGAACACTCATCGGCGTCCGAGCCAGCCCGCACTCACATTGCCGTTTCCGTAAATGACGGAAAATGGACGGACGGTGAGTACGCGGTTGAGTTACACATTTATCGTCAACCGGGCGCGCTCGTTGGTGGCTGTGTTTAGCCGATAGCTGCAAATTGGTAGCCCGCAGTCTGGACGGCTGAGACCAGATCGCGGATAAAAGCGACACTGGCAGGCCGTCCGAGTGCGTCTAATTTTCCCTCGTGCACGAGCAGGATCGCGCCGGGCTGGAGTCCTGTCAGAATGCGAGTAAGATTTTTCTCTGGATGGCAGCGCATGCCGTCGTAGGCGCGCACGCTCCAGCCGACGAGGGTGAGTTTTTTCCGCCGCAAAATGCCGTGGAGAAACGGGTTTTTGATACCCGCAGGGCAACGAAACGCCGGAAGCAGCGGGAGTTGCATTCGATTCGCAGTCGATTGGAACTCGTCCAACTCGCGGGCAACTTTCCAAGGCGGATACATCCAGAAGCGGGCGAGGTCGTGGTTTTGCGTGTGATTGGCCGCAGAGTGCCCGTGGCGTTGCAGCGCGGCGACACCGTCGGGATGGGACGCCAGTTTTTTTCCCTTCAGAAAAAAGGTGGCATGCACTCCCATGGTCTCCAACATTTCCGCCAGCTCGATAGTGTCCTCAGAAGGGCCGTCGTCGATGGTGAGCCAGACGATCTTTTCGTCCGTCGGGAGTTTGGTTAGTATCGGTCCTAATATGGCAGACTGTGGATAGAACAACGCGACTAACAAAAGCGCATGAACGACGGTGGCATAGCACCAGACCCATAAATGTGTAACTCCAAGCAGGCCGACGAGCAGCGGCGGAGTTAGATTCAATACTAACAAAATCCGCCGCTTCCAAAGGCTGGATGCAGTCACCTGATGCTCAGACAACGCACGGGCGATCAGCGATTCCATTCGACTATGGAACTCCGGATTTTACTCCCACTCGATGGTGGCGGGCGGCTTGCTGCTAATGTCGTAAACCACGCGGTTGACGCCTTTCACTTCGTTGATGATTCGGGTGCTGATGCGGGCAAGAATATCGTAGGGCAGCCGCACCCAGTCGGCAGTCATGCCGTCCTGGCTCTCGACGATGCGAAGCGCGATGGTGTTTTCGTAAGTGCGCTCGTCGCCCATTACTCCGACCGAACGGACGGGAAGGAGAACGGCGAAGGATTGCCAGACTTTGTAATACCACTCGGAGGCTTTCATTTCCTCGACCACGATCGCGTCGGCCTGGCGCACCACGCGCAGATTCTCTTCGGTGATTTCGCCCAGAATGCGGACGGCGAGACCGGGGCCGGGAAACGGCTGGCGGAAGACGACTTCCTTCGGCAGGCCGAGTTCAAGCCCGACCTTGCGAACCTCGTCCTTGAAGAGCTGGCGCAGCGGCTCGATGAGCTGAAAATCCATGTCTTCGGGCAGGCCTCCGACGTTGTGGTGGCTCTTAATGAGCGAGGCCGGGTTGCCGTCGATGGCGACGCTTTCGATGACGTCGGGATAGAGGGTGCCTTGGGCGAGAAACTTGTATTGCGACTCATCGCCTGGCGCGTGATCAGCCTTCAAGTCGCGTGTCGCCTGCTCGAAGACGCGGACGAATTCGTTGCCGATAATCTTGCGTTTTTTCTCGGGATCGGTGACACCCGCGAGCTTGCCGAGGAAACTGGCGGAGGCATCGACGGTGACGAGTTTCATGTGAAAGTTTTCGCCAAAAAGTTTCTGGACGGCTTCGGCCTCGTTGGCGCGGATCAGGCCGTTATTCACAAAAACGCAGGTGAGTTGGTCGCCGATCGCCTTGTGCAAAAGTGCCGCTGCGACCGACGAATCGACGCCCCCGCTAAGACCAAGAATGACGCGGGCATCGCCGACTTTGGCGCGAATCTCGGCGCAGGTCAGCTCGATAAAGGAACCCATCGTCCAGTCGCTTTTCGCGCCGGAAATGGTGTGGACGAAGTTTTTGATGATCTCGCTCCCGCGCGGCGTGTGGACGACTTCGGGATGAAACTGAAGCCCGTAAAACTTCCGGGTGGCGTCCTCGACCACGGCGTAGGGGGAATTTTCCGTGGTGCCAACGGACTCAAACCCGGATGGCAGCAGGGTGACTTTATCGCCGTGGCTGTTCCAGACGTCGATCTCTTCGGGCAGGTTTTGAAAGAGCGGGCACGCCGTGCGGACTTTCAATTTACCGGGGCCAAACTCGCGGCGGCTGGAGTTTTCCACGCGACCGCCGAGATGATGCGCGAGGAGTTGCATTCCATAACAAATGCCGAGCACAGGAAGCCCGAGGGAAAAAATCGCCGGGTCGGGCTGCGGAGCTTTTTCGGCATAAACGCTGGCCGGTCCGCCGGAAAGGATGATGCCGCTGGCTCCGGCTTGCGCGAGGACGGCAGCGGGCGTCTCGAAGCGCACGATCTCGGAGTAAACCTGGCATTCGCGCACCCGGCGGGCGATGACCTGGGTGTATTGCGACCCGAAGTCGAGAATGAGAATTTTGGAAGGTGCGACGGCGGACATGCGATTTTATTTCTTAACGATGACCATCTTCATCGCGTCGCCGCGCTTGATCTGGTCCACGACTTTCATGCCCTCGCCGAGGACGCGTCCGAAAACGGTGTATTGCATGTCGAGGTGAGGGGCGTCCTGGAGGACGATGTAGAACTGGCTGTTGGCCGAGTTGGGGTTGTTTGTGCGGGCGGCGGCGAGGGAGCCGCGAGAGTTTTTATAGGCTTTATTTACCTCCAGAGGAAGGTCGGGATAGGTTGAGCCACCCGAGCCAGCTCCGGGGACATCGACGCCGTTTTTGGTTTTCGGATCGCCAACTTGGGCGACGAAATTTGGCACGATGCGATGGAACTGGATGCCGTCGTAAAAGCCTTCGCCAGCGAGCAGGAGGATGCGCTCGACGTGTTTCGGAGCGGCATCTGGGAAAAGCTCGAGGTAAATGTCGCCCGCCGGAACTTCGACGCGGACAATGGGATCTTTGCGGTCGAGATATTGGGCGTCCGCAGGTTTGGAGGTGGTGTCGTTCATCTGCAAAACTAAGCAAACAGACCGGGCCTTACACAAGCGCGGATTTTTTTAATTTTCTCCAAACGAGATTTCTCCTGCGGCAGCCAGTTTTTCGCGCTTAATCCATTGACCACAAATGACGATCGCGTGTAATACTGAAACACTCCCCTATTTTATGATCGAGCTTGAAGTTTATGCGGCTGGCGTCCGCGATCCCGACAAAATCCTCGAACTCGAGCACGCCCTCGAAGTGTTGGTCGGATTGCGCTATAAAATCGATGCCAATCACGACGTTGTTTACATGGATTTAGATCAGCCCACCGTGAATCTTCAAGAGCTGAAGGACCTGTTTCGCCGCGCCGGGCTGGATCCGAAATTTGTAGGCTCCGTCCCCGCCGAGATGACGAAAAAGGCGAAGACACAGAAAATCACCTTCCGCTAAGACAGTAAGGCTAAATTCTTTATCGACGGGAATAAGTCCCGCGTCCTCCATCGGCACCGTTCCTGCTTGGGAACAAGCATGCTTTTTAATCCGAGGAACTCGCAGCCATGACGCCCTCCCGTACGATCAACCTCATGAGGTTGCTCTTTCTGGCCTTCGCCACATCGATTGGCTGGCTCTGCATCGATAGGGGCGACAATCCCGAGTGGATCGGCGGCTGCATCGGTGCGGTTCTGGGTCTGATCACCATTCTGGTGGATCGCATGCTGGACGGCATTCGGCTGCGGGCCTTCTCCTCAGCTACTTTCGGACTTTTCCTCGGCTGTATTTTCGCCCATCTGTTGCGGGCCTCAGGCGTGCTCGATTACGTGCCGGAAAAAACCTCTTGGCTGATCAACTTGGCCGCCTACTGCTTCTTTGGTTACATGGGCATGATGCTCGCCGTCCGGAGCAATCGCGACGAATTTTCCCTCATCATTCCCTACGTGCGCTTCCGCCAGCAATCGGTCCAGGAACAACCCGTCCTCGTCGATACAAATATCGTTATCGATGGGCGTATCACCGAGCTTTGCCTCTCTGGATTCATTCGCGGCCCCCTCATCGTCCCGCGCTTCGTGTTAAATGAACTCCAGCGCATGGCGGACTCCGGCGACTCGTTCAAGCGTGAGCGCGGCCGCCGCGGACTCACCAAGTTGCAGGAAATGCAGCTCTCGGAAATCGTCGGCGTCACCATCCATGAGACGGAAACTCAGGCCATCGGCGATGTGGATGGCGAACTCATCCGACTCGCACAGTTATTGGGTGCCCGCATCATTTCCAACGACAGCGGACTCTGCCAGGTCGCGCGTCTGCAAAAAGTGACTGTTTTGAACCTTAACGAAATGGCCATGGCCTTGCAGGTGAAGGACTTGCCCGGGGATGAGATCGAGCTGCAGCTGGTCAAGGAAGGGCGCGACTTCCATCAGGCTGTCGGCTACAAAAACGACGGAACCATGGTGGTCGTCAATCACGCACGGCATCTCATCGGCGAAACCGTCGATGTTATTATCGGCAGTTTTGTGCAGACAAATTCCGGGCGATTAACCTTCGCCGAATTGAAAAATACGGAATCCGGCCCGCTGAAAGCTAGCGCGTAGCCGAGTTTAATTCAGCGTCCGCTCGTAATCTACCAGCCGGGTGAGCGCGGCGGCAAAATCCTCAAAAGCCGGTGCCGGGATCATGATCGTGTCGCGGCGACCGTTAACGTCCTCAGTCACTTTCAGAAAACGTCCTCGGGCGTTTTCCTTGAGGTCTAAAAAAAAGACTTTGCGATCGATGATCACCTTTTCGCTCGCGATAGGAGCATCGTTCACTCGCTCATTTCCACCGCGGAATTCATTTCTTTCGGACCACTCTGATTCTGACATACGTGTTTTTTTGGGCTGAATCCTTGTTTTAGATTCTAAATTGATAATGTCAACACCGGTCTTCAACTCCGCTGCAAGCCGACGGCCGCGCGGACTTTGAGCAGTGTCTTCGAGGCAACGGACTGCGCTTTCTCGCGTCCGGCGCTGAGAATTTTTTCCACGCGAGTTGCATCGGATTGAAGTTCGGCTCGGCGCTCGCGCATGGGGGCGAAATGTGTCCAGATGGCTTCGAAGAGGCGGTTTTTAAATTCGCCGTAGCCGATGCCGCCCGCGCGGAAGTCGTTTTCCATTCGAGTTACATCCGACTCTGCGGCGAAGTGACGATACAGCGCGACGATGCTGGAATGCGTCGGATCCTTCGGCTCTTCGACTGGGGTGGAATCTGTCTGCATCTGGCGGATTTTTTTGAGCAACGCCTTTTCCTCCAGAAATAAATCAATCGTATTACCGTAACTCTTGCTCATTTTCTGACCGTCAAGTCCGGGCACGGTGGCGACTTCCTCACGGATAATTGGCGTCGGAAGTTTGAAGAGGGAGCCGTATTGCTCGTTGATTTTAATCGCGATGTCGCGCGTGACCTCGACGTGCTGTTTCTGGTCGCGGCCCACGGGAACGACGTCGCTGTCGTAGAGCAAAATATCCGCAGCCATCAGCACCGGATACGCAAACAAACCGTGATCCGCCGCGATGCCGCGCGCCGTTTTGTCCTTGAAGGAATGACACTTTTCCAAGAGCGACATCGGAGTCACCGTGCTCAAAATCCAGGAGAGTTCGGTCACTGCCGGCACGTCGGATTGCACAAAAAGGCAGGCTTTTTCCGGGTCCAGTCCGCAGGCGAGAAAATCCAGCGCCACGCTCTTCACGTAGGTCCGCAACAGGGCCGGGTCGCGGACGGTCGTCAGCGCGTGGTAATCGGCGATGAAATAATAGGCGTCGCCCTTTTCCTGCATCTCGATTGCGGGCCGCATCGCGCCCAGATAATTGCCGATGTGCAATGTGCCCGAAGGCTGGATGCCGGTGAGGATGCGCGGCATGATTTATTTCGCGATGGTTTTGACGAGCACCTTGCTGTTGCGACCGCTGGCCTCGAATTTCTCGCGGCGGCCGGCGGGAAGAACGTCGGCCGTCGTTTCCACGAAGCCGCCTTTCTGGTGCAGATAGGCAAACGCACGGGTCGAAAGCGCGAAGATTTCACTGAAACTCCGCTCACGCGCCAAGTTCTCGACAAACGCCATTAGCTTCTTGCCGTGGCCCTGATTTTCCGCGCCCTTGGCGACGTAAAGGCAGGCGAGCTCGGCCTTCGATTCCTCGGGAAACGCATGAAGCGCAACGCAACCGACAAGCCGACGGTCAATTTCCAGCACCCAGTAATCTTCGATCCGCGCGACGATATCGGCGCGAGTCCGATGGATCAGCTCCTCATTATCGACGGATTCCCGGATGAGATTCATCACGTTGCGCACGTCTTTTTTGTAGATCCGCCGAATCTGCTGGTAGTCGTTCGAGAAAATCATCGTCCCGACTCCTTCGTTTGAGAAAACCTCCGTCAACAAAGCCTCGTTCAGATTGCCGTTGATCAGGTGAACTCGCGGAATCCCCAGCCGGCAGGCGCGGGCGGCGTGATCGAGCTTGGACGCGGTGCCAATGGGCAGCTTGCCCCGGTGTTTCTTAAGTAAATCCTCGGTCTCCGACACCGAAAGCTGCGCCACGAAACGTCCGTCGATCACGACATCGGGGTGCGCCGAAATGAAGATAATCTTCGCCGCGTGCAACGCCTCGGCGACTTCCAACGCAATGGCGTCGGAATTCACCCGAAACGTGCGGCCTTCGCCGTCGAATCCGAGCGGCGGAATCACCGGGACGATCCCCTCATTCAAAAACAACTCCAGGCAACGATCATCCACGCGCTCGACCCGCCCGGTGTTCTGGTTGTCGATCCCGCCTAAAATGCCCGCCGGATGCGCGATCACGGTGTTCGCATAAGCCGCCCGCAGATCGACATTCGTGAGCCCCTGCATAATCTCGTTGGTGAGATTGATCGCGATGTGCGTCGCCAGCTCCAGCGTCGCATCGTCCGTGATTCCAGTTCCATCGGTATTGGAGAGCGAGACGTGCTCTTTTTCACCCGCCGCCTCGATTTGAAAGGCCGCCCCGTGCACGATTACGACGCGGATGTTCAACGACCGCAGCACCGCGATGTCGAGCAGGATATTGGCAAAATTTGCCGACGCCAGCACCTCGCCATCGATGGCAATGACGAACGTCCGCTCCCGAAAACGGGGGACGTATTGCAAAATACCGCGGAGATCGGAGACCTTCATCTGCGGTCAGTGAATCGTATTTTGGCCGTTCGTAAAACAAGAAAACGTGCGTCTGATTTTCTCCGTGTTCTCCGTGTCTCCGTGTGAAATGATTTTCCCATGATTCTGGCCATCGAGACTTCCTGCGACGAGACGGCGGTCGCAGTGTATTCGACGGAAAAAGGCGTGCTGGCGTCTGAGATTTCCTCCCAGATCGCGCTGCATCGCCCGTATGGTGGCGTCGTGCCGGAGGTGGCGTCGCGCAGTCATTTGGAAGTGATTGAGCCTTTGATTCGAGTTGCATTGGACTCTGCGGGCGTAGCCGTGAGTGACATCGACGCCTTTGCCGCCACCTCGGGGCCGGGCCTCGCGTCGTCATTGCTCGTCGGTTCGTCGGTCGCGAAGGGGCTCTCCGTCGGCACGGGCAAACCCTACCTCGGCATCAACCACATTGAGGGCCATCTGCTCTCGCCATTTATCGGAAATCCGGCGGGTATCCTCCCCAATCTCTCCCTTGTGGTTAGCGGCGGTCATACGCTGCTCGTCGAGGTGCGCGGCGCGGGCGATTACCAACTCCTCGGGCGCACGGTCGATGATGCGGCGGGCGAGGCCTTCGATAAAGTGGCGAAGATGCTCGGCCTGCCCTATCCCGGCGGGCCGGAGATTGATCGTGTGGCACAAGCGGGCGACCGAAAACGCTTCGATTTTCCGCGCTCGATGCTGCGGAGCGGCGATTTTCAGTTCAGTTTCAGCGGACTGAAGACCGCCGTGCGCTACTTGTTGCCCAAGCTCATGCCCGGCGATCTGGCGGACGTTTGCGCGTCGTTTCAAGAAGCGGTCATCGATGTCCTGGTCGGAAAGACCTTGGCCGCCGCCCAAAAAACACAGTCGAGTTGCATCGCCATCAGCGGCGGCGTCGCGGGCAATTCCCGCCTGCGCGAAGCCATGACTCACGCCTGCGCGACCCATGGGCTGCAACTCCGCTTCGCCGCTGGAAACTATTGCGGCGACAACGCGGCCATGATCGCCCACGTCGCCCAACAACGACTCTCGCGCGGCCTCATTTCCGACTTGGACGAGGAGATTCAGCCCAATCTCAGCCTCGACTGGCTCCAGCCCATTTTTCCCAGGTAGCGCGGGCTTCCAGCCTGCTGCAGCGGGCATCTTGCCCGATGATATTCCCGAAACAGACGAGGCCAGATGCCTCATACGTCAGGCCAGCGCCCGCGCTGCGCGAAAATGAGCGGAGTTCCATCCGACTCACCGCATCCAGCCCGTCGCTACGCCGCCGCCTTCGGAAACCGCAGCACCAAGTCGCCGAAATCCACCTCCAGCGCCGCGTCCACCGCTCGCACCGTCGCCGTGGTCAGCAACCCCAGACACCGCTTGCGCCCGTCGCCCGCCGCATCGGGAAACACCTCCAACACCCTCGCCGCCAGCATCTGCGGCAAGTGATTCGCCACCGCCGGACGCTTCATCCCCAGTCGCGCAGCCATCTCCGACACCGGCACCGTCCCTGCCCGCACCGCCTGCGTCGTCCCCACCGATTCGCCCGCCGTCGCCGTCGCCTCAATCGCCGCCAAAGCCTCCCGGGCCAGCTCCCACAGCATCGCCCACCGCACCGGATGCCCCAAAGCCAGACACCGCGCCGCCCCGACCGCCGCCTCGTTCTTCCAATTCATCGTCTGCGTCATATAAATCAATAAATCCGTCACCCAACCCTGACACATCGCCCTCCAAACTGTCAACAACGTAACCCAAACCCCACGCATCGTAACCCAAACCGCCAACTACGTAACCCAAACCTGACACATCGACACCCAAACCACCAACTACGTAACCCAAACCCGACACATCGGCATCCAAACCACCATCTGCGTCATCCAAAACCGACGCATCGACGTCCAAACGATCTTCCGCGCGGTCAAAACCACTTTCCCCGTCATCCAAACGCGCCGTTTACAATACCTCAACCGCCCTTCCCAGCTTCTCCCCTCAGCATCACAGCTCCCCCGTGGCACCGGTTCCGCAAGCTCCACGCGACTCCCACCGCCATTTTCCCCCAAACTCCCGCCAAAACAATCTCGACTCCCCCGCGTTGGACCTGACACTTTGTTTCCAGTTCAACCCCGGTCCCTGGCCGTTCCATTTCACCCTTACTCCCCTCATGAAAAACAACCCCGTCGGCTGGTTCGAAATCTACGTGCCAGACCTCTCCCGCGCCCGCGCCTTCTACGAGCGCGTCCTCGATACCACCCTCAGTCCGCTCCCCACCCCGATGCCGGGGCTGGAAATGGCCGCCTTTCCCATGGACCACACCGAGCCCGGCGCCGCCGGCGCCCTCGTCCAGATGCCCGGCAAAGACTCGGGTATCGGCGGCACCATCATCTACTTCAAATGCGACGACTGCGCCGTCGAGTCGGCCCGCGTCGCCCCCGCCGGCGGACAAGTCGTTCGCGAAAAATTCTCCATCGGCGACTACGGCCACATCGCCCTGGTCACCGACCCCGACGGAAATATGTTCGGGCTGCACTCGATGGAGTAAGCGGGGCTTCGGAGCGATTATCTATAATTGGTATTCGGGGCCGTTGGAATGGCGTTGCCGAAACAATGCTAGATGGAATCAACTCGCGTATCGTGCGATTACCTGTTTCAAGTCTCTCCTGCATAATGCCTATCTCTCGCTTCGATCTCCCTTTTCCGAGCGGCTCCGCCACCAGCATGAGAAAGCCCGCGGAAAATAATAAGTTGGAGAGGACAGATCGACCGGCCCACGAGTGGTATCGTTTCGTCCTCTCCTATCCACCCCATCTGGTCCGCGACTATCTCCAGCGGTTTGATCTAAGTTCCGATGCCTGCGTACTTGATCCATTTAGCGGGACGGGCACCACGATGGTGGAGTGCAAAAAGCTGGGAATTGTGAGTGTGGGCATTGAGGCCCATCCGATGTCGCACTTTGCGGGACAGACCAAATTGGATTGGGCGGTGGATGCAGATCGACTGGAACAAACCGCCATTGAAATCGCAGAAACTGCCCTCGCCGAGTTGGAGATGCAGGGGATTATCGACGATCCCGAACCCAATCTTCTGCGAGAGAGTCTCGTTGTAACTAATAGGCTTCGCTCATTGCCAGAAGAGGCGGCGAAGCTGCTGCTGGCAAATTCGATTAGTCCACTTCCTCTGCATAAGACTTTGGTCTTACTGGATAAGATAGATGCGTCTGACGTTGGCATATCCCATCTAAGACTAGCCTTGGCCAAGGCGCTGGTAGGTTCGATTAGCAATCTTCATTTTGGTCCCGAGGTAGGCATCGGGCCGGCAAAGCTAGATGCGCCGGTGGTGTCCACGTGGTTGGGAATTGTCATCCAGATGGCTCGTGATCTTCGGTCTCTCGAAGACAAGGTTAAGATTCCCGCTACTATCCATCACGCAGATTCCAGAGACATGCGTCGCCTGCTGCCTTTGGAATCGATTGATGCGGTTATCACTTCCCCGCCGTATCCGAATGAAAAGGATTACACGCGTACCACTCGGCTGGAGACCGTGGTTCTGGGATTTATCCGCGATAAAAAAGCCATGCGCGCCTTGAAGCGAACCATGCTTCGTTCCAACACGAGAGGTATCTACAAGGAAGACATTGATGATCAATGGGTGTCGCAACACGCCGAGATTCAGCGCATCGCAAACGCTATCGAAGCGCGCCGGATTGAACTTGGAAAAACGAGTGGATTTGAACGTCTCTACTCCCGTGTAACGAAGCTCTACTTTGGTGGAATGTCACGTCATCTGGCGGAACTGCGACCGTATTTACGCCCAGGAGCCCGGCTCGCTTATGTGGTGGGCGATCAGGCATCTTATCTCCGGGTGATGATTCGCACTGGCCAGATACTAGCAACACTGGCAGAAGAGCTAGGCTACGAAGTGGAATGCATCGATTTATTTCGCACGCGCATCGCGACCGCCACTCGTGAACAGCTTCGCGAGGAAGTCCTCGTTCTCAAATGGCCGGGCTAACTTTATGACAAGACCATCCGCAAATCGCTACTCACAAATCATAGAGAAAATCTTTCTGGCGCATTACACGGAAGGCGCCACAGAAGTGGTATTCGACCGGCAGGAGCTAGCTGACACTGCGGAACAGCTAGGAATGCAACGCCCGAAAAACTTGGGTGACATTGTTTACAGCTTCCGCTTCCGAACAGAATTCCCCGTCGCGATCACCAGCACTGCTCCCATTGGGCAGCAATGGGTGATCCGCAAAACGGGGCGCAGCACTTATTGCTTTGTCTTGGTTGGAGAATGGTCTGTAACTCCCAACCCTTCGCTGATTTCCATCAAGGTACCAGATGCTACGCCCGGAATTATTAGTAAATACGCGTTGGATGACGAACAGGCACTCCTGGCCAAACTTCGCTACAATCGACTGATCGATATTTTCACAGGACTCACCTGTTACTCCCTTCAAAACCACCTTCGTCGTGGAGTGAGTGGGATTGGCCAGGTGGAAACAGATGAAGTCTATGTGGGAATCAATCGGCACGGTGCACATTTCGTCATTCCGGTTCAGGCGAAAGGTGGCCGCGACCGAATGAGTGTGGTACAGATCGAGCAGGATTTCTCGCTCTGTGAGCAGTATTTCGATGGCGCGATCTGCCGTCCTATCGGAGCGCAGTTCATGGCGCACGATGTGATTGCATTGTTTGAGTTTGTGGCAAATGAAGACGGCGTGGTGGTCAGCGAAGAGCGGCATTACTTGCTCGTCCCCCCCGAAGATGTCACCAGCGATGATCTTGCATCTTATCGGATTTCCTTCTAACTCCGCTCTATCAACATCTGCTTATTTTCCAGGGACCGGAAAATAGTTCTTCCCATCGCACTCTCTCCTGTTAGACCGAACTCGCGGTCTAACCTTTAACTCTTTAAAATTATGATGGATAGAATTCAAGCGAACCAAGTGGCGATGTTGCGGACGGTGTCGGAGCACATGAAGAAGCATCCCGAGGTGCGGTCCGATGTGACTCTGCTGGAGACTTTGACGGTGGCGCTGGATGGCGGCATCGCGCGGATCGATGCGGCGGCGGCCAAGGTGACGACGACCACGGGCGTGACGGAAAACAAGGAGACAGCCCGGCGGATGGCGATCTCTTTTGCGGTGCCTATCGCGGCGGCGGTGGTGGCTCATGCCAATCTGGCGGGCGATGCGGTGTTGCGAACCAAGGTGGACTATAGCAAGAGCGATCTAGCTGGGTTGCGCGAGGAGAAGTATCTGCCAGCGGTGGAAGGCATCGCGACCGAGGCCCAGGCCATCGCGGCGGACATCGTGGGGCGTGGTATCAAGCCCGCGCATCTGGCGGAGCTGGTGAAGTGGAATGCGGCCTATCGCAAGCTGGTGGCCTCGCCGAGTGCGACGCAGACGGAGATCACCGAGGACACTCTGACGCTGGCCAATGAGATCGATGGCACGATGAAGACGGTGCGCGAGCAGATGGACCCGACGGCGGAGGCCGCGGGGTTGTCGTTCCCGAATTTTACGAGTGGCTATAAATCGGCCCGAGTGATTATTGATCGTCCCGGCACGCAAGGCACCGATTCGGTGCCGCCGACCCCGTAAAGGCCGGGAGTTATTGCACCAACGAAATTTTTGAATTTCAAAAAAACCACACTTAGGGAGATAAAGCTATGTCCAATGTTTATGTCGAACCAGAACCCAAAGGGCGTCCAGAGGGTAGTCCCATCACACACTATATCCTCGAACACGCTCATGGGGTGCGGGTTACAAATATCGATTACGGCACGCAGGCAGAGGCCGTTTCTGAAGCGAAGAAACTGGGTCATCAGCCCCTGATCGCCCGCGTGAGACATACGGATAAGGGAAGTCCAGATCATTGGCGCCACGCTTAATCGACGGGCTGCGCGGCGCCTGACTCGGCACTGATTTGAGATTATTAAATTTCCGGTTTGACCTTGTAGTCAACCCGGCGGGAGTTCAGCCAGGCGACGCCGAACATGTCCATCGTCGCTTTGATGGCGCGGTTGCCGAGACCGTATTTGCTGATGCCGAATTGCCGGTGGCGATGGTTGACGGGCGTTTCGACGACTTTGTAACCAGCGTTTTTAATCAATGCCGGGATGAAGCGATGCATGCCATAGAAGGGGAGCAGGGCGCGGCGGCATTCGGTCCGCATCGCCTTCAGACTGCAACCGGTGTCGCGCACGCCGTCGCCGATGAAGCGGCTGCGGACAAAATTCGCCACGCGGCTGGTGATGCGCTTGACCACAGTGTCACGGCGTTTGGCACGATAACCGCAGACGAGATCGCCGCCATTTTCCACGGCTGAAACGAGTTTCATAATATCGGCGGGATCGTTTTGCAGGTCGCCGTCAAGCAGGACGATGATGTCGCCTTTCGCGGCCATGATGCCAGCATACATGGCGGCGCTTTGACCGGCGTTTTTCTCGAAAGCGAGCACGCGAACGGCCGGCTTGCGTTCGATTTTGGCCACGGTGGCGTCCTTGGAGCCATCATCGACGAAGAGGATTTCGTAGTCCTGCCCGGCGAGTCCAGACTCGAGCTGCTGTTGTAGCGGGGCGATGTTTTCCTCCTCGTTGTAGAGCGGAATGACGACAGAAATGTGTGGACTCATGGAATTTTGGCGGGTCTTAGAGAGGCAGGGTTTTATAATTGGTGCAAATGAAAAAGCGAATTTTGCGGACGAGCAGTCCATTTTTCGTGATTTCCCGTTCGCCAAAATATTCCCAGCGCTCGAAGCCACGCATGAGCGCTTCCGCGGGTTTGCCCTCGGCCCGGTCAGTGACGTAGAGCGCATTTTTGCCCATGAACCGGTTTACGCCCGCCTCCTCGGTGTTAAAGGGATCGAGCTCATGCGGCGCGGCGTCGTCGAAAGTGTCGTAGCTCGGCCAGAAGGAATATTGATTCTGAATCATCTGCGACTCGGGAATGTAAACCGGCGGATCGCCCGCGCGCATCACCGGTTTCTCGGGCAGATACCAGGCTAGCTCGGCGGCGACTTGATATTTGTTCGCAATCAGGAAAACCGGGCCGCCGGTCTTCGCCTCGACCTCGCGGCGCGCCTCGGCGACGGTTTTCCCTGTCTCGGTCCAGCCTTGCAAGCGCGCTCCGGCATCCAGGTCGTAGGGCCAGTGAACGCCCATTGTACGGAGCGGTTCGGAGCCCAGCGAGAGCAAGGAGACGAAAACACCCAGCGCCAGCGCGGCTCTGGCCCAGATGCGGAACCAAGACTTGCGCTCAAACCGGCGCAGCCAATCGCGCGTGGCAAAAATGGCCAGTGTGACCATTGCGGGCGCGGTCCAATTCGCCTCACCGGCTTCCTTCAGTGACAGGCCGAAGTAGAGAAAAATCAGCGGCGCGGCAAACGAGATTAGGAACGCCGTTTTGCGATGGTTTTTGAAGTTCCAAAGACCAGCCAAAAAACTCCAGCCGAGTCCGATAAAGATCAACGGCGAATAGACCCCGAGATGTTCGCCGAGAAACTTGAACGGCTCCTCCGGGTGCAACGCGAATCCGGTTTCCAAATTTCCCCGTTCGCTCAGGTGCGTTAGCGTGATCCAGTCGTGCTCGTTATTCCAAAGCACGGGCGGAATTAGGCAGATCGCGGTGATGAAGAGCGCAACATAAATGCCCGGCCGCCGCCACTGGATTCTCCAGGCGGGTACGAGTGAAATCACTGCCGCCATCGAGAGCAACGCGGCGAGATTGGTGTATTTCGCGAGCGAACCCAGCCCGACTGCGAGTCCGGAAAGCAGCCACCAGCCGCTCCATTTCGGTGTGATCTCGATGGCGCGCCAGAAGCTATACACGCCCAGCAGCCAAAAGAAAATCGACAGTGGGTCGATGGTCATGAGCAATGCGCCGATGTTAAAAATCGGGAGGCATTGTGTGAGAATTGCAGCCCAGAATCCGGTCCGTTCGTCATAGATGCGGCGGGCGAGTCCGAAGACGAGCAAGGACGTTCCCAAGCCCAGCAGCGGACTGAGCGCGCGCACGCCAAATTCCGTAGCGCCGAAGAGCTTCGTCGAGGCTAGAATCGTCATCGCCACGCCCGGTCCCTTGGAATAATACGCGAGGTCGGGATGCTGCGACCATTGATAGTAATACGCTTCGTCGGGCGATAATTCGAAACGCCCGCAGATCACGAGTCGCAAAACGGTGAGGACGGCGAGAATGAGGAGCAGGCGCGTTTTCATGTTAGTAGAGTCGGATGCAACTCCGCCGTTTTCGGAAACCAACGCGGCCCGATTCGTCTCCAAATCGCATCAAAAATCAGGAAGAGCAGCAGTGCCTCGCCGACCGCGAGAAATATGGAAACCAGCACATCGCTTGGCCAGTGCGCGCCCACATAAATTCGCGAATAAGCCACCAGAGCGGCCGGAAGAAAGACCACCCAACCGCGACGTCTGAAAAAGACGGTTGCCAGCGTCGCCGCCGCGAAATTATTCACCACATGCGACGACGGAAACGAGTTCCCTGCGACTGGCTTTTCCGACGGACGCGCCATTTTGATTTTCAATGGCTTCCCCAGCGCGAGGATGCGCGGCGAACCTTTGCCGAGATCGACCATGCGAACATCCGCCCGCACGTCGTTAGGTCGGGGCCGTCCGACGATTTTCTTGAGTGATTTACTGCTGACGCCATCGAGAAGTCCCAGACTCAACCCCGCGCAAAGCACGAAGGCCCGTACCCGGAAACTTCCAAAGATCAGCATCAAACCGCCCGCCAGAATCAGGAACGGCAGCCACACCTCCACACATGAGGCCACCGCCATAGTCCAGTCCAGCGCCGGACTTGTCCAAGTGCGGTTGAATAAATAAAGTAACTCCAGGTCCATCAAAAACAGGCCGCCAAACTATGACTCATCGCCCCGGCAAACAAGCACGGAAAACCGCCGCCCTCCTTTTCAGCTTCGCTACTTTCATTGCACTGGAACTCCCGTTGTCGGCCAAGCCGAGTGGCCTGGAGATCGTGGTCCAAGCTCGCGATATGATTCGCGCACAGGATGTTTCCCTTACCGGCAAACTCCGCACCGGACCAGACAACATCCCGTTCGTGCTCACCCAGCGCGGTGGCGTCTCCACCTACGTTTTCCGCGACCCGGCGGAAACCATCCGCGTTCAGCTCGGTGAAAGCGGTGTGAAAATCGCCGGCGTCGATAACACCGCGACTCCGATCCGCAATTCTGTGCTCACCTACGACGACCTGGCGCTCCGCTTCCTCTATTGGACGAGCATCGACGATCTCGGCGAAGAAAAACTCCGCTCTCTGCCCTGCTGGAAACTCCGCCTCAACGCTCCCGATAAATCTTCGCCTTACGCGTTCGTTAAACTCTGGGTCAACGTGCAAAGCGGCGCCTTCATCCGCGCCCAAGCCTTCGATTGGTCCGGCGTCCTCGCCAAACAATTTGAAGTCATCAGCACCCAAAGCATTGAGGGCCGCACCTTCCTGAAGTCGTTGAAAATCCAACTCAGCAAACCTCTCCCACCGAATCCAGAAACCCTCAGCTATCTGGAAATCGAGCGGCCAAGTTAAACGCCCAAGGGTATGAATCGTCGTAAAGTGCTTGATTCGTCGCCTTCTGGATACTTATCGGTGACGATCCGCCTACATAACAAAGTGGTGCGCGATGCAGTTTGAACCATTCGACCAAGTTCGAGAAGACAAAGACTTACAAAAGGACTGTCAGAAATATGGTCACAAGGCCGAAAATGGCTATTCAGAGCTGGCCGAAATCGTCTCAGCTTGGGGAAATCTAAGCAAGCCCCTTCGGGCTGCAATTCTGGGGATCATCCGGTCTCAAACCCGAGACTTGTCCATAAATGGCGAGAGCCAAGGTAGCGGCAGCGCGAGTAGGGAACTGTCAAGCTCGCGCGCTGGCGCCAAGCCAGAGCTACCGGTTTGTGGGCAAGTCGGCCGATCTGCTCAAAGCAACAATTTCAGCCAGAGCAATTCCGCTCCGGTGAAAACCAAAATAACGAAAGGAAAACTGTGAAAGCAAAAGCACAAGTCATCAGTGAACGGGCCGACTCGTATGTCGGAAAGCGTGGCAAGGTGAGTCAAAAGATTCTCTCCCTGCTAGATCTCGACAACGAAAACCCATTCATCAACACCTTCGATTATGTCCTGAGTGAAGACGAATCGGAAAAACTCTCCGGTGCGCTTCAAGGGAAGCACATCGAGCTGGCCATTACGAACTTCGAGCCTGCCTTTGGCGGTCGGCTTCGGGCTCGTGGCCGGGTTCTCCAAGTGATTGGAGCCTAACGGATGGAAAGCCCGGACATAGACAAGCTGCGCCGGATCGACTGGCAGTTCTTCGGATCGCTCACGTTTAAAAGTGAGCGGTTGCCGGAACGAGTTCGATTATCCGTCTATTTCGCCATGATGCGCGAAGTAGCGAAGCAGTTCCGGGTTTTCTTCCCTGACCTCCTGTGGTGTCTTCGACAGGAGCGGGGCGAAACGACAGAGAGAAGACATTTTCACTATCTATTAGCAGGGCTTCCCCGGCAGGCAGTCACGCCAACCACATGCTTCTACTTAATGTCCCAATCGGAACAGAAGGGTGGAGGAATGGCGCGTGTCAGCCGATTCGATCCGCGACTAAACGGTGCGGGTTATCTTCTCAAGTGCCTCGGGTATCCAGCCGACGGTGGCGACTCTTACGAGTCCGCCAAGTTTGGGGGAAGTCACTGCGAGCTCATGTTCTCGAACGCTGCGGAAAAGGTGATTCTGCGCCGTTCCATTCGGGAAAGAGTCGTTTAGCACATCGACCTGGATTCCCAGGGATGTGACACTTTAAGCGGGTCCCTGTGCCCGCCGCGTAAGCGGCGGGCATTGGGTCGCTTGAAGACTCATTGTGTCCAAGTCATGAGAGCGTTAAACATCCAGAATCGTGAATGGCTCTTGGGCAGTGGGTATAGTCTGAAGTCGAGAAAGTGAAAAGGGAGCTGGAAAGCAAGTCGCTGCATGGCATCCGTCTGGAATGCCTAAACGCTCAAGCAGGATATCAATGCAGACCTTTTCCGTTGTCCTTCAAATTACAGAGGAAGCACCGCCTGAGCCTGTGAAGGAGAAGAACCCGGCTGCTGTTGCACTGGGTAAGCTGGGCGGGCGGCAAGGCTCGAGCTGCGTCTATGACGCCAGAGAAGCGTTGGGCATTGCTTAGAAGGCAGCTATTTCTCGCTGGAAGAGTCGGTAGTAGCACCTCGCCCCAGAAGGCGTTTTTCTTCTTTTTTTTGATCGCTTAACAACTTTTTAAGGGACGGCACAGGAGGCAAGTCCTCCAAGTATATTCCTGCTTCTTTATGGATAGTTTCCCGCACGGTGGCGGCAACTCTCTCGTGTTCTTTCTCGGCTTGCTTCTGACCATGTATTACGCCGCGCTTTTTCTTGTCCTCAATTGTTTTCTTTGCAAGCTGAGCCTTAAATTCATTTGCCGAAAGCTCTAGGCTGCACACCCGATCCCAATAATCCTCTTTGGGCGCAATTCCCTTGCGCGCCTTTAACTCGGACAGGTTCATCGTATATAAGCTGCGGATTCCCGCCGCATGAAAAAACGCAAAATTCTCTACACCGGCTGCTTTCGCCGCTCCGCCAAGTTGAAGATTAGCTTCTTTCAATTTTTCCCGAAGCTGTGACCGTTCTTCCGCGTCACTGACTTCCGGGGCAGCGGTTTCCGCGGTCCGGGTCTGAATAACAAAGTAGGCCTTGGCCCATGCTATTTCTTCCTTTGATGCATCTCCGTTCAAAGCAACCAAATAGCAACCCGTCCGAGACAGAACGAAGTCTTTTTGCACTCTTTGTGCACCGCTGCCTATCTCGACCATTTTGCTGATCTCCGCAAAATGGTGACGACGCTCCACCCCGATCCTTCCACAGTTCTCTATGGCTTTCTCTATGATCTCCATAAAGTTCCTCCATTGGTCATATCCCAGCTCTGGACCGATCTCCCTCGCCGACCAGAACTCGATTTCCACTAAGTCTTTTTCTGTTGTACGGCGGAGTTTAGCCATGGCTTCGCGAAAGCTATTGATTGTATGTTTCATTTATTGGACTCCTGTATGTAGGGGTCATATAGAATAAAAGACCAGCCGTCAATTATTTATTTGGAACTATATGGACTCTATGCCACCTTAGGATATGAACTTACGCCGTGAATTTGAGAAGCTGATCGAGAAAAAGAAAGTTGAAATTATCGAACACGAAAAGATGATTGCAGCGGCCGAAGCCTACATACAGGCGATGGGCGACGCTCTGAAGAAGGTTCCAAAAGATGATGGAAGTAGCCCTCCTCCGGTCCGACCCGGTAGCGATGTTGAGAAGATCAGAGAGGCCATTTTGCTTGCAGGTGAGCCTCTACACCTTAACCAGATTATTGCCGCTCTCGGCAGGCCTGATGACGCGGAGACAAAAGCAAAAGTCGCAGGAACGCTGAGTTGGTATATTGGAAAAGGACGGGTTTTTACCAAAACTGCGCCGAATACCTACGGACTAGTCGACCCCGGCGCATCTCGCGATGTGGACTTACCCGCAGACTTCGGATCTGTGACGGTAACCGATAACTCCAGCGAAGTTCGACGGACTATTACTGAATACGGTGAAGTGGAATCGCTCGGCCAGCATCTCCTTACGACAGCTAGTAAGAAGCGCCGGCTGCTATTATCTTTCTTGGAAGCAGCCTCTTTCTCAATCGAGAACGACAAGTTTGTAATCACGTTTCCACCCGACCAAGATTTTGCTCACCAGAACTTGATGAGAGAGAACAACTTGAACTTTCTTCGTGAAGCCTTGTCCGAGACGAGTAATTTATCGTTGGAATTACGCATTGAGCGATCAAAGCAGTAACGTGAGATACCTTTTCGGGGTAAAAGAATCACATTGACTCGAAGAGAATCATGGCGATTATGTATTCATCATGAATACCGAAATCGCATTAGCATTGCTCAAAGCCGCAGACGCTAAAGCAGCCCCGAAGGACGTTTTAACCGATCTATACCCATTCATCTTCACCGCATCCAAACGGATGAGCGGACGAGAGGTGAGTGAGTTTTTGGAAAAAAATTACAACATAAAGATCAGCCAGCCGACACTGGCACGCGCATTAAAGGAGCCTGAGGCATACACAGCAGACTTTTCCAAAGATGCTTATGAGGCGGCCAACCTGGTAAAGGTCCTACTAGGTTTAGACAGCATATGGGAAGTGCTCAACGGAACTGCATATGCGCACTTCATCGTGGACGAGCACGATTACGAAGAAAGTGGCAGACGGGAAAAATTCGAAACCGCGCTTGTCAGGCAGGCTTTAAAAGAACTGGAGGACGGATGGCTAAGTGTTAGCAAAGATTTCCGCGATTTATGCGAGCCAGAGATCAGTCGTCTGGATGCGGAACGACAGAGCAAGACGAACGCTTCTCGCCTATAACTCACTGCATGATATGTTAGAACCTTTACTTTCAATTAAGGAGACTGCAGGGCAGTTGAAAATTTGCGTGCGTGGAGTGTATCGACGCATAGACGAAGGATTACTCCCTAAGCCATCAAAAATCGGCAGACGATCGCTCATGCCTGAAGCGGCAATTGCTGAGTACCAGCGCAGTGTTGCAGGGAAAAAATTAGTCAAAGGGGAAAAAACATGATCGCACACCTTGTAAAGCGTGGCCGACTCTACAGCGCACGCATCCGACTGGACGGACAGTCCAAAGTTGAATCATTTCCTCTTGGCTGCACCAACTTGCAGGTCGCGGAAAAGAGGTTGTCTGAATTGATCTCGGAAAAGGAACGAGAAGAGGCGGGCATCCTAGCTCCGAAACTCCAACGAGAATCGGCAAACAAACCGATGAAAGCGCACGTCCAGGATTGGATAGATGCCAAGGAGCGAACACGGAACAATCGGTATTTGTTAGCAGTTCGCAATCGTTGGCATCGTCTGCTGAATGATTGCGGATGGATGTATGCCAAGGATATCAAGGCCGCCGATCTGGAGAAATGGATTGGCAAAAGCGAACTCTCGAATAAATCGTTGAACGATTTCCTAACATCCGCAACGACGGTCTTGAATTGGATGGTGAAGCACGAGCGGATTCTCGCTAATCCATTGAAGTCTTTGGAATCTCTGCCCGCCGATGAGGAAAAGCGTCGGCCTCGTCGTGCGTTCACGGATCAGGAATTTAGCCGCTTGGTTTCTGAGACAGGGGAGCTCGGCGTCGCTTATTTGGTCGCCGGAACAACGGGCCTCCGGTTTGGCGAAATGATGGAATTGGAGATTGAGGACATCCGTTTGGAAGATACAGAGCCTCGGATTGTGGCGCGCGCTTCGACAACGAAAAACAAAAAGACCGCCTCGCAGCCGTTACACCCGATGGTGGTCGAGGAACTTCGCACCTTCCTAGCTGCTCGAAAGATCGCGCCGCATGGAAAAGTCTTTGCTCCTCTATTCGTCAAACGGCAGCTCCTAAAGAAAGACCTGGCTCGGCTCGGCATCGCGGCAACCGATGACAAAGGCCGGACGGTGGATTTCCATTCCTTGCGTCATACATATTGCACCAATCTTCAACGCCTCGGCACTCACCAGCGGGCTTTGATGGCCCTCATGCGGCATAGCGACCGGCGTTTGAGCGATAGCGTTTACACGGACACGACGCAGCTCGGAATGAATGAAGTCGTGCAAAACCTTTTCGTCCCGCAGAGGCAGCCATTGTCACAAATACGGTCACAAGATTTAGTCCCTCGGGGGCAGGTTCTGGCACGCTGCGACACAGTGGAAAATGAAGAGGTCAGTTTTTCGAGTGCTGAAAATCAGGCACTTAGACACGAAAAGTCAGATTCTGACACGTCTTGTCACGAGACGGAAGTGGTGCGCGATGCAGGGTTTGAACCTGCGACATCTTGCGTGTGAAGCAAGCGCTCTACCACTGAGCTAATCGCGCAAACAGGCCTTTCGGCATCGCTAAGGGTATAAGGCGACAGAAGCTGGTCAACAGATTTCAAAACCTCAAGAGACCGGAAACCGCTGGTTTTCGGGCCTATTTTCTCATGTATGATTATCATCCGTGAGAAAACTTAAGATGCAGAGCAGTGTTCCATTAGTCATAAACCACTGATAATCAGCATATTAAGCTTTCAAAAAGCCCCATATTCGCCGTGGCACGGTGGTTGCTTAAAGAATATTGTATGAAAAACCTGATGACTCTCTCCTTTCGCTCCACTGCCTCGCTTCTTTTGGTGCTCGTGACGATGGCCTTGAGCGGTGTGGCCAAAGCCCAACTCCAGCAAGTAGCAGCGACTCCTTACGACCGTCAGATGACTCCGGTTCGCCTCATTCTGGAACAAACTCCCAAGGCCCAGAGCGATGTCTCGATGAACGAAGTCAATTCCTACATGCGCGACCTGCGCTCGATTCCCTACCAATACAGCACCAACTGGAAAACCCCTTCCCAAGTGCAGACCGAATTCAAAGCCGACTGCAAAGCCAAGGCCATCGCCCTCTATTCCATCCTCAAAAAACGCGGCGTGGACAATCTCCGCCTCGTCATCGGCATGCGCACCAAGACCAGCAAACTCACCCACGCCTGGCTCGAGATGAACTACCAGGGAAAACTTTACCTCCTCGATCCCACCTTCGACAACAAAGTGCGCACGCTCACGGAAGGTCACCGCAACAACTACGTTCAGAACTACGCTTACGAAGGCGCGAAGAAATTCCGCATCTAAGTTTTTCAGAGAGAGTCAAAAAAGAAGGGTCCGGTTCACGCCGGGCCCTCTTTTTTTGTGCGGACGGACTGCTAAGAGCGGACCAGACGTTTGCGCAACAGATTGAGCGCGGTCTGGGTTACGAGAAACTTAAACGTCTCCCGGTCGGTCGGGTAAAAATGACGGGAAACCTCGACGCCAGAGTCGGATGCAAGTCCGATGAAAACTGTTCCGAGTGGTTTTGCTTCCGAACCGCCGCCGGGACCGGCAATTCCTGTGGTGGACAGAGCGAAATCACTCCCGGAAACACGCCGCGCTCCGTCGGCCATGGCGGCGGCAACCGGTTCGCTGACCGCGCCATTTTCCTCAATCAATTGGAAGTCAATTCCGAGCGTGGCGGCTTTGATTTCATTAGCGTAAGTCACGTAACCCGCGCTGAAAATTTCCGAAGCGCCCGGCACGTTGGTAATTCGATGTGCGAGAAAGCCGCCGGTGCAGGATTCGGCGGTGGCGACGTTTTGTTTTCGTGCGCGGAGGAGTTTTACCACCGTCTGCTCCATCGTGCCGTCGTCGTGCGCATAAATGTGAGAGCCGAGTTCCATTTCAATGATCTGGTTGGCGGCTTCGACCACCTCGGTGGAACCGATGAGTCTCACATCGACCTCGCCTGAACGGGCGCAGTAGCCGAGTTCCAATCCATTCAGGGCCAGCAACTGTTTCCCGACCTTCTGCTCGACCATCGATTCGCCCAGGCCGACGATGCGATGAATCCGGCAGATGCTTCGGTGTTTGTCGGGAAAAAGCTCGCGCAATAATGGAGCCACCCGCTCGTTAAACATCGGCTTCAACTCACGCGGCGGGCCGGGGAGAAAAAACACATGCGGGTTGCGTTTCGATGCAGGCAGATGCAGGCCGGGCGCGGTGCCCCAGTCATTGAGGATCGGATAAACGCCCACGGGCACCAATGCCTGCAGGCCGATGCGCTCCGTCACTGGAAAGCCGCGGCGTTCGAAACGACGCTCGATCATGCCCATGATATCGTCATTCCTAACCAACTTCGCTCCTAACATTTCTGCCAGCAGATCGCGCGTGATATCGTCCGTCGTCGGCCCCAGTCCGCCGGTGACGAAGATAGCATCCGGTCTTCGGGTAAAAGCTTCCTCCAGGCCTTGTCGAATCGCGTCGCCATCGGGTATGGCCAGCTGACGTTCGATGCGAAAACCGAGGGCGAATAATTTCTCGCCGAGGAATGTGAGATGCGTGTTTAACACCTGGCCGAGAAGCAGCTCGGTGCCGGTGTTGATGACCTCGGCGATCATTCGGCGCCGGGGCCAGAGGGATAAGGCCGCCCCGATTTGCGATCGAGCGCGGCGAGCCAGTCGAGAATGCGCGCCTGCATGTCGTTGTCGTTTTTCCGTTCGTAGATGAAGAGCAAATTCGCCAGAATCCTAACCAAAATATGCAGGTTCGTGGCAACGACAAAATGGGAGGCCTCGATCTCGAGATTTTGCCGGTCGAGAATCTCGCGACAATCGGTCAGCGAGAGGATTTTTCCCTGGTGAAACGGATCGAAAAACACCTCGCGGTGACGCACGATGAAATGCCCGGGGAGGTTGACGCCCTCGACTAACATTCCGGCGCGCTGGGCGACTAACATATAAAGCAAACTCAGTGTGATCGGAATGCCGGAGCGCGTGTCGATGACCGTCGGCAAAAAGCTGTTTCGCGGATTGTAATAATCGTCGGCATTGCCTCGAAACGAGAGATGTTCCGACATGAATTTGCTGAGAATCTCCACGCGCTCTCGGTCGGAAACGGCACTCTCCAGAAGCAGCCGCAACTGGCGGCCCCAACTGTCGAGTTTGGCGCGATAAGACTTGGCGTCGAAGCCGGGAGTCATCGCTGCGGAGAGCAGCCAGGCGGCGGGCTCAATGCCTTGCGCTTCGTCGAAGTGGCGGCAGAACGAGGCGAATTGATCGCCCGCCTGCTGCTTTTCGATTTCCTGAATCATTTCACTGACATGAAGCGAGACTTTTTCATCGTCAGTTTCCAACAATTCACGCAGGTCCGCCAGAATCGCGGGGCCGCTGGTGGTGAGTCGCTCCTTGATGAGATCAATCGTGGCCGGATCATCATCGCGCAGGAGGCGAATGAGAGCGTCGCGTTGTTCAAACATGGTGGAGAAAAGAATCTAACCGGGTTCGACTTCCACACTTTCCACTTCGCCCGGTTGGCAGGCAACAACGAGTCGCATCGGACGGCAGCAAACTGTGCAATCCTCAATCATGTCCACATCCCCCTGCGACGTGTCGATCATGCTGTAAAACGACTCGAAACAAAACGGACAGGTGATCTCCGTCTCCACGAGTAGATTCATGCGAGCAGGTTCATGAAAGCGGCGTTGCAGGTAAATCCGGCGTCTCGATTTTCAATCTCGGCGCATCGTTCCAGAGCGTCTCGAGATCGTAGAAATCGCGCTTCGACTCGTGGAAAATATGCACGATCACCTGGATGTAATCGAGGATCATCCACTGGCTCGCGGGGTAGCCATCGACGGCGAGCGGAGTTACATTGCAATCATCGCGCAACCCCTCGCGAATCGAGCTGGCGATCGCCTTCAAATGCGGGTCGGCCGTGCCCGAGCAAACGACAAAGAAATCGGTGAAAGTCGAGATGCCGCGCAGGTCGAGAACGACGAGGTCCTCAGCTTTTTTATCGGCGGCGAGGCGGGCGCAAGTGCGGGCGAGTTCTTCGGAGGTGAGTTTAATGGGAATGAGTCTGGTAGAGGTGATGCTGGCGAATGAGATCGTCCACGGGCGGTGTTACTAGATAACGAATCGAAAGTCCCTTGGCAACCCGGTTTCGGATGTCGGAGGCCGAGACATCAAATCGTCCCATGACCTGCGGAAACGGGAGCGTTTCCTTCGTAGCCCCGCGGTTGAGCACGGCCAGCGTGACGAGAGCCTTCCATTCCTCGATGCGATGCCAGGTGTGCAGCTTGGCGAGATTGTCGGCACCGAGGAGGCAGAACAACTCCGCCTCGGGAAAACGTTCGCGGTAGCTAACCACGGTGTCGTAGGTGTAGGACGGCCCCTGGCGATGCAACTCGAGGTCGTCGGCGAGGAGGCCGGGCTCGCCTGCGATGGACGCCTCGATCATTTCCCAGCGAATGGCCGCCGGGGTGGGGGACGTGCCGAGTTTATGCGGGGAAATCGCCGCTGGAATGAAAACAATCCGGTCCAGCTCCAAGGTCTCCAGCGCCGCGCGGGCCAGAATCAAATGGCCGTGATGAATCGGATCAAACGTCCCGCCGTAAAGTCCGATTTTCATTCGAGTTCCATCGACATCTAGTAGAGCAAAAACTTCGCGCGTTCACTGCGGAAACGATCCAGATACGGACGCCAACTGGCGACGATCGCCTTGGGACTAACACCCGACTCGACCTGATGCCGGATGGTTTTTCCGCCGCAGGATTTGTAGAAAAGATCCATCGCCTCGCCGCCAGTGCGGGCAAACATGCCGCGTCTTCCGGCCGTCTGGTTCATGTAGGTTAACATATACATGGAAGTCGCACAGAGATCGGCCGTGGTGTCGGGCGAAATGCGAATGCGGACGCCATTTGCGCCTTTGAATCCGCTCACCGGCGAATACTGAATGCCCGGCGTGTCGAGGCTGTTCAGGTAACGGGTGAAGCTCGCGGCGTTCATCCATTCCGTGGCGCAAATCTCAAACGGTTCCGACGTGTTCACCCCCAGCTCGGGCGGGCTCAGTTCGCCGATCAGCCCCGTCAACACATAATAAAACGGCGACATCGCCCTGGGGACATTCGGCGATGTTTGCACCCAATGCAGCCCGGTGTCGGGCCACGTCATCAAGCGACTCCAGCCGCGCATCCGCACGATTTTCAGACTGCACTTCGGCCCCATCCAGCCGCGCGCATTGCTCATTTGCGCCAGCTCGCCGGTCGTCATTCCGTGAACGTAAGGCACGGGAAACTGGCCAATGAACGAGATCCATTCCTTCTCCATGCCGGGCCCTTCGACGCGGTTGCCGCCGAGCGGGTTTGGACGGTCGAGAACGATAAACTCGATCCCATTTTCTGCCGCTGCCTGCATGCATTTGCCCATCGTGGAAATGTAGGTGTAACTCCGGCAGCCGATGTCCTGCATGTCGAAGACCAGCGTATCGATCCCCTTCAACATCCCTGGCGACGGCTTCCGATTGGGCCCATACAGAGAATACGCAGGAAGGCCCGTTAGTTTGTCGACGCGCGATGCAATGTATTTCCCGGCGCCCTCTGTCCCATCCAACCCGTGCTCCGGAGTAAACAAGGCCACCAGTTTCACCCCGTCTGCCTCCTTCAAAATCTTCCGCGTCTTCGTTCCGTTGGAGTTTACCCCCGTCTGATTCGTCACCAGCCCCACGCGGCGGCCTTGCAACAGGTCAAAATGATTCGCCTCCAGCACATCGATCCCCAGCATCACCCCGGCGCGGGCAGGAAAAACCAAGGCGGCCAGCGCCAGAAAAATCGAGAAAAGACAGCGCATCCACATGGCTCGACCATAAAAGCAGTGCCGCCGCACGGTCAACCCCGGGGTGGGCTTTTCAGTCGAGTTGCATTCGACTCTGAGAAAAGCCAGATTGCGCCCATGAAAAACCTTGCCCCGCCTGGAGCCGGTTTGCCGCGAATCGAACTCGCCGTGGCCCGTCTGTTGTTTCGCCGGACTCAGAAACGAGGAAACGTCGCGGCCTTCTCGGCCAAATTTGCATCGGAGTTACACACGCTTCGCAGCTTCATCCGCGATGTGGACCCCATCGCCGGGGAACGTCCCGTGCTCATCTCCCGCCTCCGCGGCATGGAAGACAGCAGCCGCCAATGGTCCGTCTGGATGACGCTCGACCATCTACGGATCGTCAATCTCGAGTTCTCCAAAATCATCCGCGCCCTCGCCCAGGGAATCGTGCCTCCGGGCGAGGCGCGCACCGCCGATGTCAAGCCCCGTCCCGGCACCACGGTGGCTATCATCCCCGAGTTTGAGGCTGCTTGCGCCACTTATCAAACTTCTGTCGCCGAGGCTGAGCGCCTGTTGCCCGGCCTAAAATCGACCGCGCGTTTCGCCCATCCGTGGTTTGGACCCCTCGACGCCTACGGCTGGCACGCCCTCGGAGGACAACACATGAGCATTCACCGCGCCCAGATCGAGGCCATTCTGGCGTCCGCACAGTCCAGTTAGAGGGCGTCCCAAAAGTCAGTTGTAGCGTCGAGCCTGTGCTCGATGGGCTTATTGGCAGAGGGATTTCTTTCGAGCCATAGGCTCGACGCTACAAACCCATCCGCGCTGCAAACGGGTCCATGCACGACATAGTAGACGCCCTCTGAAACCCGGCTGAAACCGCTCCCGGCGGCAGCGGAATTTTTTCGAGGAATATGAGTTTTGTTCCTTGACCATTCCCTCGCAAACCCCTCCACTCGCAGGCGCAAGGCGTCCTGCCCGAAGAAATCACCGCCCTCGACACTCTGGCGAAGAAATACGAAAACGCCAACTGGGCCCAGGCCGACGCCAAAAGAAAGCCATCGCCCTCCTGGCGTTGTTAAAGAAAGAAGTCCTAGAAGTGCTCAACCCGCTGCGTCGCGACCTCCAAGGCACCGCCGACCAAGCCTACACCCACCGCGACCCGGTGAACGCCGCCCAACGCACTGCGTTTGGTTGCAGGTGGATAAGCCGATGTTGGATTGAGGATTCGACAGTCAGCTATTGAAGGTTTTCTAGATATTTGCCGAAAGGTGCTAAGACACGCGGGCGAATACTGAATCGTAATGCCGCTCCTACGGAGCTGATGTTTTATCGTGGGATATTTGCTAGAGATATTATGCTCCTACGGAGCTTGGATTGTCATTTGCTACAATCACGCTGGCTCAAGGGTCGAGGAGCTATCTGTTCAGACCCAGCCCCGGCGGGTCGGCATATCTATAGCAACGTCCATCTAACAACGATGTTAGCTCCGGCGGGGCGTCATATCTATAGAACGTCCATCCTATAACGTTGTTACCTCCGTTAGAGCGACATATCTATAGCTGAATCGCAATACCGCTCCTACGGAGCTGATGTTTTATCGTGGGATATTTGCTATAGATATTATGCTCCTAACGGAGCATGGATTGTCATTTGCTACAATCACGCTGGCTCAAGGGTCGAGGAGCTATCTGTTCAGACCCAGGCCCGGCGGGGCGTCATATCTATAGCAACGCCCATCTAACAACGATGTTAGCTCCGTTAGGAGCGACATATCATCGCGCGCCTATTCTTCCGGCGCGATTGGTTGGAAAACATAGCGTTCATCATGCGGAACATGGAACCGCTCCAACAACGTCTGGTATTCCTCCGCAAACGTGCGCTTCTGATGATTCTCCTGCTGGTTCTCGATGTAACGAACCACGGTGCCGATTTGGGAATGTCCGTAGGAAAACGCGCCGAAACCCTCCTGCCACGCAAACCGGCCCGGCATCCATTGTTGTTCGTTGATGAATCCAGACGAACTCGCCTTGATGTCGCGCACTAAATCGGAGAGGGCGATGTTAGGTTTCTGCCCGATGAGGATGTGGACATGGTCGGGCATGTTGTTGATGACGATAAGTTTCTGACCGTTGTTAGTCACGATGCCGCTGATGTATCGCTGTAACTCGTTGTTGTGCTCAGGTGCGATGAGGCTCTGCCGACCTTGCACGGCGAACACGATGTGTATGTGGATTTGCGTGTAGGTGTTTGCCATGGATGCCGCTCCTACGGAGCTAATGCTTTTACTGGGCGAATGGCTATAAATATTATGCTCCTAACGGAGCAGGGATGGGGTCCAGCACCATCAGGTGCCATCTTACCCGAGAGACTGCCGCGATGGATGTTGAGAGCGGGGCCAGGTTTGGTGCCATCTCGATAGTTGAAACTCCTCGGTGGAAGGCTTGATAGCGTTGCCAGTTACCCCCAACCCTTGGAATAAGACTCGCAGGTGCGACATATGACCGTAACTCCTATCTAATGCCCCTTTCGATCTCCGTGGCAGACCATGTCAATGACGACGGTGCTAGCTAGGATGAGGACGGGGTCTGCGTCGTCGGCGATCTCGACGCCGTAGCTGTCGCGCAGGGCAAACCATTTCTTGGAGACTTCGGCGACCTGTCTCGATCCGCAATTGAAGCTGTAGGCCTGATCCATGAAGTCGCCTTGCGCTTCCAAGTCATCGGGGCCTTCCACATCGACGGTGAAACGGCAGCGGAAGAGGGTGAAGATTTCTTTTTTCACCACGGCTGCCAACACGCCGTCGCGATAGATCTCGTAGGTGGGTCCCCAGGCGAGGAGTTTTTGCCGGATAAAGGCGAGTTCGCGCCCAGCCATGTCGAGGAAGGAGAGCTTGTCGCCGAAGCTGAAGGCTTTGCCATCGACGAAGAAGACGTCCTCGCCCGCCTCATTGCGAATGGTGAAGTCGTCGCCGAGGCAGAAGAGTTTTTGAGTCATCAAGTAGCGCATGAGAGCAGGCTAAATGACAAGTCGCAGAGGCTACGAACCTATTCCATCGAATGCAGGCCGAACATATTGCCATCGGGGTCGGTGACCAGGGCGATGTGGCCGTAGTCGCCGATGGAGAATTTTTCGCGGACGACGTGTCCACCGGCGGGGGTGACGCGGGCCGCCTCGACGGCGCAGTCTTCGCATTTGAAGTAAATGATGGTGCCCCCGATGCCGGAGTCTTTGCCAGTCATCTTGACGAGGGCACCCGTTGCGCCGGGCTGGGTGTGGTCCATGGGGAAGGCGGCCATTTCCAGCCCTGGGATCGGAGTGGGGAGCGGACTGAGGGTGGTATCGAGCACACGCTCGTAGAAGGCGCGGGCGAGGGAGAGGTCTGGCACGTAGATTTCGAACCAGCCGACGGGGTTGTTTTTCATAGGAGTTGCAGTGTTATGGAGCGGACTGAATACGTGTGGCAAGCCGAATTTGTTTGTTAGGAAAAAGCCGGGCTGAGAAGGCTGGCGGCAGTGAAGGAGGCGGGACAGCAGGCGGGCGGCTGATCCGGAACGGCGCGGCGGTTTTGCGGTTCCATGTTTTTCCCAGTCGGGTTACACACGGATGATGCATTCAAATTCGCTGGGTCAATTACTGCTGACGGGTGTGCCGGGGACGGTGCTCGATGCGGAGACGGCGGCGGTGTTTCGCCGGATTCAGCCGGGCGGATATATTCTTTTCGGGCGCAATATCGAGTCGGCGACTCAGTTGCGGAAGTTGATCGATGATCTGCGCGATCTGGCCGCAGAATCGAATGTAACTCCGATCATCACGATCGATCAGGAGGGAGGGCGGGTGTCGCGGCTAAAATTAATCGGAGCCGAGCCGCCGAATGCGGTGCAACTCCGGGATCAGGATGACTTGCGACTAATTGCGCGTCATGGGCGGATCACCGGCAATCTGCTGCGGCTCTTTGGCTTCAATCTCGATCTTTGTCCGGTGCTGGATATTTCGTTCGATGACGAGGCGGATAATTCACTGCGCGGACGTTGCTACGGGCGCACGGTGGAGGAGGTGATCGCGAAGGCGGGCGAGTTTAATTCCGCCCTGCGCGGCACGGGGATTCTGAGTTGCGGGAAACATTTTCCGGGTTACGCGGCGGCGGCGGTGGATGCGCATCACGAGTTGCCGGTGATCGGGCGTTCGCGGGCGGAACTGGATGCGACCGAGCTGGCGATCTTCCGATATTTCGCGCCGACGGTGGACTCGATGATGATCTGCCACGCGTGGTATCCGGCGATCGATGCGGAGCGGGTGCCGGCGTCGTTGAGCGCGAATGCGATCACGCAAATCCTCCGTCGCGAGCATGGTTTCACGGGGCTGATCATGACCGACGACCTCGATATGGGCGCGATTCTCAACGAATACGGCCTCGCCGAAACGATCCGGCGCGCGCTCACCGCAGGCAACGATCTGGCCATGATTTGTCACCGGCTGGAGACGGTCGCCGAGGCGCACACCATTTTGCAAACGCTCGACCGCGCCGTGCTCGACCGTGCGCTGGAGAACGTCGCCCGCTTCCAGGCAAAACTGGCGCCGCCGACGGAGTTTAGCCTCTGCGCTCACGCCGAGCTGGACGACGAGGTGCGGCAGTTGCGTGTGGACGTTCTCGGCCCGGGCGAAGCCGACACGCGCAGCCCCGAGGATGGCAAACGCTCGCCGGTGGAAGTGTATTAAGTTTTCTATTTTCCGATTCGAGTTCGATCCGTATCTTACCGGCCCATGCTACCTGAGATCGAACAACTCCTCGTCCTCCAAGATCGCGATCAGAAGATCAAAGCCTTCCGCGATGAATTGACTCGAAGTCCACTGGAAAAACAGCGCATCGCCGACGATCTCGCCCGGGCTACCGCCGAGCACGAAAAAGCGCGCGCGACTTTGCAGGAACTCGAGGTCCGCAAGAACAAACTCGAGCTCGACGCGCAAGCCAAGCGCGACTCGATTGCGAAATTTAAGAATCAGCAATTCCAGACGCGCAAGAATGAGGAATTTCAGGCGCTTAGCCACGAGATTGCGCGTTATGAGAAAGACATCGTCGCGCTGGAGGACACCGAGATTGAGATCATGGAGGGCATCGAGCAGCAAAAGATCGCCCTGAAATCGAGCGATGCGAAATTTGCCGAGTCGAAGCGGGTGGCAGCCGAACGCGCGAAAACAGTCGAGGAGCGCACGGCGAGCATTGGGGGCCGCATTGGCGCGATTGAGACGGAGCGCGCGGCCTTGGCGGCGGCGTTTCCAGACGAGGATTTGCTCGATCTTTACAACCGCATCTTCATCAAGAAAGTCGGCACCGCGGTGGTCACTCTCGACCACGAGACCTGCGGCGGCTGCCACATGAAAGTCACCCCGCAGATCGTCCACGCCGTGCGCGGCCAGCGCGTGCTCACCCAATGCGAGCAATGCGGCCGCATCCTGTATCCGGGCGAATAGTGTCTTTTCGGGTGGCGTAAATCGTGTTAACAAAAGGGATGCTCGCTGGAAACATTCGCAGAAAATTACAGGCGCCAAACTTCCGGTCATTTCTGATTCGCATGAATGACGGGCGGGAGTTTCCCGTTGAGCATCGCGATTTTGCAGACGTGTCCCCCAAGGGCAGCATGGTCATCGTCTATGACGAGGAAGATTCGGCCATTGAACTTTCCAGTCTTCTAATTGCCTCTGTCGAACCGCTGAAATCGGCCGACAAATAACTCCTTTTTCATTTGAGTTAGATGGATATCTAACTCCTCAATGTCCAATTTCCCATGTCCCAAACCGCCATCACACCCACCCGCGCCGCTGATTTTCCGGAGTGGTATCAACAAGTCGTCCGTGCTGCTCAGATGGCCGAAAATTCCGAGGTGCGCGGTGCCATGGTCATCAAACCCTGGGGCTACGGACTCTGGGAACAAATGCAGCGCGCGCTGGATGGCATGTTCAAAGCGACGGGACATCAGAACGCGTATTTCCCACTCTTTATTCCGCTGAGTTACCTCGAAAAAGAAGCCGCGCACGTCGAGGGTTTTGCGAAGGAATGCGCCGTCGTCACGCATCACCGATTGGAATTGAACTCCGATGGGAAGCTCATCCCCGCTGGCCCGTTGACCGAGCCGCTCGTCGTTCGTCCGACTTCCGAGACGATCATCGGCGCGACTTACGCGAAATGGGTCCAGTCGTGGCGCGATCTACCGATTCTCATCAACCAATGGGCCAATGTGGTTCGCTGGGAAATGCGTCCACGCCTGTTTCTGCGCACGACTGAGTTTCTTTGGCAGGAAGGTCACACCGCGCACGAAACGGAAGCCGAGGCGCTGGAGGAAACCGACAAGATGTTAGGCGTCTATGAGACTTTTGCGCGCGACTGGCTAGCATTACCCGTTTGTCCCGGAGAGAAGTCGGCCAACGAGCGTTTTCCGGGCGCGGTGCGCACCTACACCATCGAATGCATGGTGCAGGATCGGAAGGCGATTCAGGCGGGCACATCGCATTTCCTCGGGCAAAACTTTGCAAAAGCGAGTGGCATCAAATTCCAGTCGCGTGAGGGAAAAGAAGAGCACGCCTGGACCACGAGTTGGGGTGTTAGCACGCGCATGATTGGCACGCTGCTCATGGCCCACGGCGACGACGATGGAGCCGTCCTGCCGCCGCGCATCGCACCGAGTCAGATCGTTATTTTGCCCGTCACTCCGAAAGAAGAGACGAAAGCTGCGGTGTTAGAAGCGTGCGAAAAACTCGCTGCCGAACTTCGCGCGCAAACCTACGCCGGCGAACCCATTCGAGTGGAACTCGACAAGCGCGATCTCCCCGGTGGCACGAAAAGCTGGGAGTGGATCAAAAAAGGAATCCCGATTCGGATCGAAGTCGGCCCGCGTGATCTGGAAAAGGGCACCGCCGCCGTCAGCCGACGCGACATGGGAGTCAAAGACAAATCATTTCCGACGCTGGCAGAGCTCGTCACTAACATCAGCGCGACGCTGGCTAACATTCAGGCGAATCTTTTCAGCAAAGCCGAGACCTTCCGCAATGCCAACATGCAGGTGCTGCAGACGAAGGAAGCCTTTTACGACTATTTCCAAGCCGAAGACGGCGGCGGTTTCGCTCTCGCCCATTGGAATGGAAGTCCCGTCGTCGAGGAGCAAATCAAGAACGACCTGAAAGTCACTATTCGCTGCATTCCATTTGCCCGCGACTACTTTACGCCCGAGGCCGGGACGTGCATTTTTACCGGTGAACCCAGCGCCCAGCGCGTGATCTTCGCCCGGTCCTACTAAGGCCCGGCGGCGGAAAACATCTTTTTCTCACGCAAGGCGCATAATGTTTTCTCCGCCAGCTTTTCTGAGAAATCCACGACGGGCTCGCAATTAGTCGCCCTGGTTGCAGCGAAGGTGAGAAAATGCAGGCTCGACGGTAGTTTGCCGCTGTAAGTCGTTCCTTTTCAAGGAGACAGCGAAGGAAGCGAGTCTCCGTGGGTTCAAGATTTATGGTCGTCCAGTTGAATAGGATTTCTTCTCCAGCGTCCACCACGACGGGAAAAGAAATGGTCTTGGCAGGCTTTATGCATGAGTAGAGTCGAGGCCAAGAAGATTTGACACCACCAACCCATCCAACGAGTATCCCGAACACAAAAGTGAGTCCTCAAGCATCCATATTAGTAGGCTGTAACAACAAGGTGGTCTGGATAAAAGTCGAAGGCAAAGGTTCGTTCCAAAACAGCCAGGGCATGAAGGATTTCTCCCGTGAAATGATGAATCGGGGCCATCGCGAGTTCGTTCTCGACTTGAAGAATTGCACGGTGATGGATTCGACTTTCATGGGAACCCTGGCCGGCATGGGACTGAGACTTCGGGAACTGGGCCAGGGCAACTTGCACGTCATTAACAGCAACGAACGCAACACCGATCTCCTGCAAAACCTCGGGCTGGATCACCTTTTCGAGCTTGATTCCAGTGACGTGGAAAAAAATTATTATCCCAACGGTGTTGAGGCGCTCACTTCCAATGCTTTCTCGAAGTCCAACACGGCGGAGACGATGCTGGAAGCTCACGAGGCGCTGGTCGAGGCGGCTCCGGAAAATGAGGCCCGCTTCAAGGATGTCCTGGAATATCTGAAGACCGACCTGCACGTCAGCGCAGGCGCGGAGCCCTGATAATCTCGGTCAATTTCCTTTCCCTGCGGCGTTTCAGGGATTAATCACCACGTTGCGATGAGGTTATTGATAGAAACGCTGCTGCTCCTGGGGATCGCGGCGGCGTTTATCGTCATTTACCGTCGCCAAAGCCGCCTGATCGCCATCGCGTGCTCGGAGCGCGAGGAAATCCGTCTGGAGGAAACACGGGTTTTTGATTTTTTGCACAGTCTCGGTGAGGCCTTTTCGGGCGACATTCGCACGGCGGACTTGCATCGCCTGATCGTGGAAAGTGCGGTCCGCATCCTCGACGCGCAGGGCGGCGCTCTCTATCTGGGAGATAAAAATGAGACTCGGCTGATGCCAGCGTTTGTCTCTAAAAATTGTCCGCCGTTGATCGAGGTGCCGGCGCACATCCAGCTGCAACTCGCCTCTGCGCCGCAGGCACTCGAAAGCTACGTGCGACTCCACGCTGTGCAAAAAAACGAGGGCATTCTCGGTGCCGTCCTCGCCACCCGCGAGCCGGTTTTCATCATCAACGACGGTGCTGATCCACGGCTCTCCCATTCGCGCGGCACCCTGGTGCACACCTCGGCGATTCTGGTCGTGCCGATGATTTACCGTGGGCAATTGCTCGGTGTCCTCGCCGTGGCCAGCGGTTCGCAGACGACTCCGTTCAGCGAGGCGGATTTTGTGGTCTTCAAATCCATTGCCGAGCAGTCGGCCTTCGCTCTCTACAACGCCATCGTTTATTACGAGGCGAGCGAGAAAAAACGCCTCGACCGCGACTTACATATCGCTCGCGACATTCAACGCATTCTGCTGCCTTCGAGCTCGCCGCAGATCGAGGGCTTTGAGATTTGCGGACTGAACATTCCCGCTAAACAGGTCAGCGGCGATTACTTCGATTACATTCCCGTTAACGACCAGCAGACCGGAGTCGCCATTGCCGACGTCTCGGGCAAAGGCATTCCCGCGTCGCTCATTATGGCCATGTGTCGCAGCGTCCTGCGCAGCCAGGCGCCAGGCAACACTTCCCCGGCTGACGTGTTGCACAAAGTGAACTGCCAGCTTTTTCCTGACATTAAAGAGGACATGTTCATCAGCATGGCCTACCTCCTCCTCACGCATGGCAGCAACCACGTCGTTCTCAGTCGTGGCGGCCACGATGCGCCGCTGCTTTATCGTGCGAAAAATAAAACCATTGAGCGTCTCAACCCACGGGGCATGGCACTCGGAATTGACAGCGGGAGCGTCTTCGATAGGGTCACGGCTGATTTCGAATTCGACCTCGAGACTGGCGATTGCATCGTGCTTTACACCGATGGAGTCACCGAGGCGCTGGACGATGAGGGTATGGAATTTGGCATGGAAAAAATGAACCTCGCCATCCAGTCCAGTGCGCCTCAGGGTGCCGCCGCCATCCTCCGCAGGTTGACCGACGAGATCACCGATTTCGCTGGCACCCAGCCGCAAAACGACGACATCACCCTGATCGCCATTCGCAAAACATAAGTCTCATTCACCCAACCACGCTTGCCTCTCCCTGACTTCCTCCATTTCCTTCAGAGACGTGCCAGCCAACCCGATAAAAACATGAACGCCGAAAATCTTCCCGAAGAAAACACAGATACCGCAGAACCAATTGGAACTCCCATGGACCCTCTTACCGAGGCTCAGGCCGAGGCAGCCAAATACCGCGACCTCGCCCTGCGCGGTCAAGCCGAGTTTGATAACTATCGCAAACGCGCCGCCCGTGAAAAAGAGGACGCCATTCGCTTCGCCAACTCCCGGCTTTTCGAGAGTCTCCTGCCCATTCTCGACAATTTCGAGCTCGGACTCGCCGCCGCCCGCAACGATGCCCAGGGGAGTTCCATCCTGATGGGACTCGACATGGTTTTCAAACAGACCCAGGACTTTCTCACCGATTTCGGCGTCGTCGCCATCGAATCCGTCGGGCAGAAGTTTGATCCGAATCTCCACGAGGCGCTGGCTCAGGAACCGTCCGCCGACGTGGCCGAGGGCGTCGTTCTCCGGCAGATTCGCAAGGGTTACAAACTCCGAGATCGCCTGCTGCGGCCAGCCAATGTCGTCATTTCCACCGGCACCGCTGGTCCGAACTCAGCTGAGGATACCGTCACCGTTTCGCCCGAAACCGCCGCTCCCGTCGAATAATCCATGGCCACCGTCAAACGCGACTATTACGAAGTTCTCTCCGTCACCCGAACCGCCAACGGCGACGAGATCAAACGCAGCTACCGCAAATTAGCGGTCCAGTTTCATCCAGATAAAAACCCCGGAGATCACACGGCGGAGGATAAATTTAAAGAGCTCGGCGAGGCTTACGACATCCTGATGGATGACAACAAGCGCGCTGCCTACGACCGTTACGGGCACCAGGCCTTTGCCGGTGGCAATGCCGGGCCAGCAGGCGGCGGTGGACACGATCCGTTCGATATTTTTCGCGAAGTCTTTGGTCAGCAAGGCGGCGGTGGCGGCGGTGGTATTTTCGATCAAATCTTCGGTCAGCAAGGCGGTCAGCGTGCCAGTGCCGATGGACGTCAGCGCGGAAGCGACTTGCGTTACGATCTCCAGATTTCCCTCGAAGAAGCGGCGTTCGGAGTCGAAAAAGAAATCGAACTCGCCAAACCCGACACTTGCGACACCTGCACCGGCACCGGAGCCGAACCCGGCTCGAAAGTCTCCACCTGCTCGATGTGCCAGGGCCGCGGCCAAGTCATCAGCAGCCGGGGTTTCTTTCAAGTTTCCCAGACCTGCCCGAAATGCTCGGGCACCGGACGTACCATTGAGAAACCCTGCAAGACTTGTCACGGCGAGGGCCGCGTCGAGAAGTCGAGTCGCATCAAACTCAAAATTCCCGCTGGCATCGACGACAGTGCGCGCCTGCGGAGTTCGCGCAACGGCGAGGCCGGTCTGCGCGGTGGCGATCCGGGCGATCTCTACGTCGTCATTCACGTCAAGGAGCACGCCATTTTCCAACGCGATGAGGACAACTTATACTGCGAACTCCCGATTTCCTTCACCACGGCAGCGCTTGGCGGCGAACTGCAGGCGCCGACGCTCGAAGGCAAGGCGACTTTGAAGATTCCCGCAGGCACTCAGAGCGGCACGCGTTTCAAGCTTCGCGAAAAAGGGATCAAGGGTCTGCAAGCCCGTAGCCCCGGCGATCTCATTGTGCAGGTTTTGGTGGAAGTCCCTTCTAAGCTGAATGCCGAGCAACGCGAGAAACTCGCCGCGTTTGCCGAGGCTTGCGGCGACGAAAACAGCCCGATTCACCGGAGTTTTTTCGAGAAAGCGAAGGACTTTTTCCGGTAAGCACCCCGACTCGCGGCTCCTTCTGGAAAAAGCCTGTTGCCTCACCTTGACACGTCAGACAACGGGGGCTATATCTCCATCCCTTTTTCAAACCCAGCCCTTTACCAAGAACCACTTATGCCCGTCACCGAAGTCATTCTCAAAGAAAACATTCAGCATCTCGGAGCCGAGGCCGACATTGTTAAAGTCAAACGTGGTTACGCCCGCAATTTCCTCATTCCCAAAGGCAAGGCTTACGAGGTAAACAAGACCACTCTCCGCCAGATCAACAACCTTAAGGCCAAGCGTGCCGAGCGCGAAGGTCGCGAACTCAACGAAGCCGAGGATCTGGCCCGCCGCATTAACAAGCTGCGCCTTAATTTCCTCCTCGAAACCGGCGCGACCGGCAAAGCCTTCGGTTCTGTGACCGCGAAAGATCTCGCCGACCGCCTCCTCGAGGAACTTGGCCAGGAAGTGGATCGTCACCGCATCCAGCTCGAGCGTCCGATCAAGGAAACCGGCGACCTCGAAGTTCCCATCAAGTTGCATCATGATGTGGTGGCCAAATTGAAACTCACCATCAAGGCCCCGGAAGTGGTTGTGAAGGAAGAAGCGCCTGCCGACGAAGACGATGGCGGCCGCAAGCGTTACGTTCGCAAAGCGAAGTAATCCGCGATGCCCGAAGATTCTTCAGCGACGTTGTTGGCTGAGAATCCCACCGCACGGAAAGCGAAGGGAACCGCGCCAAGCAGCGGCGGAAGTTATTCACAAAAATCAGAGTCTTATTTACCGGATACTCACCGTCCGGTCCCGCACAGCCTCGATGCCGAGCTAGGCGTCCTCTGTTCCATTTTCCTGAATCCCAAGGAAGTGCTGGACGAATGCGTGCTGCGTTTGTCGGCGGCACATTTCCATATTCCGGCACACACTACGATGTTCGAGCTGCTACTCGACATGCAAAAGAAGGCCGTCGAGATCGATGCCATCACGATCACCCAGCTTTTGCGGGATCGTAAACTCCTCGACCAGATCGGCGGCGTGCCGTTTCTCAACCGACTCTTTGAGTTCGTTCCGACTGCGGCCAATGTCTCCTACTACATCGAGATCGTCCGGGAAAAACACATCCTGCGACAGATCATTAACACCTGCACTGAGTGCGTCGCGCAGTCCTACGATCAGCAGGGCGAAGTTGCGACGTTGCTCGACGAAGTGGAACGCAAGGTCTTTGCCATCACCGAGGAGCGCATCAAACAGAAGCTCCCGTCGATGAAGGACAACGTCATGCTCGCCATCGAATCCATCGAAAAGCTTTTCGAGAGCCGCGGGCAAATCACTGGCCTGGCCACCGGTTTCACCGACATCGACCGGATGACCGACGGTTTGCACGGGTCGGAAATGATCGTCGTCGCCGCGCGTCCGAGCATGGGCAAGACCGCATTCGCGATGAATATCGCCGAGCACGTCGCCGTGCATGAACAAAAAGCCGTCGCCGTTTTCAGCCTGGAAATGAGCAGCGCCCAACTCACGCAGCGTCTCCTTGGCTCGATGGCGCGAGTGAATTTGCGCAACATGCGCGACGGTTTTCTGAGCCCGCGCGACTTCCCAGCCCTAATGGACGCCGGCTCGAAACTCTCTCAGGCCCAGATGTTTATCGACGACAGCTCGAGTTTGAGCGTATTGGAACTCGCCGCCAAATCACGGCGGCTGAAGTCCCAGCACGACATCCAGTTGATCGTCATCGACTACCTCCAGCTCCTGCGTTCCACCAGCCGGCGCGCGCAGGACAACCGCCAGTTGGAGATTTCCGAGATTTCCAACGCACTCAAGGCGCTCGCCAAGGAACTCAACATTCCCGTCGTCGTGCTCGCCCAGCTCAACCGTGAATCCGAGAAACGCAAAGGCAACAAGCCGATGCTGAGCGATTTGCGCGAATCGGGTTCCATCGAGCAGGATGCCGACGTCGTCTGCCTGCTTATGCGCAGCGAGTATTACGCCGACGGCGACGAGGAGAAAAAAGAGAAGGAAGGCATGGCCGAACTCATCATCGCCAAGCAGCGCAACGGCCCCGTCGGCGAGGTTCCGTTGACGTTCCTCAAGGAATATACCCGCTTCGAGACCCGCGCCCGCGAGAAGGAAGAATAGACGCTGCCCTGCACCCCGCACTTTCCGGCGGATGGGGCACCTTCCCTGTTGAACGTCAGACGGGACAGGTTACAATCGCATCCGCTCATGCCACCTGCCGCCAAAGTTGTTAAATCCACTCGTCCCCGCCACTGGAACGAAGTCATGGGGCTCACGCTGGTCGTGCTCGGCGTGGCCTACTTCATGGCCCTGGTCTCTTACACCCCTCGCGACGTGCCGACTTGGGTGTGGTTCAACACCGCTTCTCCGCCAAATAACCCGGCGCAAAACTTCGTCGGGCCAGTCGGGGCCGTCATCGCGGGTTTCAGCTACCTCTGCATCGGCGCGGCCTCGTATTTGGTGGCGGCACTTTTGCTCGGCTACGGCGGAGTGAAACTCGCCCTCGGCTCGCCCCTGCTCCGGCGGCTGCCGTGGGTGGTGGTGTTTATCATCAGCGGCGCGTGCCTCGCCCAGATGCAACCGTGGTTCCTCCAAAGCTGGGCGCACGAGTTCAATAACGATGGCCCCGGCGGCACGATCGGCTATCACTTGGGCACCCGCCTGCTCGAAAAACTCCTCGGCGGTCCCGGCTCCGCCATGCTCGTGCTCGGCGTTTACCTGGTCAGCCTCGTTCTGGCGACGGGCATCCGGCCGATTCATTTGCTCATCGCCACGATTTCCTGGATCAAGAGCGCGATCATTCACGCCTTCGAGGCGGCGGAAGAGCGGCGTTTGCAAAATGCCTCCGAAGCCGAGCGGCATGAGGCGGAATTGCATCGACTGGAGAAAGAGCAACGCCGTCTGGAAAAGGATCTGCGCAAAAAAGGCATCTCCACCGACGCCGTCGATCTGATACCGCGCTTGGCCGTCGAGCCTGCCGCGTTTCGTCCACCGCCCAAAGTCACAGACACGTCGGTCCCGCTACCCAAGCTCAAGTCCGAAAAGAAGGAGCAGGCGCTCCTCAATCCATCTGTGGACGGCGCATTCGACAATTACCAGAAGCCCGACGTGGACCTCCTCGACGAGATGGATTTTACCGGTCACAGCGAGGCGAACCACGAGGAATTGCTCTCGATTCAGGCGACTTTGATCGAGACCCTGGCCCACTTCGGCATCTCGGCGAGTCCAGGAGACATCACCAAAGGCCCCACCATCACCCGCTATGAAGTCTATCCGGCGAAAGGCGTTCGCGTCGATCGCATCGCCAGCCTGGAGGCCGACATCCAGCGCGCAACCCGTGCCGAGCGGATCAATATTCTCGCGCCCATCCCCGGCAAAGACACCGTAGGCATCGAGATCGCCAACTCGAAAAAAGTCAAAGTCACCCTGCGCGAAATCCTCGAATCCGAGGATTGGGCCAACACCAAGGCCAAAATTCCCATCGCTCTCGGCAAGGACGTTTACGGCAAAACCATCATCGCCGATCTGGCTGCCATGCCGCATTGCCTCGTCGCCGGCACTACCGGCTCGGGCAAGTCGGTCTGCATTAACGCCGTCATCGCCAGCATTCTCTACAAGTTCACCCCCGACGAACTGCGCTTCATCATGATCGATCCGAAAGTGGTCGAAATGCAGATTTACAACACCCTGCCGCACCTCGTCGTGCCAGTCGTCACCGATCCGAAAAAAGTCCTCCTCGCCCTGCGCTGGGTCATCAACGAAATGGAGAACCGCTACCAGATGTTCGCCAAACTCGGCGTGCGCAATATCGCCACTTTCAACGCCCGCCCGCTCCCAAAATCGCAGGCCGAACTGGATGCGGAAGCAGATAAGTCCAATGAGTCCGATGGGTCCGATACCTCAGGGGATGCCCCTCTCTCCGACGACGATTTTATCTCCGACGAAGTTCTCGAAAACGCCGCCGCCCTCCCTCAGCCCGAACTCCCGAAAATTTCCGTGGGCCGCGATAGCGACCTGGGCGACCTCATCATTCCCAATCGTCTGCCCTACATCGTCGTCATCGTGGACGAGCTCGCCGACCTCATGCAGACCGCCCCGGCCGACGTCGAGAGCGGCATCGCCCGCATCACGCAAAAGGCCCGCGCCGCTGGCATTCACATGATCATTGCCACGCAGACGCCGCGCGCCGATGTTATCACCGGCGTCATCAAGGCCAACGTCCCGTGCCGCATCGCCTTCCAGGTCGCCTCGGGCCTCGACTCGCGTATCATCCTCGACGAAAAAGGCGCCGAACGCCTCCTCGGCCAGGGGGACATGCTCTACATGCCCCCGAGTTCCAGCCGACTCATCCGCTCCCAAGGCGTGCTCGTGACCGACGACGAAATCCAGAAACTGGTCGATTTCGTCTCCGCCCAAGCCCCGGCGTCCTTCGACGAAGCCGTGCAGCAAAAGATCGAAACCGGCGGCGACGAAGCCGAGGAAGTCAGCGAGGAAGACGAGGAACTCGTCACCAAATGCATCGAGATCATCCGCCAGGAAAAGAAAGCCTCCACCAGCCTGCTCCAGCGCCGCCTGCGCCTCGGCTACACCCGCGCCGCCCGCATCGTCGATATCCTCGAAGACCGCGGCATCCTCGGCCCCGGCGAAGGCGCGAAACCGAGGGAAATCCTCGTGGACCTCGACAGCTTGGTCTGAAGAAGAAAGCGGAAACTGGAAACCAGAAAGCTGAAACCAGAAACTTGAAGTAAACGCCTTCGCATCGATTTCCCCCTTCAGGTTTCCAGTTTCAGCCTTCAGCTTTCTCCCCCCTTCTCCTCCCATGCCCGATACGCCTGGAACTCGCTTAAAAGCCGCCCGCCTCGCCCGCGACCTTTCCGTGGAAGACATCGTGAGCACCACCAAGATGCGGCCCGCCATCATCCGCGCCCTCGAAGCCGACGACTACACCCAGTTCCCGAGCATCACCCACGCCCGCAACTTCCTCTCCCTCTACGGCAAACACCTCAAAGTGGACGTGAAAGACGGCCTCACCCGCCTCTCCATCCCGGCGAAGATCGGCATCGAAAACTACCAATACCTCAACGTCGAGCGCAGCGACGACACCGCCTACCGCCCTCATCGCCGCATGCACATCCACTCCGCGCCGCGCGGCGGCGACCAGACCCTGCGCACCCTCGGCATCGTCGGTGGCATCGCACTTTTTCTCATGTTCGCCGTTTACCTTTCCGTCAACCTGCGCCGCCTCAACCTCGCTGGCGCCTCCCCGAACCCGGCCTCTCCGGTGGCAGAGTCGAGTCCCACCCCGATGTCGGCAGCCACCCCATCTGCCACCCCGCCTCCGACCCCGTTGCCCAATACCATGCCCTTCCACGCCCGAGTGCAAAACGACCGCCGCCTCATCCGCACCCCAGGGCCAACGCCGTTTTGAGAGAGGTCGGTAATCATCAGTCGCCAAACCTCCTTCCTTTACAAACCGAACTTTTTTCGCCTACAACATGTTAGGCGTAGGTTATGCGATCTATAATTTTACTCACCATTTTTTTAAGCATCTCCGCCGCGAAAGCTACAGACAAGTCGTGGCCAGAACCAGATGTGGCATTCTTTACAAAGCTCCGGATGGATTACGCCAAGCAGCCAGACTTTAACCCCATGTGGAAAGTCGAAGATGCGAGAGATGCGATTCTTCGTGCAGGCAAGGCCAAAGATTATGCGAAGGTTGTTGAGCTTTCCAAGCTCTGGCTGGCAAAGTGTCCCGTCGATGCCGACATCCATTATGTTTGCGCAAACGCGCTCACGGCTCAAGGTGATATTGCACATTATGCTTATCATCTTTATTATTTTTCTGGGCTAATTCAGTCGATAGCTTCGTCGGGCGACGGCACAAGTCCCAAGACGGCATTTAAAGTTATATCAGTTGCCGAAGAGTATTATTTACTGCGGGATTTTGGAGCGGAGCTATTGAGCCAGAGCTTGCAGGACGATTTCGATGTTATGCAGTGTAGGCTCAAAGACGGCACCGAAGTTACCTACTATTTTGATGCCAGTATCGCGCTGGCTGCGGAGGCAAAGCAGATTTCACCGTCCAAATGAGGCCTAACCAAGCGATGCGCGAACGCTTCGGGCTCGTCACGGCAGTTGCTTGCGCAACTGCCGCGCCACTCCCTGCGGATCGCTGATCTTTGTCTTGTTAGGCGACTCGCAACACTCGATATGAATTCTAGCTTTCTTCTTCGTAATTGGTCTTGGTTTATTGCCGCTTTATTTTTGATAGTATTTATTTTGACCTATATCCAGTGGCGCCGTCGTCTTGCCCGCTCTGAGCAGATCACATGGGATACCGATTCACTACCGCCTTCTTTACAAGCTCTCATTGATCTTGAACGTGAGGCTTTAAGTCCAACGGTTTGGTGGCGCGGTTACATACAATCTATGTTGCTTTCCGTAGTTTACGGATTCATAGCTTTTCTTCAAATCCATACCGACAACAGCGCCGTAATGCTTTTCTTCGCGGCTTTAACAATTATGTTTTCTCTTCACGGAGAGCTGGAGGCACGCACTCAGAAGCGTTTACGTTTAATTCTGGAAGTTTTACGCGAACAGTCTATCAAAAGTGTGAGTGAACTGAAATCGACCGTCACCTAACAAGCGATGCAGCGGACGATCCAGATTTTCTGAGCCATTGTCGGATTTGACGTCGCTTTGCCGATTTCTCTACCCCCGAGTGCAAAAAAACCACCGCCTCATCCACACCCGCCCCCGACCCCGTTCTGAAGCCAAGCTTTTCGTTCTTCACAACAGTTAGAACCGCATCATGCCACCCACTATCGCCTATGCCATGTGTCTCATGCTCTATCTCGTTGGGATGGTGGCCGCTCTCTTTGTTTGCATTGTTTTGGTGCTTTTCCCCTCAACACGCCAATTCGCGCTCCGATTCGCTGCTGCGGTTGTTGGCTCACTTCCAGGCATCCTTCTATTTCAGTTTGTCGTCGCTATACCTCTCGGAGTATTGCTCTCCGCTGTTTCAGGTTTGGAGGTTTTCCTCCATTTATCAGATACGGTACGGTGGATTGTTAGCGTGCCGATGGTTATCATTATGTTCGTTTCCGTGTTGGCTGCTTCCCTTCTTGGCTGTTACACCGGTGGACATATTGGCTGGCGTTTAGCGGCATTAACACCTTGGCGAATTGTCATCGCAGAGGAGCCGGTCTTCCTTTTTTTATGCAGAGTGTTGCATCGCCGAAAGCAGACTTTTGGAGCTTGATGTCAGCTATGAGAACGTCACCTAGCTTGTTTTTCACTAGGCAACACCCGATATGTCTGAGTCCAATATAGATTTCAACGGGCCGTGCCCTTTCTGCGGTCATCTTGTGAACAAAACGGACACCGATCCTTGCTCCCTCACGGTTACAACCAAGGAAGGCAAATGGCAGACTTGGTTCTGCCATGCAGAGTGCTTCAAATCTCGAATTGTGGAGAACGCACACCTCGACCTTTCACCCGCCCACTTCTAATTCGTATCCTAGAATCAAACTCCCAGTTGCCTGGAATTTCTTATGGTGGCACTGGCATTCACCGGGGGAATCATCCTTTACAAAACGAACTTTTTTTCGTCTATAATATGTTAGGCGCTGCTACGCGAATTCCATGATGACTACCCTCTCAAGGCGAAAGAAGTTCACACCGGTTGGTACTTATCTGCTGATCGCCTCGCTTTTGATATTTCATGTCATTAGTCTTTATCTTGGAATAAAGACGGTGAGAATGTTAGATTTCGTGGCCGCGCAACCATTTCAGATGGCTGGTCTCACATTTTTGACGGCCACGTTTTTACACAGCTCATGGTTACATGTCCTTATCAACTCGTTTGCGATTTATGTCTATGGGGTTCACGTCGAACATCGGATTGGTTCGTTCGGAATGCTGCTTGTCTTTCTGGTGGGCGGTTTTTGCGGCCATTTTGCCTACGAATTGATTGCACCGGCCTCTATCCTTCACTCACGAGGAGCGAGTGGTGGGGCATTCGGACTAATAGCGTTTTATTCCTTTTCGTATCCTCGGGATCCCATGAACGACATGATGAAGCGTCTTCATCTTGATATACCAATTCCGCAACGCGGCCTGCTTTTCAACTGGAGATGGATTCGCGAATACAAGGCTCCCGCAATTCAGGTCTTTGGCATTTATTTGCTCTGGGTGGTAGTCGGTCTTGGTCTTCAGCTTGCAAATTTAACAAAGACAAACTCAGCCGCCCATCTTGGCGGTGCGATGAGCGGTGTCGTCTGCTATTGGCTTTTCAGGAACAAAAGCATCTGGAAATTTAGGATCAGCAACCGACGTGATGAACCTAGCAACGCCTAACGTGGGTGTCGAATAAGTGGTTTTAGACGTAACTGGGAGGGGATGTGGGTAGAAGCTAGGGAAGCTCTATTTGGGCGATGGTTTTTTTCCAAAAAGCGTTTGGAAGAAGGTGAAGGCTCGAAATGAGCGATTGCAGGAAGCTAACAGGCTCGCGAAGCTGGGTGAGAGAGGTTGGAGTGGATTTTCTGAGCCATTGCCGGATTTGACGTCTCTTTGCCGATTTCTCTACCCCGAGTGCAAAACGACCACCGCCTCATCCGCACCCCAGGGCCAACGCCGTTTTGAGAGAGGTCGGTAATCATCAGTCGCCAACCTCCTCCTTTACAAAACGAACTTTTTTCGCCTACAACGTGTTAGGCCTCTACACACATCACCGAACCGCCACGTGAATAATAGACGCGCATTCACCTCCGTTTTCATCCTTCTTGCTGCTACCGCGAGCCTCCTTTGTGGGCTCGCCTCTGCAAGTCAAGCGGGCAAGGAACACAACGAGGCGGACAAGGAACTTAACTCGATTTACCAGAGAACCTTGAGCATCATCTCTGATCCGGAGGACAGACGCTTATTTGTTGAGGCGCAGAAGTCGTGGGTCAAGTATCGCGATGCAAAAGTCGCTTTTCATGCGCGCTACTTTCCGGGGAGCAAGGGAGGTCTGTTCGTTAGCACGGATATGATTGAGCAACGAACCGCGGATTTGAAAGCTCTCCTTACTCCTGAAGCGCAGGAAGAACACAAGCCTCAAGATGACCCCAAATAGGCCTAACTGTTGTACCTCAACACGTTGTCCGCAGAAAGAGGAAGTCTGGAGGCTGGGGGGAGGGATTTTAGGGCGGAGTGAGGGCGGTGGAAGTTATAGTCATGAAGGGCGTCTAATAAGACTGAATGAGTTGTAGCGTCGAGCCTGTGGCTCGAATTTATCTACTCTAAGCCAATCGAGCCACAGGCTCGACGCTACAAACGATTTTACGCCGCCCTCTGAGTCAGGAACAATTCTCACGAACAACGGCACTCCCCGAAAATAAATCTGCGGAATAGCTCGACGGGGTTCTTTGTTCCCGGTTCTATCACGGTTCAATGACACCCAGCACGGCAGCGGCGGAGGTAAATCGACACTCGTTTGCCGTGGCAATGGGTCAGCCGCAGGTTCGGCGACGAGTTTTGACGGGTAAATGTGACGATGATCGCTCGCTTGAGCTGCTGGAGATGAGCGGGAAGCCTCATTTCCACTTCCGCCAGTTACCGGATACGGCAGTGAACCTTCCCAGCCGCTCATCCTCCCTCACCGGTGCGACAGGGAACCTTCATTTCCGCCGCCACCAGTTGCCGGAAGTGGCAGTGAACCCACCCAGCCGCTCATCCTCCCTCGCGGGTGCGGCAGTGGACCTTTCCTGCTCCTTTCCGTGGCTGGGAATGGGGCCATCGAGTGTTGCCTGCCTGAAACCCCTCAACCCCCTGAAACCCCTGATAGCCCTGCAACTCGACTGAAATTTTTCCCCCTTCCACTTTGCTTCGTCCATAACCGTCCCCATCCCATTAAAAAAAATATGTCCTCACTCTCCAAATACGCCGAAAACCAGTTTGACTCCGCCACCACCGGGCGGCTGCCGCTCATGAGCGAGCTGCTCGATTCCACCCTGCCTCGCATCACCGCCGCCGCCTTGCTGCATCCTGCGCTCGCACCCGCGCAGACCGCCATCGCCGCCGCCGTTGCCAGTTGGAACACCGCCGAAAGCACTGCGACCAACACCTTTGCCGCCCAAGTAAGCGCCACTTACGCCTTTACCGACCGGCTCCAGAGCCTCACCCGCAAGCCCAACGCCGACACCAACAGCCCGTTGGAAACCTGGGACAGCACCATTCGCAGCATCATCGCCTACAACGGCCCCACCTACCTGTATCTCCTGCCCAAGGGACGCGAAACGCTCACCGCCGGCACCCTCGACGAACAGCTCGACGCCCTGCGCGATTTCGGCACCCGCCTCTCCGAGCAAGTCGGCAAGCCCGCGCTCATCGCCCTCGGCAACACCGTCACCTCCTGGTCCACTGCCACCCGCGCCCTGCGCACCTCGCAAACCACGAAAATGACCGCCGCCGACAACGCCCAGAATGCGATGGAACCCCTCCGCGTCGCCAGTGCCGACGCCCTCTACGGCATGACGGGACTCGGGATGTCTGTCTTTCAAGCCGACCCCGCCCAGGTGGACACGCTCTTCGACATCAATGTATTGCGCACCCCCGTGCAACCGGTGCCCGCTGCGCCCGCCACCACGGTTTGGAACCCCGCCGCGCGCACCTTATCCACCAGCGCCCTGCCCGACAGAGCGACCCGACTCGAAGCCTGGCGTCTTGGCGAGGGCGGAGCCAATGAATTGATCGCCCTCGGAGCCCGCGAGGAGATGAGTGTGACGATCCCCGCGACGATCACCTTTCCAACCGGGCAGACCTATCAACTCTGGTTGCAAGCCCGCAACAGCACCGGCAGCAGCACCCCCGGCCCCGTGCAAACCTGGACAGCGTAAGGCAGGCAACGGAAAGTGAATAGGTTGCCAGCTTGATCGTGAGATCATTAGACAATAACTCGATGACCCTTCAAGCCTTCCTCTTTCTGCTTGGGCTTTGTTGTGGGGCAACGCTCCATGCGAATGATTACACGCTCATCAATAAACTCCCGCATAGGCTTTCTAATGCACAGAAACAAGGTCACAAGGGCTGGCATTTTGTTAAGAGTTCATACATCTACATGTTATGAATTCCGCAGACCCGCTTGTTATTCCTCCCAAACGTCACGCCACTTCGTAATGCCTTTCTGTGCAATGAGACGTCGCCTAGTAGTGCGATTTTCTCGAAGAGGGGCGCCCTCCATCGGGAGCACTATCAATTTGTAAGCTATGGATTGGCCTGCACTTTCTTCAAAAGCGATTTCACCAAACCAAGTGTTGGCATTCACATATTCGAGCCTAAACGCTAGACTGAGGTCCCATTTTCCCAACTCCGCACAGTTGCCAGAAACCACAACGGTATCCCCCGGATTGGTTGCGACTCCGTTTAGCTGAATACGCACTAAACTCGTCGCCTGGACCGCCGAACCCCGACTCGCGAAGACTAACGCGTCGCAACCTTTCAACTCAAATTGGTGGGCACTCCCTTCAGCGACATGAATCGTCTGACCCGTAAGCAGACACTCATAGGTGCCGTCTGGCAACCACGTCTCCGAGATGGCAATGGTGCTAGCGCCACCCCTGTTAAGTACGATGAGACATGTCCAATCGCGATAAGTGCGGGTATAAGCGTAAATGTCGGCAGTGACATATTTCTCCTTTTGCCTTCCAAATTGCAGCGCGGAGTTGGTGGCGCGTTCGGCAGAGAGAATGGAAGTGACGCGGTAAATGTCTGTATCCATCGTCCAATTCGACATCATCGGACGGTTGTAAGGATCATTGCCGCCGTCTGTATCGTCGTGCAGATACTGCTCACTTCCATAATAAAGACACGGAATGCCGCGTGAGGTTAAGATGAGAACCGTAGCAAGCCGCAACATGTCGTTATCCGCTCCTAGCGATTGCAAGCGCGGCATGTCGTGGTTTTCAAAAAAGGTCACCAAATCATTTGCACCGCGATAAACGCCATCCATTTCGATGATCTCGTGGACGAGCTGAAACCCGTCCGCTTTGCGTTCGCCGAGACAATCGCGGATAGCTTGACTGAATCCAAAATCCAAGATTGTCATCCCCGAGTAATTGGCAAAATGAACCGAGGTTTCGTTTTTGGGCGAGCTATGAATCCACTCACCAAAGATGAAAATCGAAGGCTTGGAAGATTGCATGTCTGAGGTAAACTCCTGCCAGAACCATTCCGGCATGTGCTTCACCGTATCAATACGCAGGGCATCCACTCCGCGATCAAGCCAGAGTTGAATCGCACCTTTTATGTAGTCGCGGTATTCTAGGTTATTCTCATTGAAAGTGGCCAGACCGCAAAGATCACAATTTTGCACCTGCCACTCATCCTCCCAGTTGGTGACCTCGCCGTAGTGATGATACCAGTTCCGCTTGTCGTCGTTATGATCGGCAATCAATTCGCCATCGTTGTAGAGTTTCCCGGTGCCGACATCAGTTGGTGGTGTGCTGTGGTTGCAAACGATATCGAGGATAAACTTCATTCCACGCCGGTGTAGTTCGGCAATGAGTTTGTCGAAGATCGTATTCTCCTGGGAGAATAGGCGAACTTCCTCGGGAGAATTGACCCAACGCTCATTGATTCGTTTGAAATCCTGCGCCCAATATCCATGATTTGGAGCATGGCCATCGACCAGCCCTTCAACTTGCTCGAACAGGGGTGTCACCCAAATAGCCGTTACCCCCATGCCTTGCAGATAATCGAGCTTATCGAGCACTCCCTGTAAATCACCGCCCCAATACTTCCCCCAATCCTGATGTGAAGGATCATTCAAGTCCTGACGCTGACCCATATTATTCGGGTTGCCGTCAAAAAAACGATCCACCACAATGAAATAGATCGTCTCTCCTCGAAAGTCGGTATCGGAAACTGAAAGCGCGGCAGGAGCTTCTGCCGCGCCCGGGATGACAGTGGCCATTCGCGAAAACTTACTTGTTGGCTGCCAAATTAATCGTGGTCGTCGCAAGCTTTGTCAGCTTGAGATCTGTGGCTGCTTCTTCTGACAGAGTGGTTTGCAATAGCTTAGCGCCATCTTTCTCCCCTAACAATTCGGCGTAAGTGCGAGCGCAGCCATACCCCGCCATTTCGTAATGTTCAACACGCTGGGCCGCAGAAATAAGGCCCGCGTCCCGCACTTCATCATCTGCTTCTTCCTCAATCATTTCGTCCCCCTCAGCAAGGACACCTTCCATGCCTTTGCACTTGGGCCCGCGTGTGGTTTGGCCAAGGTCTCCCAAAATAGTTTCCAGACGCTGGGCCTGTATTTTAGTTTCTTCGAGGTGTTTTTGAAAGCCCGCCTTCAGCTCTTCGCTGGTGGCGGCTTTCACCATTTTGGGGAGAGCCTTAATGATTTGCTTCTCTGCGCTATAGAGGTCTTTTAGTTCAACAATGTAGAGGTCTTTGAGTGTTTCGAGTTTCATGTTATTTGGTTGTTAGGTTGTTTAACAAATGGAAATACGCGCAAATTCCAAAAATTGATTGTGCCAAAATCAAAAAATAATTCTGCCAGTTCCTTCAATTCACTTACTGCTTTTTACGAGGTGCGGTTTTTTTTGTAGGCAGGCGCTGGTTGTCAGATTCTTTTTTCTGGAGAGCATCAATATGCTGCATGAGAGTCTCGGGTTTCGTTTCTTCTTCGAGGGCGGTGAGGCTTTTATTAAAGGGTATACCCACCTTGACGGCAATCTCGTGAAGGAGGCTGAGCATCTTAGTATTTTCCTGTTCGGAAAGAAGGTTAATTTGTAGATCGAGATGGTTGCGTCGATCATCAAGTGCACTGCGCCGGTTTTCCGAGATCAGGATAAACGTTGAAAGAAAAATTGCCTCTAGGGAAACCATCAGGGTTAAAAAATTAAAGGGGAATGGATCGAAGCGATGGCTCGAAAACGTGTTCATCGCGATCCAGAAAATAAACCAAAACAAATGCACCCACACGAAGACCATGGAGCCACAAAACCGGTTAATGCGCTCGGCCAGCAGGTCGCTGATGGTGCGGCCTACATCGGCTTTTTTTTCCAGTTCGGCAATTGTAGAAACATTGCGGCGAATGATCTCCTCAGCATTGCGAGGGTCGGTGTCGAATTGATTTTTCATCGGAATGAATGCTCTATTCCTGTCCGCTGGCAGACAAGGAGGGGAGGTTCCGGCGCGCAACCGGGCCGCGAGATGCAGAAAAAACGTGCTTCATGCCTTAGCAACGGAAAAAAGATTTTATTGGCCGTGGTTAATTTCCATTGAATCACGGAGTGATGTGCGACGCTCCGCCATAACGGAGTATCGGCAAATACGTTGCCTCACTCAAGAAGAAGGGGTGTATCACGGTCATCGTTGAAAATAGAAATCAGCGAACCATTCATGTCACCAATCGTTATGCTTACGCCAAGCCCGCCCAGATGCGAAAACTACAAGAGGATCGCGTGGACTTGATGGAAAAGTTTCGCGTCAAAAAAAGGGGAAATGGTAGGAACGATCCTTCAGGGGGGGGTATGAACAAAAGTTCCTGGAGGTTGGAACTCAGATGCCAGCCCCCCAGGAACAAAAGTTCCACATAGTAATACAGTGATAAATGCAATGAATAACCCAAAGAGAAACATTTCTTCAAAAAAGGAACTGGGGATAACTTTTAAGAAGGAACCCCATTGGCAGGTTCTCTGGATGTATTGGGTTGCCACCCCCTTTCTCTGGCAAATCTACGAGTTTAAATCCTCAGAGCGATTGCCAGTGAGCCAATTACCCAGCCAGACCATGCTCCGCTTGTCAGTTTCGCTGCGCAGAATCTGGAGTCCGCGCAGTTTTCTTTTCCCGTCTTGTAACCGGGTAAAAATGCGATAGCCCGCGAGAAAGAAATCTCGTCCGAGACATTTTGGAAAGCCAGCCGGACGCAGATGCCGGGTCCAGACCATGGCCACGGTGACAAACCCCCAACCTTCATAAGTATCGATCTCCATAGGAGGCGACACCATCTCGTGCAGGAAGGCTGCTGGAAAGGCGAAGGAGACAGCCACCACTTTCTCAAAATAAGCCACCACTGGAAATGGATGACGTTGAGTAAATCGCACGCCGCCAGAATAAAAGAAGGCGTCGGGATTCGGCAAATGTTTACGTCAGGGACACTCGAAGTTGGCGAATCACGCACGACTTTTTAGCCGCCCTCTTAGCGAGATCGGCGGTGTCGTCCCAGTTTGCAGTGGATGAATGTGATGCCAGGAAGAATGAGTTTGATGATGATGAGATTTTCAGAGCGGCGGCTTGGTGCGGCGGACTGTGGCGGGGGTGCCGATGGCGTAGCAGTCGGGGGGGAGGTCTTTGCTGACGACGGAGCAGGCGCCGACGACGCAGTTGTTTCCAATGGTGACTCCGGGTAGGACGAAGGTGCGCGCGCCGAGGAAGGCCCAGTCGCCGATGGTGATTTTGGCGGTGAGGAGCGGGCGGGTGCGGTCCTGCATGTCGTGGGTGCCGGTGCAGAGGTAACATTCCTGCGCGATGGTGCTGGCGATGCCGAGTTCGATCTCGCCCAAGGAATAGGCGTTGGCGCGGTCGCCGAGGCAGGCGCGGTCGTGGAGGGTGAGGTTCCAGGGGATTTGGATGCGGGCGCGCGGGTGGACGAAGGGGATGCCGTCGATTTTGACTCCGAAAAGGCGCAGGATGAGAAGACGCCATTTATTGAAGGGTTTCGGGGTCCAGGAGCAGAGGACGGCCCAGGCGATGTCCCAGAGGAAGATGACGACTTTCTGGCGAAAGGTCCAAGGGGAGGGGAAGTCGGGCAGGGCGCTTTTCATAAGGTAATGGGGAGCGCGGGCTTCCAGCCCGTTCTTTTCGGCATCCTGCCGGAAAGGTTTTCACTCAGGTGGGTGTTTGGAAAGGCGGTCTGCCCGGCACAAATGTCTTTGGCAGGATGCCAAAGACTGCGGGGGGGAAGCCCGCGCTCCCCGGGATGCGTGTGCGTTTTCATAGGAGTTGGGCGACGTGTTGGTGGAGGAGGGCGGCGGCGGCGGAGAGGCGGAAATGGGTCTCGAAGGTGGCACGGGCGGCGAGGCGCAGGGCGGATTTTTCGGAGTAGGAAAGGGCGAGGAAACGGGTGAGGAGATTTTGCGTTCCAGTTGCGGTGTTATCATCGGCAAAACCGCCGCCAGCTTCGGTGATTTCGCGCCAGATGTTGACCTTTTTGGAAATGAGCACGGGCGTGGAGCAGGCGAGCGCTTCGGCGACGGCGAGTCCGAAGTTTTCCTGATGCGATGGGAGGACGAATGCCTCGGCTCCGTGCAGCGCGCCCCATTTGGCGTCGCCGACTAACATGCCAGACCAGAAGACGCGCTCGTTCTGAATCGACCGCAACTCGGATGTCCAGCCGGTCTGGTCGGGCCCGGCCATGACGAGGCAGAGACCGGGGTGCCCGGCGGCGATCTGTGACCAGGCGCGGAGGAGGAGGTCGCAGCCTTTTTTGCGATGGATGCGGCCGAGAAAGAGGAGATACGGACGGCCTTCTAACATGGGGACTTTTTCCTGAAAGGCCTGGCGCATCGTCGGGGCGAAGGCGGGCGGGTCGTCGATGCCGAGCGGGGTGATGATGTCGTTGCCGCGCAGGCTTTTAAAGGAACGATGTGCGCCGAGGCGTTCTTCCTCGGAGGTGAAAAAGGTCGCTCGCGCATCGCGTAGGACACGGTAATCGGCCCACGGCCAGAAGAGGTTTTTCTTCATCCGCTTGAGAGGGAACTGGTCGAAATAAGGGTCGAGCATTCCATGCGGGAAGACGAAATAGGGATGTCGACTAGCGCCGCCAAGGCAGGCAGATCGCACTGCGACTCCCGTGTATTGCCAGAGCGCGTGGGAGAAAACAGCGTCGAAGCGGCGGACGTTTTCCCTCAGCCACGTCTGGAACCTGGGCGCGTATTGGAAGGCGGTTTTCCCGGGACCCAGCGCGTGGAGCGGCAGCGGGAAATCGCGAATCCAAGCCGAGGATGGATCGTCGATGCTGGCGATCTCGACATCATGTCCCTGGCGAACGGCCTCGCGGCTCAACTGCAAAACCGCCTCACTGGTGCCACCCTGACGCGGGTCGATGGAGGAGATGGCGTGAAGGATTTTCATCTAACCAATCAATCCACAAATCCGGTCTGGCGGTGGAAATATTTCGCGTCAGCGGGGAGCTCGGAAAGTTCCTTCGCGGGCACGCCTCCGTAGAGTCGATACTCGGTGAGGTGGGGCTTGTTGAGGAGCGATTTTGCGCCGAGGACGGAGTGCGATGGAAGTGCACTGCCGCCGAGCAAGATGCAGTCGGTGCCGATGAAACAGTAGTCGCCGATGGTGAGCGGTCGCGAGGTTTGCCGCGCTTCCACGATGTCGATGGTGTGGGTGAGAATCTGGGAGCGGAAGCCAGCGATGGTGGTGTAACTCCCGATGGTGACACGGGCCGTGCAATCGATCAGGTGACGGTTCGTGATGGCGGCGTGGCGTCCGAGGATGAGCTCCGGGGCGCGATCCAGCTCGGTTGCGAAGTGGGGCGAGTCGATCTTCGGAAAGCCGGTGATCCAGTTGAGGTTATTAATGATCGCGTGGTCGCCGAGTTGGACGAGCGAGAGATTTTTTAGGAAATTGAAATGCCCGATCCGTGCGCCGTTTCCTAGTTCCACCTGTCGGCAGAGAACGAGCGACAGTCCGATGGAACTCCCCTCGGCCAGCTTGCAATCGCACCATTTCTCCAAGACGATCCGCCGCAGGCTCCACGGGAGGGCGAAGGCGAGAAGTTGGAGGAGGAGCTTCATGAGAATGTGACCCGCTATAAAGCGAGTTTCATTCCCAGAGCCTGCGAAAACTTCGTCCGCATATCCAGCCTTTATCCAGCCTTTATAGGCCTTTATCGGCGGTTGCGGATTTTCGGGGAGCTGCCCCCTTTTCTCGTGGGAGTCCAGACGCGGATGACATCGCCTTGCGCATTGTAGCCGACGGTTTTCATCACTTGGTCCGTAAGGCCGTACTCATAGACCATGCGGCGCACGAGGGCACCGGCTTGATCGTAATGCGTCTCCTCGACCACGCGATCTGAGTCGTCGTAGCGATACAAACTGCGGATGCCGGGTTTGTCTTTCTGATCGAGAAACTGCCCGGACTTGATCTTTCCGTCAGCATCCAGTGAGTAAACGATGTGGGCGCGCCAAGAGCCGTCGGCGTTGTAATAATGCACGTCGGACTCGCGTTTGGAGGCGTCGTAGAGAGTGACGGTTTTTGTTTCGTCGGGATGCAAGATCGTGCTGGCGCGAGTGAGGGTCAGATCGGGCGGCGGGAGCGGACCGGTCTCGGTGACGGGTTTGGACTGGGCGTGCAGGGCGGGGGAAAGCGCCAGGAAAACAGCAAAGAGCAGAAAGCGGGGGGACATGGGAGGTGGGAGTGGCAGTATAATCAAACTCACCGCCCGCGCCACTCAGGATATGGAAAATGCCCGCTGATGTGGAAAAAGGCGCCTGGAGTTTGATTGACCTTTTCCGTAATTGCATCGCCCTTGAAATCACTTTTGGTTAGGCGAAGAATGACGCATGGCATCGTCGTTTCCCCCCTCGCCCAGTCTCCCGCAACTGACCGCTCTCGCTCCTCTGGAACTCGCCTCATTCCGTAGCGATCGTTTCCGAGGAGAAGAAAATCCCATTCACCTCGACGAATTGGAGGCCAGCGATCTCCAGGCGCTCAATACGGTTTATCGTATCCTCAGCGATCTTTTTTCCAAGTTGCGCATGGTTTATCAGCACCCTGTGGAGTGCCTCCAGGCGGTGCGAACATTTTTGAGAGACACGTCTGACGATGAGTTGATTGAGGCCGCGCAAGTGATGGGGATGGCGAGCCGCGAAAAGAATCCATCGGATCATCTCAGTCGCATCTTTCACGATTTGCGCGGTGGCGCTCTGCCCGGTCTCTGCATGCGATTGCAGTTAATTAATTATCCCAGCACGCGACCCGAAGACGCCCAGCAGGTGTTCTTCCTCACGCGCGATCATCTGAAGATCATGCGAAACTGTGTGGCCGACATCGACGCCACACTCCGACAGGCAGACACGCAGCCTCAAGACCACCATTTGCAGCTTCTGATTGAGAAATGGACCGAGGCGCATCTGGGTGGCGGCGGTCGCGATTTGCATGTGGAGGTAGCGTGTTACTACGAGGGTGTCATTTGTGAATCGTGCCTCGAATTTAGCACGCTCGACCGCATTATTTACAACATGATGAACAACGCCTCCCGGTTCGCAGCAGACCGCCGGGTGCGATTCACCATGCTGCCCGTGCCTGGAGAAGAGCCGGCAAACATCCGGTTTGTCATCGCGAACAAAGTCGCGCCCGAGCAAAGCCAGATTCTCGTGGAGCGTTTTGGTGAAAACATGGGCAACGTCCTGCGTGGCGGTTTCACCACCGGGGGCAATGGCCTCGGACTCCGCATCTGCGCTGACTTCTGCGCGCAGGCTTATGGAGTGGCCAATTTCGACATGGCGTTGGAGGGGGGCTATTTCGGAGCCGCGTTACAGGACGATCTATTTCTTATCTGGTTTCACTGGCCTCTGCAGGCGGAATAAGGCGACGGGATGGGTTAAGTTAATTTTAGACTAAATCTTCTTCGTTTACTTGGTCATGGAGGCTGGCGCAAAGTCTGCAAGCGCGATGATCTGGAAAATCCAAGACCGCAGATTTGACTTCCAATGCACTGGCGGCTGGATCATGGGCGTGCTGAATGTGACGCCAGATTCGTTCTCCGATGGCGGGCAATTTGTCCAGTTAGAGTCGGCTCTAACTCACGCGCGGCAGATGATTGCGGAAGGCGCGACGGTGATCGATATCGGCGGCGAATCGAGCCGGCCCGGTGCACTGGCGATTTCTGTGGAGGAGGAAAAAGCGCGCGTGCTGCCGGTGATCGAGGCGTTGCGCGCGGAATCCGGCGTGCTCATTTCCATCGATAGTTGCAAGCCCGTTGTCGCCCTCGCAGCGATGGAGGCCGGTGCAAACATCATCAACGACATCAGCGGATTGCGCGCGTCGGAAATGCTGGAAATCGTCGCCTCGACTGGAGCAGGGGCGGTCTGCATGCACATGCTCGGCACGCCGGCGCACATGCAGAAAACCCCGTTCTACGAGAATGTCGTCCGCGAAGTGCGAGCGTTCTTTGAAGAGCGCCTGTCGGCCTGCCGCGCACATGGCATCGACGAGGCGCAACTCGTCTTCGACCCCGGCATTGGCTTTGGAAAAACCGTCGCTCATAATCTCGCGCTACTGCGTAATCTCGCCTTGCTCCGCCCGGCGGGGAGGCCCATGTTAGTCGGCGTGTCGCGGAAATCGTTTCTCAGTAAAATCATCGACGACGATTCCACGGATGACAGGTTCTGGCCCACGGTCGCGCTGACGGCCTACTGTCGCTCGACCGGTGCCGAAATCATCCGAGTGCATGATGTTCAGGCCAATGTCCACGCCCTGCGCATGACGGAAGCGATCCAGAACCCAGCTGCAAGCGATTCATGAATAAGCTGCGTTACCTCTTGGAGTTCGCCCGTGAAAACTGGCCGTCGGCCATCGAGATTTGCATTCTCGGGGTCGCGATTTACTACGGCTACCTCTACTTTCGCGGCACGCGCGGGGCGAAGGTGTTGACCGGCCTTGCGCTGATTTTCCTCACCCTTACACTCACCGCGCAAATCCTCGATCTGAAGGTCATCAGTTGGATCATCCGCAGCCTTTCCGCATTCCTCGCAATCGCCCTGGTCGTCATTTTTCAACCCGAGTTGCGTCGCGCCCTGGCCGCGCTCGGAGGCCATCCCATCTTCTCATCGAACCGCCAAAAACAGGAAACCCTCACCCAACTCACCGACATCGTTTTCGCGCTGGCGGCGAAGCAACTCGGCGCCCTCATCGCCCTCGAGCGCGACACGAACATCCGCAATTTTACGGAAACGGGCGTGGACATCGACTGCCGACTTTCAAGGGAATTGGTCCTCACGATTTTTCATCCGAAGACGCCGCTGCACGACGGCGGAATGGTAATTAACAACGGACGCATCGAGGCTGCCGCCTGCATTTTTCCGGTCAGTGCCCGGGAGGATCTGGACCGCTCGCTTGGGTTGCGCCACCGCGCCGCCTTGGGAGTGACAGAGGAATCGGACGCCATCGCCATCGTCACTTCCGAGGAAACGGGGACGGTTTCCATCTGCCATCGCGGACGTATCGAGCGCAATTTCAATCCCGAAACCTTTCGGGCCCGCATCAATGAGTTGCTGTCTTTTGAGGAAGAGGGCGACGAGGTTGGCGATGAGCTGAGTGACAAGAAGGTGATGTCATGAAGCATCTTTTCACTCACAACTGGCAGATAAAAATCGTCTCGCTCATTCTCGCGTTTGCCGTCTGGTATCTCATCAAGAAAAACATCCCGGATACCAGCTACCAACTCGCGCCGCCCCGGGCTTTGGCGCGGCCCTGACTGAAACTGGAACGCCGTTTTCGTTTGCACGAGTTCGGGCAGTTGATTGTAATCGCGCGATGTCCCAACCCCGTAAAATTTTTGGCACCGACGGCGTTCGTGGCGTCGCAAATATAGAGCCCGTCACCGCCGAGACCGCACTCAAACTCGGACGTGCCGCCGCGCATGTCATCACGAAGCTCAGCGCGAACCGCCATAACGCTGAAACCCGCCCGAAAATTGTGCTCGGCAAAGACACGCGGCTCTCCGGTTACATGCTGGAAAATGCCCTCGTCGCCGGCATCACTTCGCTCGGTGTCGATGTGCTTTTGATCGGGCCACTGCCCACGCCGGGCGTCGCCTACATTACACGCTCGCTGCGGGCGGACGCCGGGATCGTTCTCTCAGCCTCGCACAATCCGTATGAGGATAACGGCATCAAGTTTTTCCGGCACGACGGCTGCAAACTCGACGACATGATCGAGGCCGAGATCGAAAACCTCGTTTTTAGCGGCGAGATCGAGTCGATTCGCCCGACCGCCGGAAAAATTGGCCGAGCCACCCGCATCGACGATGCTCTCGGGCGCTACGTGGAATTTGCCAAGGCCAGCTTTCCGAAAAACCGCACGCTCGAAGGCGTGACCATCGCCGTCGATTGCGCGAACGGAGCCGCCTATAAGTCTTCGCCCTGCATTTTGCGCGAGCTTGGAGCGACCGTGCGCGTCTTCCACAACGCGCCCAACGGCACGAATATCAACGCCAGTTGCGGCAGCACGTATCCCAACGAAATCGCCCGGATCGTCAAAGAAACTGGCGTTCAAATTGGCATCTCGCACGACGGCGACGCCGACCGCGTGCTCCTCTGCGACGAGAACGGCGAGGTCGTCGATGGCGACGAGATCATGGCGATTGCGGCGGTCGATTTGTTGAAAAACGGCGGGCTGGTGAACAAGACACTCGTCTCTACGATCATGTCCAACTTTGGTCTCGATGAAACGATTCACGCTCATGGCGGGCAGATTGTTAGGACGAAAGTTGGCGACCGCTACGTCATCGAGGAAATGCTGCGCCACGGCCACAACGTTGGCGGCGAGCAAAGCGGTCACATGATTTTCCGCGATTACGCCACGACTGGCGACGGGATTGTCAGTGCGCTGCAAATTTTGCGGATCATGGTCGAAACTGGGAAGCCGCTGAGTGAGTTGAAGCGTGTTCTAAAGAAATATCCGCAGGCCCAGCGCAATCTGCGAGTGCGGGAAAAATTGCCGCTGGAGCAGTTTCCGGAGATTCATAAACTGATCGCCGAAACGGAAAAAACGCTCAACGGCGAGGGCCGTGTTCTGCTGCGTTACTCCGGCACCGAGCCTAAAATCCGCCTGCTTATCGAAGGCCGCGACGACGCTTGGATCAACCAGCGCGCTGACGAGATCTCCGACGAGATATTAGCCAAGCTCGGCTGAAAAATTCTGCGGGAGCGCACGCGTCTCGCGTGTTCCCTTTTGCGTCTCGCGAAAAGGCTTTGACGTAAGTGGGCCTCTCTCTGAAACAGCTTTGAGGCGAGACATCTCAAAGAACACGCGAGACGCGTGCGCTCCCGGAAGACATTACGCCGCTAGCAACGTCTCGATCCGCTCCAAATCCGTATCGGAAAAAGCGAGATTCTCCAGACACGCGACGCAGTCGATAATCTGACTCGGCCGACTCGCGCCGATCAAAACCGATGTCACCGCGCGGAAACGCAGGCACCAGGCGAGTGCCATTTGCGCCAGCGTCTGGTTGCGCTTGGCGGCCATTTCGGCCAGTGCCCGGACCATGGTGATTTTTTCCGGCGTGATGTGGCTTTCCTTCAAAAACCCATGCGGATTCGCCGCGCGTGAATCGGATGGAACTCCGCTCAAATATTTATTCGTCAGCAACCCTTGCGCGAGCGGCGAGAAGACGATCTCACCCACACCCAGCGCCTCCAACGCGGGAAACGTCCCCGTCTCCAGGGTGCGATTCGCCATCATGTTATAGGCGGGCTGATGAATCACGCACGGCACGCCCATTTCCTGTAAAATGGTCACCGCGCGCACTGCCAGCTCCGGGTTGTAATAATTGGAAAGCCCCACATAAAGTGCCTTGCCCTGGCGCACGGTCTGAGCAAGCGCGCCCATGGTTTCCTCGAGCGGCGTGTTCGGATCGGGCCTGTGATGATAGAAGATATCCACGTAGTCCAACCCCATGCGTTTGAGGCTTTGATCGAGGCTGGCGAGCAGGTATTTACGAGAGCCCCAGTCGCCGTAAGGCCCCGGCCACATCGTGTAACCAGCCTTGCTGGAAATGATCATCTCGTCGCGATAAGCCGCCAGATCCGCGCGGAGGATGCGTCCGAAATTTATTTCGGCAGAACCGGCCACTGGCCCGTAATTGTTCGCCAGATCGAAGTGAGTAATGCCCAGATCGAACGCGGTAAAAATCATCTCCCGAGCGTTCGCAAAATTATCCGCGCTGCCGAAGTTGTGCCAAAGCCCGAGGGAAATGGCCGGGAGTTGCAGTCCACTGCGCCCGCAGCGGCGGTATTGCATCGAGTCGTAGCGGGTGGGGGAGGGCGGCATGTTAGCTCGATGTTAGTTTACAGAATGAATTGAGCGTTTCGCCACAGCGAGGGCGGCTTCCTTAACGGATTCGGTCATCGTCGGGTGGCTGTGAACCGTCCGCGCGATGTCCTCGGCGCTGCCGCCAAATTCCATCACGCTGACACACTCGGCGATCAATTCCGACGCGCCGGTGCCAATGATTTGCGCACCGAGCAGCCGATCCGTTTTCGCATCGGCCACGATTTTTACGAAGCCTTCCGTCGCGTCAGAGGCAATGGCGCGTCCGTTGGCTTTGAAGATGAATTTTCCGACGTTCACCGAGATCCCTTTTTCCTTCGCCGCCGTCTCGGTGAGGCCCACGCTGGAAACCTCGGGCTCGGTGTAAATGACGTTTGGAATAATGTCGTAATTTACGTGCCCGGCCTGGCCAGCGAGCCGCTCGACACAGGCAACACCCTCGTCCTCGGCTTTGTGAGCCAGCATCGGACCGGCAATGATGTCGCCGATTGCGTAAATGCCAGGAATGTTCGTCGCATAATGCGCATCAACCTCGACCTGGCCGCGCGGAGTCAGCTTCAGCCCGAGTGATTCGTCCACGACCCCGGCGAGATACGGCTTGCGCCCGACGGAGACGAGAACCTTATCTGCGTCGAGGGTCGATTCTTGGCCGTCCTTTGTTTTCAAGGTTGCCGTTGCCACGCCTTTCTTCACCGTGAGCGCAGTGACCGCCGTATCTAGGTGAAAAGTGATTCCTTCCGACGTTAGGCATTTTTGCAAAGTCGTGGTGACATCCGGATCGTAAAACGCAGCGATGCGCGGGAGAAATTCCACCACCGTCACCACGCTGCCCAGCCGCGCCCAGACCGAGCCGAGTTCCAATCCAATGGCCCCGCCACCGACCACCAGCAGGCGCTTCGGCACTTCAGGAAAATTCAGCGCCTCGGTACTAGTCACCACCGTTTCGCCATCAACCGGCAAATGCGGGATTTCCGACGGCACACTACCCGTCGCGAGAAGTATGGAAGTCGTTTCTAGTTCCTCATTTTTTGCGCCGATGACTGTCACTTTTCCTGGAGCCGTCACCTTTCCGATACCTTCGAAACGCGTGATTCCGTTCTTCTTGATCAGGAACTCCACGCCGCCCGTAAGTTGCTTCACCACGCTGTCTTTGCGCTCGTGCATCTTCGCGAGATCAATGGAGATTTTCTCAATAATGATCCCGTGTTTGGCCGCCTTCTTCTGGGCGAAATAAAAGTGCTCGGTGGAGTTGAGCAGGGCTTTGCTCGGAATGCAGCCGATATTCAGACAAGTGCCGCCGAGAGTTTTACTCTTCTCGACAAGGGCCGTTTTTAACCCCAGTTGCGCGGCTCGAATGGCGGCAACATAACCGGCAGGTCCGGCACCGATGACTATGAGATCGAATTTGGGCATAAAGCCCAAAATTTAGAGGGCCATACGCGGAGAGTCAATCACTCCAGAACTCTCTCTAACGTTAGAACCGGCCCATCAACATTAGAATAATGATGATAACCAGAACCAAGCCCAGACCGCCGCTGGGTCCATAGCCCCAAGAGCGGCTGTGTGGCCAGGAAGGAATGGCACCAACAAGAAGTAGAATAAGAACGATGAGAACAATGGTGGACATAGGGGAAGCGGGTTTCTAATCAAGAAACGTATCCCAGAACCACGTCGGCCTTGTTCTTTCCTGATAGCACTAGCTCTTCGCAGCGTTCGTCACAAATTCGGTGAAGGCTTTTTCCAGTTTTTGGACGGTGATTTTTGGGCCGGTCATTTTGATAAAGATCAGACCCGACTCGGTCTCGATGATCGCGCCGCAGAGGGCATAATCTGGCAGAGGAGTCACCGGGCCGCCGGGCATACCGCTGGTGAAGGTGCCCTCGCTACGGGCGAAGGTAATGGTGCGATTATTCACGACCACGGTAGCGCTTTCGCCTTTCGTCGCGCTCTCGGAGAATTGCCCAAACCAGCGTTGGATGTTTTGGTTCACGCTGCCGCCTTGGTCTTTGCCAAAAGTGAAAAAGGAGAGCTCTGCGGCATCCGCGTCGGCGCTGGTGCGCCAGGTGGCCTTGCGCATGGGCGAGGTGACGGGCACATCGATCCAATCCGCTGGGGAGGTAAAGGTGAGGTTTTCCACGGTGACTTTGAGCGGCGCGCCCACGATCAAGGTGGAGGTGAAGAGGAGCAGGAGTGGCCAGAGTTTCATTGGGAAGAATGTTTTAATCTGCGGAGATGCGTGCGCGCCAGCGTTTCCAAAGAATGAGCCCCAGGGATAATACGCCCAGAGGGAAAATGAAGGAACGCCACGTGAACCGGTGGAAAAAACCGGGCGGTGTCCGGTGAGTCACCGGCAGGCTGGTGATGCGGGCGTCGGAGTCGGTCTGAACGATGCGAAAAGTAAATGCCGTGTCAGCGTCAAGATCCTCAATCAAGGCCACGCCCTGGCTGCCGCTCACGGTGATCTTTGCCGAGGGCACGGGCACCCATTGGACTTTTATTTTTTTTTCTTCGTCCAGCAGCAGGTAGCGTTGTTCGATGGTGTAATGCGAGATCGGCGCGTCGGCCGACCATTCGAGTTTGATCCGGCTGTTGGAAAGCGGAACGAGGCGGACCGAAATAAACAACAGCGGGACGCTCGTGGAAGGCGGGCTGGCGTGTGGTTCTTCCTCTGCGATGGGGCTCGACTCTGGCGTGGCCTGTGGCGTGTAAGACACGGGTGGAGTGGATGGGGCGACCGGTGCGGGCGTAGGAGATATGACCACGAGAGCGGGCGTGGGCAAGATGCGGGCGGCGGCTTCATTGGCCACGACCTCGACGCGCCGGGCATACGCGCTGGCTTTGAAGGTGATGTGACTGGTTAACAATCCGATGCCGCTGTCTTCGACGGTGAGTTCCTTGGTTTCACCAAATTGCAGCGTGACACTTTTCGGCAGGTCGAGATTGGATTCGACTTCGATAACGATGGGCTCGGTGGTGTTGTTTTGCAGACTAACCACGCCCCGGCGTTTACCGTCAAGGGTGGGGGCGAGGACGAGTTTGGCCGGGCTGGCGAGAAAGCTACCGAGGCCCTCGCCCAGTAAATTGACGAACGCCGGTTTCGCTCCCTCGAAGATGAGGCGTCCCTCGCATGGGCCATGGTTTTTCGGGGTAAAGAGGACGGTGATCTTCCGTTTTTCGCCCGGACTGAGTTGGTAAGCCGCCGGCTCCACGAGATGCCACGGCTCGCTGATGGTGATTTTTCCATTGAGAACCTCGCCTCCCTCATTCACCACCACGAAACTGTCGCTAGCGGTCTGGCCAGTGAGCGTGGAGGGAAATGTGAGCGCTTCAGGCACGAGCAGGTGGCCGGGTGAGGAAGTGATCGTGATCTTCGCCTGGCCGGGCGAGAAGGGGCCGCCTGCGGCCGAGCGCACACCGAAGATGAAGAAATCGTGATCACTGGCGGAGTCGCCGGAATGCACATACGTCACGTCCAGACTGTTCATACCCGCCGGTTTGGAGTTGAGAATGCGACCGTGGAGAGGCTTTTGAAGAAGGCGAAACTCCAGTTGTCCGCCTCCACTGGCGATGCCTTGGATGCGAATGACGATTTTTCCTCCGCGATTTACCTCTGTGCTCACGGGCGCGGCGACGGCGGTGATCGGGTGGCTGGCGGACAGGATGTCTTTTTTCTTGAGCTTCGGAGTGGCCTCGGAGTTTAAGTCCGCTCGTATGAAGTGGGCAGACAGGGCAAAAACACCCGCAGACACTATCCGAAGCGCGCTGGGCGGGACCCGAAAAGCGGGAAAAGATTTACTGATTGAAGACATCGTTTGACTCCCTTATAGGGTGGGGCTTCCCTGTCAATCCGAGAATCCATGAGCCGCCGTTTCGCCCGCCCCCTTAACTATCGTGCATTCTGTGTCTGGCTGGCCGTGGCAAAGGTGTCGATGATGTTTTCCAGCCCCGCACTGGGCGGTGGGCCGATGCCGCCGCCCGCGCCGGACGCTCCGAAAATGACGACGACCCAGAAGTCGGCTCAGGAGTTGATCGGTAAACAGGAGCCGCCGAAAATCACTCCGCGCGTGCTGGAGCAAATGACGCCGGAGACGAGTTCCATTCTGATCTCACTCTCAAAGCAGCGCGCCTATCTCATGCTCGGCGGAGAGATCGCGGTAGACACGCCGATTTCCTCGGGAAAAAAATCGCGCATGACGCCTAAGGGCCGTTTCAAAGTACTGGAAAAAGATCGCGATCACCGATCGAGCGTCTATGGGGCGTTTGTGGATCGGCGAGGTCGCGTCGTTCGGGCCGGGGTGAGCACACGGATCGATTCGGCTCCCAGCGGCACGCATTATATGGGTGCTCCCATGTTGTTTTTCCTGCGGCTGACGGATGAGGGTGTGGGCATGCACATCGGGATTTTACCGGGTTACGCGGCGTCGCATGGCTGTGTGCGGCTGCCTGCGGAGATCGCGCCGATTTTCTACGAGAAAACGAAAGTCGGCACGTCGGCAGAGATCGTAGAATAAAAAAAATTAGAACAACGTCTCGACCAGCAGTTTCAAGTTCAGGCCTATGATGAGGATGGCCGAGGACCAGCCGAGGATTTTGATCCAGAGCGGGTTGACGAATTCCCCCATCTTGCGTTTGTCGCTAGTGAATCGCACAAGCGGCCAGACGGCAAACCCGAGTTGCATCGACAGGCAGACCTGGCTGGCGACGAGGAGTTTTGTGGTTTGCCCCTCGCCATAAAGTCCAATCACCAAGACTGCGGGAATGATTGCCAGGGATCGTGTAACGAGCCGCCGCGCCCACGGTTTCATGCGGAAATTCAGAAATCCTTCCATCACGATCTGACCCGCGAGCGTGCCGGTAAGAGTCGAGTTCTGGCCCGATGCAAGCAAGGCGATGGCGAATAAAATCCCGGCTCCCGAGACGCCGAGAACACCGTCGAGGAGGTGATAGGCCTCCTGGATTTCGGCGACATCCTGGTGGCCGCTTTTATGAAAAGCGGCAGCCGCCAGAATGAGGATCGCGCCATTGATGAAAAGGGCAAACATCAGCGCCAGCGTGGAGTCGATCGTGGCGAAGCGAATCGCCAGCCGTTTGCCGCCAGCCGTGGGTTCGATTGCCCGTGTCTGCACGATGGAGGAATGCAGGTAAAGGTTATGCGGCATGACCGTCGCGCCCAGAATACCGATGCTGATGTAAAGCATTTCCGGATTGGTCACGATGGCCGCCGACGGGACGAACCCGAGCAAAACTCCTGTGAGACTGGGTTTGGCCATGAAAAGCTCCGCCACGAAACAGCCGCCGATGGTGGCGATGAGCACGACGACAACGGCCTCGATATAGCGGAAGCCGCGTTGTTGCAGCAGGAGGATAATCATCACATCGAGCGCGGTGATAACGCAGCCCCAGACGAGCGGAATGCCGAAGAGGAGTTGCAGGCCAATGGCCGAGCCGACGACCTCGGCAAGATCGCAGGCGATGATCGCCAGTTCGCAGAGCACCCATTGCAGGAGGACGACCGGTTTCGAGTAACTGTCTCGGCAGGCCTGGGCTAGGTCGCGCTGGGTGACGACGCCGAGCTTCACGCAGAGGTGTTGCAGCAGGATGGCTATAAAATTGGAAATGAGGATGACCGTCAGCAGCGTGTAACCGAACTGCGCGCCGCCCGCCAAGTCCGTGGCCCAATTGCCAGGGTCCATGTAGCCGACAGCGACCATGAATCCGGGGCCGGCAAACGCGGCCAGGCGCCGCCAGAAGGAGGCATTGGAAGATAACAATGGAACTGGAATGGAGCCGTTGACCTCGGCGAGCGATTTCATGGTGCCGGTGCGCAGCCAAGAGGTGGAACTTGCTTCAGACTTCATAATGTAGGGGATGCTACATTTTGCAGGATTGACTCGTCAATTGACCGTTTGTAATTTCTTTTCATGCCTGCGGAAGCCATCCCAGAACTCACTCCTGAAACAGCTGCGTTTCGTCAGGTGCGTCATCAACACGCGCATGAAACGGCGCAGGATTACGTCGAGGCCGTGGCGGATTTGATTGAGGAACACGGCGAGGCGAGGGCAGTCGACCTGGCTCGGAAACTGGGCGTGACTCACGTCACCGTGAGTCAGACCGTGACGCGTTTACAGAAGTCGGGCTTAATCCAAAGCCAGCCGTATCGCTCCATTTTTCTCACTGACGAAGGCCGAGAGCTGGCTGCCAAATGCAAAGCGCGCCACCTCTTGATCGTGGATTTTCTAAAACGTCTTGGGGTCTCCGACGAAATCGCGATCAGCGACGCCGAGGGTATCGAGCATCACGTCAGCGAGGAAACGCTGGCCGCCATGCAGGCATTCGAGCCGAAGTAAAAGCGTGGTCTGCCAGCGAGGCTAGGCCGCGACTTGTTCGTAGGAAAACTGGGGAATGTCCGCACGTTTACTCGCATGTTCGACGGTAATCCCCGCAATATTTCCTTCAATATCCAGATCGAGCAGCGTGTTTTCGTCAAGGTCGCGGGTCTCCGCCACCGCCACCGGCTTAAACTCGATGTAAAGGGTGTCTGTATCTTGAAAATATCGGATCTTCATGGAGCGAAAGTGCGATCAAAGAACGCATTATGGACCGTCTCTTGATCAGGTAGCAGGATAACGCGCAAAAACCTGCCGTCCATTACTTCGATGGGTGCCCAGCGACGAATACGACATCTTCCTGCACAACTTCGCGGACTGGATGGTCAATGACCTCCTGAATCCATTCCAAACGGATCGAAGCCCGGTCCGGTCGCAGGCGTGTGGAATGAAAATACTGGGTAAACTTCACGGACAATCGATTCGAGATCGCGACAAATCGCTCGTCTTCGTGAAGCTAAAATTTCCGCCAACAGCGGTCGTCTTCGTTGATCAATTCGTCTGCCTCGTTCGGCCCCCAACTGCCGGAGGCATAGTAGCAAAGCGGCACGTTTTCGTCGTTCACCTGCCAGGCTTTTTCGATTTCATCGATGAACTTCCATGCGAACTCCACTTCGTCGCGGCGGGCAAATAGCGTGGCGTCGCCAGCCATCGCGTCGAGGAGGAGCCGTTCGTAGGCTTCGGGCGTGGCTTTGTTAAAAGTCGTGCCGTATTTGAAGTCCATTTTCACGCGCTCGATTTGCACAGCGGCACCGGGTTTTTTCGAACCCATGCGCAGGGAAATGCCCTCGTCGGGTTGAATGCGAATGACGAGTTCATTGCGATCGAACCCGTCCGTGTCCTTATTGAAAAGCACGGGCGGCGCCTGCTGGAATTGGATGGCGATCTCGGTGCCGCCCTTTGGCAAACGCTTCCCGACCCGCACGTAAAAGGGCACATCAGCCCAGCGCCAGTTGTCCACATGCAGGCGGAGCGCGGCGTAAGTCTCGGTGTTCGATTCCGGGTTCACGCGCTCTTCGTCGCGGTAGGCTTTGACTCGTGCACCATTCAGCGAACCGGCGGAATATTGGCCGCGAACAACGTTTTTTCCCACGGCCTCGGTGCCGATGAGCGGACGCAGCGAGCGAATGACTTTCACTTTTTCGTCGCGAATCGAGTCGGCATGGAGATCGACTGGCGGTTCCATGGCGACGAGGCAGAGAAGCTGGAGAAGGTGATTTTGCACCATGTCGCGCAGGGCGCCGGCACTCTCGTAATAGCCGCCGCGGCCCTCGACTCCAAGCGGCTCGCTGGCCGTGATCTGGACGTGATCGATGTAGCGATGATTCCAAAGTGCCTCCCAGATGGAGTTGGCAAAGCGGAGAACCATGATGTTTTGCGCGGTTTCCTTGCCCAAATAATGGTCGATGCGGAAAGTGTCGCACTCGCGAAACGAGCCGGCGACGACTTCGTTGAGGTGGTGAGCCGACTCAAAGTCGGTTCCAAATGGCTTCTCCACCACGACGCGCGCCCAGGCACCCTCGGGGGCTTTGTTGAGGTTGGCGGCTTTCAGGTTGACGAGAATTTCCTCAAACTGGTCGGGTCCCGCGGCAAGATAAAACAGGCGGTTGCCCTTGGTCGCACTCTCGGTGTCAATTTTATCCAACTCGACTGCAAGCGACTTGTAGCCCTCGACGTCGCTAAATTCGCTGCGGTGATACGTGATTGACGCCGCAAATTTAGCCCAGAGCGCTTCGTCGATTTTCTGACGGGAAAATTTCTTGGCGGCCTCTTCCAACTCGACGCGGAAGCCTTCATCCGTCTTCTCGCGCCGGGCAAAAGCGACGACTCGCGTGCCCTCGGGCAGATCGCCGTCGGCGGCCAGATTGTAAATGGCAGGGATCAGTTTTCGATGAGTCAGATCGCCAGTCGCGCCAAAAATGACGATGGTGCAAGGCTGGGGAGTCGGGCGAGTGGGTTCAGTGACGACGGGTTTTTCCATAGGATAAATAAGTTGGGCAGCCGCCTGAGCCTGGCACTCACCGATTGCGCATGACCGGGATAAGGTAAACGCCGGACGCCTTCAACCAGAAATCCACGCAACTAGAAATCCAGCGCGTCCGGCACACGCGTTAATGGTAGCCTGCCTCGCCCTCTTTATGAAGGCGCGGGCCCTTCGCCTCAAGCGGTTCGGGGGCGCGTTCGATGGGAATATTTGGTGCGCTATCGACCCAGCGGCTGCCCTCGGGTGCGGCCCAGTGAACGGAGTTGCGGAGGACGAGTTGCACGTTTTTGTCGTGATAAATCGGATAGGTCTCGTGGCCGGGGCGGAAGTAGAAAATCTTCCCATTGCCCCGCTTCCAAGTCGCGCCGGAGCGGAAAACCTCGCCACCCTCAAACCAACTGATGAAAATCTGCTCGTCGGGTGAGGGGATGCCAAACGGCTCACCATACATTTCTGTGTTGGGCAGCTCGAAATACGGCCCGAGCCCCTGCACGATCGGGTGGCCCGGATTGCAAACCCAGAGCCGCTCTTTCTCGCCCGCCTCGCGCCAGGTGAGCGAGCAGCTTGTGCCCATCAGACGCTTGAAGATTTTGGAATAATGCGCCGAGTGCAGTGCGATCAAACCCATCCCTTCGAGGACGCGTTCCTGCACCCGATCCACGATGGCGTCGGCCACGTCGCGATGCGCGCAATGGCCCCACCAGAGCAGCACGTCCGTCTCGTTTAGCACGTCGGCGGTCAGTCCGTGGTCGGGCTGTTGCAACGTCGCCGTGCGGACTTCCAATTCACTGTCGGAGCGCAGTCCGGCGGCGATGCACTCGTGCATTCCGTCGGGGTAAATCTCCCGAACGAAGGGAAGTTTCTGCTCGTGAACGTTTTCGCCCCAGACGGTGACTTTGAGCATGATGTGAGGTTAGTCGATGGTTTCGCCCGCGATGAGTTCATCCCAGGTTTCACGACGGCGGACGACCCGGGACTTGTCGCCCGTGACTAATATTTCCGCCGGACGCGGACGCGAATTGTAGTTCGACGCCATGGCAAATCCGTAGGCGCCGGCGCTCATCAACGCCACCACTTGATCCTGCGCGAGCGGAGCCACATCGCGATCCTGGGCAAAGAAATCGCCGCTTTCGCAGACGGGACCGACGAGGTCGATGCGCTCTGTGATGACGCCTTCCGGCTGGCGCACGGGCACGACTTCGTGGAAACCCTGGTAGAGCGCGGGGCGGATGAGATCATTCATACCCGCATCGACGATCACAAATTTCTTGCTCGCGGCCTGCTTTACATAATGGACGCGGGTGAGGAGCACGCCCGCATTGCCAACGATCAGGCGGCCGGGCTCGAAAAGAATTTTGATGCCGAGCGTTTTCAGCAGTGGCACGACGGATTGCGCATACTCCTCGATCGTGATCGCGGGTGAGGACTCCTGCTTCCACCACGCCTCCTGGCCGGCCTCCACCGAGCCGTGGTAAACAATCCCGAGTCCGCCGCCGATGCTGAAAAACTCGATCCCGTGATCGCGCTGCAAGTCGGCCACCAGCGGGAGCATCTTTGTCACCGCATTGGCAAATGGCTCACTCTTCGTAATCTGCGAGCCGATATGCATCTGCACCCCGCGCAAATGCAGATGCGGCAACTTCGCCGCTGCCGCGTAAACGTCGCGAATCCGGTCGATATCGATGCCAAATTTATTGTCGCTCTTACCGGTCGAAATGTATTTGTGCGTGCCCGCCTCCACGTTCGGATTCACCCGGATCGCCACCGGCGCGCGCAGGTTCAGGCGCTGGGCGACTTCATTGATCCGCAGCAACTCGGCCTCCGATTCCACATTGAAACTATGAATGCCTTCGCGCAGGCCCTGCTCGATTTCCTCGGTGGTTTTTCCAACGCCAGCGAAGGTGCATTGCGACGCCTTGCCGCCCGCCTTTATCACCCGGAAAAGTTCTCCCCCCGAGACGATGTCGAAGCTGCAACCTTCCTTCGCGAGCAGATTCAGCACCGCCAGATTCGAGTTGGCTTTCACTGCAAAACAAATCTGATGATCCAACTCCGCCATCGCCCGATCCAACCGCCGGTAATGGTCCAGAATCGTCGCCGAGCTATAAACATAGAGCGGAGTTCCATATTGATCGGCGAGCGTTTCGAGATCGACATCCTCACAGCGGAGATGCCCTTCCTGATAGTGAAATGAGTGCATAAAGGTCGCCCCATCTTGGGCAGAAAGAAGCCGGACTCAATCGAAAACGGTGGAGAATTCAGAGTCATCTCCTTAGAAGTCGCAAGGGTCGACGGCTTCATAAAAGACGTTGGTGAAGAGATAAAAGTGGTCGTTGGAGCTGCAAACTGCCTCCCACCCAAGGAATCGCCGCTGTAACCAAGGCTCGATTTGTTAACCGACCGTATCATCTCCATGTGCTCGCAGCTGCTTTTGAGACACGCAGGAGTTTGGTTATTGGGGAAGCGTCAGGCTCACCCAGACCCAATCGCCTTTTTTCCGGTCTTTGTCCGCCAGGCCACCGTCGTCCTGCTCATTCCAACCGATGGACCAGATGCGGTAGCGGCCATCCGTTTCCAAGCGATAGCGCAGGGGCTGTCCATTAATGGGATCAATCGGAATTTGAGAAAGAAAGTCGGGTTGCAAAACAGCGAGCTGAGTGGGCCAGAACTGGTGAACTAGATGGTAGCGTTCGAGAGCGATGGCGACTTGGGCGGCGTTGAGCCGGGCCGTCGTCTCGGCCGCACCGACCTGCAATGTGCTAAAAACAGGCAGGGAGATAGAAGACATCAGGTGAAACAGCAGATAGCGGGGAGCTTTGTTCCGAGCCAGTTGAGTCTCCAGCTCATGGGCTTTCGCCACATGGACTCGGCCATGAGAAGTATCTAACTCCCCATCCATAATCTGCTGTATAGAGTCACAATAAGAAGCGCGGTCGACGAGCCAGACTCCTTTTGGGAGGTGATTAAAACGATCTGTCTTGACCGATTTTTTCATGAGTTCCGCCACCATCAAGTGAAGCATTCCATTCGGATCGGACTCATATTGGCGGCTTACATGAATGAAGGCCGCGCGCTCCTTGCTGAGTGCACTGGTCATCCGGGCCAACGGCTGGCAGGCGTTCAATTCTTCGACCAGAGTTTGCAATTGGGCATCGTTCCAGACATGGGCAGCCAAGCCCTCGCGAATGGCTGTCGTGGCTCTGATTTCCATCGTTGTAGCTACCAAATGGCCAACCAAGGTTTGACCAGGCTCGGTTGCGTTTGCGAGCAGGAGGATGGTTTGAATGTCTTGCAAAGAGTCCCCGGCGTTTCCCAAGCGAATGCTCGTGATGGCTCTCAACGTGTAGAGGGTGCCGAGATGGTCCAGAATGCCGAGATGCGGCAGGCTCATGGCGAAGGTGCGCTCGTATTTGAGGGGAGCCCTCATGCGAGGCCGTTCGTGCAGGTCGCGGGTGACTTCTTCCAAGGGGGCGCCTAGGTTCACAATCGCCTGTCGAATGTCGGTCAGCGGTTCACCGTAAGCCGTGGGAAGCTGACACTCGGGCGAAGCGTGAACGTATTTTTGCCACGCCGCGAGGTCGAATGGCTCCTCGCCTCTCACATTCATCTTCGGCGGACACAGCGTCTTGCTCGGGAGAGCCCAAGCCTCCGTGCGCGCCTTCGCTGCGATGAATTCCGGCGTGCCGCTGTCGGCGAAAATACCTGCCAGAAACGGGCTGAAGGCAAAGTTTTCCGCATCGGGAATGGCCGGTGGGATGATTTCCTGCAAGGTGAGGGGCTCGCCCTTCGCCCGCAGTTCCGCCTCCGCCTTTTTCCACTGACGGCCTCCATACCAATCAACGGCCAGATCAAGGAAAACGAACAACAACACCAATGCTGCAATGCAGCCGATGAGGATTCGTATGAGCCGCTTCTTTTTCATTATGATCTGACTCAAGAAAGGCGAAACAGCGTGTCCGTGTCCATCTTTGTCGCGCTCACCGATGGCGCATCGGGTTATTTCATTCGCTGAATTCGCGTTTGCCTTGGTGAGCACCGCGATTTAAACCTTTCCCCCCATGTCTGACACGATTCCCAACGCCACACGTCCCCATTCTTCGCTCATTCTCGACGGTGACGAGCGCGCACCGTCCCGCGCCATGCTTTACGCAGTCGGGTTTAAAAAGGAGGATTTCGCCAAGTCCCAGATTGGCATTGCGTCCACCTGGAGCATGGTTACGCCGTGCAATATGCACATCGACAAGCTCGCCATCGAGGCGGGAAAAGGCGTCGATGCGGCAGGCGGAAAGTCCGTTATTTTCAACACCATCACCATCTCCGACGGCATCTCGATGGGCACGGAAGGGATGAAATATTCGCTCGTTTCCCGCGAAGTCATTGCCGACTCGATCGAGACCGTCACCGGCTGCGAGGGCTTCGACGGATTGGTCGCCATCGGCGGTTGCGACAAAAATATGCCCGCCTGCATCATGGCGATTGCGCGGCTCAACCGGCCCGCTGTGTTCGTTTATGGCGGCACGATTTTGCCCGGCTGTCTGACCGGGGTTCTGGCGGGCCAAAAGACCGAGCGGTTGCTCGATGTTGTGTCTGTTTTTGAAGCGGTCGGCGCACATGCCAATGGGAAAATTTCTTCAGACGAGTTCCATGCGATTGAGGCCAACGCCATTCCCGGAGCCGGGAGTTGCGGTGGAATGTACACCGCCAACACCATGGCCTGCGCCATCGAAGCGCTCGGCATGAGTCTGCCGAACAGCTCTGCCCAGGCGGCGATCTCACCAGCGAAAATGGCCGATTGCACCAACGCTGGCGCCGCCGTTCTCCATCTGCTGCAAAACAACATCCGCCCGCTCGACATCCTGACCCGCGAGGCTTTTGAAAACGCCATCACGGTCGTCATCGCCCTCGGCGGCTCGACCAACGCGGTGATGCATCTTCTGGCCATGGCCCATTCGGCTGGTGTGCCGTTGAAAATCGACGACTTCACCGAGATCGGTAAACGCGTTCCGGTGCTCGCCGACCTCAAGCCGAGCGGCCGTTTCCTCATGTCGCAGCTCGTCGAAATTGGCGGCATCACTCCGCTCATGAAATCGCTCCTGGACGCCGGCCTGCTCCATGGGAGTTGCATGACTGTCACGGGGAAAACCGTCGCCGAAAACCTCTCCACCGTCGCTCCCTATCCCGCCGGACAGGAAATCATTCGCTCCATCGACAATCCGATCAAAAAGGACAGCCACCTCGTTATTCTCTACGGAAACCTGGCCACCCAGGGCGCGGTCGCGAAGATTTCCGGGAAAGAAGGACTGCAATTCACTGGCACCGCCCGTGTTTTCGAGAGCGAGGAAACCGCCATGCACAGCATCCTCGACGGCTCCATCGTCGCGGGAGATGTCATCGTCATTCGTTACGAGGGACCGAAGGGCGGACCCGGCATGAGGGAAATGCTCGGGCCGACTTCCGCCGTCATGGGTCGCGGCCTCGGGAAAACCGTCGCGCTCATGACCGATGGCCGTTTCTCCGGGGGCAGCCACGGTTTCGTGGTGGGTCACGTTACTCCCGAGGCGTATCTCGGCGGCAATATTGCCCTCATTGAGAATGGCGACCAGATCACGATCGACGCCGAGACGCGCGAGATCAACGTCCACGTTTCCGACGAAGTGCTCCTCGCCCGTCGCGAGAAATGGACTCCGCCCGCCCGCCGTTACATCCACGGGGTGCTGGCTAAATATCAAAAAATGGTTAGCACAGCGAGCCTCGGAGCCGTTACCGACCTGGATCTCTGATTTCGCAACGCCTTCGGGAGCGCACGCGTCTCGCGTGCATCCAGCGGGCGTCCCGCCCGGTGGCTTTTGGATGGCTTCGCAGTCAGCGGAAACGGCATAGCTCGCCGCAAGGACGCCAAAAAGTGCACGCGAGACGCGTGCGCTCCCGAAGAAGCTTCCCCCATTTTTCCCGAAAACTGGCGACACATCCACATTCTGCTAATTTCTCCACCCCATGCCCGAGCCGCTTCTTTACGAAAGCCACCTGCACACGCCGTTGTGCCGGCACGCCGTGGGCGAACCCGAGGAATACGCCGCTGAAGCCGAGCGAAAAAACCTCCGCGGCATCATCGTCACCTGCCACAACCCCATCCCGAATGGCTACTCCGCCCACGTCCGGATGCGGCCCGATCAATTTGACGAATACATCGCTCTCGTCGCTCGCGCCCACGACGTCTGGACCGGACGCGTGGACGTTCGACTCGGACTCGAATGCGACTTCGCCCCCGGTCTCGAAGCCGACGTCGAGGCGTTGCTAGGTCGGGCCGAGTTTCATCACATTCTCGGCTCCGTCCACACGCAGGTGAAGGAATACCGCTCCCTCTACGATACTGGCACTGCCCTGGAGTATCAGCAAACCTACTTCAACCACCTCGCCCTAGCCGCAGAGACCGGCCTCTTCGACACCCTTTCGCACCCGGACCTCGTCAAAAACCAGGCGCCACGCGAGTGGAATCTCAGTCGAATCTTCCCCGATATCCGGCGCGCCCTCGACCGTATCGCTGCCACCGGCACCGCGATGGAACTCAACACCTCCGGCCTCCACAAAACCATCCCTGAGATGAACCCCGGACCCGAGATTCTCGCCGAAATGCGGCAGCGCGGGATCCCCGTCGTCCTCGGAGCCGACGCTCACATTCCGCGTCGAGTGGGAGCCGATTACCCGCTCGCGCTGAGAATGCTGCAAAGTGCCGGCTATGAAAACGTCAGCTTCTTCCTCGACCGCCAGCGCCGGGAAATCCCCATCTCCGCCGCCCTGACGAGCCTGGAAGTCGCCGTGCCGAACCCCACTTAGAATCCATTGACGCCAGCCAATTCTGGAGGATTAGTAGCAGCATGAAAACATCCCTTCTGGTCCTCTCTGTCCTCGGCCTCGCCTTCACCGGTTGCGCCACTTCGAAACAATGTTCCGCCCACAAAGCTGAATGTTCCGCCCACAAGTCTGAATGCCACGCCAAAAGCGCTGGCGAATGCCATGACATGAGCTGCTCGATGCACCACGGCAACTCGATGGAAAAGGCCAAGCAAAAGTCAAAATACTAGGCGAAGCGACTCCCCCCGGTCCTGCGCCGGACGTTAAAACCAAAGCCCGCCCTCACCGGCGGGCTTTCGTTTTTCCCCCAAGGCCGCTTTGCACGTCCGTATCCAAGTCAGCTCAGAACCAGGACTCGTCGCCCTGAAAGCAAGTTGACAAGGATGAATGAAGTTCGAGATTCGCCGAACTATGTCCATTCTCCACACTCCACTGCAAGTCGGATCGTTTTCACTGCCCAGCCGCATTCTCATGGCGCCGTTGACTCGCTGCCGGGCCAGCGAGGGACGCGTGCCCAATGAGTTGATGGCCGATTATTACCGTCAGCGTGCGACGGCGGGATTGATTATTTCCGAGGCGACAAGTGTCGATCCAATGGGGGTGGGTTACCCCGACACCCCCGGCATTTGGAGCGAGCCGCAGGTGGAGGGTTGGAAGAAAATCACGGCTGCGGTGCACGACGCGGGCGGGCAGATTTCGCTTCAACTTTGGCATGTGGGGCGTGTATCGGACCCGGTGTTTCTGAATGGCGAATTGCCCGTGGCCCCTAGCGCGATCGCGGGAGAGGGTCACGTGAGTCTGATCCGACCGCTGAAAAATTATGTGACTCCCCGGGCTCTGAAGTTGGAGGAGATTCCGGGCATCATCGCCGCGTATCGGCGTGGGGCGGAGAATGCGAAGCGCGCCGGGTTCGACGGAGTGGAAATCCACGGCGCGAATGGGTATTTGCTCGATCAATTTCTCCAGACCGGCACCAACCGCCGCACGGATATCTATGGAGGTCCGGTGGAAAATCGCGCCCGCCTCATGCTCGAAGTCGCGGACCAAGTCATCGAAGTCTGGGGCGCGGATCGCGTCGGGATGCATCTCGCGCCAAAAGGCGGCACGCAGGGCATCGCTGACGAAAACCCGGCGGCGACGTTCGGCTATGTGGCGACGGAATTGGGGAAACGGAAAATCGCGTTTATTTGTTCGCGGGAGGCTTACGATGGAACGGAACTCGGGCCGGAGCTAAAGAAGCAATTCGGCGGCGTCTTCATTGCGAACCAGAACTTTACGAAAGAGTCGGCCGAGGCGGCGATCGAAGCAGGCCAGGCTGACGCGGTCGCGTGGGGTCAGTTGTTTATTGCGAACCCCGATCTGCCCCGGCGCTTCGCTGAGAACTCCCCGCTGAACGCGCCGATTCCGGAGACATTCTATGCAAAGGGAATGACGGGTTACACGGATTATCCGTTTCTCTAAAAGAGGCGATTCCGCCTTGCGCCGATCCTGTGCCGCGACGAAAATCGGCGGTCTGTGGATGCGCGTGCTGCTTTAGAAAAATACTTCGGATTCCGGGAATTCCTCGATGCCCAGGAGTCGGTGGTGCAGGCGATTCTCGATGGAAAAGATGTCCTCACCGTTATGCCGACCGGCGGCGGAAAGTCGCTCTGTTTCCAACTTCCCGCGATGCTCCTCGACGGCGTCACCATCGTCGTTTCGCCGCTCATTGCGCTGATGAAAGATCAGGTCGATGGGCTCACAGAAAAGGGCATTCCGGCGGCGCTAATTAACAGTTCGCTCTCTCTCGACGGCCAGCGCGAAGTGATGCGCGGGATGGAAGAGGGTCGCTATAAACTCGTCTATATCGCACCGGAACGCTTTCGGAGTCAGGCCTTTATGCGGACGCTGGCCGGGATCAAAATCGCGCTTTTTGCGGTGGACGAGGCGCATTGCTTGTCCATGTGGGGCCACGATTTTCGGCCCGATTATTTTCGTCTCGGCAATGTCTTGAAAGAACTCGGGCATCCGCAGGCGGCGGCGTTCACCGCGACGGCTACGCCGGTGGTGCGGGCCGACATATTAGTGCGACTCGGCTTAGAAAATCCCACGGAATTTGTCGCGGGTTTTGCGAGGCCCAACCTGCGTTTCGCCATCACGCACACCACAGGCGAGGCGCAGAAATATGAGCGGCTGAATGCTCTCATCGCCGAGCACAAAACAGGCGTGATTTATTGCGCGACCCGCAAGCGCGTCGAGGCCGTCGCCGAAGTTCTCAAGGAGAAAAAAGTCAAACTCGTGGTCTATCACGGCGGCCTCAGCGACGAAGCGCGCACCGAGGCGCAAAACCAATTCGTCGATGGCAAAGCCGACGTGGCCGTGGCCACGAACGCCTTCGGGATGGGCATCGATCGCTCGGACATTCGCTTCGTCGCTCACTTCGAAATTCCAGGCAGCGTCGAGGCGTATTATCAGGAGGCCGGACGCGCCGGACGCGATGGCGAACCGGCGGTCTGCGAGCTGTTTTTCAACTTCGCCGACACACGCGTGCAGGATTTTTTCATCGAGGGCAGCAACCCGTCGAAGGAGCTGATTTTCGACGTTTACGAGCGACTTCGATCCTTATCTGACTCCGAGGGCGTGGTGATGAAATCCATCCGCGACATCGCTGAATCGGTTGGGCAGGACGTAAACGAAATGTCTGTCGGCTCCGCGTTGTCCGTGTTGGACCGGGCCGGGGCGATTGACCGTTTCGACGTTCCCGGTCAGCGAGTAAGGGGAACGAAAGTGCTAAAACGCGAGCGGAGTTCCAAGGAATTGAAGATTGATTTCGAGCCGTTGCGCGAGAAGGAACGTCGCGACCGCGAGAAGCTCAAGTCGATGGTCGATCTCGCTTATGGACGGCGCTGCCGTCAGGAAATGATCCTCGAATATTTCGGCGATGAGGGTGCAACCCGCTGCGGAAACTGCGACATTTGCACCGACGACACCCGCGCTGGAGAGCGTGCCCCAACAGAGTTTGAGGCGATTCTGGTCCAGAAAGCCCTTAGCGGCGTGGCGCGGATGAGTCAATGCGTCGCAGGCGAATGGCAGGCGCGCTTCGGCAAGGGTCGCATCGTTCAGACGCTGCTCGGGAGCCGTTCCCGGGAAATTCTCGCCGCTGGCCTGGACCGGCTTTCCACCCACGGATTGTTGCGTTCCCACGGCGCCGCTTATTTGAATGAACTTTTTCGCAGTTTGCAGGAAAGCGGATTCGTTCTCGCCACCGGCGGCCCGTATCCGCTCATGACGCTCACGTCCTTTGGCAACAAAGTGATGCGTGGCGAGCGTAATTACACCCTGCGCTGGCCCGCGACGATGGAACTCTCCGTCGGCGAACCGAGCGGCGCGCTGGCCATTCCCGTGGACCACGATTTGCTGGCCAGCCTGAAACGGGTTAGATCCGATTTGGCGGCGGAAAAAAGCGTTCCGGCTTACATCGTATTCGGCGACGTCGTGCTGGAGGCGTTCTCCCGCTTGAAGCCGAGAACCGTCGAGGCGGCGTTGCGCATCAAAGGCGTCGGCGCGGTCAAAGCGGAGACCGTGCTGCCCCCGTTTTTAGAGGCGATTGGAACTTACCTCGACAAAAAATAGGAAGTTGTCTTTTACGTCCGATACGCTGAATCAAACGTAAAACACAAACCTATGGAACTCAATCGCTGGACCCAGCACCTTCACTCCCTTTACGACGTCGCAGTCGGCAAATATCGCAGCGGTTTACGCGAGGTCGACACCTACTTTAACGACGACGAGACTGTTTTCCTCGCCTCCATCGGATTGCGCCCGATTCACCTCTACGATTATGCTGAGGACTGGGTCGGACGCGGCGAGCCAGACTGGGACACAGCACTCCTCATGATCGCCGCGCGGCGTGATTATTTTCTGAACGAGATGGGGGGGCAATGGAGTGCGACTCCGATCCGCGAGACCGATCTGCCCACAAAGGATGAGGCTTACGCCGGCATCGAGTGGCTCCCGCGAATTATCCCCAAGGCGAAGGCTTTCCTCGAGGGCGCTCTGCCGCCGGAAATCATGTATTGCTGTGGTGGCGACCGGAAATTCTTCAAAACAAACAGCCTCCATCCCGCCGATTTTCTGCGTCTCGTCTGGGCGACGAAAGCCGACAAGGACAAACTGGCAAATTATCTCAAAAACCGGCACGTCGCCTAACCGCTGTCACCGGGCAGAGAACACTGGAGGTTGCCACTTCGCCAGCCCAGTCCGCTTAACCCAAAAGCGATGAAGGGGATGAGGTGCGGCAGAATAAAATGGAGGTCGAATGCGAACTGACTCGACGCTTCCGCCCGCGCAACGTAGGAAATCAACCCTTATGAAAATTGTTTGTGCCTATTCCGGCGGTCTCGACACCTCCGTCCTCCTCACCTGGCTCCGTGAAAAATACAGTGCCGAAATCGTAGCGTTCTGCGCCGACATCGGTCAGGAGGAGGAACTCGACGGCCTGGAGGCCAAAGCGCTGAATACCGGCGCGTCGAAATGTTCCATCGATAATCTGCAGGCGGAGTTTGCCAGCGATTTCATTTTCCCAATGGTCCAAGGCGGGGCGCTTTACGAAAATCAATACTACCTCGGCACGAGCATTGCGCGTCCGCTCATCGCCAAGCGCATGGTGGAAATCTGCCGTGCCGAAAACGCCCAGGCCGTGGCCCATGGCGCAACGGGCAAGGGGAACGATCAAGTGCGTTTCGAGCTCACCGCCGCTGCGCTCGCGCCCGACATCGAGGTCATCGCGCCGTGGCGTCAGGAGCGGTTCCGCGAAGAATTTCCCGGTCGCGCGGAGATGATTGCTTATGCCGAAAAACACAACATTCCCATCACTGCGAGCGCGAAGAAATCCTATTCGATGGATCGCAACCTCCTGCATATTTCCTTCGAGAGCGGCATTCTGGAGGATCCGTGGTTTGATGCGAGTTCCAGTGATATGCGCGACATGTATAAGCTCAGCGTTGCTCCCGAAGACGCGCCCGATGCGCCCGAAGTCATCGAACTCGGCTTCCTCGCCGGCAACTGCGTTTCACTCGGCGCTGAGGGGAATAGCGCCATCGAAGAGGTTCTAGCCAGCCTCCATTACGATCAAACTCCGATGAAAACCGGCGAGGGCCATGTTCTTCTCAGCCCACTCTGGATCATGCGCGTGCTAAACAAACTCGGCGGCCGCAACGGCGTGGGTCGTGTCGATCTCGTGGAAAACCGCTTCGTCGGCATGAAGAGCCGCGGCGTTTACGAAACTCCCGGCGGCTCGATTTTATACGCGGGTCATCGTCAGGTCGAAACGCTCACCATGGATCGCGAAGTCATGCGGATTCGCGACGGCCTTCAGCCGAAATACGCCGAACTCATCTACAACGGCTTCTGGTATGCGCCCGAGCGCGAACTTATCCAGGCGCTCATCACCGAAAGCCAGAAAAACGTTACCGGCACCGCGCGGCTGAAACTCTACAAAGGCAACATCATCACCGCCGGACGTAAGTCGCCAGTGAGCCTTTACAATCCGCACATTGCAACGATGGAAGCCGACCCAACGCAGGCCTACAACCAGAGCGATGCCACGGGTTTCATCCGCTTGAACGCGCTCCGGCTTAAAGTCGCCGCCCAGGTTCACCAGAGCTAGGCGTTCGCGACTTGATTCGCGTTACAGTCTCGGCAAATGTTGCGGGGTGCGTTTCCTCTTCCAAGTGTGCCTCGGGCTTGTGCGCGATCAGACACAGCGACGCCATGCGCTCTCGATTCTCGTCGTCGCCGCGCTGGTGATGCTCTTCATCGGCTCGACGTTTCTGTCGCAGTGGCTGATGACGCATGTGGTGTGTTTTTTCATTTTCTGGTTCGCCTGCATGTGGTTGACGCTCCTGATTTTTCTGATGGCCGCCTATGATATATTGGTCGTGCGCAAGGCGGCCCGTGAGGCGGAGCGGCGCTTGAGAAAACAAATTTTGTCCCAGCCGGAAGACGAGTAGATTGCCGGCCAGATCATGCTGCGCACCCGCGAAAAATATCAGGAGATCGAGCTGGCGATGCTCGCTCCTTACGCCCAAAAATCGGCGCTCTCCAAAGGCCGGCATTACCATGAGTCGTCGCATACTTTTAGAACCGAGTTCCAACGGGATCGGGCCCGGATTATCCACTCGCGCGCTTTCCGTCGGCTCGAATACAAAACCCAGGTTTTCCTCAACGGCACGGGCGATCACCTGCGCACGCGTATGACGCACACCATAGAGGTCGCGTCGGTCAGCCGCACGATTGCTCGCGCCCTCTCGCTGAACGAGGATCTCGTCGAAGTTATCGCTCTCGCACACGATCTGGGCCACGCGCCATTCGGGCATTCGGGCGAGGAAATGCTCGACGAGCTGATGCACGAGCACGGCGGGTTTGAGCATAATGAGCAAAGCCTGCGCGTGGTGGAATTATTGGAAAACAAATATCCAAAATTCCCGGGCCTCAATCTAACCTCCGAGGTGCTTCAGGGCTTGCGCAAGCACGAGGCATTTCGTCCCGGGACGAAACCCGGAACCGCGCCGTCGCTGGAGGCACAGATCGCCAATATCGCGGACGAGATCACCTACTACAGTCACGATCTCGACGATGGAATGGACTTCGATTTGCTGGCGGTCGATCAACTGGAAAAGATCACTCTCTGGAGCGACACAAGCGCTATGGTGCAACAAGATTATCCGAAGTTGAAGGGTGCGGAGTTTCGCACGTTTGTGATTCGCTGCCTGATCGATCGGCTCGTCGAGGACGTGATCGTGACCAGCGCCGGGCTGATTGAAAAAGCGCAACTGTCCTCGATAGATGATGTTAGAAACCAAAGGAAACCGCTTGTCTGCTACAGCGCCCCGATGCGACGGGCGACACAGCAATTGCGGAAATTTCTCTACCATAATCTCTACTATCATCCCAAGGTCGCGGATGTTAACAAACGCGCCTGCACCATGCTGCGCAATGTATTTAACGCCTACGTGTCGTGTCCGGCATTGTTAGGAAAAAGCGCCGCCACACGCGTTAAAAAAGAGGGGCTCCATCGCACGATCTGCGACTATCTTTCCGGCATGACAGACCGCTATCTGATGGAGGAACACCAGAAGCTGTTTCTTCAAGAAGGAATGCTGCGCGCCCTGCGCGGCGGACGCGAGGTCCACTCCAGCCGTCTAACAGAGTAACTAACATGGCCCGACTCGAACTTACTAACATCCAACCCGTCGGTGGCGAGGTGGCTTTTGCCTGGTCGGATGGAACTGAAAGCTATCTCCCTTTGGATTTTCTCCGCCGTGCCTGTCCTTGCGCATCCTGCGGCGGCGAACCTGATGTTCTCGGAAACGTCCTTCAACCCGAAGTGCTTTATCAACCGGATAGCTTCACCCTGCGCGGCCATCAAAACGTAGGCGGCTACGGCTGGCAACCCACTTGGGCCGACGGCCACACGACCGGCATTTATTCCTATCAATATCTCCGGCGTCTGTCGGAGGTCGTGCCATGACTCCTCGAGCGCGCGCCTGGTTGTTAGGACTTTCACTTGGAGTAGTGCTTGGTCTGGCGTCGATGTGGATGTTTCGTCCCGAAGAGGTGATGACAATGTTAGTCCCATCAGAAAACCCACGCGAGCTTTACAGTCTTGCGGAGAAACAAATCGCCGCATTTCGCCGCAAAGATTACCCCACGGCTTACACTTATGCGGCACGCGGCATCCGGCAAAAATTTCCGCTCGATCAATTTAGCGAAATGGTTAGGAAAACGTATCCGCACTTAACTCATTCGGGGCGAGTGAATTTCGGCCAGGTCGAGTTTGCGGCGAATGTGCGGGCGTCGGCCATGATTTATGTTAGCAATGGAGTCGAGTCCGTTCCCATGATCTATGCCTTTATCAAAGAGCAGGGAAAATGGAAGATCGAGGGCGTGCAAATGCTGCGCACCGGGCAGCAGGATTTCACCGGTGGTGAGCCGCGAACGTAATTACTAGCTACGTGAGCCAAGTTGTTCCCTCACGAGTTCCAGTGCCTCGTCGCGGGTGGAGACGCGGTTTTCCAATTGCGCCGTTTCCACAATTTCCAGAATCGACTTAAACTCCGGCCCTGGTCTAAGTCCCAATGTGATGAGGTCGCGGCCATTGATCAGAGGCGGAGGAATGAGAGGTTCGCTGGCAAATTCCTCGGCCTTCGTGCGCAGAAATTCGATGTTAGAAAGATCGCCGTGGCTGCTCCTGCAATCGACGCGATGCAGCTCAATTTCGCGGTCGAAATCTGGGCGGGCCATGAAGCGTTTTAACTTCGACACGCGCATTTTCGTGACGTCCTTGAAGACCATGTGATTCGCCACTGCGGCGACGACGCGCTCAGTTTCCTCATTGGAGAAACGCAGCCGCTGCATCACTTCCAGCGTCATGCGCGCACCCACGGCATCGTGTCCGCTAAAGCGAATACGGCCCTCATTCGGATCAAATGAAAACGTCGGCGGCTTGCCGATGTCGTGGAAAAGCACCGAGAGGAACACCGAGTCCGGAACCTCGGGCGCAAGCATTTCTAACATCAGCCGCGTGTGCACGAAGACATCGCCCTCAGGATGAAATTGCGGGGGCTGCTCACAGCCGTGGAGCGCAGCGACTTCCGGAAGAATGACAGCGAGCAACCCGCTCTGATCTAACAAATCCAATCCTCGCACCCGATGCGGCGAGCGGAAGGTTTTCAGCAATTCATCGCGAATGCGCTCGGCACTAACCATGGTGATTTGAGTTGCAGCCGACTGGAGGGCTTTCCAAGTACTAGCTTCGATCTCAAAGTCGAGTGTGGTGGCAAAACGAATCGCGCGCAGCATGCGCAGTTTATCCTCCGCAAACCGCTGGGTTGCATCGCCGACAGCGCGCAGGATTTTCTTGTCTAGATCCGCCCGGCCATCGACGTAATCGACTACCTCCGCAGAGACCGGGTCGTAGAACATGGCGTTGATCGTGAAATCGCGTCGTGCCGCATCCTCCCGAGGCGTGGTGAATCGAATGGAACTCGGACGCCGCCCATCGATGTAAGCTTCGTCGGAACGAAAAGTAGCGACCTCAAACGCCAGATCACCGTCGAGCACAACGATCACACCGAAATGTGCGCCGACCGGCACGTTTCTCGGAAATATACGCTGCACCTCCTCCGGTCGCGCGCTCGTGGCAATGTCGAAGTCGTGCGGCTCCACGCCACGCAGCTGATCGCGCACACAACCGCCTGCAAACCATGCGATGTGGCCAGCTTCGTGGAGCCTTGCGGCGATGCGGCGGGCGGCGGTTTCGGTGCGTGAGGGCATGGGAAAAGGTTAACAGAAAAAAAGGCACCGTGAAGAGTTTCTCCACGGTGCCTGATGAGCTTTAGGTGTCTTGGAAATTATTATTTTTTCTTGGCGTCGCGCGCCTCTTTTTTCTTCTGATCAGCGGCGTTTTCCTCAGCGGTCTTGGGGCCGAATTTGGCGGAATTCACCTCAGTCTTGTTCTCATCCACTTTCAAGCCGGAACCGCGGACATTATCACCGGTCTTCACGTCGGCGAGAGTGATGTCCTTATCCTCCTTGGTTAGTTTCGCGGTCTGGGAAAGAGTATAAATGCGCGTCTTGCTGCCATCTTTGTTGGAAATGGAAAATGTGCCAGCAGCTGCATCCACGGCGCTGACCGTTCCATGAAAGGGAATGGCCTTGGGAGTCTTGGCGGCTTTGGTGGACGGGGAGGATTCCGCTGGAACCGGCATCTCGTCCTGAGCGTGGATGATCGCTAGGGGAACGGTGGCTAGGGTGAGCAGGAGGGTGAGTTTGGTGATTAGTTTCATAATGAGTTGAGACGGGCGTTAAAATAATATGTTCACTTTTATTTAGAAATCTTTTCTGAGTGTAGCGACTGCCAAATGAGCAGGGCCGCAGCGACACAGATGCAACTATCGGCGACGTTGAAGGCCGGCCATGGATTCGCAAACGGCACGTGCAGATAGAAAAGCAGGAAATCAATCACATGCCCGTGTACCAGACGGTCAGTCAGATTGCCCAGAATGCCCGACGCGAGTAGCGAAAAGGCCACCTTTGAAAGGGCGTCTCGCACATGACCCTTCCAGGCCATCCAGGCCATGGTCGCGATGGCGGCGGTCGCCAGAACGATGAAAAACCAGCCCTGTCCTTGCATCATGCTAAAAGCGGCGCCGGTATTTCCCCAATGCACTAGATGGAAAAAGCCGGGAATGATTGTTTCCTCGCCGCCGAACTCCAGCTTGCGGCAGATCCAGAATTTCGTTAGCTGATCGAGCACATAGAACGGCACTAACAATCCTAAAATATACCTCATGTTAGAGCGGAGTTAGGTTCTAATGGAACTAACCTTCCAGCGTGTCGCTCAGACCGTCGAGCACCGCTTGGATCGACTCTGTGGTTTCGTCGCCCATGTTAGAAATGCGGAAGGTCGTGCCCTTAATCTTGCCGTAACCGCCGTCGAAGACAAAGCTGTGTTTCGTCTTGGTGCGCTTGATCCACGCTGCGATGTCGAGGTCGCGGTTATTCCTCACACAGGTGAGCGACTTCGAGCGGTATCCCTCGGGTGCAAAAAACTCGAAGCCGTTCGCCACCACCCAATCGTGGACCATGGCATTCAAAGTCGCATGGCGGGCATAACGCGCCTCGACTCCCTCGGCAAATATGTCCTCCAGCTTCGAGCGTAACGCGTATATGTGCCCGATGGTGGGCGTGCTCGGTGTCATAAACTCGGCGGCATTTTTCTTAAACTCGACGAAGTCAAAATAATAGCCGCGATCTTTCATCGTCGCCGCCTTCGCATAAGCCTTTTCGCTGACCGCAAACAAGGCCAGACCCGGCGGCAATGCGAGCGCTTTCTGGCTGCCAGTGAGCAGGACATCGATGCCCCATTCATCCATCGGAATCGGCACGACGGAAAACGATGAAACGGTGTCTACGACTAGTAAAACGTCTGGATATTTCTTCACCACATCGCAGAGATTCTTCAGCGGGCTCATCACTCCGGTGGAAGTCTCGTTGTGAATCACCGTCACGACATCGTAGTGGCCGGTCGCGAGTTTCTCATCCAGCAACTCGGGCAGAATTGGCTGGCCCCAAGGGACTTGCAACCCGTCGGCTTCCTTGCCGCAACGCTTTGAGACATCGAGCCATTTGTCGGAAAACGCGCCATTCATACAATTCAGCACGCGCTTGGAAACGAGGTTGCGGACCGCCCCTTCCATCACGCCCCAAGCCGATGAGGTCGAGAGCAGGACGGGCTGAGTTGTGTAAAAAAGAGATTGGAGTTGCGTGTAGATGGACTCGTAGAGAGCCTTAAAATCGGCGCTGCGATGGCCGATCATGGGAAGGGTGAAGGCGGCGGCGGTCTTGGCAGACACTTCGACGGGACCGGGAATGTAGAGCTTGATGTGTGGCGTCATGAAATGAAAAAGGACTGCAAGGTTAAACGCCGGTCCCAAAGTCTCAAGCGTAAATGAGGAACTTCCAGTTGATTTGAGTGAGCTATTTTGCCTCCTTATTACGCCGATGCCAGAAGCCTAGCTGATAAAATTTTGCATAGGTCTGACCCTGTCCTTGTTAGTGGCGGGCATTTATGGCGACGTAAACCGTGCTGGCAGATTCGGTTTCTAACAAGGGATTGGGAAACTTGACGACGTGCGGTTTCACTTCCACGAAGACAGCTTCTAACATCGCGATGAAACTCGCATCGGGCGGGTCGTCGGACCAGAGGGCAAAGATGCCGCCGGGGTGAAGTTGGGCGGCGAGGTTTTGCAGTCCGATGGGACTGTAAAAGGCGGCGTTGCGCGGGTGGAGGTGGTTGCGCGGGGAGTGATCGATGTCGAGCAGGATGGCATGAAAGCGGCGGGCGGGTTGCGTGGGATCGAAGCCGGTCTCGGGCGCTGCGGCGAGCGCGAAAAAGTCGCCATGGATGAGGCGGCAACGCGGGTCGCCGGTAAGCGTGGGACCAAGGGGAACAAGTCCACTCTGATGCCATTCGATGACCGCCTCAAGAAAATCGACGACGAGCAGGTGGCGCACGCGCGGGTTTTTTAGCGCAGCGACTGCGGTATAACCCAGGCCGAGTCCCCCGACCACGACATCGAGTTCTGGTGCCTCGGTGGTGGCGAAATTTTCCAAGCCCAGATCGGCCAGCGCAACTTCGACATCGTGGAAGAGACTGGACATGAGCCAGTCGCCCCCGAGTTTCACTTCATAAACGTCGAGATTGTCGAGGGCGGCAACGCGGCGGCGGCAAAGGGTGAGCTCACCGAGGGGAGTCTGGCGGAAGTCGAGTTCGGCAAAGTTGGCGCTCATGATGGGGAGGATTGAACCACCAGAATGGCCAGTAAACAAACAATACAAATCGGGCTGGCGGTCGCGTCAAACTCGGTTCCCAAGTGCCAAGAGAGGAAAGGGTTTAATCACGAAGGCGCGATGTCGAGCGGGGCTGTGAGTGGAACGGAACTTGTATGAATTGCCGCAATAGGAACGCTAGGAAAATTCCACTTGCCGCGAGTCGCGCGGAAAACGGATGATTGGCGTTCCCATGAGTGCCACGATTCTGAAACTCGCCTGTCCCGACCGCGTGGGATTGCTCGCGCGCATGACGAATTTCGTGGCTGAACGTGGAGGAAATCTGCTGGAGGTAAATCAGTTTACCGATCCGGTGAATGGCTGGTTTTTTACACGCATGGCCATCGCGACCGAGTCATTGAAGTTGGATTTGGATCAGTTTCGATCCGAGTTTGAGCCGATTGGAGATGAGTTGCAGGCCGACTGGACGATTCGCGATGCGCGGCAGAAAATGCGGGTCGCGATTTTTGTTAGCAGACTTGGCCATTGCCTCGCCGATTTGCTCTGGCGCTGGCATTCCGGCGAGCTGGAAATGGAAATCCCGCTCGTGCTCTCAAATCACGAACAATTTCGCGGAATGATCGAGCGCGAAGGCATCCCGTTTCTCCATGTTCCGATCGATCCGGCGAAGAAAGCCACTGGGTTTGCGCAGGTCGAAAAAGCCGTCGCCGACGCGCGTGTCGATCTCGTCGTCCTCGCCCGCTACATGCAAATCCTCCCGCCCGATCTTTGCGAGTCGTATGTGGGCCGGATCATGAACATTCACCACTCGTTTCTGCCGTCGTTCGTCGGCGCAAATCCTTACAAAAAAGCCTACGAACGCGGTGTGAAACTGATCGGCGCGACGTGTCATTACGTCACCAGCGAACTCGATGCTGGGCCGATTATCGACCAGGAAGTCGTGCGCGTGGAGCACTTTCACCAGCCTGAGGATTTGCTCCGGCTGGGCCGCGATTGCGAGCGGCTGGCGCTTTCCCGCGGGGTGCGGGCGCACATTCACGATCGCGTGCTGATTCATGGCGGACGCACGGTCGTTTTCCACGACTGACATGATTTATCTCGATCATAACGCCACGACTCCGCTCTCGCCCGTGGCGCTGGCGGCGATGCGGCCTTATCTCGAGCAACATCACGGCAATCCATCGAGCATTCACGCGGCGGGGCGGATTACCCGGGCTGCGCTGGACGACGCCCGCGATGCGCTGGCCCGGCAATTCGCCGTGAAGCCGCATGAATTGATCTTCACCAGTGGCGGCACCGAGTCGGACAACCTCGCCATTCTCGGCCTCGCGCGGGAATTTGCGTCGAAGGGAAAACATCTCATCACCGCGCAGACAGAGCATCACGCCGTGCTCCAGGCATTTGAATATCTTGCGAAATACGAAGGCTACGAGGTGACTTTTTTGCCAGTGGACTTGCATGGAATTGTGGACGTTGCAGCGTTGGAAAAAGCCATCCGGCCCGACACCACTCTTTGCTCCGTGATGGCGGCGAACAATGAGACGGGCGTGCTCCAGCCGCTGGCGGAAATCAGCCGCGTCTGCCGTGCGCGCGGTGTGCTCCTGCACAGCGACATGATCCAGGTGCTCGGCAAGGAAACAGTCGATCTCTCATTGGTCGACGCGGCGTCATTTGCCGCGCATAAATTTTACGGACCACTCGGCGCGGGATTGCTTTACCTGCACGCGGGCGTGTCGATCCGCACCCTGCACCACGGCGGCGCGCACGAGAATCAGCGTCGTCCCGGAACGGAAAATGTGGCCGCGATTGTCGGCATGGCGGCGGCGGCGCGTGAGGCGGAGGAAAAACGCGAGGTCGAACAGTCGCATGAAACTCGACTGAGAAACCAACTCTGGCAGGGAATTTCGGAACTGGAAATGGGCGCAGTGATGAATGGCCACCCGGAGAGAAGACTGGCCAACACCTTAAACGTCAGCTTTCCCGGACTCGACGGCGAGGCACTCCTGATTGGGCTCGACCTGGCGGGCGTCTGCCTTTCGAGCGGATCGGCCTGCATGGTGGGCAGCATCCAGCCTTCACACGTTCTCATGGCGATGGGAGTCGCCGAGGAAACCGCCGCCGCCACAGTGAGGTTCTCGCTCGGACGCGGCAACACCGCCGCCGAAATCGAGGAAACCATTGGACGTCTTGGGCAGGTCGTTGGACGTTTGCGGAGTGCATAAACCATGGTGAAAAAAAGCATTCAGCAGGCGGGCCAGCTTTTCCTCGATTTGTTTCGCACTCCCGTTCGGCGACAGCCCGGCGGACTCCGGATGGACCCCTCGCTTACGAGCCGAGCCTCCGACTTACTCGTCCAGGCGGGTGCTCCCGGCGTGGCGCAAAAAGTAAGAGTCGCCTGGAACTCGCGTCTCACCACCACCGCTGGCATGGCGCGTTACCGGGAAAATCTCGTGGTGTTGAATCCGCGATTGCAGGATTTCAGAGTCGAAGAAATAGATCGCACGCTGCGTCACGAACTGGCGCATTTGTTGGCCCACGCGCGTTTCCGCCGCCGCATCGCCCCGCACGGCGACGAATGGCAGCAGGCCTCCCGCGACCTCGGTCTCCATGACGAAAAACGCTGCCATGATCTGCCGCTCCCGCGACGCACGGTGGCCCGTCGCCATCTCTATGTCTGCAGCCATTGCGCCACGAGCTATCCGCGGGTCCGCCCCATTCGCCGCAAAGTCGCCTGCCTAAAATGCTGCCGCGCCCACAATCGCGGACGGTTTCACGAGCGTTTCGTCCTGCGGAAAGTCCGTTGAGGCAGAAGCTCTTTTAAGAGCGGCCTGCGACGCTTCATTATTCTAGTGCCCAAGTTGCCGCCGCCTTTCCTAGTGGAGTTAAAAAATGGTTTGATGGTTGTGGAAACTATGCAGGCGGGCTATCTGAACCTGACTTTTACACCAAAATCCAAGAAAAGACCTACAACTATCTTTTTGAATGAAACAGAATGGAATTGCCCGCCTCATAAGGCTTTTTCTTTGCTTCTTTACACCACTTTGCAAAGGGGATCCGGCATTACCCGAACAAATCAGTTCCATTGAATCCATTGAATTAAAGGCCATCGGAAACATGCTGGACGGTGGCTCGAAATGCTGGCGTTTTGAATATAAGGATAAAAAGCCGATTTGGGTAATATCCAAAACCGGCGTATTAAATCCAGGTCCACCTTGGGAAGTAATTATCTGCCTTTCAAAGGGATCAAATGGAGAATTCACCCAGTGCATACCTGTGCCTTCCAAAAGCATGCTCGAAAAAAAGCTTTTGGATTTGATCAATTCGGAGATTGACCGCACAGACGTTTTGTCGGAAGCAGGCAAAAAAAAGCGAATCCGCTTGGACATCTTAGCTAACTTCATCAAAGAACGATCGAGTCCGATGACCGTATTTAAATTGCTTCACACAAACAATCGGTTGGAGGAAACCTACCCCGAATGAGTGAATGTGTGTCCTGCCTCGGTACCGTGGGGGGGGGTAGGCACAATTGCAGTCACGATAAATCAAAAAAACATTCAAGACTGGTTGCTCTCGCTTCGGGCGCAACCAGTCGCGGATACAAACCAATTCCTATTTCCGCCAAAGCAACTGCTACAGATGGATGAGCAACTGGTTTTGTCGCCAGACCAACTGATATTGCTCCGATATCAGTCGCTCCAGATCCGGTATCAACCGCTCTTACCGCGGTATCAACCGCTTTTACTCCGCAAGCAATACATCCCGGAAAAATAACCTCCCATAAACATCACAGGACCAGAGACTCGCCTTAGTTTCCGCTTTTGAATTAAATTTGGTTTCTGTTACACTTGCGGTCGCCTTTAGTTGTCTCTGCCACACATGCCTGCCTCGGAAACCATTGAATTTGACAGTGCCCGCACGCTGCAATCGCTCTACGCGAACGATCCGCGATTGCTGAAAAAACTCGAGGAATCGCTCAGCGTCCAGATTACGACTCGCGATGGCTGGATCCGTTTCGAGGGTGAGGAACCGGCGGTTGCGCATGCGAAAAGCCTTCTCGGTCAGCTCGAAGATGCGGCCAAAAAAGGAACGCCGATTCGGCGGCAGGAATTTCTCTACGCATTAAACTCCGTTCTCGACGGATCGACGGAAACGCTCGCGCAACTCGCTTCGGTGAAAATCCAATGCTCCGCACGAAAACCGCCGATCATCGCCCGCACGATGAGTCAGAAACGCTACGTGCAAACGATTCTGAGTCACGATCTGACCTTCGGCCTGGGGCCCGCTGGCACGGGAAAAACGTATCTCGCCATGGCGCTGGCGATTTCTGCTCTGAAACAGGACAAAGTCCGGCGCATCATTTTGACCCGGCCCGCCGTGGAAGCTGGCGAGGCGCTGGGTTTCCTGCCGGGCGATCTGAACGACAAGATTTTGCCCTATCTCCGCCCGCTTTACGACGCGCTCTACGACATGCTGGAGCCGGAGGAAATCGAGCGTTACACCGAGAAAGGCGTCATCGAAATCGCCCCGCTCGCCTACATGCGCGGACGGACTTTGCAGGATGCGTTCGTGATTCTCGACGAGGCGCAAAACACAACGACCGAGCAGATGTTCATGTTTTTGACCCGGCTAGGGGCGGAATCGAAGTGCGTCGTGACCGGCGACCGGACCCAGATCGATCTGCCGAGGAATAAAAAATCGGGTCTCATCGAAGCCTGCGACGCGCTCTCGAAGGGGCCTGGCATCGGATTCATTCAATTTGAAGAACGCGACGTGGTCCGCCACGAACTTGTCCGCTACATCATCGGCGCCTACAAAAAATACCGCGACGCGCATCCCGAACGCATTGCCTGATGTTCCAATTCGCCAAAAAGAAGCTGATCAAGCAGGGTCTCTCGACGGGCAAAACCCGCCGTCAGAAGACGCATAGTGAATTTCGCCAGACGCTGGCAACCGATCCGTGGATCAAGGCGATAATCATCGGCCTTTTCATTGGCGGTCTGGCCTCGCTCATCTTCTACGGGCAGCAGCAATCGCCCGCGCAGTTTTTCCTGATCGGACTGCTGATTCTCAGCACCGCGATCGCGCAGCTTTGGATCGGACACCCCGAGACTTTCAAAAGCAACAGCCGGGTTACATTGATATTGGGCGTCATCCTGGCGCATCTCGCCGTCTGCAAACTGGTCATGCAGGTCTGCTACGAAATCTCGAAAACCAGCGAGCACGTTCTCTGGCAGGTCGTCCCGATTTTGCTCATTCCGTATGCGTTTGCACCCCTCGTCATCTCAGTCCTGCTCGGGCGAAATCTGGGTTTGTTTACCGCCGTTTTTGTCAGCTTGTTGACTTCCATCCTTTTCAAAAATATCGACGCTTACATCCTGGTGATGAGCCTCATTTGCGGTTTCATTTCCGTGTTCGTCACTCTGCAGGTGCGCCGCCGCAGCCGTCTTTTGCGCGCTGGTTTTTATGTCGGCGTGGCGACCTGGCTGCTCGCGCTAAGCTTCGGTTTGATCACACTGAACATCATGGATTTGCGCAGCACCGACTGGAACTTATTTGGCTGGCAGACGCTTGCCGCCATTAGCAGCGGGATGATCACGGCGATGCTCGTCGGTGGCGCGCTGCCGCTTCTGGAAACGCCCTTCGGCATCACGACCGACATTTCCTGGCTGGAAATCGCCGACCTCAATCACCCGTTGCTGCGTCGGCTCTCGACCGAGGCACCGGGGACGTATCATCATAGTTTGATGGTTGCGAGTTTGGCCGAGGCCGCTGCGGAAAAGATCAAGGCCAACGCCACTCTCTGCCGCGTCTGCGCTTATTTTCATGATGTCGGCAAATTGGTGAAACCCGAGTATTTCACGGAAAACATCAACGAGGACCGTAACCCACACGACGATCTCGCACCGACCATGAGCGCGCTCATCATCATTGCCCACGTCAAGGAAGGCATTGATCTCGCCCTCAAATCGAAGCTCAACCACCAGATCATCGACGTCATCCAGCAGCATCACGGCACCTCGCTGGTGATGTATTTCTATAAGAGGGCTCAGCAGCAGCAAGAGGACACCCGCGCTGGCGGTAAGATCATGAACATGCGCGAGGAGGACATTCCCGAGGTGCGCGAGGAAAGTTTCCGTTATCCGGGGCCCATTCCGCAGTTTAAGGAAGCAGGCATCATTAGCCTCGCCGACGCAGTCGAAAGCGCCTCACGCAGTCTCGTGAAGCCTAGCCCGCAGCGCATTGAGCAGCTCGTCAACGACATCATCGAGTCGCGCATCGCCGACGGACAACTTGATGACTGTGGCATGACGCTCCATGAAATTCGCCTCATCGGCGAGAGCTTCCGGTTTTCACTGAAAAACATGCTCCACAGCCGCATCGCTTATCCGAAGGAAGACAGCAAGGCGGAAAAGGACGCAGCGACTTTGGCGGAAAAAAAAGCCTCTGCCGCCGCGTGAGTTCCAGTTCACTCCCCGAGTTTATTCTGCAAAATCGGCAGCGGAAAATTCCCGTTGATCTGGCGTTTTTGCGGCAGTTTGGAAATCGTGCGTTGGTTAAAGTTTGCGAGTTAAAAACGCTGCCGGGCGACGTTCTCGGCCAACTCGACGAGATAGCGATCTCACTCATATCTGACCGCGCGATGGCGGACTTCCATCTGAGATTCATGGGCATCTCTGGGCCGACGGATGTGCTGACTTTTGAACACGGAGAGATTCTGATCAGTGCCGAAACCGCTGCGTCCTACGCCGCAGATTACGCTCATACTCCGCTCCAGGAGATCGCGCTCTACATTTTACACGGCCTGCTTCATTTGCGTGGGTTCGATGACCAAACGCCCAGCGATCACGAGGAAATGCACCGCATTCAGAATGAGATTTTTTCGCGTCTCGACACGTAATTTTAGGGAGCGCACGCGTCTCGCGTGTTCCAGCGGACGTCTCGTCCGATGGCGAAAACCTGCCCTTTCGTGAGACGCAAAAGGGAATACGCGAGACGCGTGCTCCTGCTAAAGCACTCCTTTGGTGCTCGGCACACCGGTGACTCGCGGATCGATCTGGCAAGCGGTGTCGAGCGCGCGGGCGAGGCCTTTGAAAAGCGCCTCGGCGAGGTGATGCGAGTCGCGTCCATAAAGAATCTCCGCGTGGAGATTGGCTCCCGCGTGGACGGCAAATCCGCGGAAAAATTCTTCAACCAATTGAAACTCGAATTGGCCGCCGATGGGCGACGCATTTTGCGGCGCGCGATATTCCAGAAATGGCCGGCCGCTAAGATCGATCACCACCCGGGCGAGAGTTTCATCCATCGGTAGATAAGCAAATCCGTAGCGGCGAATCCCGCGTTTGTCGCCGAGAGCCTGGCTGACCGCCTGGCCTAGGCTGATGCCGCAATCCTCCACCGTGTGATGGAAGTCCACTTCGATGTCGCCCTTGGCCTGGACGTTGAGATCGATCAGACTGTGCTTGGAAAACAAATTCAACATGTGATCGAGAAACGCAATGCCGGTGGCGATGCTCGCCTGGCCCGTGCCATCGAGATTTAACTCCATACGGATTTGGGTTTCAGCGGTATGGCGTTCGATGGTGGCGCTTCGGGACATGGCGTGACACTAGGAGAAAGGTCTCTGGATCTGGAAGAGTTTTTTTCCCCAAGTAAAGACTTAGGGTGTCCTCGGCAGCGGAGTCTTCATCGCCGACTTGACCGGCCCCTTGGGCGTCGGGCTGGGAGTGGGTGTCGGAATCGGGGTGGCTTTGGCCGTAATGAGATCGGCGTTGGCGTCCTTCAGGAGCAAATTAGCACTCCAGAGAGTAGTGGCTTTTTGCAGGGAAGCAGTCGCTCCGGGCAGATCCCCGGCGGCCATTTGCTTCTTGGCCTCGCCTACTGCGGCGATGGAAGCGAGCATCGGAGCGGTCTTGATCGTGGCGAGACGGGTGGTCTCGGCGGTGACCGTTTTCTGCAATTCATCGATGCTTTTCTTGTTTCGGGGATAAATCGGCGTCCATTTCGTGCCAGACTTAATCGCCGCGTCGAGGGCAGCGTTGGCCTTGGCTTCCTCGGAGGCTGCGGCGGCGTTGAGAGGGGCTTTTTTGAAGTCCGGAAGCAGATCCATGCCTTTCTTGCGTTCGGTCATCTCGTTTGCATAAACGGATTTCTTGGTGTTGATCTCGGTCTGAACATTCGGGATCAATTGCTGGGCGTATTCCACCGCCGAGGGATAGGCGGGGGTGCCGGGGTAGGTTTTTTCCAACTTGGTGAAAACATTCAGGGCACCGAGTGAGTCGCCGGATTGCCCTAATGATTTCATTTGTTGGAAGAGTAGCGTGGCATTGACCTGATCCTTCTGTTTTTCGAGTTCGGTGGGAGTGTACCAGATGTTCTCCACCTTCACTTCCCCGAGGGCGACGCGTTCTTTTTCCTTCTCGAGAGCTGCTATCATTTCACGAGCCTCGGCGACGAGCGGACTCGCGGGATATTTGCCGATGAAGGCATTGATCTTGGTGTGTATGACCGTGTTGTAATCGGCAGCACTCAGCGAATTGGGACTGGACCCGACGGCTTTTACGGCTGCGAATTCCGCCTCGGCAGGATCGGGTTTCTCGATGCTGGCGATGTCAGTTTTCTGGATCACGCGCACGTCGGTAATCGACGGGCTCATTTTCACTTCGGCTTCCACGGCGGTGTCGGTGGTTTTGGTGATTGTGGCTTCGAGCCGTTCACCCGATTTCAGGACAATGGTGTCGGCCATCAGCCAAGTCGCGGACTGCAGGAGCAATATCAGGCAAAAGATTTTGTGAAGCTGGGGGGATGTCATATTTTTGGAACGGACTTTAATCGGAATGTTGTGCAACTGAAGCGAAAATCAGCTTCATAAATCCAGACTTTTGGATGGCTCGTTATTTACCATGTTAATGCGTAATACAGGGCGATTTGGCCGTATTTTTCAGAGCAGCGGGAGAATTTTTTCCACCATCACCGGGACGGGGTCGAGGATTTCCACCACAATGGCATCAGATGGTTCTTCCAAGATTGCGAATTGGCTGGCGAGCAATGTCGGCGACATGAAGTGATTCTGGCGCGCCACGAGTCGGGAGTAGATAAGCTCTTTTGAGCCGCGAAGATAAATGAATCGCAGGCCACTTATACCCGCTGCCAGCCGGTCGCGATAAACTTGGCGGAGTGCGGAACACGCCAGAAAAATAGGCTTCCCGGAGTTTTCCCTAACCTTTAATTCTCGGTTCAACGTGTCGAGCCAACCCCAGCGATCGTCGTCGGTCAGCGGAATGCCGGCGGCCATTTTTGCTTTATTTGTCGGCGGATGAAAGTCGTCGCCGTCGAGAAAGAGCCCGCCCGTTTTCTCTGCGAGCAGGGAGCCGACACTGCTTTTGCCGCAGCCAGTGACTCCCATAATGATGTATTCGCTCATTTCGGGAGATTCACGGAAGTAGTGATCAAGTTGGTTTTATACATGGCGGAAGTCGACAGACCTACCACTTTCTCGCCAGCACGCCGTCGTTTTCCGTGTCTTTGCGAAATGCCTCGTCTAGCTTGGCCACTGACGTGAAATCCCCAAAATAGCTCCCGGCCAGCGCGTTGTCGTTCGTCGCGCCGGTTGTCAGCAGGCTGAAAAATTTAAGAAATTTGTCGTCATCCTTCCCGACCAAAAACCGCACCAGTGCATCGGATTCCCCGTAAAATGTCTCCACCTCGTGCACATCGGCGGGGTAACTTTGCAGATTCATTAAGCGATCCAAAGGGATGAAACTCGCTTTGGGGACAATCGCGCCGCCGGGTTTACTGGCGAAACCCCGGGCACGGTAAAAGGCGGCGTAAGCCTTTCGCGAGACGTTTTCTGCGTAGCCCTCGTTCAGCCAGAGCGGAATCTGCCCGGGGAAAAACCGGTTCACCACCAAATGCGCGATCTCGTGGCCGAGCGTGCGTCCCTTCCAACGCGCTTTGGCGTCGCGCAGGACGAATAATTCGCTGCCCGTCTGCAATCCGCCGGTCCAGGGATCGAGCCCGCCCGATTTCTGAAACTCGGCCCATTCTTTCTCGCTATCGAAGATGAAAATGTGCGCCTTGCGTTGCCAGATGGCGCTTTCCTTCTTCAAATCTGCGGCGATCACACGGTAGTAGAACTCCGCCTCGATCGACGCCTCGGTGGCGGCCACGGCGCTGCGAAAGTGGTAAATGAAATTTGTCGTCTCCGCATGCTGCCAGGCGGGTGGATTGATCGAGAGGGCACGTTCGCCCAGGTTGGAAAAAAACTTGTTACTCATCTGCGCCCAAGACTCGGTGGCAATCCCATCGAGCCCGCGCTTTTCGGGCACGCCCGGCTTCGGAAGTTGCGCGGAAAGCACGCAGGGCCAGAGAAGCAGCAGACTGCTTTGGAGAATCGATTTCGATAGAAATGAAAAATGCATCGTGCCTGATTGCAAAAGCAGCCCGCACGCCACGACGGATTCAAGCGAGCCCAGTTCGGGGAATCTTATTTGTAGGCGTAAACCAGCGCCCAGTGCGTGCGTTCCTCGGGCGATTTCTCGACTTCGACGATGAGGTAGTAACTCCCGGTGCTCGGCGGCCGAAAACGGATCGCGGCATAGGAGCCCTTTTGTAAACTTTCCTGGTCTGCCAGCTTGCCTTCCGCGTTATAAATATGGACGTTGACCTTGGCTTTCAACGTATCCGTGGCCATGAAAAACCAGTAGTCGTTTCCTTTGAAAAGCGTGTGCTGAAACCCCTTTTTCTCGCCCGCACCGAGGTCGCCGCCCCATTGATCTTCGCGCACGATGAATCCCTGTTTTACGTAAGGATCGGCCGCCTCCATCGCCGCAGAAATGGCATCATCGACAGTGGCCAGCGCTGGGACGATCAGCGTCAGGCAAACGATGAGGAAGTAGACAAACTTTTTCACTAGAGATGTGGAGTAAGCGATATTAGGAGTCTTTTTGCAAGATCGACTTTACGAGATCACTGGTAATCGTATGAACCTTGTCTACTGACTGCTTGGAAATCTCCGACTCGTCGATCAGTGGGCTGATTTCCAGCAGGCGGCGGCGAACCTGGACAATCAGAGAAGTCTTTCGCAGCTCGGGCGGCATCGCCTTGATCTGGGCGTTGAAATACGCCAGAAGCTGGGGCTGATGAAGCAGATCGGAGCCATCCTTGGAATAGCTTTTATTCAGAACCGACGTGAGAACTTCGGTGCCCCGCAGCCAGCCACCGAGGCTGACGAGATGAGCGAGCTGGTCGTCGTTCAGTTCGGACATGGCGTTGCGCACGTCCTGTAGTGCTCCGTCGAGCTCGCGTTTCACATTCAGCCAGTCGCCTTTGTCGGCTTTTTCGATAATGCTGTTGCTGCGTCCAAGAACGGAGTCGCGCACGCCAATGGCGCCAGCGAGTTTCAGGACATCGCGGCCAATGTTTTTCACCTTTTCGCGGTCGGTGGCCTCGACGGCGACAAAGCCGTCGGCGATGACGGTGCCGAGGAGGAGCGCGATTTGGTGACGCTCACCGATCTTGAGGTCGGCGTCTCGCATCTCGGCCTTCCAGTTGGGAGTTCCAATCTTATCCAGGACGAGAAAAATTTCCGCCGGAACGGGCACAATGACGTTGTCGATCTGGGTGCCCTGCTGGAATTGCTTGAGATCGATCTGGGCTGGGGGCGCCGCGGCCCGGAGAGGCAGAGCAGAGGTGAGAAGGACAAGGACAAGGAAGGCGGCGGCGCGGAAGTGATGCATGACGGTATAAAAGCTTCGCCAACAGGCGGATCATTGGACCTGTAATTAGCCGTATGCCGGGCCGCAAGGCAAATGAAAACACCGCCTCGCCCAGAGCCGTGCCACGGGCGGAGGATCAGGGTCGGAGCCGGACCAGATGGTAGGAATAGTCGCGATCCGTCGGATGTTGAATCTCCAGAAGAGACTGCAACTCGCCTGTCTTTTCGGTGAGTCTTTTCAAGTCGGTGGAATCGACCACGGCGGCCTTGAGGGAGCCGCTTTTGAGTTGGGTGGCGGTGGCTTTCATTTCACTGAAAGTCATTTTGTGGGCATACATCAGCAGGCCTTCATCGCGGCCCTCGACGATGGCGTAGTTCCAATGATTCACGGCGCAAAGTTGCTGGACGGAGCTGCCAAACTTCACCAACCGGTCCAGCTCTGAGTGGTAGCCCTGACGCACGACCAGGATCGTGTAGCTGCCGTAGCCGAGTACCGTCAACGCGCCTAAAGTCACAAGCAGGCGGGAGGAAAGTTTTTGCAGCAGGACGGGCAGCAGCGCTGCCAAGGTCAAGGCCGCCGCCGGGAAGACCGGGAAAATGCGGTCCACCCGTTTCGATGGGACGAGGCTCATGGCGATCACGCCGCCGAGGGTCCAGGCAATGAGCCAAAGTGTGGCCGAGTTTTTTTTCCATTGGAGTCGGGTTGTTTTCAAGCAAAGCGCGGCGATGAAAAGCAGGCTCCAGGGCGCGGCCTTGGTGAGGAGATGCGGCAGATAAAAATACCACGTCTGGTTGTTATGAATCGCCTTGGCCCCAACGGTGAAACGCCCGAGAAACTCCTTCACCACGACTTGATTGTAGAACGACGGGTCTTGTTGCATCCGCATCCAAGTCCAGAAGAGAAAGGGCAGCAATGACACCACCGAGGCGATGAAATAGCCGACTGCGATACGCGATTTATTCTCCTGCGGCTCCGCAAAAAACAGCCACGCGACGAGGCCCGGCAACAGGAAGGCGTGATAGATCGGACCCTTCGTCATGGTGGCGGCGGCCAGCAAAAGTGTCAGCCAGATCGTGTCGCCCAACATCCATTTTTCGTTCTGCTGGAGGCGTCGCCAGATCAGCCAGCCGCTGGCGAAAATAAAAAACGCCAACACCATGTCGGTCCGCACCATTGTGGCGAGACGGATCGCGAGCAGGTTCCAGGAGAATGCTGCCGTCGCCAGATACGCGCCGCCGATGCCCGTGACTTTCATGCCGCCCTGCCAGAGTAGAATCAAAGTCCCGATGGCTGCGAGTAGCGACGGTAAACGCCAGGCGATGTCCCAGTTTCCGCTCATTTTGTAGAGGGCCGCCGAGATCCAGCCGACCAAGGGTGGCTTCGTGGCGGAGTCCTGACGCGGGGTATGTTGATACCACCACGCGTCGCTCCCGATCATTTCGTAGGACGTGTAGGCCTGCTTCGCCTGGTCGTATTCGTCCAGATTCCATGGCAGCCCGCGCACCACCCAGACGCCAATGATCAGGGCGAACCAGAGGATTGCGAGCCAGGTTTTCAATAAACGTCGCGCTTGTAACGCTTGTCTTTTTTAAACTGCTCCATGTAGAGCGCGGCTTCCTCGGGAGTCTTGCCGCCCTCTTTTTCGACGATCTGGTGCAGGGCAAAATCCACGTCCTTGGCCATGCGTGCGCCGTCGCCGCAGACGAAGAAATGCGCGCCGTCCTCGAGCCAACGCCAGATTTCCGGAGCATTCTCGAGCATCCGATGCTGCACGTATATCTTCTGTTCCTGGTCGCGGGAAAAGGCGGTGGTCAGCTTTGTGAGCACGCCCTTCGCCATCGCGGCGTCCCATTCCTCCTGGTAGAAAAAGTCCGAGGACGAGCGTTGTTCGCCGAAAAAGAGCCAGTTTTTGCCGGTTGCGCCGGTCGCCTCGCGCTCCTGCACCATGGCGCGAAACGGAGCCACGCCGGTGCCGGGGCCAACCATGATCACGGGCAGTGTTTTATCCTCGGGCAGACGGAAACCTTTCGCTGTGTGGACGAACACCGGGATCGGCACCTCGTCGGTCACGCGGTCCGAGAGAAAGGTCGAGGCGACGCCCTTGCGCTGCCGTCCGTGACTCTCATAACGCACAGCGGCGATGGTCAGATGGACCTGCTCGGGGTGCGCCTTCAAGCTGGACGAAATGGAATAAAGACGCGGCTGAAGTTTGCGCAGCGTGGCGGCAAACTCGGCCGCCGTCCACTGGATCGAAGGATGATCGAGCAGGAAATCGACGATCTCCATGCCCCAGAGATATTCCTCGAGGTCTTTTTTGCGTTCGGGCTGCATGAGTTCGGCGATTAGCGGCGCAGCCTCGGCCTTGGCGACGATGGCCTCGAGAAATTGTTTCGACGGAGCCGTGATCACGCAATCTTTCAACAATGCGCTGCGCAATGTGGTGGTGACTTTGTCCGGGTTGAGCACTTCCTCGTCGCCGGTGAGATGCAAGGCGTGAATGATTTCCTCGACGAGTTGTGGGCAGTTGCTAGCGAATACTCCGAGGGAATCACCGACTTCGTAAACCACTCCGGAACCAGCCAGCGAGATCTCGAAATGGCGGGTTTCCTTTTGCGAGGTCTCGGCAGTCAGCTTGCGATTGACCGCGAGCTTCGCGGGAAAGGGATTTTTGCGGGAATAGAGTGCGGTTGGATCGGCGGACATAAGGCCCACAGAGTTAGCAGATTGCTTCGGGCGGTCAAGCAGTGACCACTTGTTCGGAGACTCCAGAGATTTACGCTATTACTAGCGGCGGACGATCACCGGCGTTCCCAGTTTCGCGGCGGCGTAAAATTTCTTCGCCATCGACTGGGGCAGGCGGATGCAGCCATGCGACGCGGGGTAGTTGGGCACGTCGCCCGCATGCATTCCGTGGCCAGTGTAAAACCGCAGAAACCACGGCATCGGTGCTCCGATGTAAGTCGTGCCGGCGGGCGGTTTGGTTTTGCGAGTATCCACGTCGGGCACGACGATTTTGCGCGTGCCGGCGAGGACGTATGCGCCATAGACACTCGACCGGTGATCGGCGTCTTTCTGGATCACAGAGAACGAGCCGGTCGGAGTGTCGTAGCCTTCGCGGCCCGAGGAAATGCGGGTGACGGCGGCCAGTTCGCGACCGCGATAGAGCCAGGCTTTTTGCTGGCTGAGATCGATCACGATCTTCGCTTTGCCAGTGGGATTGCGGAATGGGTTGAGATTGACGGCGGAGTCTTCGAGCGTGCTACAACCGGTGAGGGCGGCGAGCAGAAGAAGTGGGAGAAATTTAAGGAAACGGGTCATGATAGGTATGGAAGTCGGATGTTAGAAAAAGGTTAGACGGCGACGGCGGGCTCGACCCATTTGCCGTGTTCCTGGATGAGGTCGATCAGTCGCTCGACGGCCTCGGCCTCGGGAATGTTGAACTTCACGGGCGTCTTGCCGACATAGAGATTGATCTTGTTAGGAGCGCCGCCCACGTAGCCGAAATCTGCGTCGGCCATTTCGCCGGGGCCGTTGACGATGCAGCCCATGATGGCGATTTTCACGCCCTTCAAATGCGCGGTCGCGGCCTTGATTTTAGCGGTCGTGGTCTGGAGATTAAACAAGGTTCGACCGCAACTCGGGCAGGCGACGTAGTCCGTCTTAAAGATGCGCGCGCCAGACGCCTGGAGGATGTTATAGGAGAGCCGCAGCGACTGTCCGGGCGCTTCCTCGCCGCGAACCAGCACGGCGTCGCCGATGCCGTCGCAGAGGAGCGAGCCGATGTTCGTCGCTGAGGTTAGCAAGGTCTTTAGAAAGTCGGCGCGTCCGGTTTCTAACAATTGATCCTTCAACAAAATCGGGTGCCGCTCGGAGATGCGCGAGGCGAGCAAACGAAACGCCTCGATCACCGGCAGGGCCACGCCATCGGCCACGGTGACTAACATCGGAATGGAACTCGCATGAAGTTCGGCGAGAGCGTGGTCGTCGCGTGGGTCAACCTCCCGGACATCGCTGGTTTCGAGAACGAGCTCCGGCTGATAATCGCCCAGTTTGTCGAGCTTGTGGGCGAGCGCGTCCCACTTTGGTTGCGTGGTGAAAACGCGCACCGTTTCCTCGCCGCCGAGCGAGACGGATCCGAGTTCCATGCGACTGCTGGCGCGGCGGCGGTAGGTAAATGGATCGTAGGCGGACGTGGCGGTTTTTCCATTCAGCACGATGTTTTCCACCAGCGCACGCGCCACTGGAATTTCGTGAACACTATCCTCGGTCAACGACACGCGCACGGTGTCGCCGATGCCGTCCGCCAGCAGACTGCCGATGCCGATGGCCGACTTGATGCGCCCATCCTCGCCATCGCCAGCCTCGGTGACCCCGAGATGAATCGGGTAATTCCAGTCCGGTCCCTCGGCGTCGAGTCGGGCGATAAGCAGGCGGTAGGCGTTGATCATCACCTTCGGGTTGCTCGACTTCATGGAAAATGTGAAGGCGTGATAACCGAGGTCGCGCGCGATCCGGGCAAACTCCAGGGCGCTCTCCACCATGCCGAGCGGCGTGTCGCCGTAGCGATTCATGATCCGGTCGCTGAGCGAGCCGTGATTCGTGCCGATGCGCATGGCGACGCCGCGGCTCAGGCAAAGCTGCACCAGCGGGGTAAACCGCTCCCGAATGCGATCCAACTCGGCCGCGTATTCGGCGTCGGTGTATTCGAGGACTTTGAATTTCTTCGAGTCGGCGAAGTTGCCGGGATTCACCCGGACTTTCTCCACCCATTTGGCGGCCTCAAGCGCGGCGTCGGGTTTGAAATGGATGTCGGCCACGATGGGCACCTGGCAATTTTCCGCGCGCAGTCCGGCGACGATGTGCTGCAAATTGGCCGCGTCCCGCACGGTCGGGGCGGTGATTCGCACGATTTCGCAACCGACCACCACGAGGTCGAGCGTCTGCTGGATCGACGCCGCAGTGTCCATCGTGTCGCAGGTGATCATGGACTGGACGCGGATCGGATTTATGCCGCCGATGCCCACGTTTCCCACCATCACCTCACGGGAGGGACGGCGGACAGGCTTCAAATCAAGGGCTGGATGCGGCATGGAGGCGGAATAGTCTGCCAAAACCCTCAGATTGGCAATACAGAGCGGGGTTAAGAATAGAGCTGCGCCTACATTGCCACTGCCAGGTGTGAAATGGGAACGACGCGGAGGTCGAAGGGAACGGACGCGGAGGTCGAAGGGAACGGACGCGGAGGTCGAAGGGAACTGACGCGGAGGTCGATGGGAACGACCCGGAGGTCGATGGGAACGACGCGGAGGTCGATGGGAACGACGCGGAGGTCGAAGGGAACTGACGCGGAGGTCGAAGGGAACTGACGCGGAGGTCGAAGGGAACGACGCGGAGGTCGATTCAGGAGGCTGGTTTCCTCACCCGACGAGCCGATGCACCCGCTTTTGCTCGATTCGCGTTTAGAGTATAAGATGCGCACATCCGATTTCCCTCCGTTGATTTCCCCCACGCACAATTTCTGACAATGTTTTTAAGATTATACATTTACCTGGGCCTGCTGATGGTGAGCGTTGCCTCTTCAGCCCAGGCAGGTTTGCTGAACCGCTGGTCTTTCAATAACGCCGCCGGAGCCGTTACCACGGGCACCACGGGCTATGCAATGGTCGATTCTGTTAGCGGTTCGACTGCTTTGATCCGGGGAGCAGGCGCTACTTTCACAGGCACCGCTCTCACTCTCCCCGGCACCACTAATGGACGGCAGACTGAGACGGCTATCGCTGCATTTGTCGATCTTCCCAATGGCCTCGTTTCCCCCCGCACCGATCTCACCATGGAAGTGTGGGCCACGGCGCAGTCCTTAAAAAGTAACCAGCGGGTGCTGGATTTCGGACGCTTAAACACCGGCACCGGCGAAATCGCGTTGAATAATCCCGCGCCCGGCGTCACTTCCGCAACGGATGACATTTGCCTGACTTATAATCGCAGCACCAATGCCAACACCCAGAGATTTGAGGGAAAAGCCAATGGGGGAACGACTCTCCAGGCCGACACGAGCCTCACTCAAACAGTCGGGACGCAGTATCATTTCGTCGTCACTTTTCAGGATGGGGTAGGCAACTTCGGCAGCAATGGTGGGCGACTTTCCTGGTATCAAAATGGCACTCTTGCAGCGACTCTCGACACGCCATTTCACCTCGACAGCATCCGCGATGTGAACAACTGGCTCGGCCGTTCGCAGTTTAGCGGGGACAGCAATTCCAATATCTCCTATAACGAATTTCGTCTCCACGACTACGCTTTTACCGCCGCTCAAGTGAGTGCCAGTTTTACGGCGGGTCCCGATGCCACCTTCGCGGCTCCAGTCGCACAGCCCGACAGCATCACGATGCATCGCGGCCAAAAAGTGCTTCTCCCTGTCCTGGCCAACGACACGGGGGACATCATCACCGGCTCCATCGTAATCGTGCAAGCGCCACAATCCGGCACCGCAGTTCCCAATGCTGCCGGGCAGATTCTTTATACGCAGACAACGGGCAGCCCCAGTTCGGATAGCTTCAGTTACCGCGTTCGGGGTGGTGGCGGACAGTCCAATATCGCCACGGTTTCCATTCTATTTTCCAACTCCCTGCGGGTGCCCAGTCCCACTCTAAACATACCGTCAACCCCTCCGGCGACCGCCATCCAGCTCGTCGATGCCTTTCCGGGAGTCACCTTTAACCAGCCGGTGTGCCTGGCCTCGCCACCAGCGGATGCCAGACGTCTCTACATTTGCGAAAAAGGGGGGCTGGTAAAAGTCATTCCAGACGTCACGGCGGCGAGTCCGGTTAGTTCCACCTTCCTCGATCTGCCCACGCTACTGGGTGGGCGGGGGGAGACTTTAAGCACCACCAGTGAGCAGGGTTTGCTGGGACTCGCCTTTCATCCTAGTCACGCCGTCAACCGCTTCTTCTATGTGTTCTACTCGGCGAAAAAAGCGGACAATCTCGTCTATGAGCGCGTGGCTCGGTTCACCGCTCAGGCAGGCAATCCCAACGTCGCAGATCCGGCCTCCGAGCTGATCCTCCTCGAGCAAGTGGACCGGGCTGGCAACCACAACGGCGGCGGTCTGGGTTTCGGGCCCGATGGTTATCTCTACATTTCATTCGGCGACGAGGGCGGCCAGAACGACCAATACAACAATGCCCAGCATATCGACCTTAACTTCTTCTCTGCCATTGCCCGCATCGATGTGGACAAGAAAGCGGGTTCCATCGCGCCCAACTCCCATCCCGCTGTGCTCACCACCGGCGGAGTCGCCCGCTATGCCATCCCATCCGACAATCCCTTTGTGGGTGCGACGAGTTTCAATGGAATCGCAGTCAATTCTTCCTCGGTGCGCACGGAGTTTTTCGCAGTCGGGATGCGCAATCCCTGGCGTTTTTCCTTCGACTCCAGCACCGGCGAACTCTGGCTCGCCGATGTCGGCCAGAACACCTACGAGGAAATCGACCTCGTAACGAAAGGCGGCAACTACGGTTGGGACTATCGCGAGGGCCTCCATCCCGGACCCAAGACCGCTCCCAGCGGCTTCACTTCGATCAATCCCATTTACGAGTACACCCACGGCACTGGCAATTTCCAAGGCAACTCCGTCACCGGCGGCTTGGTTTATCGCGGTAGCCGTTTCGGCAGCTTCATCGGCGCCTACATCTTCGCCGACTACGTTTCCGGCAACGTCTGGTCTCTCGTCCGCAATGGTGCCGCCGCACCCACCGTCACGCGGCTCACCACGCAAGCCGGCCTCGTCGCCTTTGGCAGTGATCCCTCCAATCAGGACGTGCTTGCGGCGAATATCAACAACGGCACCATCCAGCGTCTCATCACAGGCACCGTCAGCGGCACTTTTCCCGATACCCTCAGTGCCACGGGCCTCTTTGCCGACCTCACTGATCTCTCGCCCAATCCGGGCATTTTGCCCTACCAGCCCAATCTCACTTTCTGGAGCGACTTCGCAGTCAAACGCCGTTGGTTCGCCATTCCCAACGCGTCCAGTAAAATGACCTGGTCCCGCGACGGGAAGTGGACCTTCCCCGATGGTGAAATCTGGGTAAAACACTTCGACATGGAACTTACCCGCACGAATCCGCCGATTTCTGGCGGCACCGGACCTCGCAAGCGCATCGAAACCCGGCTTATCGTGAAAAATGCCACCGGCTCCTACGGCGTCAGCTATCGTTGGAACGACGCAGGCACCGAGGCCACTCTCGTGCCCGATGAAGGCGTTAGTTTTCCCATTACCGTCAGCGAAAATGGCGTCTCCCGCACCCAGACCTGGCAGATCCCCAGCCGTGGCAGTTGCCTGACCTGTCACACGCCACAGGCTGGCCACGCGCTCTCTTTTAACACCCGGCAATTAAATCTGACCAATACCCTCAACGGCTTCGCCGGCAACCAGCTCGACCTCCTGCGCAACGCCGGTTACTTCTCCAACACGCCGGACTCTCCCAACCTTCTGCCCCGACACTTGCGGCCCGACGAAACCAATTATCCTGTCGAGGCCCGCGTGCGTTCCTACCTCGCGGTCAACTGCGCCTACTGCCACCAGGCTGGCGGCACCGGACCCTCCTGGGATGGCCTGCCCGAACTCTCCCTCGCGGAGACTGGTTTGGTCAACGGAGTTGCCACCAATGCGCTGCAATCTGGCGACAAACTCGTCGTTCCCAACGACCTCAATCACTCCGTCGTCCGCAACCGCATCGCTCTCACCAACGGCTACACCCGCATGCCTCCGATCGCCAGTAGCGAACTTGACCTGACCAACATCGCACTCGTGGAAAACTGGATCAGTAATTTCAACGCCACGCACCAAACTTACGACCAGTGGCATGTGACTGAGTTTGGCACTCCGACTCCCAACGGAGGCGACGGAAATAGCGATCCAGACTTCGACGGACAGGTGAATTATAACGAATTTCTGGCCGGCACCGATCCGCAGAATGGGAGCAGTAGCTTGAAGCCCGTGACGACTCTGACTAACAATATGGTGAACCTGAGTTTCAGCGTCCCGCAAAACCGCTCCGTTTTCGTGGAGACCTCGACCGATCTCAACTCCTGGCACCTCTGGGATGTGCCCGGCAACAATAGCGTTGCGCAACCCGGTGGTCCGATTCTCATGAGCGGAGTGCCGGAAGGTTCCAGCCAGTTTTTCCGCGTGCGACTGGAGGAAAACTAACAACCCGTCCGGCGCGCCTTCACCACGCGCTTGCTGGTCTTCAATTTCTGCTGAAGCAGGACGAGCACGGCCGCTTCCTCGGGCTTCAACTTGGACAGAGATCGGTCGATTTTCCCCTGCATCTGCTGCTGGACCGTGGCGATGGTGTCACCCGTTAGATAACTATCCAGAATGACTGGGTGAACGTAGCATTTGCGGCAGACGGAGGGCGTGTTCCCGAGCATCTTCGCAACTGCCTCAATGGCGGTGACGACATTTTTCCTGGCCTCGGTCTGTGCGGTGAACGCCTCAAACTCCCGCAGCGCGATCGCTGCCAGCACTGTCCCGGCCCAGGTGCGGAAATCCTTGGCGCTGAAGTCGTCGCCTGCGATGGAGCGGAGGTATTCGTTCACGTCTTGGGAGGTGACATTGCGCGCCTCTCCGTGCTCGTCCTCATACGCAAATAACTCCTGGCCCGGCATCTCCTGACAACGGCGTACGATCTGCGCGAGCTGCCGGTCCTGCACCGCGATCTCGTGGCGGACGCCGCTTTTTCCTTTGAAGGCAAACTCGATTTTCGCTCCCCTCACATGCACGTGCCGGTTGCGCATCGTAGTCAGTCCGTAGGAGCCGTTTTGTTTGACGTATTCGTCGTTGCCAACTCGAATCAAAGTCCCCTCCAGCAGGCTGACCACAGTCGCGAGCACCTTCTCGCGGGGCATTCCACGCAAGGCCAGATCACGTTTCGCCCGTCGGCGAATCTTCGGTAGCGCCCGAGCAAAAGCGATCATGCGGCCAAATTTATTCTCGTCCCGATGCGCCCTCCATTTCGGGTGGTAACGATATTGTTTCCGCTGCCGGACATCGCGCCCGGTGGACTGAATGTGGCCGTTTTCCCGGTGGCAAATCCACACATCTGTCCACGCGGGCGGAATGGCCAGCCGCTTGATCCGAGTCAAAGTCGATTCATCGTTCACGGGAGTTCCATCGGTATGGAGGTAAACGAATTCATCGCCTCGTTTCTCGCGCCGGAGCCCAGGCTGATCGTCGTGCGTGTAGCGTAGCCCGGCCTCCCTGGCCTCTTCTCGGAGTGCTTCCACAAACGGATTCGGCAGGTCGGCGGTGGAACCATTCGTCATACTCCAAAATTCGATTCTCACTCGAATCACGGGCGTGGAAAATTCGATGCCAGCCTACGTGGGCGGCCTTGCAAGACCGGCAAAATGCTTTTGCGTTTGCCGCTGGAAAAGCGTGTGACACCCGTCATTCGAGTTGTATTCCCATGGCGGCCCGTGTTGGCTGGTGCGCTCCACATGATTCGCACTGCATTCGTCCTTGGTGCCGGACTCGGCACCCGGCTCAAGCCCCTGACCGAACTTCTGCCCAAGCCGCTCATCCCCGTTTTTCACAAGCCGCTGATCACGTTCGCCTTCGATCATTTGCTGGCGCAGGGGTTCGATCAATTCATCGTCAACACGCACCATCTGCCCGCATGCTACGACGAGGAATTTCCCGATTATCGCTATGGGAAACAGGAGATCGTCTTTCGCCACGAACCGCAGCGGCTGGAAACGGGTGGCGGCATCAAAAACATCGAGGACCTCGTCCACGGCGAGCCGCTCCTCGTCTATAACGGCGACATCCTGAGCGATCTCCCGATCGAAAAAGCGATTTCCGACCATGAGCGCAGCGGGCGGCTGGTCACGATGATTCTGCGCTCGTCGGGCGGGCCGTTGCAGGTCGCATTTGATTCGAGTTCCGGTCATATCCTGGACATCGCGCAGAAACTCGGGACCGCGCCCGAAGCTCGGCGTTATCTCTTCACCGGCATCTATATTTTGGAGGCAGAAATCTTTGCCCACATCCCGCGGGACACGCAAATCTCCATCATCCCGATTCTCTGCGATCTCATTCGCGACCAGCCCGACAGCGTTGGCGGCATCGTCCTCGACGAGGGGCACTGGTGGGACCTTGGTTCGCCCTCGCAATACCTCGATGTCCATCGCTATTTCTACGAGCAATATCTGGACGCCGAGAATCCCGCGCAACTCAATTGGCCGATGCCGATCCAGCCGTCTGCCTGCATCGTGGACACCGCGCTGGAAGGCTTGGTTAGCATTGGCAAAAACGTCGAGCTCGCTCCTGGTAGTAGCTTGAAAGACGTCATCGTCTGGCCCGGCATAAAATTTACTTCGCCTGTCCATTATGCCAACGGTATCCTGTCCCCGCGCGGCTTTTTGCCCGCCTGAAACGTCTCATGCTCCCCACCTCGCTCCTCGACCAGACCTGCGCGAAATTTCCCGATTTCGCACCCGAAGATATCGCTGTAACTCCGCTGGAAAAAGGCGGGTCGGATCGCAAATTCTATCGCATAGACACAGGAGCCGGACGTTCCCTGATTCTGGTGAAATACGGCGATCAGCGTGAGGAAAACCGCCACTACGTCGAAGTCGCGCATTTCCTCGCGGATCGCGGCATCAACGTCCCGCAGATCTACCAGCATGATGTCAGCGAAGGCCTCATTTGGATGCAGGACTTGGGTGAAGTCGATCTCTGGACGCACCGCGATGAGTCGTGGGAAAAACGTAAACTCCACTACCAGAAAACGCTCGCCCAGGCCGCCCGCCTCCACGCGCTCAATTCGGAGACCACACTGCAACTCCAGCCCGTTTTTGATGCGCACCTCTATCAATGGGAGCAAAATTATTTCTTTGAGAACTGCCTCGGACTCCACTTTGGCATCGAGTTTGATGCGGGTTCCATTCCCATGTTAGCAATCATTTCCCAAGAGCTGGCGAACCGTCCGCGAGTGCTGATTCATCGTGATTTCCAATCGCAAAACATCCTGATGCGCGACGACGATGCCTGGTTGATCGACTTTCAAGGAATGCGCCCCGGCCTGCGCCAATACGACCTCGCCTCATTGCTCCACGACCCGTATGTGAACCTCGCCGAGAGTGAGCGGAATGAGATGCTAACCTACTACCAGAGCGTTGCTAACATCGACGATGAAAATTATGTTAGGACATTCCATTTTTGCGCTATGCAACGGCTAATGCAAGCGCTCGGCGCTTACGGATTTCTCGGTCATAACAAGGGCAAGCCGGAGTTCCTGCGCCACATTCCCAAAGCACTTGCGTCGTTGCGGGAAGTCATCGGCGAAATGCAGGGTGTGGAGAAGCTCTCGAATATACTTGAGGGGTTATGAATCCCGAGGAATTTGTGCATCCACGTTTAATCAACAATGGATGAGCTTTTTACCAGTGAGCCGCAGGTTCTAACCGTTGGCGAACTCACGCGCAGCATTCGCGATCTGCTGGAGGGCCGCATTGGTGAAGTCTGGGTCGAGGGAGAGATTTCCAATCATCGCAAACAGGCGTCGGGGCACCAATATTTCACACTGAAAGACGATCGCGCGCAACTGGCCTGCGTGCTCTTTGCCCGGGCTGCGACACGGCAAAAACTCACCGACGGCATGGCGGTGCAAGTCTTCGGTTCCATCACCGTTTACGATGCGCGCGGGCAGTATCAAATGATCGTGCAAAACGTCCAGCCACGAGGGCAGGGGGCGTTGCAGGCGAAGTTCGAGGCACTCAAGCGCAATCTGGACGCGGAGGGTTTGTTCGATGTTAGCAAAAAGTTAGCACTGCCGAAATTTCCGAGAACGATCGGACTCGTCACCTCGCCAACCGGGGCGGCGTTGCAGGACATGGTGAACGTCTTTGCGCGCCGTGCGCCTTGGCTGCGATTGCTGCTGATTCCGGTGAAAGTCCAAGGGGCGGAAGCCGCTGCGGAAATCGCCGCGGCGATCCGGCAGTTCAATGCTGATCTTGCGGGCGAAGTCGATTTGTTAGTCGTCGGACGCGGCGGGGGGAGCATCGAGGATTTATGGCCATTCAACGAGGAAGTCGTCGCCCGCGCCATCCATGCGAGTTCCATTCCCATCGTGTCTGCCGTCGGACATGAGATCGATTTTACGATTGCCGATTTTGTAGCCGATCTGCGCGCGCCGACGCCGAGTGCAGCTGCGGAAATGGTCGTGCCGGACGGCGAGGAACTAACCCATCGGCTGAATGTTCTCACCACGCGCCTGCGTCAGTGTTTACAGGCCACGATCACGCACGAAAAAGAAAAACTTACCGGGCGCCTCGCCCCGGCGTTGCAGCGGGAAGCGTTGCGAATCGTCGAGCAACAGCAGCAGGCGGCAGATTTACTGGCGAGCGATCTGGCACTGAATCTGGAGCGTCAGATGTCCGCTCTACAGCAGCGTTTCGCACGCGCTCTCGGTTCGCTGCAACAGCATCGACCTGACCAAATTCTCGCGCTCAAGTTGCAGTCATTTCAGCGGAAGAGGGACCAGTTTCTAACCATTTCCCGACAGGCGATGCTGGAGCGCAAAAACCGTCTCGAAAAATCTACCAGCCTCCTGCGCGTTCTTGGCCCCGAGTCCACGCTGGGACGCGGCTACAGCATTCTTACCCGCGCCGACGGGTCGGTCGTCACCAGTGCAAATGCCATCCAATCGGGTGAGCCGTTGCGTAATCGTCTAAGCGATGGTGAAATTCTATCCACCGCTGACTAACTCCGACTTTCATTCTTATGTCCAACAACGAACTCATGCGCTCGCTCATTTCACCCTATCGCGTTTCCAACGGAAAAAAATTTCACCTCGAAAGCTGCGACCCCGGCGACAAAGGCGAGATCGAGAACAAGGAGCACGCAAAGGATTTGCTCGCCACCGGCGTCGCGCGCATCGCGGAGCTACAGGAAAAACTCTACGCGCAGGACGAGTGGTCGCTCTTGCTTGTCTTCCAGGCGATGGATGCGGCGGGCAAGGACAGCGCGATCAAGCACGTCATGTCGGGCATCAATCCGCAGGGCTGCCAGGTGTATTCCTTTAAGCAGCCGAGCAGTGAGGATCTCGACCACGACTTTCTCTGGCGCTGCCAAAAATGTCTCCCTGAGCGTGGGCGAATCGGGATTTTCAATCGGTCTTATTATGAGGAAACGCTCGTCGTCCGTGTGCATCCGGAGTTTCTCGATAAGCAAAAACTCGCGCCCAAACTCGTCGGCAAAGACATCTGGGAGGACCGGTTTGAGGACATCAACAACTTCGAGAAAACCCTCACCCGCAACGGGACAATCGTGCGAAAATTTTTCCTGAATGTCTCGAAGGCGGAGCAAAAGAAGCGTTTCCTCGCCCGGCTCGACGATCCGACAAAAAACTGGAAATTTTCCGCCGCCGACATGGGTGAACGCGCCCATTGGCAGGAATATATGGAGGCCTACGAGGATATGATCCGCCACACCGCGACAGAGCGTGCTCCGTGGTATGTCGTCCCGGCGGACAAGAAATGGTTCGCACGCCTGGTGGTGGTCGCCGCTGTGATCGATGCCTTAGAATCGCTCGACTTGGAATATCCATCAGTAACAAACGCGATGAAAAAGGACAATCTGGCGGCCCGGAAAATCCTTGAAGCGGAGAAATAAGCGGACTTTGAGTCCAACGGGGCACATTTTAATTGCGATGGGAGCGAACCCGTGTATTTTCGCGGTCCTCTTATGCCAAAGTCAATAGCCAGACGCAAAACCAAGAAAGCAGCGGCGAAGCGTTTCAAAATCACTGGAACCGGGAAAATTCTCCGTTCTTCTGCCAACAAACGCCATTTGTTGAGTGCCAAAAGCCCGAAACAAAAACGCCAGGCCGCCAAATCCTGTCTCGTTGACAAAACGGACATGAAGCGGGTCAAAGACTGCCTACCATTCCACTAGACCCGGAATTGCAGCCATAGGATTTTCCATCCAAGAGACACTCCACCGCTTTAGCGAGAGTCCTCTTCACCGAATGAACGGGATCGGAAAATCATCAAACCAACCAACAGTTCATTCGTGGAGACCGCGCCCAAGCGGATTTTAGAACATGCCAAGAGCCACTAACGCACCCGCGAGCCGCGAACGCCGCCGCCGGGTCATCGAAAAAGCAAAAGGATTCCGCGGTCGCCGCTCGAAACTTTTCCGCTACGCCAAAGACGCCGTCATGAAGGCCCAATACTGGGCGTATCGTGATCGCAAAACCAAGAAGCGCAACTTTCGCTCCCTCTGGGTCCAGCGCCTCAATGCCGCCGCCCGTGAGCAGGGACTGACCTACAGCCGATTCATGGAAGGCATCAAAGCCGCTAACATCGATCTCGATCGCAAAATCCTTTCGGACATTGCCATCACCGACGACTCCGCCTTCAAGGACATCATCGAGCAGGTGAAAGCCGCTCTGGATAAGAAGAGTGCTGCCCAAATCAAACAGGCAGCCTAAGAACTCGAAAAACAAACATCTTAAAACTGGAAGCCGAGTCACTCACACTGACTCGGTTTTCGTTTGGACCAGATTCATTTTCCCGTGGAAGACGCTCTCAAACAGATTCAAGCCAGTGCTCTGACTGATATCGCGGCAGCCGTTGAACTCGGCACCTTGGAAAACCTCCGTGTCGCCCTCATGGGACGCTCCGGGAGCGTTTCCGCTTTTGCCGAGCAGATGAAAACCGTGCCCAAAGAGCAGCGTCCCATTTTTGGGAAACTCCTCAACGAGACACGCAACAGCATCAACGCCGCGCTCGAATCGCGTCAGGCTGAACTCACCGCCGCCCGCGACGCGGCAGCCGTCTCGAGCATCGACGTTACCTTGCCTGCGAAACTGCACCCACAGCCCGGTGCACTCCATCCGGTTACGCAAATGCAGGACCGCGTCATCCAGATTTTTCGCCGCCTCGGTTTCGCCATGGCGGATGGTCCCGATATCGACGACGAGTGGCATTGTTTCGACGCGCTTAACACGCCTGCCGATCATCCGGCTCGCAACGAGACCGATACGTATTATCTCCCCGATGGACGCCTTCTCCGCACTCACACCTCGACGGTGCAGATTCGGACCATGGAAAATCAGCCTCCGCCTGTCCGCGTAATTTGTCCCGGTGCTGCCTATCGTCGGGATGAAGTGGACGCCACCCATCTCAATCAATTTAACCAGATCGAAGGTCTTTACGTCGCCGAAAACGTCAGCCTCGCTGATCTCAAAGGCACGCTCGAATTTTTCCTCCGCGAACTTCTCGGAGCCAGCACCGAGATTCGTTTCCGCCCGCATTTTTTCCCCTTTACCGAACCCAGCTTTGAAGTCGATGCCAAACTTCCCGGCACCAACAAATGGCTCGAACTCGCTGGCTGCGGCATGGTCGATCCCGCAGTTTTCGAAGCCATCAACCAACGCCGCGGCGACAACGCCTTCGACCCCGAGCGCGTCACTGGTTTTGCCTTTGGCTTCGGCATCGACCGCCTGACCATGATCCTCACGGGCACGACCGACATCCGTCTATTGGTCGAAAACGACCTCCGCTACCTCGCCCAATTCCGCTCATGAAAGTCTCCCTGAACTGGCTGCGGGAATTTCTTCCGCTCGACAAAACAAACGCCGAAATCTCCGATCTCCTCACCTTCGCCGGAGTGGAAGTCGAAGGCATCGAAGAGCGCGGCGTCGCCATCGCCAGCGTCGTCGTTGCGCAAATCCTCAGTTCCGAGCAACACCCCAACGCCGACCGCCTGAGCGTCTGCAAAGTCGATGACGGTAGCGGCCTCCCACGTCAGATCGTTTGCGGTGCGAAGAATTATCAAGTCGGCGACAAAATCCCGCTCGCGCTTCCGGGAGCCGTTTTGCCCGGCGATTTCAAAATCAAAGTCGGCAAACTCCGTGGCGTCGAAAGCGAAGGAATGATGTGCTCCGCCAAAGAACTCGGCATTTCCGAGGAATCTGCCGGCCTGCTCATTTTGTCGCCCGCTGCCCCAGTGGGCACGCCGATCGGCGACCTCTTTCCGTCGGATACGCTTTTCGATCTCGAAATCACACCCAATCGTCCCGACCTCCTCAGCCATCGCGGTATCGCCCGCGAAATGGCGGCGATCACAGGAGGAAAATATACGTCCTATGAGTCTCATAAGACCTTTGAACCATCGACTTTCCCCATCCGCATCGAGGGCGCCGCCTGCCCGTTTTACAGCGGACGCATCGTTCGCGGGGTCAAAGTAGGTCCCAGTCCGGAATGGCTCGTTCGCAAACTCCAGGCGGTCGGCCTGAGACCGATCAACAACGTCGTCGATGTCACCAACTTCGTGATGCTCGAAATGGGACAACCCCTGCACGCTTTCGACCTCGCGAAAGTCAACCGCGGCATCGTCGTTCGCAACGCCGCAGAGGGAGAAAAGTTCCTCGCCCTGGACGACCGCGAATACACGCTGACTCCGCTCGATTTAGTCATCGCCGACGAGACTCGCGCCCTGGCCATCGCCGGCGTGATGGGCGGACAAGATAGCGGCGTTTCCGCCACGACCACCGATATTCTCCTCGAAAGCGCCCTGTTTCGTCCCTCAAATATCCGCCGCACCTCGCGGATTCTCGGGCTCGCCAGCGACTCCTCCTATCGCTTCGAGCGCGGAGTGGATCCAGGCCAGGTTCTCGCTGCTTCGGCACGCGCCTGCCAATTGTTGGAGGAAATCGCCGGCGGTCGGGCCGAGGCCTCGCTTTCCGTCGTCGGGGAGCTTCCGCCCTTGGAATGGACTGTCGCGTTGCGCAATGATCGTTGCCGCCAGTTGCTGGGAACTCCGCTTACGGACGAACGCATGGATGGCATTCTCATTGGACTCGGCTTGCAAAAAACGTCGGGTAACGAGTGGAAAATACCCTCGTTTCGTGGCGATCTCACTCGCGAAGTCGATCTCATCGAAGAAATCGCCCGCGTCCACGGCATCCAGAGCATCTCTGGAAAATCCGGCGGATTCGCCGCACCCATCTCCGATGTGGACCGCCTCTACGACTTCCAGATCGGCCTCAAACGCGCCCTCGTCGCCCGTGGATTCTCCGAAGCCCGCACCCTTTCTCTGCGCCCGGCTCTCGCACTCGGATCAGCTTCCGAAGAAGCTTTCCACATTCTAGGAAACCACCCAAAGGTTCGCAATCCGTTGACAGAAGACCAGATATACTTCCGTAGAAGTCTTATTCCAAGTCTTTTGACCGTCGCCGAACTGAATCAACGCATGGGCGCAACCTCCTTGCGGCTACTCGAAACAGGCCGTGTTTTCTGCAAGACCGAGAAAGATTCTTCAGAAATCTCAGAAATTCTCACCCTCGGACTACTCATCAGTGGACAAGACACTGTCGGCGATTGGCGAAAATCTCCAGCCCTGCTCGACTTCTTTGCCCTTAAAGCCGAAGTGAGCAGCCTCGTTTCTGCTCCGCTCGTTTTCACCACATCCACTCATCCCGCCGCTGTTTTAGCAGCCGACATCACCCTCGCCGGACAAAAAATCGGCTGGATTGGCCAAATAAAACCTGAGATTGCACGCAAAGATGGCCTCAAGACTCCCGTTTACGTCGCCGAAATCGACCTCGCCGCTCTCCTCGCTGCGTTGCCCGCCCGCCGCCTCTTTACTGCGTTGCCGAAATACCCCGCCGTCACCCGCGACATCGCGCTTTTGGCTCCGCAAACTCTTGCCCATTCGGACATCGAAGCCGCCCTCGTGAGTGCCAATGACCCTCTCCTTCGCGAGGTCGCCCTTTTCGACCTTTTCACCGACCCGACTGGCGCGAAAATCCCGGCGGATAAAAAATCTTTGGCCTACTCCCTCACTTACCGCGCAGACGACCGCACCCTTACGCAAGACGAAGTCAACACCGCCCACGCCCGGCTCAAAGCCCGCCTCGTGGAAAAATGCGGCATCGCCTTGCGCGAATAAGCACCTGCTTTCCACTCCGCAGTCCGTCAAACCTACCAAAACCGCTGGTTTTGCCCCTCTCACACGTCATCAGGACGCCAAAACTGGCAGTTTTACGTCCGCGTAGAGTGTCAGACCGCTAAATCCAGCGGTTTTTGCCTCCCTTACACACCGTCAGACCCCCAAACCCAGCGGTTTTACTCTCTCGCAGAGTGTCAGGCCCCCAAACCTGGCGGTTTTGCTTTCTCGCAGAGTGTCAGGCCTTCAAATTCTGCCACCAAGTCCATCGAGCCAGAGGCTCGACGCTACAACCGATGTTTTACGACGTTCTCTTAAATGAGGGGGGACACGGGCCATGTGCCGCGTACACCAAACACACTTACTCGGGGAGAATGAGCGCGGCCTGGCGGTCGATGCCGGATCGGGCATAGTCGCTGCCTGGGTAGAGACTTTGCGCCTTCAGAAACCAGGAAAGACTGGAGCCGGGCTGGTTTTGTTTCTCCAACTGCTCGGCGGTGCGGAGGGTTTTTACGAAGTCCGAGGCCTCGGTCGTGAGGTTGGCGCGGACTTGGTTGAGTTTGTTGTCGTTGGGGTATTTCTGGTAAACCTGCTCGACGTTTTCCCAAGCTCCGGCGTAATCGCCGCGCTTCTCGATTTCCTCGGCCCGCATGAGTGCGCCCTCGATGGTCTGCATGGCGTCGAGCACTTCCTGGAGTTGTTTTTGACGCTCCGGATAGAGCGCGGCGGCGGCGATGAAGCGCACGCGGTCGTCGTAGATACGGCGGTATTCCTTGCGGCCGAGCAACTCGTCGAGGAGGTCGAGTGCTTCGAGTTGCACGTCGGCCTGCTTGAAGATGATGCCAGAGACTTCGGCCAGCGCGGGGTTGCGAGGCCAGAGGGCGGTGGCTTCTTTCAATTCAGTTTCGAGGACGACGCGATCTCCGCTGGCAGCGGCGTTTTTCGCTTTGGCGAGATGCATTCCAGCGACGGTTTTGGCGGTTTGGATCGCCGCCATTGGTTTCGAAGAATCGAAGTCGTGCGCCATGGCTTCGAGGTCTTTGACGAGCTTTTCGGCGAGCGCGTAATCCTTTACGTCGAGAGCGGACACGAGCTGATAACTCGCCTGGCTAAACTTCAAGGCCTGCCGCTTTTTATCGCGGGAGAGTGTGCGGAACTCCGGCATGTATTCGCCGACGATGAAGCCTTCGCCGAGTCGTTTGGTGGCGCTTTCGAGTTCGTTCTTTTCCAGCAAAAACTCATAGGCCTGGATGCTCTCGCGGCAGTCACGAATCGCCTCATTGGCCATGCTATCGAGTGTCCCCACGGTCGGCGGCATGCCAGTCGTCTTCGAAAATAGATTTTTGGCATCATCACCGACTCGCATCGTGGTATCGCCATCACGAAACACATTCCGGTAAAATCGGGTTGCGATCAGCACATGCTGATACCTCCGCTGGAAGAACAACTGTGCGCAAAGCGACTGAAACTCGATCTTCGCCTGCAGAGCCGATAATTCCTTCTTCGCCTGATTCGCCAGCACGAGCGCTTTGATTTCCACGAGCCGGGTTACATACGGTTGCATTCGCGTCTCACGCCTCAAGTCCTCATTTTTTTTGTAGGTTTCCTGCGCGGCGGAATTTTTGGCATTCGGCGGGGCATCCATGGCGGAAATTTGCGAGGCCATGCCGGCGTTCCATTCCACCGATTTCTGCTCGGTCAGCAGGGCGTCATTGGCTTTCTGCAAACGCTGACGCTCGTTTTGCGCGCTCCAAGCCGAGTAAACCGCGTCGGCAATCGAGTCGCAAAGCCGGGCATCGTTATCATAAGCACCTGCCTGCGGCAGCAATCGAAATGCTCCGTCCAGACTCTGCGGGCTGGCCTTTGAAGGAGCTAGTTTGTCGAGAATGGAAGCGAGCAACGCCTGATATTTTTTGTCTGCGTCCGAGGTTTCTTCCGGGGCATTTAGATATTTCTCAAAGCGTGCGTTGAAAAGTCGGTTGTCGTTGATGTTCCAGGATTTTCCGTTCCACGAGAAAACCTCCGTGTTCGGATCGAAACTGGGGAGATCGCCATTGCTTTTCGACCCGTCGGAACTACCGCTCGAGGCTGGAGCGGGTTGCGCTGCGGGCGGTGCCTGTAGCGGCGCCTGGCCATAAATCGCCGCCATTAACATCCAACTCGAGCCTAAAAAAAGCGGGACGACTTTCATATTTTTCTGAGTTCCTCCACATGCAGAATGCCGTTTTCATCCACCGTCAATCGAATGGCGAATGTCTGCCCGCGCTGGATGTTGATCTGATTGAGCGACTGCGGGACGAGGATCGGCAGCACGCTTTTATTGGCGTCATCCACATCGATGGAAAAGAGCCGCCCGGCGCGATTGCCACGGATGAAATTCCGGATCGTGCCCGTCACCCGGTAAGTGTTGCCGCGCAGGCTGTTGGCGTTTTCCAGATAAAGCCGGGTGTCGAGAATGGCTGTCGTGCGATACGGATCCTGCACATTTTGGAAAAGCGTTAGCCCGCCCGCGATTGCGAGAACCACCAGCAGAACACTGGCCGCAATCCAGCCGGGATGAATTTTGGAATTGGCTCTGCGTGACATGAGGGGACCACAAAGTAGTCAACGCGTCGCCGGGTGGCAACGCGGTTGTTCAGAGTAAATCCGCCGCACCTCAGCCAGGGCGAGCAGCGGCCAATTGATCCGATACGAGTCGTAGCGCAGATAGAAAACGCCGGGGAATCCAGTCCCAGTCGTATCGGGTTCGATCCAGTCGCCAGCGGGTTGCTGCGAGTGCAAAAGATAATGCGCGCCGCGCAAAATGCGGGAGCGATCCGGTTCGTGCGCGGCGCATAGCCCCATCAGCGCCCAGGCGGTTTGCGAGGCGGTGCCGGTGTCTTTTCCGCGCGCAGTTGGGTCCAGATACGAAGCCGCCGTTTCGCCCCAACTCCCGTCCTCGTTCTGGCAACTCTCCAGCCAGTCGCGGGCGCGCAGCAGCCACGGCTCGCGCATGTCCCAACCAAAGGCGGACAGCCCGCGCAAGACCTGCCAGGTGCCGTAAATGTAGTTCACGCCCCAGCGACCGTACCACGAGCCGTCGGGTTCCTGCGTGCGGCGGAGATAGGCGATGGCGCGGGAGGTTACGATAGGTCGAATAGGTCCCATATGACCTATGACTTCCAAAACACGCGCTGTCAGATCGCTGCATTCCGGATCGAGAATCGCATTGTGATCGGCAAACGGCACCTCCTCCAGCCAGCGATCCGTCACATCCCGGTCGAACGCGCCCCAGCCTCCGCCGCGACACTGGAATGCCAGCAACCAATTGGTCGCCCGGGTGGTGAGCGGAGTTCCATTCCATTCAGGAAAACGGGCTAAAGCTAACAAGACCATAGCCGTGTCATCAGTGTCGGGATAGTAGATGTTAGAAAACTCAAAGGCCCAGCCCGTCGGCTCGATGTTAGGAATCCGACGCGACCAGTCTCCCGCAAACCTAACCTCGCGCTCGACTAACCAATTTACCGCGCGAGTGAGACGCGGATCATTTTCCGAAACGCCGGACTCGCGCAGCGCGATGAGATTGATCGCCGTGTCCCAGACCGGAGACAGACACGGCTGGATGCGAAAATCCCCGGGCTCATCAATGAACAACCCGCGCATGTCGGCCTCGGCCTTGCGGGCGAGGGGATGGTCGCGCTCGTAGCCGAGACATTGCAACGCGATGATCGAGTTTAGCATTGCAGGAAAGATCGCGCCGAGCCCGTCGGAGCCATCGCCCATGCGCGCGATCATCCAGTTTTTAGCTCGAGTTAGAGTCGATTCACGCCAAGGTGGAGCTGGTAGTCTTTCGGTGAGCTTGAGGGCACGATTCCAGAAGAGAAAGAAATTGCGCCAGGTGAAAAGTTTCCGGTCGCGGGGGAGCGAAAGGTCAGCGTTTTCGTGGCCCACCGGATATAACTCGTGCAGTTGCAAATGCGCCGGAAGATTTCGCACCGGTTTGAAATGATTGATGATCGCGAGCGGTACTAACATCGTTCGACTCCAAGCGGAAACTTTGTGCAAATTAAAGAAAAACCAGCCGGGAAAGAGCATGATCTCCAGCGGAATGGCAGGCAGATGGTCCCAGGGAAATTGTCCCAGTAACGCGAGATAGAGCTTGCTGTAAGTGTTCATCGCAGGGATGCCGCCGAGTCGCAAAATCTGGCTGCGCGCCTCAGTCATCCAGGAAGAGTCGGGCGAATCACCGGCGAGCTTGAGCGCGAAGTAAGCCTTGATCGTGGCATTAATTTCCGGTGGCCCGCCGTGGTAGATATTCCAGCCGCCGCTTTCGAGTGCGCGGCGGCGAATGTGATCCGCGCACTTTTTTTGCAAGTCGAGTTCCATGCGACTGGACCAGTGCATGTAGAGAATCCAATCGGCGCAAAGCGTCGCATCGACCGCCAGTTCATGCACCCAAAAACCATCGGAGTGCTGACGAGTTAGAAGATAATTCTGCGCGGAGGAAATGGCATCGTCGATCGGGAAGAGGCTGGTCGACTGATTGTTAGCAGCCTGCCCCGCGGCGGGAATCATGGATGCGGAATCAGGCTCGGTTGTGCAGCTAGTTTCCACGGATTCACCTCGCGCGAAATCGGGTTGGGCTTTGCGCCGAAGTTGAACTTGATGTTCTTCCAATTGTCGCCTGGTTGCGAATCGATCCCGAGTGTCGCGGACGGTTCGTAACCGCAATGCATCATGCAGTTTTCGCAGCGCGGATCACGAGCCTCACCATTGACGACGCCGTATTTTTCCCAATCGGTCTTTTCCAGCAAATCGCGATAGCTGGGATAGTGGCCATCGGTCATGAGATAGCACGGTGCTTTCCAGCCCTTGATGTTACGCGTGGGAATGGCCCAAGCCGAGCAACGCAACTGGCGTTTGCCGCTGAGAAACTCGAAATAGATCGGAGTTCCAAGCAGATTAAACTCCTGCGCCCAGCGCTCGATGTCTTGGAATTTCTCGATGGTTAGCTTGCGTGTGAGAAAAAAATCCTCAGGCGCGAGTCCGAGGCGTTTCTGCATGTCCTTCTTCGCCGCGTCGTATTCGTAGCCGGGGCTAATGGTGTGCCCATCGACTCCCAGCGTGGCCAGAAATGAGAACAAATCTTCGATTTCCTGCATGTTAGTTTCCTGATAGACGGTCGTGTTAGTCGCCACTTGATAACCTAACAATTTCGCCATGCGAATCGCGGCGATGCATTCTTTAAAGACGCCTTCGCGCTCGACGATGATGTCGTGCGTGGCTTCCAGTCCGTCGAGATGGACGTTCCAATAAAGCCAGCCGCTGGGGGCGATGGTCGGGGAATTGAATTTCTTCGGTCGGAGTCGAATGGCACTCACCTCTTCGTCGGAGATGAGCTGCGAGGTGAGTAACTCGGCCAGGCGCTGGTTTACCCAATCGGGTCGGCGGATAAATTCTGCGGCGAGCCATTGGCGCATCTTTTTCCGCATGAAGACGCCGTTTGTGCAGATGTAAACGATCCGATTCTGCTCGCGGAGCCCGGCGACCAACCGTTCGATCTCGGGATAAATCAGCGGTTCTCCGCCGCAGATGGAAATCATCGGCGCATCGCATTCCGCCGCCGCCGCGAGGCAATCGGCCAGCGGCATAACGTCTTTCATAGACGTGGAATATTCGCGAATTCGACCGCAGCCCGTGCAGGAGAGATTGCAAGTGTGGAGCGGCTCAAGCTGGAGCACGGTGGCGAACTTCGGGGTCTTGCGAAGCTTGTGCCGGACAATGTGCGAGGCAAATTTAAGAGTCAGCGGCAGAGGAAATCTCATGGTTTACAGATGTCGAAACGCTACGGGGGAGGTCAGGGGTGTCAACGCTGAAAATGGATGGATAGCAGGCAAATTAGCTGGAATTTATCCGGCTGAACCATGGCGTGGGGGATGACTCCGAAGACTCGGTGCCGGTCTCTGCGATTATTTTCCATCTCAGGCTTTCATAGCGTCAAATCGGCTCTTTTGCTCGCGCCATTCCTCGGCCAGCGGCTGGTATATTTCACGGTCGCCGTCCTTTTCGGGATAATCCCAAAGTCCGTTGTGGCAGTGTCGATGATTCGTCCAGCCGGGGTGATTGACGATCGGATACCAGCAAATGCCCCCGACCGGCACGCCCATTTCGATGGCTCCGGCGACCTCGTCGCAGACGTAGCGAAACCATTTGGGTCGGAAGTCACCCTCGGTGCCGGTCTCCGCTAGAAACAGCGGTCGCTGATAACGCTCAAAGTTCTCCGCCAAAAGCTGGCGCAACGGCTTGTAAGCCGAATGGCCGAGATGGAGATGCGGCGGATTTTTTTGCCCCGGCGCGCTCTTGTACACCATCCACTGGTTGGCCGGATAAAAGTTTAACCCGATGATGTCCAGATACTCCGGCTTGCCGCCCAGCTCCCGTTTCCAGCGACCGGAAATCATGTCGAACGCCTGATACTGGGCCTGATGATAGGCCGCTGCCCGATTCTGCGCCTGCTTGCTGAGCGGATCGCCCACGACATTGATCACGGGGTCGGTGTGAACGATCCGGGTCTCTCGCGACACCTCCCACGCGCCTTCGATACTGGCAATGGTGGCGCGCACGAGCTGGGCTTTCAGGTCGTCGCCGCGATGGCGGCTGCCTGGGTTGAACATTGCGATCTGCCCTCCTGCCCAGGCGAAAAACGAGATCTCATTCACCGGTGCGATCCATGGCGCACGCCCGGTGACTTCCAAGTGTATCTGCACAAACGCCTTGGTAAATTTCCCGATTCGCTCCACAAAAGCGGGTTTGAAAATCGCGATGTCATCCGGCCAGCCGTAGTGGCAGATGTCCCAGATGACAGTCAGACCTTCCTCCTTCGCCGCTCTCAGCATCGGCAGCACGGAGGAGAAATCATAGTGCCCCGGCTCCGCCTCGATCCGATGCCAGCGCAGTCCGTCGCGAACCATTCGCACGCCTAGTTCGCGCAAACGACGGTAATCCTCCCGGGCAAACCGGTCGTGCTTGGTGGATGTGATCATATCGAGCCGACGCCCGGAGCCGAGCCGATGCGTGGAGCATTCAAAGCCAGCCATCAGAAAACCGGGAATCAACGGGGAGGTGAGCAGCGGCGTCATCCCTTCACATTCGCCTGTGGCCTGGCAACTGTTTGGGTGCGATTCGGGCCGCAGAATCTTGCGTGGAAACAGCGTTGAGGTCAGACACTTTTCGGAGCGGCATTACGCCCAACTTCGCCAATCTCAGCGACGGCATAAGCAGAACTTGAACGAAGCATGCGCCGCATCCAGCGTGTCGCACATTTGTAGCGTCGAGCCTATGGCTCGATGGGCTTGGTGGCAGATAGAATTTGAGCCAAAGCTCGACGCTCACTCCAGCGGCGGGGCCATGGAGTCCAGATAACTCTGGAGAATGATGACAGCCGCGACCTGGTCGATGACTTTGCGGCTGTTTTTCACTGTGCGCCCGGCGTCATGGAGCGAGCGCTGCGCCTGCTGTGTGGTCATGCGTTCGTCCCAGAGAACGATGGGAACAGGGAGGATGGGCTTCAATTTGGCAACGAATTCGCGGATTTTCTCGGCGGCAGGGCCGTAGGTGCCATTCATATTACGCGGGAGGCCGATAACGACGCGCTCGATTTTTTTCTCGACGATCACTTCGGAGATTCGCCTCGAAGTCGCATTGAATTTTTCCCGGCCATTGAGCGTTTCCAAGGGGTGCGCGAGCATGCCGAGTTCGTCGGAGATGGCCAGCCCGATGCGGGCGTCGCCGTGGTCGATGCCGAGGATTCTCACTGGAGTTCGGGAGGGATTTTCTTGATGAGGGTCTTAATCAGTTCGGCCTCGTGGCGGTTGGCGATGAGAATGGCGTCGGCGGTTTCCACGATGACAAGGTCCGATACGCCGAGCAGGGCGATGTGTTTTTTGCCCCGGGAATAAACGATGTTGTTCTCGGCGTCGGTGACGGTGGTGGGTGTGTTTGAGCGGTTGTCGTGTCCGTCGCAGGGAAGGTAATTGGCCGCCGCGAGCCAGCCGCCGACGTCGTCCCAGTCGAATGAGGCCTGGACCACGAGCACGCGCCGCGCTTTTTCGAGAATGGCGTAATCGATGGAAATCTTCGGCAGCGCACTGAAAGTCGCATCGAGAAACGCTGCGAGGTCGTGGGTTTCCATGAGGCGTTCGATGAATGAAGCCAGCTCTGGAGTGCTGCGCTGGAATTCTCCGAGAATCGAAGGGATCGTCCAGATGAACATACCCGCGTTCCACTTGAAGTGGCCTTGTTTGAGGAATGATTCGGCGAGGTCCGGGGCGGGTTTTTCGCGGAAGCGGATAACCTCATAAATCGGGGCGTCGGTGCCCTCCAGTCGCGCCCCCTGCTCGATGTAGCCGAACCCCGGGCAGGCCCAGGTCGGCGGGATGCCGATGGTGACGAGTGCACCGGTGGAGCGGGCGGCGTCGGCAGCAGTGGACAGATCGTTTTGCAGGGCTTGCTCGTCGCGAATGATGTGATCCGCCGGGAGCACGATCATGGTGGCGCCGGGATTACGTTTCGCGACAAGACCAACTCCGAGCGCAATGGCGGCAGCAGTGTCGCGCTTGTCGGGTTCAGCAAAAATGTTTTCCGCGGGTAGCGAGGTGATGATCCGGCGGACAGACTCCTCCTGGTCGCGATTGGTGAGGATGAGAATATTTTCCACCGGGACGAGTCCGGCGAGCCGGGAAATGGTGTCCTCCAGAAGGGTTTGCTCGGAGAAAAGATTGAGCAATTGCTTCGGGGTCGCCTTGCGGCTGAGAGGCCAGAAACGCTCGCCGCTGCCACCGGCGAGAATGAGGACGTAAAGATCAGTTTTCATGTAAAGAATCGAAGGAGTAACGGATTGTTTTTTCCAGTCGCGAGCCTATTCTATGGCCCAAGATATGTCGAACAATCCTCCAAATTCTTTCCCCACGTCGGCTTCGATGGCCGGTTTATTCTCACTCGCGCAGACGGCCATTGGCTGCGGCGTTGGTCTGCTGATCGCAGATAAACTGCGCAAGAAAAAGCAGACGACGGCGATCACCCTTTTCTCGGTCGCCGTGGCGTCGGTCGTGCCGGTGATTGTGACCTATGTCGTCTCGCGGACGCACGGCCCGGAATCGAATCGCGGAATGCGGAAACGCCTCCGGTCCATCCGTGAGGACAGTGGCTGGGACGAGGAAACGGACATGCACTAGCCCCGGTTTCGCCCCTGTGGAATCGAGTTAGATCGGGATGAAACTTTCCAGCGGATTGTCGTTTGGATAGAGCTTACGGTATTCGATCGCCTGCAACCCGGCGATGGCGGCGACGCCGACGATTTCATCGATGGTCGCGCCGCGGGAAAGCTCGGCAGCGGGTTTGGAGAGGCCGGTGAGAAGCTGGCCGTAAACCGCGGGTTTGGCCAAATACTGGACGAGCTTGCTGGCAATGTTCCCGCTGTTCAGGTCGGGGAAAATGAGGACGTTGGCCTTGCCCGCGACCTCGCTGCTGGGGACTTTTTTTGCTGCCAGCTGGGGCAAGAGGGCCGCGTCGGCCTGCAACTCTCCGTCGATGGCCATGTCGAGAAATTGGTCTGCGGCCATTTTACGGGCCATCGCTGTGGCGGCGGCGATCTTCTCTGTGAGTGGCATTTTTGCGCTGCCGCGAGTCGAGAACGATAGCAATGCGACTCGCGGCCTCGAGCCGGTGAGTTGACGCGAGAGTCGTCCGGTTTCCACGGCGATGGCGGCGAGTTGATCAATGTCTGGATTCGGGACGACGGCACAATCACCCATGAAAAGAACGCCGTTGTCGCCCAGTTCGTGGTCCTTCATTTCCATGATCGTGCAGCTCGAAATAGTCTTCACATGCGGCAACGGTGTGACGATCTGGATGAGCGGTCGCAGTAGGGAACTCGAGAATGCCGACGCGCCGCCGACCAAGGCATCGGCCTGGCCGTATTGCAGCATCATGGCGCCGAAGAAATTCGCGTTTAGCATCAGTTCACGGCAGCTCGTCGGGCCCATCTTGCGATAGCGCTCCAGCTTTTCGAAGCGCGAAACAAACGTCTCAAAGTCGGACGCCGTTCCGGGATTGATGACCATGACGTGGTCCAGGTTCACGCCCTGGGCCTTGGCCGCTGTCTCAATGGAGTTGCGGTCGCCGAGCAGAATCGGCGTGCCCAGTTTGAGCGAGGCAAATTTTCCCGCAGCCTGCAGCACGCGAGGCTCCGTTCCCTCTGGAAAAACCACCCGCTTGGGGTGACGCGCCAATTTCTCGAAGACGGTCTGGATAAAGGTCATAACGCGGGAAGCGTGGAGCGTTTGCTGGGTAGAAACAAGCCCGATTTGGTGAAATTTGAGCCTCGGCCCCCCTAGGAAAAGATTGGCGGCATCTCGACCGTGACCTTCATCGAGAGCAGTTGCAGCGGACCAAACTGCGTTACCAGCGCCACATCGGCGGCGTCTCGGCCATAGGCGACCGTGATGCGATTGCCGCGCGGCATCTTCTGAGTCGCATCGAAAACAAACCAGCGCCCGCCCACCCAGGCTTCGAACCAGGCGTGGAGATCCATCGGATCGAGATCTTTCAAATAACCCACGACCATGCGTGCGGGGATGTTGATCGTGCGGCAAAGCGTCATGCCGAGATGCGCAAAATCGCGGCAGACGCCGGACTTGGCATTCCAGGTGTCGAGCGCGGACGTGGTGGCATTGCTTGTGCCGTAGCGATACTCAACATTTTTCTCGATCCAACTGCGGATCGCTTCGACCTGCTGATAGCCCGGGGGCAGATTGCCGACAATGGCGAGCGCTTCCTGGTGCATGAGATCGCTCTGGCAATAGCGGCTCGGGAGCAGATATTGCAGCACATTGTCGGGAAGGAGTTCCGCCGGGACAAACTCGGCTTCGCAATCGACTTCGATCTCATTGGCCACATCCGCCGTGCAACTCGACCGAACGACAAAATCCCCCGGTTGCGCCACCACGCGCTGGCAGAGATTGCCAAAACCGTCGGTGTATTCCGTGACTGGCGAATGCGGCACAATGGAATATTCCTCGCGCATGATCCACTGCCGTTTCCCGCTGTGCGGATGCAGCATGAGCACCGCTGGAACTGGAACATGGGTGTGAAAAGTGAGTTCGCAGGTGGCGTTCAAAATCATGCTGGTAGTCATAGCGGAAATGCCTGCCATTTCCAGAAAACGAATTTAACTAACAGACTGGCCCGACTCGGGGCGTCCCTGATCTCCTGCTTGCCACGAGTCGAAAAGCATTCATACTCGGCAGTAGTTAATTTCCTCCCGCATTGATGAATATCCGCAAGTTCTCCACCTGCCTTCTCGGCGTTTTTCTCCTCACGAGCTGCCACCTTTTCCGCTCGTCCGAGCTTCAGGTCGCCGTCTCCCACGCCAGACCTGCCACCGTGGAAAAACTCCACACGCTCCTCAGCCAGCGCGGCATCGAGCACAAGATCGTCCAATTCCGCTACGACGTGGCCGAGCGGCCCATGGTCGCGCCTGCAAGCTCCAGGATTTTCGCCCTCGGCGAGACGCCGATGGCTTTTCTTCCGAAGCGTTCCGCCCGGCGCGAGCGGACCGGCATTATTTACAAGGACGATCAGCATCGTGGCGAACCGTGGTGGTATGTGGACGCAGAGACGTCGCATGCAATCTGGTTGCCGACCGTGAACGTGGAGCGCCAAGTGAGCTTCGCCATGCGCCGCCGGATCGAAATGTTGCGGGTGCAGGAGTTTGATCGCGCCGTCACTGGCATGGCGAAGGGAGCCGTGATCGCGAATGCCGTGATCGACTGGAACGCCCGCTTCCGCCGTGCGCATGGCACCGATTTCGACGCCGTCAGCCCGGTCGATGTCGCCAAGATGCGCGCTCTCAAAGGGCTTTGACTTTGATTCTAACGCGCTGATTTCCCTCCCAAGGAAAATGGCGGCGGGCTAGACTGCGTTCCACATGGCATCCATCGGTCAAAGAAACGCGCTGCAGATCATCCGCGAAGCCACCCCTGGCTTCTATCTCGACGGGGAAAACCTCGGCGAAATTCTGCTGCCGCGCCGCTACATGCCAGAGAACACCGGCCCCGGCGACTACGTGCTGGTTTTTATCCATCGCGACTCCGAGGACCGGCTCGTGGCGACCACGGAAATCCCCAACGCGAGAGTGGGGGAATTTGCCAGTTTGAAGGTGATCAGCGTGAATCCGCAGCTCGGAGCGTTTCTCGACTGGGGTCTGGCGAAGGATTTGCTACTGCCGATTCGGGAGCAAACAAAGCGCGTCAGCGTCGGTGACGTGGTTGTCGTTTACGTCCTGCTCGACGGCCAGAGCGACCGCATCATCGCCACCACGCGGCTCGACTCCCATTTGGATCTCACTCCGCCCGAATACGAGGAAGGGCAAAAAGTCAGCTTGCTGATCACGGGCGACACTCCGCTCGGCTACAAGGCCATCGTCGAAAACGCCCACTGGGGCCTGCTTTTCAAATCCGACCTCGGCTCCGCTCTCCACATCGGCCAGACGCTCGACGGTTATGTGAGAAGCGTGCGTCCCGACGGAAAAATCGACCTCAGCCTTACCCAGGCGGGCTATGGCCGAGTGCGCTCGCTGACTGAACAAATTCTCGAAGCTCTAAAGAAAAACAACGGACGCCTCGATGTGAGCGACGCCAGTTCGCCGGAGGTGATTCGCGAGCAATTTTCCACGAGCAAAAAAGCCTTCAAACAAGCCCTCGGCTCACTCTACCGCAAACGCCTCATCCGCCTCACCGACAATGGCATCGAGGCAGTGGATCCGAGTTAGGTTTACTGCGCGGGCAACTCGTAAATCCGGATTTCCGGATTGAGATGCGAAACGCCGGAGCCTCCGGTTTTCTTGAGCAAATGGGCCTTGGCGAAAAGCTCCTGATAAAACGTGCTGCGCCGCTGATGCTGGCCTTCCTGTGTTTTCGATGCCTTGCGTTTCTCGGACAGATAACCACCGTAGCTAGTACGGATTACGGCCACATAACGAGTTCCATTGGATTGGAGTTTTTCATAGGAACCAAAGTCGGGCGCAAAAATTTTCTCGGAGATTTGCAAGTCGGGCCGCGGCTCTGTCTTGCTCCAGATCGGCGGCTTGGTAAGACAGAGACGGTTCTCCGCGAGAATGGCACTGTTAGGAGGCAGATTTTTGGAAATCCACGCGGCCATTTCCATCCGCGAGTCGGAGCGGAAGCTGCGGATGTTAGGAATCGTGAGGACGCACTGTTGCCAAAGCGCAAGTCCGGCGATGGTTAGAAGGGTTAGCTGGCCGAGAAGCCGTTGTTTGCCGGAGAGAAATTGTCCGAGCCAGGCCAGGCCGATGCTGCCGCACAAAATCAGCAGCGGCGAGACGGCGAGAAAATAGCGGTTGGCGGTCTTGGGTGAAAACGAAAGCAGCAAGGTGTAGCCGAGCGGTAGAAGCAGGCAGACAAGATCGCTGGCGCGGCGCTCCTTTTTGCGCAGGAACCAGCCGGCGATGAAGCAGACGAGGCCGAGCCAGAGTGGCCAGCCGAGATTATCGACGAAGACACCGAGATACTTCGCATGCGGCACGTCGCGGGTGAGGCCTTTCGCGCCGCCCACTTGAGCGGCATTTAACTCGTAGCCAAACGCGCCGAAGAGACCCTGGAGATTGAGCAGAAATGGGAAATTGATCAGCGCGACCGTGACGATTAACCCAGCGAAGAAGAGTCCAATGCAAGTCCCGAGTCTCCCTATTTCTTTGCCTTTCCAGATGATCCAGGGCAGCGCGACTAACAACATAACGACGCCCAGATATTTTCCAGAAACGGCGACTCCACAGGCGGCACCTAACATCGCGGCTCGCCAGAGCGTGGGTTTCACGGAGAAGACGTCAATGGCCAGCAATGTTAGGCTGATTCCTAACAAAAGTGCAGGGTCTTCCTTGCAGTAGTGCGCCAGTTCGTAAATCAGCGGATGCAGCCCGATCAGCACGGCGGCCAGGATGGCTCCCAGCCAGCCTGCGCGGCGGCCCGCCAGCACGCTGAGGGCGACGAGTGAGAGGGCGGTGAAAATAGCCGAGGCCCAGCGTCCGCAGACGACAGCGTTTTCGGTTGTTCGCGGCAATCCGCTGGCGCGTAGCAGTAGTCCGCCGGTGTCGAGCAGGAGCAGAGGATGATGCGCATTAAACTGCCCGGTGACGATTTGCACGCCCTTCTGTTCCTCGTCTGGATGATAGAAAATGGGGAAGTTGTTGTGCCGCGAATAGAAGAGCAACGCCCCGATGAAGAGCGCGATGGAAAGAAGGACAGCCAGCCAGCGTTGGGAAGACATGGGAGTTAGGGCGCGATGTGGTAGAGGATGAGTGAGGCGTTGAGGTATTTGTTGTCGCCTAGTTTGGACTGCCATTCGACGGTGCCGCGTTTGGTTAGATCCTGATAAAACTGACGCCGCGCGGGGAGTTTCTTTTGGTCCTCGCTAGAGAAATTTTCGTCGTTCCCCAGGCGGTTGGCATCACGGCTGGCCACGACGACATACGAGACGCCTTTGGTTAGCAATTCGTCGAGCGTCCCGAGGTCGGCGACATAGCGAGTGATGAGCATTTTGTTGGGCAGCAGATGGGGAAAACCGGCGTAACGCGGATCGTCGGCAGACGGCATCGCAGCGCGCTGGTCGGAGGCGATGACGGCATTCGGCGGGACGTTTTGACGAATGTAGTCGGCGAGATTTTTGCGGTAGTCGGTGGAGAAGGCGTGATGGCGGACTTTGTATTCCCTGCCGAGCGGGATCAGAATGGCGCAAGCAGCGGCGGCGCCGAGTATCCAGGAGGTGAGTCGGATCGGAAAAGGGCGGAGTTGCAGTGTTTTCACCGCCAATGCCAGCGCAATCGCCGCCGATGTTAGCAGCATCAACCCGATCGGCAGAAAGTATCTCGCCGAGCCTTTCGGAGTGAAGGTAAGCGCGATGCCCAGCAGCACCGGAAGTAGAAGAAAAAGCAGTTCCGGCAGCGGCGTTCGCTTCCATTTTCCAAGGCCGCAAATTAACAATGCGGCAGCCAGCGCGATGGCCGTGGCGGGAACGGTGTCTTGCAGAAGATCGAGATAGCGGCTGGGTTTAAATTTCTCGTTTTTCTGATGGTGCTCGTTGTAGAGCGCACCGACTTCCTTGCCGAGACCGGCGGTCATGGCCTGTGGCTCGGAGAGGATTTGATAGTTGATGCCGAGGAATATGACGGCAGCGGAGATCAGGCAGAGGGCCAGGGGAAGAATGTTGCGGGAACGGCTGGCGATCATTTTTCCAGCGATGGTTAGGACGGCGACTAGCAGTGCGATGAAGCCGATATATTTTCCGGCGACCGACCAGCCGGCGGCGAGTCCTAACATAATGGCCGGAACGGCGGCTGGTTTTCTCCAGTAATGCAGCGCCGCGAGAAAGGTGAAACTCAACCCCGAGATCCAATACGGATCTTCCTTCATGTAATGCGCGGCGTCGAAAAAATCTGCGGACAATGCGCAGAACGCACCCGCCAGAACTCCGGCTTCGAGCCCGCCTATACGCCACGCAACCAGCGCGAAACCGGTCACAGCCAGCGCCGCAAAAAAGGCCGACATCGTTCTGCCTGTAACGACCATTGACTGTCTTTCGCGCGGCACGCCGAGGACGCGCGAGACGGCGTCAGTCGAGTTCAACATCAATGCGGGATGATAAAAATTACGCTCGCCGCTGACGAGTTGCTCCGCCTTGGAAGGCTCGTCGGTGTGATAGAACCACGGGAAATCGTTGTGTCGAGTTCCTTGGGAAAAAACGAATGCAAAGACACCGCAGGCCAGCAAGATCGGCCACATCCAGCCGGGTAACGACTTCAATCCACTGGAACTCACTTCGTGCGGATGACGATCTCGACGCGACGGTTAAGCTGCTGCTCCTCGACCGTGGTCGGACGACCATTTTTCATGACAGGGACGAGCAATTTACCACTGCCGTAACCGCGAGTCTGCACGCGTTCCGCCTCGATGCCCATGTTGACCACGAGCCATGCCTTTACGCCCTCGGCGCGGGCCAGACTGAGCTGCTGGTTGTAGCCGGGATCGCCAAAGGAATCGGTGTGCCCCTCGATGATGAAGGTGGCTCCGGGATTTTTCTGAATGAGCTGTCCGAGCTTCGTCAGGCTGTTCACCGCCTGCTCGTTGACCGTGTAACTGTCGTAGGCAAACAGCGTGTCGCCCTTAAAATTGAGCGGCTTGGTGTTCGATGGCAGCGGACCGGTCTGCGACAAAAGCTGGTCCAGATCGGAGAAACCCGGCGTGCCGACATCGGGTCCGGCGTTCTGGCCTTTCAACCGAGAGGCGATATCCGACGGTGTGTCCACCAGTTCGGCGGAGGAATCGACCAGGCCCTGGGCGGTGAGCGCGGGCTGGTTGAGCGAGGCGGGCTTTTGCGCAGTCAGTTCCTTGCGGAGATTATCCATTTCGCGTTCGAGCGCATGTGAACTCCGCTCCTCCATCTGCGACATGGCTGAGTTCACGGCGGCTGGATCGACTTTGGGTTTTTCATTCACCAAAGGCTTCGCTGGATCGGGCGCGACCGGCGCCACACGAATCTCGTCGAGCGCTTTCTCGAAGGCCTTCTTCGGCGATGCCAGTTTCGTAACGTTGGAGTTAGGTTTCGCTGGCAGATTTTGTGGCTTTTGAGAGTCGGAGCTTTGCAGGATGCGCGGGTCGATCTCGGCGCGTTTCATATTAAAGGCGCGGGGAATGAGGCGCTCCGTTTGCACCGGCGCAAAGTGACTCAGCTTCTGGTATTGAAACGCCACCAGCAGGGCGAAATGCAAGGTCAGCGAAACGATCAGCATCGGCACAATCCATTTGCGGAAATTCCAATCCGACTGGTTGCTGGCGTAAGATCCGAAAGACATCCTGCGGCCAAGCTAGCTGGCTTTCGGCGGATGTTCAATCGGGCAAATCGACGCTGTAGTTTGAATTTCCCCGCGATTCGTCCATAGTCTGCGCGATGGCTGTTCAGTATAAGGATTATTACGAGATTTTAGGCGTTTCCAAGACGGCGACTGAGGATGAATTGAAGAAGGCTTTTCGCAAACTCGCCCGCAAGTATCACCCCGATGTCGCCGAGGATAAAAAGAACGCCGAGGCCAAGTTTAAGGAGATCAACGAGGCTTACGAAGTCCTCAGTGACCCGGCGAAACGCCAGAAATACGACACGCTCGGACCCAACTGGGACCAGCAGATGCCCGGTCGTGGTGCGGGCGGCCCCATGCCCGGCGGCTTTGAGGAATACAATTTCGGCGGCACGGGTTTCAGCGATTTCTTCGAGCAATTTTTCGGCGGCGGCGGACAGGCCAGCGGCGGATTCGGACGGCGGAGTGCCGGGCCGCAGCGTGGTCAGGACGTGGAAACCGACATCATGGTCACCATCGACGAAGTGCTCCAGGGCTCGACTCGCACCGTGTCCTTCCGACGCGGACCGCAGGGAAAAGTGGAAAGTTACACGGTGAAAATCCCCGCTGGCGTCCGCGAGGGCCAGCGCATCCGGCTCGCTGGCAAAGGCGAGCCGGGCGGCAATCACGGCGCGGCAGGCGACTTGTATTTGAATGTCCGCATCTCGCGTCATCCCGACTATGTGATCGAGGGCGACGACCTCATTCACACCGTCTCCGTTACGCCTGCACAAGCCGTTCTGGGGTCAGACTCCTTCGTTCCGACGCCCGATGGCCGGGTGAAAGTAAAAATCCCCGCTGGCACGCAGCCCGGCGGCAAAATGCGCCTGCGCGGCAAAGGGCTGCCCAGTCGCGGCAACGGCGGACGCGGCGATCTCTATGTCGTCGTAGAAGTGGACATTCCCACCACACTCACCAGCGCCGAACGCGAGCTCTGGCAGAAACTCATTTGAGTTCCATCCTGATCTATTCATGAAAATCCCCCTGCTTCTCGTCAGCCAATTCGTTCTCACCGGCCTCGTCTCCGCCGCCCCATCGTTCGATGACATTAACAAGGCGCTCGGGCTGAATCTTCTAGCCGACGAATCGCTTTGGGACGACTCGGCAGCCGATGTGTCGCAGCGGCTGGCATGGCCCAAGGAATCCGACACCGGCGACCAGGCCAGCTTCCGCAATTACACCAAGCCCGACGTGCTCGTCGCGGGAGCCCATGTTTATTCCGAGGCGCTTTACGCCAGGGCTGAAAAACCGGAAAGTCTCTCCCTCATTTTCGCCAACCAAGGCGACTTCGGGGACTATTTTAAAGTCGCGGAATCCATGGAAGTCGCCACGGGGTCCGCCCACGCCTCGTTGCAACGCAAAGCCAGGGAAATCCAGCGTGATTTCCCGAAAGCCCTCGCGGCCGACAGCGCCAAACTGGCGGCTAACCTCACGACTCTTTTCGGTCCGCCAGTGGCGAGTCGCAATACCATGAGCGGCGACGCCAACGAAAAAATCCAGGCCTGGAACTGGAGCGGACACAGTTTCCTGCTCTCGACCCTTGCCAACGGATTTGTCGCTTTGCGCATCCTTCCAGAAGCGGCGGCAGCGGGCAGTGAGAAAAACACCACTCGCGACGCCGAGTTGAAGGCCAAACTGGCGGCCCAACTGGAAAAACGTCCCAACGGAGACGTGGTCGTGGGTCACCTGCCCATGGTCGATCAGGGTCCGAAAGGCTTCTGCGTCCCGGCGACTTTGGAACGCTATTTTCGTTACCTCGGCATCCCGGCGGACATGTATATTCTCGCGCTCCAAGCCCAGACGGGCATGGGTGGCGGAACGGGTGAAAGCGGCACCTACAAGGCTGCCAACGCCCTTGCCCGAGCGAATGGCAGGCGTTTTGAGAAAGTGCAGGGTCTGCGTTTGACGAATCTGGCCCGTTACATTGACGAGGGTCTCCCGGTGATGTGGGGCATCCAGGCGCGGGATGACATTGAGAAAGACATCACGGATCGAATGGCGCAGCGCAAAGCGACCACGGACCCGGTTCAGTGGAAGGAAATTCTCAAGAAAACTCCTAAATCCAAGAAATCCCGGGCCACTTCCGAACAGTCCAATCTGGGTCACATGTGCCTCATCATCGGCTACAACAAAGAGACGGGTGAGCTCGCCATCTCGGATTCCTGGGGTCCGCAATTTGCCGAACGCTGGGTAACGAAAGACGAGTTTGAGGCGCTCTCCGACAACGAGGCCGCCGTGGTCAGCTTCTAACGTCAGTTGCCAGGAAAATATTTGGAAGGGCTGGCGTGGTTCGCTATGTTCGGGGCCGGATGGATCTTAAAGCACCTTTTTCGCGACTCTCCCACGTTCACGGTCGTTCCAAACCAGTCGTTTATACCTGCCTCTACGGGCTCGTTGCCAGCCTGGCCGCAGTGGCTTTTCAACTGGCCATCAGCCGACTCTACGAAATCTGCTACCTGCGACCTGCGGCAGGCGATTTCTGGCACTTCGCCTGGGTCAGTCTGAGTGTGATCGTCGTCACATCGCTCATCGCCGGGTGGTTGCTCGCGTCGTATTGCCCGGAAGCGGCGGGCAGCGGCATCCCGCAAGTGAAGCTCGCCTATTGGAAAGACTTCGGCCTCTCCGGGCATCACATCCCGTGGATTAAATTCATCGCGGGCGTCATCAGTATTGGCGGTGGGCAGAGTCTCGGTCGCGAAGGCCCCACCGTGCAGATCGGCAGCAACCTCGCCTCCAGCCTCGCTGGGGCGTTCGGAGTCTCGAAACAAGGCCGCCGCCCGGCCAGTGCCGCCGGAGCCGCCGCCGGTCTTGCCGCTGCCTTTAACGCGCCGCTCGCCTCCGTCGCCTTCGTGCTCGAGGAAATCATTGGCGACCTCAATAGCCGTTCGCTCGGCCCCGTCCTCCTCGCCTCGGTCATCGGCGCATTCGTCGTCCACGCCTTCATCGGGCCGCAACCCGCCTTCGAGTTGCCTTCTCTTCAAGAGCCGACTTGGCGGGCTTATTTACTGATGCCTTTTGCCGCCGCTCTCGCCGCGCTGGCCGGAATTTTTTTCCAACGAACCGCGCTCACTCTGCGCCTCCACACGAAACGCTCCACCCTCCTCCCGCGCTGGCTCCAGCCACTACTCGGCGGGCTCATCACCTGGGCCATCGGCATCACCATTTTCAAAACCACCGGGCACCTCGGCGTCTTTGCCCTCGGCTACGACGACCTCTCCGACGCGCTCACCCACGGCATGGCCTGGAAACTGGCCGCGCTCCTCCTCTTGGGTAAACTGCTCGCCACCATCGCCAGCTACGGTTTCGGCGGATGCGGCGGCATCTTCACTCCCAATCTCTTCTTCGGCGGCATGTGCGGTGCGATCGTCGCCGGCCTGGGCTCGCATTTCCTGCACCTGAACCGCTCCGACGAGTTGCTCCTCGCCATCGGCGGCATGAGCGCCTGCCTCGGCGCCGTCGTGCAGGCACCCGTCACCGCCATCCTCATCATCTTCGAAATGACCCACCAATTCTCCGTCGTGCCCGGTCTCATGATCGCCGGACTCGTCAGCCAGGGCATCGCGCGCAGCCTCGTCCATGGCAATTTCTACGAGCAAGTGCTCGAGCAGGACGGCCACCAGATGGAACACGTCATCCCGCCGCGCGACTTGCGGACCTGGCACAATCTCCCCATCTCGGCGATTGCCAATTTCCGTCCCATCGTTATTAGCGACACCTCCGAGGCGGCCTTGCGGACACTGCTGGAGAGCCATCCCTACAGCCACTTTCCCGTGGTGGACAGCGGCGTTGTCCAAGGTATCGCACTGCGTGGCGAGGTTATCGCGGCACTCGCAGAGCAACGCGCACCGCTTCTCCAACCCGCCGTATTCGCTGATCCCGGCACGAGTATTCGCGCCAGCCAGTCGCTCCTCATCGAATCCACCACTCACACCATCGTGCTGGCGGATAGTCCAGACGCACCTTTGCTGGCCGTGGTCACGCTGCACGATCTGCTGCGGGCCCAAGTCAGCATGAGCGGACGCGACGATGGGTAAAGTGGTGCGCTCCAAACGGGAAGCGGCTATCTGAAATACGCCGCCAGGCTCTGGTTTCCTTGTCACGGTTGAATGGCAGAACGCGAAAGTTTTGAAAAATGATTTGAGTTCCATTGTTATGAGTTCATGAAAAGCAAATGCAATGTGCGCTCTGTCTCGAAGATCGAAAGCTTTGCAATTCTCATATTGTTCCCGACTTCATTTTCAAACGTCTTAAAGAGGACGAAGGTTGCTTCTACGTTTTTCGAAACTCTACCAACAGTTTTAAGAGATTCGGGAAGACTTTCTCAGAGAAGTTATTGTGCGCTCAGTGCGAGTCGCAATTTTCGAAGTGGGAGGGATACGCCAAGCAGTTCTTTTCTGATGAGATTCCTCTTTCAGGTTATGCCGAAGGAAAGCACTTTGTCCTCAGCGGCGCAGATTACCCAAAGATGAAGCTGTTTTTCATGTCGCTCTTGTGGCGTTTTGCTGTAAGCACGAATCCATGGATGAAGGGATGCTCTATCGGCCCCCACGCCGAAAAGCTCAGAAGGTTTTTATTAAATTCTGACCCAGTCGAATCATGGAGATATGGCTGCATGATCACTGCTTTATTGGTGGATAAAGTCCATGTGCCAGGTTTGATCGTCCCTCCTTCTCAAGTAAGAGTTGATGGTCAGCGAGGTATCCGTCTTGTGGTCGGAGGATATCTTCTAACATACTTTGTGAGCAACCACAGGCCCAGTGAAGGACATCAGACTATCCTGATGCGGGAGGACGGTCGATTTATACTTTCACGATTTGAGTTGTTCGATATTCCTTTCCTAGCAGGGGTTGCAGCCGCCGCAGCAAGGCAAAATATACACGAGAGCTGACGATGCGATCCGGCCAGAAGCTTATTCAATTACGGTCCTCACGTGGAGATCTACCGGGTTATTGTATTAATTTCTTAGATAATTTTGCTCGCTCGGCGTCGGTCATGCACAAGTGCATACCGGTATTTCACCAACAGCAGAATTTGTTTGGCGAAGCGGTTCGCAATTACGTGATTGCTTTAGTCAGCGCGCTGGAAACTTATTATCGCGATCTCTTCGTTCACTACTACGCCGACCAGCCGGGCGTCGTGTCGGCGATAGTTTCGCGATTGCGACCGAAGCGGCGTCAGCCCTCATTAGAGCATGAATACTTTTCTGCCGCAGAAATGGCTTCCGTAGTTCTCAGCTTCCAGAGATTAGAAGATATAGACGCCGCGCTATCTCCACTAATCGGAGTGGAAAGTTATTTCCACGAAATCACTGCGTTTTCAATTGTGTGTGCAGTTCCATCCCGATCTCCCGGCATTTTTAACATGCAATTGCCCGCAGATTGGAAACAACTTTTCGCAGATCTTCTGGAGTCGAGGCACCGATATATTCACGACGCTAACTCTGCCTGCGAAACCTCACGAGAATTCATCGCAAAAGCCGAGTGCATGATTTTAGCTTTAGGGCAGCTAACATCATTTATGCTCATGACGAAGAAAGAGAAAAACCCAGCAGGGGGTATGTTTGCATTCCTGCTCGTGGAGGATTTAATTTCGGATGATTGGGAAATATGTGCGAATCCAAGTCTTAATCATATCCAATAATTAGGACATCCATCGAGGAAAGTGGGGACGACAAAATTGCCTCTGCGAGTGGATTATTTGGACTCACAGACCCCTCGCAGGGTGTGGATGCTTTTGAGCGGGCCACCGGGGTTGTCGCTCTGCTCAAACCCCGGCTGCTGTCTTGGCTCCGCCATACCCGACTTCCAAGGTTGCACTTGCTTAACGATGCCTTCGTTCCCAAGTGGCTGTTGTTGTCTGGAGGGGCGGACATTAAGGGGAGGAAGGATTGAGAACGGGCTGCAATGGCTCCGCCATACCCCCGGCGCTCCCAAGCTCGCCTCTTGCAGGACGCTAATTCAGTCTAAGCAGAGGATTGGGGTAAGTTGGGAAAGTGGACAGGAAGGAGGATTAAAAAAAGGCGTTTCACCGCCTTTGTGGATGACTTACCGTCGCAGGCGAGTCGGTTTTTTCGCTCTTGGTAAGTCTATGCTCTCGACAAGTGGATGGCCGTTTGCATGTGGTGAGACGATGCTGCCAATGAACGGCTGACGGTTTGGCTTTCATAAGTCCATATGATTGGTAAACTGACGACCGTTTGGCCTTCATAAGTCCATGCGATGTGGAAACCGGTGACAGTTTGGTATGGGTAAGTCCATGCTAATGGCGAAAAATTGACGGTTCTCTTTTGACAGAGATTTATTTTTTGATAAAAAATGATGCATTATGTCCAATCAGCAATCGCGGTCGGCTCTGGTAAAGGGCAAACTCATTCTCAACATCAATAAGGAGCGCGCGACTGGCGATCCCTTCAAATTTACCCCGTCGTTTCTTGCGGAATTTTCCGGCGATGTCTCCGCGCTCGACGAGGCGGACATGAAAGTCGGCTCCGAACGCGGGAGCGACGCCAGCGCATCGCCCAAGGTGCGGGCGGCGAAGGATGAGATTGGGAAATTGCTGCGCGAGGGCTACCGGGCCATCGCCGGTGTGCCGAGCTTTCAGCTTTCGGCGGCAGATAAGCAGGAGGTATTTGAGATTTACGGGTGGCGCAATGGCGAGATCGGCACTCTGGACGACAATCGCATCCTGGAAATGGCCGATGATGTGATCGACATCTCGGAGCAGGACCCGCCCCCGGCTTTTGTTTATCCCGCGCAGTTGGTGGCCTTGATTCAGGCGCAAATAAACATCATCGACGGGCAGGAATCGGAGTCCGACGGGGGCGACGGCCAGTCAGCCGTGGGCATCCGCAACACGAAACTGGCGAAGTTGACCCGGAGCATCATGCGGGCACGGTTTTTCTACTATTACGCAAGCGATCTGGCGGACCGCACGCCGGAGTTGGTGAAAATCGGTTTCCAACCCCGCCGTTCGCCGACGCGGAAAAAGGCGGATGCCACCCCCGCGAACACGGCCGCCGTCAATCCGACCCCTGCGCCTTAGAGGGCGTCCAATAAGATTGGCATGAACTGTTTTGCATCAGGGATGGATTGTAGCATCGAGTCTGTGACTCGAAGGAAGTTTATCTGCCAGCAAGCCAATCGAGCCACAGGCTCGACGCTACAGACGCTTTTTTACGACGTCCTCGTAGGGAAAAAATTTCATATTGTCGTTAATATGAAAGGGGTGAGCCGTGAGAGCCCGGGAATCTAAAGGGTGGAGTTGGTGTGGCATAATGGCCCTTTAGACCAGACATATGCCGAACCGCGCCCGGCATCCCATCCACGGTGGCGCGGATTTTTTTTTCCTGTTCGGGAAAGGGATTGTTTACGCCGCGACGAGGCCGGCTTCTTTCAGACGATCCTCCATGTCGCGGGTCTGGAGGGCCTCGATCATTTCGCCGATGGTGCCTTGAACGAACGTGTCCAGGTTATAGAGCGTGAGGCCGATGCGATGGTCGGTGACGCGATTCTGCGGGTAGTTGTAAGTGCGGATCTTTTCCTCGCGACCGCCGGAGCCGATCTGGTTTTTGCGATGCGCGGCGTATTTGGCTTCTTCTTCGTCGCGCTTATCCTGCAGCAAACGGGAACGCATGATCGTGAGAGCTTTTTCCTTGTTTTTGATCTGACTCCTCCCGTCCTGACAGCGCACGATGCGGCCCGTCGGAATATACATGACTTGGACGGCGGAATCGGTCGTGTTCACGCCCTGACCACCCGGTCCGCCGGAGCGGCAGACTTCGATGCGGAGGTCTTCGGGGCGCATTTCAAAATCCACTTCCTCGGCCTCGGGTAAAACGGCTACCGTCGCGGCGGATGTGTGGATGCGACCCTGGGCCTCGGTCGCCGGGACACGCTGCACGCGATGGACGCCGCTCTCGTAGCGCATGTCGCGGAAAACGCCGTTGCCAGAGACTTTGAAGATCACTTCTTTCAGCCCGCCCAGTTCACTGGAACTCGACTCTATTTCCTCGATCTTGAAACCGCGCGGTTCGGCGAAGCGGGTGTACATCCGGTAAAGATCGGCGGCAAAGAGCGCGGCTTCCGAGCCACCAGTGCCAGCGCGAATTTCGATGATGGCGTCGCGGTTTTCGTCCTCGTCCGGCGGCAGCAGGGAGAACTGGACAGTCTTTTCGAGCTCGGCGATGCGTTTCTCCAACATGGGAATCTCGGCGGCGGCCATCTCGGCCATTTCCTTGTCTTCCTCTTTCGCCATCTCGGTGTTTTCGACGAGTTCGCGCTGGCATTTCTGCAATTCCTCCCAAGCGTCGAGCAGTTTCTTCGTCTGCGCGTGCTCGGTCATGATCGTCCGGGCGCGCTTCGGATTCTCGAAGAGATTCGACGACGATATCTCCGCGTCGAGTTCGACGAAGCGGGCGCGGCGTTTCTCAATCAGAGGCGAAAAATCCATGGGAGTTACAGTGAAATGGGGCCGGAAAACGCGAAACGGTGAAAGCGCGCGGGCGCAATCACCGTCTCAAGTTCGAACGAGATGAAGCTAAGCTTTTTTGACAGCGCGCCCGGATTTCTCCGTGCCGTAGCGGCGGGAGAACTTCTCGATGCGGCCAGCGGTATCGACGAATTTTTGTTCGCCGGTGAAGAACGGATGGCAGGCGGCGCAGATGCCGATGCGGATGTCCTTTTTAGTGGAGCGTGTGTGGTAAACGGCTCCGCAGGCACAGGCGATGTTGGTTTCGACGTAATTGGGATGGATGTCAGCTTTCATAAGATGCGAAAATTGGGAGGTCAGGGTAACACTGAAACCAGCGTCCGCAAGCCCGCTCTCGGCAAATTTCCTTACGAGTTTCATCGTCAGAGTCTCGCTGCTTTTGAAAATTAGATTGGCACCGGTCTCAGCGGGCGGGCGCGGTTCCGTAAATTTTTATTTTCCGACGAAGAGCGGGCGCAGGTGCCGAGAGTAGAGGTTCCCGGTCACGTTTTTACTGATGATTTCCTCGTTTGCATCGAGCAAGTCGAGGTAACGTTGGCCCGCTTTTGCCGCCAATTTGAAGGAAACATGCAGGAGTTGGCGCAAGCTTGGGTTGAAGAGGGGATTTTTTTGATCGTGCCGCAAGGCGCCGGTGAATTGATCGCTAGTCCAATCAGAGACCTCCTGGGCACCAGGCAGCTGACTCAAGTCAATGTCGATCACCGTGGCGTAGGGCGCGGTCAGCTCAGCGATGTGAGTGAAGGCCTCGGCGTATATTTCCTTGGCGAATGCCAGCCCTTCACCGCCCGCCTCGGCGAGCCCGATAAGTTCCTCCAGCCAGGTTGTGCCGGCAGTCTTGAGGTGCAGGCCGGCGTTAAACTTGGGCAGGGTTTGGCGGATGATGGGGTAAAGGGAAAATTTGTCGCTACCCGAGTGGACGCTGAGTTTCAGGCTGCCGGGCAGACCGTAGCGCGCAATCGCAAAGGCGACCACGGCCAGGTCATCGTGAAACTCTTTCTCGAACCGCGCCAGGTCGCCGACATAATCGACGCCCTTGTTGAAGCGTCCGGTGAATTTCGGCGCGATGGTTTGCGCGGGAATGCCCTCGTCGGCCAGCGCGGCAAGGATCACCAGTAACTCCGGCGGGGTCTGCGGCGAGTCCGTTTCATCCATGGAGACCTCGGTGATCATGTTTTCCGCGCCCTTTTGTGCCGCGATGTGACGGTAGATTTTACCCGCCTCCCGCACGGCGAGAAGGAACTTGCCGACAATGCGCTCGATCTCCGCGCGGTCGGTTTGAAAGGGCGACTGGATCTGGGGGATCGTGATCTCGCCGACGAGTTCCGGGTGTCGGTTAACAAAGGCTTGCACGTCCTCGGAGGCCGCCGGTTGACCAATGAAATCGGCTACGTCGAGGGTGAAAAAATCCGAGTGCGAGATGAAACGATCCACGGTCTGGAGGCCGATGTGATCGGCATCGACATGCCAGCCGCCCTGCCAGCCCAAGGACTCCACGGCCTCGCTCGCGGCGGCGGGAACGCTCGCCGGCTCGCTTCCGATGAGGTTGTGTTCGCGGTGGCTCTTGTTCCAGACGGGCGAGACCTCCACGCCATCGCGGGCGAGCCACTGGCAGGCGCGTAATTGTGCCCTGGCTTGGTGGGCAAAGCGGTCCCCGACGCCGATGGTGAATTTTTCGAGAAGTTTGTAGTTTTGCATAGTCTCAAAAATTGCGAGTTTCCATGGGCGAATTTAGATGTGAATCGGGTGTTTCCAGGCCGAAGAAGTCGCGGGCATTGTGAAAGCAGATGTCGGCCACGATGCCACCGAGCAGCTTGAGGTCACGGGGCAGTTCGCCATTGACCACATCGCGGCCAATCAGATTGCAAAGTACGCGCCGAAAATACTCGTGGCGGGGAAAGGAGAGAAAACTGCGCGAATCGGTGAGCATGCCGACAAAACGGCTGAGCAGCCCGAGATTGGAAAGCGCGTTGAGCTGCCATTCCATCGCCTCTTTTTGATCGAGGAACCACCAGCCGCTGCCAAACTGCACTTTGCCCGGCACGGAGCCGTCCTGAAAATTACCGGCCATGGTGGCAAAAAGATAATTGTCCGCCGGGTTGAAGTTGTAGATCACGGTCTTGGGCAGGCGGTTGTCGAGGTCGAGTTTGTCGAGGTAACACGCAAGCGCGCAGGCCTGCTGGGAATCGCCAATGGAATCGAAACCAGTGTCCGGCCCGAGCGCACGGAGCTGGCGAGTGCTGTTGTTGCGCAATGCGCCGAGATGGAGCTGCTTGGTCCAGCCTTTCTCCGCGTCGAGCCGACCAAAGAAAAGCATCAGGTAACAGCGGAACTTTTTGGCGTCTGCCGGTGCCACCTGCCGCCCGGCGCGAGCCTCGTCGAAAGTGCGGCCCGCCTCCGCGTCGGTGCAGTCCCCGGCTTCGCAAATGGCGAGCCCGTGATCGGACAGCCGCCCGCCGAAATCATGAAAACAATCGTGCCGTTGCCGGAGCGCGGAGAGCAATCCGTCGAGGCTGCCGCACTCGATCCCACTCACCTCCGACAACTTGGCGAGGTAGGGGTTGAACACCGCCGGCTGATCGACCAGCAACGCTTTGTCCGGCCGGTAAGTCGGATAAACGCGGGTCGTCAACTGGCCGTCGTCGCGAATTTTTCGGTGCGCCGCCAGATCGTCGGCGGGATCATCGGTGGTGCAGGAAACCGCCACGCGGCTTTTCTTCAACAACTCATGCACGGGTAGCGCAGCAAGCTGCTCGTTGGCGCGATTCCAGATCGATTTGGCGGTGGACTCGTCGAGTAGTTCTTCGATGCCGAAATAAAATTTCAACTCCAGGTGAGTCCAGTGATAAAGCGGATTGCGCACCGCTTTGGGCACGGTGTGGGCATAGGCCAGAAATTTCTCCCAGGGACTCGCGTCTCCTGTGCAAAATCTTTCCGGCACGCCGTTCCAACGCATCGCCCGCCATTTATAGTGGTCGCCCGCCAGCCAGACTTCAGCCAGGTTTTCAAAGACTTTGTTCTCCGCGATCTGGGCCGGCGGCAGGTGGGAATGATAGTCGTAGATCGGCTGCGACTTCGCGTAATCGTGGTAAAGCTCCCGGGCGACGTCGCTTTGCAGGAGAAAGTCGTCGGTGAGGAAGCTTTTCATGAAAGTGGTTCAGCTTGAAGTCGAACCGGTTCGAATTTCGGCGCGAGGAGATGATTCACAAAAAAAGCGATGAGGTAGGCTACCCCGCAGAATGCAAAGACGATGCCGTAACCCCGAATCGGAAATCGGTCGAGCACCATGCCGGTCAGGATCGGAAAGATCATGCCGCCAATGGAACCCGCAGTGCCGCCAATCCCGGTGAGGCTCGCCACTGCGCGATTCGGAAACATATCCGAGACCGTGGTGAAGAGATTGGCGGACCAGGCCTGGTGCGCCGCGCCAGCCAGTCCAATTAGGCAGACCGCAGCCCAATCTCCCACTCTGCTCGCAAAGGCGATCGGCACGACGCAGAGCGCGAAGAGGAACATGCCCGTCTTGCGCGCCCGGGTCACACTCCAGCCGCGACTGGTTAACCAGCCGGTCACCCAACCGCCGAAGATGCTGAGCACCGTGACGATTGAGTAAATGGCGACCAGTAAGGTCCAACTGTTCTTAATGTCGAGATGGCGGGCTTTTTTGAAAAAATCGGGTAGCCAGATGAGGAAAAACCACCAGATGGGATCGGTGAGAAATTTGGCGGTGATGAAGGACCACGCCTCGCGGTGGCGTAGCAGCTCGCGCCACGGAAGCTTTCCCTCCCCTTCGCCCGCAGCGGACACGTCGGATTCGATATAAGCCAGCTCGGCGGCGGATACGCGCTTGGAGCTTTCTGGATAATCGAAGAACGGAAACCACGCCAGCAGCCAGACAAAGCCGAGCAGGCCGGCGAAAATAAACGCCCAGTGCCATCCCAAATAAAGCGCGATGGGCGGCACCACGGCGGGCGCGAGAATGGCACCGACGTTTGCGCCCGAATTAAAGAGGCTGGTCGCAAAGGCGCGCTCCTTTTTCGGAAACCATTGCGCGGTCGCCTTGATCGCCGCGGGAAAATTTCCCCCCTCGCCGAGGCCGAGCGCGATGCGGGCAACAAAAAACCCGCCAATCGAGGAAACGAGCGCATGGCCGATGGCGGCGATGCTCCATGCGGTGATGGAGGCCGCGTAACCGATCTTCGTGCCGTATTTGTCGATGAAACATCCAAAGAAAAAAAGGCTCACGCCATAAGCCGCCTGAAACGCGGCGTTAATCGCGCCAAACTGTGTGCTGCTCCAGCAAAGCTGCTCGTCGAGTATCGGTTTGAGGAGCGAGAGAATCTGCCGGTCCATGTAATTGACCGTGGTGGCAAAGAAGAGCAGGCCGCAGATCACCCAGCGATAACTGCCAACCGGGCGGAGAGAATGTTTCGGATCGGCACTCATCGTTTATGGGCAGCCCATTCTGCCAGAGGCAGTCTCTCGATGATGGGCTCGGATCGAACTCAGGGGGGGCATGAGAAGTCTGATCATGCGTTATTTGGAAGAGGATGTCCACCTTTGCCATACTCAAGCGCCGACGTCCGATCAGGGAGCTTTCAAAATAAATCACTGCCAGATATTTTGAGTGCCATGCTTCGAAATCTGTTTGGGAATTTTAAGTCATGACGAATCTCTTTGATTTGTCTGGAGACGTGGCGGTGGTTATCGGCGCGACTGGTTCGCTCGGAGGTGCCGTCGCGGAAGGTCTCGCGAGTGCCGGCGCGAATGTGGCGGTGCTCGGACGCAATCCCGGACGCGGCGCGGCATGTGTGGAGCGAATCACCGACGCGGGCGGACGCGCCCAGTTTTTTTCTGCGGATGCGATGGACGCTGCAAGCCTCGCCCGCGCCCACCAGGAAATCGTAGCCGCTCTCGGAGTGCCCACCATTTTAGTCAACGCCGCCGGCGGCAACGACCCGAAAGTCACCGTCACCACGGAATTGCCTTTCGAGAAAATCCAGCCCGACGACTGGCGCGCGAGTTTCGACCTCAACCTAGTCGGCGGTGCGCTCCTGCCATGTCAGGAATTTGGCCCGGCGATGGTGCGGCGCGGAAAAGGGAGCGTGATTAACATCGCCAGCGTCTCCGCCCATTTGCCCCTCAGCCGGGTGGTCGCTTATTCGGCGGCGAAGGCGGCGGTGCTCAACCTCTCGCAGTTTCTCGCACGCGAATGGGCGCAAAGCGGCGTCCGCGTGAATACCCTCACCCCCGGGTTTTTTCCTGCCGAACAGAACCGGCGCTTACTTTTCAATGAGGACGGATCACCCACCGCGCGGGGGCAATCGATTCTCGGCCACACGCCGATGGCGCGCTTCGGCGAGGCGCATGAGCTGATCGGCGCGGTGATTTTCCTAGCCAGCACGCCAGCGAGCGGATTCGTCACCGGCATCGATCTGCGCGTGGACGGCGGCTTTCTTTCCCAAACAATATGAAAGCCATCGCGGAAGTCGCGGCCTCGGGCGCGAGTGTCACTCCCGGGCATGTCAGCGAAGTCGTCGCTCGCGCCTGTCCGGCAGATAATTATCAGGGAAAACGCGTGTTGCTGATCGTGCCGGACGCCACGCGCACCGCGCCGGTCGGAATGCTCTTCAAAGCCATCCACGCGCAAATCGGTGCGGCCACGGCGGCTTGCGATGTAATGGTGGCCCTCGGCACACATCCGCCGATGAGCGAGGCAGCGATCTGCGAGCGCCTCGAAATCACATTGGAGGAGCGCCAGGAAAAATACCTACGTGTGCAACTATTTAATCATGAGTGGGACAATCCGGCCGCTCTCAAAACCATCGGCACCATTTCCGCCGCCGAAATCAGCGACCTAACCAACAGTCTCTTCGCGATGGAAGTGGAGGTAAAAATCAACCGTCGGGTGTTCGATTACGATCAGATCATTATCATCGGCCCGGTTTTTCCCCATGAGGTTGTGGGGTTTTCCGGTGGCAACAAATATCTTTTCCCAGGAGTCAGCGGTCCCGAGGTGCTGAATTTTTTCCACTGGCTCGGGGCGGTCGTCACGAACCCGATGATCATCGGCAACAAGTGGACGCCGGTGCGCCAAGTGGTCGATCTCGCCGGTTCGATGGTGCGTGTGGACAAGCTCTGCTTTTGCCTGGTAGTGAGGGAAGCGAAGCTGGCGGGCCTTTTCGCCGGAACGCCGGAGACCGCCTGGGACGAAGCCTCGGAGCTCTCGCGCCAACTGCACATCGTCTACAAGGACAAGCCGTTCCATACCGTCCTCTCCTGCGCACCGAAAATGTATGACGAGCTTTGGGTCGGCGGGAAGTGCATGTATAAGCTCGAGCCGGTGGTGGCCGACGGTGGCGAGCTGATCATTTACGCGCCGCATATTCGCGAGGTCTCCGTCGTGCATGGCCGTCTCATCGAGGAGATCGGTTATCACTGCGTCGATTACTTCCTCGCGCAATGGGAAGACTTCAAACATTACCCCTGGGGCACGCTCGCCCATTCGACGCATGTGCGCGGCATCGGCAAAATGGAAAACGGGGTCGAGCGATGCCGTATCCGCGTAACTTTGGCCACCGGCATCCCGCGCGAGGTTTGCGAGCGAATCAACCTCGGATATCGCGATCCGGCCACAATCGATGTGGAGAGTTTCGCTAACCGCGAGGATGAGGGAGTGCTCCTCGTGCGCAAAGCTGGCGAGATGCTTTATCACCTTCACCAGCAACCCGACTGGGCCGGTGGAAAATTGCCGAAGTGTTAAAAAAAGGGCACCCTTTGCCTTCGTCCAACTGAGTCCCGCGTGCGGAGGAGCATTGACGCCCCGCGCCGCATCCCGTATTCTCCACCGGACAAGCAGGGGAGCCACGAGCTGAGAGGTCTGGAAAAACCGGACGACCCTTTGAACCTGATGCGGCTAACACCGTCGAAGGGAGCGGAACTTTTTCCAATCGAGTTCCAGACGAATCTCTCAGCCATGACGCCCCGCTCGCGCCTGGCTTTTTTCATTTATGGACTCCCAACTCACCGCTCCCAACCCCGAAACCGCCGCCCCCATTCCCCACAGCTCCGACGTGCTGCCGGCCAGTCGCAAAGTTTACGTTTCAGGCGAGTTACATCCGACTGTCAGCGTGCCGATGCGCGAAATTTCCCTCGCTTCCACCAAGGACTTCAACGGCCGCGTCTTGGAAAACGAACCCGTCCGCGTCTATGACACCAGCGGCCCGTGGGGCGACCCCGATGTCGCCTGCGATTCGAGCCAGGGACTGCCAGCGCTTCGCGAGAAATGGATTCTCGACCGTGGAGATGTCGAAATCGTCAGCGGACGCAGCGTGCAGCCGATGGACGACGGTTATCTTAGTGGCAAACACGCTGAGTTTGCCAGCCAGGCCGAACGCAATCGCCTCGTCGAATTTCCCGGTCTGAAACGCAAAACCCTCCGTGCCAAAACCGGCCAAACCGTCACCCAATACGCTTACGCTAAAGCGGGCATCATCACGCCGGAAATGGAATTCATCGCCATCCGCGAGAACCAAAAAAGCATTTCTAATTTAGGATTTAAGATTTCTGATTTCGGCCAGGACAATGACCGCACCGACCTCCAAAAACAACACATCGGCAGCGCCCAACTTTCGGGGAGCGCACGCGACTCGCGTGCCGTTGAAGGCGACTCGCCTTCAACTTCCCCTTACACTCCCTCCATTTTCAACAGATTCCCCCAACGCATCCCCGCCGAGATCACCCCCGAATTCGTCCGCGCCGAAGTCGCCGCCGGACGCGCCATCATTCCGAACAACATTAACCACCCCGAGTCCGAGCCTATGATTATTGGCCGCAACTTCCTCGTCAAAATCAACGCCAACATCGGCAACTCCGCCGTCGCGTCCTCCATCGAAGAGGAAGTGGAAAAAATGCGCTGGGCCACCAAATGGGGCGCCGACACCGTCATGGACCTCTCCACCGGCAAAAACATCCACGCCACCCGCGAATGGATCCTGCGCAACTCCCCCGTCCCCATCGGCACCGTCCCGATCTATCAAGCCCTCGAAAAAGTGAACGGCAAAGCCGAGGAACTCACCTGGGAAATCTTCCGCGACACCCTCATCGAGCAGGCCGAGCAAGGCGTCGATTATTTCACCATCCACGCTGGCGTCCTCCTGCGTTTCATCCCCTGGACCGCCTCCCGCATGACCGGCATCGTCTCCCGCGGCGGGTCCATCATGGCGAAATGGTGCCTCTCGCATCACCAGGAAAACTTCCTCTACACCCATTGGGACGACATTTGCGACATCTGCGCCGCCTACGACGTCGCCTTCTCCATCGGCGACGGCCTCCGCCCCGGCTCCATCGCCGACGCCAACGACAAAGCGCAATTCGGCGAACTCCAAGTCCAGGGCGAACTCACCGAACGCGCCTGGGCCAAAGGCGTGCAAGTCATGAACGAGGGTCCCGGCCACGTCCCCATGCACATGATCGAGGAAAACATGGCCAAACAACTCGAATGGTGCCACGAAGCGCCCTTCTACACCCTCGGCCCCCTCACCACCGACATCGCCCCCGGCTACGACCACATCACCAGCGGCATCGGCGCCGCCATGATCGGCTGGTATGGCTGCGCCATGCTCTGCTACGTCACCCCGAAGGAACACCTCGGATTGCCCAACAAAAAAGACGTCAAAGACGGCGTCATCACCTACAAAATCGCCGCCCACGCCGCCGATCTCGCGAAAGGCCATCCCGGCGCACAATACCGCGACAACGCCCTCAGCAAAGCCAGATTCGAATTCCGTTGGGAAGACCAATTCAACCTCGGCCTCGACCCCATCACCGCGAGGGAATTCCACGACGAAACCCTCCCTCAAGAAGGAGCCAAAACCGCCCACTTCTGCTCCATGTGCGGCCCCCACTTCTGCTCGATGAAAATCACCGAAGACGTCCGCAAATACGCCGCCGAACAACAAATCAGCGAAGAAGAAGCCCTCGCCAAAGGAATGCGGGAAAAATCCGCCGAGTTCGCCGAAGCCGGTTCCGAGCTTTACGCGAAGGCATAACCAATGCGCATCTACATCGAGAGCACGATCCCCAGCTACATCGTGGCTCGTCCAGCCCGCGATCTTCTGCAGGCTGCCCGCCAGCAACTCACCCGCGATTGGTGGGATTTCCAACGCGCCAAGCACGAACTTTTTGCCTCCCAAGTCGTGCTGGATGAAATTTCTTTCGGAGAGAAAGCCATGGCGCAACTCCGCTTGGAACTGCTGACTGGATTTCCTCTTTTACAAGTGACCGGAGAGATCAAGGAATTTACCCAAAAAGTCCTAGTCTCGGGACTACTGCCTGCCACAGCCGAACGCGACGCCGCGCACATTGCCCTCGCCAGTGCCTACAAAATGGATATTCTCTTGAGTTGGAATTGTCGGCACATCGCCAACGCAGCCATTCAAGCGCGGCTGCGCAAACTGGCGGAAAGTGTTGGCATCACCCTTCCTGTTATTTGCACGCCAGAAGAACTGATGGAGAACGACCATGAACACATCGACTAACCAGCAACCCTTAAAAACCACCGGCGACTTGGTTCTCCAGGAAGTGTGGCGGGCCAAAGACGCTTTGTCGGCAGCTTACGACCACGATCTGGATAAATTTTTTGACGAAACCAGCCAACGCGAAAAACTCTCCGGCCATCCTCTCATTCATCTCAATCAGGGCGACTCAATGAGTTTGTCAAAGAATGACGCGTGAATCCGAATCCCCTAAAGACATGAAAATCACCGAAGATGTTCGCAAATATGCCGCCGAACAACAAATCAGCGAAGAAGAAGCGTTAGCCAAAGGCATGGCCGAAAAATCCGCCGAGTTCGCCGAAAAAGGAGCCGAGCTTTACGCGAAGGCGTGAGATTGATCCATATATGCCGAAACTCAAGGTAAGCATGCTAAAGCAGTCGCCCTACGTCTTTGCTACTGGCGAGAGGGTTGATCCAACCCGAGCAGGAGTTCAGAAGTCAATCGACCAAGGAAGATTCAGCCAGAAAGGCATGGATCAACACTACAAGAGTGAGGTCGCGCCCGAGATCGCGAGCAAGACAAAGGATCCTGCTGAAATGGATCGCTTGATGCACGAATACCATAACGAGCGTATAGCGGAATTGATTTAAACTAAGGAAGCTTGGCTGGATCAAGCCGATCCTCACCCGATCACAATAAACCAATTCAATGAGGTAACTGCGGGCAATCATCGGTTCAGAGCAATTCGTTACCTAAAGCGAGATGAAGTAGAGGTCACGGTCGTCGAAGAGGACAAGGCTCGCGGATTCGATAGGTTTCCCGATATATGGGAGTGAAGCGGAAGTATGAACCAGCTTCAGAATTTCGCTGACAATAGGCTAATTAACGGCTGCGTCTATTGCGGAGCCCCTGCTGAGACCAGAGATCACGTTCCTTCACGAATCCTGCTAGAGCCGCCCTACCCAGAAAACTTACCTGTCGTGGGCTGCTGCGAGCAGTGCAACCAGGGATTTTCTAAGGACGAAGAATATGTTGTCTGTCTTCTTGAAGCGGTTCTCGCAGGTTCTACAGATCCGAATGGGATAAGACGACCTTCGGTCGCTCGATCACTACGTAGGTCGCCCGCATTACGAGCGCGAATCGAAGCGTCGAGAAACCAAGTTGATGGCCGAGTCGAATTCCGCGTTGAGACAGACCGAATGCAGAATGTGATGCTTAAGCTCGCACGCGGTCACGCGGCGTTTGATTTGAGTCAGCCCTGCCGCGAAGCCCCGGATCACTTCTGGTGCGGGCCGCTTGCATCAATGTCCGATGAGATGCGCGAATCTTTCGATGCGGCTCACGTGCAACAGTTGTTTGGCGAGGTTGGTTCATGAGGACTTCAGCGGATGCTGGTGACGCAACTGGTTCTTCGGTCAGAGACTGGAGTGAAATCGCAAGTCGGATTGTTGGTAAATGATTGGGTTGAAGTGCAGGACGGATATTACCGCTACCTCGCAATCGACGATGGTGGCGGTTTGGTAATTCGCATTGTCGTCGCCGAATACTTGGCCTGCGAAGTCGCTTGGCGCATAAAGTAACCGATAGAAAAACGGGGCCGCGATCCACTCGTTCCCAAGCTCTGGCTTGGGGACGCGGTTGTTTTTGAAGCTCCCGCTTCATGGACGTTATTTGCAAGGTTCGGCCCTCATGCCAAGTCCAATTGGGCCCCCTAAGGTTTGAGCTCAGGAGGGTGTTTGGCTTTTGCTTATTGGAGTGAACCCCAAAGCTTTCTCTTTAGGAAACTCCTTTAGCATAAACTTCGCAAGCTTCGGTATCATCTCAGCTATCGCGGGCAAGGTCTTATCAACCACATTATACACCCCATCAGTGGCCTCTTTAAGCCGAAATGTTTCGCGATTAAGGTCGATGCCCGGTTTTGCAGGTTCCAGTCGAGCGATCCCGGTTGTGGTATCAAAGTCCTTATGAAGCAGATTAGGGTTGTTATGAAATCTCTCCACTTCGTTACGCAATATTTCCAATCCGTTAAGGCATGCTAAATAGCGCTGCTCCGAAAGATAGATTTCTTGAAACAAATTGGCATCATTGGATTCGGCAATGAATGTTATTTCAGAGAGAGGGATAGATAGTGCCCGTTCCGTTACGAAAAGGATGTCCATTTTAATAAACCTCTTGTTTTCGTTTCGGTAAGGCTCAAGAAAGTTTTGGCGTATACCCTCTAACAGGTTCCACTGAGACATTAAAGCGTATTGTGTGGCAATCAGAGCACTGTGTCTTTTTTCTCGTAGGTCTTGTTGCACTTGGCGCCGCGCGAGCTTGAATGCTGAGTAAGAGCCAAACCATGCGCCTGCGAGAGCGGCAACTATGCCAATAGCGATTGAGCCAATTCCAACAAACAGAGAAATTCTATCAGTGGCTGTTAGAGTCGTGAACCATTGCGATAGGGCAGACATATTAATATTGTAACTTAGGGATCTGATCTTGAAATAGATGGTGTGTATGGGGCAATGGGTTAGTCAATACATCTTGACTGATTTTAAGTAGTGCGCGGTTCAGCCAGAAAAAGCCGAGATGAAGTTGCCGAATGCGGTCCGCAAGCGGCTAAATGTCATGGAGGTAGCAGTGGACGCCATGCGGTATTCATCAAAGGCTGAGCGTGAGTCGTCGAACGCCATCAGGAAGTTGCTGAATGTCATACAGGAGTCACCAAACGTCACCAAGAAGTCATCGAATGCCGCGTGGGAGTCGTCAAATGCCATGCGGAAGTCGCTGAATGCCAGTTTGAAAATGGGAAACGGCAGGACGGGATTTGAAAGAGAGCGAGATTTTTTTCAGATTTTACTATCTATTTTAACGAATTATCCGTAGAACTGGCTGTAACGCGATTCATCACTTCTAACAAACCTAACTATTATGCCTGATTCTCCGATTCTTAACGAAACTCCCGCTGAAAAGAAAATCCGCAAACAGGCGGAGCAGGATCAGCAGATGGCCAATGACATCAGTGCGGCGTTGACGCTGATGGAAGCTGCGCGCGACGATGCGGAGATCCAGACGTTCATCGGTGGGATTGGCTATGCACCAGCCGATCTCGCGACGGCGATCACCGATTTTCAGGAACCAGCGCAGGCGGGTTACAATGCACGGCAGACAGCGATGGGAGTGGCGAAACGCTCGACCGAAAATCTCGGCAAGATGGAGGCAGAGGAGCGGAAGGATTTTTCGGATTATCGCGAGATTGCCCGTGCGGTCTATCCCACAAGCGCGGAGCAGATCGCGCTGGGGTTGAAAGGGTCCACTCCTCAGGATTTGCAGAAGTTTCTCACGGCGGCGAAGTCCTCCTATGCAGCGGGCAAAACGGCGACTTATAGCGCGAAGCTAACCAAGCGTGGTTATTCGCCTGCAGCCATCGATGCGCAGCTCGCGGGCATCAAAAGCGTGAGTGATCTTTCCAAAACGCAATTACTAGCGGTAGGTGCGGCCAAGAAAGCCACCGATACGCGGGACAAAGCTTTTGGTTTGCTCAAAGAGTGGGTCAGCGAGTTCCGAAAAATCGCCAAGCGCGTGCTGCGAACCCGCCCCGATCTCCTCGGCAAGCTGGCGTTGTAATCGAATCTACTAACAGCCCGATCATAGCTCCGGGGACACACACGCGAAGATTACACCAGAATAGTGGCATCTCAATCTGGTTAGTTTTCGGACTAGCAAACAAGATCCATGGTCACCTCAGAAAAAGTCGAACTCGGTCTAATCTTTCTCGCCACGGGAATAGTCTGGGCCGCGGCCCCTTTGCTTCCATCGACTTTGACTGTTGGGAAAATGCTGTTTTTCCTCACGCTCCTTGTTTTTGTGCAGAGCCTGGTGCGCGATCTTTATCGTCTGGCCGCGTCGCGAAGGATGGCTGCTTCGGAAAAAGTCGAGATGCAGTGTATGTGCCTGGAAACCACTTTGGGTGTTACCACGTTATTGCTCGCGGTGGTTTTGATGGCTTGCGGAATCGGTCGTCCGCTCGTGTGGACCCGCTGGGAGATGACTGAGCTGACTCTTGTGGCGATGGTGGGCTGTTTTTTAATCAAAGACCTCGTGCTGGAATGGAACCCGTGGCGGATTCGATACGATAAAAATCATATCAATATCATTGTCCGCTGGCGAAAACCGAAAGAGAGCGACGTTTAGCACTCGCAGACGAATCGAGAAAACATATTGCAGCTGGATCGCGCCTTGACATGCAACTGAATGGTTGCATAATGACGGCGATGGATGCAGTTTTTCGCGCTCTGGCCGATGCGAGTCGGCGGAAGTTGCTGGATGCGTTGCACGCTGAGAACGGTCAGACGTTGTCGGAGTTGTGCGCACATCTGGCAATGACGCGACAGGCGGTGACGAAGCATTTGGTTCTTCTCGAAGAGGCCAATCTCGTCGCGGTAGTCTGGCGCGGTCGCGAGAAGCTGCATTTCCTGAATCCGGTGCCGCTGCACGAGATCTACGAGCGCTGGATTGCCAAGTATGAACGCGACCGCCTCCAGGCGCTCAGCGATCTGAAGCAGGGTCTCGAAGACAACAACCAACACAACTAACTGATCACCATGGAAAAAAGCACATTCGTTTACGTCACCTTCATTCGCACCACGCCGGAGAAACTCTGGGCGGCGATCACAGAAACCGAGGTTCCCCGGGAATTCTTCTGGGCCACGACCTTGCACGGGGAGATTCGGGCGGGAGCCAAATGGCACAGCACAGCACCGGACGGCACGGTCGTGGATGGCGGGGAAATTCTCGAACTCGACCCTCCGAAACGGCTCGTCCTGAGCTGGCAGCACGAGATGCAGGAGGAGAAGAAAGCGGAGGGCGTGTCGAGGATGACCTACACGCTGGAGCCGAAGGACGGGATGGTGAAATTAACCGTGCTGCATGAGATGGATCGCGGTCAATCGAAGTTCATCGAGGCAGTCTCGAATGGCTGGCCGGTGATTTTATCGAGTTTGAAGACGATGCTGGAAACTGGCGAGGCGCTGGAAGATACGCGGACCTGGTAAGGCGCGTTGCAGCAACCGGCGGACGCTCCGCCGCAGAGTCGGATGGAAGTCGAATGACTTTTTTTTCCGCACTCTGCGGCCGATGGTTAGGAGGACTTTTCTTTTGCGCACGCGCGACAGTTTTGGAGATGCTGGCGCGATGAAAACAGCGAGCGGCTTTCACCTGATCGCACCGGACGACTTACATTGGCGGCCGTCGAATCTGATGCGGATTCCGAACGCGGATTTTCTCGAGCGGACGGGCAGCGAAAAGATGGGCGCGCAGCTCTGGCGGTTGCCGTCGGGGAGCGCGAATACGCTGCACAAACACATTCGCTCGGAGGAGTTTTATTTAGTGCTGGAAGGCACCGGGCGGATGCGGGTGGCGAGAGTGGATTGGAACTCGGATGAAAATCCTGCCGATGCAAAAACCACGGGAGTTCCAATCGAATGGGAGACGCTGACGGTGCCGCGTCACGGCGGGGTCTGGCTGATCGTAGGCGCGGCGGAGGAATTGGAGTTTCTCCAAGGCTTGCAGTCGCCGATGGATCTTTCGCTGATTTATCCGACCGATCCGACGCAGCTTCCACCGGAGCTCGGGGATGTGGAGTGGCCGCCGGGCCTTTGACTGGTTTCTAGCGTTCGCTCCATCGCGGTTCCATGCGAATGGCTCCTCCGCTCGATTTGCTGCTCGTCGCCCTGCCGACGGACGTGCAATCTGCTTGGCGAATTCATTTCTAAAACTTATGTCACCCTTTTCCAAACTTGGCGTCCCAGAGGACCTTATTCTGGGTCTCGATGCCCTCGGGATCACTCAGCCCACGTCCATTCAGGAAAATACCATTCCGTATCTCATCCGAAATGGCGGAGATCTCGTCGCCCAGGCGCAGACGGGGACGGGCAAGACAGCGGCTTTTGGCCTGCCGCTTCTCACTAAGATCGATCCCGCCAATCCGAAACTTCAGGCGCTCGTCCTCTCACCCACACGGGAATTGGCCCAGCAAATCGGCAAACAACTCTTTCGCTTCACCAAGTTTTCCAAGGCGAAGATCTTCATCGAAGTCACCGGCGGCGGCGACAAGATCGATCTCCAGATCGCACGTTTGCAACGCCCCACGCACATCGTCGTGGCCACGCCCGGTCGCCTCTCCGACTTGCTCAAAGCCGGTGCCGTTTCGCTCGACGCTGTGAAGTACCTCGTGCTCGATGAGGCCGACGAAATGCTCAGCATGGGCTTTCGCGAGGAAGTCGTCCGCATTGCCGAAATGACCCGCGCATCCCGTCGCGGCACCTGGCTCTTTTCCGCCACGTTTCCCGAGAGACTCCAGCGTCTCATCTCCGACTCCATGTCCGCCGATCCAAAGGTCATCCATGTCGGAAAAACCAATGTCGTCAACCGCAACATCGCCCACCGCACCGTGGTCTGCCTGCGCGACGATAAAGACGACTGGATTGCCAATTTCTTACTTTCAAAGGAGACCGAGCGCGGGATGATCTTCTGCCGCACCCGCATCGGCGCGATTCGCCTGGGCGAACAACTCGCCAAACGCGACATCTCCGTCGCCGTGCTGCAAGGGGACCTCAGTCAAAGGGATCGCGACAAAGTGATGCGCGCTTTCATCAAGGAACGCACCCGATTCCTCATCGCGACCGACGTCGCCGCACGAGGCATCGACGTGGAAGGCCTCTCCTTTGTCATCCACCGGCAACTGCCCGAGAAGCAACAATACTACACCCACCGCTCCGGTCGCACCGCTCGCGCCGGAAAAAAAGGCATTTCCATCTGTCTCATCGAACCAGACGAACGCCATAAAATCGCCCAGCTCGAAGCGGACTTAGGCCTCCATTTCGAGCCGTTGGCCGGAGAATAGCCAGCGGACGTGGTTCTTACAAAGCTTCGGGGATACGGGCGGAATGGCAGGTAGTTCAGGGAGCGCGAGGCTCCCGAGGGTTCAAACGGTTGCGGCAAACTGGGGATGAGAAAGGAGGATTTGGCGCAGACCCAGGACGCTGTCCGGGGGGGTGTCGGAGGGGAAGGGCACGTCTGAGCGTTGCCATTTTTCGAGCCAATCGAGTCCCAAGAGGGGGAATTTAACCATGGAGGACACGGAGGGCACAGAGGAGGAGAGGGGCAATGTGCCGACGGCAGAAGGGGTCAAGGCGACGGTGGTTTCGGCGCGAGTACCAGTCGATTGACCGGCGGCGACATGGAAACCGGCAACGAGCAGGGCGGCTCTCGCGGCGGTGGAATAGGTGTATGTAAACAAGGCGCACGGGCGCTGGCCACACACAGCGGAGAGTCGGCGAAAGGCCTCGATGCTCCAGACGGCCTGCGTCGTTTTGCTGGAAAACATGTCGTAGTAGATGAGGTCGGGCGCGGAGTGGGTGTGGGTGATGGTCTCGAGGAAGTCGCCGGGGAGGAGTTCCCATGTGAGGCCCGGATGGGTGCGCGACTGCCATTTTCCTTTTTCAAGGAGGGTGATGGGTCCGCCGTGGCGCAAGTAATGAAAGAGGTCGCGATGGCTGAGGGCGAGTCGGAGGGCGTCGAGGTCGTTCTCGAAGCTGACGATGTGCAAGGGGCGCACGGGGTGGAGCTGACTTTCATAGCATTCGATGGCGGCGATGGCGTTGGCAGCGGCCCCGAGACCGACGTCCCAGAGGACGAGCGGTGCGGCGTTTCTCGGTTCTGAGTGGAGTTGCAGTCGATTGGTGAGATCGGATTGCTGCACGTAAAGCTCCCGCGCCTCTTGCATCGGCGGCAGGCGGCCGTGCATGATTTCGCCCGACTCTGTGTGCCGAATGCTGGCTCCGCTTTGCGGGTCGAGATGCACTTCAAACGCGCCAAGCTGGAGTCTGGGACGCTTCGGTTTCCTGACGATGACGGGCACGGGATTGTCGAAGTCGGTGGCGTGGAGGAAGGCGCGTTTCTCGTGATACAACGTCAGAAAGCGGTCTTCGAGAATGCTCTGCCGGATGTCGCGCATGAGCTGGTGATAGAAATGGAAGTTGTGCTGGCCGAGGAGTTGCCAGCCGAGGACTTCGCCAGTTTTGGTAAGGTGATGCAGGTAGGCGCGGGAGTAGCGGGCGCAGGTGGGGCAGGGGCACTCGGGGTCGAGGGCTTCCTGGGAAAACTTGTAAACGCCCCGGCGGAGTTGCAGGAAACCACGCGAGGTAAACGCCCCGCCGCGTTGGGCGACTTGGGTGGGAATGATGCAATCAAACATGTCCACGCCGCGATGGACCGCTTCCAGGATGTCGAGCGGGGTGCCGACGCCCATGAGGTAGCGGGGTTTGTCGGAGGGGAGGAGTCGTGCGGTAAATTCGCACATGTCCTCGCGCTCGGCCCGGGTTTCCCCGACGGCGAGACCGCCAATGGCGAATCCATCGAAGGGCAGTTCGCAGAGACCGGCCGCGCTCTCTTTTCTCAAGTGCGGAAAGAGCGCGCCCTGGATGATGCCGAACATCGACTGCGGGGAGTCGCCGCGAGCCGTGAGGCTCCGCTCGGCCCAGCGCTGGGTGATGCCGAGGGCGGCGCGCGCGGTGGCCTCGTCGGCCGTGGAGGGGATGCATTGGTCGAGGGCCATCATGATGTCGCTGCCGATGGCGACTTGGGTTTCGATGGAAAGTTCGGGACTCAGGAGGATGGTGCGTCCGTCGAGGTAACTCTTAAACTCCGCCCCGTCCTCGCTCATCGAACGCGAGTGCGGCAGGGAGAAGATCTGAAAGCCGCCACTGTCGGTGAGAACGGATTTTTTCCAACTCATGAAGCCGTGAATGCCGCCCGAGCGCCGGAAAACGTCGGGGCCGGGTCGAAGCAGGAGGTGGTAAGTGTTGGCGAGGAGAATCTGCGACCCGGAGTCTTCGAGCGTCTGTGGGAGTTGGGCCTTCACGGTGGCCTGCGTGCCGACGGGCATGAAGAGCGGAGTGAGGACTTCATTGTGCAACGTCTGGAACCGGGCGGCGCGCGCCTGGGAGCCGGTGGCCTGGGCCTGGAGTTGGAAATGGAGACGCGATTCGGACATGGGAGCGGCGACTGTAAGGCAGGCTGAAGCCAGCTTCCAGCTTGTTGGTCGGGATGTTCCGGGGATCGCACGCGATTCGCGTGGGGGTTTTGGCGGCTCGCCCTAACCCAGAAAGAATGAAGTTCGCGGCGGCTTTGGTTTGCCTTTGAGTTGGCGGTCGCCCAGGCTGCCGCGGACATGATTCAAACCCATCAACTCGGCGAAACGCACACTCCGGACGGCAGCCGTTTCAGCCTGCACGAACACGACGGCGATTTTTTCCTGAAGCTGAACGGACGCCAGCTCATGAGCACGACCTCGACGGTGTCCGAGTTGCTTCTGGCCGACCTGGCCTGTCCGTTGTTGGGTGCGAAACCAGACGCCCGGGTGTTGATCGGCGGCCTCGGCCTAGGTTACAGCCTCAAGCGCGTGCTGGAACTGGTCGGTCCCCACGCCACGGTGCATGTGGCTGAATTGCTCGGAGAAGTCGTCACTTGGAACCGCGAATTTCTTCAGAAAATCAATGGCCACCTTCTCGACGACCCGCGTGTGACCGTTTTCGTGGACGACGTTTTCCGCTTGATCCGCGATGGGAGCACGGAGCGTTACGATGCGATCCTGCTCGATGTGGACAATGGGCCGACGTCCTTTGTGCAGCCGAAAAATGCCCGTCTCTACGACCGAAGCGGTTTCGGCATGATCCGCCGTGCGCTGAACAAGGACGGCTGTGTGACGTTTTGGTCCGCTGCGCCCGAGGCTGGTTTCGCGAATCGTCTGGAGCGCGCCCGTTTCACCGTGAATGCCGTTCCTTGCAAAGCCCACGAGCGCGCCAAACGCCTGGAGCACGTCATTTACGTCGCCCGGCGGGACGAGCGCCCGCCCGTTGTCAAACCGGCAGTTCACGTCCAGCCGTCGCGCTTCAAAAAGCCGCATCGGACGTAGTTTTCCGGGGCTGAGACCCTCTGCCGGGGTTTAAAACAAAATCGCCCCCTTGACCTGCCGCTCTTTCTTCCTCATAAACAGCTTTCCCAAACACACCAAAACGCATGTGGCTTCTGGCGGCTCCGACCTCTTTTCCTTATCTTCTACCGGCATTTGTCAGCTTTTGCTTGTTTCTAGGGCTGACTTTTCCACTCTTTGGCACGAGCAAACTGCGGGGCGGTAGAAAAATTCCGATTGTCTTCGGTTGCCTGAGCGTCGGCATTGTCATCGCGTTCACCGGCTGGCTGTTGAAGGGCTCCTTCGGGAGTGCGGACGGCGATATTTTCCTCTACGGCCTTCTCCTGATCGTCCTGCTGATTGTGCTCTTCGCCACTTGCATCGTGGTGGACACCGGTCAGCCCGCGTCGTTTTCCCAGGCGGTGAATCCCGATGTTGAGGCGCAGCAGCGCAATCAAATTATCGCTGAGATTCCAGTCGGCGTCTGGAAACTCGGCCCTGGCGGTTACACGACGACGATCAATCACGAGATGTGCCGATTGCTGGAAATGGATCGTCCGGATGATCTCGCGGGTTACACTTATCATTCGTTTTTCACGCCCGACTCGCTGAATCGACTGCGACTCGAATCTTTCACTGCCACCGAGCCGGTCCCGCGCATTGATGACGCGGAAATCGTCGCAAGCAGCGGACGCAAACGCCTCGTGCAGGTGCGCAGTTTTCCGGACTTGGAAAGCGATGGCAGTCAGTCCGGGCTCATGCTCGTCGTGCAGGATGTCTCGGAGGCGCGCTCCTTGGAAACGGAGAATCGCAAGCTGACGACGCTGCCGAAGTTTTGTCCGTTCCCGATCATGTCGTTCACCTCGTCGGCGAACCTGATTTACTTTAATGAAGCCGCCCGCGAACTGGCCCGTTCACTCGGCAGCGAGGGCGATCTGGCTATTCTGCCGCTCGACATGCAGGAGATTATCAAGAACTGCATCGCGTCGGGCCAGACCACTTTGCAGCACGAGATCAACTTGCGCGGACGCACCATTTCCTGGTCGTTCTTCCCGGTGAAAGAAGCGCAGGTCGTCCATTGTTATGCGACTGAAATCTCCCAGCGCTTAACCCTCGAAAACCAACTCCGCCAAGCGCAGCGGATGGAATCCGTCGGCCAGCTCGCAGGCGGCATTGCGCACGATTTAAACAATCTGCTCAACATCATCATGGGCTACACCGGACTCCTGGAGCAGCGCGTACTAGGCCGGAAAGAGGAAACCGAGCACCTCCAGCGGATCGTTACTGCCACCGAGCGCGCGGCCGATTTGACCCAGAACCTGCTTACGTTTTCGCGGAAGCAGGTTATGCAGCCAAAGACGCTCGACCTCAACGAAGTGCTCACGAGTCAGACCAAACTCGTCCAGGGCATCCTCGGAAACACGATCACTTTGCAGACGACTTACGCACCAGGTTTGCCGCCCGTGCAGATCGATCCGGCCATGGTCGAGCAGATCATCACGAACCTCGCCGCCAACGCCTCCGACGCCATGCCGACCGGCGGGCAACTCGTCATTTCCACGCGCCTGCTGGAGATCGACGAGAAAACGCTCTCCGCGCATCTGGGCGGACGCGTGGGGAAATTTGTCTGCCTAAGCGTGGCCGACACCGGCACTGGCATCGAGCCCGAAATCGCCGGGCGGATTTTCGAGCCCTTCTTTTCCACCAAAGGCGGCGGCAAGGAACGCGGCCTCGGGCTGGCCGAAGTCCAGGGCGCGGTCAAACAACATCGCGGTTGGATCGAGGTTTCCAGCCAGCCGAGACAGGGAGCGACCTTCCGGATTTTTCTGCCTGCGACGCCGCAGGAATGGCTCGATGAACCGACTGAAACTCCCTTGGAAACGGCCAAAGTTTCAGGCGGCGCGGAAAAGATTCTCATCGTCGAGGACGAGCCCGCCCTTCTCGCGCTCGCCAGCAACGTTCTGGAAAGTTACGGTTACGAGATCATCACCGCCGAGTCGGGCGAGGAAGCGATGGAGAAATGGAAGTCCGTCCAAGGCGAGATTGATCTGCTTTTAACCGACGTCGTGATGCCGAGCGGTATCGGCGGCAGCGATCTGGCCCGCCATTTCCGCAAGAAAAAGCCCGATTTAAAAATCATCTACACGAGCGGTTTCAACAAGGAAACGCTCGACGCCGATGAAGAAGTCGAGGAGGGCGTTAATTTCCTGCCGAAGCCGTATCTCTCCGCAGCGCTCGCCCAGGTGGTGCGGGCTCAGTTGGATCGGGATTAAACTCGAATCAGGCCGTCGCCGGACGAGTTTCATGCCATTCACTGGCAGATAAATGACGCGTCCGACATTTCCAAAGGAGCATCAGCAGAGACGAAATTCGGTTGGAGACTGGAGGGTTGCCCGAAATGGGTTTCAACCAACTCTCGACAGTCGCGAAATTTTTCGTTACACGATCACTGCAAATGCTGCAGGCCCTTATATTCGACATTGGAAACGTTCTATTGGAATTCGATTTTCGTGTCGCCTATGAAAAACTTGACCGCCTGAGCGACGGTTTCGATGTCGCTTCGATGGCCGAGGTGGAGCGGCTGAAAGATCTTTGCGAATCGGGAGCGATAAGTCGCGAAACATTTGAAAATGGCGTGGTCCAAGCCCTGCATTTCCGCGGCACTCCGAGGGATTTTTCCGACATCTGGAAAGACATCTTTACGATCAACCAGCCAATGGTGGATTTCGTCGAGTCAGTCCGGGGCAAGCTCCCGCTATATTTGCTCTCGAACACCAGCGCGATCCACTTGGAACACATTCTCGAAACGTATCCCGTCTTCCAGAATTTCGAAGACGGTATTTATTCCCACGAGGTCCGCATGGCCAAGCCCGACCCGGAGATTTTCCAGCTCGCAGCCCGGCGATTCAACATCGTCCCGGAGCACACCGGTTTCATCGACGACCTATTATCCAACGTCAAATCGGCCCGCGAAGTAGGGTTCCGCGGGTTCCATTACGATGTGCGCGACCACGGCACAGTCATCGCTGAGATCGCGACGCTGCTTCCGTTTTCGCCCGCCGTTATTGGGGAAAATTAAGAGGGGTAAATGCCGTGGATTTCGATCTCGGAAAAGGGGTCGATCTGCACGATGCGCAGACGTTTCATGCGGATCAGCTCGAGCAGCGCAAGAAATGTGACGACTACCTCGGTGCGCGAGGCGGCATTGGCAAACAGCTCCGTGAATCGAATGGAACTCCCGCGTAATACGACGCGCTGGATGTGGTTGATCTTGTCGGAGACGCTGAAGTTTTCCTCAAAGATCTCACGCAAATCCTCCTGCTTGTCGAGGCGCTTGAGGATTTTTTGGAAGGCGTTGATGAGATCAAAAATGCCGACTTCGCTGGTCAGGAGAGGAGATTCTTTGTCAAAATCTGGCGTCTCTGGACTACGCGCGATCAGGTTTTCCTGATTCAATTCCCGCAGTTGGAGATGCGACGCGGCGTCCTTGAATTTCTTGTATTCGATGAGTTGTCGGATCAAATCCCAGCGCGGATCATCCTCCTCGGCGTCGTCTTCCGGCGGCTGCACCGCGACCGGCAGCAGACTGCGACTTTTCAGATAAATGAGGTTCGCCGCCATCACGAGAAACTCCCCGGCGACATCGAGGTCGAGCATTTTGAACGCGTCGAGATAGGCCAGGTATTGCTTCGTGATGCGCTCAATCGAGATTTCGTAAATGTCGATCTCGTCTTGTTTCACGAGGTAAAGTAGGAGGTCGAGGGGACCCTCAAATACTTCGAGTTTTACTTTGTAATCCGTTTCCATGTTGGAAATGGCAGTATAAGAACCTCCGCAATGCCGTCCATCCCGGATTCATCCGCAGCCCGTGCGGTTCGAGGAAAACCTGACTTCCAGTGGCATGAAACTCCGGTCTTTTCCGTTTACAGGCGTTCCGGATTGATTAATCTGTGCGTTCTCCTCATCCCAAAAATTTAACCCTCATGTTTTCTCCTATTATCGCCCTTTCCCTCGCTGGAGCCAGCGTCTGGTTCGCCATTGTCTGCTCCGTCCTCGGCCTGCTCGTGGCCTTGTTTTTGATCAGGACCATCATTCAAGCCTCTCCCGGAAACGAGCGGATGCGCCAGATCGCCGGAGCCATTGAGGAAGGTGCCAAGGCTTATCTCGGACGCCAGGTCCGTTCGATAGCGGTCATCGCCGTGCTGATTGTTTTGCTGGTCGCCTATAAGAAAGACATTCCCACCGCCGTTGGATTCATTCTCGGCGCGGGCTGCTCGCTGGTCGCGGGTTTCATTGGAATGCGAGTTGCCGTTATTTCCAATGTGCGCACCGCGCAGGCGGCGACGATTGGCTCGAAAAACGCCCTCCGCGTGGCCTTTAACGGTGGCGCGGTGACGGGTCTCCTTGTGGTCGGACTTGCATTGTTATCAGTCGGAATTTTCTGGATGACGATGCACGCCTGGCATCCAGAACAAGCCGTTTCCAGCCTCGTTGGGGTGGCTTTGGGCGCGTCCTTGATCTCTGTTTTCGCGCGTCTTGGCGGCGGCATCTACACCAAGGCGGCCGACGTTGGTGCAGATCTCGTGGGCAAGGTTGAGCAGAATCTGGATGAAGATGATCCCCGCAATCCAGCGACCATTGCAGACAACGTCGGCGACAATGTCGGCGATTGCGCGGGCATGGCCGCGGACGTGTTTGAGACATATGCCGTCAGTCTGATTGGCGCGATTTTGGTCGGCTCGCTCACCGCTGCTGGCACCGGAAGTGTGGAGGCGGTCGCGTTTCCTTTCCTCCTCGGCGGCATTGCCATCGTGGCTTCAATTCTCGGGATTCTTTTTGTAAACAAGACCTCACTTAAACCCGCCGGTGCTCTAATGGGCGGCGTAGCGTTCAGCGGCGCCCTCTGTGCGGCGGCGTTTTATCCGGCGACCCAGGCGCTCTTCCGCAACGGCCTCACCGTGAACGACATTCTGGGCGGCGGTCAGATCCTTTACTCCGCCAACCAGCTTTATCTCGCTTCACTCGTCGGTCTGGCAATGACTGTCGTCGCGGTCGCGATCACCAATTACTACACCTCAACTGAATACAGCCCGGTCCGGAAAATCGCCAAATCTTCGGAAACCGGCCACGCCACGAACATTATTGAAGGTCTCGCCATGGGCCAGCACGCCACGGCGCTGCCGGTGCTCGCGATTTGCGCCTCGATCTGGCTAAGTTATTCCTGCGGAGGACTTTACGGAATCGCCATCGCCGTCATGTCGATGCTGTCGATGGCCGGCATTATTATTTCACTCGACGCGTTTGGCCCGATCACGGACAACGCTGGCGGCGTCGCCACGATGAGCGAAATGCCAGCCTCCGTTCGAGTCGTCACTGACGAACTCGACGCCGTGGGCAACACCATGAAGGCCGTCACCAAAGGCTACGCCATCGCCAGCGCCGGTCTGGCTGCGGTCGTTCTTTTTGGCAGCTATTACGTGGACTTGAAGCATCATCTCGAAACCGTCCGCCATATTACTGGAACTGCATTGGAAGCCGCTCTTAGCTTCTCGTTGAAAGACCCGAAAGTCATCATCGGCCTCTTCATCGGCGGACTTTTGCCGTATCTGTTTGCCGCGTTTAGCATGAGCGCCGTCGGTCGCGCCGCCGGTGCGGTCGTTTCCGAGGTGCGCCGCCAGATCAAGGCCAAACCCGGCATTCTTACGGGGCAGGACATTCCCGACTACGGGACTTGCGTGGATATCGTGACCAAAGCAGCGCTCAAGGAAATGATTGTTCCCGCCCTACTCCCGATTCTCGTCGTCATCCTCGTGGCCATGATCCACAACGGCGGCCCGACCATTCTGGGCGGCGTCCTCGTGGGCAGCATCGTCACCGGACTTTTCCTTGGCATTTCCATGACTTCCAGTGGCGGAGCTTGGGACAACGCCAAGAAATACATCGAGGAAGGCCATCACGGCGGCAAACACAGCGAGGCCCACAAAGCCAGCGTCACCGGCGACACCGTGGGCGATCCCTACAAAGACACCGCTGGCCCCGCGATCAATCCGATGATCAAGGTCGTCAACATCGTCGCGATCCTGATTATTCCGATTTTCTTTTAGTCGCCCGGCATCATGCCCCATTGGTTGGGTGATTTTTTGGCAAGCCGCAATGTCCGGGCGGTCATTTTCGGTCTGCATAGTCCGAATTGGATGACAGCTTTGGCTCCGCTCGCCCCTCTCTGGAGCGGTGTGGCGGGTGTGCGCGAGGTGTTGCATGTGGACAAGAATGGCTCGGTGCCTCCGGCCAAAAGTCGCTGGCAAAAAACCGTCGTCATCCCACTCATGGAAAATCACATCGAGCGGCGTCCGATGGATTGGCCTTCACTGGCCCCCAATGATTTGGCTCTGCGGACCCTCCGCGATAAATCCGCTTTTGCCCACTATGCCGAGCAGCAGCATCTGACCCGGCACTGCCCGACTAACTTTGACTCACTGGATACGGCGCAGTTTCCTTGCGTAATCAAACGCACCGACTTGAACGCCGGACGGGGAGTGGAATTTGTTTCCTCGGCGGCGCACGCCCGCGAGTGTCTGGCCCGGTCTCTTTTTGCCGGGAAACCTCATATCCTCCAAAAGCTGGTTGAGCACGAGGGCGAATATGTCGCACATTGCGTCTGCAAGAACGGGTGTGTTCTCTGGCACTGCGTCTATTTCTTTGCCCGTCGCAAGGACGCGATCATTCGTGGGCCTGTGGTCGATGGCACCTTCCGGCGCGCGCGTGCGCCCGTGGCTTTGATCGAAATCGTCGAGGCTTTTTTGAAGCCGCTTGCCTTCTCTGGACCCTGCAACGTAGATTACACTTTCGGCCCTGATGGGAAAATCATCATCTTTGAGATCAACCCGCGACTCGGCGGCTCCCTCATCTCGGAAGAGAATATTTCGGATCTGCGGGCGGCACTTTCCTGCATCATCCGACACGCCGCCTAATGCGGTGGCGTCGGAGTGGGACGCGGAGTCGGCACCCAGTTGAGATCGGCCAGAGTCTGATAGACGAAATCCGTCCGGCTCCAGCCGAAAATGCGCACGCCAGACTCGATCCATTCATTGCCTTTTTCGGGATGACTGTGAGCAAACTCCCAGGCTGCCATGGCAAACTCGCGGGCAGCAGTTTCGCTCGGAAAGGGAAATCGATCCAACTCCGCCTTCGCGGCAGCATCGTTCTTTTCCAGTAGATAGGTCAGGACGATTTTGAAACGCAGTAATTCGTTTTTGGGAGATTTTTCCAACATTTTTTGGAAATGTGCCCGCGCCTCGGAATATTTCTTCTGGATGAAATCGACCTCGCCAATGTTGTAAGCAGGCCAAAAGCTGCTCGGCTGCAACGAGAGTGCTTTTTCGTAAAGCTTGACCGCCTCCGCATAGCGGCCAGTTTCTGCGTAAATTGCACCGCGGAAATTGAGCGCGTCGGGCTGGTCGGGCTTGAGTAACTCAGCTTTGCGTACTTTCTCCAGCGCATCGTCGTAGTTTTTCTCGCGAAAGTCCTTCCGGGCTTGTTGCAGCACCGCCTTAAACTCGTCCACCGACTGTGATTTAGGAGCCGGGTTGTTGCGCGCTTGGGGCAACTCCACCGCAGGCATTCTCTCGCTGGATTCCTTCGGAGTCGCATCGGGAGTTTCCTGCGATTTGGCGAAACCCGGCGGTGGAGTCGGAGTGGTTTCCACCGTCTCACCACCACCGGTGATCGATGTGGCGCAGACAGGTAATACCGTCGCGAGGAGGGCGAAAGTGAGTTTTAGACGGAGGGCGGATGGAGAAATCATTGGAGTGACATTAGACTCACCGTCGTCTGTGGTATCAAAAAAGTTCCGAGTCGAGGAAGAACCTTTTCAGCTCGATTGCAGCATTCTCCAAGGAATCGGATGCGTGCACGACATTGATCATTACATCTCGACCAAGGTCGCCGCGAATTGTGCCGGGAGCGGCTTTTTTGGAATCGGTCGGGCCGAGCAGGTCGCGGACTTTTTCCACGACATTGTCACCGCGAATGGCCAGCGCGATCACGGGGCTTGATTGCATGAAGGTGACAACTTCGGGAAAAAAAGGTTTCGCCGCGATGTGCGCGTAATGTTCGTTGAGCAGGGCGTCGGTGGCGAAAAGCATTTTGCAGCCGGCGATTTGAAAACCAGCGCGCTCGAAGCGGCCGATGACTTCGCCAATGTGGCCGCCTTTGACGCAGTCGGGTTTGAGTAGAATGAGAGTCGTTTGCATGAGGCGCGGAGGGTAAGAGGAGTGCCTCCCGATTTCAAAGCTAAAATGACGCGAGGGCCATTTTCGCCTCGTCCCAGAGGGCGTCGAGCTGTTCGAGCGTGAGCGATTTCAGATCGAGTTGGCGATCCCCGGCTAGCGTTTCTATTTGGGTAAAACGTGCCGTGAATTTGTTCGAGGCCCGCTGAAGGGCGAGTTCGGGGTCGATCTTCAGCTTGCGCGCCAGATTCACGACCGAGAAAAGAACATCGCCCAGCTCGTCCTCGATCCGACTTGGATTGTTATCTGCGACGGCTTCGCGCACCTCGGCGATCTCCTCGTTTATCTTGGCGAAAACCGGTTCGGCGTCCGGCCAGTCGAAGCCAACTTTGGCCGCCTTGTGCTGCAATTTTGCGGCGCGCAGCAAAGCCGGAAACGACGTCGGCACGTCCGAGAGCAGGGATTTTTTTTCCGCCACGCCGCCTTTTTCCGCCAGCTTGATTTCATCCCATTGCTTGAGTACGGACGCCGTGTCGTGGGCCCGCGAGTCGCCAAAAACATGTGGATGACGCCGGATTAGTTTATCGCAAATCTCTCGCAGCACATCGTCGAAATTGAAGTGCTCCGACTCGCTGGCGATCTCGGCTTGCATGACGATGTGCAGCAGCAGATCGCCCAACTCCTCGCGCAGATGGTTGTGATCCTGCCGGTAGATCGTGTCGATCACCTCGTAAAGCTCCTCCACAAAACTCGGCATCAAGGAAGCCGAGGTCTGCTCCTTGTCCCACGGACAGCCGTCGGGTGAGCGAAGCCGGGCCACGATCTCACGAAGGTGACCGATGTCGCCAGAGCCCATCATATTCTCCACATCGGGCGGTTGCCGCCAAATTCGTTGACCTCGCCGGAGCTGTTCTTGGCTATGTAAATGGTGATGCCGATGACCGCTGTGTAAGTCGTGACAAACAATCCCGCGACCAGCCAGCTCGGAATGTGGGCGACGCCAAGGGCATGATAGAAGTCATGGAAGTTGTTAATTTTCGGGTCGGCGTGAATGAAAATTTTCGTGAGCCAAGCCACGAGAATGATTGCAAAAAGGAAGATGTAATTCCGCTTCATGCGTCGGCCGACGGCTTCCAGAACCGTTATTTTGAACGACGGCAGAATAAGATCCTCGCAGACCAGCTTGCGCCATTCACCTTCCAGCAAACGCTGGTTTTGCAGCAGCATTGGCACGAGAAAATGGGACTCCAGCATCCGCACACGGGCGCGAAATGCATCATAAAACCGATACCGACGCGCCTCGATCCAGAGCATCATCCAGACGATGACGATGTTAAAAAAGTAAATGATGTGCGGGAGCGACGGCAGCGAAAACGACACTGTTATTAAAGTCGTCGTGCAGGTGATCGCCCAGTTAGTCGTCACATCGAGCCGCTGCCGCCACGACATGATCCGGCCCAATTCGCCGCGATAGAAATGGGACATCGCCGTCACGTAGCCCGTGTTGTAGAGATCGGGCGTCAGGTTTTTCAGATCAGGCTCGGGCATGGGAAAGTCTCTAGCGCCCGCCCTTTTTTTGCAACTCGCCACTGGCCGCCTTCAGTGCCGCATGTTCCTTGGCGGAAAGACTCGAAAGTCCGCTGCGAGCGATTTTTTCCAGAATCGGATCGATGGACGAAACAAGATCATCGTCACCATCTGGCTCGTTACGAACCACCGTGAACTGAGATTTTCCGAAGCTCGGCAACAGTCCCTGCCAACACTCCGGCAGCCATTCGCCACGGCCTAAGTAGCGCGTCATTCCATAGCCCAGAAAAGCCATCAGCCAGAGCAACCAAAGTCCACTTAGATTGCGATTAGCCAGATTCAACAGCGTAAAAATCGCGAGATACACCCAAGCCATCCATTTCGCCTGAATGTTAAAAAGCAGCAGAACTCCAGGATAGGTCGCGGCAAACATGATGAAGATCGCGAAGTGCGCCTCGGTAGGACCTTGCAGCGGAAAATGAAAGATTGGCAGCAATCCGATCAGAGCGGGCGCGACAATTAGAACGGCGTAGGAAATGAGAAAATTGCGGCGTCCGTAAAATTTTTCCACCTCGCGCCCAAACCACCAAAGCATTAGCATTCCGAGCGCAAATCCGAGCGATGGATAATTTTGAATCGAGTAAGAGACCAATCTCCAGACCTGAAGTTTTTCCAAGATGAAGTCGGGACTGTAAGCCGCGAAATAATCCAGTGAGGTGCCCCTTAGCGGCTGACCTGAAAACGCGGCCCACAATGAAAAGCACACCATGCTGGCGATATGAATCAGGATGAGCAGTTCCGTCGCATGAATCGGGTATTTCCCCACAACCGTGAGAGGAATATAATCGTCTGAGCGATCCTCGGTGAACATGACAGAATTCATAAACCAGCGGGCGGGCCACTACAAGCGACCACTTCTTTTCAGGAACACAAAGAAAAGCAACTTAGCCTATAAAAATACAACTCCGGCCCATGCGGTTGGCACGGAAACTGGTTCATAAGGAATTACCAACCATGAATACCTTGTCGCTGACCATTCTCGTCCCTTGTCTAAATGAAGAACTTGGGATCTACTGCGTCGTCTCAGAATATCGTGAGACGTTTCCTTTTGCCCGCATTCTGGTGGTTGATAATGGCTCTGATGATCGCACGTCGGAGGAAGCTCAACGTGCCGGTGCCGAGGTGATCACCGAGCGCCGCAGGGGCAAGGCCACGGCCGTGGCGACCGCTCTGGCCCTCGTCGATACAGATATTGTTATCATGGTGGACGGCGACGGTAGTTATCCAGCGGAAGGCGCGGAGATTTTATTTAACGAATACTGCCGTCATCCAGTTGATATGATCACGGGAATTCGCAGCGCGCAGATCGGCGGCGAGGTGTTTCGCCCGATGCATCAATTTGGAATGTCCATCTTCGCGGGAGTTCTAAAAACCGTCTTCGGCTACAAGCCGTATGACTTATTCTCAGGCTTGAGATTATTTTCGCGCCGATTTTATCAGCATGTGCCCGTTCTTTCGCGAGGATTCGAGTTGGAACTCGAACTGACTATTCAGGCCATCGACAAAGGTTTCTCGATGGTCGAGGTGCCAGTTCCATTCCGCAGCCGGGCGGAAGGGTCTGTTTCCAAATTAAAAACCTTCAGTGATGGCCTGCGCATCCTGCGGGTCTTGCTGGTGCTTTTCCGCGACTACCGTCCGCTGGGCTTTTTCGGAGTGATGGCCTGCATCGGGCTTTTACTCGGATTCGCGGCGGGGTCCTTTCCCATTTATGAATTTTGCACCACGGGACTTGTTGGGCGACTACCTCTGGCCATTCTCGCAGCAAGTATCGTGAGCCTCTCGACGGTGGTATTTTTGGCCGGCTTGCTGCTTGAGTCGAGTCTGCGCCATCATCGGGAGGCTTATCATATTCAGTTAAGAAAATTTGGTGCTCCAGCCAACAGATCCATCTCGATTCCCAGAATCCAGATGGATAGACATATTCAATGACGAGCTTTGTAGCCGAAAGAATTTATCCCGAAATACATTTTGGCAAATTCACTTTTAACGACGGCGGCGTGCCATATTATGCACGAGTTCAGTCGCTGCTAAATACAAGCAGCGTGGTTCTGGATTACGGTTGTGGCAGGGGCATACATCTCAGCAGCAGCACCGCATTTTACAAAAGTCTTTGCACCTTTAAGGGCAAAGTTCGACAAGTGATCGGAGTGGATCCCACAGGTGCAGGGGTGGACAATCTCGACATCGATGAGTTTCGCCAGATGACTGATTATCTGATCCCTGTGGAGGATGGCACGATTGATCTCTGTCATGCAGACTGGGTCATTGAGCACGTGACAGACATCGACCTGCTGATGACGGAAATAAACCGCGTGCTGAAGCCGGGCGGGTATTTCTGTTTCCGCACCCCGAACCGATTTCATTACTCGTCTCTGGGGGCAGCGATGATTCCATTCGAGCTGCACTACAAATTGCGCGGGCTGTTAGGCGATGTTCACGAGGCGCAAGACGTGTTTCCCACAACGTATCCTTGCAATACCAAGTGGTCTGCAGAACGAATTTTAAAAAGATATTGCTTTACATCCGCGGTTCGCTACCACCGGGGTATTTCGCATTTAATGGGCATGGGATATCTGCCGGGGCTGATTGGTAAATTCTTCGAATCTATTTCTCCACGGTTCTTGTGCCACGAGTTGCACGTTTTTGCTCAGAAAATGAATAGATAATTCTGACTGAGGAACGGTTGTGGTTCATATTCTTAATCAATATATCTGGCCCGATGGCGCACCCACGGCGATTTATTCCGAGCAATTAGGCGACGAATTGCAGCGACGAGGTGTTGACGTCCGTCTCGTCGGAGGTTCCGGTCACTACCGTACTGCAAAGAGAAAGGAGCCACAAGTGCCGAGGAGAAATCTTCCTCATAAATTAGGAAAACGCGGCAATCATTTGTCGACCTTTCAAGAATATCTGGCCCTGAATACGGCGTTCGCAGCTTATATTTCAGAGTCAGTTGGGCGAGAGGATGTTGTGATTGTCACGTCGGCGCCACCGTTCAGTCTGCGACTTTCTGGGATCATCCAAAAGCAAGGGGCAGTGGCTGTTTATTGGCTGCAAGATTATTATCCAGAACTGGTTAGAGGAATGGCTGATTACCCAGTGTACCTTCGCAAAGTGGCGTCAAGTTGGTGGGATATGCACCTCGCTCGCTGGGATTACGTCGTGAAGGCCGCGGGCAATCTCCCCGGTGATGCTCCGAATTACCGGACCTTGCGCAACTGGCCGACGCTGAAACCAGACGTCGATGCGCCAAAGGTTTGTCGCATGCGCTCCGCGCTTTATACGGGAAACCTCGGGTATGGTCATGATGTAAAGATGTTTTCCGAACAATGTCGGCAACTTGTAGAAGACGGCTACGAATTGCTGATCCATGCCGACGGTCCCGGAGTCAAAAGTCTGCCGACTTGGATCCGACCACGTCCCCCTTTTCGAGAGGAGGCTGAACTGCTGCGCGCGTTGCAAGTCTCCGAGGTGCATTTGGTGGCCGCTGATCCGATCATTCGCCGCGCCGTATTTCCCTCCAAGATATGGAATAGCCTTGCGGTAGGTGCTCAAATTGTCGGGGTGGGGTTCGAAGGCGAGATGGAGGAGGAACTGCACCATGTGCAAGCATACCCTGGTGAACTCAACCTTTCGCGATGGGCGGATTTTGCAATTGGCCTTGTCAAAGCCCACCCGCCCCGCCAAGAAGACCCAAGATGAACAACCATATTTATCAATGGGGCATCCGTGGAATCAGAGCCCTTCAAAGCATCTCCTGCATCGCCCAGCCGCTCACCGCGGTTTCGCGTATCTGGTTACGCCATCAGAAAATCAGCCAGTTTCTAGCTTGGGGCAATTTTGACGCCGTCGTGGACGGAGGAGCCAACGTCGGAGAATTTGCCAGTAGCGTGCGGGCGATTCTTCCCGATGCGCAATTGCTTTGCGTCGAGCCGCATGCCCCTAGCGCAAACCTTCTTCGGAAGCAGGGTTTTACAGTATTCGAAGGGGCGCTTTGGCACAAAAAAACGCGATTAGATCTATTCCAACCCACCGCCGCGACAACGTCGTGCACGGTGATGGCTCCAGCGGATCAGGAAAACGTCGGCTTTTGGGAAGTAGAGACGCTCCGGCTGGAAGATCTGCCTGTGACGGGGCAAAACGTCTTCGTTAAACTGGATCTACAGGGGGCGGAAATTCAGGCGTTGCTGGGAATGGAATCTCTCTGGAAGCGCTGCCATGCGTTGATGCTGGAAGTGTCATTCGGCCCCCAAGGAACCTACGAAGAACTTCGCCGCCTGCTTGGCGAAAAAGGGTTTGAGGAATACTCCACCACTAACGAACTGGAGGTGAGAGGCAAGGTTGTGGAAGCTGACAAAATTTGGCTGCGCCGCGGATTTAACGGGACGGGAGCTAGCTAGGAAGACTGTGGAAGGGCAATAATATTTTGATAGGCAAACAGTTCCGTTTCCAATGGGGAATGACTCAGTGGCAGCAAGCCTTTCGGCAATAGCCGGAAAAGCGAATAGCCCGGCAGTATTTTTCGGAAGTCATTTAGGAAAACCCGGCTCACCACATTCATTTCGTTAAACTCAAAATGAATGCAGCCGACTTTTTGTTGCTTCAATAGTTTTGCCGCTCCCTGTAGGACAGCTAACTCATGACCTTCCGTGTCGATTTTTAGCAGGTCGATAAAATCGATCTTGTGGATGCTTGCTAGGTTGTCGAGAGTATCGACGTTTATCTCCGTGGCGACTATCCCGATGTGATGAATGTCAGTTAGGACAGCTTCGTGCAAAGTGGCGTGCTCCGACCCGTCGCAGTCGGCGCGATCATATAAGACGGCCTTCCCCGTTGCAGCTCCCATAGCCACATTATGGAGGACGACGTTCTCCGAAGTAATTGCGGATTTCAATTGCTCAAAATTTTTAGGGTGCGGTTCAAAGGAATGCACCTTTGCGTTGGGAAAAAGCCTCGTGAGCTCCAAGGTATAGCTGCCAATATTTGCCCCCACGTCGAGGAAGATCACACGGTCGGATCGCAGGATACGGGGAAGAACTTTTTTTAAAAAATACTGTTCTCCGCTAACTTTGTTGTTTTGGTAATTTAAAATTCCAAGGCCGCTAAGACTCAGGCGCATGAGACCGGTGTTCCAAGTGGAAAAGATCGGCCGCCCAAAGATTAGGCGATAGATACTTTGAAATAGAATAAAAATACGGATTAACATAAAACTAGTTATTCAGGAGACGATCTCGTCCGCTTTGTGAACACGAGCAGAAACAAGCCTGCTACCACCATGACACAGCAGATGCCCAGCTTTGCGTGAGCCATGTAAACCGCCCCACCCAGTTTCGCCGCAAGAGGGTAGCCGACCATACTCAGAGCAGCACCGGTGACAGAGACTACCAGCGCAAGGCGATAGCGCTCCATGGCAACAAACGTGAAGGTGATCGCATGGTAGCCAACATAAACGAAGAACTGGCAGATTAAAGCTGCGAGGACCGGACTGGCATCACGATAGGAGGAGCCTAATATTAGCGGAACGCCCAAATCGCAGGCATACCTGCTAACAAGATACACCAAGGGAGCCGCCAGCAGCACTCCTCTTGTGATTTTCATGGTGTGCGCCACCGCGATGGCCGGAGAAGTTTGCACCCAGCCCAGAATGCGCGGGTATAATGCCATGGGGATGAGTGCCACAAATACGTTCACTCCGTTGCAGAGAGTGGAAGCCGCGACGTAGAACCCCACCTCTTTGCCAGTGGAGAGTAAAGGCAGGAAAAAACTGTCCAGTCCAATAACGCAATAAATGACGAGGATATTGGCAATGGTGGGCCAGAATTTCTGCACATGGGCCGCCACTTCCTTGAGTGTGTTCCAGTGGGGAAGCAAAAGGTGCTCGCTTCCATTTCCGGCGAATGCCTGCCAGGCTACAGATAACACGGCGACAGCCTGAATCAGGAGAAAGGCGGGCGGCGAAGGAAAAAACCGGAAGACGAGGACAAAGAGGATACTGGAAATAATAGCGGCTCTAAGTTGGAAATTACCGAGTTTCTTTATCTCATCCTTACCCTGTTGATACGCCTCGGGATTCAACGCATTACCGAGAAGAAATAGCAAAGCCGCAAGCCAGATCAAGGTAGAGTAGCCGAGTTGTTGCATCCCGGGAAACACGCTTGAGGAAGACTCGAAAATCGCGCCGACCAGAAAAATAGGTGCCGCACAGCAGATAAGGCATATTCTCAGCGAGTAAGCTCTTAGCGCCGCCTCGTGCCGGGATTGAGATGTTGGTTTTCCTGCCATGATCTTCGGCAAAAGTTGGTCGAATCCCAAATTGCTGAGGACCAAGGTAACGCTAACAACCGCCATGGCGTAACCAAGTTCTCCCAGTCCCGCTGGACCAAGCTGGCGCATCGCATAACTGACCGCCGCCAGAGAGAAGCATTTAATGAGCAAATGTTGGCCGACCAAATACCGCAGGTCGTGGAAGAACTTCGACTGCAAAGCCTGTTTCAACTGTCCGCGAAACGCAGCACCCGCTGAATTTTCAGAGGAGACGCTCATGAGCGGGGCTGGGCGAGCAAAAGAGGAGACACAGCCCTATATGGAGGAAAAACGAGGCAGGGAAAAGCTTGAATCTTCGCTGTGCGCAGTTCAATGCTTGCCTGCGGGTTCTTGCCTGCGTCCATGCTTACGCCGATCGCTTTTCTCGTTTTCAACCGACCCGAAACGACGCGCCTCGTTTTCGAACAAATTCGGCGCGCACGACCGCAGCAGCTTTTGGTCGTCGCAGATGGTCCGCGCGCGGATCACCCAGGAGAAAAGGCGCGGTGCGAAGAAGTGCGGCGCATCGTTCAAACCATCGATTGGCCGTGTGATTTGCAACTGCGCTTTCGTGAAGAGAATCTGGGTTGCCGCAGGAGCGTTGCAGAGGGTCTCGACTGGCTTTTTTCCAAAGTGGAGCAGGCGATCATCCTGGAGGATGACTGCCTTCCCGACGCGAGTTTCTTTCCGTTCTGTGAGGAACTTTTGAGCCGGTATGCGAGCGATGAGGGAGTAGGCCTCATTAGTGGCGACAATTTCCAAAATGGGAAAAATGTTTCGCCTGCCTCCTATTATTTTTCCCGCCATTGCCACATCTGGGGATGGGCCACATGGCGGCGCGCCTGGCAGAAAATGGACCTTTCTATGAGCACCTGGCCGCAACTGCGTAAGACGAACTGGTTGGAAGCGACGCGGGGCACAGGCCCGGCAAAACACTTCTGGAAGCTATGGTTCGATGACGCCTATCTGGGGGAAGCCGGAGCCTTGCGAACTTGGGACGTGGCTTGGACTTATGCCTGCTGGAGTCACGAAATGCGCTGTATCATTCCAGAGCTGAACTTGGTGGCAAATATCGGCTTTGGGCAAGATTCCACTCACACTCGAAACGGGAAACAACGGAAAGCCTTTGCTCAAGGATCTATCAAATTCCCGCTGCGGCATCCCGTGAGTAAAGATTGTTTCAAGGCGGCCGACACTTACACGGAGCACACGCAATATTACGCCTCCTCTTTGGCTCAGCGTTTCATCCATATGCTACGTCTGCCGATAAGTCTTAGGAGTCTTGCTCTACTGAGAGATGGAGCCAGGCGTTTGTTCCCAAAACCACATTGAGGCCCCATAGAGATCTCGGGATATTAATTCCCACCGCCCGGTGGCAACGAGCGACGTTGGATCAGCCGGGCGATCATCGAGAGTTGATGGATGCCATTCCAAAAGAAGGTAGCGCACGGTGTCTGGAAGGGCGTTTTGCAAAATGGCGTATTCTCCACCCTCGATGTCCATTTTAAGCAAGGTGGGGCGTTTGCAGAGGGTATCCAGGTTATAAACTGCGACCGCCTCCATTCCCTCGACAGCGCTCCCGAAATCCACTTGGTGCGTTACGGAATTGATCCCTCGCCGCACAGACCCTTGCCCGCAGGTCGGCCCAATAGCCCCGGCGATCACTTCAATGTCTCCAGCAAATGGCTGCCCCCGGAGTAAGGCGACATTGTCCTCCGCTGGCTCGACCGCGATCAGAGACACCGATTGCCCGGACTCTTTGGACAGCGAAACAATCAGGCGGGAAAATGCGCCGACGTTTGCCCCTGCGTCCACTACCTGCTCAACCTGCGGCAAAGCCATCCGGATTTTGTCCAAAGGGTAATCCTCAAAAATGTTGGCGAAAGCATACAGATCACCCGCGTCTGTCCGAAAAGAAAACAGGTTGAACCGCCATACTTGGTTCTTCACCAAACGTGAAAGCAGTGGAGACACTACGAAAGCTGCCCACGGTAAAAACCAACTCAATCCAAAGACTTGAAACCCGGCAAAAGATTTAAGGACTCGACGAGCATGATCGGCGAGCATGGCAAAAATTGACACCTGTCCTTTCCAACAGAACGGCCTTTCCGAGTCGATTCCTTTATTCCACTTCAGCGGATTGTAACACCGACGATAAGTGGGCGATGACGGGAAAAGCGGAGACTTTCGTCATGCACCAGTTCTCCGGCGTCTGGCATTTCCACATCACACACGGGTAGTGAGGACAGGTGGTGTCGTGAAAAAGCTTCAGGCTGCCTTCTGCCCAGAACGAAAGTGGTGTAGGACCAAAAATTACAGCGCCAGGACGATGATAGGCGCGGGCAATGTGCGCAGCGCCTGTGTCGTTTGAGACGATCGCCTTGCAGCGGGCAATCAAGCAGATCAGAGATTCCAGAGGGAGTGAGTCCATCCGATCCACGACGTTGGCCGAGGCCCGGATCGCCACCAAGGCGGCGCGATCCGACTCGGTAAGTTCCTTCACCAATCCCACGAGGACGAATTCTTCTCTGGGAAAGGCTTGAACAATCTGAAGGAAATTCGAAAGCGGCCAATTTCGCCACTGGCAGGCGGTGCTTACGGCGAGAACGATCTGCCGATGTTGTGGAGCACTCCCGGCGAGGAGATCGAAAATATCGAAGTCCAGCTTGCAACCGAAATATTCCGCCAACTCAGCGCAGTGTTGGTGTTCGTTGTCACCGACACAGTGAGGCAAGGGATGATCGGTCAGACTTCGGCCACCACGGGTCACCCTACCGGCCAGTCTTTTTACCCGGGAGAATTTGAAAATGGCGGCATTGACCGCGTTGCCTGTGAGATCAACCCAAAGCGCGATTTTCCGGGCACGAGTGAGTTTGATCTGTTTGTAGACTGAACTGATTGCGACCCCACGCCGGTCCTTGAAGAAAGAGACCAATTGGTTATCAAACTCCAGGATGTCCCACCCACATAGACGCCCCAGTGAAGCGTGGCCCGGCATGAGCGCGACTTGCACTGGCAGACCAAGCGTCCGGCAATGTTTCACCAATCCGCTTAGGAGCGGTAGATGGATAAATAGATCACCTATTCCTCCGAGTGAGGAAATTACACAGGGGCCAGCCCACTCAAAGCGCTCAGGTTTACGAAACGGATGGAGCAAATCCACTCCGGCCATGACAAGAGCGCTCGCCAGAGAACGCGAATCGTAGCCGAACCAGTTTTTCGGAGCAGCTTGTGGCATGGATCAATTTAATCCACCTTTGGCGGAGGGGGCGGCACAAAACGAGGCAAGATGCCGAAACGTTGCAAATGATTAAAGCCGACACGTCCACTCGGCGGATGTTCCTGACAGAATTTCTCAACCTCTGCGGTGTAGCGATTGATGAAAAGAAATTTGGGAGTGTTCCCTAATCCGGGTTCGTTGCGCACAAAATCCTGCCCATACCACATCGTCTTGGTATCAATTATAACATACTGATAGGGGAGACTTTGCATAGCGCGGCTGGCTGAGGCAAAAGGCGTAACCACCGAACGAGCTTCCCAAGCCCGAAGTGGAAGGCTGATGCACACACTTACAAGGGTGCTTAACGCCAGAATTTTGTAGCCATCCCTTCTGAATTCCAGCGTTCGGAAACCAGCCACTGCCAGCAGGGTTATATTTCCCAAGTAAGGCATAAGATAGCGATTGCCCCAACCATGGCCTTGATTCAGTGGGAAAAGAAGAACGACAATCAACGCAAGCAAGATACCAGAGAGCAGGCACACTTGAAGAGCATCTCGCTTTTTCCAATGAGTCAGGGCCACTACGGCGAAAATAATCACGGCGACAGGTGCCCAAACCAGGGCTTTTGCCCAGCCAATTGCGGAATCCAAAACCTGCGTTGAGTTAGGAAGTTTTGTGAAAAACGTTTTTGCAATAAAAGCCAGCGCGCTACTTGCCTGCTGAACTTTCTCCGCCAGCGGAGGAGGAGATTTATAATCCATGAACTGGAGCCAGAGCCAAAGTCCAGCTCCGTAAACCAACAAATGCCAGGTCGCCATTTTCCAGCGGCGATCCAAAACCAGTTTGACGCAAAATGGGAAGGCGAAAAGGAGATGAACATTTGGCTGGTGCAGGCCCATCGCCAATACGCCGAGAAGAGGAGCCTGCATCTGTTTCTTCGGGGAAGGATCCAGATAGAGCCACAGCCAGAATAGGTTGGCCAGGAGGTGCGCCGACATGGCGTAGGCCGTCATCCCGGTGATGAGAAACTGCACATTCGACACCAGCAGAACGACAGCGAACCAGCGCAGACGCGGTTCCTCAGGCCAAAGGCGTTGCACCACTCCCACCATAGCCAGCACGGTCAGCCCTGCAAGCAAGGGATTAAGTAGCCACGAGCAATGCGCCATCCAAAAGGGCGTGCGCAGCAGTGCATAGACCGGCAGATAATTCGACGTCCAGGTTTGGGCGGCAGGATTGTAATTAACCATCAACGGCGACGCTGCTTGGTTGATGCTAGCTGAGTCAAACGGGAGGTTGGCAAAAAGCTTCCCCTCCGCAAAGATCGCTGCCTGAAAATCGGAGTAATACTCATCCATCGCGAATGGGTAATTTAAGAAGACAAAATGAGTTCCCAAAGCGCACAGAATCACGACTCCTGTCGCTATCAAGAAAAGGTGGGGGCGAGTAAGGAGCTGATCCTTCCGTTCTACAACCGGTTTTTTGTCCAGCCAGACAGCAGAGAATCCGCACAACACCGAGAATAAGATGAAGTGCCACCGATCGAAGATGACGAATAGATAATAAAACATATTATCCGACCGGCTGTGAAAGGTGTCATGCATTTCCAACGCAGCCACTGACTGAGCTAAAACAAACCCGATCAATCCCAAAACGCCGAGAAGCAAACTGATCAACTGCACACTGGAGGGAGCAAAACAAGATTTTTGCCCTTTAGCGCTGGGACTGGGATTTTGCATTTCTAGCATGAACAACAAGGGAGGTTATACGTTAATTTAGATGATGGCATAGCAGTTATGAACTGCCGAGAGGCATCTCTATCTTGGAATAATTCCATAGATTGTTTTGGGTCGGCCACGTTTTGGCAGACCAACGCCTTTTCCCGTGTCATTTACGGGCGTAGCGTGTCAGTGTCCTTCACTTATGGCACAGCAAAATCTCCCCGAGCGCATTCTTTCACTCATGGGGTCGGCGAAATATCAGCCGCTCGATAAAATCGATCTCTCGCACGCCCTCGACCTGCCTCCGGACGAACGCAACCAGCTCCGCGGCGTCCTGCGCGAACTCCTTGATGCCGAGCAGATTGTTCTCCTCAAGAAAAACCGCTACGCCCTCCCCAAAAAGGACGAACTCTTCGTCGGCCGCTTCGATATGAACGCCCGCGGCTTCGGCTTCGTCATTAGCGAGGATCCGGAAAAGGGCGATCTCTTCATTGCTGGCGAGCACACCGGAGTCGCGATGAATGGCGACCGGGTCGAGGCCAAACTCCGTCGCAGCCGAGCAGGGGGCAAACGCGACTCGTCACCCGGACGCTCCACCACCGAGGGCGAAATTGTCCGAGTCGTCACTCGCGCCAATGCGACTTTGGTCGGCATCTTCCAGCGCGGCGGCAAAGCTGGAAAAATCATCGCCGACGATCCTCGCATCCCACTGCCGATCACCGTCACCGCCAAGTCCGATTTCAACCCCGAGCCCGGCGACAAGGTCGTCGTCGATCTGGACGAATGGACGCAGCGTTATGAGCCACCTACCGGACGCATCATTGAAGTCCTCGGGCCCGCCACCGCGCCGGGCGTGGACATGTTGTCCATCATTCGGAAATACCGGCTTCCCGCCGAGTTTCCCGAGCGTATTCTGGCTGTGGCCGAGAAATTTCCAGCCACGGTCCTGGCTTCCGACACAGAGGGCCGCGAAGACTTGCGCGACCTCACCATTTTCACGATCGACCCCGACGATGCGCGGGATTTCGACGATGCTATATGCGTCGAACGTGGCGACAAGGGCTGGCTGCTAGGCGTTCACATTGCCGACGTCTCGCACTACGTCACACCCGGCACCGAGCTGGATAAGGAAGCTTGGGAACGCGGCAACAGCACTTATTTGCCCGACCGCGTTTTGCCCATGCTGCCCGAGCGATTGAGCAACGGATTGTGCAGTCTGCGTCCCGACGAAGACCGGCTCACGTTCACCGTCTGGATGCGATTCGACTTCCATGGGAATCAGCAGGGAGCAACGTTCAGCCGCAGCGTCATTCGCAGCAAGAAACGACTCACCTACCAAGAGGCCTTCGCCGTGCTCGAAGGTCGCGCTCATTCGTCGGTGGAAAACGAATTGCTCCTTGCCTGGGAACTCGCCGCGATGTTGCGAAAAAATCGGTTTGCCCACGGCTCGCTCGACTTGGATTTCCCCGAGGTAAAAGTCCGCGTGGACAACGACGGACGCGCCATTGCCATCGAGAAAGTCGAGCACGACCGCTCGCATCAACTCATTGAGGAATTCATGCTCGCCGCCAACGAAACCGTTGCCCGCGAAATCAAAAATCGCACCATCCCGAGCATCTACCGCATTCACGAAAAACCGGACCCCGAAAAATTGGCTGAATATCGCGAAGTCCTCGCCCTCGCCGGCTACAAAGTTGGCGACCTCTCCGTCAAAGGCGAAGTCCAGAAACTCCTCCAAAATCTCTCCGGCCAGCCCGACGAACCCGTCCTGAAAGTGGGCCTGCTGCGTTCCCTGAAGCGAGCCACCTACGACGTCCGCGCCCTCGGCCATTACGGTTTAGCCAAGGTCAATTACACCCATTTCACCAGCCCGATCCGCCGTTACGCCGACCTCGTGGTTCATCGCGTTCTCGGTGCCATGATCGATCATCGCCCCGGCAAAATCCAACCTGCCGCCAAGGATCTCGCCGTCACCGCCGAGCACATTTCACTCACCGAACGCGTCTCTGCCGATGCCGAGCGCGAAGCCTCCAAGCTGAAGAAACTCGAATTTTTCGCTCTGCAACTCGGCAAAACCATCCCCGACCATTTCACCGGCCTCATCTCCGACATCAAGCCCTACGGCCTCGTCGTCGAGCTCATCGAATACAGCCTTACCGGACTCGTTCACGTCTCCGATCTGGCCAACGACTACTTCCAGCACGACCCCGTTCGCCGCCAATTTAACGGTAAACGCACAGGCATCACCTACCAGGTCGGCCAGAGCGTTCCGTTGATTGTTAGCCGAGTCGATCCCGCTAAAAACCAGATCGACTTCCGCATCGCGCCCACAGCCGAATCCAGCGGAAACGCTGACAGTGCCAACCCAGCCCGCAGCCACGACAAGCCCGTGCAAAAGAATCCAACTCGAAACGACGCCCGCCGTCGTCAGGACCAACCATCTGCGAAAAATTCCCGCTCCCGCCGCAGACGCTAGATCGTGCGACATAAGTTATGGCATTAACTAATAGTCACTCGATCACCAACGTCGGCGCGATCGGGAAACGGCCGCAATCTGCCGCGTAAATGGTAAGCCCGCTGGTATACTCCCCGTCCTCGGGGACGACACAACGCAGGTGCCAGTGACTGCCATTTTCCTGACAGATTTCCCGGAGGAGATCGCCCTCGATTCGCGCATGAATGAGGTAGCCGTAAGCACCGCGTCCGCCGCGCAGATAACTCAGCGCCCCGCGCGCATCATGCGGATGGTTAGGAAGCACTGACTTCTGGATGGCCACGCCATTAAGCAGAATTTGAAATGACGACGGAGTCGAAAACGCATCCGTCTGCGGCTGGCCCTCGCGGCGCGACGAGGCCTCGTAAAAAATATGGATATTTCTCGGCTGATCCGGAAATTTATCCTTGGGAATGGCCCATTCAAACCAGCCGTGGCCGCGACCAAAACAGAACCCGTCACGAGTCGCTTCTTCGCGCGTCGAGTGGCCGCCCGTCCAACTGGCATCGCTCCAATTTTCAGGTTGGAGCCGGACGATGCATTTGCCATTTTGCAGGTCTCGCTCGGGATTTTTGCCATCGACGTAAAACTGAATGTAATTGCGCGCCACCACCACGCCGCGATCCGTTACGGCGGAAACCCAGAGTGTGCAGGCCATTGTTCGATCTGGCAGGCGCAGTTTTATTTTATGGGCCAGCTCGACCCGGTGCGGCGTGAATGAAATGGAAGTCGCCTCGGTTAGCAATTCGTCTTCGACCCAGCCCAGACTGTCGATCCCGCTCAGCCTCCAGCGCAATGTCACCGGCCCGTATTCCGTCCTCGAGAAATGGGAAGAATACACATCGATCTCCACCTCAGCCCCCGTCAGTTGGCGGCTAATGGGCGGCGCATCAATGGGCAGCACATCGCCCTGGTTTACCAACGTGGGATTGTAACCGAACTCCTTGGGAGTACGATCGTAATTGAGAAAGCCGTTGCGCTCCCATTCCACATCGTGCAGCTCGGTAAAAATGTAGGCCGAGAGTGGCCCGTGGCGTCGGAGTTCATTGGTTAGAAACTTAAAGCTCCAACTCACATCAACGTCGCCATCGAGCGCCCCGACACCGCCATATTCGCTATTGATTAGCGGCTGCGAGCCTTGCTTGAAACCGGGCACGTAATTGTAGTTCGAGCCCTCGTAGGTTTCGGTGACCACGTTGGCAATATGCTTGCGGGCGTATTTGTAGTCGCTCGTGTAAAAGTGCCACGAATTAATGTCTGTGTCGCCGTGGCCATAGCTCTGCAAGTGGTCCCAGGCGACGACGCTCATGTCCTCGATCAGCCTCGTCGGATCAAGTGATTTGGCGAGCCGCCACATTTCATCGATCCATTGCCAGGAGCCCGTGTTGGCGATCTTTGTGCCCGGCTCGCGAGCCTCGCGGGAGAGCGGCGGGAGATCGGGATTGATGAAGCCCACAAACTCCGACTGGCCGCCGAAGCCCCAGGTTTCGTTAAACAAACACCACGCGATGATAGATGGATGATTGATGTCCCGGGCAATGGCGGCGCGCATCATTTTTTCGAAGCGGCGTCGTCCGAGTGGAGTGTTACCGCCCTCGCCGAAGTTAGGAAAATCGGTCATTAACAACATGCCGGCAAGATCCGCCTCGTGCAGCAAAAGCGGATCGTCGATCTTAATGTGCACGCGCAGAAAATCGAAGCCAAAGCGCCGCGCCTCGGCGATGTCGCTGCGCAAAGTTTGCAAATCGCCCGCCGTGTAAACTCCGTCGGGATGATAGGATTGATAGAGTGCGCCGCGCAGGTAGATCGGTTTGCCGTTGAAGATCAATGCCGCAGGCGCGGTGCCGGAGGGTGGAGCCGCCGCGAGACTGCGCATTCCGAAATAACCGTAAACCACATCGGGGGTCACACCGGAAAGTGTGAGCTTTAACTGGTAGAGATTCGGCGCATGAGTGTCCCACAGAATAACCGGATCGAGTTCGATGTTAATCTCGGCAAACAGCTCTGGAACAAGCTGCTTGAGCGTGAGGATTTCGCCGGAGGGAGTCGTCACCTCGACGAGCACCTCGCCGGGGCCGCTTGTGAAAATCCGCAGCAACACGCGCTGGCTGGCTATGTCTGGAAATACCTCGAACCGCACTATGTGCAACGCGGCGCGCGGCTCTAGAAACACGGTCTGCCAAATGCCGCTCGCCGAGCTGTACCAGCCCCATTGCTTGCCCACGGGCTGCTCGCGATTATCCATCGGATCCTCGACCCGGAGTGCCAGCCAGGCCTCCAGTTTACCGTCGGCAGTCCGCCGCAAATGGTCAGTGAGATCAAACTCGAATGGCGTGTAGCCGTCCTCCCAATAGCCGAGCCACTGGCCGTTGCACCAGGCGTCGGTGCGAAAATCGGCGGCACCGACGTGGAGGATCACTCGTTTGCCCGCCCAGTGCTCGTTTTCGGGAACGACGATCCGGCGGCGATACCAGCCCACTTCGTGACGGGCTGCGCCTCGATGATTTTTCGTGGTGACTTCCAATGGATTCAGAAAGGCCCGGGTGGAATAATAATGGTCGTTGCCTGCAGAATCCGCCTCGCCCCAAGCCGCGAGCGACTCCCAGCAAAATGGGACAACGATCTGGTCGTTCCAGGGTGGCGCCGCAGGCAGAAACCACTCATCGGTGACGCCTTTGCGGTCGGCGTCGAAGCGAAATTCCCAAGAGCCGTTGAGGTTGATCCAGTCCAATCCGTGAATGAAACCTCTCTGATGGTCTGGGCGCGGATATTCGGGACGAGGAAGGTAAGGACGAGTGCGCATATCTCTTCTGATAACGATGAAACTCCGCTCGCCGGACTGGCCTTATTCACTCTGGGTGAGGACACAGGTCGTTTGATGAGAAGCTTCCGATCAAAGTGATTTCTTACCAACACACGCCGCATGTGCTGCGATAAAAATGCACAATATGAGAACCATCGAACCAACCAAGACCGGCAGCTGTTCGCAAAAGCTGCAAAACCTTCGTGTGATGGCGGCTGACGCCGTGAAAAACGCTGACGACCAAAAACTCGGGCACGAATATTCCATCCTGGTCCATTCCCATCTGCGCTGGGATTGGGTGTGGCAGCGTCCGCAGCAATTTCTTTCCCGACTCTCGGAAAACCACCCGATCCTTTTTGTCGAGGAGCCTTGGTTTGTGGATTATTTAATTGAATCCGAAACCACCGTCTGGCAGGCGGAAAAATTTCCTAACATTACCGTCGTCCGTCCTCATTTTCCCGAGGCTTGGAAGAAAGATCGCGCTCGGATCGACGCCGAGCGCCGCAAGACGGTGGACGAGCTGCTGGCCGGTCCGTTGGGCGACACATTTTCCGAGCCCGTGCAGTGGTTCTACGATCCCATGGCGGTGATTCCCTTTGGCGGGCAGATGAATGAGATCGCCAACATCTATGATTGCATGGACCAGCTTTCACAATTTCGTGGCGCACCGGCGGAGTTAGTACGGCGCGAGCGGCTCCTGCTCGAACTGGCCGACGTGGTCTTTGCGGGCGGACCGAAGATTCACCAGGCGAAAGTTCTGCACAATGAAAACTGCCATTCCTATGGATGTGGCGTGGAGATCGCGCATTTCGGAAAAGCGCGTCGGCCCGAGACGCCGATCCCGGACGACGTCGCACATTTGCAGGGTCCTGTTTTGGGCTTCTTTGGCTGCGTCGATGAGCGCATGGACTACGAACTTCTAGCTAAAATGGCCGCTGCGCATCCCGAGTGGCAGATCGTCATTATCGGACCCGCCATTAAAGTCGATCCAGAGCAGTTTCCGCAGCGCGAAAACATTCACTGGCTCGGTGCGCGGGAGTATCAACAACTGCCCGGTTACGTGAAGGCGTTTGACGTTTGTCTGATGCCTTTTGCGATCAACGAGGCGACGGAATTCATCAACCCCACAAAGGCGCTCGAATACATGGCGACGGGCACTCCGATCGTCTCGACCGCCATCGAGGATGTCGTCCTGCAATTCTCCGACGTGGTGCAAATTGCGGACTCGCACGAGGAATTTATCGCTTTCTGCGAGCGGACCATTTCCTCGCCCGACTCGGAGGCGATTCAACTCGGTCTGGAGCTCACCACGCTCAATTCCTGGGAAGCCATCGTCGAACGTCTGGAGCAGCACATTAGCGACGTGCTGGAGCCAGTCGAGACGGCGGAAACTTTCGCCGCCTGACGCGGGTCGCGCCTGCGGAGTTGTCAATCCGGGGCGCGTCGTTCATGTTGGCCGACCGTGTCCTTCTCCGAATTCTGCCATCAGACTGAAACTCCGCCCTCGCCCTTGTTGCGGCGGTTTGCCAGCTTGATTGCCCCTAAATCTGACGCCGAACTCGAGCGCATGGCGGCGGAAAGCTCGGCCATCACCGCGCGAAATTTCGGCAAGGCGATGCGTCTCTTCGCCCCGCTTTATTTGTCGAACGAATGCATCAACACCTGTGCCTACTGCGGCTTTTCGCGGGATAACCCCATCGTCCGCGTCACACTCGAAGTCGAGCAAATGGCCGCCGAGGCGCGACATCTCGCGGTGGAGGGTTTCCGCAATATCCTCCTCGTCGCGGGTGAGCATCCGAAATTTGTTTCCAATGGCTACCTCGAGCGTTGCGTGCGTCGGCTGCGCGAGGAAATGCCGTCCATTTCATTGGAAGTCGGCCCCATGGAAACCGCCGAATACGTCCCGCTCGTCGCCGCCGGAGCCGAGGGGCTCGTCGTTTACCAGGAAACGTATCACCGCGCGACGTATGCCGAATTGCATGTCGCCGGACCGAAGAAAAACTTCGACTGGCGGCTGGATTGTCCCGAGCGCGCCTACAAGGCAGGCTTCCGGCGATTGGGGATTGGGGCGTTGTTCGGGCTTTATGAATGGGAGTTTGAGGCGAGTGCGCTGGCCCGGCACATCGAGTATCTCCTGCGGCATTGCTGGAAGGCGCAACTCACTGTCTCGCTACCCCGGATGCGCCCGGCCGCGGGAGAATTTACTCCGAAATACAGCCTGCCCGACCGCGAATACGTCCAACTCGTTTGCGCTCTGCGCCTCTGCTTTCCGCAAATCGGCATCGTCCTCAGCACCCGCGAACCCGCCGCCTTGCGCGACGCCTTGATTCCCCTCGGCATCACCATGATGAGTGCCGGCAGCCACACGGAACCGGGCGGTTACACGGGGCAGGGGAAGGACGCTCTGCACCTCACCGTCAAGGGCCGTGCCGTCGCCGAAACCAACGGAGCCGAGGGAGCGACCGGGCAGTTTGAGATCGCCGACGAACGCACCCCCAGCCAGATCGCCGGAGTGCTGCGCGAGCGCGGTTACGAAGCCGTCTGGAAAGACTGGGACGCCGCCATTCTGGACCATGACCAGACTTGTTAAATGATCCAGATCACCGTGAACGGAGTTCCCACGGAATGCGCCGCCGGCCTCGTGCTGCCGGACTTGCTCGTGCAGCTCGGACTGGAAAATCAGCCCCTCATCATCGAGCACAACCGCGCCGCGCTCTTAAAAAACGAGTGGAGTTCCATCCGAATCCACCCCGCCGACGAGATCGAATTCATTCGCGTCGTCGCGGGCGGGTAGGCTGCTCCCCAACTCCTTTCGCAGTCCTCGTTCCCGAGTTCACTGGGAAACGCATTTCTGCAAAAACAGATTGCCTCCGTTACACGACTTCGCCGCCGCGCCGCCTAAAAATCGCGTCCGCCCGCTTCGCAGACGCCGGATCGCTCGACCCGGTGCCTCCTTGCCGTTCTGCAAACCCCTTTCCGGCTTTCGCTGGCAGCCCTACCGTTTCGCAAATCCATCACCTCCCGGGAAACTCTCCCCTTACAGTCCTGTAAGGCCATGATCTCTCGGGAAATCACCCCCTTACAGCTCTGCAAACCCCTGATCTTTCAAGAAATCATGCCCGTACAGCTTTTTTCTGTCTCTATTTATCCATAAATCACCGGCCGCTGGGGGGCGGGGATTAGTGGGCCCGGATGAGCAGGGCGGAGAATTGGCGGCGGCCCGACCAGAGGAGAAAGAGGGTGAGCAGGACGATGACGATGAGGACGGGGTCGCGCAGACCCGCGCGGTCGGTTAGGAAGGCGTGGAAAGCGAGGATGTTGAGAATAACCGGGCCGAGGAAGAGGAGGCCGAAGTTACGCGTCAGCGGAACGGCGACGAGGAGGCCGCCGATCAGTTCGCAAGCTTTCACGAAATGCATGTAACCGGTGGGTCCGACGGCACCCATGAATTGGGCGGCGTGCTCGGGAAGGACGGGCATCTTCGCTGGCATCATGTGGAGGAAAAACATCATGGAGAAGGCGATGAACATGAGACCCAGCAGGGCTCCAGCGATATTGGCGGCGATTTTCATGGGAGTTACAGTGTTATGAGGTTAGATCCAGCGACCAGCGGCGATGACGCCGTTTTTGGGGATGACGATGATGCCGTCTCTCACGAAGAAACCGTCGCCGTCCATGTTGTCGGGTTTGCCCTCGGGAGTGATGACGCAGCCGTCGCCGATGCGGGCGTTTTTGTCGATAATGGCGCGGTCAACGACACAGTTTTTGCCAATGCCGACGGCGGGCAGTCCGGCAGGCGGGGTGGTCTCGTAGAAGTCGCTGCCCATGATGACGGAGTGCCGCACGGTGGCGCCGCCGTTGATAATGGATCGGATGCCGATGACGCTTCGTTCGAGGGAACAATCGGAGATGATGCAGCCATCGGAAATGATGGCCTGGCGGATCATGGCGCCGTTGATTTTGGTGGCGGGCAGGAAGCGGCGGTGGGTGTAAATGGGGCTGTTGGTCTCGAAGAAGGAGTATTCGGGGACGAGGTCGGTGAGTTTGAGGTTGGCCTCGAAGAAGGCGCGGATGGTGCCGATGTCTTCCCAGTAGCCCTGGAAGATATAGGCGTTGACTTTCCGTTCCTGAATCGCGGCGGGGATGATGTGTTTGCCGAAATCGGCGAAGTCGTTGTCGAGGCATTCCTCAAGGACTTTGCGGTTGAAGACGTAGATGCCCATCGAGGCCTGATAAAGGTCGGCGTCGGGAGCCTGGCCGAGCTTCTTAAGCAGATCGGCGGGGATGCGCAGGGTGTCGAGGACGGCGGGGTCTTTGGGTTTTTCCTCGAAACGGGTGATGCGATAATCGGCGTCGCTGTCCATGATGCCGAAATCGGTGGCGGCGGCGCGGGCGACGGGGATGGTGGCCAGGGTGATGTCGGCGCCAGATTTCACATGAGAGGACAGCAGGTCTGCGTAGTCCATCCGGTAGAGCTGATCGCCGCTAAGGACGATGTAATATTCATACGGCTCCTCAAGGAAGTAGCGCATGTTTTGCCGGACGGCGTCGGCTGTGCCCTGGTACCAGTTGGAACCCTCGGGGGTCTGCTGGGCGGCAAGGATTTCGACGAAGCTCTTGGTGAAGTGGTCGAACTGGTAGCTGGCGTTGATGTGGCGGTGCAGGGAGGTGCTGTTAAACTGGGTGAGGACGTAGATTTTCCGTAGGCCGGAGTTCAAGCAGTTCGAGATCGGGATATCGACGATGCGATATTTTCCGCCGAGTGGGACGGCGGGTTTGCTCCGGTCCTTGGTGAGGGGATAGAGTCGGGAGCCGGCGCCGCCACCCATGATGACGGCGAGGGTTTTACGAACGACGGAGGGAAGATTTAGGGTGTCCACGGGGTTAGCATTCATGGAAAGGAGCGAAATGTCACGCTTGAACCTTTCACTTTTCACACACGATTTTTCGTCTTACGCTCGGCGGCTATGTGTGGAATTGTTGGTTATATCGGTCAGGCTGAGGCGAGTCCCATCCTATTGGACGGGCTGCGGCGTTTGGAATATCGCGGATACGATTCCGCCGGTTTGGTGACCGTTTACCAAGGTGCGATGCAGATTCGCAAAGCCGTGGGGCGCATCGCGAGTCTGGCCGAGTTGGTGGAGAAACAACCCGTCTGCGGCACCATCGGGATCAGTCACACGCGCTGGGCGACGCACGGGCCGGCGACGGAGGCGAATGCCCACCCGCACACGGATGCCAGTGGCCGGCTGGCGATCGTTCACAATGGCGTGATCGAGAATTATCAGGTAATCAAGGCGACGCTGCTGGAGGAGGGACACACCTTTCAGTCGCAGACCGACACCGAGGTACTGGCTCATTTTATTGGAAAATATTACGACGCAGCAGGCGGGGAACATGGCGAGTCGCGGCTGCTCGACGCGGTGCGTTCTGCGTTGAAGGGTGTCATCGGCACTTACGGATTGGCCATCACGCATCTGGACGTGCCAGAGGTGATTGTCGGCGCGCGCCGAGGCAGCCCACTCGTGGTCGGCTTGGGCAAAGGAGAAAACTTCCTCGCCAGCGATCCCCAGGCCATCGTCGCGCATACTCGCGAGGTGATTTATTTGAATGACTACGACATCGCCAGTGTCGGACGCGACTCGTTTGCCATCAGCAGTCTGGTCGGCGCAGTCACGGGAAGTTATGAGGTGACGAAGGTGGAATTCACCTGCGACGATATTGAGCTCGGAATGTACCCGCATTACATGCTGAAGGAAATCCACGAGCAGCCGAACAGTGTGCGCGACGCCATGCGCGGGCGGCTTTCGCACGAGGATTCGACAGCGATTCTTGGAGGGATCAACATGACTTCCCAAGAACTACGCTCGGTCGAACGCGTGATTTTGACCGGCTGCGGCACGGCGTCACACGCGGGATTGGTGGGGGAATATCTCATCGAATCCCTTGCGCATCTGCCCGCCGAGGTCGAAATCGCGAGCGAGTTTCGCTACCGCAATCTCCCCATGAGCAAGGACACGCTCGTCTTCGCCATTTCGCAAAGCGGTGAAACCATCGACACGCTGGCAGCCGTCCGCGAGGCGCAGCGCAAGGGCCAGCGCACGCTCGGGATTTGCAACAACGTCGCCAGCACCATCGCACGGGAATGCGGCACGGGGGTTTACATGCACGCCGGACCCGAAATCGGCGTCGCCGCGACGAAGTCCTTTACGAGCCAGGTGACGGTGCTGACTTTGATTTCACTCTTGCTTGGCCGCATCCGCCACCTCTCGGCTACGGAAGGCCTGCGCATCGTCAAGGCGCTCGAAGCCATCCCCGATCAGATCGCGCAGATACTCACCCAGAGCGAGCACATCCGGCATATCGCGGAGAAATATGCCGACGCCAAGTCGATGCTCTTCCTCGGGCGCCAATACAATTTCCCCATTGCCCTCGAAGGCGCGTTGAAGATGAAAGAAATTACCTACATCTCGGCGCAAGGTTACCCGAGCGCGGAGTTGAAACACGGAGTCATCGCTCTGGTTGAGCCGAGTTTGCCCAGCGTATTCATCGCGCCGAGCGACGGCGTCTTCGAAGCCAACCTCAACAGCATCGAGCAGGTCAAGGCGCGTCAGGGCCCGGTCATCGCCATCGGCACCGAGGGAGAAACGGAACTCAGCCGCATCGCGGACGATGTGATTCACATACCCGCCTGCCCTGATTACTTGAGCCCGCTGCTGACCGTCATTCCCTTGCAACTCCTCGCCTACCACACCGCTGTCGCTCTCGGACGCGACGTGGACAAACCCCGCAACCTCGCCAAAAGCGTGACGGTGGAATAAATCCAAGTCGAATCTAACCCGAGAAAGAGATGTCTATAAACTCCGGCTCCGGGGTCACATTAGGCGTTGTGCGTGGCGGAGCAGGAGTCTCGGTCGTGTCGATCATCGTACGCAGCTGATCCACCGCCTTCACGATGTCCTTTAAAATATGGGCTGCCTTTGGATTGGCTATCCGGTTGCCGCGCATGACGACTTGGGGCGGACGAGGAAGAGCAGCGGCTTGCTCTTTGGCACCTTCGAGTTCTGCGGTCAATTTTGCAACCAGCTCATTCTGTTCGCGGGTCTGTTTTTCCAATTTCTGCTGTAACACGTCGCGATCGCTCGCTGCTTTTTGCAGGAGAAGTTCCAACGACGTGGCGCGCATCGCCTCGTTCGCGAGCCGGTGACGCTCCTCCCGCAATTCTTCAATATCCTTCTGGAGTTGAGTTAGATTCCTATGGGTTTTCTCAAAAACGTGTTTGAGTTGCGCAAAATCGTTCGATTTTCCTGCCAGTTGACACTGGAGATCCTGCGCCATGGCGTTGGCCTGCTCGAAGTCATTTTGTAACGCCTCGAAGTCCGCCCGCAACGACGCACTAAGATGAAAGTTCACCCCCGTGTCCGCAGACGCATGCGCTTCGGGCGTTGGTGAGGAAGGGGGGAAATCGTCGGGCACAAGCGTGGGGGTTAAATCACCTTCGATGTTTACAAGTATGAGTTGAGCCAGATGCCCAAGCGGCCCAGTGCCACGTGGGTGTCTCGCCGAGCGCGGTGGTGCCGCACATGATAAGCCTGCAGCCTTTCGGACTGGAGTTTTCCATTCGCGAAATCAACGCTACAAGGCGTAGCGCGCTGCGCCAGACAGCGATCTTCAGAGGACTCAGAAACGAGTTTTCTAAAGTGGTTGCGGGGCTGGGATTTGAACCCAGGACCTTCAGGTTATGAGCCTGACGAGCTACCAGACTGCTCCACCCCGCGATTGGAAGACTGCGACCATACCAGCACGAAACGACGGCGCAAGGAGGATTTTCAAAAACTACCCGCTTGACCACTCCCACAGGTATTTTCTGTTTGCTCCCACCGGGCAACTGTATTACAACATCCACCCTCTCTGATCGTGCAAATTGCCGGTCTTGGACCTAAGCATTCTTAAAAGACCATGATATTTTCCAGCTTTACTCTACTCGCCGAGGCCACGGCGGCTCCCAATTTTATGGGCGGTCCATTCACTCTTTTGTTCATGGTCCCCATTTTTTATGTATTGCTCATCCGCCCCCAGCAGAAGCGACAGAAGGAGTTGAAAAATCTGATCACCAGCATGAAGACCGGCGACAAAGTCATCACGAACGCCGGGTTGCATGGCATCGTCGCTAATGTGAAGGAGAAAACCTTCCTTCTCAAAGTCGCCGACAACGTCAAACTCGAGTTCGACAAATCGGCCGTTGGCGTGGTCGAGTCCCGTTCCGATGTCACCGTAGCCTAACGCTTCGTATTTCAGAAATATCCCCGCTGATTATGGTTCTGTCGCCCGCCCTCACTTTTGGTCTTGGCATCGTTTTGCTGATTCTCTTTGCCGTGTATTTTGCTGCAGAGGAACCCCGTCGCAAACGCATTGCTGGCCTGGTTTTAACGCTGTTTATCACCGCGTTTTGCATCCAGGCGATGAGCCCGTTTGAGAAGAAAATCAAACTCGGACTCGACTTAAAAGGCGGCACATCCTTTCTTATGCGCCTCGTTCGTGAAAACGACGAGAAGGGGCAGCCCCGGAAAATTTCCAAGGACCAGCTCGATCAAGCCGTCGAGACGATCCGCAAGCGCGTAGACCAGTTCGGCACCGGCGAACCCGTTATCAGCCCGCAGGGGGAGGATCGCATTTTGGTGCAAATTCCCGGCTTGAAAACCGAGGATGTGGAAGTGGCGCGCCAGCAATTGGAAAAAGTCGCCAAGCTGGAATTCAAAACCGTTCATCCCGATAGTGCATCGCTCATCCCACAGATCGAATCCGGCACGGCAGTGACACCTCCAGGATACCGCATTCAGACTGAGAAAGTGGATAAAAAAGGAGATCGTCCTCTCAAATTACTCGTCAAGCAGCGTGCCGAAATGGATGGGCGCGCCATTGAGTCTGCCTATCCCCAATTTGACGGTATGAAATATTTGGTGGCGATGAAGTTCACCAAGGAAGGCACCAAGCAATTTGCTGATTTGACAACGCGAGAAGCAGGTCATCTACTCGCCATCGTTCTCGACGGCGAAGTGCAGTCCGCTCCAGTCATCCGTGAGCCGCTGACGAATGGACAGGCAACTATCTCCGGCACTTTCACGGATAAAGAGGTGCGTGACCTCTCAAGCGTTCTGGAAAATCCGCTGCAAACACCCGTCAAAATCGACGAAAGCCGCAGCGTGTCCGCCACACTGGGTCAGGACTCGATTCATTCCGGCATTCTCGCGGGTCTCCTAGGAGTCGTGGTCGTGGCGATTTTCATGGCCATCTATTATCGCACGGCCGGTGTGGTGGCCCTCGTCGGGCTGGTGGTGAACATCGCGATCCTGTTCGGCGTGATGTCACTTTTCAACTTCGTACTCACGCTGCCCGGCATCGCTGGCATTATTCTCACCATCGGCATGGCAGTCGATGCGAACGTCCTGATCTATGAGCGTTTGCGTGAGGAGCTGGCCACGGGAAAATCCATCATCGCTGCGGTGGACGCGGCCTACGAGAAAGCCTTCAGCGCGATTTTTGACGCTAACGCCACGACCCTCATCACGGCGGCGATTCTTTTCTGGCAATCCAGCGGACCGGTCAAAGGCTTCGCCGTCACCCTCATGGTCGGCATCATTGCGTCGCTCTTTTCAGCCTTGGTCGTGACTCGCATGTGCTTCGGCTGGATGACCTATTTCGGCTGGCTGAAGGAGTTCAAAATGATGAACATTCTCTCGAATCCAAAGATGGATTTTCTGGGTAAACGCAAGATCGCAGTGGCTGTTTCCGTTATTGTTCTGCTCGGTTGCAGTGCCATTTTTGCGTTTCGTGGCGAGAAAAACTTCGGAGTGGACTTCCGCGGCGGCGACTTACTCTTGATGTCGATGGAAAAACCGATCACCGATGCCGAGGCGCGCACCGCCTTGGGGCGTGACGACTTGGTCGTGCAGAGCGAAACCTCCGGCACCTCCAAATACCTGCAAATCCGCGGCCCATTTGACTCCAGCCCAGCTGTCGCTCAAAAACTGATCGCCAGCTTTCCCGATGCTGGTCTCAAAATTAGCCAGAAAGACACCGTCGGAGCCTTAGTCGGCAAGCAACTTGCCCAGCAATCTCTCATCGCACTCGGACTCGGAATGCTCGGGATTTTGATCTATGTCACGATGCGTTTCGAGCTCTCGTTTGCCATCGGCGCCTTGGTCGCCGTGCTACACGATGTCGTGATCACAATCGGTATGTTTGCCCTCTTCGGACGCGAGCTTTCGCTGGTCATGGTCGGAGCCGTGCTGACGATTGCCGGTTATTCCATCAATGATACTATCGTCGTCTATGACCGCATTCGCGAAGGCTTGCGAAGCGGTCGCAAAGGTTCGGTACAGGAAATCATGAACGCCAGTATCAACGAGACCTTGAACCGCACTTTCCTCACCGGCGGCGTTACGCTTATGTCGATGATGGGTTTGTATTTCCTCGGAGGCGACGCTCTGAACGACTTCGCGTTCGCCATTCTCATCGGCATTCTGGTCGGCACCTATTCCTCCGTCTTCATCGCCTCGCCGGTGGTGCTCTGGTGGTCGAAATGGAAAGGCGAAGCCCTCGATCGTCAGATCAAAAGCATCGACTTGGTCGTCGTCCAAGGATGATCTTGGTTTCTCCGGTTGACGCCGGGTGCGATGCCATATAATCTCCCTCCTCACTCAAGATTTTTTCAACCAGCAACCACCACATTTATAAATTATGCCAGAGGTAATTGTTCGCAAAGGAGAGCCCATTGATCGCGCTCTTAAAAGACTCAAAAGCAAACTCGACGCCGAGGGAATCATGGAGGAAGTCCGCCGCCTGCGTGCGTTCGAAACTCCCGTCCAAAAGACCCGCCGCAAGGCCAAGTCCAATGCGAAAAAAGCGAAATTGAAGTTCCGTTTCAATCCAGCCTAATTCATTTCCCAGTTCCCCGAAAATCCCGCTGTCCATTTTGGATAGTGGGATTTTTTCGTTTATGACTGAACCAAACTCCTCGGAAATATGGCTGGAAGCACCGTCCGAACAGCATTTGCCCGCTAACGAAATTCATCTTTGGCGTGCCTCGATTTCGGAGCATTTGCCCCGGGCTCGAATGACGGACTTAGGCGAAAAGGAGAGACTCAAACTCGAGTCGCTCAAAAATAAAGTCGTCCAAGCCCAGTTTTTGGTCTCGCATTGGCTGACGCGTCAGATTCTTTCCAGTTATCTGCAACTTGCCCCATGCGAGTTACAGTTGACTCACAACGAAACTGGCAAGCCTCATTTGAATGGAACTCCTCTGGAGTTCAATCGGAGTCATTCCGGCGGCTGGTTCGTTCTCGCGCTTTCCAAAGGACCGGCCATCGGAGTAGACATCGAGAAAATAGGCCACCGCTCCCAAATGGATGCCATCGTCGAACGCTGGTTTGAGGAGCCGGAGCGTGAAGAATTCCGCAGTTTATCGGAGGCTGACAAGCCGATATTTTTCCATGCTCATTGGACTCAAAAAGAAGCCGTGCTGAAGGCGTGGGGAGTGGGTTTGGTTCAACTTACCGACTACGCAAAATATCAGAGGCAATCGTGGAGTTGTCACTTTAAACCCGCGCCCGGCCTGGCAGGTTGTGTCGCCCAAGTGGATCTGACGCCGAGGCAGTTGCAGTTTTATCGCGTTTAAGCCGGGGTCAATACTGCTTCCGCATGTTGCTCGGAAGAATATTTAACTCGTTGCGATATTTGGCCACAGTCCGGCGTGCGATGGGAATGCCCCGTTCCGAGAGAATTTTGACGATGTCCTTATCGCTGAGCGGATTGGAAGTGTCTTCGTTTTTCACCAAGTCGGCGATGCCTCCTTTTACACTGGTGTTGCTCATGTTTTCCCCCTCGGCAGTCTGATAACCAGGGGTGAAGAAATATTTCATGTCAAACACACCCTGTGGCGTGGACATGTATTTGCCCGAAATCGCGCGGCTGACCGTCGTTTCGTGGACGCCGACAATGTTAGCGATCTGCACCATGGTCAGCGGTTTCAAATGTGCGGCGCCATGCTCGAGAAATTCCTGCTGATGCTTCACGATCTCGGTCGCAATGTTGTGAATCGTCTGCTGCCGCTGATGGATGCTCTTAATGAGAAATTTGCCGCTGCGAATTTTCTCGCGGATGTAATCCTTCACCTCGGCGCCGTTGCCGTCCTGCGACATGAGATCCTTGTAAGTATTGCTAATGCGCAGGTGGGGGATTTGCTCGCCGTTCAGTGAAATGGTGAATTCCCCGCTGATTTTTTCCACGTTCACATCGGGCAGAACATAATTATTTGGGTCGGGTGTGAAAACCTGCCCCGGTCTGGGATCAAGCGTGCCGATCATATTGGCGTGCCGTTGAACTTGCTCGGGCGACATCCCGAGTTTGCGTCCAATCTCCGGGAAGCGTCGCTTGCCCAAATCGGCGAGATGATGCTCGACGATGCGATACTCAGGGGAGTTTTCCTTTCCCAAACGGCGCAACTGAATCATCAGACAATCGCGCAAGTTAAGCGCTCCGACTCCCACCGGATGAAACCCCTGAACGACATCGAGCATTTTCCTGAAATTTTCCTCAGGGATACCCGTGTTCATGGACATTTCCTCGGGAGTCGTCTGAAGAAACCCGACATCGTCGATATTACCGACAATCAGCTCCGCAGTGCGGCGTTCGTCTTGATCGAGATCGAGCATGTTGAGCTGATCCAGCAAATGCTGCTGTAGCGTTTCCTCATTCACAATCGAGTCAAAGAAAAATTGTCGTCGCTCCTCCTCATCTGCCGTTCGCCCGGAGTAACTACTGCTCTGCGCCATGTAATCGCGCCATTCCTCATCTAGCTTGGCGAGTTTCTCAAACTCATCCTTGAAATCCTCCATCTCCCGCTGTTTGTCCTCGATGCTCGGCTCGGTGATGTCCTCCTCGATCACCGGATTTGTCTGCATCTCCTGCTGGATGATGTTGCGCAGCTCAAGCATTGGAGCCTGCAAAATAGCGAGACTTTGTTGCAACTGTGGTGCGAGCACCTGCTGCAACGACATGTTCTGCGACTGGTGCATTCCTGAAGCCATTGAGGAGACAATAACTAGGTATATTTCCTGCTGCAAGGCTATAGTGCGTTAATCACTCACTAACTCTCGCTCAATCATGAAAATTCCCGTTTCTTATTTACTGACTGCCTCCATTCTGGGGTCTCTCGTCTGGATACTCCCACTCGGAGCGCAAAACACCGCAGGCACCAGTGATGAACTCGTTCCTCTCGTACAATCGATCACAGCCCAGCAGAAATTGATCGATGAAAACCAAGTCAGCATCGACAAGAGTCTGGCCACCATTCAGGAAGATCTGCGTCAGGCAAAAATTTACGTCAGCCGTGCAGGCAAGGCGAAAGGCACGAAATGAAAACTCCTTACATCCTCCTCATCGCTCTTTTTCTCGGAGCCACATCGCTACGAATCCATTCGCAAAGCAAGCCTTCTGTAAGTGCAGGAGCCGCGCTGATTCAAATCAAAGTCGCCAACGAGTCGTTGATCTCGCGCCAGGCGGCTACCTTGGAAGTGCTGAAGGCAATGGAGGCGGATTCCAACCAGCTTCGCATCGTTGCGAAACGCGGTTAATCACGTCTCCTATTAAACGAGGACGTCTTTCTCGCCTTTTTTAATCTCCAACTTGCGGTAAAGCGTCGCAATGCTGATGTCCAGCATGCCGGCCGTTTTCTCGCGGGAGTCGTTGTTGAAAGCAAGCGTTTGCTCGATGTAACGCCGCTCCATGCCGCGCACAAATTCATCCAGTTTTTGTCCGATGCGCCATTCGACGTTCGGCCCGTTAACTGTTGTGTCGTGATTATTCGCCACATGGGGCGGCAAATCCTCAGGCTTGATCACGCTGTTGTCGCACAAGGCGCAGGCGCGCTCGATGGCATTTTCCAATTCTCGAACGTTGCCCGGCCAACTGTAGCGGCCTAGGAGTTCGAGCGCTTTAGGTTCGATTTTTTTGGGTTCTGTGCTTGTCTGGGAGGCATTCTTGGCCAGAAAATGGTTCACTAAAAGCGGCACGTCTTCCAAGCGATCGCGCAGAGGCGGGAGTTCCAATGGGATGACGGCCAGTCGATAATACAAATCTTCGCGGAACCCACCTCCCTTGATTTTTTCGCTGAGAGCCTCGTTGGCGGCGGCCACGACGCGTACGTTGATCGGGACACTCTTCGTTTCGCCGACGCGCCGGATGTGACGTTCCTGCAAGACGCGCAACAATTTAGTTTGTAATGCCGGAGCCATGGAATTGACCTCGTCCAGGAAAATAGTGCCCTCGTTGGCTTCTTCAAAGAGACCGAGCTTGTCCTGCACAGCGCCTGTGAAAGACCCTTTTTTGTGTCCGAACAACTCAGACTCCAGCAAGTTTTCCGGTAATGCTGAGCAATTGATCGCGACAAAAGGATGATGCTGGCGATGGCTGTTAAAGTGTAAAGCCCTGGCGACCAGCTCTTTACCCGTGCCACTTTCACCTTGGATCAGGATCGTGCTATCCGTGTCGGCGACCTTGGCGATGAGATTGTAAATCGCCTGCATCTTACCGCTCGTGCCGATAATATTCTCAAATTTGTATTTTTCTTTAAGTTCGCGTTTCAGATACACATTTTCGCGAATGGCCGCCTGGAAATCCAAAGCGCGCTGCACAGTGAGCTGCAACTCGTCGATTTTGAAGGGCTTTGTGATGTAGTCAAACGCGCCGAGCTTCATCGCATCGACTGCCGTCTCCACCGACGCATAGCCGGTGATCATGATCACAGCCGTGTTTGGGAGCTTCTCCTTACACTCGCGCAGAATGTCGAATCCGCCGACTTTCTCCATTTTGATATCCACGATAACCAGTTGGGGGGCAGCCTTTTCCAACTGATCCAGAGCTGCAACAGAGGAACTAAAAGGCATCGCTTGGTGTCCTTTTTCGCGACAGAGAGTGGCAATGACTTCAACCATGGAGGGTTCGTCATCAACGATCATTATTTTGGCCATAGTAAAACGAATTTTATCTCAATGATGAGAATCAGCAATCCAAAACTGCTATTGATTATCAGAATTGATTGGAGGCAAATCCGAAGTCGAGCATCTTGGTGCTGTCCTCCCAAATGCCGGGACGATTCGTGTGCAGGACGACCGCCAGATATTCACGTCCGTCGCGCAAGGCGCTGCTCACCAAAACCTGTTGCGCTTGGCTCGTGTATCCGGTCTTGAGTCCAATGCAACCCGGATAGCGCGCCAGCAGACGGTTGTGATTGCGCAGCGGTTCCACTCCGCGCGGCGACTGCCAGTCGAAGGTTTGGGTGCAGACGATTTCGCGGAAATAAGGCAACTGCATCGCTGCCCGGCTGATCAATGCCAGATCGTGCGCCGTGGTGTAATGCTGCGGATGATGCAGCCCATTTGGGTTCATGAAATGGCTGTCAGTCGCGCCCAACTCGACTGCGCGTTTGGTCATTTTTTCGGCGAAAGCCGCCACGCTTCCAGCATTGTCGCGGGCGAGTGCCATGGCTACGTCGTTGGCGCTTTTTAGCATTAGGCCGAAGAGAAGTTGCCGACGCGTGTAAGTCTCGCCGGGCTTGAGATCGAGCGAACTCGGCTCCACTTTCGTGTCCTCCAGGGCGACAGTGACGACATCATCAAGGTGTCCAGCCTCGATAACTAACATTGCCGTCAGAATTTTCGTGGAACTCGCCGGAAAAAAACGCTGGTCCGCATTCTTCTGCCAGAGAAATGTGACGGAAAAACTATCCATCACTGCGGCTCCCCCGGCTGCGACTGACAATTCACCGGGAGCCGGCTTTATCTCCGCTGAATCGCATCTAACTCCAATGCAAAAAAGCAGCATTGCGGTGACTAATAACGCAATCGTTCTCATGAGACGACGACTTGTCCTGCGATCATCATCCAGGGGATCGGGCGTTTGTTTTGCAGGATGGTTTCGTAAACTTCGGCTGTGCTAATGTCGCCCGCCGAGATGGCAATTGTATCCGCCCAGGCACCGGGCCGGAGCACGCCGAGCTTGCCGGACTGGCGCAACGAGCGCGCCGGGTTGCGTGTGACCATTTCCACAATTTCGATGGGGGCTACGGATGGGAAAACTTCGGCGAAACGGCGCATCTCCGCGAAGAGATCGAGCTTGTCGTTGCTCGCGAGACTGTCGCTGCCGAGACTGATGTTGGCATTGGCGGCGAGCAGTTTCTCATAGGGAAACAACCCGTGCTGGAAAAACTGATGACTCTTCGGACAATGCACGACGTGGAACATTTCGCCCTGCGACCAGCGCGCCAGCAATGTGTAGTCGTCGGCGCTCAGTTCATTCAGGTGCACCAGCAAAGCATCCGGTTGCAGATTGCCATACTCGATCAGGTGACGCAGCGGGGTCGTCGCCCCGCAATCGCTCATATCGCGTCCGAGACTTTCCAGAAATTCATACAGTGGCCCACCGGCATCGCACAACATTTGCATCTCCTCGGCAGATTCCGCGACGTGCGTGGTGACTAATAATCCATTCTCCCTGGCCGCTTCAAAAGACAGCCGGTAAAGCTCCGCCGAAGCCGTGTAAGGCGCGTGCGGACTGAGGGCGAAATGAGTTAGCTCCGACTCCGACGGATGGAAAAAACGTAGCGCGCCGCGGATCGATTCGTCGCTGTGATTTCGCTGGCGGATGTCCAGCATTTCGTAACACCACCAGGTGCGCAGTGGGAGCTTCGGCTGGCGATCCAGCAATTCGGGAAACGACTCGATGTTCACCACCGTCGTCGTGCCGTGGCGGAGGAGTTCAGCCGCGCCAGCGAGGGTCGCTGCCAGATAATCGTCGTCGGTGAGATTGCGCTTCGCCGCATTGATCCGCTGAATCCATTTGGCAAAAGACGTCTGTGTGAGAATCAAATGGCGTAGCGAGCTAAACTCCAGATGACAATGCGCATTGATCAGCCCCGGCATTAGAATGACCTCGCCGAGATCGACCTTTCGTCCTGGGTGCTGGGCGGCGAGATCATTATACTTTCCGAGAGCCGCGATTTGATCGCCTTCTACGAGCAATCCACCATCCTCGATCGGCGGTGAATCCATGCTGACGAGATGGCGGGCTCGGTAAAGTGTCATGCAGTTGAAGGTCTCTTTACCGTCTCGCGGGCGGCGGCGACAAGGATATTGCAACATTCCTCGCAGGGCAGGGGAATGAAACCCGGCCCGCGCTCCAATAAGTCGCAACTCAAATCCAACTTCTCCGCTGGCAGGCTCGTGATCGGGACATCCGGCTCAATCCGCCAGGTGATCGTCTTCAGGCAACGACTCGCAGGGCAGACCTCGCCGATCAGCACGTCGGCTTGCGCGTTGGTGATCTTCCCCGCGACGCGATACATCCCCGTCTGGCGGTTCAAGGTTTCGCGTAAGTGCACGGGACGTCCGGCATTTTCCTCAAACGCCGCCGCCGTCCCCAGCATCGCCGGGTAGAAAAACTCCAGCGCCCGCACCACATCTTCGATCCCTGTGAGCGTGAGCCGCCAGCCGCGTTGCAACGTCGGCGCACTGCGCAACGGACGGTATTTTCCTGCCGCATCCATCTTGCCCAACTCGATCGCATCCTCCGGCCTCACATACGACTGCAACTCGTCCGCGCCATCCAGATAGTGATGCAACTCGAATGCAGACCCCGTGCGCACGATCTGGATTTCCCCAAATAACTCCCGGCCCGCGTCCAGACACGCTAACAATTTCTCCGCCAGCCTCATACCGCGTGGACGGGGGAATATTTCTCATCGAACGCGGCCACCTGATCGAGAATTACATCCGCCAGCAAGGGCGACGTCCCGATGGCGCTCGCATAGTAGAGCTGCCGGCCACGCAACGGCATCGGATTTCGGCGAAAAAACCCCAGCGCACTTACAGCCCCCGCCGGTTCCTTTTCCATCCCGAGCAACACCGGGATGTCCTCATAGCTATGCAACCCGTCTGCGATAAAAAACGGCACCACCACCACATGCTTCAGCGTCGTAAGTTTATCCCAGTCTGCCACATTCGGCGCCTCCTCCATAAAGGCATCCACCACCTCGCCAAACAACCCCAACGTGAGAATCCGCTCCACCTGATCGCGGATCGCCCGGGCCGAATTATCATTCAACCCCGTCCCATGCCCGACGATTATGAGACTGATCCGACTGAGATCGATATCTGGGGCGATCTCGCGGGCGCGTTGCACGAGGAGCCCCGTCATATTGGGGTGATTTCCCACCGGCTCGCAGTATTTGATAATGCGCCCGTCGCGCTCCACTAGTCCTGTCAGCGCGCCATCCAGCCCAAACTCGCGTGGAAGCACCGTCTGGGTAAAATATCCCTCGCTGATAAAGTTCGGCACGATGTAAACCTCGTCCGCCTCCAGCATCCGCCAGATTTGCCTGAAACTCGGCTCCTCCTTCCAGAAACAGGCATGCACCTCGGCAAAAATCCCCCGCGCCCGAATCGTCGCCGCGTGCAGATGCGTCGGCCCGCTCGAATCGGGGTTCAGCGTGGACCCATGCCCGGCCAGAACGAGAGCGCAGCGAGATTTATTCATGTCTTCATCTACGATTGAAAACCCCATCCCGACAAGACTTCGGCGAAAAAAGCACGCAACCCTGCGTCTCGTGCCCGAACTCTTCGCTACTGCAACGGCTCCCCGTGGATCGCCTTCAAGATCAAAGCTGCCGGGATAACGAAGGCATTGATCTTCCCATTCTGCTCACCATGTGCGCTATAAACGCCCACCAGTTTGCCGGCCGCGTTGAAAACCGGCGCGCCGCTGGCTCCAGCTGTAATGATGTCCGGGTTATCGAAAGTACCGAAGATCCACTCTCTTGGGGGAAATATCACCTTTGCCGGATGCACTAATTCCCCTTCTGGCACACCTCCGCGCACCTTCGCGACGACCCAAAGCGAGTCGCCCACACTCGGCGGATCAGCTTCCAAGATAGCCGCCTCGCTCTTCGAGTCCGTATTGCCGATCTTGAAAATAGCCATGTCATGTAGGGGCCCCTTCGCCTTGGCGGCATCTGGCAGCTTTAATCCCTCCACCTGATAGTTGTGCTTGCCCGCTGTAAAGCCCGTGCAGTTCGATGCTCTTCACAAAGCCGGGTACCTCGGCTGGCTTCGTCTCACTTGGGAAACCGCCCATCGGCCCGAGTAAATGCCTCACCGTCAGCAGATACAGATTGCCCTCGATCCGAGCCAGCACCGCCGAACCCGCCGCCTTTTTGCCAATCTTCGTATTAAACTCCGGGCTGCCCACACTTTCCTTCGGAAAAGGCGGCTCCTCGCCTGATTTAAGCACCGGGGGTTTCGCAGCGATCTTCGCCGGAGTTGCCGCGGGCGTCATCACAGGCGTTGCCACCACCGTTGCCGGGGATACAGGCTGGGCCGAAACGGAACTTGGGAAATAACGGGCACGCTCTTTTGCAGAAAGATTCTCCGCCTTGAAAGTCAGAACGCCGAATGAAGTCTGGCAAATCAGCTTGTCGCCAGATACCGCAACGGAATCGACCGTTTGCTTCGAGCCATTGGCCATCTCGACCACGGTAGCCGAGGCCACAGCGATGGAGAGAAAAAGAAGCAGACTAGCGAGTTGGAATCGGTAGGAAATCATTCCGACCATCTGCATCTATTTTAGTTTGTTAGGCAAACCATTTGTCTGGCATTCGCTGTCGCAACGCCTGCGTCGTTGTCGTTGCCCCTTATTCCGAGTTCTTTCCGTGCTATCAGCAGCACTTGGTCGCCTGTGTCGAATCCTTGCAACGCTATGGCGAGTCCTTTTTGGGCTATTCTTCGTTCTTGAAATGCTATTCCACACCGTTTACGGCTTAGTGTTGTCCGTTTTTAAGCTAATCCGACTCGCATTGTGTCCAAACCGCTTTCTCTGGCACTTCCATAACGCCCTCGCTATGGGCTAGCGAGGATGGATTAGAGGCTTTTAGTCGGCGAACGCCGAGCTGGCAACCACTCTATCCGAGCGGATGAGTTTTAAGTGCGGCTCCACAGCAGGCGGCGAGGTTTTGGGTTATAACCCCGCGTAATAATCGTAACCGTTTTCTGCCCAGTAATCCGGCGGGCGTTCTTGAGAGAAACGCAGTGTGCCGATCCGTTTGAGGTTTTTGATACCGTATTTAACCGGGATGGCGAGGCGCAATGGCGCACCATGTTGAGGAGTGAGCGGATGGCCGTTCATCTCATAGCAGAGTAAGGTTTGCGGGTGCATGGCGGCGGCTGCGTCGAGTCCCACGTAATAGGCGGCATCGGGCGTGCTCAACCCTACATACTCGGGGAAATCATCTCGCCGCTTTGCGTAGTCCGCTCCTTGGCCACTCCTCGTCGCGGGAGGATGCTTTTCCACAAGATCAGAAAGTCGCGCACCCGCCCACTGATTGATAATGCTCCAGCCCTCGATGCAGCGCAGTTCGGTGATCATTTCGTGCCTCGGCAGAGCTTGGATGTCTGCCAGCGTGAGCTGTGCGACCGCATTTCCTGCCAATCCCTCCACCCGCAATCGCCACAGAGCCGGGTCGATCTCACCTGCCAGTCCGATCTCGCCGTTGCTGCGCAAGTTTTGCACGCGCGAGGGTTGAAACTCGGGCGAGAGTCGTTTCTCATTGAAATAGCCGCGCGCCAGATGTTCGTTATTTTGCAACATCCGCCGCAACGGCCACGGCACCCCGTCGATCTGCGGAGCGTTTCCCAACCAACGCCAGCCGGCATAACCCGCGCTTGCGGCCACCAGTGCAGCGAGGAAACTCCGCCGCGTCGCCCGGCGCATCTCGAGGGTCACTATTTTATCCTGGTCGCCGTCTGTTTCCTCAATCGGTTGGTCGTTCATGGCTTTGTTTCCGAATTGGCCGCCACTTGATCATCCTTAATCTCGCGCCCGGTGATCATGGATTGGAAATTTCCCCAACCCGCCCGAACCACCTGAGCCACATGTATTAAGAAAAATCCGCAAAAACCAATCATCAGCCAGAAGTGCCAAAATCGCGCTCCTTCGTAGCCACCAAAAAGCGATCCGAGCCAGGCAAATTGCACCGGTTTATAGATGGCCAGCCCAGTCAGCAGCGAACCGCCGCCCATAAGGATTACCGCCGTGTAGGCGATCTGCTGGGCGCCGTTGTATTTCCCCTGCGGCGGTGCCGTCTTGCGCAGATGCAGATCGTGCAACACCACTTGGATCGCTCCAATCCACGATTCCCGCGAGGGAACGACGTGCCGCCATTGCCCCGACAATGCCAAAAATCCCACATACGCCAGCCCGTTCAGCATGAAGATCCACATCATCGCAAAATGCCAGCTCATCCCTTCTGCCAGACGCTGCCCCGAATGGAGCGTCTTGTAAAACCCGTCGGGAAAGAAGTGAAATGCCGTCCACGACCCCACACCTACCCGATAAACGTCGTTCGCCCAATAAATCAGCAGCCCACTCCAAATCATGAGAAAAAGAATTGGGAAATTGACCCAATGGAACCAACGTAGGGCGAGAGGATGTTTTTTATAAATACGTTTCATGGCCAGGAGTAGGCAGTCAGCAGGAGCTTACCCTCATCCAAACGGAATCAGAACCATTTTGCGGGCATAAATAAAACACAGTCGGAATAAAACCGTTGGCCGATGCTCAGTGTAGTCACGAAACAAAAAGTGTTGGGGGTAATCTCCATCCGCCAGCCCGCAAGGGTCGGCTCCGGTTCACCCGTATGGGTGGATTTGTTGATTTCGTTTATCAAATAAACAAACAACAACACTGAAATTACTATGAAAACCAACGCAATCGCAAAACAACTCGTCGTGGCCCTCATTGCCACTGCCTCATTCTGTAGCATCGCTCTCGCCGGAGATATGATGAAAGACGGCGTCATGATGAAAGACGGGAAAATGATGGAAATGAAAGACGGTAAAACCATGATGATGGAAAAAGACATGACCATGGAAAACGGCACCAAAGTCATGAAAGACGGTACCATCATGATGGGTGAGAAAAAGATGATGATGAAGGACGGCGACATGATGATGATGGACGGCAAAATGAAGCACTCCAAGATGAGTAAGAGCAAAATGGGCAAGGGCAAAATGGACGACGGCAAAATGGATGACGATAAATAAGCAGTAGCCCTAATCCTTCGGGAAAGGCACTGTAACAAAAAAAGGGCGGCACTGTCTCGGTGTCGCCCTTTTTACTGCGTGGGCGTGGCGCGTGGAGGCGATCTTTTAGAAGGGCTAAAGTTTCTGGCAGTCACAGCACAATTTGCTCGGAGGTGGCTGGTTTTCTGTGACAAATGCGTTAGGATTCGATTCATCTTTTCCGGCGATCCGGGCGAATATGAATGTGTCTCGGCGTTTCCCCATCATGCGTTTTGTTTTTCTCTTTTTGTGTCTGCTCCCGAGTTGGGCGCTGGCGGCTCCGTTGGACGGGGTGCAGCAGTTGATCGTGAGCGTGGCACCGGAGTGGAACTCGGATCAGGGCAAGCTCCGGCTTTTCAATCGAGTTGCAGGGAAATGGCAGCCCGCGTCACCGGCAATCCCGGTTTTGTTTGGGAAAAAGGGTCTGGCTTGGGGTCGCGGCGTGTTGGGTCAGGAACAGCCGGGTTTGCACAAGGTGGAACGAGATGGGCGGGCTCCGGCGGGGCTGTTTGCCATCGGGCGGATATACACTTACGACGCCGCGCTGCCGGCGGGGGCGGATTATCCGTTTCACACCGTGGGCCCGAACGATGCTTGGGTGGATGATGCGCGGCTGCCGCATTACAACCAGTTTGTGACGGTCGATCCGCAGGCCCGCCCGGAGTGGTTTGAGCGGCAAAAGATGCGGCACAACGACGCGGCCTACCGCTGGCTGGTGGAGATCCGGCACAATGCGGAGCCGCCGGTTGCAGGTGATGGAAGCGCGATTTTCTTTCACATCCGGCGCGGGCCGACGCGGCCGACGGCGGGTTGCACGTCGATGGCGGAGTCGAATCTGGTGTCGCTGATTCGCTGGCTCCGGGCTCCGGCGCATCCGCATTATGTGCTCCTGACGAAGCCGGAATACCTCAAGAAATGGCGTGAATGGTCGTTGCCGGACCCGGCGCTGATGTGGTCACCTAGCACATGAATTTCATCAAGAAATTTAACCCGTTGCTGGAATGGCTCGATGGGTTTGTGGACGACAAGTTTCGCGCGAACGCGGACGAGTTGCGGCACGCCCGGCTGGTGGTGAACTTCGGCTATCTCGGCGGAGTCTTCGGGTTGATCTACTGCTGTTTTTACCTCGCGGTCGGGCATTACTGGGGTGCGGGCATCGTGTTGATCTGCACGCTCGGGCTGTTGTCGGTGGGGTTCAGCCGGTTCAAGTCCAGCGTGGTCGCGGGGAACTTGATCGCCTTCTATCTCACGCTCGGGTTCGCCGGTTTGTCGGCGGTCGAGGGAGGCGTGGAAGGGCACGCGGTGAGCTGGCTGGCGACGGTGCCGATCAGTGCGCTTGTGCTCGCCAACCAGCGCTCGGGCGTTTTCTGGTTTATCGGTTCGCTGCTGGGCACGATGTTTTTTGCCGGACTCTACGGCATGGGGTATCGCGTGCCGATTCGTTACGACGCCCACTGGCATCCACTGATCACGGCGATGGGTTACGTGAGCCTGACTCTTTTCACCGGCATCCTCGGTTTCATCATCGAGGGCGGACGCAAAACCGCCTTCCAGCGAATGGAGCACGCACTTAAAAATCTCCGCTTCGCCAACGACCAGCTCGAGGCGCTCAACCAGGAAAAAACCCACATTCTCCAAGTCGTCGCGCACGATCTGCGCAGTCCACTGCAAGCCATCCTCGGACACAGTTCGCTCATCGCGGAGGGCATATTGAGCGCGCCGCCTGAGGTGCAGGCAAGTGGCGGTCAAATCGTGAAAACGTCGCGACGCATGTCGCATTTGATCGACGATTTGCTCGATCTGAACGCGATGGAAGAGGGCCGCTTTTCGCGGAACATCGAGCGGGTGAATTTCTCCGAAATGGTCGTCGAAGCCGTGCAGCAGCATCGTTTCGTCGCGCAAAACAAGGACATCACTCTGGAAGTCCGTGCGCCGGATGAGCCGGTCTTCGTTCTCGCTGACGCCAAGCCGACGCTGCAAATTCTCGACAATCTCCTCTCGAACGCGGTCAAATATTCACCCAAGGGCAGCACGACTCGCATCGCATTGGAAGTCCGCGAAAACTTCGCCGTTCTCTCTGTAAAAGATGAAGGCCCCGGGCTGAGCGAGGAGGATCAGGCGAAACTTTTCCAGAAATTTACCCGGCTCACCTCGCAACCGACCGGGGGCGAATCCTCCAGCGGTCTGGGACTTTCCATCGCCAAGAAGATGACCGAGTCCATGGGCGGCACGATCGGCTGCCGGAGTCAGTTGGGTGCGGGCTCGACGTTTTTCATCGAGTTGCCGCTGTCGGTAGAGTCATAGTTTCAGCTCATGAGCGGGCTCTTTCTCACAGCGGGACGGCGGCTGCGGCTGCTCGCTCAGAACGATACGCACACGCAATGGTGGAGCCTCGATGAGACGCGCTTTTGCAACCGCTGCGAACATCTCATTGTCGGCCGCGACATCGTCATCACGCTCGACGAGCACGAGACGCCGCATTTTGCCTGCCCGAGTTTCCGCTGCCCGGGTACCTTTGAAAATTGGGAATATCCTCAGCTTCATTTGTGAGCGTATGCACCGTAGTTCGGGTTAGTCGTCCAAGTTGTTGAGCGAGCCGAGAGTGCGGGCGAGGGCGCAAATGCCGCGCTTTTTGGCTGCGCGGATGAATTCGAAAAACTCCGTCGCCTCCGGTCCCCAAGCGCGTTCCTCCGAGGCGGTGAGCGCTTGGGAGACGTTCAGGCTGCTGCGATAGATGAGGGCAAAGGCGGCTTTGATTTCATTGCGCGCATCGAGGGAAATGTTTGCCCGGCGGATTCCGACCGTATTCAATCCGACGACGAGATTAAGATCGGATGTAACAGTAAATGGCGGGACGTCTTTGCTGATGGAGGAGTGTCCCTGAGTCATAACGAGGCGCCCGACGCGGACGTGTTGATGGACTCCGGTGCCGCCGCCCATGAAGACGCGGTCGCCAATGGTGACGTGGCCCCCGAGCATGACGTTATTGGCGAGGATGACGTTGTGGCCGAGGGTCGAATCGTGGCCCATGTGTGCCCCTGCCATCAGAAAACAATCGTTGCCCACACGGGTCAGACCGTTCTCTTTCGCGCCGCGATGGATGGTGACGTTTTCGCGAATCACATTCCGGTCGCCAATGACGACGTGGCTGACTGTCATTCGATTGAAACTCATATCCTGCGGCTCGCCGCCGATGATGGCCCCGGCGTGTACCATGTTGGCCCGGCCCATTTTTACGAACGGATAAATCACCACATTGGAATGCAACTCGCAGCCGTCGCCCAGCTCCACATCGGGCCCAACGATGCTGTAAGCGCCGATGCTGATGTTCGCCCCAAGCCGGGCTGTGGGGTCGATGAGTGCGGTGGGATGAATCATAGGACGCCGTGTTCGCGGTAGCTGTAGTAGCCGGGTTTCTGGTCGGTCGGCACACCGCAAATGAGGTGATCGAAAAACCGGACCTGCATGAGCTGCGCCGCCTCGGCCAGACGCCGGGTGAATTGGTTGTCTGCCGGACTCGGTTCCGGGTTCCCCGAGGGATGATTATGCACGAGGATGAACGCGTAGGCCTGGCTCACCATCACGGGCTTAAAGATGAGCGGAATGTGCGCGACGGTCTCGTTGATGCTGCCCTTGGAAACCTCTTCGATGCTGATGAGATGCAGCTTGGTGTTCAACAAAACGACGCGCAACGACTCGGTCGAAAGCATCCGAAGCTCTGCTCCCAAGAGTTGGTAAATAACTTTCGGATCGTCAAACGGCTCGCTGGTGATGCGTTCGTAGCCAAGGCGATGGCCGAGGGCAAACGCCGCGGCGAGTTGCACTGCTTTGGCCGGACCGACGCCTTTGATTTTGCTGAGTTCCTGCACGGAGCAACGCGAAATGGCGGTCAAAGTCTGGTAGCGCGTGAGCATTTGATCGGCCAATTCGAGGACGTGCGTGCCCTCCATTCCAGTGCGGAGGAGAATAGCGATCAGCTCGGAGTTGGAGAGAGATCCGGCTCCGTGACGTTGCAGTCGCTCGCGCGGCAGCTCGTCGGCGGGAAGTTCTTTCAGGCGCGCCATGAGTGGTTTTCAGGCTTCGGGCACTCAGGCCTTCACGCGTTCGATCTGGGCACCGAGCGTGTTCAGCTTCTCGTCGATGGATTCGTAACCTCGGTCGATGTGATAGACGCGATTGATTTCCGTGATGCCCTCCGCTTGCAACCCGGCCAAAACCAAGGCCGCCGACGCGCGTAAATCGCTCGCCATCACCGGGGCGGCACTCAGGCGTTCCACTCCGCGAATGATCGCCGTGGCTCCCTCCAGTTGCACTTGCGCCCCCATGCGTTTCATCTCGGAAATGTGCATGAAACGTTGCGGGAAAACATTCTCCGTCACCGTGCTCAGCCCCGTGGTGGTGGCGAGTAGGGCGCACATCTGGGCCTGCATATCGGTGGGAAAACCCGGATACGGCTCCGTGCGCAATTCCAATGGAAGTCCACTGCGATTCGCCCGCACTCGAATGGAACTCGCCTGTATTTCCAGCTCGTGACCCGCCGCAATCAGCGCATTTGTCACCGCAACGAGATGCGTCGGATCGAGTCGGGTCACATGCACATCGTCGCCGGCCAGCGCGGCTGCGGCCAGAAATGTGCCCGCCTCGATGCGATCCGGGATCACGTCGTGTTCGGCACCGTGGAGTTCCTCGACGCCTTCGACGACGATGCGATGGGTGCCCGCACCTTCGATTTTGGCTCCCATTTTGATGAGAAAATTCGCCAGATCGACGACTTCGGGTTCCTCCGCCGCGCCGTCGATAATCGTCGTTCCTTCGGCGAGCACGGCGGCCATCAGGACGTTATCGGTGCCGAGCACGGTGGAGCCAAATTTGCCGCTCAAGTTGACCGTGTTGCCAATCAGCCGACTCGCAAAAAGCTTCACGTCGCCCGATTGAATGCGCACCGCCGCACCGAGCGCCTCGAAGCCACGGAGATGCAAATCGATGGGACGGTCGCCGATCACGCAACCGCCCGGCAGCGACACGGTGGCCTCTTTTTCACGTCCGAGGAGCGGTCCCAGAATGCAGACGGACGCCCGCATTTTTCGCACGATTTCATAAGGAGCAGTCGTTTTGATCTTCTCGGCCTTGATCTGAACGGTGCCGCTGGCGCGCTCCACTTCGGCTCCGAGGCTACTGAGGATTTGCAGGAGAAAATGCACGTCGCTGAGGTCGGGCACGCGATGAATAATGCACGGTTCCTTGGTCAGCAAAGTCGCCGCGAGAATGGGCAGCGCGGAGTTTTTCGAACCGCTAATGCGGACCGTGCCATTGAGGCGGGGGCCGCCGTGAACGAGAATTTTATCCATGAGTTGCTATGAGAAACCGGGGGACGTCTTGATAATCTTTTTCGATTTGGATGTCCCGGAAATTTGCCGCGCGCAATAAATCGGCGACCCGTTCCGATTGGTCGTGTCCGATTTCCAGGGCGATGAATCCATTGGAACTCAAATGAGCGGGAGCCTGCTCGATGAGACGGCGGATGAGGTCGAGTCCATCGGGTCCGCCATCGAGCGCCGACACCGGATCGTGCTGCACCTCGCGCGCTAGTCCCGGAATTTCGCCCGCCGGAATGTAGGGAAGATTGGCCACGATGAGGTCGAACGGGCCCGTCGCCGTGGAAAGGAGGTCGCCAGATTCGAATGCAACTCGACTGGAAAGTTCCAGCAGCGCGGCGTTTTCCCTGGCGAGCGCGAGGGCGGTGGGCGAATTGTCGATAGCGATTACCGTGGCTTCGGGACATTCGGAGGCGAGCGTGAGCGCAATGATGCCGCTCCCAGTGCCGACATCGACCACTTTTACCGCCCGCCCTTTCAACAACGGCAGCAAAAGCTCGATTAGACGCTCCGTTTCCGGGCGCGGCACGAGTGCTCGGGAGTCGCATTTAAATGTGCGCCCGTAAAACTCCTCGGTGCCGAGCAAATGCTGCAACGGCACGCCCTGGCTCCGGCGTTTTACCAAGTCGCGCAACGGCGTCAGCTCGTCCTCAAACAGCTCGCGCTCCGAGTCCATATAAAGCTCGATGCGTTTCATTTTGAGGACGTGCGCGAGGAGATGTTGCGCATTTAGCCGGGCGCTTTCCACACCGTGTTTCTCGAAATAACCCGTCGTGGACTGGAGGATTTCGAGAACAGTTTTGCGCGGTGCCATGAGGGAAGGGGCAAGGCTTACCAGCGAAACCCACGAGCGGCAAGTGAAAGGAGCACGGGTGCTGGGAGCCGCCGCCGAACGGCTCACGTCCGGTTGCAAGGGAGCCGCCTCCGGCTGTGAAGAAGCCATCTCCCAGATCGAACACCGCGCCTCCCGAGACGAACGATCCACCGTTTTCGACGAACGCGGCACCTCCGGCTGGCGATGTTTGAGCAGCAAAGGCGAAGGAATCACTTCCGAGGACGAACGGAGCACCTCCTGTGACGAAGGATTCACCTCCGGGAGCGAATGGGGCACATCCGCAGACGAAAGATTCACCTCCCGAGACGAAAGATGCACATATTCAGCCAAAAATGCCGGGGTTGACCTTAAAAGCCGCCTCTTTTTTCTTTTGGACGAAGTATGTGCAACCGGTTTTCGCCTTGCGCCAACGGCGTAAAATCCCCCTAGCCCAGGGCAGCGCCCTGGGTGAACCAACAGCTAACATCGTGCGGTCTGAAAGGTCGCGATTCCACGCGGAATGGTTGTGCCGCTCCCATGAAGACATGGGAATCCCGGCCCTACAGGCCAGATGTATTTTCATTCCTAACCCAGCCCGATGGGCTGGGCTATGGGATTGACGCACCGTTGGTGCTAACGGAGTGACGGGGGTGCTGCGGCATGAGACGCTCGTTGGTGCTAACGGAATGGGACGCCCCTGTTGGGAACGGGGGTAAAATAGCTGGATCATCGATCAATAATTTGGTTAATGTCCCCTGGGGCAGCCGGGTTCTCGCTTTGCGCCAACGGCGTAAAATCCCCTAGCCTAGGGCAGCGCCCTGGGTGAACCAACAGCTAACATCGTGCGGTCTGAAAGATCGCGATTCCTAACCTTTCCCGATTTATGCCGCAATCGCTTTCCAGTCTGCTCACCCATCTTGTTTTCAGTACGAAAAATCGCGAGCCTTGGCTAACAGGCCAGGTCGCGGTGGAGTTACATCCGTATCTGGTCGGGGTTTTGGATAATCTGGGATGCCCATCCTTGCAGGTCGGCGGGGTGGCGGATCATGTGCATTTGTTTTTTCGTCTGGCGAGAACGAAATCGGTAGCCGAGGTGGTGGAGACCGTGAAGACGAGTTCGTCGAAATGGATCAAGACAAAAGGAACGGAGTTTGCCAGCTTTCATTGGCAGGCGGGTTATGGGGCGTTTTCGGTGAGTCAATCGGATTCGGACGCGGTGGTGGCGTATGTTAGGAATCAGGAGGAGCATCACAGGAAGATGACGTTTCAGGAGGAATACCGACGGTTTTTGGAGCGATATGAGGTGGGTTACGATGAGCGCTATGTGTGGGATTAAAGAATCGCAGCCTTTCAGGCCGCAGACTTGTTAGGATCGGATGACCCAGCCCGATGGGCTGGGCTATGGGATAGACGCACCGTTGGTGCTGGGGAATGGACGCACCGTTGGTGCTGGGGAATCGACCTGTGGGCAGAAGCCGAAGCACGCAATTCGGCAGAAAAACCCAGCTAGCGTCCTTCCCATGGGGAAGATTTCGACGGGCGGTTTTTGGCGCGGCCTGCGTTGTTTCTGCTCGAGGCGACGGGGGTGGCCATGACCCGCCGCCAACCCTCACTTCACCTCAAACTCCGCGTGCACGATGGTGATAATGTCTTTCTCCAGGGACGACGTGTCGTTGTTGCCCTCGTTGGAGGTGGCGGTTTCGTTGGCCGGGTTGATGTTGATGATTCCCATGTCGGCGGTGACGAGTTTGCCGATGGCGGCATTCCCGGCGGATTGCAGAATGTTCTCGGCCCGGGTGCGGGCGTCCTTGGCGGCGGCGGCGAGCATTTCGACCTTTAGATCGCCCAGTTTGGTGTAGAAATAATCGGGCGATTCGGAGTTCACCGTCACGCCTTGCTCCAATAGCGAGGTGATTTCCCGCGAAGCCTTCTCCACCCGGGAGACGTCAGTGGAACGCACGGCAACGACCTCGCGACTGCGAAATCCCTTGGAAACTTTGGTCTCGCTGCGGACCGCCGCCGTGGTACCGGGCAAGACTTTGTCCTCGGTCACTTTTTCGAAGATTTCCTCGGAGGAAGCTGACTGAGGGATGATTTCTTCGGCTTTGATGCCTTGTGCGGTGAGAAAAGCGACCGCTTTTTCGCGTCCCTCTTTCGATATTTTGTAAGCTGCGGCGCGATCATCGCCTCTGCCTTCCACCGCTGCCTGCCATTGGATGAGATCGGAGACAATCCGCTTTTTGGCCGAACCGGTGATGCGGATGTTGTGTTTCTCCGGGCGATAACGCACTTGAAACCACTTGTCGGCGGCGATGGCCGTGGAAAAAACAAGGGCTGCCGCAATGGCTACCGGGCCGAGAAAGCGGAGATCGAAGTGAGTTCGGGAGGATTCATCGGGTGTGCTCATAAGGTTTTCTAAGACGGCATATCGTGTCTCGGAAGTGTGTTTGGGGCTATCTTTTTCGCCACGTTTTCCCATTGGTGACGGTTTGTAACTTGGTTTAATCTGGAGCGTGCTCAAATCAGTGTCCCTTCTTTTAATTTTGGCGACCGGGGTGGTGCATGGACAGGTCTCGCGCGATGAATCGGAATCCGAGGGAATGAAACGCATTTTGCATCCGACACTGAATTCGGCGGGCGATTTGCAGGGTAAAACTTTCTATGGCGGCGGCGACAAAGGCTTTTCGACAAAATCGGGTAACGTAAAGACGTTTCAATGGACGGACTTCCTGCGGTTAAAGACCTTTGGAGGCTCGAAGAAATATGGAGCCAAGGATTATTGGACCGGTGACTACGAGGCGGGGGGCAAAAAGGCTAGAACACAGGGCAATTATACTATTCCTAACTCGGAAACGAACGTTGAGGTGAAGACGAATCCGGTGAAAGAGGATCGCGACGCGGGCAAGACGCAGGAGACGAAAGACTACGACAAAAACCGCCCGTATCTCATTCCCGGCAAAGCCCAGAAAGCCCTCGACTCGCAGCAGGAAGCCCAGAAGCCGCTGTCGGTGGATGACGTGCGGAAGCTGCTGAACACCACCCGTTAAGTTTTGTGGTGGGGACCCCGGCCGCTAAAACCGAAGAGGGTCAGTAGCGAATGGCACTCAGTTAAGGAGATCGCGGCTTCTGGGGAGCGCAGTGCCGCTGGCCTGTTGTTTTTGGCGGCTCGCCAAAAAGCCATTATTCATCGCGAAGCGCACTTTTACAGGGAGAAGTGTGGCTGTCGCCAGTGGAGACGCTGTTTTAGGCGAGCCGCCCAAAACAGCAACCGAGCGCTCCCCAGAAACGCCACCCCAATCGCGGACGTGCGGGCGGCGCGTCCCCACCGATTTCATTGCGTGGTCGTTCTAACAATCGGTTCCTGCTGATAGTGGGCGAGCGTCTCGCCGACCAAGAAAAGGCTGCCGCAGACGAGCAGTGGCGGGGAAGTTTTCCTAAGTGTTTCGGTCAGCGATGAGGCGATAGTCACAGGCGCATTGCTCACTCTGGCAATGTGCGCCGCCAGATTCTCTGGGGCGAGGCTGCGGGGAGATTGGGGTGCAATGCAAATCCAACTCGCGGCGAGGGGCGCGAGGGCGATCACTGTATCGGTGATTTCCTTGTCGGCCAACATGCCGATGACGATGGTGGGCCGGATGTTAGGAAATGTGGTGCGCCAGGTGTCGGCGAGTGCGCGGGCGGCGGCGGGGTTGTGCGCGCCGTCGAGGTAAATGCCGGGACGAATTTGCTGGAAACGTCCGGGCCATTGGAGGTTTTGAAGTCCGGCGTTGATAGCGGCAGAATCGATTGGAACTCCGATGGTTTCCAGAGCGGAAATGGCGAGGGCAGCGTTCCATTTCTGGTGTTCGCCGGAGAGTGCGATGAAACTCGAATCATAAGGCTGACCGACGATGGTTAGAAGCGGTGTGGCGCTACGGAAAACGTCGAGCACTTCGGGCGTTTGCGGGTATGTAATGGAGGGGATGTTAGGCTTGATGATCCCGGCTTTTTCGGCGGCGATCTTTTCCAGCGTGTCTCCCAGCCATTGGGCGTGATCGAGATCGATTTTGGTTAGGACCGAAACGGCGGGCGTGACGATGTTAGTCGCATCGAGGCGTCCGCCCATGCCGGTCTCGAGGAGGATGATTTCACAGGCGTGTTTTTTGAAAAGGAGAAGCGCGAGCGCGGTGCTGATTTCAAAGAAAGTCGGATGCGTTTCCCAGTCGGCGACGATGTCGCGAATGACGGTGAGTCCCTCGGCGATTGCGATGTTAGTCGCTTCGATGCCGTTGATTTTGATGCGCTCGTTGTAGCGGACCAAATGCGGAGAGGTGTAAAGTCCGGTGGTGCAGCCTGCGGAGCGGGCGATGGACTCGGCCATGGCGCAGACGGAGCCCTTGCCGTTGGTGCCAGCGACATGGATGATTTTTCCAGTCGGGTTGCATTCCAATCTGGCGGCCAGGCGGCGCATGTTTTCCAGGCCCAGTTTGATGCCGAACATCTGGGTGGACCACAGCCAGTCGAGGGATTCCGCGTAATCCATGGCGACGGCGGAGCGCGAGGTTAGGCGGCGTGTTTTTGGGGAGTGAAGTAGGTGAGGATTTTCCCCAGCGTGCTGCGCATTTTCCGACGGTCGCAGATGAGATCGACGAGGCCGTGATCGACGAGAAACTCCGCTGTTTGAAAACCGGGCGGCAGCTCTTGGTGCGTTGTTTCCTTGATCACGCGCGGACCGGCAAAGCCGATCATACATTTCGGTTCGGCTATAATCAGGTCGCCGAGGGAGGCGTAACTCGCCATGACTCCGGCAGTCGTCGGGTTGGTGAGGATGGAGAGATAGGGCAGTTTCGCCTGCGCGTGGCGGGCAAGGGCCCCGCTGGTTTTCGCCATTTGCATGAGACTCAGCATGCCTTCATACATGCGCGCACCGCCCGAGGCGGAGATGATGAGGACCGGGATGCGCTCGGCGGTGGCAAGCTCGATGGCGCGGGTGATTTTTTCCCCGACGACCGAGCCCATGGTGGCCGCGAGAAAGGAAAAATCCATCACCGCGATGCTCACACGATGACCTTCCAAGGTTCCTGTGCCGGTGATGACGGCATCGACGAGGCCGGTGTCTTTTTGGTATTTGCGCAAGCGGTCGGCGTAGGTGGAGACGCCTTTGAAATGGAGCGGATCGACGGACTCCATGAGGGCGTCGCGTTCCTGGAAGGAGCCTTCGTCGAGGAGCTGGCCGATGCGTTCACGGGCGGACTGGTTAAAATGGTGGTCGCACTTCGGGCAAACGCGGCTGTTTTCCTCGAGTTCCAGATTGTGAATGACCTCGCCGCAGCTCGGACATTTTTGCCAGAGACCTTCGGGCATGTCTTTTTTCTTGGTGTTGTCGGTCTTGATTTTAGGTTTGGAAAAAATACCCATGGGAGTTGCAGTGTGATGGTTTGGGAGAAATCAGCCTCTTGCCACGCAGATGGCGCGGACGCTGGCGGCCCCGCTGGCGAGCAGGACGCGGGCGCACTCGTTAAGCGTGGACCCGGTGGTCAGGACGTCATCGACGAGAACGAGGTGCTGGTTTTTCACAGCCGCATTCTGACTCACCTGAAAGGCGTCGTGCAAGTTTTCCATGCGCTCGGAGCGGTCGAAGGAGGTTTGCGTCTGGGTGTGCCGAACGCGTTTCAGGGAATGGAGCAGAGGAAAATGGAACTCGACTGCGAGAATTTCCGCCAGCAGCCGGGCCTGATTGTAGCCGCGTTCGCGCAGTCGCGTGGCGTGAAGAGGGACTGGAACGAGCGCGTCAATGGGAGTCGCAGTCATACGTGGATCGTCGAGCGTGTCGGCCAGCCAGGCGGCGAGGGGACGGCGGAGGTACTCGCGTTTGTTGTATTTGAAATCGTGAATCAAGTTGCGGACCAAGCCACGGGCATGACGCGACGCGACGGCGCAGGTGAAATGCATCGGGCGATCCTGACAATTCGGACAGTGAAATTCCGTCTCGATCGCGCCATCGAATGGATGCGAGCAGCATTGGCAAAACGGCGGCTTCACCCGTCGTGTGAGCCTGGCGCATTTCGCGCAGAGCCAGCCGGATTCGAGACGCCGCTGGCAGCCGGCACAGAGCGGCGGGATCAACAAATCCGCCGCCGTTTGCGTCCAGCGTCGCAGCGTTGTCAGAATCATCGCGCGGAGTTTTTTCGGAGCGCCAGCCAGACCAGAACGAAGAGTAGAAGCATCACGCCGAGCGCGCCGAAGCCAATGGTCAGATCGTTGCCAAACCACGGCATCGCACTTTTTTTTACATCGAATTTCGCCAGTTTGGTGAAGGAAAATTTGCTCAGGATCGCACCCGAATGCAATCCGATGGAAAACCACAGTCCGCGCGTTTTCATTGCCGCGTAACCCAGCGTGCAGCCGAAAATAAAAAGCGTGCTGAAGCCGGCGAGCACGAGTTGCGGATGAGAAAAACGTTCGAATGAAAGTGGAATCAAATGGAACCCGGAAAGCCAGTTTACGGAGCGCGCAGCGATGACGGTGTCCAGCGGTTTCAAGAAATGGACGACGGCATACAGCGCCGAGACGAAGATGAGCGCCCACCAGCGATTCGACGAGCGCGTGATGAGCTTGGTCAATGCGCCGCGAAAGAAATATTCCTCGATGATCGGCGCGACAATGGCGGTCAAAATCACGCTTTGCACTCGGCTCCAGGGCAGCGGATTTTTCCAATTCCAATAATCGAAATGGATCAGGCCAAAGACGAGCGCGGTGAGCACGAAAAACGAGAGCACGAAGCCGACGACGAGGTTTTTGAGCGGAGTTGGATCGTTTTGGGCGAAGAGCATTTTCGCTCCGGGCAGATGCAGCCAACGGCAGACCGGCACTAATAAAATGACCGCCGCGATGAGGATCGCCCGGTGAAAATAGCGCTGAAAGTCGCTCTCGTGTAGAATCCGCAGCCAGTGATGCTGATGCCCCAGCCAGTTACCGGCCCAGAAAAGCCACGGGGCGAGGAGTGCGCCGAGCAGGACGACGGCGGCAAAGTAAACGAGGATTTTAAGGCTGTCTTTCAAGTGGCGGCGGGTGTTGAGATCCGTTTTTAGAGTGGCCAAGAGCGGCCCGCCAGTGAAAAACTGCGTCCGTGCACAACGAACACACATGGAAGGAACGCACGGCAGACGGCGACAAACGCGAGGTGCGCGCGGTGAAGTTTGGCGGCTTCTGGCGCATTCAGGCCAAGCTCCGCAACGACCCGCAATGGACGTATTTTGACACACCTCTGATGGACGATTTACTGGAGTTGCGCGAGGTGCTTTTCCGGAAATACCAGCGTCGCCGGGCGGCTGTCGAGGACGTGCTTTTGATTAACAGTCTCATCGTCAAACGCGGCGGCGAGTCGAAATATGCTGACTCCGAGTGAAGTAGAGAAAATACGGGCGCTGGACAAGGCGCACAGCTGGCATCCGTTTACCCCGATGGCGAGTTGGTGCGATGCGACTCACACTCCGCTGGTCATCGTCCGTGGCGACGGCCCCTATTTATTCGACTCCAATGGGGAGCGCTACCTCGATGGAAATTCGTCGATCTGGACGAACATCCACGGGCATCGGCATCCGAAAATCAACGCGGCCATCGCTGCCCAACTCGAGAAAATCGCGCATGTTTCCTTTCTCGGTTTCACGCATCCGCTGGCGGCGGAACTTGGCGCACGGCTCTGCGGGTTTTTCCCAGATAACACTCTGACTCGCTGCTTTTTTTCCGACGACGGTTCGACCGCAATCGAAGTCGCCTTGAAAATGTCGGCGCAGTTCTGGGAAATGACCGGCCAGCCACAGCGGACGCGCTTTGTTAGTTTTCGATCGGCGTATCACGGCGACACGCGTGGTGCGGCGAGCCTGGGCGACATCCCGCTTTTTCGCGGAGGACTCGGTGCGCAGGATTTCCCAGCGGCCCGCGTGTCTAACATGGAGGAACTTTCCAGCATCAATGTTAGTAATGTCGCCGCCGTCGTCATCGAGCCCATAATTCAAGGCGTCGCCGGAATGCGTCTGTGGCCGTCGGGAATGCTGGCCAAACTTCGCACCTGGACTGAATCGAATGGAACTCACCTTATTTTGGACGAGGTGATGACCGGGTTCGGCCGCACTGGAAAGATGTTTGCCTGCCAGCATGAGGACGTGATCCCGGATTTTCTCTGTTTGGCGAAAGGGCTCACAGGCGGCTATCTCCCGATGGCGGCAACGCTCACGAGCGAAACGATTTTCCGCGCCTTCCAAGGCGATGTTAGTCGTGCCTTTTACTATGGTCACAGCTACACGGCGAATCCGCTCGGTTGCGCCGCAGCGCTGGCGAGTCTCGATGTTTTCGCGGAAGAAAAAACGCTAGACGCCTTACAGCCGAAGATCGCTTTTCTCGGGGAAAAACTGGCGGAGTTGAAACAGAATCACGACGTTAGCTTTCGCCAATGCGGTTTTGTCGCCGGAATCGACGTCCCAACCGGCACCGGCGCGAAAATCTGCCTCGCCGCACGCGCTCATGGACTACTCACCCGGCCCATTCGCGACACGGTGGTGCTCATGCTGCCGCTCTGTGTGACGACCGCGCAGATTGCGGATTCGGTGAATGCGCTGGATAGTGCTCTCCATGAAATCGAATCTCGTTAAATGCCCGGTCTGCGGGAAAGAAGATGAGTTTTTCTCCGAACCGACCGGGCCGTTTTGTTCGGCGCGCTGCAAGAACGTCGATCTCTACGGCTGGCTGAAGGAGGAATACGTCATCAGCGAGCCGCTCCGCCCCGATCATCTCGCCGAATACGAGGAACTGTCGGGCGAGGATCTGGATTTGCCTGGTTAAAAAAGTTGCGTGAGGGATTTCATGCCATATCATGTATGGCATGAAGATGACGATGCACATAGACGAAGCCTTGCTCGCCAGCGTGATGGCGGAATATGGCTACGAATCCAAGACCGAGGCCGTGGAAATGGTTTTACGGGAAGCGGACAGACGGGCGAAGCTTAAGAAATTCGCGACGGCTGGTCTCGGCTTTACGCCTGAAGAATTAAGGAACGCGGTCGATCCCGATTACGATGTCATGAGTTTGCGTGTCGCCGAAACTGGAAGCCGTTATGGAAAATCTGGAAACGCCGACGCTAATTGATTCCAATGTTTTCATTGGCTTGATGCGCCAGGGACTGGACCCTGCCGAAGTGTTGACGGAGACCGTTTCCTCGACCGATCTGGCGACTTGCGGCATCGTGCGAGTAGAGGTTTTGCGTGGCGTGAAAAATCCGCGAGTGCGTGACGGGCTCGCGGAGTTTTTCGACGTGCTGCAAAATGTGCCGACTGACAACCGACTCTGGGAAGAAGCAGCGAGTCTGGCGTGGAAACTGGACCGCGTCGGGCGCGTCTTGCCAGCGCAGGATATTTTGATTGCAGCGTCGGCCATGCGGTTGGGTGCCGTTGTGCTAACTGCGGATGCGCATTTCGAGATGATACCTGGGCTGCGAGTCAGAAAATGGCTCAACTAGGTTAGGATTTCGGCCAGTCGCTGTGAGGCGTTTCCGACAATCGGTAATCCGTGGGCGAAGCAGATTGTGCTGACATCTAACACGGCGAGCGATTGCAGGCTGCGCCGCATTTCCCTGGCGTCGGTCGCGTATTTATCGGGTAGGGGAGCGAAGGCAAACGAGTCGAGATTGATCACGATGTCGCCAAGGATGAGGAGTTTTTTTTCGCGATGATAGAGGCCGACCTCTCCCGCACCTGCTCCGGGAAGTGATAGGACTTCCAATCCCTTCAGAGTGTTGGGAAATGGCTGCGTCGCAATAGAAATTTCCGCCGCCGCCTCAGGTTGCGCGAAAATGGGAACGTCATACCGGTCGCGATAAAACGCGGCGTCGCGCTCGTGGTTTCCATTGGTTAGGAGAATGGCCGAAACTTTCTGTTGGAGTGCTTCCAACTGAATCAAACCCGATTTGGTTAGTCGGATCGGATCGATCAGATAAAGCTGGTCGCCGCAGGCCAGCGCGTGGCTGGTGAGATCGACTTTGGCCTGTGGGGAAAAAGCCTGCCAGAGGTGCAGGTCGGGCAGAACTTCCTGAATTTCCGCCGCCCCAGCCACGAATAAACGAGGTTAGTATTTAACTCCGCAGCCGTAGGGTTTCGACGTGGGAACGGCGACAGGCTTGCCCGCCATCGCGGAGTCGAGGGTGGACTTCACATAGTTCTCGGCCGTCGCGATGTCAGCCGGATCGGCGGACGCTTTGTTATCGATGCCGCCTTGATAGATGAGATTGCCCTCGGGGTTGATAATGAAGATGTGCGGGGTCGTCTTCGCTCCGTAAAGATGACCAACCTTGCCATCGTGATCTAACAATAAAGCCGTGGGCGCAGTCTTTTTCTCGGCGGCGATTTTGTTATACTCTTCGGGAGAATAGTAACCCTGTTTTCCACTGGCGGACGAGTTGATGGAAAGCCAGACGACGCCTTTGTCGGTATAACTTTTTTGCAGCGACTGCATGTTGCCGCCGTCATAGTGTTTTTTAACAAATGGGCAATCTGGGTTATACCATTCGAGGACCACGAATTTGCCTTTCAAGTCGTTCAACGAATGCGTCTTTCCCTGCGTGTCGGTGAGAGTGAAATTTTCTGCGGGCTTGCCGACTTCCACCGCGGCAAACACAGGCGAGAGAAGTCCGATAAGGAGAAGGGTAAGTAGTTTCATGTTGAACTGAGACAGATAGAACCCGCGATGCGTTCAAAGTCGCTGGAACGCATCGACCACCACTTGTGGCGTGAGCAATTCCGGCAGCACGACAGCCGGGCGTGAACGGTCTGCCGGATAGATCAGGTAGAGCGGAACCCCGGCGCGTCCGTATTGCTTCAGCACACGGGTAATTTCCGGGTCGCCGTTGGTCCAGTCGCCCTCGAGAAACAGGACATTTTTCTCACGGAAAATTTTCTGCACGGCGGTGGAATCGATAGCGACTCGCTTGTTCACCTTGCAGGAAAGACACCAGTCGGCGGTGAAATCGACGAAAACAATCCGGTCGCTGGCCAGAGCTTGATCCAACTCGGATGTAAAACTTTTCTGCACCACAGGCGTCGCCTTCACCGGGCGAAACCACCCGAGCGTGATCGCGATGCCGACGATGACCACTAACAGTGCGATGGTACCGAAGCGCCGGCTTCCGGTTGACGCGACGGGTGTTAGAAACGCCCCATAAATCCACGCGCCGAGGCCGCAGAGCAGGAGCAGCGCGCCGAGGAAAACGATGGAATCGATCCCGAGTTGACGGCCCACGATCCAGATAAACCAGAGCAGAGTCGCCAGCAGGAGAAAGCCCATGAATTCCTTCAGCCGCACCATCCAGAGACCGGGCTTCGGCAGGTGGCGCATCCAGCCCGGATTCGCGCAGAGTAGCAGATACGGCGCACTCATTCCGAGGGCGACTGCGGCGAAAACCGCCAACAGCGCGGGTGCGGGCTGGGTCAGCGCGAAGGCAAGCGTCGTTCCCAGATAGGGCGCGGTGCAGGGCGTGCCGAGAATCGTCGCAAAGACGCCTTGAAAAAATGCCCCTCCATAGCCGTCGCCTGTGTTGTCGAGTTTCGTGGTGGCCTTGCCGGGCAGCGTGATCTCGTAAACACCGAGCAGATTCAGCGCAAACAGGAAAATGACGACGGAGATCCCGATGTTAAACCACGGATTCTGAAACTGCTGCGCCCACGAGATTTCCCGCCCAGTCGAACGCAAAATCAGCAACACCACGCCGATGCCGAGGAACCACGCAAACATCCCACTCGCAAAGGCCAGCCCGAGCCGGAACACGCGCTGCCGCGACTCGCCCGCCTGTTTTACAAACGAAAACATCTTCAGCGAAATCACCGGCAGCACACAGGGCATGAGGTTCAGGATCAGCCCGCCGAGGAAACCGAAAAGCAAAGCCGGGAGCAGGGTCAGACTGGCGGTGCTAGTACTGACCGCAGGCGCGCTGCTGGGAGAAACGACGGCCGGAATTTCCAGGGGAGTTCCATTCGATTGGAGGACCCCCGAAATGCTCTTTGCCGGGGCACTGCCGTCGAGCAGGGGAATGGTGCCGGTGAGGTCGGTGCCGTCGATTTTCAAAGCCGGATGACCCACCAGCACACCGTTCGGAGGGTTGGGAAAAAAGGCCATCTGCGGGTCTTCATCGCGCCAGCCGGGAAGATGAAAAATCAACTCTTTGGCCGTGCCCTGCCATTCCACTTTTAGATTCGGCGAACGCACTGGAACCAGCCGCTGATACTTATCAAACTCCGCCCTGTTTTCCCCATTGCCGGGAATGGTGAGTTCTAACTCCGCCTGGCCCGGCACGCAGAGTTTCTCGCAGACCAGCCACGACGCCTTCGCACCGATTTTCACGGGAGTTCCATTCCATTGCCCCTGTGGAGAAATGGTGCGGGGCTGTCTCGTCTGACTCGGCTCTTTCGGCGGCGTCACGGTCGCGAAAAGCAGCACTTCGTCCTTGTAAACATAGACCTGCAACCCGCCGTCCTCATTATCCACCTCGGGCACGGGCCATTGCAATTCGCCAGCGACAAACCCCGGCGGCAGCGTCCATTCGATCTTCGTCGGCAGGCCCGCATCACCCGGATATTGCCAATACGTGTGCCAGCCCGGAGCCATCTTCAGCGCCACTCCAACCCGGAACGGCTTCCCGGCTTCCACCCGCACCGTGTCAGCGATCAACCGCGGCTCGACCAGTGTTTTTCCCTGATACACCTGCGCCTCAGCGGGAGAACCCACCATCCACACGAGAAAAAGACAACGCAGGAAAAAATTCACCGCACTACCTACCATTCCCCGGCACCCAGCGCAAAAAACGCCCGGCCCTTATCGTCACACCCCGCGCACCTTCCCGCCCGTCACATAATACATCGCCTGACGCTGCAACTCGTGGCCCGACCGCAGTCCGAGCTTGTCCTTGATCTTGCCGCGATAGGATTCCACCGTCTTTACACTCAATCGCAACTCCGCCGCCACCGCCTTTGTCGCCGCGCCGCTGCCGATCAGGCGAAAAATCTCCAGCTCCCGGCGGGTCAGCGCCTCCACTCCACCCGAGCGCAACTCGACCCCGCCCGACGCCAGATTTGCCAGGAGCAAACTCTCCACCTGCGGCCCCACCATTCGCCGCCCCTCCGCCGCCTCCAACATCGCCCCGAGCAACGCCGTCACCGGGTCCAGCCGGGTGACAAACCCCAGCGCTCCAGCCTGCAAGGCGCGTTGCACCGTCGTCGAATCCGCCTGCCCGGTAAACACCACCACCCGCGTCTGGGCCGACCACCGGGACAAATCCTGGATCAGGGTAAATCCATCGGCCAGCACCGCGTCGAGCACTAGCAAACCCGGCTGCCATTTCTCGCAAAGCTCGCGGGCCGAGCGGGCACAGGCCGCCTCCCCGCAGACCTCCAGCCGATCATGCGACGCCAGCAAATGACGCATCCCCAGCCGAGCCATGGGTTGGGCATCCATTACCACCACCTGGATTTTTTTGGTTTTTTGCATACATCCCTTTCAAAAACGGCATTAAACAGAGCCGTTCCTAGTCTAAAACCTGAGAAACCCGCAAGGTAAAAGAATGCTTTTTTCTTAATCCCGAGAAACCGCTGCTTCCGGGACGCCTGAGAAAAACTTCAGCCATGCCCCGATTGGCGGCCCAGATGGCTTCCTGCTCTCCTCGGTTCGTGCCGCCAAAACCACTCATCATTCTCCACGGCTGGAGCGACAACTCCGCTTCCTTTCGACCACTCGCCAAGTGGCTTCAGGGACAGGGCTTTCAAGTCGTCGATATCTGGCTCGGCGATTACATCTCGATGCACGACAAACTGAAAATCGAAGATATCGGTTTCGCCTTCCAGCGTGCGCTCGACGCCAACGGTATCCCGCAAACGCGCTACAGCTTCGATCTCATTATTCACAGCACCGGCGCGCTCGTCGCCCGCGAGTATCTCCGTCAAGTCTGCACTCTCGCCGATGGCACCCGCGACGCCCAGCGCACGCCCATTCGCCATCTCGCTATGCTGGCACCGGCAAACTTCGGCTCACCGCTTGCCGGGCTCGGTAAGTCCGTCATTGGCCGCATCCTCAAAGGCTGGCGCTGGGACGACCTCAAACACGCGGGCGAAAGTGGCCAGCGCATCCTCGAAGCCCTCGAACTTGCTTCGCCTTACAGTTTTCGCCTCGGGCTCGACGATCTCTTCGACCCGACATTTCCCGTCCTCTCCTCGAAAAACACCATTACCACCGTCCTCGTCGGCACTGCGCCTTATGACGGCAACCGCAAAATCATGCACGAAGCCGGCAGCGATGGCACCGTCCGCGTCGCCACCGCCAATCTCAACGCCACTTATCTCTCCGTCGATTTCGCCGATCCTGCCAACCCTGTTGTCAGCGCCCGCCCACGCACTAGCGGCGACATCGCTTTCGCCGTCTTCGATCGTAATCACGGCACCATCACCCAGCCCCCGGGCAACAATCTCCCGCAGGAACAGGAATGGACCGACATCCTCCTGCGCGCCCTCAATGTCACCGCTGCTGGCTACGCCGGACACGTTACCGCCTGTGCACAACAGACCGACGCGCTCTATTCTGCCCGCGAAGCCGCCGATCCAAACTTCCACCGCTACATGCACGTCGTTTTTCATGTGCACGATCAATTCGGCGCACCCGTCCCCGACTACGTTATCGACTTCTTTCAGCGTGTGGATCCCAAGGACCACGCCTACCGCGCCATCCAGGGCGACATCCTCGAAAAGGTTAACACCCACAGCGTCGACTCTAGCTATCGCAGCTTCTTCTTCGACTGCACCGACCTGGAAGCCTTCCTCGCCAAGTTCCCAGCTTCCGAGATCGAAATGAGTGTCGGTGCCGCTCCGGTATCCGACGACATTATTTACCGCAACCCCGACAGCAAAGACGAGGGCGTCTCCGTCTTCAGCGGGGCCAACAAACGTCTGCTCCATCCCAACGAACCTGTCCTCGTCGACGTCACCCTCCACCGCGACCCCGAGGCGAAAGTCTTCCGCCTGAAGAAAGCCTAACTCCCATGAATATTGCCCCTGCATATCGACTTCCAGCGAAACCTCGCGCGAATCTGAGCGCCGGACAGTGTCTCGTTGCGCTCCTTATCCTCCTTTTCCAGGCTGGCTGCAGCGTCTTATTTGTCGCGCCTTACGACTCCGTCGTCGATCAATCCATCAACGACCTGCACGTCCGCACCATCGTCTTCCTCGACCGCATGGCACGCACGGGCGGTAGCTTCGCCGAGAATCGGAGCTTTTATGACGAAGCCCACGGCACCATTGCCACCATCCGCAGCCGCGCCGCCATGCTTCCGAAAAATGAAGGCACTCTCAACAACCTCAAGGAACTCGACGACAACATCACCCGCCTCGCCGTCCTCCACAAAATCCGCCCTTTGACCGGGACTGGCACTCTCGACCCTGCGTATAACGTCCGTGAACTCATCGAATCGAACTTCCGCTCTCTAACCCGGATAGAGCTCCATAAAAAGCTAGGTTCCAGCGTCGGCAAATCCGCCGACGCAAAGCCCGCATCCTGATTAACCTATGAAGATAGACGCCGACCAACTTGCCACCGACATAATCGCCGCTATGCGCGCCGTCCTCACGGCCCACTGGCAGAAAGCCGCGCCCTACGCCGAGGCCGAGGCGAAAAAACTCGCCATCTGCGCGGCACAGATCGAAGCCGGCTATGCCGCCGGCACCATCCTGCAGGAGGAAGTCGTCATCCTCCGCGACATGCAGGCAAGCGCCGCGCGCGCCGCCCTCACCTCCATCACAACCATCGGCGCCATTGCCGCGCAGGATGCCATCAACGCCGCCCTTAAAGTCCTCTCTACAGCCGTCAACACTGCGGTGAAGTTTCCGCTTCTTTAAACCTTTTCTTCCATGTCCAAACCCGCAAAGACGGCAGACAACACGGCACCGGTCGGAACGCATGAGCCTCCGTCTCAGGGCGCTCTGCTTTGCCGTCGCAGACCCTCCCTCGCCACCGCACCGAGCCTCGTCCGTCCGTCGCGACAGTCTTCGACCCCACACCCGGCCTCGTCCATCCGTTACGACTCTCTCTTAAACCGGACGAGCCCTCGTCCGCCTGTCGAGACTCTCCTTGAGGGCGGACGCCGCTCCGTCTGCACGCAAAAAATCTCCTTAGACTCCGGACGAGCGCTCGTCCGCTCGCGACGACGCTCTTTTCCGTCGCACGAGGCTCCGTCCGTCCAAAAATCCTCCCGGCAAGGGCGGGAGAACTATTCTTTCGCCGCATAAACCACTCCATTCCAAATACTTAGATACCCACCTGTAAATTATGGCCAGCAATTCCCTACCCGATTCCCAATCCAAACTCTGGAGCCTCGCTGCCGACATGAGCGACGGCTTTACCGACCACAATCCAGGCATCCTGCAAAACACGCAGGCCCGGCTCGACTCCGAACTGCAACAGGCTAAAGACGCTGAGGATGCTTTCGTTAAAGCCGGGAAAGCCGAGGACACGGCGCTGACCACACGTAACATCGCCAACTCCAACGTCAAAGCCGCCCTCGCCCTCACCAAGCGCCAGCTCACTGACGTCGCCGGAGCCATCGGCCTCGTCTGGCCAGCCGGCACGACCGAAATCCCCACCACCATCGTGGACCGCATCAAACTCATCGAAAAAGCTGCCAACTACCTGCGCGACAACCCCACACAGGCGGTTGAGGCCAAGAACTTCACCGAGGCCCGCCTCCGCGCCACTTTTACCGCGCTGGCCACCGCCAAAGGAGTCCTGAACAGCGCCGTCTCGACCCGCGTCGATGCCAAGAAAACACGCGAAGCCACCGACAAAGCCCTCCGCAAACGCATGAGCGGCCTCATTGGCGAACTGGCCGACCCCGGCATGTTAACACCCGACGACGACCGCTGGTATGGCTTCGGGTTAGTCCCGCCTGCCGGAGTCGTCCGCCCCGGTATCGCCCCCGACGACGTCATGTTAGTTCGCATCGCTCCCGGCATCGTCCGCGCAGCCTGGAGCGCCACCCCGCGCGCTCAAAAATACCGCCCCTTCTACCAAGTCGTGGGCCGCGATGCCGACTACATCGAACTCCCCATGGAGACTGACCTGGATGTGTTGTTAGAAAACCTCCCCACCACCGGTACCCTCAAGTTCTACGTCCAAGCCCAAAACCCCGCTGGCGACTCTCCAAAGAGTGAAGTGGCGGAACTAACATTGAGCTAAATGGTGCGCCCTAAAACCCGCCTTCTATCCTACGATTTATGGATTTCTTTCCGATTTTAGCAGCCAGTTCGCAAGAACGCGCGGTCTTGCTTTGCTTCTATTTCTACTTGTTGAATGTGCTAGTACCACTGATTCCTGCGGTGATAATCTACTGGTTATTTCCAGATGGTACCCAAGCGCGTGCGAATCGTCGCGAACGCAACCCGGTAGGTGGGCAGGCGGGCAACGAGGTGGAAGCGAATCTGGGAGGCTGGAAGATAAAAGCTGTAGGTGCGTGGGGTGCGTATGTAACGACATTCGGACTAGGCTTTTATGCTGTTCAATCCACAGCCGTGCCGTTGATTAAAGCGGTCGGTGGGGCTTCCGTCTGGACTATCGATTCAGATTTTAAGCTCGTAGATGAACACAATCAGGAAGTCGTCAGTGCTGTGACCGGGCTCGTTGTCAATCCTCCTATTGTAAAAACCTGGGGGAAACACGCCACTATTACCCTGTATTCTCCTACGCTGGCCCCTCCTGAAAACCTGCAAGTCCAGCTCGATGGATATAATGATGAGACTATCTGTCTGGAGGAAATCCCGCCTATTGGTAGCAGGATCAAGGTGCCTGTAATCACTCTGAAGGCCAAGTCCAAAACTCTTTCGCCGCTAGCCCCTCTAGCTCTGCCTTTGGCACCAGGCTCGGGACCTGCAGATCTCACCACCACCACCACCATCATTCCAAATGCGCCACCGTCTATTTCTATTCCTGCTAGCCATTAATCTCATTCAGGCAGCCACCGCCATGGCAACCGACCTCCGGGGTCGTGTAGATGCGTTTTATCCCGCTGTGCAAAGTATGGGACCATGTCCCGGTGTAGGCGTTGCCCTTTTCGTGCCCCTGCCGAACAATAATTTTCAATTGGTTAGCCAAGCCCTGACCGGTCCTGACGGCATGTTCTATTTTAGAGGGATCTATCCCGGTCAATATGTTTTGCAGGTAGGAGGAGTAAACTACCCGCTGGGAGTTGCCCCCACTCCTCTACAAGACATTCCTCCCCTTAGAGTAAACTAACTTTACTCATGGCCAGCACACTTACCTCGGTTTTAAGCCGTAGGTGACCGGGAAGCAGGCCAACTTTAATAGCTATGAAAATCGAAAACCACAGACTCATCGGTAACGACGGCAACGCCGTTCCTTACAAAGAATCGCCGCACCATGGGGGACTTGTCATTCCCAAGTATCTCATCATGCACTTTACCTCGGGGCGCAGTGCGCAGTCTTCGGTGGACTGGTTTCTCGATCCAGAGGCAAAGGCTTCTGCTCATGTCGTGATCGGGCGCGATGGTAAGATTACCCAGTGCGTTCCTTTCAATCGCGTCGCCTGGCACGCAGGGAAGAGTAAGTGGGAGGGACTGGAGGGGATGAATCAATACTCTCTAGGCATCGAGTTGGATAATGCCGGAAAGCTGGAGAAGAAAGGAGGGCATTGGACGGCGTGGTTTGGCGGACAGGTTCCTGACGACCAGGTGATGGTGGCTACTCACAAGAATGAAAAGGATGAGGCGGGCTGGGTCATTTACACACCGGAGCAACTCGCAGCAGCGGCGGAACTGGCGGCGTTGTTAGTCCAGGAATATGGCTTGAAGGATGTGCTGGGGCACGAGGATATATCCCCGGGACGGAAGAACGATCCGGGTCCTGCATTTCCGATGGCTAGTTTCCGTTCTCGGGCAATGGGGCGCGAAACAGCAGACGAGGAATTTTTCGTGGCAGCCACGGATTTGAACATCCGCACCGGTCCCGGCACAGAGAATGCCACTCTTACCGCAAAGCCGATGCCGAAGGGTACTCGGATGAGTGTGTTGGAACAGGACGCCATTTGGTGGAAGGTGGATGTGGAGGATACCATCGAGGGGCAGATGGATCTCGTCGGCTGGGTGCATAGCCACTGGCTGGAGCGGGAGGGTTCTCCAGTGCTACGGCAGGAGGAAGCGGCGCCGTCCACAGTGAGCTATACGCCACCCGTGCAATCGGCTCACGCTCTGGCGGGCGTGCCGTTTGCGAAGGCTAAGCTCGCGCCGAGGGCCGAGTATTATCTGGCAAAATTTGCTGCTGCCGATCAAACGACCTCCTATAAAAACGACCCGAGCAAGTGTGCGACGTTACTAACCTTGCCTGGAGGTGTCTTATACTACGATGCCAAGATGGCGATCGATGCGGATGGCTCTCCCCGCTATGCACAAATCGACGGCAGCAGCGGACAATCCGGCACGAGTCATCATTACCCAAGTGGTCCGAAAGACTACTTTAACGCGGAGAAAATTCCATACTTTGTGCTGCCTCAGAAAGACAAGAAACCGGGTGTCGATAATTTTTGCAGAGACATGGGTATCCGGCTCGGAGATATCGCGATGGTCATTTACAAGGACGGAATGTCGGGGGCGATCTTTGCAGATGAGGGGCCGTCGCCCCGGATAGGAGAAGGATCCATCCGGCTGCACGAGTTGCTTCCCGTGCCACACAGCCCTTGGAAGACACCTGCGAAGAAGCGTATCTACAATGCCAGTGTGGACGACAAGGTGTTGGTGTTTGTTTTTCCAAATTCTAACATCGATGCACGGCTGACTCCTGCCACTGCGGAAGCCGAGATTCAGAAGGAAGCAGCCAGATTGTTTGCTGCATTGAAAACGGTCACCTGATGCACCACCGTTATTTCATTTATCCAGCTCCACAAAGACGGTGCCGATGAGCAGGTCGGCGGTGAATTTTAGGAAGTTCCGGTCTGCGTCGTCACTAATCCAAGCGGTGACATTCCGGGCTTTCGCGTAAGGTTTTAAGGCGAGGTTCTTGTCCACCCCGGCGAGGTCGAGGTGGAGCTTGATCGCTGGAAATGTGCCCGCGCGGACGGTCATCATTTCCTTTTCCAGGACGGTGACCTGTGCGATGTAGGGCGAGGCGGTCGCATAGCTCAGGAAAGTGATTTTATCGCCCGTGTTGAGCGGCTGGCTGCGGAGGAGGAGGAGCGAACTTTGCAAGTCGAACACATGTGGCAGCCGGAGGAGTTTCGGTTTGTTATCGTCGCTCCGTGCGGGCGTCGTCGTCCGCAAACGGGTCACGTTCTCAGGGGTGAATTGCAGCGTGGTCGAACGTTTTTCATCGGAGTAAGTTTCCTCGATGTGATCCGTCACGGGCAGCAGAGTCCCCGCGTCGCACTGCCCCGTCGCCTCCGCGTCGAGCAGATACATTTTGCGCGCGACTCCTACCGTGCCTCCGGCCAAGTGGAGCGTTTGCAATTGGCTCGTGTGGGAAAAAAGAATCGTCACGCGGCCAGCGATCAGACCCGACCAGCCTGCGGTATAATGCAACTCGGTGGCCTGTGGGAGGGGAAACGTGCCCGCTTTCGGAGGATGCACTTTCGCCAGCCAGGATGGCATGGGCGCGTCCTTGGCAGCGGCGGTTAGACTAAATGCAAGAGTTGTGCAGAGTGCGCGGAGTAAAGTTTTCCAGGGGAGTGGCAGCGGGTTCATTGGGCAGGGCGGCTTTCAGTTAGGAACGCAACTCAGACGTCCAATGGTCCCCTCGGTGTCCCTGAGGGCGTCGCTACCAACGATTTTTACGACGTGCTCTTGGCTTGTTGTGAGCCCCTGCGAACTCTGCCGCTAGTTCATGTTCTCGGGATGACGCGTTCGAGAGATTCGCTCGCGACCCAGCCGAGGGTTTGGTCGGGCAGCCGGCACTCGGTCCAAGGTCCGTTGACGCTGGTGATTTCCACGGCTTGTCCTGGTCGCAAGGCGAGAATGGACGGACTGCTGGCGGTGAAATTCGAGCGGAGTTTCTCATTTTTCAGCACGATCGCCCGGTCTGGAGAGGCCAGCGGCCAGTCGCGCAGATAGAAGCTCGTCGCGGCGATGGCGAGCGCGATCAGACTGAGAATCGCCGTCATGCTCCAGAGGTGGCGCGTCCCGCCGAGCACCCGCCATTGCGCCACGAGTGAGAACAGAAAAATCCATCCGGCGACGACCGCGACGATCACACTCAGTCGGCTTCCGAAGCGGGGCAATCGCTCCCACCAATGCGATGGAACTCCGCTCAAACTGTCGAGCCGGGCCTGGGCATCGGTGAATGCGGGGGCGAGGAGCAAGGCGCGTTCGTAGCTCAGAATGGCGCGCGCTGGATTGGCAGATTTTTCGTGGGCCAAGGCGAGGTTGTAGTAAATCTCGGGACGGAGTTCGCCCCGGCGAAGGAGTGTTTCGTAAGCCTGGATCGCCGCGCCGAAATCACGTTTGTTATAGGCTTCATTGGCGGCGGCAAAAGTGTCGGACGTGCCTGCCGAGGCGAGTGGCATTCCCATCAGGAGCAGGAGGCAAAGGCGGAGGAAGTTCATTTGGAAAGGACGTTTTGGAAACGGCGCTGAGACTCAGTCGAGAGTTCGCGCCCACCCCGTCCGCCTCCATAAGCCAGCTCGTCGCGGCGTGCGAAAATCTCGCGGACCGTCTCAGCCTCGTCGTCGCCGAACCCGTGCGACTGGATAATTTCACTGGCATTCGCATGAAGCAGACCGGCAAGAGCGGCGTTGATCTCGAGCTGGCGCGCGGCAGCGGGGAAAAAAATCGTCGGGTCGGCGGAGCGCAACGGCGTGGCGAGCGCGGCTTTTTCCTTGGTCAACCGGAGACGCGTGGCCTCGGTCGTGTTCGGCGCGAGCGCGGCGGCGATTTTCGGCCAGACCAACGCCCCGAGCAGGAGCAGCGGGAGGCTTTGCCAGACCCAGAAAGCGCGAGTCTGCCAGATGGGAATGAAACTCCCGATCTCTCCCACGAGCGCGGTCTTCACCGGCGGCAAATCCGACGCGGCGGCTTTCGCGACCGGTGTGGCCGCCGGTTTTGCACTGTCGGCAGATTGCGATGGAACTGGCGTTGCGGTGGCGACAGCGACGCTGGCATGGCCCTCGATTTGCAGCGCGATGGGTGGCGATTTGAGGGTGATATATTTCTCCTGCGCCGGGTCGAAGTAAATGAAACTCGACTCCGGCAACTGTGCCGCCTTGCGCTCGGGGATGATGGCCATCTCGAACGTTTTGTCGCCGGAGACGCCCATTTCATCGGTCGGCACGAGCTTGCCGGTCGGCGGATACATGCGCCAGCCGTCGGTGCTCGCGAGCGTCGGGGCAGTGACGAGATCGAAGTTGCCGCGGCCGGAAATGATGGAGCTGTAGGTGATCGGGTCGCCGATTTTCACCGTCGTGGGCTTGGCCGACGCAGTCATGGTAAACTGCCCGACCGCCCCCGCAAACCCGGCTGGGCGCGGCGTGGGGAGCTGTTTAATGTGGAGCGTCTTCGGGTCGGAAGTGAGCGTCATTTCGCGTTCGATACGCTGGTTTCCGAAGAAATTGGCAAACGGATCACCGCCAAAGGGATCATCGAACGGACTGCGCTGGCGTCGTTTCTGCGGCATGCCGACGACGAAGTTGAGCGAGGCTGGACCGACGGTGAGGTCGCCGGATTTCGCCGCGACGAGGCTGGTCTGGTAGATGAGCACGCGGTAGTCGTGGCCCTTGACAGATTTCTGCTCCAGCCGGGCCTGCGGGAAGCGGAGTTTGGTGAATCCCTCGCCGTCGATCTGGGGCGACTGGCCGGGTGGGTTGAGTTGGAACGTGATGGAACTGTCGAAGTAGAAACGCACCTCGACCGGGACGATTTCGCCGACGTAGGCAGTGTCTTTCGGGAGCAGCAATTCGGCAAAAATCTTGGGCGTGGTCGAGCCGTCGTCGTCGGCATTGGCGCGGTTTCCGCCCGAGCCTTTTTCGACCGTGATCTCGATGGGCTTGGTCGTGTAAGACTGGCCGCCAGTTTCCAAAGTGATCGAAGGAATGGTGAATTTTCCGGCTTTTTGCGGGGTCACGAGATAGGTCATGACGGTGGACATGGTGGCGCCGAAGCCGCTGCTAAGTTCGAAGCGCTGGCTTTTTCCCTGGAGATTAATGTCGAGTCCATCGGCGTCGATGTGGGCAGGAATGTTGGCGTTACGCGCACCGGTAACGGTGATCGTGAGCCGGATCGGATCGTCCACGGAGGTCGAAGTGGAGGAGACGTTGGCCGTGACGCTGGCGTTTTCGGCGTGGGAGAAAATGGGTGCGAAGAGACAGAGCAGGCCTGCGATGAGAAGGCCGGGGAGCGCGCGCCACTGGCGTGCGGATCGGGGCGACTCGCCCCGATCTGTCTTGAAATAGCATGCGCCGTGGGAGACGACTCTTTGGCGAGTCGCCAAAGACTGCACGCCAGTGGCGTGCGCTCCCCGGGAAATGTTCGTTGCGCTGTTCATTGAAATTACCAATCTTTCGCCACCGGTGCCTCAGTCGCTTGTTGCTCGCGCAGATTCACGCGTTCCTCCTCGCCTTGCATCGCTTCGATGAGGGCGCGGGCTTGTTCCTGGCTCATTTTTCCGTCCTGCTCTTGCTCGGGTTTCTCTGCGGCTTGAGCCATTTGACCCTCCTTCGGCTCGTCCTTCTTTTCACCGTTCTGATTCGCCTTTAACTCGCCTTGTTTTTTCTCCTCGGGCGTGGGCATGGGCTCGGGTTTGTCTTGTTTCTGACCGTCCTTGGACTGCTGCTGATGGTTGCCGGACTGGGGAACCTGATCGGGCTGATTCTGTTGATCGCCTTTACCGTTCTGGTCTTTTTTATCGTCCTTGGGCTGGCCGGAATCTTTCTTCTGCTGATCCTGTTTGTCCTGACCTTCCTTTTTCGGATCATTCTTGGCTTGATTTTGCTGCTGTTGATCCTGTTTCTGCTGCTGGTCCTGCTGATCTTTCTTATCCTTGTCGTCGCGCTTTTGCTGATCTTCCTTCTTTTTCTCATCATCCTTGAGGAGCTTGGCAACGAGGTCGCGGTTCGTCTTTGCGTCGTCGTATTTCGGGTCAATTTTCAATGCCTCATTGTAGTGCGCTATGGCATCCTTCCAATTCGCGATGGCCTCGGTGCGATTCTTTTCCAGCTTGTCCTTGCCGATCAGAAATAGCGAATTTGCCGCGTTGTATTCTGCCTTCTTGCGCACATCCGGGTTCTGGCTCGTGCTCGCCTTGCTGAAATAATCCAGCGCCTGACTTGCCGCCTCAGGCTTCTTCGTTTCATAGGCTTGGAGCCCCTCATTAAAGGCCCGTTTGTCGCGGTCAAAGAACTGAAACTCGACCGCCTCCGCTTGCGGTTGCAGGGCCAGCAATAACACCGCAACTCCCACGGCACGACTTCGCGACGCTTTGCGATCACTCAGACTTTGGGCCAGCACAAACAACACAATGGCTAGACCGAGCGGCCATTGATAGCGTTCAATCGGTCGCCGTGAACTGAACTGGCTGCCCTCGCGTTGCTCTAGTTTTTGGATGCCGTCGTTCAGCAACGTCTGCACCGCATTTGAGCCGTTTTCGAGGTGAACGTAGAAGCCGTCGGCCGCCGCTGCGATCTCTTTCAATCGACTTTCATCCAGCTTGGTCTTCACAAATTGCCCCGCGTCATCGCGCACAAACGTGCTGCTGCCGTTCTCTTGAATCGGAATCATCGCGCCCTCACTCGACCCCACTCCAACGGTGAAAATGCGGACCCCGGCCTCCTTCGCGAGCGCGGCGGCCTTCAATGCATCCGCGTCCAGTTCCTCGCCATCGGTAAAGAGCACAAGCGCCTTGTTTGCGCCCTCCGCCTTGCCAAACGCCTGCAGGCTTACCCGAATCGCCTCGGCCAGATTCGTGCCGCCTTTGGGGATGAGCGTGGTGTCGATTTCCTCCAGAGAATCCTGCACCGCGCTGTAATCGATCGTTAGCGGAGCCTGCAAAAATGCCGACCCGGCAAACGCCACCAGCGCAATCCGGTCGCCCTCCAGAATGCGCAACAGATCCTGCACCGCGAGCTTGGCGCGGGAGAGCCGATTCGGAGTCACGTCGTCCGCCAGCATGGAGCGCGATGTGTCGATCGCCACCACCACATCGCGGCCTTTGCGCTTCACTTCCTGCGTCTCAAATCCGAGTTGCGGACGCGCCAGGGCGACGATCAGCGCGGCCAGGCTGAGTTGAGTTAGAATGAATTGGAGCAGCCGTTTCCCACGGGAGACGCCCTGGAGCAACACAGGCCGGAGTTTGGGCGCAATGAGCAGGGCGAGCCGGGTCGCCGACTTCTTTTCCGCGATGAAATAGAAGCCGGAGAGCAAAGGAATCAGCAGTAAAGCGAAAAACCAGAGCGGCTGGGCAAAGGTCATGGGAAAATTCATGAGAGCAGCCCTCCAGTCGAGTTCCATCGTAATCCAGTGCGTTCCTCAACGACTTCGGCACGTTCCCCAACGACATCGCCACGTTTCTTAACGACTCCGCCACGTTGCTTAACGACTCCGGAACGTTCCCTAACGACTTCGCCACGTTCCTTAACGACTCTGCCACGTTGCTTAACGACTCCGCCACGTTCCCCAACGATTCCGGCGCGTTCCTTAACGACTCCGGCGCGTTCCTTAACGACTCCGCCGCGTTCTCCTGCTGGTTTCCAAGTTGTCTCTGCGACTTTGCGTCTTCGTGGTTGAGTATCCCCTGGCACTCGTTCCCAAGTTGCACTTGGGAACGCACTTGTTCCGGCAGTTGCACTGCGTTTGCTGCGTTGGCGACTTTTCGCTTCCGTCAGCCCTTGGAGCAGCCAAGCTGAGGTGACGCTGGCATTCCCCAGTGCAACTTGGGAACGAGGGGAAGCTGCAATAGATGGCCTCATGGTGTGCGCCTCCAGATGGTTTGCTCCAGTAGGAATGGAACGACGATGAGAATGAAACCCGCCCCCAAAAACCATGGGAAAAGGTCGCGGTAGTTGCGATAAAGCTTCGTCTCGATGGTCGTTTTTTCCAGTTTGTCGATCTTGTCGAAAACGTCGTTGAGCGACTTCGTGTCGGCGGCCCGGAAGTAGGCGCCCTTGCTGATCTCGGCGATCTTTTTGAGGCCTTCTTCTTCAAATTTCATCATCACGTTGGCGTAGGTGATGTTGCCAAATCCGTCGCGCAGAGGGAAGGGGACGATGCCGTTGGTGCCCGCGCCGATGGTGTAAATCTTGATGCCCAGCGTGCCCGCAGCCTCGGCCGCGGTGATGGGCGAGACGCGGCCCGCGTTGTTGTCGCCGTCGGTCAGGAGGACGATGAGCTTGCTTTTGGCGTCCTTGTTTTTGAAACGGCTGGCCGTCGAGGCAATCGCCGATCCGATGGCCGTGCCGTCCTCAACCATGCCGATGCGGATGCGGTCGAGGTTTTGCGTGAGCCAGTCGTGGTCGAGTGTGGGCGGGCTGACGAGATACGGGCGGCCGGAAAAGGCGACGAGGCCGATGCGGTCGTTGGGGCGTCCCTCGATAAATTTCTGCGTGACCTGCTTGACGGCCTCGATACGGTTGGCGCGCTTAAAGCCAATGGTGAAATCCTCGGCCAGCATGGAGCGCGAGACGTCGATGGCGAGCATGATGTCGATGCCACTCGCCTGCGTTTCCGTGCGCGATGTGCCCCATTGCGGACGCGCCAGCGCGATGATGAGTGAGGCGAGTCCGAGGGAAGTCAGAGTGATCAGGAATGCTCCAGCACGCGATTTACGCATCTGTCCCAGCGAGCGAACGAGGTCGGTGGACGAGTAAATGACGGCTGCCGAGCCGCCGCGTTTTCCCTTCAGCCACGCGAGCACGGGAATGAGCAACAGCAGCAGCAAAAAGAGCGGCTGGATGATGGCAAAACCTGAGCCGAGTTCCAATGGGTTCACGCGGTTTTCCCTTCCTGGACAAACTCCCGTGCCTTCTTCCAAAGATCGCGATTGTCCTCGCTGGTGGCCTGGAATTTGGCAAATTCGATGAGGTCGCTTTTGTCGAGAAACGATTTGAGCAGACTCTGATCCGACTCACTAAACGCCGCCGATTGGGCGAGCGACTGGAGAAATTCCTGCGACGTCTGCCGCGTGGCGGGAATCCCGTATTGACCCACCACAAACCGACGCAAGACGGAGGCGACTTCCACAGTAAACTCCGAGGGCGCATCGGTCTCGATGTGCGGCTGGAGGGCGTTGAGCGATTCGAGTGCTGCCTGGCGGGGCTGTGGCGGTGGCGTGTGGGCTTTTTTCCAGCGTTTTTGCAGCCACCAGATCAATGCAACTCCGATCAAAGTCGCGAGAACCGTCAGCGTGATGATGGCCCACAAAGGGAGAAACGGGATGTCGAACTGCCCCGCAAACGGCTTAAACTCCGGCGGCAGCTTCGCCTGGGCGAGGAAAAACCCCGGGAGCGCACGCGTCTCGCGTGCTCCAGCGGACGTCTCGTCCGATGGCGAGAACCAGCCCTTTCGCGAGACGCAAAAGGGAACAGGCGAGACGCGTGCGCTCCCAAAGAAAAACCATTTCATCGGACGCCAGCCCTCCGTTCGCGAGTTTTGAAAAACTGACGGAGCGCGGGCAGATAATCCTTGTCCGTCCGCAGCCGGATCGAGTCGATTTTCTTCCCTCGAAAGATGTCCTGCCAGTCCTTCCACATTTGAGTTGCATGCGAATGGAAGGCCTCGCGAACGTGGCGATCCGACGTGTTGACCTCGATTTGCTCCCCCGTCTCGGCATCTTCCAGCGTGATGCGGCCCACGTTCGGCAATTCCTCCTCCCGAGGATCGACCACGGCGAGGGCGATCAAATCGTGGCGGCGGCTGGTCACGGCCAGCTCACGCTCGAAGGATTCGGTCTGGAAGTCTGAGAGCAGAAAAACCACCGCGCGGCGGGTAAGCACGCGATTGAGATAATTCAGCGCGACCTGCGGATCAGTGCCGCGTTGTTTCGGCTCGAAGAAGAGGATTTCGCGGATCAGACGCAGTGTGTGAGTGCGGCCTTTTTTCGGCGGAATGAAGAGTTCGACGCCTTCGCTGAAGAGGAGCAGGCCGACTTTGTCGTTGTTGCGAATCGCGCTAAATGCCAGCACGGAAGCGACTTCCGCCGAGAGATCGCGCTTCGAGTTTTCCACACTGCCGAAGACGCCCGATGCGCTCACATCGACCACGAGCATAACGGTCAGTTCGCGTTCCTCGGTAAATTTCTTGATGTACGGCTCGCCCGTGCGCGCGGTCACATTCCAATCAATCGAGCGAATTTCGTCGCCGGGCTGATACTGTCGCACCTCGTCGAAGTTCATCCCTCGTCCTTTGAAGACAGAATGATACGATCCGGCGAACCCTTGGTTCACCAGCCGTCGAGTGCGGAGTTCCAGCTTGCGAATCCGGCTTAAGATCGATTTCGTGCTTTCCACTTTTGGGAAAAATCAGGGCACCGGTAAGCCTTCGAAGACTTTTTGGACGATCATTTCTGAGGTCATTTCCTCGGCTTCGGCCTCGTAACTGATGCCGACGCGATGCCGGAGAACGTCGGTGCCGATGGTTTTAATGTCCTGCGGAGTGACGAAGCCGCGACCGTTGAGAAACGCGTTCGCTTTTGATGCGAGTGTCAGTGCAATGGTGGCGCGCGGGCTGGCTCCGTAGCGGATCATGCCGTCGAGCGGCAGCTTGTAACTCGCGGGCTGGCGTGTGGCCCAGACGACATCGACGATGTAATCTTTCACCCGATCATCGACGTAGATTTCGTTGACGATTTCGCGGGCTTTGATGATGTCCGCAGGCTCGGTGATCGCCTGGACGTCGAGTTTCGGAGCCGAAGTTCCCATCAGGTCGAGGATGCGGCGTTCCTCGGCTTTGGTCGGATAGCCGACGGAAAGTTTCAGCATGAAACGGTCGAGCTGCGCCTCGGGAAGTTGATACGTGCCCTCCTGTTCGAGCGGATTTTGGGTCGCCAGAACGAGAAACGGATCGGGCAATTTGTAAGTCGTGTCGCCGATGGTCACCTGCCGTTCCTGCATCGCTTCGAGCAACGCGCTCTGGACTTTCGCGGGAGCGCGATTGATTTCATCGGCGAGGATCAGATTCGAGAAAATCGGCCCGTGTTTCGTCGTAAAAGCCCCGTCGCGAGGGTTATAGATTTGAGTTCCAATCAAATCTGCAGGCAACAAATCCGGCGTAAACTGCAGTCGCTGAAATCCCGTGCGAATGGTGGACGCGAGCGTTTTCACGGTTAGCGTCTTCGCCAGACCGGGCACGCCTTCGAGTAGGACGTGTCCATTCGTCAAAAGTCCGATCAGGAGGCGGTCGATGAGATATTTCTGACCGACCACAACGCGGCCGATTTCTTGTTGGAGAGGGGCAATCCAGTGACTGTGTTCCTGGACTTGGCGGGTGATTTCGTCAGTAGCGCTGGGCATAAATTAGTGGATAGAGAGACAGTGTGACTCGCGGTGCGTTCGATTTTTTTCTGTGGCGCGGCGGTGTATCGCCAGAGGAAATGAGGAAACGCAGGCATCGGCAAGTTGTTTTCGCGCAGCTGTTTGGGAACGGAAGCTGCTTTAATATTTATCATGCCTATCATCGGCGGTAACACTGAACTCCCCCTTCCAGACTTGTTGACCACGTTGCGCAACCAATATGGCCGCCTGACTTTTAGCGATATTGGCCCCGTCTCCAGCGTGGAGATTTTTCTCATGCCGTCGTTCATTTGCGGGTTCTCCGTCTCGGGGGTTTGCGTGACCGATGAGGCCGTGATTTTGGAAAAACTCGTCGCCATCACAGCGGCGGCGCGCGGGAAATTTCACTTCGAGCCACTCCCCGCCGAGAAGATTAACCAGCGGGTGCGCCTGTCCATCGATGGCGCAAACCTGGCCGTCGTTACCATGGCCGACGAGATCGCCTGGAGGCTGTCCGATTGCATTCTGCCGTCGAAAATGGTCATTCTCGACCAGAGCGACTGCCAGTTTGACGACGCCATCGTTGCCTCCTTTTTTGCGCGCGCCCATGAACTGCTGGAGATCGGCATCGACGCGCAGCAACTCGCGATAAAAATGCAGGTATCCATCATCCAGGCGCAGTTTTACATTTTGAAATTGATGGAGGCAGGCGCGGTGAAAATCGGGATGCCGATGAGCGGGCGCACTGGACGACCGAGTCCCATCATTGTGCAATCGTCGCGCTTCTCCATTCTGACGACGCGACGTGTGGTGCATTCGAGGAACTAATACATCCGGCTGCGGTCGTTACGCCGTTCATTGGTTACTATGCAAGGCGGATTCTTCTACATGCTCCTCATTGGCCTCGTCATCGGGGTTATTGCCAAATTTCTAACACCCGGGCGCGATCCAGGCGGCTGCATCATCACGATCATCATCGGCATTGCCGGCTCGATGATCGCCGGTTTTTTGGGACGCAGTCTGGGCTGGTATCATGAGGGGCAGCCTGCGGGATTTATCGCTTCCGTCTTTGGCGCGATTCTTCTCCTGGTCGGCTACCGGATGATTGCCGGGAAGAAATAGTTAGTCTTCTAATATCAACGAACGCGACCAGCGGCGAACGAGTCGCTCGGCTTCTTGGTTTCGCAAATGATGATAGTAGACGCCGCCGTATTTATCGGTATCAATCAGGCCACTGATCGCAAGCAAATATGTGATCCGAGTTGCATTGTAATCAGAGGTTAGTAACCCTGGAAGATTCGTCTGCGCGATCTTCTTTTCCGACCGCAAAGTTTCCAGCACATGCCAGACACGGTCCAGTTCTCCCAGAGTCGGATGCACTTGGGCGAAAAAGTTTTCCCATATACCAACGGTGAGTTGCACGGGAATGGAAATTACACTCACCAAGGCGCGTCCGAGGTGAAACTTCTCATTAGCGCGTTCCCATTTCCTCACCAGCCAGCTAGCTAGAAACACCCCGGCGACCACGATCAAAAAATGCCAGCGAACGGAGAGTGTCACTGGTGCGTCAACTCCACGCGTCGTCGTTAGGAAAATCAGCTCCGCCCACATCACGACGCCGTAGATCACGATCCAACTCGCCACGCTCCCGGCCAGACAGCCGATGGCTAGAAGCAGCGCGCGCTGGTTGTGCTGGCGAAAATATTCCGCGAGTCCGGGAGGGCTCATGTTAGCTAGACTGGAGAGCGATAGCCCAGTGGATCGATCTCGACCTTTGTGTAACCCACCGCTCGAATGCCTCCTAACAAAGCCTCCGATAACAATGGAACCCGGCTCATTTCCGATGGCTCGATCTGCAGCTTCGCCGACTCGTCGGTAAGATGGCGCACGCGGAAAATCTGGAAGCCAAGACTTCTAACATATTCTTCCGCCCGCTCGATTTTTTTCAGCGCACTGGAAGTCACCCGCACGCCATGCGGAATGCGAGAGCTAAGGCATGGCTGCGCCGCGTCGTCCGCTGTGGGGAGTTGCATTTCTCGGGAGAACTGGCGGATTTCCAATTTAGTTAGACCGCACTCTTTCAGCGGCGCGCAGACGGAAAATTCCGCCGCCGCCAGCACACCTGGCCGCACATGACCGACGTCGTCCAAGTTTTCCCCGTAAGCGAGAAAGCGAAACCCGTTCGCGATGGCGTAAGCGTTCATGTTTTTGAAGAGTTCCGCTTTGCAAAAGTAGCAGCGATTGACTGGATTGGACGCGTATTCCTCCTGCGTGAGCTCGGTGGTTTCCAGCACTTTCAGATTCGCACCCAACTCCGCTGCCAGCTTGTGCGCCTTCGCCAAAGCCTGGCGCGGCAGACTCGGCGAATCGGCAATGATTGCAGTGACACTATTTCCTAACACCCGTTGCGCCACGGCCAGAAGAAATGAGCTATCCACACCGCCCGAAAACGCGACTAACATCGGGGATCGCTCCGCCAGATACGCCTCCAGTTTTTCCAATTTGGCGGCGGCATCCATGGAAGTTAGACCCGTATCTGGTGGAAAAGTTCGTTTAGCGGCATTTGCAGACCGATGAAGAAGTCGCCAAATTCTGCATACTTCGCGCTCACCTCATCGAAGCGCATCTCGTAAACGATCGCTTTGATCTCAAATAAATCGTGCGCAAACAGCGTCACGCCCCACTCGGCATCATCGAGCCCGGTCGAGCCCGTGATGAGCTGTCGCACGCGGCCTGCATAGGTGCGACCGACCCGCGCATGACCCGCCATGAGCTTTTTGCGCGCTTCGAAATCGAGCGCATACCAATTGTTAGTCGCGTCGCGCCGTTTGCTCATGGGATAGAAGCAAAACACCGGCCAGTCGGGCATGTTAGGATTCAGCCGGTCCTGGGCATATTTCGTCATGCGCTGGGTGAAATCGGCCATCGCGGCAGCGTGCTCCGCCGAATCGGCGGCGAAACCTTTTTCTGCCGTCACAGAGGCTGCGTATTCCTCGTCGGACATCGTATATTCGCTGCGTTCCGTCATCGAAAGAAACGAAAAAACCGGAGTTAGAATCTCTTCACCGAGGGAGAGTGTGAGCTTTTTTTCCAGGGCATTGGCGGCGACGAGATCGTTGGTTAGAAGCATGAAACCGAGGTCGGCTTTCGGCGAGATCATGCTGAAGGTTAGCAACTGCGTCTGCGGCAGCGAGCGCGCCTCCTGCACCAGTTCAGAGAGATCGGTCTTGGCGCGGATTTTTTCCTCGGGCGTAAGCAACTCCCACTGGCCGTGCTCGACGCGGTAAAAGAGGTGGAGCACATACCAGCCCTCTTTGGGCACGAGAGGTTTTTCAATCATAGACCGGCATCATCGAATCGCCCGGCCCGGTGGTCAAACCGATACTTGGCGGCAGGCCCCTGAGCGCCAGCCGCGAAAAGAAAATCGCATCCAAAGCCGCACGCCAGTCGCATCTCTTGCAACTGAATTTCCCTCTGCGACTCAACCAAACCTCATCTTCCGATGAGGCGCAGAGTGCAATGCAACCCAACTAGAAAAACAACTCATCATGATCAAGAAAACACTCACCGCCCTGGCGCTTACCGCCCTCGTCACTGCCTCATTGTTCGCCGAAAACCCGATGGTCGGCGGCGCTCCAATGTTGGAGACCAAAAACATCGTCGAAAACGCCGTCAACTCGAAGGACCACACCACCCTCGTCGCCGCAGTGAAGGCCGCCGGACTCGTGGACACGCTATCCAGCAAAGGGCCGTTCACCGTCTTCGCTCCGACCAATGCCGCCTTCGACAAGCTCCCCGCCGGCACCGTGGACACCCTCGTGAAACCCGAGAACAAAAAGACCCTCACCGGCATTCTCACCTACCACGTCGTGGCTGGTAAAATGACTTCTGACGACATCGCCGCCGCGATCAAAAAAGGCGACGGCAAAGCCATGTTAACGACTGTCAACGGCGAGAAACTCACCGCCGCCATGGAAGGTGATGACCTCATTCTGACCGACGCCAAAGGTGGCAAATCCAAGGTCACTATCGCCGACGTCATCCAGTCGAACGGCGTCATCCACGTCATCGACACCGTGCTCATGCCATAAATCGGCCTGATAACGACCTAAGTCCCATCTGGAAAGGCGGACAGTCTGTAAAGGCTGTCCGCCTTTTCTGTGTCTGGGCAAGAACGGGAGCCGCCGCGAGGCGCATCCGCTGCGCAGGAGACGCCCATTTCACTTTGGGTTTGGGCCTACTCTCCAGAGGAACCCCATTTCCGACCTCCGGATTGCATATATTGGCGAGAGGACAAGCTTTCCGGGCTCGGTTTGGACAAAATCGGAGCGAAATATGTCCAAACCCAGTGTTTTTCGATTGTAGCTCTATTTAGGCCAGACAGCCTGATTTTAGAAGCCCCCTCAAAGCTCCTCTTCATTTCAAACCGTCGGGAGCATCTGGTCGAGCAGATCGCTGATCTGGAAGGTCACGATCGTCGCGCCGCTGTCGCTGAAGCCGTAGGGGAGAATGATGCGTCCGCCGTGGGCGAGCGCACCGCAAGTATAGACGACGTTGGGCACATAACCCTCGCGCTCGTGGCCCTCGGGTTTGAGCAGCGGTTGGTCGAGGCGTCCGATCACTTTCGAGGGGTCGGCCAGGTCGAGGAGGATCGCGCCGATGCAATATTTGCGCATCGCGCCGACGCCGTGAGTGATGACAATCCAGCCTTCCTCGGTCTCGATAGGCGAGCCGCAGTTGCCGATTTTGACAAATTCCCAAGGCTGCCGGGGGCGTTCGATAATTTGCGGGTCGCTCCAGAAATGGCGGTTGTCGGAGAGCATGAGGAGGAGGTTTTCGTCGTCCTGGCGCGAGAGCATGGCGTAGCGTCCGCCGATGCGCCTGGGGAAAAGCGCCATGCCTTTGTTTTGGGCGGCGAGACCGTTGAGCGTGCGAATGCGGAAATGGAGAAAGTCCGTCGTCTCGATCAGTTGCGGGAGAATGGCGCGTCCGTTGTAGGCGGTGTAAGTCGCGAAGTAGGTCACGCTGCCATCGTCGTCCACGAATCGGACAAACCGGGCGTCCTCGATGCCGTTGCTCTCATTGGAGGAAACGGGGAAAATGATCCGCTCGGAGACGGTCGTCTGCGGGCTGAAATGGATCGAGTAATTCGACTCGGCGAGCCAGTGCATGATCTCCATCGTGCGGGCGACATCGCGGGATTGGGACTGCGTTTCACTGGCGAGAGATTGCTGGCGCTCGAGTTCCTTGAGGGTGAACGAGTCCTGCAACGGCCCCATGACGGCGGCAGACCAGTCGTTTTCGAGGCCGAGTTCGGCGAGTTTGTGGAGAAAGGTCGCCTTGTGAAACGTCGGGTTTGGGTCCAGCTCCGGCAGCGTAACGAACGGGGTGGTTTTTTCCATCTCGACCGAGTGATCGGCATGGATGACACCGGTGCGAAACTCGATCGAGGAAATGTGGCCCTCGCCCGTGGCGCGCAGACTGAGGATGAAGCGGAGGTCACCGGTTTCCAGTTGAGTTTGATCCGGATGTGGGACGATGGAGGGGTTGAAAAGCGCGGCGGATTCGAGTGCGTATTCGCCCGAGCAGAGCGCGCCGATGAAGAGCTGGCGCTCGTCGGAAAGCCAGGTGCCGGAGGGGACGTGTGCGCGCACTTTCTCGAAGTGGCGCAGCCAGCTTTTGTTGAGATCGATGTGGCGTTCGCAAAAGTCGGCGCGAACGATGGCAAGTTGTTCCTCGAGTTCGCTTTCGCTGAGGGAGAGTGCGCGGCGGATGATGTTTTCGACTTTCACCGGGTCGTTGGAGATGAAGGAACGCACGACGACGCGCCTGCTATCGGGTCGGAATTCGACTCCGGTGGAATAAATTTTCATACGAGTTAGAGCAGGATGGGCTGAATGGGAGCGACGGCTTCGGACTGGCGCATTTCTGCGAGGGAAAGATAAAACGCGAGACTGGATTCAGCGCCTTGATTTTGGCTAAGGCGATCCTGGTGGAGGGCGTCGCGGCAGCCACCGGTGCTGGAATCGTAGAGCGGCTGCCCGAGGTCGTTGCGTCCGAGAAACCACTCGAAACAACGCCGCGCGGCCCGCTGCCAATAGACATCGTGGGTTAGCCCGTAAGCCTCCAGACAGGCGGAAATCATTGCGTAAGCTTCGAGCGGTTGCTGGTCGAAGCGGGCACGTTCCTTGCCCTTGTTCCAGAAGCCGTTGCAGCCGATGGGCGAGAAATGGCCGCCCTCGGATTTCTGCGATTCGACGAGCCAGCGGAGGGATTTCAAACCGATCTCGAAGACTTCGCCATTCGAGGTCCAATAGCCGCTCAGAAGCATGGCGTGGGAAACCTTGGCGTTGTCGTAAGTGGCCATGGCCTCGAACCACTGCCACTCGCCGTCGGCATTGTGATGAAAGTGGTCGTGGAGACGTTTCGTGAGCACGTCGCGGAGTTGGTTTACCGTGCGGTCACCGGAGAAGGCGCGGAGATATTCGTGCACGGCGATGAGGACGAAGGCCCAGGCGCGCGGCGAGGTAAAGGTCTCGACGATGGGCAGCCCTTTTTGAAAAAGCATCGCGCAAAGATTGCGATGACCGTCGTTTTTGGAGCGGCCGAGCGCCATGCCAGCGGCCCAGAGAGCGCGAGCGTGACTGTCCTCGGAGCCGTAATCCTCGAGCCATTCGCGGCGGTGGCTCATGAAATTTCGGAAGCGGCAACTTTTCTGATCGAAGGCGTCCCAGAGGAAGGCGATGTAAGTGCTGGCGAGTTGTTCGACATCGCGCTGGGCGACTTGCGTCGTCATTTCCGGCAGGAGCAAGGTCAGGATGTAGGCGCGGGCATTGTCGTCGGTGCAATAGCCTTCGCGATAGTTCGGGACGTTAAAAATCGCGTGCTGGAAGATGCCCGTGTTGTCGCTCATGCGGAAGAGATGATCCAACTTCAGCTTGGGCAATTCGTAGGGGCGATTCTCCAGCGTGCGCACGGCAAACGCCTTCCGCGCGGGCACGCTCAGACTGGCGCGGGCCTTTTGAAAACTCTCCATGTAACGTCGCGCCACGACGGGCCAGATCATTTCGCGACCCATCTTCCAGGCACGTTTGCGGGTGGCAATCATCAGCGAGGAGTCAGACAGAAACCGGTTCACGCCGTCGGCGATGGCTGCGGGATTGGCAAAGGGAACGAGGATGCCTCTTTCATCCGCCAGCAACTCCTGGGCATGCCAGTAAGGAGTGGAAACGATGGCTTTGCCCGCGCCGAAAGCGTAAGCAAGCGTGCCTGAGGTGATCTGGGCCTCATTGAGATAAGGCGTGATGTAAATGTCGGCGGCTCCAATGAAATCGGAGAGTTCCTCGTGGGTCACGAAGCGGTTGTAGAAGATGACGTTTCCCCCGACGCCGCGATCCTTGGCGAGGCGCTCCAGCATCAGGCGGTAGGTCTCGCCGTCATGCGCCACAAGGTTCGGGTGGGTCGCGCCGAGCACGATGTAAACGACGTTCGGATTCTGCGCGAGAATCGCCGGGAGGGCCTCAATGACGTGCTCGATGCCTTTGTTGGGCGAGAGCAGACCAAAAGTGAGGAGGACAGTCTTGCCTTCGACCCCGAATTGATCCTTGTGAAATGCCGGGTCGATGAATTGCACATCGGGCACGCCGTGGGGAATGAGGTCGATCTTCCCCGGAGCCACTCCATAGACGTTCTCGAGGAGCTCGCGCCCACGCTCAGCCATGACGATGAAGCGGTTGGAAAGCTCGTCCAGCTGCTTCATCACGGCGCGCTGCTCGGGATTTGGCTCGCGCAACACGGTGTGCAAAGTCGTTACCACGGGCATGTGGACATCGCGCAAAAACGCCAGCAAATGGCTGCCCGCCGACCCGCCATAAATGCCAAACTCGTGCTGCACCGAGACGACTTCGACGTTGTTAATGTTCAGGAAATCCGCCGCGCGCCGATACGAATCCAACTCCTTTTCATCGATCTCAAACCGGATGCGCGCCGGATAATCGTAGCCCTCGGGACGGTCGTTCACCGCGCCGACGAGACAGTCGCACTTGGGAAATTTCGCCGCCACCGCCTCGCAGATATCGCGGGTGAACGTGGCGATGCCGCATTGCCGGGGCATGTAATCGCCCAGAAAAGCGACGCGGTTAATGTGAGAAGCGGTCATAGTTGGGGATGCAAGCAATCAGACTTCATCCCCCTCCACAGTGGAGGCGCACGTAAACCGACAGGGATACATTCTCGCACGAAACCGCCACCACGTCTGAGAAGAGTCGTCTAAAAGAAAGACTCGTCTGCAAAATGGCGCGGCTCGGCCATAAAAAAGCTGGCAGCTACTCCGCCTTCTTCGCCCGCTCGGCGTTGATATATTCGTGGAGCGAATTCACATCGCGCAACGCCACTTGGGCGATCCCGCTGTTGGCCACGCCGACGCCGAAATTTTTCTCCATGCTCACGACCAGTTCGAGCGCGTCAATCGAGTCCAACCCGAGTCCGTCGATGCTGAAAAGCGGCGTGTCGTCGCCGATGTCCTCGGGCGGCATTTTCAACATGAGGCTCTTGATGAGCATGGCGCGGATGTCGTTTTTAGAGATTTCGTCGGGCATGAGATTGGGGAGGAAATGTGAAGAGGGATGCAGCGGGCGGCAAGTCGGAAAACGGGAGTTAGGGCGCATTCACGGCGGCTGGGCAGAGGATGGCGTCGGACATGCCGTGGAGGATTTTTTTGTCGGCCGGAACGATGGTGGCCAAAGCACCTCCCAAGTGGGCTTTGGCCTGACTCACAAAATAATACGGGCAGAGCCGGACGCGGCCGTGCATGATTTTTTCCTCGCCAGTGTCGCGGTCGAAATACGGATGGGCGATTTGCCGTCCTTTGTGAAACCGCTGGAGGATGTAGGGATGATGCGGGAATGAAGCGAGCGCCTCGTCCACGACAGCGGCCCATTCTTTTTGCGGGAGATCCTGAGCGATATGCACGCCGCGACTGCCCCAGGCGAGTTCGGAGAAACCGCTGATCTTGCAGACAAACTCGCGTTGTTTCTGGGAAAGTGAGGCGAGTTCCAGCCAATTCTGGATGTCGAGACCGGGCAACGTGGCGAAATGCGGCAGCGGCGTTGGGTCCATGATCCAGGTGTAGGGAATGACTTGCTGCAGCTTCAGAAAATGGCGTTCGGAGAGTTCGCGCCGCCAGAATTCGCGCAACGGGCGCATCCAAAAGAGGGCGAACCACATTTTTTCCTCCAGAAACGGTTTTGGCGGCGGCGTCATGTGGGTCGCCATGCGAGTGAGATCGATATGAGGGAGATTCGGCAGGTCGAACAGCTCGAAGAAACGGTAATAGGCGTTGGCCGGGGAAGGGTTTTCCGCTGAACCGACGGTCCACATTGGGATGGAACTCGAATCATTTTTTGCGTTGAGCTGATTCACCAGCCATTGCATTTCGGGCCGGTAAGTGGCGGATTCCTCGGAGACGAGAATTTCGCCGCCGTTCGGTAGGATGGAGCGGAAGCCGTCGATCATGCCGTTAGCGCCGCCGAGAACATGGTGACCGGCACTGGCGTAGGTCTGATTCAGCCAGGCAGTGAGCCCAATTCCACCGGGGACAGTATCGAGTTCGGCAATGGTCCAGCCCGTTTCTGTGAGAATAATGTCGGGGCGAATGATAGCGGGCAACTCGTGGCGCAGGCTGCGGGCGAGTTCTATCAGCTCGGGCGGTTTGCCGCGGTCGAGGTAATCGGCGATCCAGGCGGGTTGTTTGCCTCGAGAGCTTTGCTGGTAGAGAAGATTCGCGGCGCGGTTAAAAAGATTCAGCCGGTGTCCGAGCTTGCCGAGTTCTTCGTGATCGTGGTCGGTGAGCGTAAACGGCTGGGGCGAAACGAGCCATTCCTTGTCGGCAAAAAGGCCTTCCGACGGGATGGCATCGTGGATTTGCGCGAGCGTCGCCATGCGAGTTGCAGGATTATGCGAGGAGTTTCAGCGCCAGCCGGAGGAGGTCCTCGGACGCGGCCTCGGAGCCGGTTTGCTTGCTGGCGGCTTGAACCGCCTTCTGGGCCTCAGCTTGTTTATAACCGAGAGAAATGAGGGCGAGAATGGCGTCATTGGCACGCTGGTCGAGGGCAGCGTTGGCTCCACTGGACGCTTCCCAAGTGGCGGCGACTCCGACCTTGTCCTTGAGTTCGAGGACGATGCGTTCGGCGGTCTTTTTTCCAATGCCCTTGATGCGAGAAATGGAGTCGATATCGGAGCGAATGACGGCGTTTTGAAAATCGGCAATGCTCATGCCGCTGAGGACGGCGAGGGCGATCTTCGGCCCGACGCCGGAAACGTGGGCGATGAGGAGCCGGAAAAGGTCACGTTCGGCGGAGGAAAAGAAGCCGTAAAGAAGGTGGGCATCCTCGCGCACGATCAGCTGTGTCAGGAGATGCACCGGGCTGCCGATGGCAGGAAGTTTATCGAAGGTGGAAAATGGGATGAGCGCCAGATAACCGACGCCGCCGACATTAACCGTTACCTGGGTTGGCAAAGCCTCGGCGAGGTATCCCTCGATAAAAGTAATCATGCGCCTAGAGGGTTAGCAGACATCGCACTTTTGGCAAATGACCCGCCAAGGAGTGTCCGTCAATTGATTAATGAAGGTCTGCCTGGTTTCTGAAAATGAAGAAGGACGCCATTTTTCCCTAGCCAGATGGCCCAACATCGTGTTTATGGGAAAGTGGTTCTATAAAAGTTTCCACAGCGACAAGCTGATTTCCCCTAATTTCCCCGACTTTCTCAACACGTATGAAACACCTGATTCGATCCAAAACTCTGTTCGCCGCACTAGCAACTCTCACGATCCATGCCGTAGTGGCTGAGGTCCAGCCCTCCCCATTTCGAGCGGAAGCTCCGACAGATCGTCCATCGGATGGGGTGTCGATGCCTAAAATCAACAGTTTCCGCACGGACAGTAATACGGAAGTCCGCTCCGGGGTTGCCGTCAGTGCGGCGGGCGTTAGCAACGGAATTGACGACCATTTTATCCCCACCCTAAATGCTGGATCGGGTGTTTTCGAGAAACGTCCTTATCATTTCACTTTCTCGCTGAACCAAGGCTACGACGACAATGTCTATACCTCCCACAACAATAAGCAGGGAAGCATGTTCACGAGCGGCTCAGTCGGCGCCATCGTGAAACTGAGCGATGGGCGGACGTCACTGGAAGCTGCGTTAAGCGCAGGCGGATCGTATTATTATGACCGCAACGATTCCTTCGATCCCGACATCACGCTGAACTTGGATTTCAGCCATGTCTTCAGTTCTAAGTTGCGCCTCGATATCACCACCTATCTTGCCTATCAGGCAGAACCTGATTTCCAAATTGGGTTTGGGCAGAATCGTCGTAGCGGCAATTATTTATACGGTAGCGTCGGATTTAACCTCGCTCAGACCTTCACCCGCCGCTTCAGCATTGTCTATGGTTACACGGTGTCGGGCGTTTATTATGACGAAAGCTTTATTGCGGACATCAGCAATCGCATTGAGCAAACCTACAGTCTCCAGCTTCGCTACCTCATTCAACCCACTGTTTCTCTCGTCGGCGAATATCGTTTCGGCATTGTAACCTATGACGCTGCCAACCGCGATTCGACATCCAATTACGCTCTTGTTGGCTTGGACTTCACCTTGAATCGCCGGCTGACCGCCAGCATTCGCGCCGGCGCCCAATTCCGCAGTTCAGATGATCTCGGAGATGAGACTTCGCCCTTCGTTGAGAGCACGCTGACTTATAAATATGGCGAGCGCTCCTCCATCCAGTGGTTGAACCGTTACGGCTTTGAGGAATCGGATTTCGGATTCGGAAGCACACGTAAAACCTATCGCACCGGGCTGACGATCAACCATCGAATCAGCTCCCGCATTAGCGCGAACGGGGGTGTTTTCTACACCACCAGCAGCTACAGCGGCTCTTTCGGCGACAATGAGCAAACCCTCGACTTGAATGCGGGTTTGACTTACTCGGTCAACCGCCTTCTCTCCCTGCAAACCGGCTATACTTACACCAAGGTTTACTCCGACTTTGTTCTCCGTGAATACGATCGCAATCGCGTCTATTTGGGAGCCACTCTCACGTTTTAGTGACGAACCCCTCTTGCGTGCCAACAGGCGCAAGCTAGTTTAGCGCGTATGTCTGACAACAGCGAAATTAAGCTCCATTTTCTCGATTATTGGAGAGTTATCCGGGTTCGGTCCGGTATCATTCTACTGGCTTTTTTATTGGTCGTCATCACTGCTTCGGTGACGACTTATTTCATGCCGAAGGAATACCAATCGGCGGTGATGATGGAAATCCAGCCCGACACGGCAAACATGAACGTGTTTCGCCCCGGCGATCCTTCTTCTTATACCGGCTCGGATCCGAAATTCATTGCTACTCAGTTTCAAATTATTCAGCAAAAGGAAATTCTCTATCCAGTCATTGACGAAATGGAATTGGGTAAGATCTGGTCACCCAATGATCCGATTCCCCGCGAGCGGCTCTATTTCATGCTGAAAAACATGCTTAACATGCAGGAAGTCCGCAATACGAGTTTGATTCAAATCATCGTCAGCAGCGGCAAGCCCAAAGAGGCCTCCGACATCGCCAATAAGATCGCCGAGGTTTATCAGCGCCGCAGGGTGGATGAATTAAACACCGTCACCATCAAGTCGCTGGCCAAATTGCAGGATGAAGTGGACAAACAGCAACGCAAAGTGGACGAGGCTCACGAACTCGTGGCCAAACTCCGGAGTGAGAATCATATCATCGACACTGCGCCGGATTCAATGGCTGACCCCGGAAGCATTGACGTTACAACCGTGGGTGTGATTACCAATGACGTCACTAAGCTGGAAAGTGCCGTGGACACATTGCGCAACCAGATCGAAGGAATCGACAAGCTGACCGACGAAGATCTTATGCGCGGTCTGGCGCAACTTAACATCCCCGACAGCATCGTGTCCGCCCGGCTTCAGAGCTATCAGGCAGCCGTAGCCGAGCGCGAGCGCCTGCTGAGTTCAGGCCTGGCTAAAAAGCATCCCGAAATTCTGGCCCTAGATTCGCAGATGACCGTTTTCAGTGATCAAATCAAGAAGCAAATGTCGAGCATTCGCGGTAACTTGGTGGCCAACCTGCGCATAGCCGAGGGCAATTTGGAGTCTCTGCGCAAACAGCTCAAGGGCAGCGAAACGAATGTCGAGGCGAACAAGGTGAAGATGTCCGAATATGCCGAGGCTAAATATCGCTACATTAACGCCAAGGAACTGCTCAAGGCCGCCTCCACGAAACTTCAGACGGAAACGATTGAGAAGGGTATGCCTCGCAACCCAGCCAAAATTTGGGCCAAGGCCGAGCCTGCCACTGCCCCGAGCAAACCCAATATTCCCCTCAACATTGCTCTCGGTGTTGTGGTCGGTCTGGTTGTTGGAATCGGGCTCGCGTTCTTCATCGAATATCTCGACACCAGCGTGAAAACTCTGGACGATGTCGAAAGCTTCCTTGGCTTGCCCGTGCTGGCGGTCATTCCGAAAAACATCAAACTCCTCCATCGTGAGGCAACCGATTCAGCGGATGCCGAAGCGTATCGCATCCTGCGAACAAACATCGAATTCAACCGGAAAAGTGCCGACTATAATTCGATCACCTTCGTTAGCGGCGGTCCGGGCGAGGGAAAATCCACCACTCTGGCCAACTTGGCGGTTACCTGTGCACAGGGCGGTTACAATGTCCTGATTGTGGACGCCGATTTGCGTCGCCCGACCCAACACTCCGTTTTTGGCACTAGTAACGCAGTGGGCCTGAGTAATTATCTCACGACTGATCTGCAACTCGAAGACGTGATCATTCCCTCGAACATCGAGAATCTACACATCATGCCTTCTGGCATCCTCCCGTCCGATGCGGTCGGCATTTTGAACTCCCAACGCATGTCGGATTTGATCGCAGACGTTAAGACTCGCTACGACATCGTGCTCTTCGATGCGCCGCCGATCCTCGGCGTTAGCGATGCATCCGTTCTCGCCAGCGAGGTGGATTTGACGGTCATCGTGGTGCAACACCGCCGCTTCCCCCGTTCCATGCTGCTGCGGGTAAAACAATCCGTCCTCAATGTCGGCGGCAATCTCCTTGGCGTCGTTTTGAACAACGTCGATGTCCGTCACGATCAGGGCTACCAGTACTACACCAGTTACAACGATTATTATTCCGTGCAAACCAAGCCTCGCAAAAAGGGTCAGGTCAAAGCGCCAGCCAGCGTCTCCTCTGGCAACGACGGAGAAGATTACTAATGAAAATTCCCATTCCAGTTAGATGCTTCTTTGCGGCTTTGTTCCTCGGAACGAGCGCATTGACGGCTCAGGATGCGCCATTGCGTTCGGGAGACACCATCGAGATCAGAATTGGCGGCGTTCCGGCATCAGAGATTTCTCAAATCACGGCATCGTATGTGGTAGACAATCAGGGCTTCGTCAATCTGGCTTACATCAACAAAGTCGTGGTCGGTGGCAAAACCGCCGCCCAAGCCGCTGATGCCATTGAATCCGCCTACAAAGCCGGGGAGATTTTTACCAATCCCACGATCACAATCAGCACCCAAGGCATGGGCCGTTTCGTTAACGTCGGTGGAGAAGTGAAAGCTCCAAGCCGTGTCGCTTACACTCCCGATCTGACCCTGATGTCCGCCATCAACGCCGCCGGTGGCATGACCGAATTTGCCAACTCCAAAAAAGTGCGTCTAATCCGTGGCAAGGAAGTCATGGTTGTCGATACCAAGAAGATTCTCAGCAATCCAGCTCTCGACATTCCAGTCAAACCCGGCGACCAGATCTTCGTCGAGCAGTCCTTCTTCTAACAGGCGGATCAATCCACCTGAATGATCGCACGGTGACGCCAGAGATAGGTGATACCGGAGTAAATCGTCAGGCCTACAGCCGCAACCAGGCAAATCGTTCCGCCGAATTCGGCCAGATGGTGCATGACGGCGTCCGCCATTAGCTTCGGAAAGAGCTCAGCAACGGCGTATTCCAGGAGAAAAAAAATAATCGTCGCAATCTGCCAGCCCGTCTTGTGTTTCCCGATGGATTCAGCGGCCAATACTCGGCCCTGGCTGCTCGCCAGCAGACGCAGACCCGTGATGACAAATTCTCTGCTGATAATTACCACCGCCACCCACGCTGGGATGGCTCCCAGCGGAATCAGGCAGATGAATGCCGCCGCCGTCATGATCTTGTCCACTAACGGGTCCATCAACGCCCCAAACGGCGTCTGCATGGAGTATTTCCGGGCTATCCAGCCGTCCAGATAATCGGTCACGCTGGCCACAACGAAAATCGTCAGTGCGAGCGTGTGCATGTAACTCCAAGCTGAAGTCATCGCCGCCACAAATGCGATGGTGAGGAAAAACCGGGCTACTGTGAGGCGATTGGCCCAATTCATAAGCTCTCAGTCATAACTGGATTTTTCCAAATGGGAACCTCCTGTTTCAGTCGTTCGATGATTTCGCGGCTCGCTGCAAACGCCTCTCCGCGGTGACCGCAACTCACCCGCAAAAAAAGCGAAGGCTCGCCTGTGGCAACGAAGCCAACCCGATGGATCAGCGTCACGTCCTCGAGGGAAAACTGGGCGGACGTCTCCTCCGCGATCTTCCGCAGCTGCCGCTCCGCCATCTCCAGATACGACTCGTACTCGAGCCCCGCGATGGCATTCGGCCCCTCCATTCCGCGGACGACACCATAGAAATCCAGAATCGCCCCCGCCGTCGCCGACCACACAGGCGCGGGCGGCGCGAGGGGATCGCGAGTCACAACAATTTTTGAAAAGTCGATTGCCATAAGGGTTTGCCGCCAGCTAATTTTTCACTCCTCCTACCAACCCGAAGCGGGAGAAAACCGCAACCCGAAAAATTTATGAAAAAATGTGATATTGGACTGATTGGCCTCGCCGTGATGGGCGAAAACCTCGTGCTGAACATGGAGAGCCGTGGCTTTACCGTGGCTGTTTTCAACCGAACGACCAGCGTAGTCGAGGCTTTTGAGGCCGGACGGGGCGCTGGAAAAAACTTCGTTTTCGCCAAGACCCTGCCCGACTTCGTGGCCGCCCTGGAGCGTCCGCGCAAGGCGCAGATCATGGTTAAGGCCGGCGCTCCTGTGGACGCCGTCATAGAGCAACTGATCCCGCTGATGGAGCCGGGCGACATCATCATCGACGGCGGCAATTCTCTTTGGACTGATACCCAGCGTCGCGAGAAATACCTCAAGGAAAAAGGCATTCACTTCTTCGGAGTCGGCGTCAGCGGCGGCGAGGAAGGTGCGTTAAAAGGACCGTCGATCATGCCCGGCGGCTCGAAGGAAGGCTGGCAGGCTCTGGCTCCGATTTACACGAAGATTGCCGCCATCGCCGAGGGCGAGGCTTGCTGCCGCTATATGGGCCCGGACGGCGCGGGTCATTACGTGAAAATGGTGCACAACGGCATTGAATACGGCGACATGCAGCTCATTTGCGAGGCGTATGCAATCCTCAAGGCCACGATCAATCCGACAGCGGACGAGTTTCATCAGATCTTCGGCGAGTGGAACAAAGGCGAGCTGGACAGCTTCCTGATCGAGATCACCACGAACATTTTTACCAAGAAAGATCCCGAAACCGGGACGCCGATCGTCGATCTCATCCTCGACAAGGCCGGACAAAAAGGCACGGGCAAGTGGACCGTCGGTCATGCCACGGAGATGGGCGTGCCCCTCAGCGTCATCGCCAGCGCGGTCGAGGCCCGCATTTTGAGTTCGCTCAAAGCCGAACGCGTCGCCGCCAGCAGCCAGCTTCCAGGGCCGACTCCAGCTCCTTTTACTGGGGATCGCTCGGCACTCATCGACTCCATCCGCGACGCGCTTTATGCCTCGAAAATCATGAGTTACGCCCAGGGAATGGTGCAACTCGGAGCCGCCAGCCAGCTCTACAACTGGAATCTGAACTTCAAGGACATCGCCAGCATCTGGCGCGGCGGTTGCATCATTCGCGCCCGGTTCCTCAACCGCATCACGGACGCCTACCAGAAAAATCCCGATCTAAAGAACCTCATTCTCGATCCGTTTTTCACAGACGTGGTCACACGCACCCAGAGCAACTGGCGCATCGCGCTGCGGACGGCCATCGAATACGGCGTGGCCACCCCGGCCTTCAGCGCGGCGCTCGCCTACTACGACAGCTATCGCCAGGCCCGGCTACCGGCGAATCTGCTCCAGGCACAGCGCGATTACTTTGGCGCCCACACCTACGAGCGGATCGACAAGCCGGCGGGCGAGTTTTTCCACACCGAATGGTTCTCGTAAGAGCGGACTGAGACTCGACTCACAAAAAAGGCGGGACCTCGCGAGGGTTCCGCCTTTTGTGCGTTCAGGAAAGGACGAATGGCCTATCCTGCGTCGGGGGGGGGCATTGTCAAAGTTGGCAACGGCATGTCCGGTGTCGGGTAAGGCAATGTCAAAGTTGGCAACGGCAAGTCTGGCGTCAGGTGGGGCAATGTCAAAGTTGGCAACGGCATGTCCGGTGTCGGGTGGGGCATTGTCAAAGTCGGCAACGGCATGTCCGGCGTCGGGTAAGGCATTGTCAAAGTTGGCAATGGCAAGTCTGGCGTCAGGTGGGGCATTGTCAAAGTTGACAACGGCAATTCCAGTTCAAGAGGGCTAGTCCTTCAGGAGGACAGAGCCTTATTTCCTGAGCAGATGCAGGATTGAGTCGGGGTAAACTCCCAGCACGAAGATGGCTGCGATGGAGGCATAAACGGTGGCTCGGGCGAGAGGCGAAACCGGGAAACGGATGCCAGTTTCAGTGCCCTCAGAGTTCCAATACATCGCTTTGACCACTTTCAGATAGTAATAAAAGCCGCAGCCGACGCTGATGACACCGACGCCGACGAGCCAGTAAAGGTGCGCTTCGAGGGCGACTTTGAAGATCATGAATTTGCCAAAGAACCCAGCGGTCAGGGGCACCCCGGCGAGGGACATCATGGAAACCAGCATGGCAAAGGCGAGGAACGGGCTGCGTTTTCCGAGGCCGTTAAAGTGCGAGATGTCGTCGCCCTCCATCTGGTTGGTGGCGAGGATGAGAACGAGGAAACTGAGGAGGGTCATCACCAAATAGCCCGCGAGATAAAAGGCGATGGCCTGTTGGGCGGCGGCGTGGAGCTGACTCAGTGCGACGACGGCCATGAGCAAGTAACCCGCGTGGGCGATGCTGGAATAACCGAGAAGACGTTTCAAATTCGTCTGTGGGAGCGCAGCGAAGTTGCCATAAATGAGGGTGCAAAAAGCGAGAATGGAGAGTCCGACGCCGATCTTGGCCCCGACGACGGGCAGCGGCAGGATGACGCTCAAAAAGCGCAGCAGAACGATGAACCCAGCGGACTTCGATCCGACGGAGAGGAAGGCGGTGATGGGAGTCGGGGCGCCTTGATAGACGTCGGCGACCCAGAACTGGAACGGAGCGGCGGCGATTTTGAAGCCGAGTCCGATGAGAACGAGGACGATGCCGAAGAGGAGGGCGGTCTGATTTTTATCGGTGACTTGTGCAGCGGCCTGACCGATGGCGGCGAGATTAGTTTCGCCGGTGACGCCGAAAATCCAGGTGATGCCATAGACGAGGATGCCAGTGGAGAGCGCGCCGAGAATGAGGTATTTCGTGCCCGCTTCGAGCGATGGACGCGAGCGACGGAGGAAGCTGACGAGGACGTAGAAGGAGATCGTGACCAGCTCGAGCGAAACGAAGATCATGATGAAGTCCGCCGCAGACGCCATGAAGAGGAGACCCGCACAGGTGAAGACAGGGAGAGCGTAGAATTCACCGAGACCGGCGCCGGGTTTCTCGGCGGGGACAAGGCGTTGCACGGTGGAGGCGTATTCGAGGCTCATGATCAGGACCACGATGGTGGTGAGGAGGATGAGTTGTTTAAAGAAAAGCCCAAGTCCGTCGACGACGTAGAAAGCACCGTAATCAGCGGTCGTTTTCGTGAAGAAACTGAGAATGAGGACAATGGAAAGTCCGATGATCGCAAACAAACCGAAGCCACGGCGGGTGGGCGTCGGCACGAAGGCCTCGAAGAGCAACAGGCAAAAGCCCAGGAAGAGAACGATGGTCTCGAGAAGAAGCGGTGGCAGCATTTTAAGAAAGGCTCAGGGCGAAAATTAGGGAAGCAAATGGGAAAGGGTGGGGCCGACCAGGTGCAGGAAGCCCTGAGGATAGAGGCCGCAGACGAGAAGTGCACCGATGAGGAGGACGAGCGGGAATTTGTAAAGCGGGCGGATGTCGTTGATGCCAGCCCAACGGGAAACGAGGTCGCCCATGAAGATTTTGCGGTAGGCCCGCAGCATGTAAACGGCAGAAATAACGACGCCCCAGAGGCCGATGATGGTGGCAATTTGATGGAAGTTGAAGGTGCCGGTCTGAAATGCATTTGACTCAAACCCGCCTGAAAACGCACCGAAGAAGACCATCGTTTCCGAGGCGAAATTGCCAAAGCCCGGCAAGCCGATGGAGGCGAAGGTGGCGAGCCCAAAGCAAAACATGAGGAGCGGGGCGCGTTTGCCGAGGCCACCGAGATCGGAGAACTCCAGCGTGCCGGTGCGTTCGCGGATCATTCCGCTCATGGCGAAGAGGGCCGCAATGGAGAGTCCGTGGGCAAACATGAGAAGTGCCGCGCCGTTGATGCCGGTGAGGTTCATGCTGACGATCCCGAGGTAGATGTAACCCATGTGCATGACGCTGGAATAACCGAGGGTGGTGTCGAGTTGTTTCTGCGCGATGGTGGCGAGGCCGACGAAAAGGATGTTGCCGATGAGCAGCGACAGGATGATCCAGTCGTAGCTTTGGATGCCGAGCGGGAACATCGGGAGTGCGATTCGCAACATGCCGTAGAGGCCGAATTTTTTGAGCACGCCCGCATGGAGCATGGCCGCCGGCGCGGGAGCGGAGGCGTAGGCTTTCGGCGCCCAGGAATGGAACGGAAAGAGCGAGACGAGCACACCGAAACCGACGAGCAGCGTGGGGAAGATCCATTTCGCGGGGAGGAAGGCGGAGGTCTTGGCCAGCGCCTGGAGTTGGGGAATATCGAAGGTCCGCTGGCCAACCGGCACAGCGAGCCAGACTCCAATGAGGCCCGCGAGCAGGATGATACTGCCGATGGCGAGATAGATTGTGATGCGCCAGGCAGCCTGCTGTTTTTCACCGCTGCCCCAGATACCGATGAGGAGGAATGTCGGGATGAGGGCGAGTTCGTGGAAGGCGTAGAAGAAAAAGAGGTCGAGCGAGAGAAACGCTCCAATGGCACCTGCCGAAATAAAGAGCAGACAGGCGTAAAAGGCGTTCTCGGATTTCTCGACCTTCGGAGTGACCCAGACTGCGGCCACCGTGACGATGGTGGCGAGGAGTACCATGGCGAGACTGAGGCCATCGGCGCCGAGAAAGTATTTCAAGTCCCATTCCGGCACGACCGCGACACTCGATTGGAACTGGAATCCGCCGTTGGTGCCTTGATAGGCAAGAATGGAAATAATCGTCAGCACCAGGGCTGTGATGGATGCGCCGAGGGCGGTTTTGCGGGCGGGTAATCCGAGTAAGATCGCAATGGCCGCGCCGAGCGGCAGCAGCACGATGAGATGGAGAAGCAGGGCAATATTCACAAGTGGAGATCAGGCAAAGACGACGTAGTAGAGTAGCGCGATGATTCCGACGCCGAAGAGAATGGCATAGCCCTGGATGTTGCCGTATTGCAGGAAACGCAGGGCGTAGCCGGTGATCCAGACGCCACCCGCGCCGACGCCGCGCACGAGCACGGTGTCGATGAGCCATTTGTCGAGAAAGGCGCAAATGCAGGCCGCAGAATCCTGTGTGGCTCGAATGAGAATTTTGTAAAAGTCGTCGATGTAGAAGCGGTTCGCGAAGAGCGGGATGCGGATCGGGTCTTTGGATTTCCCTTTATAGAGAACCATGGCCAGCAGGGCGCCGAGGACAAAGACGCCGACCGCCGAGGCTTGGACGACCATGGGCGCGTGTTCCTCGGGCAGCGTGAGAAATTTCCCGATGAAGAATGGATAGCCCGCAATCACCGACGGCACCGCGAGGATCAGCAACGGCACGGTCATAATCAGCGGCGACTCGTGCGCGTGCTCGGCTCCATGAGCGCGTGGCTGGCCGAGAAACGTCACAAACCAGAGGCGGAACATGTAAAAAGAGGTCAAAAACGCCACCAGCACCGCCAGCACGAAGACGACTTTGTTATGCTCAAACGCTGTGGCGATGAGCGCGTCCTTCGAGAAAAATCCGCTCAAAAATGGAAACCCGGTCAGTGCCAGCGTTCCGATGGTGAAGGTCAGAAACGTGATCGGCATTTTCTTCCCGACGCCGCCCATTTTCCAGATGTCTTGCTCGTGATGCAGCGAGTGAATGATCGATCCGGCTCCGAGGAAAAGCATCGCCTTGAAAAACGCATGGGTGAACAGGTGAAACATCCCGATTTGCGGCGCACCGAGGCCCACCGTCATCACCATGTAACCCAACTGAGAAAGCGTCGAGTAGGCCAGAATGCGCTTGATGTCGTCCTGCTGTGTCGCCATGAACGCGGCCATCACCGCCGAGCCGATACCGATCCACATGATGAATTGCAGGGTAAATGCCGCTGGCACGAAGAGGAAAAACACCTTCGCCAGCATGAAAACACCGGCGGCCACCATCGTCGCGGCATGGATCAAGGCCGAGACCGGCGTCGGGCCTTCCATGGCGTCGGGCAGCCAGACATGGAGGGGAAATTGCGCGCTTTTGCCCATCGCACCCATGAAAACGCCGAGCGTTGCCACCGTGATATACCAGCTCGGCAAGCCCATTGTCGCCCAGCGGGGTTCGATCTCGCTGAAGACGACCGATTTCGTCGCCAGCCAGACGCAGAGAATGCCAAACATGAAGCCGAAGTCGCCGATGCGATTGGTCAGAAACGCCTTTTTTGCCGCATCCGCCGCCGCCGGACGCTCAAACCAGTGGCCGATGAGCAGATACGAACTGACGCCGACCAGTTCCCAGAAGATAAACATCATCACGAAATTGTTCGCGAGAACGATCCCGAGCATGGAAAAAATGAAGAGCGACAACGCCGCAAAATAGCGCGAGCGGCCCTCGTCCTCGTGCATGTAGCCGATGGAATACAGGTGAATCAAGAGGCCGATTCCCGTGACCACGAGGAGCATCAGCTTGGTCAGTTGGTCGATCGAGGTGCCGATCGGAATGTGCAACGCCGGGAGGTTGATCCAGTCGAAGGAGACATCCATCGAGTGGTCGGGTTTGCCGAATAGAATAAGACTCCCGACAAAGGAAATCGCAACGGCTGCGACAGAGATCGCGGTGCTGAGAGACTTCGACGGACGCGTGACGAGAGCGATGAGAATCGCAGAGATCAGCGGGGTAAAAAGGACAATCCAGGGCAGTTGATTCATCGGACGCCCAGTGAATTACCGGATGCCCCTGCAAGTGGCAACGGAAAATACCAGCTCTCGCATATTTTCACGTTCCCGCCCGCCCGACAGCGGCGAAAATGAGCGGACTTGCATCGCACTGGCGCAGGAGTGAGCCCGAGACGCGCCGTTTTTCATCGGAGTGCCATGGGAATCTGTCCCCGGTGGGTCGAAAAAACGGAACGCTAAGCCGCGTTTGCCGGAAGCGGAATCCGGTCTGTGGTCAATTCGTGCAGATCCAGTTTGTGGCTCGCATTGTCGATGTCGATGCCGACGATGCGACCGTTCGCGTCGAAGTCGAGCACCACACCTTCAGCGACTTCGTTGCTATCAGCACTGGGGTTGGGAGATAACGCGATATAGAGGGAATCCGTATCGGGATGATAATTTAGCTTCATGGTCGAAATCTCCTGTCGGGAAAGGCGTTGTGTATCGTGAGTTTATCCTCAAGCGTGACGACTCGCAAGAACCGCCCTCCCAATTCCGGCACAGGTGCCCAGAATCGAAAGCGATTGTGTTCTTGCGGTTCGACTCGAATGGGATTCTCCACGACGCGAACACACATTTCCCTCGTGAGATAAGGCCTCCGTGGAAGAATGCTGTCCTCAAAATAGAAGGTGAACTGAAAGTCTGACATTGTTGACAAGAAGCCGGAGCTTCAGGGACAAGCGCATGACCAAGCCGCAGCTTGGTAACGAGATGATCAATCTTCTCGTTGAAACTCGTCAAAAAACCTATGGTCAATTTCGAACGTTGTTTGCGGAACCAACCCTAAAGTTAGGCTTTCGAAAAGTCGGACTAAATCTTCGCCCGCTACTAATTCGATAGGGGGAACTCCATCGCGACGAGCTTCCTTCTTGGCTTCCACAGTAAAAGTTCCGGTTGTGATGATTATTCCTTTGTCGGCACGTCCCATCATAGCACCACGGAAATCACGAACCTGTGAAGGTGTCACGGAGCCTTGATAGCGCTTACATTGAAATAAAACATTGAAGCTAACGAACGCGTTTATCTGAAGAATCCCGATGCCATCAATACCGCCATCGCCACTTCTTCCGGTAACTACCACCTGTTGAAAACCAGACTCCCTAAGCAATCTCTGGCAGAGGCGCTCAAATCCACTAGCTGGGATCGTTTTAATGAGAGCGAGAAGTTCTCCTTTGTAATCAATGGTGGATATCGCAGCTTCATCGGTTTCATCAATGAACGGCTCCTGCACCGACTTCTGTTTGCGCTCTTTCACGATAACTTTCTGAATAGTATTAAAAACACGTAAGGGATCTAACTTAGTTAAGTCGGTCAGCGTTCCTTTTTCCGTAAGGCTCCAAATGCCCCGGCGAGAAGAATCCATAAGACCTGCCCTAACTAGATAAAGACGAGCCCACTGTATTTGATTGCGTACGCGAGATTGACCATTCTTGAGAGAGAGCTCCTGTTCGTGTTCAGAAATTCCGAGCCGCTCAATTACTCGGTCGATGATCTCCGATGTGGTGCCCGATCCACCAGACATCCTAATAACCTCGATAACAGGTTGGAAAAATCGGATGAATTCAGGGCCTTTGGCGTTCATAGGATTATTTGTTTGATGAACTCTACACCGCCATGGCGCGATCTAGGGGGAGTTTGAAGGTGACTCTTTGGGGGCGGTTTTCTTCTTCGGTGTAGGGGTAAACGCGGTCGGCGGCGTGCTGGATGGCGATGCGCAGGCTGTTGATTTCGTGGACGATTTTATCGCGGGCGATGCGTTCTTCGCTGCTTTCTTCGACGGTGTCGGTCTGGCTTTTCTTGTCGTCGCGGTAGGCTTGTAATTTGCCTTCGATCTGGACGATTTTGGCGGGTTTGTGGCCGGGCAAGGTCTCGGTTTTGGCTTTGATGATAAGGGCGTCGGCGTTTTGCAAGAGTTTGGGGCGGCTGGCGTTGAGGCGTTTGCCGATGAGGTAGCCGGTGGCTTGGAAGTTGGTGGCGGGGTCGCCGTCCATGGCCTCGAAGCGGGCACGTTGTTTGGCGGCGGATTGGATGCCCTGGAGGGCGAGGAGGAGGGTGCGCTCGGCTCCGGTGGCGGCGAGGGAGGCGGTGATTTTGTCCTCGGCGTTCTGTCCGGTGGCGGAGATTTGGCCACGGACGATCTGGAGTTTGCCGTCGAAGAGGGTGATGAAGGCGGGGTCGATGTCTTCTTCGAGCAAGGCCGGGGCGTGGCTGGGCGCGATGGCGGCGGTGTGGATGTCTTCGGCGATCTGGATGTCGGCGAGCTGGCTTTTATTGAAGTAACCGCGTGGATGCGGGGCTGGGGTGGGGTCTGGAGTGGGGTTGGCGGGTGGATTGATTGGATCGGACATGGGGCGAGGCTGACTGGTTTTGGCCTGTTCGCCAAGTGTTTTATGTCAGGTTTACGCAAAAATGCGGAAATTTTGAGCGGAGTTAGAGGCGTATCAGCGCTGTTGGGAGGGACGCGGACGGGAATCAGGGTGGGGCGAACGAATTTTCCGGTGGGCGGACGGTTGATGGCATGGGCCGGACGAATTTTGTGACCGGCCGGACGAGTGGGGAGGGTGGGAGAAGAGTTTCGCGGTGCGGACGGACGAATCGGCGCTGTGGGCGGACGGATTAGAAGGATGCGCGGCCCGATTTTTCCCATGGACGGACGAATCGTAAGGTGGCGCGGACGAATTTTTTGGTTCCGCGAACGGATTTTCTGAGGGCGCGGACGTGTCGGCGGATCGGAATCCGATGTAACTCCGCTCCGTTTTCCAGATTGCCGGGACGGTCGTCTTAAAACTTCATCGAGTTCAAGTCCTCGACATGGGTCGTCTGGCGCTGGCGATAGAGGGCGACGATGATGGCGAGTCCGACCGCGACCTCGGCGGCGGCGACGGTGATGATGAAGAAGACGAGGACTTGCGCGTTGTAATTGGGCAGGCCGTCCACGGTGCGGAAGCGGGAAAAGGCGACCAGCGAGAGGTTGGCCGCATTGAGCATCAATTCGAGCGACATGAAGATGATGAGGATGTTGCGCCGGAGCAATACGCCTGCAAGTCCGATGGTAAAGAGCAGTCCGCTGACGAGCAGGTAATCGTTGAGGGTGACCATGAATTTACTTGAGCTCCCGTTTGCTGAGGACGACGACACCGACGGTGGCGACGAGAATGAGGACGCCAATGACCTGGAAAGGAAGGTTAAAGCTGGTGAAGAGCGTCTCGCCGACGTGCCAGATGTCGGTTTTGTCGCTGTGCGCGAGAGCAGGGAAGGCGGATTCGCCCATTGCAAAACTACTGACTACACCACGCACCATCAGTCCGAAAATAAGGACGACCGCGAGTGCGGCGAAGGTGGCGGGTAGTTTGAAACGGCGGCGCACCTCGGCTTTTAAGTCGAGTAACATAATAATGAAGAGGAAGAGCACCATAACGGCGCCCGCATAGACCATGATCTGGATGACTCCGATAAAAAAGGCTTCGAGCGAGACGTAAAGCGCGGCCAGAGCCAGAAACGAAACGACCAGGCTGAATGCGCTGCTGACGGGCTGGCGGAGGACGACGACCATCGCTGCAAAGAGCAGCATGAGGCCGGAGAAGATCCAAAAGAGAATGGCGGGCATGTGGAAAAAAAGCTGAGAGCTGAAACTTGAAACCTGAGTGGAAAGAAAAAATGACTAAATCCTAATGATTAAAAACTCAGTAGAGGGCAGGGAAATTGAAGAAGGACATCGCAACGGGGAAAACTCAGGTTTCAGGTCTCCAGTTTCAAGTTTCATTTCAGCGGGTTCCACTTGTGGACGAGGCCGTTCATCTCGCCGCCGAGTTCGTAGAGTTTCGCCTTGTCGTGGACCATTTCGGCGCGGGTGAGGCCGGTGATGGCGTAGTCTTTGCGCAGGAAAATAGCTTGCTCCGGGCAAACTTCCTCGCAAAGCCCGCAATAAATGCAGCGGATCATGTCGATTTTGAATTCCTCGGGATATTTCTCCACCTTGGCAAATTTCGATTCAGTCGGGAGTTCGCCGGGTGTGATCGTAATGGCTCGGGGCGGGCAGATGAATTCGCATAGCTGGCAGGCCACGCAGCGCTCGCGGTCGTGCTCGTCTTTCACGAGGGTGGGAGCCCCGCGATAATGCTCGGGCATGTGCGCGTCCCATTTTTCCTCGGGGTATTGCATCAGGACTTTGGTGCGACCGAGGATCATGTTTTTGAAATGTTTCGCCGTGATAGCGAGTCCGGCGACGATGGCGGGGAGATATAACTTCTCGGCCAGAGTCATTTTTGGGCGGGCAACGGTGTAAGCCATGAGAGAAAAAAAGAGTCGGATTATTTAACAAACGCCAGAATGATCGCGGCGAGGAAGATATTGACGAGGGCAAGCTCGAAGAAGAAATACCAGCCGAGTTTCATCAGTTGATCATAGCGGAAACGGGGCAAAGTCCAACGCACCCAGATAAAAAAGATCAGCAGCACAGCCACTTTTCCAAAGAAAACAGCGATGTTCACGAGGCCCCAGAAGAGTCCGGCTAAACCGCCGACCGTGCCATCAGGGATGCCCCAGAAATGCCATGCGCCGAAGAAAAGTGTGACGATGACAGACGACCCGGCAATCATGGCCGCGTATTCGCCGAGGAAGAAAAGTGCGAATTTCATCGAGGAATACTCGGTGTGATAGCCGCCGACGAGTTCCTGCTCGGCCTCGGGCAAGTCGAATGGAAGTCGATTCGTTTCCGCAAACATCGCCACCGTGAAAACGAGGAAGGAAATCAGCATCGGAATCCAGAGCAGGAAACGCTGGAGGGTAAAAAAATGAGGTCCAAATGGGCCAAAGGGCAGAATGAGCCAGCCATTTTCGATCTGATACTGGACGATGGTAGAGAGATTGAGGTTGCCGATGAGAAGGAAGATCGGGATGACCGAAAGGCCGAGGGATAGCTCGTAGGAGATCATCTGCGAGCTGGAGCGAATGCCGCCGAGGAACGGGTATTTCGAGTTGGCCGACCAGCCAGCAAGGACGATTCCGTAAACACCGACTGAGGCGATGGCGAAAATGAAAAGGACGCCAATGTCCACATTGGCGATGACCATCGGGATGTTTCCAAAACCGAGATCCATCCCAAGTTTTTGCCCGAGCGGAATGAGGATCGGATCGAGGTTGAGCACGCTGCCAAAGGGAATGACGGCCAGTGTGATCAAGGCCGGAGCCACTCCAAGCGCTGGAGCCAGCCAATAGTAAAATTTATTGACGTGACCCGGCGTAAAGTCCTCTTTGATAAGGAGTTTCACCGCGTCGGCAATGGGCTGGACGAGGCCAAAGAAGCTAAAATCCTTTTTTCCGCCGAAGAGTGTGAGAGGCAGTCCGACGCGATTCGGTCCAATGCGATCCTGGATGAGCGCGCTCACCTTCCGCTCAGCATAGACGGTGTAGGAAACCATCGGCAAGACGACGCCGAAGATAATGGCGAGCGTTTTAATGGCCGAAATAAGGATAAATGTGGTGATCGTCCAGTCCATGAGCTGCGAGAAAATGACAACTCCCGCCCGCTCTGTAAACGAACAAATGTGGCCTGCTTGCAAAAAAGCCCGGCGGTTCATAATAGAACAAGCCGGGCTGTTTTCTGATCCGAGTCATAGTGGAATCTGACTTATACTATTAGGCAACTTCCATTAGCGGGATATTCAGCTCATCAAGCCCTCGCGCAGCTCGCGGGCTTGGATCGGTTCACACAATGAACTTGTCGCTAAAAATAACTTCACTCTATCCGCAATTTGGAACTGAAGTTGCTTGTTTCTTAAGAGAATTATGGCTCCAGAAACTCCCGCGTCCCATCACCCCACCGAAGAAGAGACCCTCGTCATCCAGTGCGTCGCTTGCCATAAAAGTGTCGCCGCCCCGAAAACCATGATCGGTCAGCTCGTAGAATGTCCCTTCTGCCAGCATCAATTTGTCATCGAAGAGCCTTCATCAGTTTCCTCCACTCATGGGCGCGACCCCTCAGTCGTCAAAGCCGAACTCACCAGCCTGGAAGGTCAGCTCAAGGAAAACGTCACCCAGATCACCGAGCTTCGCGGAAACGTCAGCCGCCTGAACATGGAGTTGCACCGGCATCAGTTGCGTATGCAAAGCTTGGTTGAGCGCCAGACCGAGTTGCAGACCGGGATCGCCGAGGCAAAAGCCGAACTCGGAGTCGCTGAATAATTTTAGCGGACCGAAAATCGCCGCTTGCGTGTTGTGGGGAAACAACGCAAATTCGCCGTCCGCAAAGAAACCAAGGATGGGTGGCAGAGTGGTCGAATGCGCACGCCTGGAAAGCGTGTTTGCTGTTAAAGGCAACCAGGGTTCGAATCCCTGCCCATCCGCCACTTTAAGGAAAATGCGAAGTCGGCTTACGCCTCGTCGGCGTCAATGTATTCGAACATCGTCTGGATGTCGTCGCGGTTCTCGAAACCGGATTCCTTCTTTCGCCGCGTGAGGATTTCGTTCGCGTCATCCCGCCAGCCGCGTTTGCTCATAAAGCCGTTCCAAACTTCGATTTCCTCCTCGTGCGGCACGCGTCCATTGGCGAAACACCAGGCGAGCATGGCGTCGTCGGATTTGCCGGTGAGCGTTTCCAGAACGACATCGCCGTAAGCCACATGGAGGAAATTCAGGAGGCGCTCGTCGAAGCCACCTCCGAGATTCTTAATGTAATCCTCAGGCAGATTGCCCTCGGCATTGAGGCGGATTTTATCGAGCATACGGCCGAAATAAACAATGCCACCGACCTTGGCTGAGGGACTGCGCAAATTGGGAATCTTCATCTGGCAAAGAAAAACCCCATCTTCGTCCAGCGCAAGGAACATCATTCGACTTCCATTTCATTCAGACTCGTTCCAAGGCTTGAATCGGAGGATGCGAACTGTTAGCTCTGAGTCCATGAATCCACCGAAAATTGTCGCCTTCTCCGGCAGCAGCCGCACAGGATCTTACAATCAGAAACTGCTTGCCCACGCCGTCGAGGCTGCGCGCAGCGCCGGGGCGGAAGTTGCCGTCGTCGATCTGCGCGAACTCGCCCTGCCGCTGATGGATCAAGATCTCGAATCCGCCAGCGGATTGCCCGAGGGCGCGAAGAAATTTAAGGCGCTCCTGATCGCCAGCGACGGATTCCTCATCGCCTCTCCGGAATACAACAGCTCGTTTACGCCCTTGCTGAAAAACGCCATCGATTGGGCCTCGCGCACCGAGACAGAGGACGAGGCTGAGCTTGCCGCCTTTAGTGGCAAAATCGTTGCCCTCTGCTCCGCGTCGCCCGGTGGCCTTGGCGGCCTCCGCAGTCTTCTCGCCTTGCGTGTGATGCTCGGCAATATGGGCGTCCTCGTTTTGCCCGATCAAGTCACGCTTTCCAAGGCCTATGAAGCCTTTGACGAGGCTGGAAAACTGATCGACCTACGCAAGGCCCAACGGATTGTGGCACTCGCGGAGACGCTGCTTAACACCATCACCAAGCTCCGCGGTTAGAATAGAATGTAACTCAAATCAGGCCGCGTTTTTCCAAGGCGGCGGCCATGGCGCGCTCCATCAACAGCGTGGCCAAGTTTTGCGTGCCCGCATCAAGTGCGCCATTGGCGCGTTTCAGACGCTGATTCTCCCCCAGCTCCAACGCCTGTCTAACCTCGTTGGTTAAAAGCGCGATCTGCTGACGTTCCTCTGCGCTGACTTCCTCGCCTAACAACGTGAGCGCATTGTCCACCGCGACTAACATTTCTTTCGCCTTCAAACTTGCCTCGGTAAAAATGCGTTCGCTCATGTCGTCGAACGCGTGCTCGACCGATTCTGCGATCATTTGCTCCACGCGTTCATCGGCCACGTCCACGCTGCTCGTCACTTCCAGCGTCCGGTCTTTTCCAGTCGCCACATCGCGAGCCAGCACATGAAGAATGCCATTCGCATCGATCTCAAATTGCACGCCGACTCGTGCCACGCCGCGTGGTGCTGGAGCGAAGTCGATGGTAAATTCCCCGAGTTTCCAATTATCACGGGCCATTTCGCGCTCGCCCTGGAGAGCTTTGATTACCATGGAAGTCTGGTTGTTAGCACTCGTGGTAAACATCTCACCGCGCTTGAGCGGAATCGTGGAATTTCGCGGAATAAGGACATTCATTAAGCCGCCCGCCGTTTCGATTCCTAACGAAAGCGGAGTCACGTCTAACAACGTGATGTTAGTCACCGCGCCACTCAGAATGCCCGCCTGAATCGTGGCTCCGAGCGCGACCGCCTCATCGGGATTTTGCGTGAGGTTAGGTTCCTTGCCAAACCACTCCGCGACCAATGTTCTAACCAATGGCATGCGGGTCGATCCTCCGACCAAAATGACTTCGTCGAGGTCGCCTGGCTTTAATCCCGCGTCGGCCAGCGATCGAACGCAATGAACCCGCGTGCGCTCAATGATCGGGCGCGCAATTTGTTCCAGTCGAATGCGACTCAACTGAAAACTTTGCGGACCTGCCGACGAAATCGGAAGGGCGATCTCCATGTTTTCCTCGTCGGACAACCGGTGCTTGGCTTGAATGACCAGCTCGCGCTTTTCCCAATCTGGAATGTCGAGATCACAGTCCGCGATGAGCGCCGTGTCCACATCGTCGCCGCCTAGCTGCGTGTTACCATTGGTCGAAAGCACCTCAAAGACGCCTTGGTTCAACTGCAAAATGCTAATATCAAACGTGCCGCCGCCGAGATCGTAAACCGCGATCTTCGAGCGATCTTTCAACTTGTCGAGACCGTAAGCAAGGGCGGCCGCAGTCGGTTCATTCAAGATGCGCTCGACAATCAGTCCAGCGAGTTCACCGGCGCGTTTGGTGGCCGCGCGCTGGGCGTCGTTGAAGTAGGCCGGAACGGTGATCACTGCGCGACTAACCATTTGAGTTAGACTCGATTCTGCGTCGGATTTGAGTTTGGTTAGGATCAGTGCCGAGATCTCTTCGGGCGAATGGGCAACGCCGTGAATAGTAACGTTTTCGCCACTGCCGATCAGGCGTTTGATCGAGGAAACCGTCGATTCTGGACGAACCGTTTTCATCCGCGCCGCCGCCCGCCCGACGAGCGGAGTTCCATTCGACTCTGGAAAATAAACCACGCTCGGCGTGAGACGTTCGCCGTCTGAATCGGCTAACAAGAACGGCAGTCCGGCTTCCATGAAACCCACCGCCGAGTTGGTCGTGCCGAGGTCGATGCCGATGATGATTTCCGAAGTGTTCATACAATTTTTCCCATTAACGTTTCCTGCAAGCGCGTCTCGCGCTTTTGGATTTCACCGGTCCACTTGGTTAAAAATGCGAAGTCACTTCCGAGCGAGGTTAGCACTTCCCATTCGGCATCCGAAAAATTCAGGAAATTCGCCGCCAGTGATGTGAGCTGAGTGTCGCGATTGGTTCTTTCCACTGCCACGGCCGCGCCTGCCAAGGTTAGCTCGTCCAAACTGGTTAGAAGTTGGTTAGTTAGCCCGGCGCGATGCAAAGCCGAGGAAGTAGATTCGATTTGAGTTCCAACGATATCTGCGGTCTTCAACGCGGCGGCCACTGTGAAAAAGAGATCAAAAAGTCGCTCTCCCGGCGTTTCCTCGCTGTCTATTTTCCTTCCGTGCAGCTCCAGCAAATGCCCAATCCGACGGGCAGGATCGCGCAGCGTTGCATACGCGCGGTGAATTGTCTCCGCATCGCGCGCCGTCGCCGCCGTGTGATGCCAGGCGTCTTTCAGCTCCGCGTCACCGACTGTCAAAGCCCGCTGCAGACCCAACAGGGCGAAATAATCATCTGCCATCCTTCTTCTTAGTGGCTGGTGGCTAATAATTCCTACGCTGCGAAACTTTCTCCGCATGAGCAATGCGCCACGGCATTTGGGTTCGTCACCTTAAATCCGCCCGCCTGGAGATCCTCACTGAAATCCAACTCCGATCCGCTGACAAAGAGCGCGCTTTTCGGGTCAACGACCACATTCACCTCCTGCGACCGCACGAGGATGTCGCGATTCGCCGGCCCGTCGACGAGATCCATCTTATATTGCAATCCCGAGCAACCGCCGCCGATTACCGCCACGCGCAAAGCGCCATTAGGCCGGCCCTGTTTCGTGAGCAGCCCGGTCAGCCGTGCGCCCGCCCGCTCCGTGACTTTCACGAGGCGTTCGTTGCCGATTTTGTAATTAATGCCGGGGCTGACTTCCATCGCTGCTTAGAGTAAAAGCAATCGCCGGGCGGTCAACGGCTCATTCCATCATGCCACATCTCGACACTCTTTCGCTCGCTGAGCTGCATCAGGAATTGGCAGATTTCGAAGCCTTTGGCGCGAAAACGGTGATTTCGCAAACCGGATGCGGCGTGCCGATTTATACGAATGAATTCTGGACTTCGAAACAGCGCGCGGGCCATGCCTTGCACGAGATTTCTTATAGGGCGTGTTTCAAGCCGCAATTGCCGCGTTTCTTTATCGAGCGACTCACGCAGCCCGGCGAACTGGTTTATGACCCCTTTCTAGGCCGCGGGACGACGGTGCTGGAAGCGGCGTTGCTAGGAAGAAGGGCCGCGGGGAACGATGTCAATCCGCTGAGCCGCATTCTGGCCGAGCCCAGGCTGCATCCGCCGTCGCTGGAGGCGATTCAAGAGCGGCTGGCGGAGATTGATTGGTCAGCTTCAGGGGAGGAGGAGCCGGGAACGGAGGATTTGCTGGTTTTTTATCATCCAGAAACGCTGCGAGAGGTGATGGCTTTGCGCGTTTACCTGAAAAAACGAGTCGAGTCGCAGTCGAATGACGCGGTGGACGATTGGATTCGCATGGTGGCGACCAATCGGCTGACGGGGCATTCGTCCGGGTTTTTCTCGGTGTATACGCTGCCGCCGAACCAGGCGGTAAGCTCGGCCCGCCAGCGAAAAATCAATGCGAGCCGGGGGCAAACGCCGCCGCGCCGCGACGTGGCGGCGATCATATTAAAGAAATCGGCGGCGCTGCTGCGGCACGGCGGATGGTCCAAGGAGGTGGATGCGCGGTTTTTCACCGGGTCCGCGATGACGCAGAGTCCATTGGAAGTCGGTTCAGTTTCGTTAGTCATCACCTCGCCGCCATTTCTCGGTGTAGTAGATTATGCTGGGGATAATTGGCTGCGCTGCTGGTTTAATGGGATCGATTCTAGGCGCCTGGCATTGACGCAGAGTCGATTGAAAGTCGATTGGAGCACAGAGATGACGCTCTGTTTCCGGGAACTAGCCCGCCTCCTGCGTCCAGGCGGAGCCATAGCCTTCGAAGTCGGGGAAATTGATCGGAGTCGCATCCAAATGGAAGATTTGGTCATTCCCGCTGCCGCTGCCGCCGGGCTCTGTCCGCATTTGGTACTGGTGAATGCCCAAGAGTTTACCAAGACAGCAAATTGCTGGGGGGTGAGCAATCAGACGAAGGGAACCAATACCAATCGCGTGGTCCTCCTCGGTAAGGAATAATAACCGCCAAAGTATAGTGCTCTCGGAGGGTCTGGCCTCGGCAAAACTCTCCGCCAAAATATTTTTAGAAAGCCACTTGCGCGATCTTTTAGGTGTGGGATTATCTGGGCTTCGCAAATCGCTGATTAACCCCGGCGACAAGCGGTGGAAAAGATTTTCAAAAGAAGTTTTTGACACCCGGTGAGGGACGATTAAAATCGTCATCCCGCAGCGAGCCGGGAGTCATGAAAGTGGCGCTGCTAGCTAATCGCTGGTTTAATCCTGGCGAAGTTGGTGTAAGAGATTTTTGAAAAAAAGTTTTTGACACCTTCCGAACAACGATTAAGATAACGACCCGACAAGCTCGGAGGCACTGATAAAACAGTGCGCGTTCTTTAAATTTGGGACTTCAGATTGAACTCAATTTCGTCCCGGCCTAATTCTTGGAAACAAGAGCAAGCGTAGGAAGATCCGTTGTGAAACGTATCTAACAACATTTGAAAGTTAGTCCGGTGCTAAGGTTGAGTTTTTTTGTCGCCTCATGCCGCGCTCTTCGTAAGAAAAGCAAGGCGTTAAAGAGCTTTGATATTTGATAATTTGATTCTGAAATTTTCCTGATGCGGAAATTCAGAACGGTCAATAAACAGCAAAAATTGAATTGTGCGTTATACGTCACATTCTTTGATAATAAATATTTAGAGTCTGTCTGTAGAGGCAGGCTCGACCGAACAAACCCAAGTTATTCGTCAGCGGGTAACTTGGTTATTAATCAGGTCAGAAAATTTGTTGAGATTAGCGTCTCAACGCAAACTTTTTTCGGAGAGTTTGATTCTGGCTCAGAACGAACGCTGGCGGCGTGGATAAGACATGCAAGTCGAACGGGTTTGTTTTTGTAGTAATACAAAAGCAGGCTAGTGGCGCACGGGTGAGTAACACGTGAGTAATCTGCCGAGAAGTGGGGAATAGCTTGCCGAAAGGCAAATTAATACCGCATGTGATAGCAATATTAAAGTCGGGGTAACCTGACGCTTCTTGATGAGCTCGCGGCCTATCAGCTTGTTGGCGGGGTAACGGCCCACCAAGGCTATGACGGGTAGCTGGTCTGAGAGGACGACCAGTCACACTGGAACTGAGACACGGTCCAGACACCTACGGGTGGCAGCAGTCGAGAATTTTTCTCAATAGGGGAAACCCTGAAGGAGCGACGCCGCGTGGAGGATGAAGGCTTTCGGGTCGTAAACTCCTGTCATTAGGGAACAATTGTCAGCGATTAACTGTCGCGGGCTTGATAGTACCTGAAGAGGAAGGGACGGCTAACTCTGTGCCAGCAGCCGCGGTAATACAGAGGTCCCAAGCGTTGTTCGGATTCATTGGGCGTAAAGGGTGCGTAGGTGGTAGACTAAGTCGGATGTGAAATCCCAGGGCTCAACCCTGGAACTGCATTCGATACTGGCCTGCTCGAGGACTGGAGAGGAGATTGGAATTCATGGTGTAGCAGTGAAATGCGTAGATATCATGAGGAAGACCAGTGGCGAAGGCGGATCTCTGGACAGTTCCTGACACTGAGGCACGAAGGCTAGGGGAGCAAACGGGATTAGATACCCCGGTAGTCCTAGCAGTAAACGGTGCACGCTTGGTATGGGAGGATTCGACCCCTTCCGTGCCGGAGCTAACGCGTTAAGCGTGCCGCCTGGGGAGTACGGTCGCAAGATTAAAACTCAAAGAAATTGACGGGGGCCCGCACAAGCGGTGGAGTATGTGGCTTAATTCGATGCAACGCGAAGAACCTTACCTGGCCTTGACATGTATCTCTAAGTTGGTGAAAGCCAGCGACTGGAGCAATCCAGAATTTACACAGGTGCTGCATGGCTGTCGTCAGCTCGTGTCGTGAGATGTTGGGTTAAGTCCCGCAACGAGCGCAACCCCTGTGATCTGTTGCCACCGGCGCAAGCCGAGCACTCTGATCAGACTGCCCTGTGAAACGGGGAGGAAGGTGGGGATGACGTCAAGTCAGTATGGCCCTTACGGCCAGGGCTGCACACGTACTACAATGCATTATACAGAGAGAACCGAAATCGCGAGGTGGAGGAAATCATTAAAGTAATGCTCAGTTCGGATTGAAGGCTGCAACTCGCCTTCATGAAGTTGGAATCGCTAGTAATGGCGCATCAGCTACGGCGCCGTGAATACGTTCCCGGGCCTTGTACACACCGCCCGTCACATCATGGAAGTTGTTTGTACCCGAAGTGCGTGCGATAACCGCAAGGAGTCAGCGCCCTAAGGTATGAGCGGTAACTGGGATGAAGTCGTAACAAGGTAGCCGTAGGGGAACCTGCGGCTGGATCACCTCCTTTCTAAGGAGTAAGTCATT
>JBBRNR010000002.1:0-397435 GCA_038230215.1 Chthoniobacterales bacterium | reverse complement strand
GACTTTGCGATGTTAGCTTTTGAGCAATCGTTTCTTCCTGTTGGGGAGAAAGGGAACTGCCCATGAGTGCAACTACGCGGCGGATGCCTTGTTGCCAGAGCATCATGCAATCGAAGAAGCCCTCTACAATCACCAGCGGGGCCCGTTTCCGACGGGCTGGCTTGCTGCAAGCCAGTTTATCTCAGCGCGCCTTAGCGCTTCGGTTCGCAAGATGCTAACAAACCGGGTGCATCTTTCGCGCCTGTCTCGACGGCTGCTAACCTTGCCACGACCAACCGTCGTGTTGCGGCGACTCACAAGCCCGTTTTATCCGGGGGCTTGGTTCGTCGCCGCAAGTAGGTTTTGGGCTGGGGCGGGTTCGAGAGATGGAGAGCGAAAGGTAAATCTTCTTCCTCCTAGCTGTCCGCTTCGCGGCAGCGGGAAAACAGCTAGGAAAAAAGAAAGGTCTGGCTATCTCACAACTTTCAGACTCTCAAACCTTCAAACTTCGCCCGCGCCCAAACTCCCCAATCGTGGCGGTGGTCGCCTCGGAAGCGAGATCTGGCAGGCCGGGGCACGTGCTGGGTGTTGGCGGGAGTCTGGCATCCGGCCTGGCGTAGGGTTGCTAGCCTCCCTTCCAATGAACGGGCTTGCCTTTAAGTGCGGTAGGTCTGGTGAAGAGATTTTGATGGCACCTGACGGCGACAAAGAGCTTGAGTTTATGAATGAAACCTGGCTCCGTGAGAACGCGTCAAATAATGATGCGGTGATTTACCTGTCGAGGCGGCTGGTCTACGATGGAGTGATTACAGAAAGTTCCCAGCAAGACACTTCGTTGTTTGGTCGGTTACTTCAGAATCTCGTCGAAGAAAATCTGCATTTGCTTCCAACTCCTCTCGGCAGCAGTGTTGTTGTAGCCGATCTTGCCAGTCATGCCAGCCTCGGTGGCGAGTTTGTCAGCGCCGGGATTGGTAAAAGCGTGGAGTGCACCTGAGTAGTCGATGGATTGATAATCAATCTTGGCGGCTTCCAATGATTTTTCGAGGTCGGCCTTGGCGGTGGCGGGAACCATCGGATCGATTGCGCCATTGAGCAGAAGAAAATGCGTTTTCACTTGACCGGCGGTCTCGAGGGGAGCGGGGACGGGGCCACCATGGAAGCTAACGATGCCGACGAGTGGTGCGCCGCTATAAGCCAGCGCCTGGACGGTAGAGCCGCCGAAGCAGAAGCCGATGGCGGCGAGTTTCGCGGGATCGACGGAGGAGTTTTTCTTCAACTGATCGAGCCCGGCTTGGGCACGCTCGGCCATCAGCGGTTTACCGTAGAAAGGCCCGGCCAGTTCGCCCGCTTTTTTCGGATCTTCGGTGGTCACGCCCCTGCCATACATGTCGGCGGCGAAGGCGACGTAACCCAACTCGGCAAGCTGGTTGGCGCGACTTTTGGCGTAATCATTGAGCCCCCACCATTCGTGAATGAGGAGGACGCCGGGTGTTTTTCCGGGAGTGACTTTGGCGTCGTCGTAGGCGAGGTAACCTTTCAGTTGGGTTCCATTATGCTCATAGGCGACGGTCTGGGTGACAAGCTTAGCCTGGGTGCTAGAGAGAGCGGCGCAGGCGAGGAGGACGAGAAAAGAGATGGGTTTCATAGAAACGTCATACGCGAGAGCGGCGTGAAAAGCCGCATCTATTTCCCGGTTGGCCTTTTGCGGTTCGCGCTTTTTGCCCTAAGTTGCGAGAAACATGTCACCCGAATTCGACCTGATCATCATTGGCGCCGGAAGCGCGGGCTACAACGGGGCGGCGCTGGCTCACAAGATGGGATTAAAGGTCGGTCTGATCGACGGCGCTGAAGAACTCGGAGGGCTCTGCATTTTGCGCGGCTGCATGCCGAGCAAGGCGCTATTGGCCGGGGCACAGCGTTTTCAGCAGGTGAGGGAAAGCGGGGAATTTGGCATTTCGGTGGAGAATGCAACGATCAACATGGCAGAACTGATGGCGCGGAAGGATCGCTGGATCGGCGAGTTTGCAGATTATCGCCGCGGCCAGATCATGAGTGGACGATTTCCGTTTATTCACGGCTACACCGCGTTTGTAGATGAGCGCACGGTGGAAATCACTACCGGTCCAGAGGCTGGGCGACGGGTGACGGCGAGTTATTTTCTGGTGGCGACAGGGTCGGAATTGAAGCCGCCTACGTTGCCAGGTCTGATGGAAACGGGTTTTCAGCACAGTGATACGTTGTTGAAGAATCCGCACGTCCCTGCGTCGGTGATCGTGCTCGGCGCGGGCGCAATCGGGCTGGAGTTTGCCCATTATTACAACGCGCTCGGGAGCCGCGTGACGATTTTGCAGAGGAGTGCGCATCTGCTCCGTGGCTCGGATTTTCAAGTGTCCGATGCCTTGCGCAAAGCGCTGGAGAAACGCGGGATCAAAATTCACACGGGAGTTACACTCGAATCTGCTGGACGCGACGCAAATGGAAAAAAAGTGGCTTACTCGCAGGGCGACGCACGGCAGGAGATCGAGGCGGAGGAGATTTTCTACGCGCTTGGCCGACGCCCCAAACTCGACACGCTGGGCTTGGAAAAAGCCGGGGTGCAAGCGGGGCTGATTCGCCCGACGCAGCAGACGAATCAGGATCATATTTTTAGCGCGGGTGATGTGGCCGGACCCTATGAAATTGTCCACCTAGCCATCCAGCAGGCGGAGGTCGCGGTGCGCAATGTGATCCGACTTTTGAAGAATGATTCGAGTCTGGAAGTAATGGATTATCGCAGCAAATTGTTCGTGCTCTTTACCCATCCCGAGCTGGCCCAGATCGGGCTCACTGAGGAGGAGGCTCGTGAGAAAGACCTTGATGTTCTCATAGCCTGTCATCCGTTTGACGACCACGGTAAGTCGCTCGTGATGGGCGAGTCCGATGGTTTTGTAAAACTCATCGCTTTGCGGAACTCGGGCGAAATCATCGGCGCAAGCGTCTTCGGACCGGAAGCGAGCAGCTTAATTCATGAGATCGTCGCGGTGATGCATTTTCACGGCACTGCGGCCGACATCGCAAAAATGCCGCATTACCATCCGACTCTCGCCGAGATCTGGACGTATCCCGCAGAAGAAATCGCAGATCAAGTTGCCTAAATCCTCCGCCTCTTTATTGTTCCGCTCCTTGCCACCTATGCGTTCTTTCCTCTTCCTGTTTTTCGCCGTCAGCCCTTTGTTTGCGCAAGTAGCACCCGTGTCCGCGCCACCACCCGAGTTGCAAGTCATGCGCGCCGAACCGGTGCGTGAACGCGAACTGATCACGCGGCTGCAGATTTATCTCGATCAACGCAATTTCGGACCGGGCAAAATCGACGGTCGCTGGGGCGAGTTCACCGGGAAAGCCCTCAATCGCTTCCAGAAAGCCAGCGGCTTGAACGTGGACGGCAAATGGGAATCCATTCCCGATCTACTCCAGATCAATCCAATTTACACAAGCTATACGTTGCGCCCAGAGGACTTTAAACAAGTTGGAGAGATTCCGAAGACTCCTCAAGAACAGGCCAAGCTGAAGCGGATGCCTTACACGAGCATCCTCGAATTTTTAGGGGAGAAATTCCATTCCGATCCCGAGTTTTTGCTAACACTTAACAAGGATCGCAGCATGGCCACGCTCAAGGCGGGCGAAGTGATTCGCGTGCCAAACGTGGCCCCGTTTCTGATTGAGGACATGAAGGAGGTCGCCAGCCTTCCCTCAATCCCGGAATTCGCCACACGCTCGATTCACATCGACACGATTAACAAAATGCTAGAACTGCGCGACGGTGACAAACTCCTCGCGGCCTTTCCCATAACCCCCGGCGCGGCGAATCATCCAGCTCCTAAAGGCACGTTTCACATCGTCGGAATCGCCACCATGCCGTGGTATCGCTGGAACAAAGGCGTGCTGAACAACGGCGTTTCCACGGGTGAATCCTACGAGATTCCAGCCGGACCTAACTGCCCGGTCGGCGTGCTCTGGTGCGGATTGAACAAACGCGGCGTGGGCGTTCACGGCACGAACAGCCCTGACAATATCGGACGCACGGGGAGCCACGGTTGCATTCGTTTGGCAAACTGGGACGCCTCGCGTTTCGCTGGCATGGTGACCAAGGGGATGGTGGTGCATATTGACGCTGTGGACGTGGCTCCGACAGTTCCTGCGACTCCCACTCCTTCTCCGGTTGCGCCGCCTCAATTAGGAAATTTGGGTGACTGAGGGGATGCGAATCCGTTGAATTTACCTGCTAGGGCTACCTGCATTAGGTCGTGCGTCATAAAACGTAATAAGACCGATACGCGGCAGTTTTTTGGTGGAGCAGAAGAGTGATCTGAGCACCATTAAATGTAAAAAAGTGTCAGAGTCGAATGGCAAGGAAGTGCACGACCGACTTAATCATCATGAATACGAATACTAAAGGGTCGGTGGGTGTCACGACGGGATGATGAAAGATTGAATTCACCACTTCGTTGAGATCACTGATTTTATCGAGCAGTGTTCATCCTCCAACAGAGCACTCGAAACCGGGCGTCAAAAAAACGGGGCAGGGGAATTGCTGTGCACGGACTGAAAACCCCGTGAGATGTGCCGCCTGTAGAGTTCAAGTCTGGGCAGCGGCACTCTCTTGGAAGGTTTTTCAAACTTATCCATTGATTCGTATTCGTGCGTGAGCAGCCGTTTTTCTTATGGTCTAATCAACCTTTTAGAATGGCACGCTGAACTTCACGTTGACCAAGTCGCGATCGTAATGATCGCCAAAGGTTTTGCTGTAACCGATTCCAAAGCCGATATTTTTCCGCGTGACGTATTCCAGTCCGATGGTGGCGTCGAGGAATGAGTCGAGTTCAATCGGATCGTTGATCGGCGAAACTCCTGACGGAGCGCCAGTAAAGCCAGCTTTGACGAAGGTGTCGCGTCCTTGGAAATAATACTGGTAGTCGATGACGCCATAAGCTCGCAGGTAGGATCGATCGGTAAAGGTGAAGACTTTGCCGAACTCCAGCGCTGGCCGGGTCCAGTAATGGCTTTCGTCGTAATTCCGTAACGTCAGGCTGGTGGCTCCGCCATTTTTTTCCGTGGCTCCATTAGTCATCAGGTAGGTAAAACCGACGTCGATGATTGGCTTTAGATAGAAACTACGCAGATCGAATTCATGCGAGGCCCGAAGCATCGCGTTGAATGCCTCGATGTCCCGCGTCACGTCCGTGGCAAAGTGCGTTGTTACCCGGCCCTGCCGTTCGGTATCTGTTTGATTCCAACTGTAGGAAACAATGCCGGCAAATTCCGTCGCTCCGATCTGTTTTTTCAGCACCGCGCCTAAATGCTCGGTTGTTCCATGGGATGTCCAGAGGCCGTTGTAACCGCTAGCGTCGTTTTTCTCCACGGAAAACGCCAGACCGGCGGTCCAGCGATCACCGAACTCTTGCTCGATGCCGACGGCAGCGCGTTCTGCGGTCTGCCGGACCGCTTTGTAATCCACGTAGGAATGATGCAGAGTGTCTTGGTTTTCTACGTTGAACCAGAGAAGGCGTCCATGAGCATCGAATCGGTAATTTCCACCCTCGTATGCCAGTTGGTCAAAACGTTCCGAACCACGAATCAAATCCGCCTGATGCTCGCCGTAAATGTCGGGAGCGAGTTGCGAAAGTGATTCCTTATACGCTTGGATTGTCGGGTCGTAGAGCAGCTTGATGATCGTATCGGCCAACGCTTTGGAGCTTCCGGCGTTCTGAATGCGATTGATGTAATCGCCCACGGAACGCAGGTTGCGTCCCAAAGCTCCGCCAAGCGAAAAGTCGACGTTGAAATCGAGCACCGCTGTTTCTTTGTTCGGATAAAGAATGTCGTAGTTAATCACCACCGATGGTGCGGTAGTTAGGAACATCCCGTCATCAGTGACTCCACGACTGGCGTAATACAGCACTTTTTGAAAATGACCGGAAGGGACCAACTGCGGATTCAAGAGGGAAATATTCATCTCGCCCGCGAGTTTGGCTGTCCCAGTGAGATAGTATTGGTCGAGCTCGCTTCGGGCGAAGTCCAGTTCTCCAAAAGTCACACCGCCAGCGGTCTGCACGAAGCTCCCCGTCACATCCGTATGTTGCGCGTTGTTTGCCCCGCCGGTGATCATGACACCATCGTTGAGTAACAAATTTTTCGGAGAGCCAAGTAGAAAGAGCGGGCCTGGAATCAAGGTCGCACCGGAGTGGTTGGTAAATCCGTTGATGCTCTTTCCGAGATCGACCTGGCCGATCATCGTTCCATAGTTGTCAACCATATCGCGACGGTATCCGCCGATTACTGACCATCCTTTCACGCCATCATATTCGCTGACCAAACCGCGGTTAATGAACTCGTTCTGATTACCTCCAGAAATTTGCACAGCGACTCCTTTGGGACCGGCGTAGATGAAATGATCCTTAGCCGACGAGATGAGAATATCGCCTTGTCCTCCCATGGAACGAGATTGGGCGAAAATGCCGGTCCCGTGGAAGCCGTTGGCTGCGACGTCACCTTTCAAGAGCAATGTGACTGCGCCAGAATTCCCCGCGCCACCCGCCGTGTCGGAAAAAATGCGATCCACTGTTCCGCCACCGCCACCGATGGATTGGAGAAGAATGCCGATCGAATCTGTCCCGTCCACCTGGACATTGCCTTGTTGATTCAATAAAACGTTGCCGCCGTTTCCGGTATTGCCATTACGCAATTGGAGTTTGATCCGCTTCGCCGTCGTGTCTGTAAACACAGCGCCGCCACCGCCACCGATGGACTGGGCTATGATGCCGTTGGATCGCGGGCCGCTAGTCATGATATTTCCCGTATTAGTCAGGGCGATTTCACCACCATTTCCAGAAGATCCGTTGGTCCCGCCGAGAGCGATTTTAGCAGAGTCAAATCCGGTCAGGTCCAGTTTTCCGCCGCCGCCGCCGATGCTTTGCACCAGCAAGGCATAAGAATTTTTGCCCGTGGTTTGGACATCGCCAGCATTGCTAACTAGCATATCGCCGCCGTTGCTCAAAGTTCCATTGTCGGCTCCGAGCGTGGCGTTGGCTGTGGTCATTCCCGGTGGAACTGGGATCATCATCAGAGGAGCAAAGTTCGAGATTTTGGCGAACGCCGGTTTGAATTTTGGAAGAGTCGGTGCTGGGACTCGGGTAACACTAGCGGCCAGATTGCCGCCACCACCGCCGATGGATTGAACCACGGAACCGGGTGAGCGGGAGCCAGTGGTGAGGATGTTCCCTGCGCGGTCCAGATTGACTGCGCCACCGCTATTGTTCGCAGAATCTTTACCACCGAGGCTGAGAGTCAGATTGACGATGGCATTGGAATCAACCTTAACGTCGGAAGTATGATTGCCGCCACCGCCGCCAATGGATTGGATCAGGGAGCCGACTGAGGATTCTCCTTGGGTGACCAGATCGCCAACATGGGTGGAAAGGATGGCGCTGCCGGTGCTGTTGATCTGGGATTCGCTGCCCAGTTTGACCTTTGACTGCAGGAGTACTTTCGAATCCTCGGCTGTGCCGGGGCCTGGAGGAACGGCAACGCCATTGTCCCCGAGCTCCACAGCATGCTGGCTGAAATCCAGAAAGAGATCGACGTTTCCGCCGCCGCCGTTAATCGACTGTCCGAGCTGCGCAAAACTATTTTTGCCCAGCATAGTGATGGTTCCCTTGGTGTTGATGGTAACCGTTCCTGCAATTCCATTGGAACCCGATTGACCGCCAATCAAGGTGGAGATGTCAAAATCACCAGCCATCCAGGCGGGATTTTTTTCCGCCAAGCCCACGTTGCCGCCACCGCCGCTGACGGATTGGGCGAAGATGCCATAAGAGTTGTCGCCGTGCGAAATGATGTTTCCATCGTGCTGGATTAAGACGTTACCGCTGTCCGCACCGTCACCGCCAGCGCCACCGAGCGATAGCTGGGATGAGGAGCCTTTCAGGTCAGTCTGCGGATTTTTTTTAAGGTCTCCGGAAGTGACGATGGACATGCCGCCATCGCCGCCACCACCACCGACGCTTTGTGCGTAGATGCCATAAGCTTTTTCGCCAAAGACCTCGATGCCGCCAGTGTTGTTAACAGTGACGTCGCCTCCTTTGTTGCCCGTACCGCCGCTGCCGCCAATCGACAAGGCGACAGCTTTCTCTGCGGTGGGCGAGGTGTCGGACGATTTCGTGCCGATGGCTTTCTCGCCGGCCACGCTCATGCCACCGTTGCCGCCGCCGCCGCCGATTGATTCGGCCAAAATGCCGTGGGCCTGAATGCCGTGAGTGGTGATGGTGCCAGAGTTGTTAACTACAACCGCACCGCCTGTGCCGCCGTCGCCGCCGGCACCACCAAGACTCAAGCTATAGCTTTTTGAGTTAGAGGTTTCCGTGACACCGGTGACGTTCTGGGTGGTTTCTGTGACGCTGCCTGTGCCGCCGCCACCGCCGACGCTCATGGCGAGGACGCCGTAAGAACGATCTCCCATGGTTTCAATGCGACCGGAATTCGGATCGATTCCCGCGATATTAGAAACGGTCACCGCGCCAGCCGCGCCGCCGGTTCCGCCACTGCCGCCAATACCCATGGAGTAGGTGTTGCCGCCGCCCATGCCGTTGGCGATGCCCGTCATAACGTTGTCGGAATTTCCGCCACCACCGCCGATGGATTGCGCAAAGATGCCCACCGCATTTGCCGAGTTTGTGCCGATCCCGCCGGTATTCACCACGTTGACGGTTCCCGAGACGGCACCGTCGCCGCCGCTGCCGCCCACGGAGACCGCGAGTCGCTTGGCGGCATCTTTGGTGTCCGACAAAATGGAATTCAACGTCATGCCCGCATTACCGCCGCCACCGGCGATCGATTGTGCGAGGACGCCATGAGAACTCAGCCCGTCCGTCACGATAATCCCACTGTTGGCGACATCGACGTTACCGCTCTTCATGCCGGTTCCGCCGTTGCCTCCGACGCTGACAGTCGCGCCATCCGACAAGGCTTTAGCGCCACCGGTGCGTGCCATGCCGCCAGTTCCGCCGCCGCCGCCGATGGACTGCGCGATGATGCCTAGAGCGCCTTCACCTTTGGTGTGGACGATTGCGGAATTTGTTACAGAAACATTTCCGCTAACGCCACCGCTGCCGCCTTTTCCGCCGAGCGAAAGGGCTGCTGTCGGAGCCTTGGTCGTTCCAAAAGTATCGGCCGAACCGCCGTTGCCGCCACCGCCGCCGACGCTCTGGGCGAAGATCGCGTGGGCGCCGTGGCCGTCTGTGGTCACGGTGCCCTTGGCTATCAGATTGACCATACCCGCACTGCCACCAGAGCCACCTTCGAGACCCACGGAAAGAGCGAAGGATTGGGCTGGTTTGTCATCTTCTTTCTTTGGCGCATCTGCTGTGATGGAGATGGTCGAACTGTTTCCGCCGCCGTTGCCGACGGATTGGGCGAGCATGCCAAACGAGCTGTCGCCGTGCGTGATTACGTTACCATCGGAAGAGAGCGAAACATCCGCGCCAGTGCCACCCATGCCGCCCATGCGACCGAGGGAAATAGTGAGTTTGCCGCCGTCGTTTTTCGACGAGATCGAGTTCAGAGTGGCATTGCCGCCGCCACCGCCGATCGATTGCGAAAGGATGCCATAAGAATTGGAACCCTGAGTTTCAATATCCCCGACTTGGATAACATCGGAAGTCGAGCCGCTGCCGCCGTCGCCTGGCGCCCCGCCAATCGCGAGGTTGAAGCCCATGTTCTTGTCGTTTTTATCCTCGTAAGTCGTGGCGAAATTGACGTTGGCGTTGCCGCCACCACCGCCAATGGACTGAGAAATAATGCCGTGACTATTGTCTTGGGCAGTGGTGATCACGCTGTAGTTTTCCACACGCGCAGCACCGCCGTTGCCGGCCTCGCCGCCAGCGCCGCCGATGGCAATCTGCGCCTCGAAACCGGCTGCTGTATCGTCATCGCCTGCCTTACTGACCGCTGCGATCACATTCATGCCCGCGTCACCGCCGCCGCCGCCGATGCTCGTGGCTTCAATACCATACGCGCCTTTTCCATCCGTGCTGACGATGCTGGTCGGACTTCCTGACAAGCCCCGGAAAACCGAGGCCGAGCCCGCATTGCCGCCGCCCGAACCAGAGCCGCCGACACCGACGCTAACCGGTGAACTTTTCTTGGCCAGAATGCCAGTAACATTCATGCCGCCGGTGCCGCCGCCGCCGCCGATGGATTGCGCCGCAACACCCCGGGCATTGTCGCCCTTGGTGGAGACGATGCCGTTTTGGGTAAGGGAGACATTTCCGGCATTCGCGCCTGTTCCGCCATTTCCGCCGATACCTGCGACAATGGTGAGGTCTTTTTTACCACCGGAGTTTTCCGAATCTGCGAAGTTAATTTCTCCGCTGACATTGAGTCCGCCGTTGCCGCCACCTCCCGCAATCGATTGGGCCATGACACCGTGAATCCAGTTGCCGGAGGTCACCGCATTACCGGTTTGATTAACGGTGACGTTGCCGCTCGTCGAGCCAGCGCCGCCGAAGCCGCCTACGCCAACGGTGATCGATGGAACGTTGGCCGCTTTGTTAAGCGAGACGCCACCACTGACGTTCAACCCGCCATTACCGCCACCGCCGCCGAGGCTCTGGGCGAGAATACCGGCCGAGCTGAAATCTTTTGAATCTGCTGCCGAAGCAAAAACGTTCGTTGACGCAGTGACATTCACGTTTCCGGCCGTGCCAGCATCCGCACCGAAACCGCCGACGCCGACAATTAGAGGCGAGTCGGAAACGATTCCACCGCTGACATTGGTGCCGCCGTTACCGCCGCCGCCGCCCACGCTCTGGGCGAGAATGCCCGAATGCGCCGCTCCATACGAAGAGATGCTTTCGTTGCCATTAACGATCACACCTACGTTACCGGCGTTGCCGCCTTTTCCGCCAAAGCCGCCGACGCCAACGACGATACCGTAGCCGTCGCCATCGCCCCGGGCATAGGAAATACCCGCGCTGACATTGACTGCGCCGTTGCCGCCACCGCCGCCAATCGACTGGGCCGCGATGCCGTGCGATCCGGTTCCTTCCTTCAACTCCAGATGAGCTGGAGTAAAGACATTCGTGATGGGATCGGTGAAGTCGGGAACCAGCACACGCGGCTGGGCCACGATCGTTCCGGTGTAAGTCACATCGACATTGCCGGCCGTGCCGCCGTCGCCGCCAAAACCGCCGATACCAATGGAAGCCGCCACGGCTTTGGACGAACCGCCACTGGAACTGGTCATGGCCAGCGCGCCGGTGACGTTGGTGCCACCGTTGCCGCCACCACCGCCGATCGATTGAGCGAGAAGTCCGTGGGAATCATTTCCCTGAGTCGAAACGGGGCCGGTGACACCGAGAACGACGTTGCCGGCATTTCCAGCGCCGCCGCCGAAACCGCCGACTCCGACTCCAATGGCTGCACCGTTCTTGCCCGTTAGATTGACTACGCCGGTGACGTTGACGCCGCCGTTGCCGCCGCCGCCCGCCAGCGACTGGGCGATGATGGCGGAAGAGTTGTCGCCAAGGGTTGCGATTGTGTTGTGAGCGACTGTCGTGGCAATCGTGCTAGTGACATCGCCGGAGTTGCCGCCGTCGCCGCCGAAACCGCCGATTCCAACGCCTAGCGCACCGCCGTTTTCCTTGGAAAGATTGACTGCTGCAGTGACGTTGATGGCACCATTGCCACCGCCGCCGCCCAAACTTTGGGCGACGATCCCGTCGGAATGTGAGCCTGTGGTAACTGTGCCGCCGGTGACGTTGTTGATGACGTTTTTGCCAACACCGCCGGATCCTCCAAATCCACCGACGCCGACAGCGACGCCGCCGCTGCCAGTCTGAGCTGCAGTTAAGGTGCTACTGATGTTAATGCCACCATTGCCGCCACCACCACCGGCTGATTGCGCGAGAATGCCCGTCGCGTTGTCGCCCAAAGTCTGCACGTAGCCGGAGACCGTGTTGGTGACGTTGGCAGCATCGCCGCCGTCGCCGCCTACTCCACCGATGCCCACGGCGATGGCGCCGGACGCCGTTTTTGCGAGCGAGAGTGCGCCGCTGACATTGAGTCCGCCGTTGCCGCCACCACCGCCGATGGACTGCGCGGCAATGCCGAAGCCGTTGTTGCCCTCGGTCATCGTGATCCCGGTTACTTTATTAGTAACTTCGCCCGCCGCTCCACCGCCGCCACCCGCACCACCAACGCCAACGGAAACTGCACCACTGGCGGTGTTGGCGAGTGAAAGGGAACCGCTGACGGAGATGCCGCCGTTGCCGCCACCACCGCCGAGAGATTGCGCCAGGATGCCGCCGGAGTTTTCTTCGATGGCAGTGACGTTTCCGGTGACGGTGTTCTTGACCGTTCCCGCGTAGCCGCCGCCGCCGCCCGTTCCGCCAATGCTAACAGAGACCGCTCCGCTCGCAGTCTGAGCTGCGGAAATCGAGCCAGAAACAGCGATGCCGCCATTGCCACCGCCACCGCCAAGCGATTGCGCGATGATGCCCGAAGCGTCTTTTCCACCTGTGGAAACGTCTCCTGTGAGAGTGGAGGTGACGTCTCCAGAGTGTCCGCCCGAACCGCCGCTACCGCCAAGGCCGACTGCGACCGCGCCGCTCGCGGTGCCCGCTCCGGAAATTGCCGCGCTCACACTGAACCCGCCGTTACCGCCACCGCCGCCGACCGATTGCGCCAGCAGACCTCCCGAGTTATCGCCAGAAGTTGTTATGTTTCCGGTTACACTGGAAGTCACACGTTCCGCGTTTCCGCCCGTTCCGGCGCTACCACCGAGGCTCACGCTGACCGCACCGCTGCCGGTGCCAGCTCCCGAGCCGGAAGCACTGACGTCAAATCCGCCGTTCCCGCCGCCACCGCCGACCGACTGGGCAACGATGCCCGGGGAGGTATTGCCCGCCGTCAGCACGGAGTTCGTCACCGTGAGATCCACGGTCGAACCGTCTCCGCCGCCTGCGCCGGAACCGCCCAGACCGACTGAAACCGCAGCGCTGCCGGTGCCTGCGCCTGATCCGGCTGCTGAAACATTATATCCGCCATTGCCGCCGCCACCGCCCACCGACTGCGCGAGAATGCCGCCCGATTGGTTTCCTTTGGTCTGAATAAAGTCCGAGGTCGTCACGGTGACCGCGCCGCCATTGCCGCCGCCCGCGCCATTGCCGCCCAAGCCCACGCTGACCGCGCCACTGCCTGCCCCGGCACCTGTGGCGGAGGCCGAAATATTGAATCCCCCATTACCACCACCGCCGCCGATGGACTGACCGATGACTGCATAGGATCGATTTTTATCGGTGTAAACTGTGTTCTGCACCGTGAGTTTGACCGTTCCCGCATTGGCTGCGGCACCACCTTTACCGCCTAAACCAACGTTGACCGAGCCGCTGCCCGTACCGGCTGCGGAGGCTCCTGCGGAAATATTGTAACCGCCATTGCCGCCGCCGCCGCCCACGGATTGGGCCAGAATGCCGGTCGAGTCGAGGCCGAATGTCCAGACTTGGCCGGTGGAAAGAGCCGTGACGTTGCCCGCGATATTGCCGACGCCTCCATCACCTCCGAGCCCCACGCTGATGGAACCGCTGCCCGTGCCAGCGCCGGAAAGGCTGCCGGAAATATTGAAACCGCCACTGCCGCCGCCGCCGCCAATCGACTGGCTAACGAACCCGGCGGAGCGATCACCCAAAGTGATGATTTGTCCAGTCGAGGAAGAGTCTATGTCGCCCGCGCGTCCACCCGAACCGCCGTTGCCGCCGAGTCCGACGGATATGCCGCCGCTGCCTGTGCCAGCACCGGAAAGACTGCCCGAGATGTTGAAACCACCATTGCCGCCGCCGCCGCCGACAGACTGGACCAAGATGCCGCCCGAATCATTTTTTAGCGTGGCGACGTCGGATGTCATTTGGGCGAAGACGCCTTTGCCACTGCCGCCGCTTCCGCCGCTACCGCCGAGTCCGACGGAAACGGCACCGCTGCCGCCGCCCGCTCCCGAGAGGGTGGCCGAGATGTTGTAACCGCCGTTGCCGCCGCCACCACCGATGGATTGCGCGATGATGCCAGCGGAGGAAATTCCGTCAGTAAAAACGGATCCGTTGGCAAAGAGCGTCACGGCGCGATCCGTGTCCGATCTCCCGCCATTTCCAGCCATGCCGCCGGAACCGCCCAAGCCCACGGCGATGCCGCCGCTGCCAACTCCTCCGCCGGAAAGTCCGCCCGAGATATTAAATCCACCATTGCCGCCACCGCCGCCAACTGATTGCGCGAGAATGCCATACGAAAAGTCGGCCCCAGTGATGTAATCGCCAGTCGCCGTCGCGTTAACGAGGCCGCCGTCACCAGCACCTGCGCCGTTTCCGCCCAAACCAACGCTGATCGAGCCGCTGCCCACACCTGCGCCTGAACCGGCACCGGAAATGTTAAAGCCACCATTACCACCACCACCGCCGATGCTCTGCGCTGCAACCGCACCGGAGCGGACCCCGGACGTGGTAACATCGTTGGTGACGGTCAGCGTGACATTTTTCCCATTTCCTCCAGCGCCACCGTTGCCGCCGAGGCCGACGGAGATGGCTGCGCTGCCCACGCCTGCGCCACTGCCCACGCCGGAAACATTGAACCCGCCGTTGCCGCCGCCGCCGCCAATGGATTGCGCGACAATACCGGCGGAATCGGTCCCCTGAGTTGTGACTTTGCCGGAGGTTGTGGCAGTGACATCACCCGCGTTATTTCCGGCCCCTGCTTTGCCACCGAGTCCGACGGAAACGCCGCCGCTGGCAACTCCTGCGCCGGCCGCGCCAGCAGAAATATTGAATCCGCCGTTGCCGCCGCCGCCGCCGATGGATTGCACGACGATGCCGGAGGAACGGTCGTTCGTTGTTGAAATGATGCCGGTGGATTTCGCAATGACAGTGCCGCCAATACCGCCAGTTGCGCCGCTTCCACCCAAGCCGACAGACACTGCGCCTGCGCCGCCTCCAGCTCCCGCTGCGCCGGCTGAAACATTAAAGCCGCCGTTGCCGCCGCCGCCACCCACGGATTGCACGAGGACAGCTCCAGAGTTCTCACCGGTGGTCGTCACATTGGAATGCAAGTCCGCTGTAACGAGACCGCCATCTCCGCCACCGCCGCCGTTGCCACCCAATCCGACATTAATAGCTGCGGCCAAACCTCCCGCACCGGATCCTCCGGCCGAGACATTAAAGCCACCGTTACCGCCGCCGCCACCGACCGATTGCGCAACGATGCCAGCGGAACTTTGGCCGCCGGTTTTAATGGTACCCGACTGTGTGCCAAGTCGCACGGTTCCGCCTTTGCTACCAGTTCCGGCATTGCCGCCAATACCGACAGAAACGCTGGCGGCGCCGCCAGCTGAAGCCGCGATGGAACCGGCCACAGAGCCGCCGCCGTTACCACCGCCACCGCCGACTGATTGCGCGAGAAGTGCGGTGCTGGAGGCTTTCTGGGTTTCGATGTTGCCGTTGATTCCGAGCAGAACGTCGCCGCCTTGGCCGCCGCCTGCGCCTGCGCCGCCGAGGCCGATCGCGATGGAACCGCTAAAGAAAAGTGAGCCGCCGCCTGCGCCGGAAACCGCCAGCCCGCCATTACCCCCACCGCCGCCGACCGACTGGGCGATGAACCCAGCAGAACGATCTCCGGTCGTCAGGATGCTGCCGTCGAATCCGGTCCCGGCCAAAGTCCCGTCGCCGTTGAATGTCCCGGCATTAATATTACCGCCAATACCGCCCATCGCGCCTTTACCACCGATGGCTAAACTAAGGGAGCCAGAAACAGGGCCTCCCGAGACCGCAACTGCGACTGCATATCCGCCATTGCCACCACCACCGCCGACACTCTGTAAAAAGGCTGCGGTGGAATCACTTCCGCCCGTTTCAATAATGCTTAACCCTCCACCGTTGCCGAGGGAAACGACACCGCCTTGTCCGCCATTGCCACCTTGTCCGCCGATGGCGAAGGATGCAGCACCGCCAAATCCAACGGAAACCTGAACCGCGCCGCCGCCATTTCCGCCACCACCACCGACTGATTGTCCCAGAAGCCCACCAGCGCGGTCGCCTTCGGTATGAATGACCGAGGCCGTGTTGCTGTCGATTCCTTGTAGAGTTAACGCGACGTTGCCACCAGCGCCGCCCGCACCGCCTTTGCCTCCGATGGCCACGCCTGCGAACAAGCCGATGGAACCCGAGCTGCCGCCATTGCCGCCGCCGCCGCCGACGGATTGCGCGAGGATGCCGCGTGCTTCGTTGCCAAGCGTTTTAATGTCGCCGCCATTTTTCACAGTGACAATTCCGCTGGTGCCGCCGCCATCACCGCTGCCACCCACGGAGACCATGCCTCCCGAGGATCCACCGTCACCGCCACCGCCACCGATGCTCTGTGCCACGATGCCGCGAGCGGTGTCTTTTTCCGTCGAAAGGGATCCGTAGTTTTCCACGCTCACATCGCGCCCGTCGCCCGCTTTGCTGCCGCTGCCGCCGATGGCTACCAGACCGCCCGCATCGGAGCCGCTACCACCACTGCCGCCCACCGACTGGGCAAAAATCGCATCTGAACGCGTGCCTTTCGTCTTGATGGCACCCGTGGCACTGTTGATCACATTGACCGTGCCTGCACTTCCGCCATTGGAGCCGGAACCGCCAAGCGCGATGAGGCCACCCGAGCTTCCACCGGAGCCGCCACCGCCACCGATCGATTGCGCAAAGATGCCTCGCGCATCATCGCCACCGGTATCGATGATGCCATTGTTTGTGACCGAAACCGCTCCGCCGTTCCCTCCATTATCCGAGGAACCTTGCAGGGAAAGAATTAGATTTCCCGAGGTGCCGGATGAACCACCGCTGCCGCCGATGCTCTGGGCATAGATGCCATGGGCGAAATTGCCGATGGTGCTGATCGTTCCCGTTGTGCCGTTGGTAAGGGTAACAGAACCGCCGCTACCGCCAAATCCGCCGCTTCCGCTCTCGCCGACGAGACCCCATTGGGAGCCACCGTTGCCACCATTATTACTCACACTCAGGCCGTAAATGCCATAGGCGCTTGTGCCTGTGGTAATGATATTACCCAGATTGTTTACGTTTACGCTGCCGCCATCAGCCGAGTGGCCGCCTGTGCCTCCACCCGGAGCCGCAAAGCCGCTGCCGCCATTTCCTGCCGTGCCGCTGCGGCTATAGGCATAAATGCCGATGGCGTCGTCGCCCGTCGTCGCCACTTGGACTCCGGTCTGATTCGTGACATCGACTGGCCCACCCGCACCGCCATTACCGCCGTCGCGACCACTAAAAACCGAAAAATAAGAATTACCACCCTTGCCTCCATTTCCGCCAATGCTGCCCGCCTCGATGCCAATCTGATTGGTGGTGGAAATAGTGGTCGCATTATTCACGGTCGCGGCTGGCCCTGCGGCACCGTTGCCGCCCGATGTCGGAGGGACGACCAACGCCCCAGGGCGTCCATTCGATCCACCAGCACCCGTCTGCACATTGCGAACGCCAGTGGCCCCGGAGACCACGTCGGAGGAACCTGGGGCGGAGGGGGCAGGAGTCGAATTAAACTGGCTTTGCAGATCTACGTACGGCTCCTGATAGGTGAAATCCGCGGTAGGTCCGCCCACCGGGTCTGGATCCAAAGTGGCGACCTTGGTGCCTGTATTTTTGGCCGTGACGGTGAATCCGATCGGCGGCGTGTCGCTATTGTAGATCTTTTCGCCCACATTTTTCACCAGAAATGCATAGCCGTCGGCGGTCCTGACAAATGCCGTGTTCCCAGCGGTTGGCGTTCCCGCCGGGTCAACGAGAAGTTCCTGCACTGTCGTGTCGGTATTAGTTACCGGGTTGTGAACGGCCTGACCGACGGTGGATGTGGATGACGGATCGGGGTTGGCGGCAAATGCAGAAAGCCCCGTACAAAGGAGCGCCAGCGTCGGGGATAAGAAGGATTGGGTGCGAAACCCAGCGACAGTAAAGGAACGCGGAACGGTATTCATAAGGCAGGTAACGGGAAGGGTGGAAGTTAGATTCCGTCTGTGGACGAAATTGAACCGGGGGATGATGGCAGATTATCGCGCCCAAACACAATCGATAAAAGAACTTCAAAGGAAATTTATTTAGCAGGCTTTCGCGGCAGCGCTGCGCGAGCTTGAGGAGACAATGATTTCATCCTTCCTGATCGGCTTTTTTTGCGAGGAGATCGGCGTCAGCGTGTTTGAACCAAATTGTCGGTTCGAGAGGCCATCGAAGAGTTCAGAAAAGACGTCTTTGACAAGAAATTGAAAAGGGTGACTGACGGGATTCGAACCCGCAACAACCAGAATCACAATCTGGGACTCTAACCATTGAGCTACAGCCACCGTTTTGCCTCTTGCGAAGCAGGGCAAATCAATACTGCCCATTCCGAAAAAGCGCAAACCGAAAATTCGTGCGATCCGTGTTTACAAAAAGCAACCGGCTACTCGTGCATCGCCAAGACGATGCAACCCGACTCACTCGTCACACGATGGCGCGTGCCAGGCGGATTGATGACGAAGGTGCCAGGATCAGCAAATGTCTGATCAGTTGATAGAACTCCAAGTCTGGCTTTCGCGACGAGGCATCTCCGCAGCCTGCCGGGTTGGTAAATAGACACGGCCCCCGTGTCGATGTTAGTTTTGCGGGATCAAATGTTGCTGCTGCCGAAGAGACGATGGAAATTATTTCGCATTGCGAGCACCAGTTCGGCGACTTCCATTTCGCGAATCAGCGCAAGCTGCTCGTAACATGCGACGATGTTAGCAGGGTGATTTGCCCCTGACTCGAGTGTGGCTTTTTCCAGAGGCATGGGAAGATTCATGCTCGGCGCGTCGGTCTCTACTAACAAACACTCCAGCGGCAACTGGCGAAAGACGTCGCGCCGAGCCATCTTTCGCTCGTGCAGGAAATGGCCGGAGAAAGAAAAATAAGCGCCCAACGCGAGGCATTCGCGGGCGATTTCCAAGGAACCCGAATAGGCGTGCAATAAAAACCCACGAGCGGGCAGGGGCGTGGTGCGGAGAACTTCCATGAGCAGTCCGAAGGCTTTCAGGCAATGAATGGTGGCGGGAATGTTTTTCTCTGCGGCCAAAGCTAGCTGCCAGCGGAAAATTTCCTCCTGCGCGACGCGATCCGGATTTTTTATCCAGAAATCCAGGCCGATCTCTCCGATGCTCGACTGCGGCGATGTTAGAAAAGGCTCCAGGTTTTTCTTCCAGCCAGAAGTGCGTTCCGTCAGAAACCACGGGTGCAATCCGTATGCGGGTCGAATCCAGGGATATTGGCAGGCCAAGTCCCGCACCTGCGGCCAGTCCGCCTCCGTGGTGCCGTTGACCACCGCGGCTTCCATCGAGGTTAGGAGTGAGAGGGTTTCTGCAAGCTGCGGGTCTTGCAGATGATTGTGCGCGTCAATCCACATGGCTGGCTTCGCGGAATGCGCGGATGACTTGATCCAGCCCATGCAGACGCGTGGGGCTGAGGATTTTATCGAGTCCGAGCGTTGCTCGCAATGTGGGATGAAAGTCCCGGACGTCTGCCGTTGTGGCTCCGTGATATAGCTCGACTAACAAGGCGACGAGTCCCCTGATCATGACGGAGTCGGCGGCATATTTGACTTCCAATCGGCTGTCAGCGACCAGCACTCGCAGCCAGACTTGCGAGGAGCAACCGCGGACCAGCCATTTTTCATGGCGCTCCTCGGAGGTTAGCTGGCGGTCGGCGAGTTTGAACCCAATGATGGCGTTGAGCCGCTCGTGCCGGTCCTCGATGAGTGAGTAACGCTGGACGAGTTGGGTTTGCTTGTCCGCCAGGGTCATTTGATCATTTTGAGCGCCTGCATCAATGGCATGGGAACAGGGTCATACACGGGATTTTTGATGAAGATGTTTTCGTAATTGGCCATCTGAAGATAGACAATGACCAGAAGCATGACGCTAAGAGCCGCTCTTTGTGCGCGGAGTTTTTTTAATGAACTGGCAATGGCCAGCAATGGAATCGCCGCCAGGTAGCAAAGCGGGAAATCCCAGATCAGGGCGTAGCGGAGATTCATTCCGTAACGTAGATTTCCCATGATGAGATAGCTGATGAAAATGAAGCCCGTAAAAAAACACGAGGCTTTATTCCTGGCTTTGAACATTCCGCCTATAGCTAGGAGAATAATGATCGGCATGGTTAGAACCAGATCCGACAGATAACGAAACCATGGTCCGTCTCCGGTGGCGATGGCGTAAGGCAGGACGTAGGACATGCGGACATTCAGGAGATAGGCGGTGAAAAGGGATTCCACGCCACCGGCTGCCAAGGTTAGCAATCCGGCTCCCAGCAAAGGTCCGAGAAAGGTCGCCACCAGCAAGGGTTTGGTGACGGTTCCTAGTTTCAGCCAATGATTAGAGGCCAGGATCGCGAGGATGGCGAGATAGACAAAGGCGGCGTTTTCTTTCGTTAGAACTAGGATGGCTAGGAAGCATCCGTAGCCTGTGAGCCAGGCTTTGCTTCTAATATTTTGCAGCGTTTCCCAAAGAGACCAAATGACGAAAAAGGTAACTGTCGCAAAGAAACCGTCGATCAAGGCCCGATGCGCCATGTAAAGCTGGAGCGGTGCGAAAGTCATCAGGGTGACAACCACCAGGGCGAGTCGTCTGCCGCCCAGCCGCCACGCGAAAACGGCAGATCCGAATAGAAGCAGAATGCTGGATGCCGTGGAAATGGCGCGCACGGATTCCACGGATGAGGCTCTGCCGATTGCGTGCCATGCGGTCGCCGCCAATAAGAATGAAACTCGCGTTGGTGGCAGAAAGGCGATTGGTGCCCGCTTCTGGTCCGCGATATACATTTCGATGATATCCGGGTAATGCGTCCAGCCCTGGCTACCGATCTGCTCGACGTATTGGCGATAGATGTTTTCGTCGAATCCGACGCCCTCCTGTTTTTCAAAGGAATGGATTCGTAGATAAATTCCGACGCTGACTAACAAGGCCAGTATCAGCATCCAGATGAGGGAGGGCTTTTCAGTGGTCATGGAGTGCGAATTTTATTTCTGAGATCAAGAAGCTGCTCTTGGTTCGGGTGCAGAATCAAGGCTCGATCCAAGGTCTGGAGGGCTTGTGCCGGGTCCTGGTTTTTCCAGTAAGCGGTGGCCAGTTGATAGGTGGCATGGATGTTATTTGGGTCAAACTGAAGTGACTGTAAAAAATATGGAACTGCGGCGGCAGGAGAGTTTTGGCTGAGTGCAATGTAGCCCATGTTATTCAGCGCGGCGGTGTTCTCGGGATTCAATCGGATGGAGCGCTGGAAAAACAAAACGGCTCGGGAGAGATCGTTTTGCAGGAGATACCAATTACCCACAGCGAGGTTGGTATAGTCATTCTCCGGAGCGTAACGCCAAGCCATTTGCAGTTGCTCACCGGCTTTGGACCAGTCTTTTTTGGCGAGATAACGGATGCCACTATTATAAGTGTCCAAGGCCCACACGCCTTGGTTGGGCACGGGGAGGGTTACGAAAATGGTCCAAGCTATCAGTGTGGCTGATTGCAATCCGACGCATTTCCACTGCGCACTCGCCGCGTTTTCCCAGAGCTGCACGACAAAGTAGGCGGCCATGATGAAGAGACCCGGGACGGCTGCGAGACGATAGCGCTCGGTGATGAAGACGGTGAGCAACGACGCGAGATGAAGCAAAATGGCGCCTATCACCCAACGGGATTTTACATGCTCGCTGCCGAGGGCCACGCAGATCCCTGCCAGTCCCAGAGCGGAGATAATGCCAAAGTTCAATCCCGGCGTGGTGATTCCCTCCTCGGAAAACGCGCGGATGATACTGAGGTCGTCATATTGATAGGCATTCCAGAAATTGATGATTTTCTGGCCGAGAAGTCTCAGCCATGCGAGGGGCTGCTCGCGAATGTAGGCGCTGGCTTGGTGCGACCAATAGGCGGAAACGGCTGAACGCGGGATATTTTGACCGGCACCGAGCGCTTTCTCTGCGACGTTGATGGAGTCGGCGAGCATCTGGGCTTGGTTGGCGCGGAGGCCGGATGGGATTTTCAGATAACCGTCCGCTTGGGGATTATTGCCGATGAAGAAATTCAAGCCGCCGTGCGCGGAGAGCAGGACTGAATCGTGCGCGATCCATCTATTATGCAGAATCGCCGGGCTACATCCCAATCCGACTCCGATTAGGAGCAAGGGGAGGGACTTTAAGGCCGATGTGCTTTTCTGAACTAACGCGATGATTACAAGCGGCAGGACAAAAAAGATCGTTGCCACCATCATAGCCATGCAGCCAATGCCCAATCCAACGGCCCAAGCCTCCATACAAGCATTTTTTTCACGATTGCCCACGCACCACCAAATGATGAGCCAAAAAGCAGCTGCTGACAGAGTAGTCGGCATTAATACGGAGAAAAACGCCTGCGATGGCAGGTATAGAGCGTAGCCCACACCAGCAAGGATACCTATGAAGGGGGAGAAATGCCTTGTTGCCGACTTTAAGAAAATCAAATTTGCAATACTGAATATCAGAAATGATAGGGATGCCTCGGCCAAAGCTTGGAAAATGGTGATTAAAAGCACGCTCTTAAAAAATAATTGATAGATTCCCGCCACCAGAAAAGCATAGCCCGGCAAACCGTAAAAAGCGTGATGGTCAGTCCATCTCCCAGCCAGAACCCGTTCAGCCCATTCGCTGTAAAACCGCATATCACCTTGATTCGCAAAGAGATACGAGACGTCCTGGAGCCTTGCCAGAACCAGTAGGCGAATCATCAATGTTAGAAGAAACACCCATAAACCAGCTCTCCTATAGAAGACGCGTGGCGAGGCTGGAGACATTCTGATCGGAAGAATCGTGTTTCTGGGTGGGCCAAGTCAACGCGGAAGCTCGTAGAGTATTCCTATAAAGTTGGCATAAGTGCTGCTTAATTATATTTTGTGTCGGACAATCCGGCAAAATAAAACCAAAATAATAAAAATAGAAAAATAATATGCTAAACAAACTAAACAAAAACCGTGGGGGTTTTACCCTCGTTGAAATTATGATCGTTGTTGCGATTATTGCCTTGCTCGCTTCCGTAGCTGTTCCCAGCTTCCTGCGTGCTCGCAAACGCTCACAAGCCACTACGATCAAGAACGACCTTCGTTTGATCGACGCCGCAGTTGATCAATACGCCATCGAAAACAACAAGGCCGCTGGCACCCTCCCAACTGGTCCTCAGATCGCTGCGTATACCAAATCGGGCACAGCTCTTAATACGAAGCTCCTCGCGGGAAGTGCCTCTATTAGCGATTTGCTAGGTAACACGATCACCATCCCATCCGTTGACACCCTTCCAAAGGCACCTGCGCTCACCCAGACCGCATTGTCTGACGTGGCCAACGCTTCCTTCTGGGAACCCTACAATTGATCAGCTAATATAAATTAAAATTATAAGCGTCCTTTCCAGAAATGGGAGGGGCGCTTTTTTATTTCGTCCTTCTATGGACGCAAATTGTTGATCCTGCAGTGGCACGCGTAGTGCTATAACTAATTTGGGCCTTAACAAAACATTTTCATGAAATTATCAATTACACCTGATCAAAAAGGTTTTACCCTGGTTGAAATTATGATTGTTGTTGCGATTATTGCTCTTCTGGCGGCCCTTGCCCTTCCGAGCTTTACGCGCGCCCGTAAACGCTCCCAGGCTGTGAGCGTCAAAAATGACCTTAAGGCCGTCGATTCGGCCATCGACCAGTATGCATTGGAAACAAACAAGTCTCCAGGGATGCTTCCTGTTGCCGGCGACATCCGTGCCTATGTGAAGACCGGTAGCCGCTTGGGCAATGCGCTTCTGGCCGGTAACACCAGCTTCAAGGATCCGCTGGACCACGATGTGATTATTCCCTCGGTTGATTTTTTGCCGAAAGTTCCGGCTCAGACCTACACAGATCTTGCGACAGTGGCCGATGCCAGCTTTTGGTCTCCTTTCCCAACTCCTTAGGGGAGTTGGTTACGCTCCCGTTTTTTGTTGGCATTTCATACAAATTTAGCCTTCTTTGAATTATCAAAGACGAGGAGCCACAAGTTAAATCAAAATCATGGAGTGGTTTTTCGCTCCTCGTCTGTGGTTTGTGCATTGCACTCACCTTCGTATTGTACTGGCCGTGCCTAACCGGCGGTTTCATTTGGGATGACCAATTTTTGGTTAACAAGAATCCGTTTATTCGGTCCCCGCTGTTAATTACAGAATCATTCCGCCACTTTCTTGGGGAAGATCCGACCTCTAATTTTTATCGGCCAGTCCAGAACATCAGCTATATTTTGGATTATTGGCGTGGCGGACTGAGTCCAATCATTTTCCGACAGTCCAATTATGTCATTCACGGGTTGAATGCCGGCCTGTTTTTCGTTTTTCTATCACTCACTCTAAGACGACACACGCAGCTTGCTTCATCTTCGATAAGAAAAACAGCGATTTTATCTGCCCTAATCTGGCTGGTGCATCCGGTGCACAGTGCCTCCATCGCTTATATCTCCGGCCGTGCCGATAGTCTGGCGCTATTTTTTCTTCTACTTGCCTGGTGCTGTTGGGAAAAGCGGAGAGACGCAAATGGGCAGGGCAAATTGATATTGAGTTTGGGTGCAGTGATCTGCGCTTTTCTCGCTATTTGTTCCAAGGAAGCCGCGCTCATGGGAGTTGGCTTCTTCCTTGTTTTCGAGACGGTAATTCCAGTAGCCATAAGACGCGCGGAGCGAAGGAAGATCATCGGAGGGTGCGTCTTGCTCGGAGTAGTCTACCTTTGTCTGCGCTATGGAGCATCGAGCTTGAGTGAGCCTTCAAATGCGCCTCCGCCTTGGATGGATAGGCCAAATCTCGTTTTGAGGGGGTTGGGCGACTACTTTCGTCTCCTCCTTTTTCCTTTGAATCTAAGAATGGAGCGTCAGGTGATCCAAGTTTCCTACTTGTATGTCAATCCGGTGACGTTCGACCCTGTTTATCCATTCCTAGGAATTGTGGGATCCATATTTTTGGGAGGTCTTATATTTAGCTACTTCAAAAAGGGCACTTGTTTTGTTATGCGGCGGCTTGGAGTTTTGTGGTTTATTCTCACCATTTTGCCGGTGTCCAATGTTTTCGCCTTGAACTCCACTGTGGCTGAACATTGGCTCTACATACCTTCCATCGGTTTTATAATAGTAATCATGAGCTGGTGTCTGGAGGCAGGCAAAAAGGTTCAAACTCTCGCCGCATACCTCTGCGTTTTAGCCATACTCGCGTTTAGCCAGCGAACTTGGAGGAGGGCGCATGATTGGACTGATTCAATCACTTTTTTTAAGGCCACGATTCGCGATGGAGGAGACACTCCGCGCATGCGCGTGAACTTGGCCGACGAATATCGTCTTCGGGGAAATCTTAAGGAAGGAGAAACGCTTCTGCGGGAGGTAGTTCAGCGGAGTCCAAGATATGTTCAGGCAAGGCATTCACTAATGGTCAATCTTCGTTCACAGGGTAGAAATGAGGAAGCTGAGAAACTTGTGCCATCAGGAGACGAGCCATTTGGCGATAGTTTTCGAGGGAAGTTATATACTGCGGACAATTTACTGGTGCACGGAAACCTGAGTGAGTGCGGGGCAAAACTGAAGCGGCTTCGTCAACTCTATCCAGACTCGTGGCTGGTGACTGTTGAGATGTCGTTATTATTGGAAAAGCTCGGGCATCCGGAGCAAAAAGTCGTTTTGGTTGAAAGCTTTGTTCGCAATCACTGGTGGCATCTCGCTTCTCACATTGAGTTGGCTGATCTGTATGCCAATAATCCTAAACGGCAGTCAGAAGCAGTTCAAAATCTTCTTGAGGTTTCCAGACTCGATATACGCGACGTTTCAGCACTCAGTCGTGCTAGTGATATAATGGTTCAAAGTGGACATTATTCTATGGCCTTGAAAATACAGGAAGAGGCATTGGAACGAAACGCGACTGCTGCGCAGCAAGAGAAGTTGGCAGAGTTGAAAGAAGTTGCCGCTGGGAACAAGGTTCCGTGAACATGCTCAAACTTAACCAGATAAAAGAAGGCGGAAAAGCTTTTGTTTATTTAGTCCCGTTTTTTCTTACTCTGGCCGTTTTCATCACTTACCATCCGGTGTTGCATGGACAGTTCTTATGGGATGATTCTTTTTTAGTAACAGGCAATCCTCTCATCAAATCACCAATATTAGGATTGGAAGTGTTTCGTCACTTTCTTTTTACGGATGCAAAAGGTGAGTTCTACCGGCCTGTCCAAAATCTCTCCTATATACTCGACTACTGGCGAGCAGGATTAAGTGCGCCCGCTTTTCATCAAACCAATCTTTTCATTCACACTTTGAATGGCTGTCTTGTTTTTTTCATAGCCAAAAGATTATTGCTCCTACTAGGAAAAACTTCCGAGATCAAGTCTCTAGGATTGGCTTTCGCGGTGGCCATATTCTGGCTGCTGCACCCAGTTCACAGCGCAATCGTCGCTTACGTCTCCGGTCGCGCCGATAGTCTGGCACTAGCAGGTATGTTGGGAGCGTGGTTGTGCTGGGAAAAAGCCATTGACGCACAAACAAAAACGAAACGATGCGCGGGCCTCTTTCTTGCCGCTTTGTTAGCACTGACTGGGTGTTGTTCCAAAGAAATATCAATGGCTGGACTGGGCTTGTTTCTCTTCTATTTATGGTTGCTGAGAACGGATTTGTCGGGTGAACCAAAAGTAAAAACAACCCTTGGAGTAATTGCTGTCTTTTCTAGCTATCTTCTTCTGCGCCAGCTACCTGCTCCTAATATCGCTCCCTCCGGTGCTGATCTGGTTTCTTGGCCGCAGAAGATGGAGTTATTTTTCCGAGCCATTGGTGACTATGCCAGGCTATTTCTTTACCCTGGAAAACTCTTCATGGAGCGGCAGGTTAGTATCCCCACTGGACTCTTCACCGATCCGGTGAAAAACGATCCGCTCTTCCCTTACCTTGGCTGGGTTGGTGCTGCAACATTGGCTATCCTCTGCGTCTCACTTTTTTGGAAGGGTGAGGGAAACAGATTACGAATGCTGGGTGTGCTCTGGTTTTTCATTATGATTCTGCCGGTTTCCAACTTCTTTCCCTTGAATGCTACCGTGGCGGAACATTGGCTCTATATTCCTTCCATCGGATTATGTCTTTGGTTAGTCGGCTGCTGGATGGATGGAGGGAGAATCCTTCAGCGCATTGGCATTGTTATTTTCCCCATTTTCCTAGTAATGCTCGCATCGCGCACCTATGAAAGAGCCAAGGATTGGCAAAATCCCGTTACTTTTTATCACGCGAATATTATAAATGGCGGCGACAGTGTGCGAATCAGAATGAATCTCGCTGCCGAATACCAGAAAATAGGACGGCTTCCTGAAGCTGAAAGAATTTACCAATCCATCATTTGCGTTCTCCCTAATTTTCCCCTCGCGAAAATCGCACTCTCACGAAATCTCAAACTCCAAAAGCGCACTATCAAATCGGGGGCAGAGGAGAACCAAAGCGGCTGGCAGGGTACGACGGAGCGCGTAGCCATGATCGACCAGCTCACCCAATCGGAAAAAATTTCCGAAGCCCTGAAAATGGCGCGCCAGTCCTACGAATTAAATCCCAACTCTTGGCCTATAGCCAAGGCATTGTCCAAAATTTATATTGAACAAAAGCAACCTCACGTCTCGCTCGAATTGCTTAGGGGATTTGTCGCACGTAATTGGTGGCACGCGGAATCACAAAACCAACTTGGAGAGCTATACGTGTCGCTCGGCCAACCACAGGAAGCCATCGCCACTTATCTGCTTGCCTCGCGACTGGATATTAGAAACGCCGAACCGCTTAATCAGGCGGCCCTACTTCTAGCTCAGAACGGAAAATACAGCCAGGCCATCATCCTTCAGAAAACAGCGATTCATCGGAATGACACTCCAAGGCAAAGGGAAATCCTGTCAATCATCCAGAGTATAGATAATAAAAACCATGTAAAATAACCTGGTTTGCTCCTTCTTTCTCAAAAAATGTTTTTCAAATTACAGCGGCACTTCGCATCGTTCTCAGAGTCCTGCCGCATTCGGTTGGCAGTATTTGTTATCGCTATTTTGGTTTTTGTCGCCTACCGAAACACGTTTCAGGTTCCCTTTATCTTCGACGATATTCCGACGATCGTAGAAAATCCAACCATCCTTCGATCTGGCGTGATACCGCAGCCAAGCAACCTCAAAACGCCAGGGTCTGCATTAGCATGGGGGCTATCATAGTAATCAAGGAAATTATTCTGTTGCACTTGAAATGTTTCGCCATGCAAAAGAATTACAGCCCTATAATTCGATCCTATGGTATGACTACGGCAGTGCCTTGGTGCAAACCGGACGCATTTCCGAGGCCGTTGCGTGCTACAAGACATCCATCAAACTCAATCCGCAAAATCCCCAAGCTCGCAACAATCTGGGAAACCTCCTTCTTGACAGTGGAAAAGTAGACGAGGCTATCTTGCAATTTCGAACGGCTTTGCAAATTGAACCCAATTTTGTAGAAGCTCATTTCAACCTCGGCGGCGCGTTCGTTAAACTAGGACAATTTAATAAGGCCAAAGCGCAGTTTTTAGAATGTCTGCGAATCAAACCTGATTTTCAGATGGCCACCATTGCTTTGCGCGATATGGACAAGTTCATAAAAATAAAAGGCTCATTTTGAATACAGCGGCAAAAAGATCAGGAAGGATTGAGTTTTTGCTCTTCACAATATCCATATTATTCGCGTCAGCCTGTACGTTTCAATCCGCTTGGCGGTGGTCGCATTTTTCCTATACCACTTTCGATATAGCATTCTACGTACAAGCTCTCGAAGGCTTCTCGCATGGCAGAAATTGGAGCAGCTTATTAGAAGTCCAGCCGTTTGGAAATCATGCGGATTTCATTATCCTGCTCATCTGGCCCTTCTATGCGATTTTTCATCATCCGCTAGTGCCGATTGTAGTGCAGAATCTAGCTTTGGCCGCATGTCTTCCCCTTGGATGGAAAATTGCCGGCAAAATGGGATGGAGTTCGCAGTCGGCTTTTTGGCTTTCGATCATTTTGTTAATCAATCCTGTGCTAACCTTTGTGGCAATTCATGAATTTCACCCCGAGGCACTGGCTGCTCCACTCTGGCTGGCCGTTTACTATGCGTGGCAGAAGCAGGATTTACGACTTTTCTGGCTCTCTCTCATTTTGTTTCTTAGTTGCAAAGAAAACCTTGGGCTGCTGGCGGGAATCTGGTGTTTCACAAAACTTTTCGAGCGTCCGACTCGTCATGTCTTGTGGCAATGGATTATGTTGCCCGGTTTATTTATCGCTGGTTGGATGGCGATTTATCTTTTCTGGTTAGGCCCAAAATGGAATGCAGGCAATGTCGATTTTGGCGCGTTATATTCACATCTGCATGAGAAAGGTTTTTTTCCAGGTGCCATAGATGTTTTAAGCTCCTCGTGGCGAGGGAATATTTTCTGGGCACTGCTCTTGCCAATGCTGCTTCTACCATTGCGACGCCCCCTAAGTCTATTGCCTGCGGTGCCGCTTTTGCTGCAGCATTTGCTGTCGTGGCGATGGTCGGAATGGACCATTTACTATCATTACGCCGCCCCGCTATTACCAGTCTTTTGGATTGCCACTCTGGAGTCTCTCAATCCCGCGAAAGCGAAGGATAAAAAATGGCATCTAAGCACGCCATGCTTCCTTGTCTTGGGAAATCTAGTTTGTTTTCTAGCTGTCGGCACACCGGATAAATTTCTCGCCCCATTTTTTACCAACGACGATCAACTAATTGATAAACGCGACATAGTAGCTGCCCTGCCACCAGAGGCAAGCGTATTGGCCCCGCTGCCATTTCAATCTCACCTTGCTGAAAGACAAGAAATCTACTCACTTCATCTGGTTCTGAAGGGCTTAAAAACATTGAGTCGGAAAATCTATCCGCCGCCGCCGCCAACAGACTTTGTCATTGTTGACTACGACGACTCAATCACATTCGACTCTTACTCCGGCTACTACCATCCGGCTATGAGGTTAAAAACCGGCGATGTAGTGAGTTCCAGCGATGCGCTGTTGCATCAATTTCTAGCTAGAGCCACATGGCAGGTGCATTCTGTGGGTGCGCTCACCGTTTTCAAAAAAATTCCAGCGCAACCCACGCTCACAGCTCAGGAATCCACTCCGCTCAAACCGAATTTAATTGATCGGGCCACAGATTTGATGACTCTTTCGGCAATAGATAACAACGAACAAATCCAAATTATATCGGAATGGAGCTATCGTGGCGACCGCCGAAAAATCCCCTGGCTGCATGTAATTGCAACCAAAGTCGCCACTGGTGAGAAGCGCGTTTTCAATCGCGGGCTTTGCTGTCCTGAAGGCAAGGCTGACGGCTCCATTTGGCGCGATACTTGGAATTTGCCCGCAGAGTTTCTCATCCAGCCCGCCGACTGGAATCTGCAGGCTGTTTTTGAGGACCATGCCACTCGTTCCTACATCCATCGCGAGCTTACCGGAGATGAAATCTTTGCTGTCGACATTCCTTGGAAGAAATAATGCTAACGCCTAATTCATTGGCCCGCATTTTGCTTATTATTGGATTGTGCCTTCCAATAATTCATCTGCAACACTCATAGAGCTTTCGGGAGCACGCGTCCTCATTCATATCGTGGCTTACAACGCCGAAAAGACGATCAGCGAGGTGCTCAATCGCATTCCCACGAGCCTGCGCCAGCCCGGGGTGGAGGTGTTGGTGATCGACGACTCTTCCCGCGACGAGACATTTAGCGTTGGTTGCAATACGCTGGTGCATGGACTTAAACTCACGGTTCTGCGCAACCCGGTGAATCAGGGCTACGGCGGTAATCAAAAACTTGGTTATCGCTACGCCATCGAACACGGCTTCGATATTGTCGCCCTGGTGCATGGTGATGGACAATACGCGCCGGAAAAATTACCCGAGCTTCTCCAGCCGCTGCTGGAAGGGAAGGCAGACGCTGTTTTCGGCTCTCGCATGTTGCTTCCCGGCGCGGCGCGGCGCGGCGGAATGCCTGCTTACAAATTCATCGGCAATCGCATTCTTAGTATTACGCAAAACTGGCTACTGCGCGGCTCGTTGTCCGAATTTCACTCCGGCTATCGCCTTTACACTGTGAATGCGTTGCGACAAATACCATTTGAACGAAACACACACGACTTCCATTTCGACACCGAGATCATCGCGCAGTTTTTGCTAAGGAAACTACGCATCGCCGAGGTGCCGATTCCAACCTATTACGGTGAGGAAATCTGCCACGTTAACGGATTGAAGTATGCCGGGGACGTCATTCGTACGAGCGTTCGTGTGCGCTTGCATCAGCTGAATTTGCTCTATGACAGAAAATTTGAAGTCGGTCGGATCGAGGAAAAATACACCCTCAAGCTCGGCTATCGTTCTTCACACACCGATTCGTTGAATGCCGTGCGCGCCGGTGCCCGCGTTCTCGATCTTGGCTGCGGCGAGGGTTATTGGGCCGAAGAAGCTGCGGGGCGCGGGGCGCAGGTGACGGGTCTCGATCAATTCGCGCCCATCGGAGGCACGTCCGGCGTTCGTTATCTGCGGGCGAACTTAAATGACGCGACGTTGCCGACCTCACCCAGCGAATACGACCAGATTTTCATGCTCGACATCATTGAGCATCTCCAAGACCCGGAAGATTTTTTGGAAAACCTGCGCGAGGCTACAGGGCGCAAGCGTCCGGAACTGATTTTAACCACAGCCAACATCGGATTTATCGTCACGCGATTAATGCTATTTTTCGGGCAATTTAACTACGGTCGAAAAGGAATTTTAGATCGGACTCACACTCGGCTCTTCACTTTTCAGACCTTGCGACAGGCCTTGAAGGAAACCGGTTACGAAGTCGAAGAAATGCACGGCATTCCGGCTCCAATTCCCGCGGCCTTGGGTGATAACATTCTTAGTCGCGGCCTGATGCTGGCCAACCGCGCTCTGATCCGTCTTTCGCGAGGGCTATTTTCCTATCAGATTTTTTTGCGGGCGAAGGCGACGCCGACCATTCAAAATCTTCTGGAAGAAACGATAGACGCGTCCTCGAAACTGGTTGCCGATCTGGTCAGCGGCAGCTAACCAATCAGCTCGCAGACTAGCGCGGAGTTAGGAAGTCATTCAACGTGGCTTCGAGGTCGGTGATGCGATTTCTTTCGATGGCTAGAGCAGCTTCCATGGCGGCTATCCGTTGGATGAGCAAATCGTTTTCCCTGGCTTTCGCCGGAGGAATTTCTTTTTCGCCCGGCTCATCTGCCTGGGGTAAAAACGGAAGCTCGCCCACTTTGGTCTCAGTGGCGTCCTTGCAATTGATCACGAGCGTGTCGTGGTCGATCTCGCCTTCCTTGATGAATTCCTGAATCGCGCTGAGTGTGGTCGGGCCGTAATAATGGTCGTCGCTCATTTGGAGCAGCCAGTCCATTTCAAGCTGGGCAAACATGGGGGCTTTGGTCCAGTTGAGTTGGTCTTCAGAAATTTTATCCAGTGGCGAAACTTGGGCGGCCTGAGCCCATTCTTTGATTTGCTCGAAAGACACCGGGCCGAAAACGGTCCCGTCGTCGTGTTTCATTAAGTGCCAGTTTGTGCTCATAGGGAATGCCGGTTTTTTTAGTGACCAGCCGGGGAAGGAGAGGCCGCTACGGGTGATGGGGTTGGAATCGACAGGACTTGACCTATCTGCATCTTGCGGGCATCGGTGATTTTATTCAGTTTCTGGATTGCGTCAGCGGTGGTGCCGTATTTTTTGGCGATGTTAGTCAAGTTGTCGCCCTTGATCACCGTGTGTTGCAAAACATTCGGATCCGGCGTGGGAGTGGCGACCACAGCCGCGGCGGGAAGGGGAGTGGCAGTGGCTGCTGGCTCGGAAGTGCCAACCGTAGGCACCGCAGGTGTGGAAGTAGCGGCTTGGGCTGCTTTAGGTGGACGCCGCTGGCCGAGAGCAATGCCTAGTCTCTCAATCTCAGCAGTCAGAGCATCGATCTGGCGGGTTTGCTGGATGACGGCTTCGCGGAGAGCGCCGACCTGGCGTTTCATATCCGCGTCACCTTCGGGCGGAGTTTGCGCGGAAAGATGAGAAATGCTGGTAGTGAAACCCATTAAGAAAACGCAGAAAAAAGGCGCACGCATTGATTTCAGAATACAGAAGGCTATGGGCAACGCAAGCATCAGGAAGGCAAAATCGGAATCAATTCCTGATCTTTTTTTCCGTTTCCTCGTCGGGTGGTGCCCCGAGTTTGATTGCAGTCTGATAATGCTTCTCGGCCAGGGCTTTATTTGGCGGATCGCGTTGCAAATAGATGAGGGCCAGATTGAAATGAGCGTCCGCGTATTTCGGGTCGAGCGTGATGGCCTGCTGCAACTCTGCCTCGGCTCCATCGAACCAGCCTTTGCGTCCTACTGCGACGCCGAGATAGTTGTGAATTTTAGCGTTGTTCGGATTGAGCAAAACAGACTGAGCGAGAGCTGCCAGAGCCTTGTCAGGTTCATCCTGATAGACCCGGACCATGCCGAGCAGCGTCCAGGCTTGGGCGGAGTTGGGGTCGATTCGGATGGCTTGTTCGAGAAGTTCGGCCCCTTGCTTGAGATGACCAGTTTGGAAGGCGATCGTGCCGAGATTGATCAATGGCATGGGATGACCCGGACTGAGCACCCGCATTTTCTCAAATTCCAGCCGCGCCTCGGGCAGGTCGCCCTTTTCAAAAGCGGCCATCGCCAGAGCGGCCACCACCTTGGCTTCATCGGTCAAAGGCGCAAAAGTTGGTGTGGGTGAAGGCGTGGCGGACTGCGCCAGCCGGATCGTGCGAATTTTATCAAACTGCAATCGTTCCCGCGGAAGACTAGCTTTCTCAAAAGCCGCCATGGCCGAGGCGGCGATCACTTTATCATCATCAAATTGCGCCGGGGTCGGCGATGGGATAACCGTCTGCGCCGACATCGCCTGAACCAGGGTCATCCAGACGAAAAAAACTACGCCATTTCGCTTCATTCTCCGTTTAGCGCATGGCTACGGATCTCTCCGTGGCCGCGCGAACTGCCGAGATCAGTGCCGCCCGCAGCCCGCCTTTTTCGAGAGCCTCCATCGCGGCAATTGTCGTTCCACCCGGACTCGTGACCATGTCTCGCAAAGCCGCTGGATGCAGATGCGTCTGTGCTACCATTTCACCGGCTCCGATCACGGTCTGCGCCGCCAATTGCAGGGCCAGCTCACGAGGCAGTCCCATGAGAACGCCGCCGTCGGCCAGTGCCTCGATCACTGTATAGATATAGGCGGGACCGCTGCCGCTTAGGCCAGTGACCGCATCCAGGGCACTTTCGGCGACTTGAAAAACCTGCCCCACAGCGCAGAAAATTTCCTCGACCACCTCCGCATGCTCCTCGGTGGCACCGTCGCCCAGGGCGTAAGCCGTCGCGCCGCGATGGACCAACGCAGGTGTGTTTGGCATCACACGGATGATGGCCGCCGCATTTTCAGAAAGCTCCCGCAGTCTGGCAATCGTCAGTCCCGCTGCGATGGAAACGATCACTTTGCCGGATAAAGCGTGCTTGATTTCACTCAATGCCGCAGGCACATCACAGGGCTTCACGCAGAGGAGAATCACTTCGGCGGCTTCTGCGACTGCGATATTTGAGGCCAAGGGACGCGCTCCGCAAATCGCCTTCAACTCCGCCATGCGATTGGCATCCTTGTCGTGCAAAAAAAGCTGGTCACCGTCAAATTTGCCCGACTTACAGACGCCCTGTAGGATCGCGCCCGCCATTTTTCCGCAACCGATAAAGCCAATATTTGTCATGCTGCCGACTCTAGCCGCTCTAAATCGGAAAAAAAGTCATTACTCGTCATTTAGAAAAAACCCGCCTTAATTTCCACAACTTTCGCGGATTCCCGTTCTTTCGATTGCCAACCACAAACCGACAGCCTAAGTTTCGCGACTTTTCCCTATCAAAATTTTATGAACGTCGAAGTCGAATCCCTGCCCAATTGTCTAGCCTCCGTCAAAGTCGAAGTCCCTTCCGACAAAGTCGTGGCCACCCAGTCCCGCATCGCTGCCGGATATAAAAATCAAGCTCGCATCCCTGGTTATCGCCCCGGCAAAGCGCCGCAATCTGTTATTGATAAAAAATTCCAGAAAGAGATCAAAGAAGAGCTCACCAAACAGCTCGTCGATGAGGGTTTCCGCGAAGCCATTCAGAAGGAAAAACTAAAAGTCCTCTCCGTTTCCGACGTGCAAGACGTTGAGTTCCATGAGGATCACAGCTTGTCGTTCACCGCGACCGTCATTACCCAACCCACTTTCGAACTCCCTGAATACAAGGGACTTCCCGTGCAGGTTCCGTCTTCCGAGGTTCAGCCTGGTGACATTGATCGCGCCTTGCAAAATCTTCGCGAGCAACATGCCGATTTTGTCGATGTGACGGATCGTGGACTCGAAATGGACGACTTCGCCGTGATTGATTACACGGGCACCGTTGATGGAAAATCCGTGGTCGAGATCGCTCCGAAAGCCGGCAAGGCACTCGCGGGCAACAGCGGCTTCTGGATCAAAATGGGACCCAACTCTTTTTTCAAAGGCTTCTGCGACAATCTCGTTAGCGCGCAGATCGGGGACAATCGCAAGTTTACCATCGAGATCCCAGCGGATTTTCCAGCCAAGGAAGTTGCTGGCCTAAAAGTGGACTTCGATGTGACTGTCCAAGGCATCAAATCGCAGATTCTGCCCGAGTTGAACGACGAGCTTGCCGTCAAAGTTATCGCCGATCACAGCTACGATCAACTGGTCGAGCTGCTGAAAGAAGAAATCGCCAGCCAGCGCGCTAACGAAGTCGAGCGTCTGAAACGCGATCAAGTGGTCGAAAATCTCCTCGCCAAAGTCGAGTGTGAGCTGCCTCAGGACATGGTGCAAAACGAAACTCGCCGTATTATGGCGGAGATCGTTCAGCAAAATCAGCAACGCGGAATCACTGACGAACAACTCAAGGAAAACGAAAAAGATATTGTTGTTCAAGCAGCCACCGCCGCTCGCAACCGTCTGAAAGGTGCTTTCATTTTGACGCGCATTGCCGAGAAGGAAGAAATCCGCATCAACCGCAACGAAGTGGACAGCCGCGTTGAGCAAATGGCTCAGAAATACCGTGTAACTCCCAAGAAAATGCAGAACGAATTGCAAAAACGTGGAGGATTCGGAGGTCTCCAGGAAGACATTCTCATGGGGAAGGTGATTGATTTCCTTGTGGCGAACGCGACGGTCCAGGAAGTTGCCACCCAAACGGAGGCAGTGTAAATTTTACTATGAATTACATTTCACCTTTCGCTTCGGGTTTCAAACAATCGCCGAATAACTCCATGCTTGTTCCCATGGTTGTCGAGCAGACCGGGCGAGGGGAGCGCAGCTACGATATTTATTCCCGCCTGCTAAAGGATCGCATCATTTTTCTCGGCACCGCTGTGGATGATCATGTGGCGAATCTGATCATCGCGCAGTTGCTCTTCCTGCAAATGGAAGATCCGAAAAAAGATATTCATCTCTACATCAATTCACCCGGTGGATCAGTCACAGCCGGGTTGGCTATTTACGACACGATGCAGTTTTTAACCTGCGACGTTTCCACGTATTGCCTCGGCATGGCCGCCAGCATGGGTGCGGTTCTTCTAGCTGCCGGAGCCAAGGGCAAGCGGTATGCGCTACCCAACTCGGACATTATGATTCACCAAGTTTCCGGTGGCGCCCAGGGCACAGCCAGCGATGTCGAGCGGACAGTAGAGTTCATGTATAAGCTGAAAAAGCGGCTCATCCGCATTCTGGCTCATCACACCGGGAAAACTCCCGAACAAGTGAATTTCGACTCGGACCGCGATAATTATATGACGGCCGATGAAGCCGCCGCTTATGGATTGGTGGATGAAGTGGTGAAGTCTCAGAAAGAACTTCCCGCCTCGGCGAAGCCGGAATTGAAAGATAAACCCACCGATCCTCCTTCTCCAGCTTCCCTGCCCGCCTAAAACTTGAGCCGACAATTTCATTATGGCTAGAGCTTCCAATCTCACCATGTGCTCTTTCTGTGGAAAGAGCCATTCCGAGGTCAAAAAGCTGATTGCTGGTCCGGGTGTTTATATTTGCGACAGCTGTATCAATGTTTGTAAAAGCATCCTCGACAAGGAGTTAAATGAGGATGGACGCAAAAAGGTGGCATTGGAAATGCGGGTGCCTAAACCTGCGGAAATAAAGCGTCAACTCGATCAATATGTGATCGGACAGGAACTCGCCAAGCGGACGCTTTCGGTGGCAGTTCATAATCATTACAAGCGCATTCTCGACGTTCCGAATCCATCCAGCAGTGGTTTTGCAGACTTCTCGGATGTCGAACTCGAAAAGAGCAATATTCTTTTGCTCGGACCGACAGGTTGCGGCAAAACTCTGCTCGCGAAAACTTTGGCTCGTATTCTGGATGTTCCTTTCTGCATCGCCGACGCCACTACTTTGACTGAAGCCGGTTACGTCGGCGAGGATGTGGAAAACATCGTTCTTCGCCTGCTCCAGGCCTCGGATTACGATGTCAAACGCGCCGAGATCGGCATCGTTTACATCGATGAAATCGACAAGATCGGTCGCAGTAATGGCAATGTCAGCATCACCCGCGACGTTTCCGGTGAAGGCGTCCAACAGGCGCTCCTCAAAATCCTCGAAGGCAGCACCTGCAACGTCCCACCTCAAGGAGGGCGAAAACATCCCCAGCAGGAATACATCCAGATTAATACCGATAAAATCCTCTTTATTTGCGGTGGTGCGTTTGTAGGATTGGAAAAAATTGTCAGTCGTCGCATCGGCAGCAAGGCAATGGGTTTTCACGCCGTTGCCGCCAATGGCGGAAGCATGACCATTCCCGAGGCTTTTCAAAAAACCGAGCCCGAGGATCTGCTGGCGTTTGGGCTAATTCCCGAGTTTGTTGGCCGCCTGCCGGTTCTTACGGCTCTTAATCCGCTGAACGAGGACGAATTAGTGCAAATACTAACTGCGCCGAAAAACGCGATGGTGAAACAATACTCCAAGCTTCTCGGCATGGAGGGGGTGAATCTGAATTTTACCAAGGACGGTCTCCGCGCGCTTGCAGCTCAAGCCGTCGCCAAGGGTACCGGTGCCCGCGCTCTGCGTTCCATGATTGAAAAAATCATGCTGGACGTCATGTATGAGGCACCCGGACGCGAAGATTTGGCTGAGGTGACGATCAATCGCGCCGTCGTTGAAGGCACCAAAGCTCCCATACTGCGCCGCAAGCAGGAAAAAGAAGCCGCCTGAGTCTGATGGAACTCGACTGAAAAAGTCGGAAACCTAAAATTCCCCGCGAAAACTACACCGCGCTGTCGGCGTTTCGTAGATTACGATCTCACTCAAGCCCGGGAGCTGTGCTTCGATCTTCCGCCAAAACCAAGCGGCCATGTTCTCGATCGTCGGATTTTCCATGCCCTCGATCTCGTTGAGATACGAATGATCCATCCGGTCGATCAGCGGTTTCATCGCGCCGGTGATTTTGGCGTGATCGTAAATCCAGCCCACTTCGGGATCGACCTCTCCCGTCACAGAAACTTCCACCTTAAAACTGTGGCCGTGCATCAGGCGGCATTTGTGGCCTTCCGGCGCACTGGGGAGAGTCTGGGCCGCTTCAAAAGTGAAATCCTTGGTCATCGTTGCTTTCATAATTATCAGACTCCCTGTTTTTTCGGATCCCAGATGAACTTATGCATCTGGAGTTGGAAACGCACATCGAGCTTATCCTCCACGAGCCATTCCACGATCAGACGCGGCTCGATGACAGTGAAATTCGGGGAAAACAAAACGGTGCAGAGGCGAGTCAGATTGTATTGAGAAAGTTGTTGCTTCGCCCAGTCGTAGTCCAATCGCGATCCGATGACGAATTTCACCTCATCCTTCTGCGTCAGATACGCGATGTTCGTCCACAGATTCCGCCCTGATTCGCCGCTGTCCGGCGTCTTCAAATCCATAATCCGATGCACGCGCGGATCGATCTTCGAAATGTCGTGCGCACCGCTCGTCTCAATCAGAACCGTCTTGCCAGCGTCGCAGAGCGCGGTCATCAGGGGTAGGACGTTTTTTTGCAAAAGCGGTTCGCCTCCGGTGATTTCGACCAGCGGACAATCCATCGCCAGCACCTCGCTGATGATCTCGGAAAGAACCCGCTTTTCGCCTTTGTAAAACGCATAAGCCGTGTCGCAATACGTGCAGCGCAGGTCGCAAAATGTCAGCCGCACAAACACACACCGCAGCCCGGCCCAAGTGCTCTCGCCTTGGATGGATTGGTAAATTTCGTTAACGGTGAGCGTCAGCTCTTTTTGCTCCATAAAAAATTGGACGCGAATTATTCTAGAAAACTACCTAAGAGAATTCTGCGGAAAGCCGTTTACTCTCTGCCAACCTCAATGTCAAACCCGGCGACCTGGGTTAAAATCCCACTTACGGACGCATCCAGAGCGTGATGGAGTCGTCAAAATGTTCCGGACGATAGCCAAGCTGCCGCGCGTAAACGACTAGTGGTTTTTCCAGTTTGTCGGATTCCTGACCCGTCAAAATTGCAGCAGGCGGCGGCAGCGAGGCTAGATCCGACGGGGCGATCAGGCCCAAACGTCCACGCCTCGGTTGCGAAACGAGCGCGGCAAATTTCCATCCGAATGGCCCTGTGGCGAGCGACGGTGCGATGTCGATCCCGCCCTCCAGCACCACGATGGGGGCGAGGCTTAGGACCGTTCCGTGAGGAACGCGTGAGCGGAGTTGCAGTCCCTTCTGATGCAGCCGGGTCACGGCCCAATCGTTGTGTTGGAAAACTTCCCCTAGCTGCCTGAAAACGTCGTGACCCACCACGCAGCCGATGAGTGCTGCGGCGATTGCGAGATAAATCGCGCCCCTTTTGGCTGATTGCAGAAACCGCGCGGTGAGCAATGCAGCCAGTGGCACGACGATGTAGAAATGCTGCATTTCGTAACGCGACGGCGCGAAGGCTCCGGCGACGAGGGCCAGGCTGGGGACAATCCAGCGCCAGGGGAGTTTCATTCGATTCTGGCGCAGAGCGATGATGCCGAGGCTGATCGCCGCAAGGGCCAGCGGGAGGTTGGAGACGATGACTTCCTTGAAAAAAAAGCGCAGTTTTCTCCATGGAGTCATGGTTTTCAGGATGCGATTGTTATCGGCTTCGAGGAGCGGCAGACGGGGAAACTCGAAGTTGCCAAAGAGGTAGCCCTCAGGGCTTTGCAGATAAAACCACAGGCTGGGCAGCAGGGCAGTAACGACTCCGATTCCACTGCAAGTCAGATAGAAAAAGCGTGTGCGCAACGGGATGTTTCGCCAGAACAGGGCGGTGAGAGGGAGCAGTCCGGCAAAAGGGGCGAAGGTGAGGCGTCCGCCGGTAGCGAGCCCAGCCAGCAGACCTGCGACGAGCCAGTGCCAGTGCCGCGGTGTGTCCGAAAAAAGGAGGAGTGCGAAGGCGGAAATGGCGAGCAAGCTGGGTAAATCGTGGTTCCAGGCGCGACCCGAGGAGACGAGAAACAAGTGGCTGGTGAGCCAGAGCATGACTATGGAAATGCCAGAGATGAGCCTAAGTCCGATGGGTTTTTCTCGGGTCGCCCGCCACGCGCAGCCGAAGAGAAGCAACCCGGTGAGAAATGCGGCAGCGCCGGAAATCAGCCGGGCGGCAAGCAGGGGGGAGGAGGCGTTTTTGATGACCAAGGCGTCGAGCGCGATGAGGTAGGGTTGATGAAAGAGCGGAACGTTGCGATAGGGCAGGAGACCGTTGCGGGCCCAGAGGACGGCTGGGGCGATGAATTGGTGCTCGTCGTGGCTGAGATTAAGCCCAACGCATTGGCCGAAGGTGACGAGTGCGACGAAGATGAGGAATGATAACCCTGCAACTCCGATGAGAAGTTTTTTCATCCGACTTGCAGGGCCACAGCGCGCTCGTCGATTTCCTTAAGGAGGTTCATCGAGAGGCGGGCGAGGGTAATCGTGATACCCAGTGCAGCGAGCAAACCGGCGATCCAGAGACCGGACTCGCCGAGTTGAAAACGGGATTTCTCATGGAGAATCTGCACGCCGTATTGTCCGATGGTGCCCAGGTAAACGTAGAAAAAAATGCCTGGTATTTGGCCGAGCGCGACCCAGCCAAGACAGGACCAAAAGGGCAGCCGCGTGATGCCGTAGAAATAGTTGAGCAGGCTGGTGGGAAAGAGGGGATGCAGTTGGCTGAGAAAGACGATGCGCCCGCCCTTTTCTCCGATGACTTCGTCCATCGCCCGCCAGCGCACGTTCACCAGCATTTTCCGTTCGACCCATTTCCGGGCGACGGTGCGGGAAATGGCGAAGGCGATGGAGGCTCCGAGGATATTACCCAGGAGAACGATGAAAAAACCGGGCCAGAATCCAAAGAAAAAGCCAGCTCCCACGACGAGGACGCCAGCGGGAAGCAACAGGACGTTGCAGAGCGCGTAAAGCAACGGGTAGGCGACGATACTGGTGGGACCGAGGCCCTGGACCCAACGCTGGGCATTTTGAATCCAGCTCAGGATGGGAAATTTCCACGCAACCCAGGCGAGCACGCAGCCAGCCAACGCGAGGCCGCCGTATTGCATGGAAAGAACACGGCGTTTCATCGGAGTTTCATAACGATCTAACGAATCCGGCGAGCTCGACGGTGGTTTCGTAGTTGAGAAATGGTGTGATGAGATAGACACCGGGAAAATGATCGAGGACGGCCTTGCAGATGTCTTTTCCGAGTTCGATTCCCTTCTTTTTACCCTCGACACCCTCCAGCCCGCGCATGGTTTCGCGGACGTTGTCAGGAATGGAAATGCCGGGGACTTCGTTGTGGAGAAACTCTGTCTGGCGTCCATTTAATAACGGCCAGACTCCGGTGAAAATCGGAACGTTGAGATGCGCGGTGCGGTGGTGCATTTCGGCAACGAGCGCGGTGTCAAAGACAGGCTGGGTCATGACGTAACTCGCCCCAGCGGCAATCTTGCGTTCCAGCCGGGCGACTTGGGTATCGAGGTTTTTGGCGTTGGGATTGAAGGTGCAACCCTGGACGAAATTGGTCTGCACTTTGATGCTTTTTCCGGCGTGATTGTAGCCTTCGTTAAGCCGCGCGATGATGCGCATGAGTTCGATGGAATTCACGTCATAGACCGACGACGCGCCGGGGTGGTCGCCCACTTTCGCCGGGTCGCCGGTGAGAGGCAAAATGTGGCGAATGCCGAGCGCGGCGATGCCCATGAGTTCGCTTTGGAGTCCAAGTAAATTACGGTCGCGGCAACTAACGTGTATCAGTGGCATGATGTCGAATCGCTCCTTTAACAACGCGCCGATGGAAACGTTGGCCACGCGCAGGATGGCGAGAGAATTGTCGGCCAGCGTAATGGCGTCGCTGCCAGCCTCGGTGAGTGCTTGGGCTCCCGCGAAATATTTTTCGAGATCGAGCGTTTTCGGAGGGTCGAGTTCGGTTACGATGACTGTTTTTCCAGCAGCGATGAGGTCGAGCAAACTCGTTTCCTCAGAGTGCGTCTTGGCGGATGGACGCGGGGCCTCAGTGACGCGGACGACGGTTTTTTGCGAGGCGGGTTGCAGTCCGATGAGGGTTTTGGAAAGCGCGGCGATGTGTTCAGGTCCGATGCCGCAGCAGCCCCCGATCAGGCGCGCGCCCTGTGCGGCAAACTCGCGTCCGGCTGTGGCGAAATACTCGGGCGAAAGTCCATACAAATATCGACCGTCGCGATAGAGCGGATGTCCGGCATTGGGAAATGCACTGAGATGGAACTCGAGTGGAATTTTTTCCAGGACGCGGAGCATGGCGTGCGGGCCGGTGAGGCAATTCAACCCCACGACGTCGGCTCCGGCGGCGGTCAATTTACGGAAGGCTTCGACGATGCTTAGACCTGACGTCAGACGACCCTCCTCGTTGCAAACCATCGAACATATGACTGGTACTCCGCTGAGATTCTTACTGACTTCGAGGGCGAGGAGAATTTCGTCCAGGTCGAGAAATGTTTCGAGTTGGATCAAATCGACGCCGCCATCCAGGAGCGCGCTGATTTGCTCGTGAAAGACGCCGCGCCGGTCCACGCCCTGCTCACGGATCGCCTCGGCGCTGAGTCCACTCGGACCGACCGAACCGGCAACGTGGGCGTTCTTGCCGAGGGCGGCGACTTTGGCGAGTCGGGCGGCGCTGGAATTGAGTTCGGCGACGCGATTTTCCAAGCCAAACCGGGCGAGCCGCACGGCATTCGCGCCAAAGGAATTGGTCTCGATCACCCGCGATCCGGCGGCGAGATAATCCGCGTGTATGCCGGAAATGAGCCCCGGTTCTGAGACGACGAGTTCCTCGAAACAGCCATCGACGAGCGCGCCGCGCGCCATGATTTCGGTCCCCATCGCGCCATCGCCGCAAAGCAGACCGCTATTGAGTTCGTCGAGAAAATCCATGGCCCGCTAGGCAAACTGATTTGGACGCTCGGCGCAAGCGGTTTGCGTGGCTCGGCGTCTTGCATCAACATTTCCTCAGAACAATGAAATCACTATCCCATTCGATGGCGCATGTTTACAGCGGCTGGGCGGGCCGTTAGAAAAACATCATGCTTTTTCGTCTCCTACTTTTCTGTTTCATCGGAATCCAACTCGCCTCAGCCGCCTCGCCGTCGCTGGTCATCATTGACGCCGGCCACGGGGGGAAAGACAGCGGCGGCACGGGAAACGGGCTCGTCGAAAAGCAACTCACCCTCGATACGGCCCTCCGGCTCCAGTCGAAGCTAACTCGCGTCGGTATGAAATCCATCCTGCTGCGCGACGCCGATTTCTTCATCGAACTCGACGACCGCGTGGCCCTGGCGAACCGCTATCGTGGTCGCGACGCCGTGCTGGTTTCCATTCATTACAACGCGGTCGGCGGGAGCGAGCCGCATGGAGTGGAGACGTTTTTCTGGCGCCCCGACGCCACGGCCCTGGCGGCTCGCATCCAGCGCAATGTGGCCCTACAGGCGGGTCTCATGAACATCGCAATCAACCGCCGCCGCTTGCGCCTGACACGCAACCCGCAGATTCCAGCGGTCCTGGTCGAGGGCGGTTACCTAACAAATCCCTCGGAGGCAAAACGTCTGGCCCAGGCAAAAACCCGGGACGCCATTGCCCAGGGCATCTGCGATGGGATTCTCGAATTGCGCGAGCGCGGCGCGGCGGGCATCCCGCGTGTGCCGGAAGTGGCGAGCCCGCTTTCGCGTCCGACCGATCCTAAAGATGGAGGGCGTCGCATACGGATCTGAGTCGGGATGCAGGGGGACTTTGGGCAGGGGAACGCCGCATTCGTATGGAACTCGAATGCAAAACTTTAGGGAGCGCTGGTCGCACGATTTACAAAATCAGATTTTTTGATTCCTTCGGCTTAAGGGGTTGTCATCCCCCGGAATTTTCTCTTAGCCTTGCCACTCCAAAAATACCCATCATTTATGTCACTCAATCTTCCCATTCTTTCTCGCGCTGCCAACATTGCCCGTGGTCTGGCCATCGACGCCGTTCACAAGTCTAATTCAGGACACCTCGGTTTGCCGCTCGGTGCTGCGGAAGTGGGAGCGGTGCTTTTCGGCGAGGCGCTGAATTTTTACCCGGCGGACCCGCATTGGCTGAACCGCGATCGCTTCGTTCTTTCGGCGGGTCACGGCAGCATGTTCCTTTATTCCTGGCTGCATCTGGCGGGCTATGATTTGAGCATCGAGGACGTGGCAAATTTCCGCGTGCTCGACAGCAAGACCCCCGGACATCCGGAATATGGCCACACGGTGGGGGTGGAATGCACCACCGGTCCGCTCGGCCAAGGCGTGGGCAACGCCGTGGGCATGGCGCTCTCGGCCAAAATGGCAGCCGCCCGTTTCAACACCACCGAACACGCCATTTTCGATCATAAAATCGTCGCGTTAGCCGGTGACGGTTGTCTTCAGGAAGGCGTGGCAGCAGAGGCGTCTTCATTCGCCGGTCACTACCAACTCGACAATCTCATCCTCATTTACGACAGCAACGACGTTACCCTCGACGCGATGGCCGACGCCTCGCAAAGTGAGGACACAGCCAAGCGCTACGAGGCTTACGGCTTCGACGTGCAGATCGTGGACGGTCACGACATGGAAGCCTTCCTCGTCGCCTACGACAAAGCCCGCGTCGCCAATGGCAAACCGCATTTCATCATCGTTCGCACCCTCATCGCGCAGGGCATTCCCGAAGTCGCTGGTACGGCCAAGGGTCATGGCGAAGGCGGCGCGAAATTTGCCGATGCCGCCCGCAAGGGACTCGACCTTCCCGAGGAACATTTCTACGTCGATCCGGCGGTCGCAGAGTTTTTCGTCGCGCGTCAGGCTGTCCAAAAGGAGAAATACGACGCCTGGCAGAAGCTTTTCCTCGCCTGGGAAAAAACCAACCCGGCTCTCTCGGCCCTGCTCGACAGCGGCATTACCAAATCCATTCCGGCCAACCTAATTGATAAAATTCCCGCCTTCCCGGCAGACTCGAAAATCGCCACCCGCAAGGCTGGCAGCGACGTTCTCCAGCCGCTGGCCGACGCCCTCCCGTTGCTGGTCGGGGGCAGCGCCGATCTTTACGGTTCGACTTTGAATTATATCAACAGCAGCAAGGATTTCACTCCCGGCAACCCCAGCGGGCGCAACATCCGCTTCGGCATCCGCGAGCACGGCATGACGTCGATCATGAACGGCATCGCCTACCACGGGATTTTCCGAGCCTCGGGCGCGACCTTCCTCGTGTTCGCCGACTACTGCCGCGCCTCGATCCGACTGGCGGCGTTGTCGCATTTGCCCACTCTTTATATCTTCACACACGACTCAGTGGGAGTCGGCGAGGACGGTCCGACGCATGAACCCGTGGAAACCGTCAGTTCCCTGCGAGTCATTCCCAATCTGGACGTCATTCGTCCCGCTGATCCCGAGGAAACGGCGGGAGCCTTCGCTGCTGCTTTTTGTCGCACCGATGGACCCACCCTACTCTCGCTCACCCGTCAGGCCGTGCCCATGCTCAACGATGCCACCGTCGCCGAACGCCGCGCCGGCGTCGAACGTGGTGCTTACGTCATTCTCCCCGAAAAAGGCGAGTTAAAGACCATCCTCCTCGGAGCAGGCAGCGAAGTGCAATACGCCATCGAAGCTGCCAAGCAACTCGGCGAAGGCGTCCGCGTCGTCTCCGTGCCGTGTTTCGAGCGATTCGACCGTCAGAGCGACGAATACAAGGAATCCATCCTGCCGCGAGCCATCCGTCGCCGCGTCGCCATCGAGGCGGGCGTGTCCGATTTGTGGTTCAAATACGTCGGCCTCGACGGCAAAGTGGTCGGCATCGACCGTTTCGGCCTGAGTGCTCCCGGCTCCATCATCTTCAAAGTCCTCGGCATCAGCACCGAGAATTTAGTCAAGACCGTCCAAAGCCTCTAATGTGGTGACTCATGCAGATGATTTTCAGTTTCATCTGCATGAGGACGACCTAAATATCGACGACGCCTTACTTGCCCAAGCGCAAAAGTAACGGGCGTGGTTGCATGGTTAGATGGGTGGTGTGTCAGCATCGACAGACTCGAAATCCAAACCGCAGTGACCGCAATAACGTGGAAAAGAGAGGAAGCTCGTGTCGGGAGTGTTGATGGCTATGATGCATTTCCGACAGCGCGGACACTTGCAGGCAAAGTTGATGAGGATGGTGCAAACACCAAAACCGGCGAAGGCAAGAAGGATCAACGCCACGAGAATCGGAGAAGGATGTTTGTTGGCGAGCGAACTCGCAGCCGCGAACAAGACGAAGCTTGCAGCGATACCCTTAAGCAGCTTCACCCGACGCTGTCTAAACTGTTCGTGGACGGTCATGAGGCTTCACCATCTAACATCTTGTTGGACCGGAGATGTCGCAGTGCTAAAAGGAGGTGCCGCACGGCCATACCGAAGGCATATAGCCAGACGCAGCCCGCCAGGAATAACCAGATAAGAGTCGAATGAAACGATGGAAGCGGCTCCCCAGCGAGCTCTTTAGGTAAAGTTTCGAGAGATCGATAGGCCTCGATTATGCAAAGATCCGCCCTGACTAGGCTAATTGTGCCAAAAGCAAATACCAAGCAACCCGCTAGTGCCATCAGGAATCGGACGAATGCTGATTTATTGATGGCGTTCATTTCAAAAGTGAAGGCGTCCTCGGATGATCTTGGGAGCATGACAATCAGAATACATGGTGAACGAAGCAAAATCTAATCGGACTGTCGGCCCCAACTACGCAAAGCCAGAAATACGGCGAGTACGAAAGCACCCCAAATCCAAAGAAGACTTTCGCCAGACAACAATAGGAATGCAGCGAGAAAGATGTAACCAGCGTAGTCCCAAAACGGTGAAGCCAATGGGCCGGACTTTTTGTGTAGTTCACGCTTCATATAGCTGTGGATGGCGACGAGTAGTCTCACATCCTATTAGACCGGAGCTGTCGGTGTGTTGGCGGCTGGCGTTTCGCCTGGTGTCGGGTCGGCGGGTTCGCCGGGGAGGGGAACGAAGGTCGCGCCGTAACTGCGCAGGATTTGGCGGCGGGTCGAGGGTTCGATGCGGCGGAGGCTGCTTTCGAGGTCGGCCATGATGTCATTGATGTGGGTGTCGGCTTCGGCACGTTTGGCGGCGATGGCGGTTTGCGCGGTGGTGTAGGCGCGGTCGGCGAGGGGCACGTCGGCGGCTTGTTTGCGGGCCTCGGCGAGCACCGGGACGAGCGCGGCGATGCTGGGGTTGCTCATGGCGGGGAAGCCTTTGCCGAGGGCGGTGGTCTCGCCGGTGATGAGTTTGTCGGCGGCGTTCAGGAGGTCGTCGAAGGTGTGGAGATCTGGCACGTTTCCGTCGCCGGGGATGCCGTAGTAGGTGTAAATCTCGACGGGATGGCCCAGGCGGTGGCTGCGGCGTTTGAGCACTTCCCAGAAGTCGCGCACGTAGGTGTCGAGGATGGCGCGGGCGGTTTCGCGTTCGCGCACTTCTTTGATGCGTCCGCCGAGAGCTGCGGCGAGGGCGACATAGAGCGGGCGGAAGAGCAGGATGAAGCCGGTAATGGCGTCGAGGGTGCCTGCGGTGATGGATTTGCGTCCGGCGGCGATGTCGATTTTCGCGATGTCGCGGGCTTTTTCGAGGGCGGTGAGACGAGCTTCGTCGGAGGTGGGTGCTTGGTATCTAGGCATAAATAAGGGTTCCTTAATGGGTCATGGGTGGACGCCGACGAGGTCGTTGTGGCCTCGCAAAACGTCGGGTGCGATTTTTAATCAGAATCAATGTGGCGCGACCAGTTATTTCCCAAAAAATATGAGAGAGCCAGTGGCTCAGCCTGGCAACACCGCTGGTTACGCCCCAAACTCGGTCCAAAATTCCAGTGTGGAATCGGCTTCCAGCGCAGTGGGAGTCGATTCCGCACTGTCAGAATCGGCTTCCAGCGTAGTGGCGGTCGATTCCACACTGTCGGAATGGGGTGCCAGCGGACTAGGGTCGATTCCGCACTGTTGGAATGGGGTGCCAGCGGACTGGGGGTCGATTCCACACCGTCGGAAGGCGGTCCCAATGGCATGGAAGTCGATTGTGCACTGCAAGAAGCGGCTGCCAGAGCGATGAGCACGACGGTATTCCCCGGGCCGCATGTTCCTGTTTCGATACGGCGACAGGAAATATCGCCGACTCCATCTTTCACTTTACCAAGCTGATGAAACCGACTACACACGGTGTCGTGAACGACGACACATCTGACAGAGTGAATATCCAACAAGTGGAGCAGGGGATGCGAACGCTCACGCACGACTGGCGCAACGTGTTGAACGGCATTAATTTACGCATCAGTGCGGCCCAATATGCCGACACAGATGCAGAGCGCGAAGCCGATCTGGCCGAGGCACACCAGCTGATCGTCTCGGCGACCACTCAACTCAGTGCTCTCAATCGTAGAATCTCGACTCCCAATGTAATGGCGATCCCATATCCGGCGGATTTTTTTCTGGAGGATTTGAGCCCGTTTCTGAGCCTGCAGGCGGGCGAAAAGGCAGCCCAGATCACTTGGGAAAAAAGTCCGTTGGCTGGAAAAGTGGTTGTCGATTTCGTCCTCATTTCTCAAGCCATCGGTGAATTGATCGAGAACAGCTTGCACCACCTTTCCGCCGACGCTCAAATCGTCATCGCCGCACACGAGGACGATGGGTTTCTCGTGCTCTCCTGGACGGAAAAATACTTCGGCGACACCGACCCGGACTCGTGGGGACACCAGCCTTTTTCCAGTCAGGTGCGCGGTCACATGGGACTGGGACTTTATTTTGCCCGGCGCGTATTGGCCGCCCATTCCGGGGTGATTCAGTATGAGCGAAATATCGTGAATGAAACGCTCCAGACAACCGTCCGCCTTCCCATGCAACTCCCATGAACACGCCCGCCGCCACTCTGGGAAAAATCGTGGTGATCGACGACGAGCGCCCCGTCCTCATGACGCTCGACGCACTGCTTACGCGCAAGGGTTACACGGTGCATCTCGCCAACACGGCCTCCTCCGGGCGCAGCCTCGTGGAGCGGGAAAATCCCGACGCCGTGTTGCTGGACCTCGGCCTGCCCGATGGCGACGGTATGGAGCTCCTGAGCGAGATGAAACTCACGCGGCCCGATCTCCAGGTAATCATTTTGACGGGTCAAGATTCACTGCATAACGCCATCGAATCGATCAAACTCGGAGCGTTTCATTTTATCAGCAAGCCCTACGCGCCGGAGGAGGTGATCAGTCTGCTGGGGCGCGCTCTGGAGGCGCACAACATGCAGGAGGAGACGGCGCATTTACGGGAGGAAACGAAGGAGCTGAAAAAGAAATTGCGGCGGGCCGAGGCGTATTTTTCCCCGAAGGCGCGCAGTCGCAAGATGCAGGAAATCTACGATCTGGTGCGCCGCCTCGCGACGAGCGACGCCAGTGTTCTCATCCTCGGCGAAAGCGGCGTGGGCAAGGAAGTTTTGGCGAATCACATTCATCAATCGAGCCGCCGGGCGACGGGTCCGCTGGTGAAACTGAACTGCGCGGCGTTCCCGGCGAACATGATCGAGGCCGAGTTGTTTGGTTATGTAAAAGGGGCGTTCACCGGAGCCGTCGCCGATTTTCCAGGCATGATCCAGGAGTCGGCAGGCGGCACGCTTTTCCTCGATGAGCTCGCCGAGATGCCTCCCGAACTCCAGACGCGGTTGCTGCGCGTTTTGCAGGAACGCGAGTATCGTCCGCTCGGCAGCACGAAAACGAAACCGGTCGATTTCCGGCTGATTGCCGCGACCAATCGCGCGATCGACGAGGCGCTGGAGAGCGGACGTCTGCGCGAGGATCTGTATTACCGGCTGAATACGTTCCAACTCGAGTTGCCGCCGCTGCGGGAACGACGCGAGGATATTCCCATGCTGGCCAATCTGTTCGTGGAAACTTTTGCCAGCCAGATGGGCAAGGACGGCATCGTCCTCACGGCCAGTGCCTTGGATAAAATCACCGCCTTCCATTGGCCGGGAAATGTGCGGCAACTCCGCAATGCCATTGAGTATGCAGTCGTTCTGGCCGAGGGACACACCATCGAGGAGGCGCATCTGCCTGCGGAAATCCGATTGCCCGCCGGGCTGCAAACCCGCCGCAAGGCGACGACTGCAAGCGTGCAAAGTCTGGTGGAAAACGAGAAGCAAACCATCATCCGCGCCCTGGCGGCGACCCAGGGCAACAAGAAAAAAGCGGCGGAAATGCTCGGGATTTATCGCCCGACGCTTTACCAGAAAATCAAGCGTCTCGAGATCGAGTGCTAGCGGGCGACTAACAAGCTACTAACAGGCGAGTTGCAGGCGAGTTGCAGGGTTACGTGGTGAGGTCGGTTTCCTCGAGGCGACGCGTAATCGTTTTCAAAACCTGAAGTCGCGCGCTCCATTTGTAATTGCCGGGAATGACGACCCACGGTGCGCAGCGGGTGGAGGTTTTCTCGAAACAATCCTGCGCCGCCAGGTTGTGCTCGTTCCATTTGTGGCGGTTGCGCCAGTCTTCGTCGCTGATTTTCCAGTGCTTGTAGGGATCGGCCTCGCGACGTTTGAAACGCTCCAGTTGCTCGTCCTTGCTAATATGGATGTAGAACTTGAAAATGATCGCGCCGTCGTCGGTCAGAGTGCGCTCAAAGTCGTTGATTTCCCGGGTGGCGCGCTTCCATTCGTCCTCTTTGGCGAAACCTTCCACGCGCTCGACCAGAAGGCGGCCATACCACGAGCGGTCGAAGATGGCGATCTGGCCGTATTGCGGAAGTTTGTTCCAGAAACGCCACATGTAATGGTGCTGATATTCCTCGGAAGTCGGCTTGATGACCGAGTAAACGCGATACATGCGCGGGTCGAGTTTCTCGGTGATGCGCTTGATCGAGCCGCCTTTGCCCGCCGCGTCTGGTCCCTCGAAGACCATGATGACGGAGCGTTTGGTTTTGCTCAGGCGCAACTGGAGGTTGAGCAGGGAAAGTTGCTGCTCTTTCAGCTTGCGCTTGTAAGTCTCCGTATCGACGACTTCTTTCTGGTCCAGATCATCGAGAATGATTCTTTTCTCGGAACTCACGGCGTCGGATGGCATGGCTTCGTTCTAGAGATTTTTTAACGAAGAACAAGAGCTTCTTCGAGCAACATTACGGGGATGTTATTTTCAATGGGAAAAAGGATCGTGCCGTCTTCGCGGATGAGTCCAGTTTCGATCGATTCAAGGCGCGGCGCGCCGGACTTTTTGTGAATCTCCCCGGCGGCGATGCGTCGATTGCAGTCGGAGATTTCTTCAGCCGTCGCCTCACGGACGAGTTGCATCGTTTCCGGGCAGCGCAAAATCTGGATCAATTGTGCGCGATCCATCTGCAACTCGAATCAGTATTTCGGGAAGGCAGGATCGACCTGATCCGTCCATGTTACGAGGCCGTCGGTAAGATTCAGGAGTTTCCCGAACCCAGCGTCCTGCAACGTGTGAAAAGCCGTCACGCTGCGATTGCCGATCTTGCAATGCACTACGATCTCATCCGCCGAATCCAGTTCGCTCATACGCGATGGAAGTTGGTTGAGTGGAATCAAAGTCGCACCGGGCAAATGGCAGATGTCCCATTCGTATTTCTCGCGGACATCGAGGAGGACGACCTTGTCGCCACGGTCGAGGCGTTCCTTGAGTTCTTTTGCAGAAATCGATGGCACATCGGCGTCTTCCTCAAGTTTCGCAGCGGCTTGCGGCACGCCGCAGAACATTTCGTAATCGATCGGCTCGGTGACGGTCGGATGTTCGCCGCAGACCGGACACTTCGGGTCGCGGCGCAGTTTGAATTCGCGAAACTTCATCGTCAGCGCGTCGAAGTTGATGAGCCGGCCCATCAGCGTTTCGCCGATACCCATGATGAGTTTCACGGCCTCAATCGCCTGCATGACGCCGATGATACCGGGCAAAATCCCCAGCACGCCACCTTCGGCGCAGCTAGGGACCATACCGGGAGGCGGCGGTTCGGGAAACATGCAGCGGTAGCAAGGGCCGCCGAGATGCGGTGCGAAAACCGTGCATTGGCCGTCGAAGCGAAAGATCGAGCCATAGACGTTGGGCTTTTTCAGGAAAACGCAGACGTCATTGGACAGATAACGAGTCGGGAAGTTATCTGTGCCGTCGATCACAATGTCGTAGGGAGCGACGATCTCCATGGCGTTCTCCGAGCGGAACATTGTGTCGTGCATGACGACCTGGACGTTCGGATTTACATCCCGAATGCGGTCGCGGGCGGAGAGGATTTTCTTGCGACCGACGTCTTTCGTTCCGTGGAGAATCTGACGCTGCAAATTGGAAAAATCCACGGTGTCGAAGTCCACCAGACAGATCGTTCCGATGCCCGCCGCAGCGAGATAGAGCGCAATGGGCGAGCCGAGTCCGCCCGCACCGATGCAGAGGATCTTCGCGGCTTTGAGCTTTTTCTGACCTTCGAGCGTCACTTCCGGCATGATGAGGTGCCGGGAATAACGGGCGATCTCATCGTTGCTAAACTGGATTTTCTCCAGCCGGTCGGGACTGATAATACTCATAAATGGGACGCCAATTCTAAACGACCCGACCCGTTTTGCAAATCGGCGCGGCGCTAGTCGTTCAGATCGACTTGAAAGAAGTCGAGGAAGACTTGGTGATAGACCGGCTTCTTCATTTCCGGCAACCAGACTAGTTGAAACTCTGGCGGCCAGATCCAGCGGAGTTTTTGAAATTCTGGATGCTTTACGTCCACTTTTGGGGTGCAATCTGGGCGTGCATGCAGCAAAAAATAATGCTGCTCCTGACCGCCAAAACCCCAGTTTTTGCGCTTCCTCATGAACTCGTAGCGATACGGCCCGCGCATTTCACCGACGTCATAAGCATTGGAGTCGAGTCCGATTTCCTCCCAGATCTCGCGCCGCAACGCGTCCTCCAGGCTTTCGCCCAAATCGACGCCGCCTTGGGGAAACTGCCACGCGCCGGAGTAGTCGCGCCGTTCGCCAACGAGAATCTGACCATCTACGCGCTGAAGAATTGCCGCTACATTTGGGCGGTATTTGATGCTATTCATGGGGGTTTTATGTCACTGCCCACATTCAAAGTTCATGCCTGGGGACGGCGGCTGATGATTTTCGCGACCGTTTTCATCGCCATTTATTGCTTTAAACTCTGGCAGCCCCGGCGGCAAATTGAACTTCATCAGAAAAACTTCCTCACGTCTCTGGAAGATCGAAACTGGAGTCGGGTGAAAAGCGAATTAGCGACAAACTATTCCGATCGCTTCGGGCATAATAGTGAGACCGCTCTCAGTGATCTACGCGAGGTGCTGCGACAGTTTTTCGCCGTCACCATTCGCGGCCAGGGGAGTCAGATGGTTATCACGCGGGAAACAGCAACGATCACCACGAATCTCACGCTCTCCGGCACTGGAACAGGCGGGACAGAGTGGATCACTAGCGAAGTGAATCGACTTTCAACGCCATGGGTTTTCACTTGGCGAAAACAGAGCGGACTTCCATGGGATTGGCGGTTAGAGAAAGTTGATAACCCCGGGCTGAATGTCCCGAATCGCGACTCTGGCCTTTAGGACATGCCTATTCAGGAAATTCTGAGTCTGCTCGGCGCTGCGTTTGCCGCCGGTGTCATTAATGCCGTGGCCGGGGGCGGCACGATGATAACATTTCCCGTGCTGCTCCTCTTCGGGACGCCTGCCATTGTCGCCAATGCCACCAGCACACTCGCACTCGTGATCGGCACGGCTGGGAGCATTTTTGGATACCGTGGACACATGGATGAGATCAAGCCGTGGCTTGGTCGGCTGATCCCGGTAAGTTTGGTGGGCGGAGGTGTCGGGAGTGTGCTGCTGCTCCACACCAGTGATGCGACTTTCACTCGAATCGTCCCTTTTCTGCTGCTTTTTGCGACGATGCTTTTTCTGGCGCAGAGCCTCTTCAAAACTCGGGCCAGACAACAAATGGAAAGTCCGTCCACACCGCGGATTTCATCGACATTCCTGATTCTCTCGCTCGCAGCGCAATTTTCCGTGGCGGTTTACGGAGGCTATTTCGGCGCGGGTATTGGCATTCTGATGTTGGCCTCGCTTGGGTTCTTGGGTCTGTCCCACATACATAAGATGAACGCATTGAAAAACGTTCTCGGGTCGTTGATCAATGTGGTCGCCGCCATCATCTTCATCTGCGGCGGCCTAATTGACTGGCCGAAAGCTGGAGTCATGACGATCGGAGCATTAGTTGGCTATCTTTTTGGCTCCACTTATTCGCAGAAACTCCCGCAACTGTGGGTTCGTCGAATTATCAGTGCTGTGGGTTTAAGCATCACAGGATTCTTATTTTATAAGCAGCTGCATTAGCCACTGTGGTCAAAAAGAGGCAGCCATGTGGAAATTGATGTAAATGATCAGGCATTGAGCGGGAGCCATCAACGATTACCTCAACACCCAAATTGTTAAACGAGTCAGCAACTACTTAGACCCACAGCTCAAAATCTGATAAGCATTTTTTTAATCGCTGGATTGAGTGGATTGTATCTGAAACCCCTCATATTTCATAATCTTGGATCGCATTCTCAGTTCTGCGAAGGATTTCTCTCATAATAGAGAGAGGAGCTAATCAATGTTGCGGCCAATTTCCAGGATCTAGGAAAGTCTTTTGATGCTTGATTCAGACTGACTTTTGGGTCGTAAATTCCTTTCTTGCAGAGGGAATTTAAGTGTTTATCAATGGCCCGGGAGCAAAATCTAATGAGCCTACATATCGCCTACACCGATAAATAATTTTATAAATTTAAGACGAGTCTTGCATTATGGCACAAAAAGTGGTGTGATGCTCGACGATCCTTCCCAGAATTCACCCCGGTGCATCGCAACTCGAGCAATTAAAAAACATGGAAGCAGATATCACTTACCAAGATCAGGGAGCGTTGTTAAAAACCTCACTGGCAGATGCCTCAAGTATTTTCCGCCGCCCAATGGTCGGCACGAGCTACCGTCGTAAAACCCGCCGCATCGATCCACGGATTCAAGAACACCTCGTTGCCCTGACCCTGGTGATTGATTCCGTCGTCATCCTCGCGGCGATGATCGGAGCCTTCTTTCTCCGGTTCCATTCTCCACTGCGGCACATGGGTGTTGCTGGTGAAATGGCTTTCGGCCAATACGTCAATTATTTCGCCTTCGGAACCTTCACAATGGTTCTGCTGCTGGCCCACCTCAAATTCTACGAGCGTAATCTCCTACTGCGCTTCAAACATCTCGTCACCATTCTCGCAAAGGGAACGTTCTTTTGGACGGTAGGCTTCCTCAGCGCCACGCTCCTCATCAATGCCCAGCCGCCCATCTCCCGGATGTACGGTCTTCTCGCGGGTGGAGTTATATTCGGGGTGTTGTTTCTGACGCATGCCTTGTTCCATCGATTGATTTTAAAAACGGGCGTCGTGGAAAACCTCCGCCAGCGCATCATTTTTGTGGGATGGAATGAGCAAACGGCAAAGATCGTCGATTCCTTCGCCAATATTCCTCACTCTGCCTACCATTTCGTAGGCTGCGTGACTTCCTCTCATGCCCGCCATTGTGAGACCATGCCCGACGACGTGCCCACTCTGGGTAAAGTGGAACAGCTATCCTCTTTGATTCATGAGCACATGGTGGACATGGTCATCATGTCCGACGTCGATTGCGTGAAAGATGAGATTATCGGCCTCGCGAATCTTTGTGAGAAAGAGATGGTCCAATTCAAAATCATCCCATCGTATTTCCAGATTCTGGTCTCCGGATTGCGGCTGGAAACCGTCAGCGGCATTCCTGTTCTCGGAGTGTCCCAACTGGCGCTCGACAAATTTGGCAACGCCATCTTCAAACGCTCTCTAGACGTGTTCGGAGCCATCGTAGGACTGATCCTTTCTGCGCCACTCATCGCGATTTTCGGATTGATAGTTTATCGTGAATCGCCAGGGCCGATTTTCTATCGTCAGAAACGACTGGGCCGCAACGGCGCGATCTTCGACATTCTCAAGATTCGCAGCATGCGCCTGGATGCAGAAGTCGGACAAAAACCCGGCTGGAGTACGAAAAACGATCCTCGCCGACTCAAGATCGGCTCCTTCATGCGCCGCTGGAACATCGACGAAGTTCCACAGTTCTGGAACGTGCTGATCGGTGAAATGAGCCTCGTCGGACCTCGACCCGAGCGCCCGGAATTGATCCAGAATTTCAAGGAGGAAATCCCGCATTACAACGCTCGCCACAGCGTTAAGCCAGGCATCACGGGTTGGGCCCAAGTGCTCGGTCTGCGCGGCGACACCGACCTGCGGGAGCGCATTAACTGCGATCTGTATTATCTGGAAAACTGGAATCCGCTGTTCGATTTCCAGATCATGCTGAAGACGTTTATCGGCAACAAAAACGCGGCCTAATTCGGCTGCTGACGAGTTCCATTCGATTCTGGCGCGATGTGTTAGTAGTCGCGCTGGAGCAGATGGCTGGCGAGAGTGCGCAAGCGGTCTGCTTTTTGACCGAACGGCTCCAGGGCGGCCAGGGAACTATCCGTCAGGCGATGGGCTTCTTTGCGTGATTTTTCCAAACCTAGAATTGCTGGGTAAGTGGCTTTCTGGGCGGTGATATCTTTGCCAGCGCTTTTGCCAAGTTTTTCGCTGGTCTGAGTGACGTCGAGAATATCGTCGATGACTTGAAAGGCGAGCCCGAGATTTTCGGCAAATAGGGTTAGCGCGGCCAGTTCTGTGTGAGAGGCGTTGGCGCTGATGGCTCCCAGTCGTATGCTACTTGTGAGGAGAGCGGCCGTTTTGGCGCCGTGAATGTAACGCAACTGGGCCAAGGTGATTTTCTTTCCCTCGGCTTCCAGATCGGCGACTTGCCCGGCGATCAGGGCGCGACTTCCACTGGCTTGGGCGAGTTCACGGATTTGATCCGCAATGGAGAAACGTCGCGTTGGAGCGGCAGCGGCGAGCACTTCAAAGGCCAGTGTCAGCAGCGCGTCGCCCGCCAGAATGGCGATAGCCTCGCCATAAACCTTGTGATTCGTCGGTTTTCCACGGCGAAAATCGTCATTGTCCATCGCCGGGAGATCATCGTGAATCAATGAATAAGTGTGAACCATTTCCACGGCGCAGGCGGCGGGTAAAGCGTTTTCGAGGCGACCGCCACAGGTCTCGGCGGCGGCGATGCAGAGGATCGGACGAAGCCGTTTTCCACCAGCAAAAATGCTGTAGCGCATGGCCTGATGAATGGTGGCTGGTTTGGTGTTGGCTGGGGGAAGATAGACTTTTAACGCGGCGTCCACGGCGCGTTGGGTCGATTTGAGATAGGCGGAGAGCATGATTATTCAGTGAAACTCTGGGCGATAGGCATACGGCGACCCATTCCGAAGGCGGTGCTGGTGACTTTGAGACCGGGCGCGGCCTGCGCGCGTTTGTATTCGTTTAGGTCGATTTTGCGAACGATCCAGCGAACGGTTTTTTCGTCGAAACCACGGGCAATAATATCGCGGATGCCGAGTTTGCTTTCCACGTAGAGGGAAAGAATCTCGTCGAGAATCTCATACGGCGGCAGCGAGTCTTGATCCGTCTGATTAGGGCGCAACTCGGCGCTGGGCGCCTTGGAAATGGTATTGTAGGGAATGATTTCCCGGGCGCGATTGATCCAGCGGGCGAGTTCGTAAACCTTCATTTTCGGCACGTCGCTGATCACGGCCAGACCGCCGCACATATCGCCGTAAAGTGTGCAATAGCCGACGGCGAGTTCGCTTTTATTGCCGGTGCTGAGGACGAGATGGCCAAACTTGTTAGAGAGCGCCATCAGGGTGACGCCGCGGAGCCGGGACTGGATGTTTTCCTCGGTCGTGTCCTCAGCGAGCCCCTCGAAAACAGAGGCGAGTTGCATTCGTATGGCTTCGAACTCAGCCTGAATTGGCAGTGTTAGACATTTGATTCCGAGGTTTTTGGCCAGAGCGTAGGCGTCGTCGAGGCTGCCTTGGGACGAAAACTGGCTGGGCATGGCGACTCCAGTAACATTTTCCGCTCCGAGAGCGGCCACAGCAATCGCGGCTACAACTGCGGAATCAATCCCGCCACTCAGTCCCAGGATCGCGGTGTGAAAGCCGGTTTTTCTAAAATAATCGCGGACGCCGATTGCGAGTGCTCCGTGGATTTCCTCGGCCTCGGAAACCGTTTGCAGCGGCAGACTCGGAGCGTCGGTGGCCACAACGGCGCATTGATCCACGAAGGCGGGAAATTGAGCGAGAATGTCTCCATGATGATTAATGACGAGAGAGTTGCCGTCGAAAATGAGCTGGTCGTTTCCGCCGACGGCATTGCAGTAAAAAAAAGGGATGCGGTGCTGCCGGGCTAGCGCGGAAATCATCTGCTGCCGGATCGCTGGCTTTCCTATCTGGAAAGGCGACGCACTGAGATTGACGATTACGCTGGCACCCGCAGCGACCAGTTTCTCGACTGGATCATGGTCGTAGAGATTGCGGCTGAGATATTCCTCTGTCCAGATGTCCTCGCAGATCGTGACGCCGATTTTGGCGTTGCCAATGTTGAAAAGGTTCAGGCCCGTGGAGGGCTCGAAATAGCGGCTCTCGTTGAACACATCGTAAGTCGGCAGCAGCGTTTTGAAGAAACGATCGGTAATTTTGCCTCGGCGGAGCAGCGCGGCCGCGTTGCGAAATGGGCGGCCGGAGAGCTTTTCATTAAACTCCAGATAGCCGACGAGCAGGGGAACGTCACCGACGACCCTGGCCAGTTGATGGAGCGCTTCGAGATTGAGCGGGACGAATTGCGATTTAAAAATCAAATCCTGTGGCGGATAGCCGGGAATCGCGAGTTCTGGTGTGATGACGAGTTCCGCGCCCTCAGCGACCAATTTTTCATAAGCCGCGGAGATGAATGCGGTGTTGCCCGTAAAATCGCCCACCGTCGGATTCATCTGCACCAGTCCGATTTTCATGGGAGACGGCTATTAAAAACGGCGCGGCGTGGGTTTGGGAGTACGGGCCTTCAGCGTGTCGGCATCCATGGATTCCTGCACACTCGATCCCATGTGGCGCGCGGCTTGGATGATGCCGGCGGTGATCGCAGCGAAGACAACGGCAAAGACGAGCTTCTGGAGAAACGAAGATTCCATAAGTGGCAGGCTACCAGAAGCCCCATTGCTTTGTGAACATGATATACAGCCCGAGAAAAAGATTTGTCACCGCATGGACGAAAACACAGGCGCCGAGGCTTTTGGTGAGGCAGGCCACAGCATTGTAAATAACGCCGGTGAGCAGAGCTGCATAGAAATCCTGGCCCGGCAGTATGTGGTTGCCGTAGTGAGCGAGGGCAAATGCGATCACCGTAATCCAAAAAGACCGGGGCTCATATTTTCCAAAGGGCACCGTCTCAAACCTCTCGTTGATCACATACCGCATGAGAAATCCACGCCAAAAAATCTCCTCCAGAAACGGCACCACGATGACCAGGCGCAGAAACCGCAAAATAACCGTCAACCAATACGACGTCGAACCAGGGGGAAACACATCGGGGTTAAATCCGTCTGTGCGTGGTGGTGACCAGTGGAAAAATTGTGGGGAGGTCCACATCGCAAAAACGAAAAAGCCCAGCGCAAATGTGACAGATAGATATGCAATTCCGCGAAATTCCACCCGGCGGCCCACGTAAAGCAGTAGAGCCCCACAAATAATCGTCTGCATCGGATATACGAGAAACTCGGCTCTCGCAAACCACGGATTGCCCGTCGTAGGGAGCAGCTTTTCCACCACCGGAACGAGCGCTAGAAAGAGCATGAAAACCACGAACGCCGCGGTGTAACTGAAAATGGGAGACTTGCTGGCATCCTGTGTGCTTAGACTATTCATGAGTCGCGAATCCTACATTCCGGCTCCCAGATTGCAAAATGACTTTCCAACCCATGATTTCGCCGCAGCCAACCTCCCGTTTATGCACGGGCGAAGTGGTTGCGACAGCAGCTTGATTCTAGTTTGAGCGATATGTCGGGCACCACACACATCAGTCAGGAGAGTCAGGGCAAAAAAGCCCGCCGCCGTGCTCAGGCCGCTAATCTGATTCAGGACAACGAAAACTTTTTGAACACGATCCGACTCGACGCTAATTTTCGCAGTCATGCCCGCACATCGGTGCAGCTCAGCTGGTCCCAACTACAAAAGCTCGTCGATGATTTTGATCTGGGTCGCATGATCCAGATGGATGTGCCCACGCAGACGCAATGCAACACGACCGATCCGTTCCGCACCGGGCAGGGAACGTTTCTCCTGCGAGCCCGCCACGGCGAAGAATACATCGAGCGGGTGGAATATCTCCACGGCATGATCAACGACATGATCGAGCAGGGTTTTCCAGTGCCCGAGATCATGCGAAAACGCAACGGCAAGACTTGGACTCTCTGGGGCGAGCGTCTGGTCGAGATCCATCGCTTCGTGCCTCACGACACAGGCAGCCATCGCGACTGGCAGCGGATGAATTCCGCCGCGAGTATGCTGGGCGACTTGCATCGTTGTCTGGACCAGGCCTCGCGCCGACGCACGCCGGTGCCTCCGGAAATGCGCAACGACATCGGGCCTGCACATTGCATGGCACTGATCGACGAGGGCTTTTATGTGGTCGCCCAATACGCCGAACGCGACACCGGCACCGCAGGAGCGCAATCCGTTTTGACCCGCGCCCGTGAAGCCCTCGAGCCAATGGCGGAAAACTATGACCGCATGGTCGGTAATCTTCCCTGGCTTACCGTGCATGGCGACTATCATTTCTGGAATCTGCTCTACAAGGCCGACCAAATCGCCGCCGTGGTGGACTACGATTTCATGCAGGAGCGGGAACGCATTTTTGATATTGCGTATGCCATGCAGAGCGTCATCACACATCTCACCCGTGTACATGGCGCGGTGGTCGAACTTGTCCCGAAGCAGGCGTGGCAAAATCTCAGACTCTGGGTCGATCTATACGATGAAACCACCCATTTGCCTCTCACTCACGATGAAAGGGAACGACTCCCCTCGGAAATCCTGCGTATCTTTCTCGTCAGTGTCGCAACCAGCGCCGGACAGGAAAATCCCATTGAACTGCTGACCAAATGCGGACAGGAGATTGATCTTTATCTCTGGCTAAGCAGGCAGAAAAACATGTTTATTTAGCTCCCACCTCATCATGGCCAAAACTCACTCCACAAGTATCGGCATCGACATTGGCACCCACTCCGTCAAAGGCGTGGCCCTGCAGCGCCGAGGCACTGACCGTGCGGTCGTCAACAAATTCGCCGTGCGCTCCTTTGGCGGACAGCTGGAAAATAGCGACGAGCTGGTGCACCATCTTAAACTCATCCTCGCGGAACTCGGCGGCCCAACGAAGGCCATCGCCGTCGCCACATCCTCTCCCGACGCCTTCCTGAAAATCATCGATCAATATCCCACACCGCCGGATTTGCTGCGCCGCGGCCTCCTCATCAACGGCCTCAACCTGCTGAACCAGGACATCAGCGAAATGGTGGTGGACTGTGACCAGATTCTAAAAACCGACACCACAACGCTCGATCCGAAGGCGCAGTTGAAGTATCTTGTCTGTGGCATCCCTCGCAGCCGCGTCACCATGCTGGGCGAGTCTTTCCGTAAGCTGCATCTCAATGTTAGTATCCTACAACTGGCACCGATCTCACTCTTCAATGCCTTCGAATATTGCAAACCTGAAGTCTTTCAAAACGAGACTTTTATGTTAGTGGATATCGGTCACAGCCAGTCCACCGTCATGGTCGGCAGCCGCAGGGAACTACTACTTGTGCGCTCCGTCGAGTTTGGCGGTAAAATTCTCACAGAGGCGCTGACCAACGGCGGAGGCATCGAAGCACAATCCGCCATGCTTCTCTTTAACCAAGGCGACGCCGGCATGATCGAGATTGCCCATCAGGAACTCATCGCCATCGCCCGCGAACTACGGAGTTCCATTGGCTTCATCGAAGGCCAGCGTGAGGAGGTGGTCAATAAAATTTATATCTCTGGTGGACTAGCCAAATCCGAACAGGTGCTCCAGTTGCTAAGCGACGAGACAAACATTCCCTTCGAGCTTTGGGACCCCTTTGAAAATGTGGAAACAGCCATTGGCAAAAATCGCGTCGAGGCGTTTGATCTCGAAATGGGCAATCTAACCATTGCCTACGGAGCCGCGCTCGAAGCCATGTTCCCGGAGTAAAATATCATGCCCCTGCACATCAATCTCCTGCACGAAGAACAGTCGAAAATCGTCGAGCGAAAACGCGATCCGCTCAAACTCGGTATCCTTGCCTTGTTGGTAGTGGCCGTTTGTTTCTATGGCTACTATCTCATGAAATCCTCGGGAGTCGCGAAGATCACTCAGGAAAAAGTAAATTTGGAAGGTGACCTCGCCAAGATCACGCCTATAGCCACCCAGGCCAAAGCCGACGAGACAGCCGCCAGCCTGACTCTGGCCGCCACCGCCGCCGTGGAAAAAATCATCGACAACCGCTTTTACTGGGGACCGCTCTTCAGCGAGATCATGGCTGGCACCGGACCGGAGATTCAAATCAGCGGGTTTGAGGGAACAAACAAGGTTAGGGAAAGCGTCACACTCACCGTTGTGGGTGTCTCCGCCGGACGCGAGCCGCGCGCTGTCGCCGAGCGATTCCGCCAGAGCATGGAGGAGCGCCTGCGCAAGGCTTACGGCACCGTCACCTCGCAATTCGCATCCCTCGAAAACAGCGAAACACCTCTTGTCATCAATGGCAAAAGCTTCGCCACGGCAAACTTCGCCATCGGATTCGAGATCACCCTTAAAACAAAATAGATCATGCCCAAATTCAACAAAGATCAGATCCAAAAAATGGTCCTGAGTGGCATCATGTTTGCCATTCTGCTCTATGGTTATTTTCAGTTTTTGTTAGGACCGCTTAACTCGCAGGAGGCAGCCAGCACCAAGGCTATACCGGAGTTGCAGACGAAGCTCGACGACGCGAAAAAGCAGATCAAGCTGGGAAAAAATGCCGTGGATCGGTCAACCACTTCTGTCGCCACCATGCAAACCATCGAGGGCATGATTCCCAAGGAAGCTGCCATCGCGTGGTTCCCGCCGCTGGTGAACCAGTTTTTCGCCAAACGCGGCGTTCCCAAGGTTACCTTGCAACTCCGCACGACAGAAGCGGTGCCAGGTGAGGGACTGGAGCGCTTCAAATACTTCATGTGGGATGTTAGCTTTCCGCCATCGTCATTTGTCACCGTGATGACCGCTCTCTCGGAATTTGAAAATGAAATGCCGCTACTCTCCGTGCGCTCTATCAAGGTGGATGCGAGTCCAGGCACACCTGAGGATCAGCGAATCGTCTGTGAATTTAGAACCCTGCTTAAATGAAAACCACTTTCCCCACTATCTGCTTGCTGGCTTGGGTGACTGTGGCCATGTCTCAAGAAGTGCCTAGGCCAAAGCTGGCACCGGTGGCTTCAGAACCCGCTCCAGTCTTTCCCGTTGCTACATCTGCAGTGACTCCATTAGTCAGCCAATACCACGCCCATACCCAATCCACGTTTGCACCTCCTGAAAAAGGCCGCAACCCATTCTGGCCCATCGGTTTCACACCGCGGGCGAAGGCAGCTGTAAACGAGGAGCAACTCCTCCGCATTCCTATCGAGCAGTACAAGGTGACTTCCATTATTCTGGATACTCCTAGCATTGCGGTGATCAATGGCAAGGACTACACGCGCGGCCAGTTCCTAACCTTGAGTACTACGACAGGTACTGTGAAACTTCTCATCACCAACATCGAGGACGGCCTCGTTACAGTGCAATACAAAGCCCTGATCGGAAAAATCCCGATCAGTCGCAAGTGATTAGCTAGTTACTAACCAAGTCGTCCCCCGTAGAGTTGGCTGTTCTCGGTCAAGTCTTTTAGTACTGTGCTGAGGTAGACCGGCTCTGGATGGAGGTCGCGATACTTTGTGATCTCCGCGCGATTGATAACCTTAAAACCGTAGCGCTCAAACATCTTCGTGCCGCGCCGGTTGTGGAAAGTGGTCATTTGTCCATAGACTTGTTTCTCACCGCATTTGGTTAGATAGCTTAGATAGGCATCCATTAGCGCGCGAGTTGTGGGAACACTGCGAGCCTCGGCCAGAAGATTGATATGGAAGTGTGGAATGTTTCTAGGCGCGGCAGGTACTTCGCGCCAGCCGTTGCAGAGAATCCAATGCACGAATTTTTTTGAAGTCGCGCTGTAACGCGGATAACGCAGTAGCCCGCGCGTGACGAGGCTGAGGTTCTGAAAAAAGCTGTGAAACTGTTGGTGCCTCGGTTGACGCGAACCGAGCAGATAGCCCTTTAACTCGCCATCGACCAGAATGACGAATGACGACTCGGGCTCGTGGTCGAGATAGTACTGCGTGAGGTAATCGGCGAACAGCTCGCGGTCCTCGAAAATAGGGTCAATCGGATTGCCCAGAAAACCTGTTTCGCAACATAGACGGCGCACCTCGCTGCGGTCGGAAGATTGATAAGGACGAATCAAAAACTGGCGGTCATCTAACATGGAGAAAATCAATCTAGCGAACGAAGCCCGGTTGGGCAATGGACGAATGGTAAATGCTGAGCAGCTTCTGGAAAACGGAGTTCCAATCGTATCTGGCCCGGACTTGCTGCGAGGCGAGTGCGCCAATCTCGCGCAAGTCTTCGCGGCAGGTTTGAGTGATTGCAGCGGCGAGACTTTCGGGGGAATTTTCCTCGGCCCAATGACGTTGATTGGAGAAAATAATCCGGTCCATGTAGCTGCCGCGAATACCGACGACGGGAGTTCCGCAGGATTGACTTTCCAGTGTGACGAGTCCGAAGGTTTCCAACACACCGGGATGAACAAAGAGGTCGGTCTCACGGTATATCTTCGCCAGATCTTCCGATTCGCCGCAATACGGCAGCCATGTGACGGCCTTCGTTACCGTGGAGAGTCGCTGCAAACTATCGCGCGTCGTGCCGTCGCCAAGAACGAGTAAATGATAGGTGTTAGGTTGTTCTTTGGTAAGAATCTCGAAGGCAGAAAAAAGTGTTTTCACGTTCTTCTCCGGAGCCAGACGACCGACGTAGAGGAGCAGTTTTGCCTCAGTGGGAATCTGATGTTTCTCGCGAAAACCCGGCTGCCGTGGACCCGGACGGAAGACGCTCGTATTTACTCCTAGCTCAACCAGTGCGGTATTGGTCACGCCCCAATCGACTAGCAATTGTTTCAAACCGGAGGAGGGGATCAGGGTGTGCGCGAATTTGTTGTAAAGATGCCTCACATAGCGCTCCGCGGCTTCCATGAGCGCATCGCCGGCGGTGCGGCCGAGAAATTTTTCCACACTGCGCAGATACGCCTCGGGAAAGTGGGAATGATAGAATGCCACCACCGGAATGCGCAGCGCGGTGCCAGTGGCGAGCGCTTTCCAGGCGACCTGGTAAGGGTCGCCAGACTCGATAATGTGGGGACGTTCGAGTTCAATAATATTCTCGATCTCCCCCAGGTTAATGAGCATCCGATAACGCGATGTTCTTGAAATGAGCGGCGATTTGATCGTGTATATTCGCCGCTGGGGCTCGACGATTCGCTCAGTTTTTTCTCCGGGAATGATGAGAATATGCTCGCAGTCAGGTCGCTCGCGCCGCAGGTAATCGACTTTTTCCTGCACGTAACGCTTCACCCCGCCGCTGACCGGCGAATAAAACTGGGTGAGGTCGCAGATTTTCAAATCAGCGACGCCATTATTCCTGATCAGCGAGGAATTTCTCGACTTCGATGGCCGCCGCGCAGCCTTGCCCTGCCGCTGTAATCGCTTGCCGGTAAACTGTGTCGGCCACATCGCCCGCGGCGAAAACACCGGGTAAGGCGGTAGCGGTTCCCTTGGTTTGCAGAAGATAACCGGCTTCATCGGTGGGCAATTTGCCGAGGAAGGGCTTCGTGTTTGGGTTGTGGCCGATGGCGACGAAAACACAGGCGACTTCCAATTCACTCTCAAGGAGGGTAACAGTGTCGCGGACTTTCAGTGCCCGCATTTCGCCCTGTTCGTCGGTGAGATATTCCACGGGAACGGTGTTCCAGACGGGCTGGACTTTTTCGTTGGCAAGCACGCGGTCGGCCATGATTTTTGAGGCGCGCAACGCGTCGCGGCGATGCACCAGATAGACTTTCGAGGCGAAGCGCGTCAGGAAAATCGCCTCTTCCGCCGCCGAATCCCCGCCGCCGATGACAGCCACCGGCACATTGCGGTAAAAGGCTCCGTCGCAAGTCGCGCAAGAAGTCAGACCATGACCGACAAGCTTGCTTTCGTCCGGAAGTCCTAGCCATTTTGCGGAGGCACCGCTGGCGATGATGAGCGTTTTCGTTTCCATCCATTCATCATCGACTTTCACGCGATGCGGACGGGCGTGACCGTCGCTGGGCTCGAATTCCGTGACTAGAGAATACTCAAAACGGGCTCCAAATTTGCCCGCCTGCGCCTTCATGTTCATGATGAGTTGCGGGCCGTCGATGCCCTCTGGGAAACCAGGAAAATTCTCCACTAGCGTCGTCGTCGTGAGTTGGCCGCCGGGTTCTTTTCCCTCAAGAACGAGCGGCGAAAGATTGGCGCGAGCCGTGTAGATGGCGGCGGTAAGACCAGCGCAACCGGTCCCGACGATGATGACGTTTTCCATAGTTTTCAATGAGGACGGGGAATAAAGCACTCCACGGGCAAAAAGCGAATCGCGCCGGAAAGCGAATTGCGGCTTGCCCTCCACGATGGTGGCGATAAAACTCCCGCCATGATCGTCACGACCACCGAACTCTTCAAACTCGCCTACGGAAAATACGCCATCGGCGCCTACAACATCAACAACGCTGAGCAAACCATGGGCCTCTTCAAAGGCTGCGTCGAGTCCCAGGCGCCATTCATCATCCAGCTTTCCAAAGGCGCTCGCAATTACACCGATAAACGCATGATCGAGGGCATCATCCGCGCGGCGGAGGAGATTTTTCCTGAGGCAATCTACGCGGTGCATCTCGATCACGGCGACGAGGCGACCTGTTACGACTGCATCGACTCGGGTTTCTACAGCTCGGTCATGATCGACGCCTCGCACGAGGATTTTGAGGAAAATATCGCCATCACCAAGCGCGTCGTGGACCGCGCTCACGCCAAGGGTCTGAGCGTCGAGGCAGAACTCGGTAAACTCGGCGGCGTCGAGGAAGACATCGTGGTTGACGAAGGCCACGCCTGCCTCACCAACCCCGATGAAGTCGTTGAATTCATCCAGCGCTCCGGCTGCGACTCGCTCGCCGCGGCCATCGGCACCAGCCACGGCGCCTACAAATTCAAAGGACAACAATCTCTTCACTTCAACGTCATCGAAGCCATCCGCGACAAAGTCGCTGCCGCCGGATTGCCGCCGACTCCCATCGTCATGCACGGCAGCTCTTGCGTTCCTGCCGAGGAAGTCCGCCGCATTAACGCCGCAGGTGGCAAACTCGATCCCTCCGCCGTCGGAGTGGACGAAAACGAATACCTTCCCGCTGCCAAACTCGGCGTCACCAAGGTCAACATCGATACCGACGGACGATTGGTTTGGACCCGCGTCCATCGCGAATTCTTTCGCGACAAACCCGAGGAGTTCGACTTCCGCCCGCCGGGCAAAATCTTCATCGAGGAATACCGCAAATTCATCGTCAGCCGCGGCGAGAAACTCGGTTCCGCCGGTCGCATCCCCGAGATTCGCGCCGCCCTTGGAAAATAAATTCGTCACAGTCGATTGGAACTCGAATGAAAACTAACCCCGCCTCCCAGTCCGACAAAACCACCGCCACCAGACAGAACGTTTCCTAAAAACATGAGCACACACGAATTTGAGGAACTTGACCTTGCCGTTCCTAACCTTAACACCGCCGAGGATGAAGCCGCAGCGGGCAAAATTCTCCAGAAACTGCGCGGCGTCGAAGGCGTCCGCCTCATTGAGCGCGGCATCTGGGTCTCCTTTCGCCCCGACACCATCCACCACGACGCCATCATCGAAGCCCTTCAACGCGGCGGCTACCACGCCAGCCTCTTTCAGGATTCCGAGACCGGCGAGACAGGCTCCACTTCCGTCTAACTCCGCTCCGTTCCCGTCTTCACCGCCACCTCAATCGGCAGCTACCTCATTTATGGGATTTGATCAATATCACGAACCGCCGTCGGAGTTATCCGAGGAAACCCGCACCTTTGCCCGCATGTTAGTCTCGCTCACCGAGGAGGCCGAGGCGATTGGCTGGTATGAACAGCGGATGTCACTCGAAAAAGACAAAACCGCCAAAGCCATTATGGCCAATGCGCAGAAGGAGGAGTTCAAGCACTTCGGGATGGACCTCGAATTTCTCCTGCGCAAGAAACCGCTCTGGCGCGAAGTCTTGCAAGGCATCCTCTTCAAAGACGGCGACATCGTCAAACTCGGCGAGGAAGCCGAGGAAAAGGCGGACTGAGTTGGTGAAACTCGGTTTCTCGGCTAGGCAGAAAACGAGTCGCGGCCCGTCAAACTAGCTATGCCCTCTTCCATAGGGCTAGGCGATTTAAGCTCATGAGTGATGTGATATAGAAAAATACGGAAAAGGATGATTGGCGATGCGACTTCCGATGCCGATGGACAGTAATAGCAAAAAGAAAGCTGCGGTATGACCAAGGAGCAAAGGACGAAAACGCAATCGTAGTGGTGGAGCTACTAAAACAGTGACGTGAAAGAGACATAAACAAGAGGCAAGTGCGAAACTGAAGAAAAAACCGATGCCAAACAGAGACCTAGTGGTAGCCTTATTTAGATGCAGATAATAGCAAAGATGGAGAACACGCCCCCAGAATGAAGGAGTGTAAACCCACGATAAGATGTAAGACCAGAGGAGAACTGCGATAGTCGCTAAATAAATGTCGTAACGACTGGGATGGAGAAACTCTCTAATGAGTGCTCGACGCAACAAGCAGATGCTAAAAAAGAGGAGCACGCACCCACGGATGAACAGTCTTCTAGGCGGAATCGCAGGAGCTAATGCGGGAACTAAAAATCCGTATGCGATATACCATAAGGCAAGAAGAAGGAATGTGATCCCGATCCCCCGCATCACTGACCTCATGAAAGTTCCAAATTGCATAAACGCGAAATTCGCCTAACGCACGGAGGCGATTAGCATCACTTAGATGTAGGGCGGTGTTCTTGTCAGGTGGAAATGGTCTTTTTCCATTGGAGTTGCATTGGAATGTGGATTTCCCTCCTTACGCGATGGGTTCATTGGCGGGGAGACCCAGGCGGGTGCGGAGTGGGGCGTTGTTCGGGTTTGTGAAAGGGCGCTCGGCGTCGATGGCGAGTTGCAGTTTGCGACGGCGACGACCCACCTGGGCGCAACTTTCCTCGAACGTCAGCCGCCCGTCGCTCGCCGTCTTGCGCGCGGCGCTTTGACGCGTCTGCACTCCGCTGTAACTCCCCAGATCGATCTCCAACTGATCGATTTTTAACTGGTCGTAACCCGGCAAAACGTCCTCCGGGGCGATTGGTTGATCCTGATCGTCCTTTGTGCGCAGGAGCGTAAAGACCGCCGCACCTGCCTGGGTAATTTGCAGCCGGGTTTTAAGCGGTTTGCCGACGTAATAGGCGGAGAGGCGAGCCGGATCGGCTTCCTCATATTTGCCCTTGGCCCGGGTTTGCACATTCCGAATGGCGGCGACGGCCGTCTTGGTATCCGTTTTTTCGCCCCCGGTAAGGCTCTTCAGTGCCGCCCGTTTGGTGGTGGTATTGGCCCCGTCCTTGCGGGCGTCGGCCACTTGCTTCAGAAGAACGGTGAGGCTCGCAGGGGTAATCGGCACCGTATTGTCGCGGTCGATACAATGCTGGGCGAGTTCAGTTGTCAACAAGGTGTCGCCGCTCATTTCGTCGATGGTCGATTTAATGATTTCCTCATCGGAGGTCAGTTGCTTGAGCCATCGGGTGTTGAGCACTCCCCGAGCCTTGCGTTTTTTAGGCTCGGGAGCGGGGACGTTAGTGGAAACAGGATCAGTCATGAGGGCAGGGTGCATGATAATGAGAGAAATGAACAGGTACTACTTTAAAAACACTGAAATAATTTTATGAGAAAGAGATTAAGAATATGGACGCTTCACTGCAACCCCCTGCTGGCTCTATCTGGTAGTAGCTTATTTGTGTTACAAAGTTGGCTCGGTAAGCCGAATTTTGGACCGTCCTGCCTATCGATTCACAGAATCGACCCTACAATCATCACGGCCAAATTGAGCCTAACTGCCCCATATTTAATAGGGAGACGCAAGGTTTTAGCCTTCTGCCGTTCCGTTTTAGCGATCTGCTATTCGAGTTTAGCAATCCGCCATCAAGTTTTAATAATGTGACGCTAATATTTAGTGAGCTGCCGACAATATTTAGCAATCTGCCATCGAGTTTTAGTGCTCTGACTTTCAGTTTTAATGATCTGACTTCCATGTTTATTGGTCAGACCTGAATGGCACTAAGTTAAGCGTGGTTTAAGGCGATTGGGGTGAGTTTCTGGGGAGCGCAACCGGCTCGGTTGCTGTTTTGGGCGGATCGCCTAAAACAGCGTCTCCACTGGCGACAGCCACATTTCTCCCTGTAAAAGTGCGCTTCGCAATGAATAACGATTTTTTGGCGAGCCGCCAAAAACAGCAGGCCGGCGGCACTGCACTCCCCAGAAGCCGCGATCTCCTTAACTTAGTGCCATTCGGGTCAGACCTCTCATTTTATCCATCTGCCGCCACGTTTACATTGTCCGCACTCTCAGAGGGCGTCTCATAAGTCGTGCATGGACCGTTTGCATCCTGGATGGGTTGGCAGCGTCGAGCGTATGACTCGAAAGAAATCCCTCTGCCACCCAGCCCATCGAGTCACAGGCTCGACGCTACAACTGACTTTAGCGACGCCTTCTTAGATTCTCCACTGGACGCTGTTTTCGAGGTGCCGAGACCCAGACGAATCGCGTCTAACGCTGTGCTATTCCTGATGGACGGGCCGTCTCTTTTACTTTAACGCGGCTTCGATGACGGTGACGACGGCGGGGTCTTCGGGCTGCACCTTCGGCTCAAAGCGGGCGAGAACTTCGCCGTTCTTGCCAATGAGAAATTTACCGAAGTTCCATTTCACAGCGCCGGGGAATTTCGCGCTGGAGCCAGTGAGGGCGGCATAGAGGGGAGCTTGGTCCGATCCTTTGACGTGGATTTTGTCGAGAATGGGAAAAGTGACGCCGTATTTAACGCTGCAAAACTCCTGGATCTCGCTCGTGCTGCCGGGTTCTTGTCCGCCGAAGTCGTTACAGGGGAAGCCGAGGATAACGAGGCCCTGTGACTGGTATTTTTTCGCGAGTTTTTCGAGGCCGGTGTATTGCGGGGTGTTGCCGCAGCGCGAGGCGACGTTGACGACGAGCCAGGCCTGGCCCTTAAAGTCGGCGAGAGAGGTGGCTTTGCCCTCCATGTTCATGAAGGGAATGCTGGCCACGCTTTGTGATTGCGCGACACGGGTGAGGAGGCAGGCGACGAGTAGGAAGAGTAGGGGAAATTTCATACCGCCTAGAAGGACGTGTTTTATTAGACAAGTCAATCGCAGCGAACCCAGTCTGAACCATCCCACGAAAAATGCCGCTATGATTAGACTGAAAGTCGGCCCTCGATGGAATCATCGAGCGTCTTCCCGATCGTCGCGCCGATGAGCATTTTGATCCCGGCGACGGCTTTTCCGTGCTTGGTGTCCCAGTAGTAGCCTTCCGTCGGTGTAACTTGGATAACGGTGATGCGTGGATCGTCCACGCCCTCGGTGAACCACGTTTTGATAATTGGCTCCCAGAGTTCTTTGATCTTCGTTTTGTCGCGGGAGATGGTCGCCTTGCCATTGATGAGCAGAAAATCGGAATGCGCCGAGCCTTGGAAATAGAGTTTCACTGCTGGATCGGCGGCGACTTCGAGATTTTTATGGCTGTCGTCGGCGCTGAGAAACCAGAGATTTCCCGCATCATCCACTTTCTGGACGCTCATCGGGCGCGCGCCGTGCGGTCCCTGTATCCCCTCGGCGGTGACGAAGAAGCAGGTCGGCGATTTGTGGATCAGCTCCTGGATTTTCGAGATGGCTTTCGGTCCAATGAGGTCTTCGTGGTTGTTTTCAGGTTGTTGGCGATTGATAGAGTCCATGGTAGGAATAAATCGTTTGTCGGCAGGACGACGGCTGTGTGCGGCGGGGTGGTCAGAAGGTCGTTGCCGGGTGCTCGATTCGGGCGATCAGAGTCGACCCGCAAGATTTCTTCTAACTTCCCGGCCACTTTTTGGGGAAATGCATGGAATCCAGACGGGTTTGTGACAAGTTGTGGCATTCTTCCGCTTTGAAGAATGTTTATGTTGGTTTTTTTTAGCTCCCAGCGATGAAAGCATCCATTCCCCCCAACGAAGCGTCGCGGCTGGCTGCGCTACGCGACTACGACATTCTGGACACGCCGCCGGAACCGAAACTTGACGACATTACCGCATTGGCAGCGGAGATTTGCGAAACGCCGATCTCCACGATCACCTTCGTGGACGAGTCGCGACAGTGGTTTAAATCGAAGGTCGGATTGGAGTCGGAGGGAGATCCTCGCGATCATTCTTTCTGCGCTCATGCGCTGGCGGGTCCGGAACTGCTCGTGGTGGAGAATGCCTTGCAGGACGCTCGTTTTGCAGACAATCCGCTCGTGCTTAAAGAGGACGGCATCCGGTTCTATGCCGGAGCGCCGCTGGTCACTCCGAGTGGGGAGGTTTTAGGCACCTTGTGCGTGATCGACCGCGTGGAGCGTAAACTGACGCCGAAGCAGGAGCGTGCGCTGCGGGTGTTGAGTCAGAGTGTGATGACGGTGATGGAGCTGCGGCGCCAGATTCGCCAGGAAAAGCGCATGACGGCCCTGCTTCACGAGGCGCAACAAATAGCGAAGATGGGCAGTTGGGAACTCGATCTCATGACCCATGTGTCCACTTGGTCTGTGGAGACGAGCGTTTTGTTTGGCATCGAATTGAAGGATTTTAGCGGAACCCGGAAGGCGTTCCTTGAATTTGTGCTGCCAGAGGATCGCCATCTATTCGCAGGGACGGAAGCCGGAAGCTCCGACGCGGATTGGGAGACAGAATATCGTATTCGCCGACGCGACAACGGCGAGATTCGCTGGATATCGGAGCGTGGGAAACTCGTCACCGACGAACATGGAAAAGCTATTCGCCGCCTTGGCATGGTGATGGACATCACAGAGCGAAAATGCGTCGAGGAAGTCCTGCGTGAGAGCGAGAAACGCCATCGCTGGCTCTTTGAGCACAATCCGCATCCGATGTGGATCTATGATGTGGATACGCTGCGCTTTCTGGAGGTGAACCACATGGCCGTCGCCATGTATGGCTATTCGCGGGAGAAATTTCTCCAACTCACCATCCTGGACATTCGCCCGCCGGAGGATGTGCCGGCCATTTACAAAAGACTGGCCGACCTGGGTTCGGCTCCAGGTCACTCGGGTCTCTGGCGGCATCTGCGTAAAGACGGAACCACGATCCAGGTCGATATCACGTCGCAACCACTCGAATTTCAAGGGGCCACGGCCCGGCTGGTCTTGGGTCTGGATGTAACTGCGAGGGTCTCTGCCCTGAACGCCTTGCAAAGGAGCGAGGAACGTTTCCGGCGCACCTTCCAGAATGCGGCCACAGGAATGGTGATTGCCACACTCGAGGGGCAGTTTCTGGAAACCAACGCCGCCTACCGCCAGATGGTTGGCTACAGCGAGGCCGAGTTGCATGGACTAAATGTTTTTTCCATCACCGTTCCCGAGGACCGGAAGCGCGACCAGGGGTTGATCGACGATGTGCGGGACGGCCGCCGGGAAAACTGCGTTTACGAGAAGCGTTACCTCCGAAAAGATGGTCGCGTGGTCTGGAGTCAGATCAGCCTTTCGCTGATTCGCGATCCGATGGGCCAGCAGTCGAGTTTCATTGCCGTCACGGAAGACCTCACCGCCCGCAAGCACGCGGAGGAGGAGCGAGACCGTTTTTTTAACTACTCGATGGACATGCTTTGCGTGGCCAATTTCGATGGCTGGCTCGAACTGGTGAATCCGGCCTGGACCCACACTCTCGGCTGGACTGCGGAGGAGCTCACCAACCGTCCATTATTGGAATTCGTCCATCCTGAGGACTGGGATGTCACCGGCGCCATGCAGGAACAAATCCGGCTCGGCAAGCCTTGCCGGGACTTCGAGAATCGCTACCTCTGCAAGGACGGCACTCATCGCTGGCTTTCTTGGAACGTCTATCCCATGCCGGAGACACGACAGGTCTTCGCTGTGGCACGCGACATTACTCATGGTCGGGAAAGTGAGGAGCAAAGGAAGCGCGACGGACAGCGTCTGAGCGAGCAGGCCGCCCTACTGGACAGTGCACGCGAAGCTATTCATGTGAAGGATCTCTCAGGGCGCATCATTTACTGGAACAAAGGCGCAGAGCGCACCTACGGCTGGACCTCTGAGGAGGTGTTGGGCAAAAATTCCGTGGGGCTGCTTTACAAAGATCCCCGCGAGTTTGACTTGGTTCTGGACGCCATTATTTCCACCGGGGAATGGCACGGAGAGGCGGTCAAGCGCACCAAGGATGGTAAGGATCTGACCATAGATGTGCGTTGCACGGTCGTGAACGACAGCGCAGGACAGCCCAAATCCATTCTCGGCATCGACACCGACATCACGGAGAAGAAAAAACTCGAAGCCCAGTTTCTGCGTGCGCAACGCATGGAGAGCATTGGCACGCTCGCTGGCGGTATCGCGCATGACCTAAACAACATGCTGGCCCCCATTATGATGTCGTTGGAAATCCTTAAAACGAGGTTTCCCGACAAAGACACCGAGACATTGCTACAAACCCTTCTGACCAGCGCCCAGCGTGGCTCGGACCTCGTCAAGCAAGTGCTCTCCTTTGCCCGCGGTGTCGAGGGCCAGCGCGTGGTCGTGGACCCGATCTACATCCTGCGCGACATCCAGAAAATCGCGCAGGATACGTTCCCGAAGTCGATCACCTTCGAGCTGAATATTGGCCGCGATCTCTGGACCATCACCGGCGACCACACCCAGTTACATCAAGTCTTTCTCAACCTCTGCGTCAACGCCCGCGATGCCATGCCGAGAGGCGGACATCTTTCCATCGACATGCAAAATGTCCGGCTGGATGAAACTTACGCGTCGATGAACCCGGATGCGAGACCAGGGGATTACGTTCGCATCAAAGTCACTGATACCGGCGAGGGCATTCTGCCAGAAGTCCGGGACAAAATTTTTGAGCCATTCTTCACCACCAAAGTTATGGGCCAGGGCACCGGCCTCGGGCTTTCCACCAGCATCGGAATCATTAAGAGCCACCGCGGTTTTATCACTCTCATTAGCGAGGTTGGGAAGGGAACGCAGTTTGAAGTGTATCTCCCGTCCACCACCTCCGTGGCCGCCGTTTCCGCCATCGCACCGCTGCCCGAGCCGCTCCCGTACGGCCACGACGAATGTATTTTAGTCGTGGACGATGAGCAGGTTATTCGAGAGACGGTCCAGAAAACACTGGAACATTTTGGCTACCGCACTTTGCTCGCGGCCAACGGGGTCGAGGCACTCGCCATTTACGCGCAGAACCAGAAGAAAATTGACCTCGTTCTCACCGACATGGCCATGCCCTTGATGGACGGGCCGGCCACAATCCTCGCATTGAAGGCGATTCATCCGGAGGTCAGAGTCATCGGTTCCAGCGGGTTGTCTTCCAATGCTCATGTGGCCAAGGAAATCGGGATGGCCGTTCCTTATTTCGTGCCGAAGCCTTACACGGCGGAGACGCTGCTAAAAACCATCCGGCACGCGCTCACTGGCCAGCATCCCGATGAGTCGCAGTGAAATAGAGCCGAGATAACACTGCAACTCGACTTCGTTTTTTAGACTCGCCCGAGCACGGCGCAGCTATTGATCCCGCCAAAGCCGAAGCTGTTTGTGAGGATGTAATTCAGCTTTTTCTCACGCCCTTCATTTGGAACGATATCGAGTGCGCAAGCCGGGTCGGGAGTTTCGTAATTCAGAGTGGGCGGCACCCAGTTATTCTCCAAAGCAAGCGCGCAAATGATCGCCTCCATTGCACCGGTCGCGCCCAACGGATGCGCCGTATAGGCTTTGGTCCCGCTGATCGGAATGCGACTCGCCGCCTCGTGCCCGAGCGCGGTTTGCACGCAGAAACACTCGTTGGCATCGTTCATTTGGGTGGAACTCGCATGGCCATTGATGTAGTCGATCTGCTCCGGATTCACTTTTGCATCGGCCAGCGCATCGCGGATCGCGCGAATCCCAGAGTCGCCGCCGGGCAGGGGCGTCGTCATGTGGTGCGCGTCGTTGTTCAGGCTGTAACCCAGCACCTCGCCATAGATGTGAGCGCCACGTTTTTTGGCGTGCTCGTATTCCTCGATGACCAGACTGGCCGCGCCCTCGCCCATGACGAACCCATCACGATGCAAGTCGAATGGCCGGCAACTTTGCGCCGGATCGCCGGTCCATTGCGACATGGTTTTAATGAACGCAAACGCCCCATAAGTTAGCGGACTTAGAGGTGCTTCTGCTGCTCCGGCGACGATCGCATCGGCCCAGCCGTCGCGAATGTAGCGTAGCGCCTCGCCGATGGCGACCGTGCCGCTGGCGCAGGAGTTAGAGTTTGTAGTGCCGACTCCGCGCAAGCCGCATTCAATGGCAATGTTGGAATGAGCCGAGCCGCCGAAGACTTGCAAGGCCAGCGTCTGATGCACCGCGCGAGGTCCCTTTTGCACAAACAACGCGTGCTGTCCCTCGGCGTTGGCGATGCCGGCGAGAGCGGTGCCGTAGCTGACACCAATGCGGTCCGTCGGATTCTCTGGGCTGGCTTCGATGCCAGCGTCATCGAGCGCGAGTCGGGCCGAGGCCACGGCGAATTGAGCGTAACGATCCAGACGTTTCAGACGGTGCGGCGGGAAGAAACGAGTCGCATCCCAATCTAAAATTTGCCCCGCGCAATGTGCTCGATAGAGAGTTGTGTCGAAGCTGGTGAGCCGCGTAATGCCGCTCTTTTGCGCGAGCAGTCCGTCCCAAAATGCAGTTTTCCCAATCCCGATACAAGTAATGGGTCCAAGCCCGGTGATGACGGCGCGTTGGCTCACGCGGCGGAGTTTTCCAAGTGGAGTTTCATATGTTTCAAAGTCTGGCTGGCAACATAGGAAATAAAAAATTTCCCGATGATTGGCTCGGCGATCAAAGCCAGCGGGCGGATGCGAAATCGCAGGTCGTGCATGATTTCCACCAGCACTCCATCCGGCGTGTCGGTGAAAGTCCAAACGACTTTCATTCCCTTCGTAAAGGCCTTGAGATGGTGGAAGCGGACTTCCATTTTCTGACGGTCGATCACCTCCTCACTAGTCCAGGCAATCGGGATGCCCGTCCGGTGGCAGGCCATTTTCACCACATGCCGATCCGAGGCGCTCTCGAGGTAACGGATATACCGGTAATGGGGAAGAATCCTCGGCCATTGCGAGAGGTCGGCGGCAGCTTCAAAGATCTTTTCCCGGGGTGCTCGGATGAGTATGGAGTTGCCGGTGTGCATGATTCAACGGGTTATACGCGTAACGTAATGACAATAGACCTCATTGTTTTCCACAAAAAAGTTTTTCAAGCGAAAATGTCGCGTCTGCGGAAGGAACGAGCCTCCTCTACCCGTCATTGTGGGCGCTTCTTTCCCACCGAAAATCTTCGGGGCGATTGTCACAAACATTTCATCCAGCAAATCCTCCGCCAATAGTGCCTTCAGCAGCGTCGGCCCTCCCTCGCAGACCACCGTGCGCACGCCGTGATTTGCCTGCAAGTCGTCCAGTACCCAGCCCAACGGGACGGTTTTCGCTGCAGTCAGATGCAACTCTGCATGGCCTTGCAACTCCTCCCGGCTTGCTGCTGGCATGGCTTCCGTGGAGTAAATCAATGTCGGCGCGGCGGTATTGGTAAAGACCTTCAACGTCGCGGGAATTTTGCCCGAATTGGAAATGAGCACGCGCACCGGATGCTCCGCCTGCCCGCGCGCGAGTCGTTCCGCTCGCAAATCCTCTGCCGGAATCGTCATCGACATATTATCCGCCTCCGCCGTCCCGCGACCGACCAGCAACGCGTCGCCCATCGCGCGAATTTCGAGCAGCCGCCGTTTGTCTCGATCCGAGGTGAATCCCGACGGCGTGTGATTCCGAGTTGAGACCTTGCCATCTGCGGTTATGGCAAAATTAGAAATTACTCGGGGCAGTCGCATGCGAGTGAGATGTAAATGGAAAAAACCACCCCCGCCACGATAAAGCGGCGCATAACCGGTATCCTGCGGTTCCAAAGCCGCCTGGACAGAAAGTCCTCACGATTGTCGGGCGACTCCACGTTGACAAAAGTTGGAGGGAAAGTTTAGTTTCTGCGCATCCAGAGTGCGATGCGACTCGGATGGTTTTTAGTTCTTTGCGACGTTTGAATTTGCCCTGCGGTGTACGGGATCAAAGTTATCAACTCCCGGACCGATAATTAATTATTCCTTGGAGGCCGGTTTGGACGGTCAATGACAGGCCTTAATTGGAAGTCAGCCACCGAACCACAAGCCACCACCCTTACTTGGGGGAACGGGAAAGGTGCCTGAACGGCATTGCGGGGCATATTCAGACGTCGCGGAGTGTGTGTGGGGGGAAACTCGCCGTTATTATTTTTTCGAGAACACTCTCCGAATCGGACAAATCATTCTCTGGCGATTCGCTGCTTGAAGATGCGGTTGCGTCATCCATGATTAACTAGGCAACCATTCGCCATCTCCAGCATCGTTGCCCCTTCATCTCATTTCAGAAACATGCTGCACTTTCGCGAACATCAATGGCTGCTCGCCCCCGGCACCTCGCGGTTCACGGCCTGGATCGAACCGAAGGATAAGAAACCGGAGGACCTTCGCTGGCTTTTCGCCCTCACTTACCACGCAGGCGGCCCACAATGGCGGCGAGTCCCCGCGTGGAGACGACCCAGCCTCATCATTCAAAACTTTAACTTCCGCCCGCGCATTCAGCACTGGACCGAGCTGGAGCAGGTCACCTTTTGGTCGCCGGGCGATGACTTGCACGACGATAGCGGCTATCTCTTCACGGAATTTTCTTTAGGTCCGAAGAAAACCCCCGTCGAGACGTCCCTCTTCAGCGACCACATCTGGCGCGTGGCAGGGCGCGACCGCCGCTGGTTTACGCTCGAATTTGCCGGCTTTATTAACTGCGAAAATTTCTTTGGGAAACCTGAGGAATCACTCGTCACTTCGACCGGGCAGCCCGCCTCCAGCGATGGCGAAGCGGAGTTCTGGAAAGCCAATGCGCAACTTTACCTCGTCGAAGATCTGCCCTTTGGCATGGTCACCGTCCAGATCCCGCGCAACGTTCGCGACCCGCAGACGTATGCCCTGCGCCGCACGCACGCCCTCCTCGGTCTGGAGCGTCCCGAACATCTCGAAATCTCCGATTACGCCCAGAGCCCACACGGCCACGAGTTCACTCGCGGAGATATTTACGTCCACCTCCACTTCCATGGTTACTACGAGGATTAACCGATGAGCTGGATCGAATTTCTCGGGGAGACATGGGGCACCACCGACGATGACGCAAACTTGGACCTGCATCTCTGGACACCCCTCGCGCACTGTCCGCGTCGGAGCTGGAGCCTATCCCTTCGCCACTACGATTTTGATAAATCTGAAGAGAGAGGAAAAATAAACCGCTGGCTCACTCTCGAAATCGGCAACCTCCACTTCCACGAACCCGACTGGCGCAAACTTGCCGGGCTCGAAATCCGCGCCGATGCCGACTGGCACGCCCGGCATGAACATTTCCAGGAGCACGGTCACCTCGAATCGTCTGCCGTGTATGTCTACGCCTCCTACCTCGGTGGATCGTTGGGCAATCCTTCTCCCGTCGGGCAGCGTCAAAGCTGGAAAGGCCACGACTTCACCCTGCGGCTGGGCCAACGCGACGGCCTCTACTTTCCTTGCGAGATCGACGCCTGGTTGATGCCTGACGAAGAATACGACCTCGCCGCGCCCGAGTCACCCGCCCAACTCCGGCGCTTTGGGGAAGGCCCGCCCGATCTGCGCATCATCACCCGCGCCAAATTCCACCGAGGCACCGTCATCGTCCCGCGAAGTGACGATCCACTCTCCCTCGCCCGCGAATATCTTCGCGACCAGATTGCCTTGGAAGAAATCCACGAACCGCAAATCGAGTGGTCCTGCCGCCGCAAACCTGGCAGTCGCGAAACAGAACGCATCCCCGGCTGGTCCTCCACCGTCAAATTTCAGACCGAGGCCACATCCAAGCCAGTGCCTTGAACACCAAACGCCTTAAATAATCTCGTCAAATCGCTCCACCACCATTACCCCTCCACCCCCGCAAGAAAATCGCAACCCGAGACAGAAAAATGATAGAAAAAATCGCGCAAGGAACAATTAACCTTTGCGGGACTCGGAATGATCGTCTTATGGATGTGAATGCCACGCGCAGGAGGAGAATCAGACAAACTCGGAAATCGTTACGAAGGAATCTGGACAGTAGATTCCCTGCTTGATGTCCTTCAAGGTGAAGCAACCTCACTCATCATTGAACCATTTGGAGACGATGCGGTAGGCATAGAATTCATCAAAGCCTTAGCGAACGGAACGCGCGAATTTCATTCTGTGAAAAGGCAGACGACGCGAACATGGTCACTAAGTGAATTAACCAAGATTGAATCAAACGGTCGGTCTAAACTCGGAGATCTCTTCAGGAAATTGGAAGGGAACGCGAACGGTGTTTCGGTTTTTATTTCGGCCAACACTGCTGGAGACTTAACCGAACTTAGCGAACGTGCGAGCCGCTCACAAACTGCGGAGGCTTTCGAGACTCATCTTAAGAGTAATTCGGGACTGCGATCTCAATTTGAGAAATACGTCCTTGCTCCGATCTTCAAAGGAAACTTTGCAAACGCCTACTCGGCTCTTCGACGAATCAGGGTTGACGGTCAAACTGAGAGCAGGCTTATAAAGACCGTTGAGGACCGCATATGTCTGTCTATTTATAGGCCGGACTGGGGAATCTTCGATCCTGCATTGGTAAGGTTAGTGCTAGGCGAAATGATCTATGAATGGTTCGGCCAACCAATTACTCAGGATGTTGTGCTCCAAACCTTGGCAGAAGCCGGATTTGCAGAGCGCGACTGGACGCGCGATCCGAATGTTCAAGCTAGGTTCCACCTACGAGCCGAAAGTTACCTTCGCCATGTAGAGAAAGAATTGATTGTTGACCCACCTATTGAGCGCGCGGAAGCCCTTGAAGCCTTCAAAGCTCTGCGCGACGGAGTTAAGAGCCAGGTCGTAATAATGGGGCTGGCCGGTCTTGGAAAAAGTTGCACCACCGCTCAGATTTTCCGTCTTTTGAAGAGTGCAGGAATACCAGTCCTGCCCGTGCGCCTAGACATACAAGCTCATGCGCTGACCGCGCGGCAACTTGGCCATGCGTTGGATTTACCAGAGTCTCCCGTTGTGGTTCTTGCTGGGGTAGCGGCGGGCCGAAAAAGTGTGCTGGTGTTGGATCAGCTCGATGCATTGAGCTTTGCATCTGGTCGGAACCAGCAACTTTGGGATGCGTTCGACGAAATTCTGCATCAAGCCGAGCATTATCCAAATATGCGACTCCTCCTTGTTTGTCGCGTTTTTGATGCTGAACATGACCCGCGAATAAGGAAGATCATATCGAACAAGGAACAGGTGGAAGTAATCGCACTTAAACAACTTGAACTAGAGAAAGTGCGCTCTCTCCTAGTTGCCAAATGCATTGATTTGGCTTCACTCGGCAAGCAAGCCATGGAGCTGCTTCAGCTACCTCTAAATCTGAGTCTTTTTCTGCAAGGTGACCCCTCGTCACAAAAGTCGTTTTCCAGTCAGGAGGAACTATTAGATCGCTATTGGACACATAAGCGTGAACGAGCTGGAAAGGAAATACGGTGGATAGAAGTCATTAAGCGACTCTCTGATTGGCTAAGCGACCGGGAGAATCGCACCCTGAGTGCGCCTCTCGACGTTTTGGATAATGAGTTTCCGACCGACGCTGCTGCACTTTGTTCGCTTAATGTTTTAGTTCGGGAAGGTAACTCCTACCGATTTTTCCACGAGACTTTTTTCGACTACTGCTGGGCGCGATTTTTCATCAGTAGCGGTGGCCATTTACTTGATCTTCTTTTAAGCAGCGAGCAGCACCTTTATCGGCGCGCTCAGGTTCGTCAGGTTCTTGCTTACGTTAGAAGTACCCGTCCAGATCAGTATCTCCGAGACCTTAACGACGTTTTATCCAATCCTCGGATACGTTTTCACTTGAAGAAATTTACTTTGGACTGGCTACGAACACTGCCAGATCCACGCGAAACTGAATGGAGAATTATCGAATCAGCCACCCCGTTAGGTAGCCGTGCATATGGAGGCGACGTTTTGTGGCGGAGTGTCCCCTGGTTTGATTTGCTGCTTAGTTTGGGAATATGGAGGTCCTGGCTGCAGTCAACTGATGAAGCTGTAGTTGTTCGAGCAGTCTGGTTACTCGCGATGCCTGAGATTCTTAGTTCTCGGTCGAAACAGGTTGCTCAGCTTTTTGGTTCCTGCATATCGGGGGAACTTCCATGGAGGCCGCAATACCTTGGCGTGTTTCAACTTGGAGAAATCTATCACGATCGCGAAATCTTCGACTTCTTACTCTGGGTGATCCGCGCTGGGCATTTTGATCAGAAACCAGACCGCCACTGGATGACCTTTCACGACTTACCCGACAAAAATGCAGCTTATGCAGCCGAGCTTTTGGGCGCTATGTTCGAGCGTTATGGCGAGCTGGAGGACGATGATTCTACCTCTAGCTCCGGCCTGAGCCCTGACTTTGCAATAAGAACGGCTGACAAGGATCCTAAAGCTTTTTTGCGACATGTGCTTCCAGACCTCAATCGGAGATTGTCTCGGACGGATAAGAAGGGCTATTTTGGCCACGTTGTTTCTTCGAGGATGATGCAAAGAAATTGCTTCGGAGACGTTGAGTCTTCCATGTTGCCAGCCATCGGCCAAGCGATGGAGAAGCTAGCAAAGAACGATCCGCTGAGTCTCGACGACTTGAGTCGAGATTTGGTGGGAGTGGATCACGTTGAAGCTGCGGCGATTCTCCTGAAAGGGTGGACTCAGAATCCTGCTATGTATGCGGACTGTATCGTAGGCTATCTGCTGAGTGACCCTTCACGACTCGAGTTGGGCTACATGTCATGGAGTTCTGGAAATGGAACTTCTGCTATCAGTAGAGCGGCTGTTCGCACCGCATCACCGCTATGTAATGATGACAACTATAGTCTTTTGGAAAGCGCGATTATGGGCTTTTCTACCACCTACGAAAGAGACAAGCCAAAGATGCTTGGGTATCATTCGCTACTGCTTTTAGAGTGTTTGCCCAAAAAACGCATCACGCCCAAAGCAAGAGTCCGTTTCGATGAGTTAAAGCGGCGATTTCCATCGGCAAGTTTTGATCCACCCGAGCCAATAGAGGCTTCGTTTGTGCCGTCTCCAATCCCTAGAACGGCCATCTTAAAAATGAGTGACAAGCAATGGTTGAACGCCATGAAAAAATATTCTCAGGATCGCTCGGGAACGTATGACGGATACCGCAAAGGGGGAATTTACCAACTTCGGGGCGAACTTGTTAGGGCTGCGCAGATAGATAAAAAACGTTTCGCGACCTTAGCTTTTAGGATGGATCAGACTGTCAAAGCAGAATACCTGAGCGCCATCTTAAGCGGAGTAGGAACCGAATCTAACAGTGGAAATGCCGGCGACGAAATGCCGCCGAGTGCCCTTGAGGCTTTGGATGTGCAGACTATGGAATCTTTGATTCTGCATATTCACTCACTTCGGGCAGCAGAATTAGGAAAAGATCTCTGCTGGGCAATAAAGCATATTGCATATCGAGAGCCCTCCGCCGCCATACTGCCCATAGTTTCGTACTGCGCGATCAATGATCCAGATCCTGAGAAAGAAACATGGAGCGAAGAAAACGGTGGCCAGCCACTCTGGGGCGGAGATCCGCACTTTCAAGGAATGAATTCCGTTCGTGGAGCGGCGGCAGAAGCGATTGCCGGACTGCTTTTCAAAAAGCACGACTATTTTTCGTTACTGGAACCAGCAATTCTCTCGCTTCTAAATGATCCCTCAACTGCAGTGCGCGCTTGCGCGGTCCTAATATTGACAGCGTCGCTGAATTTCGATCGGGTAGTTGCCGTGGACCGTTTCCTTGAACTTTGTGGCGGTCACGAAGCGCTTCTTGGAACCCGCTATGTCGAGCAATTCCTGTATCATGGCTGCTACGACCAATATGCCAAATTGCGGCCAACAATGTTAAGGATGTTGACGTTCTCTGAAGATAAAGAGGCGCGCACAATCGCCGCTGGCCAAATAACGATTGCTTCCTTCCACGACAATCTCGCGGCTGAAGATCTCCCGCAGGTGTATGGTGCTGACGCCGTGTGTCGCAAGGCCGCTGCAGATATTTATGCGCACAACCTAGGAAACGCGCGGGTGGCAGATATATGTCGCGAAAATATTGTTAGATTCTTCGATGATCCCGACAAGGAAGTCCGAGCCGCTGCAGCAGCGTGTTTTCACAATCTTGCAGAAGACAGACTGCTCAAAGAAGAGGACCTCATGCAGGTGTTTATCAACAGCCAAGCATGTTTAGAGAACACCGATAGTCTGATTAGGGCTCTTGAAGAATCAGTCTTAAAACTCCCTGAAGTTGTGTGTGCACTTCCCGAACGCCTGATTGCTGATCAACGGGCATACGCTGGAACGGAGCATGTTGATGCCCGTCGTTGGACCTATCGACTCCCGTCTCTCATAGCGCGGCTTTACGAGCAAACCCGTGATGAGGCCGTGAAGACCCGTTGTCTAAATATAATCGATGGAATGCTGGAACTAGGATTCGGGGAGATAGAGTCGGAACTGCAAAAGGTCGAAAGTTAAGAATGGATTACTCCATTTGTGTGAAAGTGCCAAACTACGCGATTGGATATGCCCCTTTTTTGCGCGCGCTGAGATGCGTTTCGACAAATGCCGCTCTCGGTCTTAACTTTCAACCCATGCCAACTATCGCTGATCTATCTCTACGCATCGCTGAGGAAGCCGCCACTCTTCCCCTCGATAAGCAAAGCAGTGTGCTGGATTTCGTTTTATTTGTGAAACAACAGGCTGCCGACTCTGGAGAAATACCAGGTGAAGGTGATGCAGCTTGGGAGCGAATCATTAACGACCCAATGCCGCGGCCAAAGCTGGAGGCTTATATGGAAAAGGCTCTCGCCGAAGGTAGCGAACCGATGGATTTCACCCGGCTGTGATTTCGCGAACAACCCGCGCATTTTGGAACACCTATGCGCAATTAGGCAAACGCCAGCAAGTTGCCGCGCGACGTGCTTTTCTCCTATTCAAGACGGATGCGAGCCATAATTCGCTGCAATTTAAGAAACTCGGTGGCTATGCGGATTACTGGTCGGTCCGGGTGAGCCTTGATTTGCGCGTGGTGGGCAGGCGGCAGGGCGACACTGTGGAGTGGGTTTGGATCGGGTCGCACAACGAGTTCGACAACATTTTCGGGTAAGCGAAAAGTGTTAAAAAGCAGGTCGGTGAACAGCGGCGGAAACATCCCCAGAATCTCGTTAATGACGCATTTAGCGGCATACAGGAGGGGAAAAATGCCAATTTAGGCGTTCCCACCGTTCTCAAAGGGTTGGTGAGGGTGGGAACGTGTGTTTCGGGGTGCTGAAAGGGTTGGGAACTGGCGGAACATGTGTTCCCGAGGTTTCCAACGGGTTGGCGGAGGCCGGAACGCGTGTTCCCGAGGTTCCCAACCGGTTGGCGGTGCCGGGAACGTGTGTTTTCGAGGTTTCCAATGGGCTGGCGGTGATCGAAACGCACGGTTTGATGGTGCCCAAGGGGTTGGGGATAGTGGGAACATACGTCGCTGCCGTTCTCAAAGGGTTGGGAAGATCAGAAGAAAATCGTTTTTTGTTAAAATTGAGCTTGGCAAAGCATTTGGGATTCTTTTTTGTATCGCCCCACAGGTCGGTTGTCCGGGGCTTCGTCGATGGGGCCGGGAACGGTCGGCGTGTTGTTTTAATACCCAAACTCTTAGGAGATCCTTATTTATGCCTACTGCTCAATCCACGGAACTAGCCCGTCGCCTACAACTCGTGCTGACGGTCGATGGCAAACGCCCTGCGGGTGATCCGCTCAAACTTTACCCCGCCTTGCTGGCCGATGTGGCCGATGATCTGGCGAATCTGGGCGATGCAGATGCGGAGACGGGTGCGGAGGAGGGCGACCGGATCGATGCCTCGGGTAAGAAGCGCAAGGGTTATGAGGAGTTGGAGCGGCAGTTGCGCGGCGGGCATCGCTTCATCGGAGCCATCGACGAGGAGATGATCGCAGACGAGGAGCGCGCCGGAGTTTTCGAGACTTATCTCTGGAAACAGGGCGAGATCGGGCGCTTCGACGATGAGCGCTGCGTGGAGCTGGCTCAACAGGCGATCCAGGTTGTGGAGAAGAATTTGGTGAAACCCGAGTGGCGCTATCCCGACGTGCGGCTGACGCGGATCAAGGCCCAACTGGCGATCATCGAGGGGAAAACCGATGAGGCCTCGACGGGCGACCGGCAGTTGGCGAATCAGGCACGCGACACGGCGTTTGATCTGGCGGAAACGACGTTGTTGCGGGTGCGTTTCTGGTATTGCTGCGCGACGCGCGATGCGGATAAAACGCCCGAACTGGCGAAGATCGAGTATCAGCCCCGGCGGGAACATGGTTCGCAAGTGGAGCCGCAGACTGTGACGCCCCCTGTCACCGTGCCGCCAGCGGTGCCGTAAGCCTTGTCGGCAACGCTTTTGGGAGGCAACCAATCCGCCTGTGTTTTGGCGATCGGTCGATGATCAGAAGCTAATATTGTCCAAAGCGGGACAAGCCAATAGTTGCAGGCGACCTGCAAGAGCTTTGCAGTCCCATGGAAATCGAATGAAGAACGAGCGCGTTACGCCCGCAGCATTTTGCCTCCGTAGGCGAGAACCAGCGAATCCTGGGTGACGAGTGTAAGGCTGCTGTTTTTGGCCTGGGCCACGAGCATTCGATCAAACGGATCGCGGTGCAGCGCCGGTAATGTGGAGACCAATCGTGCATCGGCCATCCGGACGGGGAGCTCTTCGAAGCGTTCGTTCTGCATTTGTTCAGCGAGGTCGTCCGGGATTCTCAATTTGCCGAGATCGGATTTGATCGTCATTTCCCAAACGGAGGCAGCACTGACGAAAACCAAATTTCCTCCACTCGAGATCGCGTCGTGCGCCTGTTTGGAAAGCCTTGCGGGATCGGTGAGCCACCAAAGCAGGACGTGGGTGTCGAGCAGCAGATTCATGGTGCGGGCTCTTCAGCCACGCGTTGATGCGACCAGGCGTGAAGTGGGGCTGTGCCAGAGAAAAGAGCTTCGACCTCGGCGTCGGGGGCGTCGAAGTCCGCGGCGATCCATGCTTTTCCCTGCCAGCCGCCGCCCTTCCGTTCGGAGGCATCGGCCTGCCATTTGCAAAGCACCGCGAGGGGAACGCCTGCCTTTCCGATGACAAACGTCTCGCCCTCGGCCACTTGGGCGAGCAGCCTTGAGAGGTGCGTTTTAGCTTCGAGAACGTTGACTACTTTCATATAGACCAGACTTGGTCTAGTTCTTGCAGGCGTCAACATTTATCTTATGGAAAGTTTTTCGTCGTCTGGTGGCGATTTTGTTTTGACCGCGCACTTTTTTCGCCAAAGATCAGACTCGAATGAAACGAGCGATTTTAGCACTGGAAGATGGACGGGTTTTTGAAGGCGAAAACTTCGGAGGCAGCGGGACGGCGGTCGGCGAGATTTGTTTTAACACTTCCATGACGGGCTATCAGGAGGTGCTGACCGATCCCTCGTATCGGGGCCAGATCGTGGCGATGACGTATCCGCTGATCGGAAATTATGGCATTACTCCAGAGGACGACGAGAGCGATGAGCCGCATGTGCGCGGGTTTGTGATCGAGGAACTGGCCGAGCTGGCGAGCAACTATCGTTCGACTGAATCGCTGGGGGATTATCTGGCGCGGTGGAAGATTTGCGGAATTCAAGGGATCGACACGCGGGCGTTGACGAAACGGTTACGGACGGCGGGCGCGATGAAGGCCTGCATTAGCACGGAACTCGCGACAGGCGCGGAAGCGGTCGCGGCGGCGCAGGCGGGCAACGGAGTGGTGGGAATGGATTTCGTGAAGGAAGTGACGGCGGTCGAGGCATTCAAATGGGACCCGGATGACTCACAAAGCCCCGAGTGGGATGGTGAGAATTATTTGCCATTGCCGCCGGTGAAGCATCACATCGTCGCCTACGATCTCGGGATGAAGCGGAATATATTGCGCCGCTTGCGTCAGAAAGGATTCGCCGTGCAAGTAGTGCCCGCGACTACGAAAGCGTCGGACGTATTGGCCTTGAACCCGGATGGAATTTTTCTCTCAAACGGTCCCGGCGATCCGGCGGCGTTGGATTACGTTTTCCAGGAAGTGCGCGAGTTAATGGGCAAAAAACCGATCTTCGGCATCTGCCTCGGCCATCAGATGCTTGGGCACGCGTTTGGAGGGAAGACGTTTAAGTTGAAGTTCGGTCATCGCGGCGGCAATCAGCCGGTGCAGGATTTGAAGACGGGAAGAGTGGCGATCACGGCGCAAAATCATGGTTTTGCGGTGGATGCGGATTCGCTTCCTCCCGAGGTGGAGGTGACGCATGTGAACCTGAACGACGGCACGGTCGAGGGTCTGCGCCACAAAGAATTGCCGATCTTCAGCGTGCAATATCACCCCGAGGCCGCGCCTGGTCCGCACGACGCGACTTATTTTTTCGATGAATTCTCCAAACTCATTGATACGGAAAAAGCGCAATGATAGGTTGAAGACATGGCTACCCTCCAGATCTCCCTCCCAGACGGCGAACAAACCCACGAACTTACCGAGGAAGTGATCACGATCGGGCGTGTCGCGGAAAACACGATCCACATCGATGACGCCTCAGTTTCCAGTCATCACGCGCAAATCACGACTCGCAACGGCACCTTTGAAGTGGAAGATTTGGATTCCACGAATGGCACGCGAGTCAACGGGCAGCGTCAAAACAAAGCCACGCTGACCGATGGGATGCGGCTTCGGTTTGGCCAGGTAGAGGCGGTTTTCTCGTCCGGTTTTGCAGGGGAAAATCTGCCGCTGCCTGAGGCGGAGGAGATCGATGTCAAGGTCGGAGACCAGACACGTCGTCCGGCGGATTTCATAAATTCCTCGCCTTTCGGACATCGCAGCGGAAAGAAGGATGGCAGTGGGAAACTGATTTTAGCCCTGGCCATTTTGGTGATGCTAATCGCGTGCGGAGCCATTTATCTGGCCTACTCGATCCAGCCTCCGGGAATGTAATCAGAAATTGAGGCCGTAAGTCAGGCCGAGCCAGTGAGACTCGAGTTGGATTTCACTGTTGGAATATTCGCCCGCCTTGAGTTGGGATTGGGAAACAAATTGCGTCTTGGGCAAGTGCCATTGCCAGGAAAAATCCAGATGCCATTGCGACTGCTGGTAGCCGATGCCGGCACTCACGATGGAGTCGTCGATGGCGGCGGCGAGGGGCGTCAGCGTTTGATTGGGAATAACTTGGTTGGAATAAGCATAACCCGCGCGTGCCCGCCAGGCGTCGGTAATTTTGTATTCGGCTCCAACTCGAATGATTTTCTGATCGCGCCAACCGAGCGGAACGACATCAGTGAATTGATCGGAACCGACGAGTCCATTGACGACCGCATTGGAGCTGTGGGAAAGCGTCACAGGCAGTTCGTCGAAGGCATTGGACCAGTTGATCCAGTCGAATTCGGTGGTTAGCAAAAGCTTTTCTGTGGGCTGCCATGCGATACCGGCCTCGATTTTTTGCGGAAGCTTTGTCACCACTTTAGCATCGGCATTTAACTCCGGCTCGACTGCGGCAAATCCACCGCCGAGCGACTTCAGTTGCGCTGAGAGATTGGCGCGTGCGTCGCCCTCGGTATGAAATTCACTCGGAGTCGTATAGGCGGCAGAAATCCGGAGCGAGGGCAGGGGCTTGAGAGTGAACCCGATCTGACCCACAGCGGCGTAACCTTCGGTGTCGAGATCAAGCTGGGTCTTAAAGCCTCGCAGCGTTTTCTGACTCTGGAAAATGTAGGCGGTGCTGAGCGCGTTGTGATTGTAAATAAACCCGGCTGATACTCCGGCGCTAAACCAAGAGGAGAAATCGACGCCTAGCCCGGTTTGAAAATTGTAGGCCAGGAACTCGGAATGGTGGTTGATCTCACCGTAACTCGTCCGTCCGTCCACGCCGCCGTCGCGGTCGCGATATCTCCAGTCGGTCGCGGCCGCATAAGAAGGCGCCGCCGACAGACCCCAGCGAATGGCCGGATGACCGACCGGCAACGCAATGGCGACATCGCCAAGAAAGTTGATCCGGTTGCGCAGGGTGGATTTTTTTTCGCCGGTGCGAGTGAGAGTTGCATGGAGAAAAACACCATCGACGGAGACTTCGGCGCTGCCGTTTTTGATCTCGGTCAAGGCGGCGGGATTGGTCATCATGGCCTCCAGCGGCGATCCGGCGACGGCCACACTTGCGCCGCCCATGGACTGGGTGCGGGCGGTGAATCCATCGCGCACCAATCCGGCGCTCCAGGCAGTGGTGGTGAGAAGACCGAGAATGAAAAAATGCGAGAAAGGGGTCGCGGATTGCATAACACCTTTACCAACCAAGTTTCGTGCCACCGCGAAATGTTATGAGCGGCGAATGCGCAACTGTCCGCGCAGAGAAAGGTAGAGAATCCCGAGCAGCACCACGGCGGACCCATGCAGAACGAGGGAATTGAAGAAGAAGACGCCGAACTCGTGATTGAAATGAAGTTGTTTGGTTCCAAAGAAAACGTTAATCAAAAGATGATCGCCGTTTTCGCCTGAACGCCGGTAATCTGCCTGCTCCGTCTCGGCCTTGCTGACGAGATCGAGGATTTTCTGATTCACATAAACCTGGTCGACAGTGAGGTTTTTCGAGCGCCGCTCGACGGGGACAATCTTCACTTCTGCGCCAGCCAGAATACGATCCATCTCGGCAAGCTGGGCGTCGATGGCCTCCGGGGAACGTCCTGCGATGCCGCTCAAGCGCGAGAGGCCGTCCTTGAGCTGGTTCAGGCGGGTGAGTTCCAGCGGGGTGCGATTGGATTTGAGTTTGAGTCGGATGGGCTCGATGGCTGCGGTAAATTCTTCCTGCCTCGCGGTAAATGGATTGAGTTTGGCTTGGGCGACGACGAGAGCCTCATACGACCACCGCAGTGGCATGAACTGGCAGATGAAGGGGACTTTGAGCTTACTCTGGTCCTGAGCAGAGGCGGTCTGATTATGCTCCGAGAACCAACGATTAATGGAGTAAACAAAGTCGAGATTTTGATTCATTTCCTCATATTTGATCAAGGCACCGCCGAGAATCATCTGCGGGATGAGAATCATCGGAACTATGTTCGCGGCGGTCTTCGCATCATTGACAAACGACGACACGACCAAGCCCATCGAAATACCCCACATAGAGGTCGTGACCATCCAGATGAAATGCCACCAGAACATGCCGCGAATCTCGAGGATGCTATTACCAATGAGAATAAAAAGCGCACATTGGAATGCTCCGAAAAGCGCCAGGGTGAGGGCTTTGGCCGTCACGTAGTAGCCGAGGCGGACGTTCAGATTTCGCTCGCGCTGGAGCACGACACGGTCGCGAATGATGTCGTCGGCACTATTGGCCAAACTTAAAAACATGGCCACGATGAGAGCGATGAAAAGATAGTTCGGAATGTGAAAAGCCGAGGCGAAATCGTATTTGTTGGAGTCGTTAAACTTCAAAACATATCCGATCAGCAAGGCCAAGGAAGGTGCGAGAATGATGGTGATGCCCAGATTGGCTTTGTTGCGTAGTTTGCTTTTGAAAGCGCGGGCCAGCAGTGTGCGAAACTGAGTCCACTCGTCGCGCCAGCGGAACCATCGTCCGCCATCCTTCAGTGTGCTCGGTTTAGTCTGGGGGAGCTCTCGTTTCAGCGAGACCTGCCGCATGTCTTGGAAAAGACGATGGGACTCGTATTTGTCGCGCCAATAATCCGGCGAATAACGACGTGCCGGCACGAGCTGGCTGCGGCTGTTTTCCTCGTAAATGATGTCGCCGCCGAGATCGCGCAGGGGTGTTTCGAGCACGTCGAAGATGAACTCAGGACGCGTCGTGCCGCAGGTGGGGCAGCCGCCGAGCTCGTTGCCGTATTGCTGTTGCTGCTCGGCTTTGGCAAAGTATTGCAGCATCTCCTGTGGGGTGCCGTAGAAAACGAGACGTCCGCCTTTGTCGAGGAGGAGCGCCTTGCTGAACATCTGGAAAATCTTTGAGGTCGGCTGATGGATCGTGACGAGAACGATTTTATTGTGAGCCATGCCGCGAATGATCTCGATAACGTGCTCGGAATCCTTCGAGGACAGACCAGAAGTCGGCTCGTCGAAGAGGTAAACATCGGCCGAGCCAATCATGTCGAGGCCGATATTGAGGCGTTTGCGCTCGCCGCCGGAGAGGAATTTCTTACTGGAGCTGCCGACCAAGGAATCTCGGCGTTCGGCCAGGCCGAGTTCGATTAGTTTGGCGTCGATGCGTCGCCAGCGATCTTTGGTCGATAAATGTGGAGCCCGGATGGCAGCGGCAAAACCGAGGTTCTCGGCGATGGTCAAATGCTCATCAAAAGCGTCGTCCTGCGGGATGTAGGCGACGTAACTTTTCAACTCTTCGACGCGCTCGTAAAGCGATTCGCCGTTCAGGGAAACAGTGCCACCATTCGGCTGCAACCTGCCCGCGAGAATGTTCATCAGCGTGCTTTTGCCACTGCCGCTCGCGCCCATCACGCAGACCATTTCTCCTCGCTGCACGGTGAAAGAAATGCTGTCCACTGCCGTCTCGTTAGCGCGAAAACGATGGTTCAGATCCAGCACTTCCAACTGGCGAATGATGTTACGTTCCTCCTCGATGATTCGCTCGGAAAAATCGCAGCGCAGAATTTGTCCCGTATCGATGCGAATGGTGTCGCCGTCCTTCAGATTTGCACTGTGTTTGACCGGCACATCGCCTACGAGAATCGGGCGATCCGCCTGGAGGACGAGCACCTGGCCGACACGCTCCTCGTAGTCGCAAAAGATCTTGAGAAGGATCTCACCGCTTGTCCCAGGTGAGAGCAAAATGTCGTCCTCATCAAGCAGTCCTGGGTTGTTTGAGACGAGATATTCCGACTTGGTCGCCTGGAGATGGAAGCGTCCGCCCATCGCGCGGGCGCGGCGGCGGAGATCGGAGAGTTCCAACTCATTACCGCTGGGGAAAACGAGCTTGTCGCTGAGGTTGGCATTCACGCTTTTACCGATTACAAGCGGCTCGTCGTGCAGGGTGGCCTCGACTTTGCGAATGGCGGTGACTTCCACTCGCAGACCGAAGCGGACTTGCAATTGCGAGTCGCGGTTTTTGGTGCGTTCGACTTCCACCTCGTCCTCGGAATGGACTGTGACGTAAACGACCGGAATGCTGACGTTTTTCTTGGCGTTGAAATAGGTGACGAGGTCCTGATGCGCCACGACCTGCTCATCGACGATTACGCGCTGGCCCGGGTAAATGCGGCAGAATTGCCCCGGAGTCAGCGGACGGCCACGGACGACAACGGGTTTGCGTGCGAGATTTTTCAGCAGAATCAGGTCGTGATAACGATAGGCCGTGAGTCGTTCGCCCTCGTCCAGGCCTTGCAAGGCCACATCTTCATTTTCACTCGTGCCGAAAGTCAACGACTCGAGCGGGGATGTTTCCTTCTGGTAAACCGAGGTGTCGGCGATGTCCGAGGCATTCAGTTGGTAAACGATATCGATGGCCTGCGTCGCCATGCCGAGCGACGACATAAAAGAATAATACGCGATGACCTGATCCTGCTTCAGCCCAGCCTTGAAAATGAGGTCGTAAAGCTGCACGCCGAGGAGAATTTTTCGGTCATCGCTCAGATCGGCGGCCAGTTTCTGCGCCATCGCGGTCAGATCCTGCTGCTCGTTCAGCGCTTGACGGAACAGGCGCCGCAACTCCGAATAGACGGCCTCGGGATAGTCGTAGCGTAGAAATCCAAGCGACGAATCGACCTCATCCTCCTGCAACTCGCCGTCGATTTTGGTAAAAGCCGCCAGCACTTTGATCATCAACGGCAGCAAATTCGCACTCTCGGAAACGGCACTCCGCTTCCGCAGTGCCTTCCTCGCGGTGGCGCGAGAACGATTCAATGCACGGTGCCAGGCGGGCGTCACGGCTGTCAGCCGATCCATCATTTTTTTTCCAAAAATCGCCAGAGAACTCACGAAGAAAACCCATATACCATGTTTGGGCGGAATTAGAAAGCTGCCCGTCCATATTCTCATGACTCGCACATCCTCCGACACGGCGAACCGGCCTCAAAAATAATTTTGGAAATCTTTGAAGCAAATCTTGACCTCGAATGCGAAAATAACCATATTTAGTGCAGTTCTTTTCCAGAAGGCACAACATGTTGTGCATAGTTTGTGAACAACTGATCGTTTCGATAAAGCAGTTAAGCGTAAAATAGAGAAGTATTTGGCCTCCGGGGCTGAGCGCTCAAACTCTAAAATGCGTCATTTCAGCAGTTTGCGAAATGTTCCACGATCTTCACTGATCTGGGTCCATTTCCGCTAAAGGTTATTCACAATTTTTGGATCAAAGCCTTTTGCCTCCTACATCCATCACCATCATCGAAAAAAACATGCTCCAACCTGCTCCTGAAAACGACCTCGACTTCAACGCCACTGAGGAAGGCGACTACGTGATTCATCGTCTCGGTACCAAGACGTTTCGCCTCGATAAATCCAAAGCACGCGCCCGACTCGCTGGTAAAAAAGTCATAAATGGCCTCCGCAGTGCCGAATTGAACATTCTGCCTCTGAAATACCACGAGGCCTATCGCATCTATAAACAGATGAAGGCGAATCACTGGGAGCCCGACGTGATCGATATGACGAAAGATTGCGCCCAATGGAACGGCAACACGCTTTCCGCCAAGGAGCGCTGGATCATCGAAATGGGCGTGGGCTATTTCTCCGCCGCCGAGGGCATCGTAGGCGATTCCGTGCTGCATGTGATCGAGGACAATCTTACGGCCGCCGAGCTGAAACACGCCTCACTGCGCCAGATCGCTGAGGAATCGATCCACATGGATTCGCTCCTCCACATCATCGGCTCGCTCAATATTGACCTCGACGAAGTCACCGCGAAATTCAGCGACATTCCGAGCGTGCAGAAGAAAAACGCCTATATCCAACGCCAGATGCCGGAGTTGAAAATGGGGATCGACCTCACGATCACGGCCAACAAACAGAAGTTTGCGAAGGCGCTTTTCGGCATCACGCAGGTGATGGAAGGAACTCAGTTTTACGCGTTGTTCGCGATGATTTTGTCACTCCATCGGCAGAACAAAATGACCGGCATCGGGCAGATGTTCCAATACACGCTGCGCGATGAGTCCAATCATATCGAACTCGGACGTTATATTTTGTCGCAGTTGATCGCGGAGAATCCCGATCTCTGGACCGAGGAATTCCGTGCGGAATTGGTCGAGTTCATGCGCGAAGGCGTCGAGCTGGAGAAGGAATTTGTCCGCGATTGTCTGCCTGAGGATGGCGTGGGAATGACGCAGGCCGATTTCCTCAGTTATGTCGATTACAACGCAGATCGCCGCTTGGCCGGACTCGGTTTACCGACGCTTTCCAACGTTCGCACAACGCCGTTTGTCTGGCTCGACGAAGTCATTTTCCTGCGCAAGGAAAAGAACTTCTTCGAGACGCGCGTCACGGAATATCAGACCGGCGGCAGCGTGCAGAACAGCAACGAAGACGATCTCATTTGAGTTAGATAGATATGGGCGTCCACGCTGACCATTGGATTCGCCGCATGGCGAAGGAACACGGCATGATCGAGCCGTTTGAAGAAAAACTCGTGCGCAAAAGCGGTGACGCCCAAGTCATTAGCTACGGCCTGTCGAGCTACGGCTACGACTTGCGCGTGGCTGATGAGTTCAAGGTTTTCACAAATGTTTACAACGCGGTCGTCGATCCGAAAGTCTTCGATCCGCGTTCGTTCGTAGATATCCAGGGCGAGTTCTGCCTCGTTCCGCCAAACAGCTTCGCGCTCGCTCGCAGCGTGGAGTATTTCCGAATTCCCCGCGACGTGCTCACGCTTTGCGTCGGAAAAAGCACCTACGCGCGTTGCGGCATCATCGTCAACGTGACTCCGTTCGAGCCCGAATGGGAAGGCCACGTCACTTTGGAGATCTCCAACACCACGCCGCTGCCCGCCAAGATCTACTCCGGCGAAGGTCTCGCGCAGGTTCTCTTTTTGGCTGCGAACGAACTCTGCGAAACCAGCTACGCAGATCGTTCCGGCAAATATCAGTCGCAGCGCGGGATCACCACGCCCCTCATGTAAGTTTTGTTCCGTTCCCCTATATTAATCTAACTCGAATCAGACCGCCTTATGAGCACCACCACCGCATCCTTCAGCCTTAGCAACGACATCGCCGAAAACGCTCTTTCGACCGATTATCCACAAGTCATCCGCCGCGATCTGCCCGGCGACACCTCCGGCAAAGCCCGGCTTGTTTCCTGGCTCGGCCATAAAATCGAAAAAGCGGTCGCCGCCGCCTGTCTCGCCAGTGGTGCGGACGAATCTCTTGGGCGTCAAGTTCGTGCGGAAATCGAATTTCGCATGCGCAAAGAACGTCCGCTCTTTCTCCACATCGAGGAACTCCAAGACCTCGTCGAAAAGACTCTCGTCGAAATTGGCCATCCGTTTGTTGCGCTGACTTACGCCAAATATCGGGCCACGCGCGCGGCAGAACGCGGCCAGCACTCCTCAACGCTCGACGATGAAGACGGCCAGATGGAACTCGCCACCCGCGAGCAGCTTGCCGACATCCGCAGCCGCATTTCATTCGCTCGCATTGGACTGAAACTCGCCTTGGAAGAAAACGACCTCGTTGCACGTCTTCTGCGCAGCACCTCGATCAACCTTTCCGCCGAGGAACGCCGCGACACCATCGTTCTCAATGCCAAATCGCTCCTCGATCTCGACGCCGACGCCCGATTCTTTGCCGCCCGGATCTTGCTCGCCTATATCTATGAGGAAACGCTGCCTTGGAGTGTGGCCGACGGATTGCAGGCGCTCAAGGAAGCTCATCGCAAGGCGTTTCTAAAATACATTCCACTTGGAATCGAATTGCGCCGCCTCGATCCGCGTCTCGCCGAATTTGACCTTCGTCGCCTCGCCGAATCGCTCGATCCGTTCGCCGATCTCCAATTCGACTTCATCGGCATCCAGACGCTTTACGACCGCTACCTCATCCACACCCACGATAGCGTTTCCAACAAAAAGCGCCGCCTCGAAGCTCCGCAAATCTTCTGGCTCCGCGTCGCCATGGGCCTCTCCATTAAGGAATCCGACCGCGAAGCCCGCGCCGTCGAATTCTACGGCATCTACAAAACCCGCCGCGCCTGCTCGTCCACGCCGACCCTTTTCAACGCCGGCACCGTCCACCCGCAGCTCTCCAGTTGCTACCTGCTCTATTGCGGCGACTGCATCGAGGACATCACCGAAACTTGGCGCCGCTTTTCCCATCTCTCCAAGTGGGCTGGGGGACTCGGTTGCTCCTGGACCGCCATTCGCGGCAGCGGAGCGCACATTCACGGCACCAACGGCGAAAGCTCCGGGGTCATTCCCTTCCTGAAGGTCAGCAACGACATCGCCATCGCGGTCAACCAAGGCGGCAAACGCCCAGGCGCCCTTTGCTCGTATCTGGAACTCTGGCATGCCGACATCGAGGACTTCCTCGATCTCCGCAAAGAAACCGGCGACGACCGTCGCCGCACCCACAACATGAACACCGCGCATTGGATTCCCGATGTCTTCATGAAACGCCTCAAAGCCATCTCCGACGGCCAGCTTCCGAAAGACGCCACCTGGACCCTCTTCCGCACCAACGAAGTCTCCGATCTCCCCGAAATCTACGGACGCGCCTTCGAGGAACGCTACGAGCAATACGAAAAACTCGTCGATGAAGGCAAACTCTGGGGCCGCAAAGTCCGCGTCCTCGCCCTCTGGAAACGCATGCTCGAAACCCTCTTCGAGACCGGCCACCCATGGATGACTTGGAAAGATCCCGCCAACGTCCGCAACCCGCAGGACCACGCCGGCGTCATCCATAACTCGAACCTCTGCACCGAGATCGAGCTCAACACCTCGTCCGACGAAGTCGCCGTTTGCAACCTCGCCAGCGTCAACATCGCCGCCCACCTCCGCGAGGACGGCGCACTCGACCACGACAAACTCCGCTCCACCGTCCGCACCCTCATGCGCATGCTCGACAACGTCATCGACATCAACTTCTACCCCGTCGAAGCCGCGCAAAACTCCAACACCCGTCACCGTCCCGTCGGCCTCGGCATCATGGGAATGCAGGACGCCCTCTACGAGAAACGCATCGCCTTCGACAGCCTCGCCGCCGTCGATTTCAACGACGAAGCCCTCGAAGCCATCGCCTACTACGCTTACGAAGGCTCCAGCGATATCGCCGCCGAGCGCGGACAATATCCCAGCTACGTCGGTTCCAAATGGAGCCGCGGCATGATGCCCCTCGACACCCTCAACCTCCTCGAAACCGAGCGCGGCACCCCCATCCTCGTAGATCGCAAAAGCAGACTCGATTGGAACTCGCTTCGGGAAAAAATTGGCACTCAGGGCATGAGAAACTCGAACTGCCTCGCCATCGCCCCCACCGCCACCATCTCGAACATCCTCGGCTGCACCCCCTGCATCGAACCCACCTACAAACACATCCACACCAAGAGCAACTTGAGCGGCGAATTCATCCGCACCAACGACCACCTCTTGCGCGACCTGCAAGCCCTCGGCCTCTGGGACGAGGAAATGCTCGCCGACCTCAAATACTTCGACGGCAGCGTCCAAGGCATCGAACGCATCCCGCTCGAACTCCGCGAACTCTACAAAACCAGCTTCGAGATCGCCCCGACGTGGATCCTGCAAGCCGCCGCCGTCCGCCAAAAATGGATCGACCAGGCCCAGAGCACCAACCTCTGGCTCGCCGAACCCGACGCGCGCGCCGCCAGCTTCATGTATCGCGAAGCCTGGGAGCGCGGCCTAAAAACCACCTACTACCTCCGCACCTTAAACAAGAGCACCATCGACAGCGCCAGTCGCGACCGCCGCCCCGCCACAGTTGCCTCTAACTCGACTGCAAAACCCGAAGTCACCGAAGCCGAGAGACTAGCCTGCAGCATCGAAGCCATGAAAAACGGCGGCACCTGCGAAAGCTGCCAGTAGTATCTAGTCAACAACCACTTGAGAATTACCAATCCTTAGCTTGATCAAGAGTAATAAGATCTAAATGAACCAATTTAAGAGAGAGTTCCTATTGAATTTGCCTTCCGATGAGGTTGATGCAGTAAACGCGATTTGTCGTGAATATACCGCTTTTAAGAAAAGTAATATTAACCACCCTGCAGTTGCCGCGCATTCTGAACACATGGAATGCCTGGCGGTTGTCAAGGCCTTCTCTGAACACAAAGGTATTGGTTTTAATCAAAATTTTCCAACTCCCACGGCCAACTTGGCGCAAAATGTCCAGAATATTGAAGGTTTTTTTAATACCCTTTCGTCGAACTATGGGCAACGAGCTCGCGAGCGTGATGCTTCTAACCACTTCGAAGTTAAGACTGATGAATACAAGAACCTTTTTGGAGGAATCTCATTCTATGAATTTTCCCAAGACGACTATGCTCGCATTCAAGTTTTGATTAGCGAACTTCGGAGTATGATCACCGCAAGTAACTTAATTGCTGAGGATCATAAAAGGCGTCTCTTACGCCGTCTTGAGGCGATGCAAAATGAACTGCATCTTAAAACTAGTGATATTGATCGATTTTGGGGCTTCATAGGAGAGGCAGGCATCGTATCAAGAAAGTTTGGCGAAGATTTGAAACCCATCACCGAGCGGGTGCAAGAACTGGGGAAGATCATCATAACCGTAATTACGGCGACCGAAGGTATTCATAAGCTCCCAGAAATCGCGCAGTTCCTTCATTTGAGATAGCATTCCCTCGTTCTCAGTTGCACCTCGGGACGCTTGTTTCGGTAGTTGCATAGTATTTGTCGATTCCTTTCCGAACTCGACAGCCCTCATTTGCGACGTAACATTTTCCCATGAATTACAGCGTGTTAATTGAGCCTGTGGAAGAATCGGAAAACATGCCGGGTTTCTATTATGCGCATGTTCCCACGCTGGGGATTACCACGCATGGGGCGGGGATCGAGGGGGCTATCGCTTCGGCGAAAGACTTGATCGGGTTGTGGGTGGAGGAGTTGCGGGCTAGTGGAAATTCTCCAAAAGCACCCAGTGAGTCCATTCTGGCCACGGTCGAGGTTAACTGATGCCTTACAAAGCGAAGGAAGTCCTGCGGCGTTTGCAAAAAGCGGGTTTCCAGATCCGGCGACAAAGCGGGTCGCATGTGGTTCTGAAACACGCCGACGGCAGGCAAACTTATCTGCCCATGCATACCGGTGACGTTCCGAATGGCACTTTTCGATCCATTTTGAAGCAAGCCGGATTGGACGAGAACGAATTTCGCGGTTTGTAGGGGAATTTTGGCTGTGGGGTGCCAGAGTTTTCCGAGAGGGTGCCAGTGGCCGGGGAAAAGGGGCCGTGCCTTTCATATTGATATTCTCCGTTGTTTCTTTTGCGCTACTCTGTTTTTGGGCGGCTGGGTTGGCAGTCGGCGGCTTGGAGGAAACGGGGCGGACGAGGGACGCGGGTGCCTCTGCGGGCCAAAGGCCCAAAAATACGCCAGCCCAGGGCAACGCCCTGGGTTCCTCGTAAAAACATCATCAGCCCTGAAAGGGCGGGATAACCCCCATCGTCGCCCGCAAGGAGGTTGCCGCAACGTCCCGCCCCTGCTACTATCCAAATCATGAGAGAACAAATTCAAAAACTGCTTCACGCGGTCCCATTTGAAGCTTTCAGCGTGGATGTGGCCGAGGATGTGGCGTACTCCATCCCCACGCCAGATCATGTTCTCCTCGGCAAAAACGTTTTGGTCATCGAGGACGACAAAGGCTATGTCGATCTCATTAGCTACCAGCACATCCGCCGGATTTCCCATAAGGCACTCCACCAATAAACCAGTATTCATTACAAAAAATATGTGCGGTATCAATATGACCATTGAACCCGTCGCCCTTAATGCCTCGACCGTGGACCGCACCATCTATCTGGAGCTCCACGATGGCCGCATCGTCGGTTTCCCCGCAGACCGTTTCCGCATCCTCTCCCAAGCCAGCGACAAGCAACTCGCCCGCGTGCAAATCGAACTCAATGGCTACGCCCTCCGCTGGGAAGAACTCGACGAAGACCTCACCGTCCGCGGAGTCGTAGCTGGCCACTTCCAGCTTCCGCTAATTCAGGCCGAATAAAGGTAACCGGACTTGGTTGTCTTGGCAGTTGCACTGCCTCTGGGCGGCTGGGTTGGCAATCGGTGGCTTGGAGGAAAACCGGGCGGACGAGGGAGGCGGGTGCCTCTGCGGGCCAAAGGCCCAAAAATACGCCAGCCTAGGGCAACGCCCTGGGTTCCTCGTAAAAACGTCATCAGCCCTGAAAGGGCGGGATAAACCCCATCACGCTTCATTTGGGGCGCCCCTTCAGGGCTTGGTCGCACGGGACGGGTTTTTCCCAAGGCGTTGCTCTGGGCTGGCATGTTTGCACCGTTGGTGCAGGAGACAGACATGTCCTGTGCTCCTCTTTGAAGCATGGATTTTAGACCCAGCGGGTCGGCCTATTTATAGCAACGCGCACCGGAACGAAAATTAGCTCCGCTGGAGCGGCATCTTGGCGAACGGATATGTCGCTCCGCTGGAGCTGAGGTATGTGGCGTGGTTTCTATAGATATCAGGCTCCGACGGAGCCGGAATGTCTCGGCAGTTGCACTGCCTCTGGGCGACTGGGTTGGCAGTCGGCGGCTTGGAGTCAGAGGGGCGTGTGCAGGCAGGTCGCACTGTAGTAGCCAAGCTATGGGAACAAGGCAAGAAGGGCGCGAGGGAAGGGCAAACTCGGGAACGAGGAGGGACGGAACCGGAATCGGACCGATTTTTTCCCGAAAAACTCCGTTTTCCACCTCCCCAATCCTCTTCAGTGCCTCCCCTGAATAATTCTGGGCGCCCCCAGAATGATTTAGGGCCAGCCCAAAATGACTTGGGGCGCCCCCTTGTCCATGGAGTTCCGCCCCCGATAGACAAAATTCCGCCCCCATTTCATCCAGTTCCGCCCCCGAGAGAGAAAATTCTGCCCCTGAATCATTCGGGGCGGCCCCTGAATCATTTTGGGCGAGACCTCAGCCATTTTGGGGAGGTCAGTTTGCATTGAGTTCCGTCCGGTTTGTAGAGAGTTAGAGGGCGTAGTAAAAGTGCTTGGTGGATGCTGCGCCTCGCTGCATCTCTGAGAAATGGAGCGGTGAAGGCGCCATTTAAGTTAAAAAAACGCGGCGAGGGCACCGCGTCCACCCCTTGGCAATCCACCAAGTCTGACTTCTGCGACGCCCTCTCAGAAAGGCGTCTAAAAAGTCGTGCATGAACCGTTTGCATCCTGGATGGGTTTGTAGCGTCGAGCCTAGGGCTCGAAAGAAATCCCTCTGCCACCAAGCCCATCGAGCCACAGGCTCGACGCTACAACTGACTTTTGCGACGCCCTCTTTAGTGGTCAGGGCAATAATTGACAGAGCTTTAAGGCGGTTCATGTCCTGCCCTCGTTCCCTCTGTAAAGAAAGGGTGCGAGGCAATTTGCTCCAGTAGAGAAAAGGTGCGGAGCTATCTCCGGTTCGTCGGACTCTGCTGGCCAAAGGGGCACAAAATACGCCAGCCCAGGGCAACGCCCTGGGTTCCTCATAAAAACGTCATTAGCCCTGAAAGGGCGGGATAAACCCGCGGCTCGCCTAAAACAACGTCTCCACTGGCGACTGCCACACTTCTCCCTGTAAAAGTGCGCTTCGCGATGAATAACGGCTTTTTGGCGAGCCGCCAAAAACAGCAGGCCAGCGGCACGGCGCTCCCCAGAAGCCAACGCCGCGATCTCCTTAACTTAGTGCCATTCAGTCCTAGCGGTCTTTTTGGAAGTGCTCGGAGATGTAGGCGACGGTGACGCCGACTTTGGTGAGGCTGTCGCGGTTGATGAGGGTAACGCCGTCGGGTTGCAGATACATCCATTGCGACATTTGGAGGTGGCCGAGAGGGTTGCCAGGGAAGGCGTCGATGGTGAAGGTGAGGTGGAAGGCATTTCCTGAGGTGACGCCGTGCGCGGTGCCGATGATTCCCGTGCCAGTCGCAGTGTAATGGCTGGCATCAACGCGCCGGATGAGCCACGAGCGATGTTGTTTTTTACCGCTGCCAAAGACGAGGTCTTGCTCGAAGTGGAGCACGCCGTCGATGAGTTTTCCGTCGGTCGTGGTGGTGAGAAGTTCCTTCGGCTGGCCGGAACGCGTTTCGAAGAGGCCCCAGGAATGGGTGTGTCCGGCGAAGAAATTTACGGGATCGAGGAGAGGTTTCTGATTTTCAAAGAGGGCGAGGGGAGCGCTGGCGAAGCCGTTGAGGAGGGCCAGACTGCTCAGAAACACGGGAAGTTTATTAAGAATGGTGCACATGGTAACCATCCATCGCGGGCGTGAAGGTGGACGAATGTATTTAGGACCAGAGATGCTGGATCGAATCGGCAATCGAAGCATCAAAAAACTAGTTACGTCCTAGCTGTTTATCGCCAACGATTTACAAACAACAAAGGAACTAAAATATGAAAACCAGCGATGACGATAAAGTAGAAGGAACCACCAAAAAAGTAACCGGAACGATTAAGGAAGCCGTCGGTAAGGTGACGGATAATCCCAAGCTGGAAGCCAAAGGCAAAGTCGATAAAGCCAGCGGTGCCGTGCAGAGCAAAATCGGCGACATCAAGAAGGTGTTTAACAAATAGGAATTAAGCTCCTATCAGCAGTCTTTAGCTGCGTTTGCGGGAGAGCATGATCTCGTTGCCCTCGGGATCGATGCACATGGCGAGGTGAGGGGGTTCGCCGTTTTCGGGTTGCGGTTCACGAGTCAGTTGACCTCCGGCAGCGACGATTTCGGCGGCTCCAGCGATGACGTCGGCGACTTGAAAATTGAGGCCGGTCCATATCCGTTTGCCTTCGCCGCCGCTATGGATTCCGATCACGCCATCGGCCACCGCGATGTCGGTGACGTGGGCATTTTGCCGGGTGATTTTACCGTCAAAGACTTGGGTGTAAAACGTCACGGCCCGATCCATGTCGGCAGCCCAGATGAGATATTTTAGTCGCTCTACTTGCATGACGTTGTCGTGACACAGCTTGACTCGCAAAGACAGCGAAAGTTTGGGTTACCTCATAACGCTCACAAGGGGAATAACTCGATGAGCTATTCCCCTTGCTGCTGGCTAGTTTTCCAATGGAGTTAGGTTTTACTGTGCCGCCTCGGCCATTTTCGGGTGACGTCCCTCGGCGATTTCCTCGATCAACTTCGCGCTGAAAGCTGGGATGTCGCCGGGTTTGCGGCTCGTGACCAAGCCTCGGTCGCAGACGACTTCTTCATCGACCCAGTTGCCGCCGGCGTTGCGCACGTCGGATTGGATGGCAGGCCACGAAGTGAGAGTGCGGCCTTTCACCAGACCGGCTTCGATTAAAATCCAAGGTGCATGACAAATCGCCCCGATGGGTTTGCCCGCCTCGGCGAAGGTTCGGACAAATGCGATTGCATCCTGATTGGTGCGCAGGCTATCGGGATTCATCAGGCCGCCGGGCAGGACGAGCGCGTCAAATTCCTCGGGCTTGGCATTTTCCAACGGGATATCGACGTCGAAGGTGTCGCCTTTATCAGCGTGCTTCATCGCCTGAATTTGCCGGGGCATTGGCGAGATCACACTTACTGTGGCTCCCGCCTGTTCCAACGCTTCCATGGGACCTTGCAGTTCAGATTGCTCGACGCCATCGGTAACGAGAATAGCGACGTGTTTATTGAGTAGTTTCATGATTATTGATTCGCCGGCACCGCAAAAAGTGGCGGCAAAAATCGATCAGCCCACTCCGTTTCAGATTCACTGTGGAGATTGGCTACGAGAGATTCCCTCATTATTTAAGCTTCCGCTCCCCCAGTCGCCCTGAGACTCTCCACGATATGACTCGTTCCCTATTCCTCGCGACCGCAGCTGTTGTCACATTTCTGAACGTGCCGGTGCAGGCAGCGGAGGGCATCTCCAAAGGCACTGTCAGCCTCTACGTGGAGAACGATCTTTTTGCTGGCACCGACCGTTATTATACCAGTGGAGTGAAACTCGGATGGAGTTCCGGTAACCTCGAAAACTACAGCGATTCGCCTTTTGCAGCGCCGTTCCTGCCCATCTTTAATCTCATTCCCTACATCAATGAGAAGTCTTACCAGAAAAACCTCGTTTTCGGCTTGGGCCAAAATATTTACACGCCCGACAACACCGAGACTTACGCGCCGATTCCGAATGATCGTCCTTACGCGGGCTGGCTATACATCGGAGTGGGAGTCGCATGGAAAAACGCGGAGGTCCGTAATACGCTCGTCCTTAACGTGGGCGTGGTTGGCTCGTGGTCCTACGCTCAGGAAACCCAACGGCTGGTGCACGATGCGCGCGGCTTCGATCATCCGAATGGCTGGGACAATCAGTTATCCAATGAGTTGGGTCTGATCGCTGTTTATGAGCGCGAATGGCGCTGGCCCAAGTATGAGAAACGCGCTGGCATCAACTGGGAATTCATTCCACACGCTGGCGTCGCATTGGGCAACGTGCAGACATATGCGAATCTCGGTGGCGAATTTCGGGTCGGCTTAAATTTACCGGATGATTTCGGAACTGCCGCCATCGGGCCTAGCGCGACGACCTCCACTCCGGTGGATGGAGCCGAGAGCGTGGAGCGTTCCAAATTCGACTTGGGCCTGTATCTGTTTGCCCGTGCAGACGGACGGGTCGTGGCGCATAACATTTTTGTCGATGGCAATACGTTTGCCAATAGTCAGTCTGTCGATCGCGAATGGTTAGTCGGGGACATCAGCGCGGGCGTGGCAGTGAACTACGGCAACACCAAACTCGCCTACGCACTGGTCTATCGAACGAAGGAATTTTCCCAACAAGTGGACGACGGGCAAGTCTTCGGAACGGTGTCGATCAACATCAGCTTCTAATTGCGTCCAGGAGGCGCATCGGAAGATGTGGCCCCCCATTCGGATGCAACTCCGCTCATTTTTTCGCACGCGGGATATTGCAAACCGGGCGCAGTCCCTTAATCTCCGCGCATGACTGAATCTTGGGACATTCCCTCCGCCATTTCCCTTTACAATATCGACCGCTGGGGGACCGGTTATTTTAACATCAATGCCCAGGGCCATGTGGAGGTGATGCCTACGCGGGAAAAGGCGAGTTCCATCGATATCATGGAGGTGGTCGAGGCCGCCAAACGACGCGGGCTGACGTTTCCAATGGTAATCCGGTTCCAGGATTTGCTGCGGCATCGGGTGGAGACGATCAATAAGGCGTTTCACGCGGCAATTGCGGATTCGGGTTACAAGAATGTCTATAAAGGCGTGTTCCCGATCAAAGTGAACCAACTCCGCGAGGTGGTGGAGGAGATCGTGGACGCGGGCTTGCCGTTCCATTTCGGGCTGGAGGCGGGAAGCAAGCCGGAGTTGCTGGCGGCATTGGCCGCACATGAGGACCCGGAGAGTCTGATTATTTGCAATGGCTACAAGGATTCGTCATTTATCCAGAATGCGCTGCTGGGCATTCGCTTGGGCAAAAAAGTCATCATGGTGGTGGAGAAACTGGAGGAGGTGCGGCAGATTTTGACGGTTTCCAAGGAGATGAAAGTCGAGCCCATGATCGGGTTGCGCGTGCGTTTGCAGGCGAAGGGCTCGGGCAAATGGGCGACGAGCGGGGGCGAGAATGCGAAGTTTGGCTTGTCCACGGCGGACCTGGTGCAGGCGTCGGAGCTTTTGAAAAAGGAAGGGCTGGCGCATTGTCTGCGGCTGGTGCATTTCCACGTGGGATCGCAGGTGCCGGACATTGGTGTGATTAAACGGGCTGTGCGCGAGGCGACTCGGTTTTACGCCAAGCTGGCAAAAATGGGCCACACGATGGGTTACATGGATGTCGGCGGCGGACTCGGGATTGATTACGATGGAAGTCGCACGGCTTTTGAGTCGTCGATGAATTACACGACGCAGGAGTATGCGCGGGACATCGTTTATAACATCATGGAAGTCTGCGATTCCGAGGAAGTGGAGCATCCGGTGATCGTGAGTGAGAGCGGCCGGGCGATCGTGGCGCATCACAGCATTCTGCTGGTCGAAGCGTTTGGGGCGATTGAGAAAAGCAAGACGACCAAGCCAGTCGAGTTGGAGGCAGATGACATCAAGTTGGTGTCGGATATTCTCGAGATTCAGCGAAATCTGTCGCGCCAGAACCGTATGGAGAGCCTTCACGATGCGGTACAAATTCGCGATCAGGCACTTTCGATGTTCGATCTCGGCCTGCTCGAGCTGGAGCACAAGGCGAAGATCGAGACGGTCTATTGGCAGATCGCGACCGAGATCGTGCAGCATTGCAAGGGACTGCGTTACGTTCCCGAGGAGGTGAAGGAATTGGAGACGGCGCTGAGCGACCAATATCTCTGTAACTTCTCGGTCTTCCAGTCGCTGCTCGACCACTGGGCGCTCGGGCAGTTGTTCCCGATCATGCCGATCCATCACCTCGACAAACATCCCGAGCGCAACGGGACTTTGGTCGATATCACCTGCGATTCCGACGGCAAAGTGAGCAAATTTATTGACCTCGAAGACGTGAAAGGGACGTTGCCGTTGCATAAGTTGCAGCCGGGCCAGCCGTATTATCTGGGGTTCTTCCTGATGGGCGCCTATCAGGACATCATGGGCGATCTGCACAATTTGTTTGGGCGCGTGAACGAGGCGCATGTCTTCCTCGACGAGGACGAGGACGATGGTTTCTACATCGAGGAAACCATCGAAGGCAGCACCATCGGGAATGTTCTCGGCATGACGCAATGGAACACGAACGAACTCATGCGCCTCGTCAAAGCCCAAGTCGATGCCGCAATTAAGTCGGATCGGCTGAAGCCCAACGAAGCCATGCGACTCCTCGGTCATTACGAAAAAGGCCTGAAGGATTACACCTATCTGACGTTTCCCTAGTGTTTCCCAAAGGAAAGGCATCTCTCGCCGTCCGCCAAACGATTCGTATGGAACTCGAATGAAAAAAGTTATCATCATTGGCGGAGGATTCGCAGGCCTCGCTACGGCCAAGGGTCTGGCCGACAAGGACATTGACGTCACGCTCATTGACCGGACGAATCATCATCTTTTCCAGCCACTGCTCTACCAGGTCGCCACGGCAGGTCTGTCGCCGGCCAACATCGCCCAGCCACTGCGATTCATCTTACGCGAGGCCGAAAACATCCGCGTGCTCTGGTCCGAAGTGACTTCCATCGATATCAACGCCCGGACCGTCACCACGAAAGACGACACATTTTCCTACGATTACCTGGTCGTCGCCACCGGTGCGCGGCACTCCTATTTTGGGCATCCGGAATGGGAACAATTTGCGCCCGGCTTGAAGACGCTGGAGGATGCAGTCGAGATTCGGCGGCGGATTTTCACAGCCTTTGAAGTTGCCGAAAAAGCGAAAACCCCCGAGGAACAGCAGGCCGCGCTGACTTTCATCGTGATCGGTGGTGGCCCAACGGGCGTGGAAATGGCGGGTGCGATCGGGGAACTTTCGCGTCAGGCGTTGAAGCGCGATTTCCGGAAAATTGATCCGAGTATGAGTCGCATCATTCTCATCGACGCCGCGCCGCGAGTCCTCGGGATGTTTGATGAAGACCTCTCTGCCGCCGCCTACGACGATCTCGCAGAGCTGGGCGTCGATGTGCGCGTGCATCAGAAAGTCACCAACGTCGATGCCAGCGGAGTCACGGTCGAAGGCGAGCACGTTAATGCCAACACCGTCATTTGGGCTGCGGGCAACGAAGCCTCGCCACTGGGCAAAATGCTAGGCGAAGTGGATCGTCCCGGTCGCGTAATCGTGCAGCCCGATTTATCCATTGCCGGTCATCCGGAAATTTTCGCGCTGGGAGACATGGCCCACTTTACCGATGCAAAAGGCCTGCCGTTGCCCGGTGTTTCGCCGGTCGCCATTCAAATGGGCCAACATGCGGCAAAGAACGTCCTCGCACTTGCAAGCGGTCGGTCCACAACTCCATTTCAGTATTGGGACAAAGGCAGCATGGCTACGATTGGCCGGAATCGCGCCGTCGCCGACTTGCATTGGATTAAATTTACGGGCTTCCCCGCCTGGCTGGCGTGGCTGTTTGTCCATCTGGCGTTTCTCGTCGGATTTCGCAATCAATTCCTGGTCTTCGCCCAGTGGACCTATTCCTATTTTACCTTTGGAAAAGCGGCGCGCCTCATCACGAACAGCTTTCAACCCGCCGTGCCGCCCAAAGTCGAACCGCCGTCGATTGTACCCGAAGTCGTTCAGCCTGCTGAGCCAACTAAGGCAGCAAGCGTGTGATCGACGCGGCGGCGTAGGCGGCTCCGAAGCCGTTGTCGATGTTCACGACCGTCACGCCGCTGCCGCAGCTATTCAACATCCCGAGAAGCGCGGCTAAACCGCCGAAATTCGCCCCGTAACCAACGCTCGTCGGGACAGCGATCACTGGTTTGCTAACCAATCCGGAGACGGCGCTGGGCAGTGCACCTTCCATCCCGGCGACAACGATAATCACGTCGCAAGCCTCGATCTCATCGCGCACCGCGAGCAGCCGATGAATGCCGGCGATCCCGACGTCGTTGTAGGATTTCGTGGCGTTTCCAAAAGCTTCCAGAGTCACGCGAGCCTCTTCAGCGACCGGCAAATCGGAAGTCCCGGCGCAAACAATCGCCACAGTGCCATGAAAGTCCGTTCTGTTTTTTTGCCAGGTAATGCAGCGGGCTAGTTCGTGGTAAATCGCCTCCGGCAAACGATTAACGACCGTTTCAAAATGCTCCCGGTTCGCACGGGTACCGAGAAAGATCCCGTTTTTTTCGACGAGTACCATTGCGATGTCAGCCACTTGTGCCGGCGTCTTGCGTTCGCAAAAAACCACCTCGGGAAACCCGCAGCGTGCCTCTCGGGCGACATCCACCCGAGTGTGGCCGAGATCGACAAAATCCGTCATTCGCCCGCGCGTTTGATCCAGTAACGCATCGGGATCATCTCCGACGTGATGAACCCGTGTTTCTGGTAAAATTGAATCGTCGCCTCATTGATTTTGTCGGTCAACAGCGTGATGCGAAGGAAATTTTTCTGCCGGGCAAAATTGAAGGCATATTCCAGCAACTGCGTTCCATAACCCTGCCCGCGATGCTCCTGGCGGATGACTAAATCCTCCAGCAAAATCACCATTCCGCCCTCGGCTGTGCTGATGGTGAAGAGCAGATTGATCATTCCGATGATCGCGTTCTGACTCCGAATCACGAAAATGCGCCCACGATTGGGCTGTTCCAAGATCATTTTCAAGCCGTGCATCTGCACATCGGCATCGGGGCGAAAGTCGGGTTCCTGGGAAAACAGATCGTAAAGCAGCTCGGTCAACTGCGGGAGATCCTCCAACACGGCGGGCTCGATTTGCGTGTGTGGAGTCATCGCTCGCAGTTATGGCAGATGGCGGAGCCCGTGCAAAGCGCGGAATGCTGTCGCCTGCGCACCTGGCACCATTACCGGCTGCGGGAGGAGGGTTTCCCGTGCAGTTGCGGGCATTACCGGGCGCGGGAAGGGCAGTTTCCGTAAAGTTGCGGCCATTACCGAGCGCGGGAATACCGTTTACCTCACAATTGCAGGTATTCCCGCACACGGGAATCGCACCTTCAGCGTAGTTGGAGCCATTAACGCATTCGGGAGAACCAGTTTCCCTGCGGTTGTAGGCATTACCGGGCGCGGGAGACGACTTTTGCACACTCCGATACCCATTCCCGCACTCAAAATGGGCTTTTGTGCCATTCGGCTCTGGCACACGGGCATTTCCGAGTTCAGGATGCGGGAGCATGAACAGCCTCCATTTATTGGGCATCGCCTTTGGGCTGGCCATGTTGTCCGGGCTCAATCTTTATCTGACTGTCTTCGCAAGCGGGCTGGCGATTCGCATGCATTGGATCACGCTGGGCGGCGACTTTCAACAGCTCGGCTTCCTCGGCGACAACTGGATTCTCGGTGTGTCGGGCGTCTTTTTCGCGCTGGAGTTTTTTGCGGATAAAATCCCTTGGGTGGACACATTTTGGGACACGCTGCATACCGTGATCCGTCCGCTCGGCGGGGCGCTGCTGGCCACGCGCGTGCTGGGTGATGCGTCGCCGACGTTTCTCGTGATCGTCGGGCTGATGGCCGGGACGATGAGTTTTGCGACGCACAGCGCGAAAGCCGGGACGCGGATTATCGCCAACGGATCGCCCGAGCCGTTTACCAACATCGCGCTGAGTCTGGGCGAGGATATGGCCGTACTCGGCGGTTTGGCGCTGCTGCATTTCAATCCGGTGCTGGCGCTGGTGGTCTTTCTGCTCGTGCTCCTGACGACGCTTTATTTCGCTCCGAAATTGTTTCGAGCAGTGAAGGCGAAGCTCTGGCTGGCGTTTCGCAAACTGAACTTGCCCGCGCTGGGACGTGGCGAGGAAGGCCTTTCCGACCAGATGTCCAGCCGGGTCGCGGAGGTTTTTGCGGAGCTGAATCTACTTGGGGAAAAAATCCTCTGGTCGGTTCCGTGCATCACGCGAAAAGGCCTGCCCGCAAACCATTTCGGAGCACTTATCGCTACGATTGAGGAACCGGGGCGGCTCTATTTCGTGGGCGAATCGCGCTGGAAAAAACTCCGCGAAACCCTGCTACTCGCGGGCGGTTCTGTGGAGAGGGTTCCCGGTTTTCTCTTCGATGAAGTCCGTCTGGCGGACGCCGACAACAGGCTTCGCTACGCGTTTGCCTTCGACCGGAGTCGGAGCCGGATTGTCGAGGAAATGACGGAGTCGATTCGTAACCGGATCGCCACCATTCCCATGGAAGTCGAATGAATTTAGACGCGGATTGGATGCGGCTGGCTTTGCAGGAAGCGCGCAAAGGCATCGGCAAGACATCGCCGAATCCCGCCGTCGGCGCTGTGATCGTGAGGAACGGTCAGCTTTTATCGAAAGGGTGGCATCGGCGTGCGGGAAAACCCCATGCCGAGATCGAGGCTATCCGCGCGCTCTCCGATCCGGCGCTGGCCCGTGGAGCAACGATCTACATCACCCTGGAGCCATGCTCGACTCATGGTCGCACGCCTCCCTGTGTGGATGCGATTCTGACCAGCGGTTTTGCCCGCGTGGTAGTGGGCGCGACCGATCCAAATCCCGTTCATGCCGGACGCGGATTGGAGATTTTACGCCGAGCAGGGGTCGAAGTCTTGAGTGGCGTTCTCGATGACGAATGCCGGAAGCTGAACGAGGCATTTAACCATTGGATTGTGACTCGAGTGCCGCTGTTCATCGCCAAATGCGCACTATCGCTCGACGGTCGCATTACGCGTCCGCCCGCAGAGAGCCAATGGCTGACCTCCGCCTCGGCGCGGAAACGGGCGCATCAGCTTCGATCCCAAGTCGATGCCATCGTGGTCGGTGCGGAAACGGTCCGCCGCGACAATCCGCGACTCACCATTCGCGGACTCGGCCAGCGCGCTGCCCGGTGCCAGCCGTGGCGTGTAGTCATTTCACGCAGTGGCGACCTGCCGGCGGACGCGGCTCTTTTCACTGACGAATGGAAAGAGCGTACGCTAGTTTACGATGATCTCGGCAAGGCGCTCATAGACTTGGGGAACCGGCACGCGACCAGTGTTCTACTTGAGGGTGGGGGAGAATTGCTCGGAGCTGCCTTCGACCAAAAGTTAGTGGACCGGATAGCGTTTTTTTATGCGCCCATGCTGGTCGGCGGCGACAAACCAGCCGTGGCGGGAATGGGTGTCGATGCGAACGAAAGTGCGATCCTCCTGGAGGATGTGACGTATGAAAAACTCGGCCCCGATCTTTTTTGCTCCGGACGCGTGCGAGGTGTGAATGAAAGTCGAAACCTCATTTGAATGAATTGAAATCCGGGCCGTCCATTTCTCTGTAACTCACTTCACCCATCATGAAAAAACTACTCACACTTCTGGTTGCATTCACCGCCCTCGCCAGCTTTACCAGCGAGGCTAAAGCCGGGCTGAATCTCTCCTTTGGATTTGGGCTTCCCGTCCGTGTCCATAATGATTGCGATTACGGTTATCGCCGGACTTATTACCGCCCGGTTACCTACTACAATGACGAGGTTCGCTACTACCGGCCCCGCCCCCGGGTCGTCTATTACGACGCGCCAGTTTACTATAGTGCGCCCCGGTATTACCGAAGCTACGACAGCTGCAGGTAAGCTGGACAGCCGCTTGCGCGAAGTGGAGTTTCGGTCCACTTTTTGTTGTGCCCGAAAGTCCCATTATCCTCTTCGACGGCGTCTGTAACCTGTGCGACGGGTTTGTGCAATTCGTCATCCGCCACGATGCAACGGGGCAATTTCGATTTACCTCGCTGCAATCTACCACAGGTGCGGAGATCCTGAAAAAATACCACATTCCGCCAGGCGAACTGTCTTCCATTGTCTTGAGCGTTGGCGACTCGCATTTTACCCGGAGCGATGCGGCGTTGCAGATACTGCGATGTCTATCAGGTCCGTGGAAATGGATGGGACTCTTTCTAGTGCTTCCGAGATTTCTGCGCGATGCCGTCTATGATTTCATCGCTAGAAACCGGTATCGTTGGTTCGGTCAAAAAGATGCCTGCATGATTCCCACCGCCGAGTTGCAGAAACGTTTTCTCTAACATTAACTGTTTTGGAAAACGCGCCTGTCGGATCTACCGATAAACTTCTCACTCAAATCCATTTTTTAGCTCGGAGTTCCATCGCATTCGTGTGGATCTATCACGGGCTGGTGCCCAAGCTTCTCTTTCGCGACTGGTCGGAAATGACCCTGCTCCACGACATCGGCGTGGAGATCCAATTGGTGCCCGCGCTCTTGCAAACCATGGGTCTGGCGGAGATCGCATTCGGCGTGCTAGTAGTAGCAATGTGGCGGTGCCGCTGGACGCTTTGGGCTACCATGGGAATCATGCTCGGCGGAGTGCTGGGAATCGCCAGTCATTCCCCGGCGATATTGCACCAAGCATTTAATCCCGTGAGTCTAAACGGGCTGATGTTAGTCATGGCGGTGGTCGCTTTAATTTCTCAACCACCGCCAGTGACGAAAAGCTAACAATTCATTAACGCGCGGCCTGACCCTTGCGGCGCTCAGCAGCGACTTGTAGAACGCGCTTCGTTTTGTCCGTGAGACGTGTTTTCCGTTTGCGAAGCTGGCCCGCCACTTTGTCCACTACTTTGTCGATCGCGGCATAGAGATCGTTCTCCTTGTCCTCGGCGTGAATGTCCGGACCGGGAACGGCCAGATGAACTTTCACGCTGTAGGATTTGGTCGCCGTTTCATCGTGCATGAGGACGATGTGGGCGGCTACGATTTCACCGGCGAGATGTTCCAGATGCTCCACCTTTTCGGCGACGTATCCGTGAATGGCTGCGGTGAGTTTGAGATGCCGGGGGCTGACGTGAATTTGCATATAAGGAACTGTGGGACGATTTCGCCATCTGACAACCGGTAAATACCCGATCAGCGAAATAGTTTACCAACCAATCCCTTTATGCAGACAATGAAGGGGCTTCCCGTCGATCAGATTGATGACGTTATTGGCGGAAAAGAGCGCCACATTGATCACAAAAGCTACCGCCGCAGCCGCAAGGATGAAGGATGGTTTCCGTCGGAGCAGATGATGCCGCGCAAAGACGAGCAGCACCATCAGATTTACAACCAGCAAGGGATAATACAGCTTCATCGCGAGTAGGTAGGCGAGGGCGCGCCAGTTGTGCCATTCGCGGTAATACATGCCGCTTTCCTTCACAAACGTGAGGAAAGTCATGGTCAGCGTGGCGACGAGCAGGATGCAGTTAAAAGACGTCACCCGGCACGATGGCAGGTGGGTTGTTGGTGACGGCATGAGAATAAATGCCGCAAGTTACGTGCCTAAATCAGTAGCGTTGTGCGCTCGGTAATGAGCCACAAACGACGGCCGAAATTGATCAAATGTCCCCGCATCAAGCTCCATCCGCACGCGCTTCATCAGGTTTAAATAATAGTGCAAATTATGCAGGCTAATCAGTCGCAAACCGAGGATTTCCTCCGCCTTGATCAGGTGCCGCAGATAGCCGCGAGTGAAATTCCGACACGCATAACACTCGCATCCGGCTTCGATCGGACCTTTGTCCATGATGAACTGCGCGTTTTTCAAATTGATCGTCCCCTCATCGGTAAACGCCGTCCCGTTTCGCGCAATTCGCGTCGGTAGCACGCAGTCAAACATGTCGATGCCACGGGCAATCATCTCCACCATTTGCGGCGGCGTTCCTAGTCCCATCGCATAACGCGGTTTGTTCGCGGGCAGATACGGCGTGCTGCATTCCACCGCCGCCATCATCCCTTCCTCCGGCTCGCCGACGCTCACTCCGCCGACGGAGTAGCCAGGAAAATCCATTTCCGCCAACGCCTCGGCACTGCGTCTCCGCAGATCGGGAAATGAGGAGCCCTGCACAATCCCGAAAACGCGTTGATACGCCGGGGCATGGTGCGCTGACCAGTCGCGGCAGCGTTTCGCCCAGCGCAACGTCCGGTCGAGCGAAGTCGCCGCGTAATCGTAATCGCAGGGATAAGGAGGGCACTCGTCGAAACACATCGCTATGTCCGATCCCAGCGTGGCCTGGATCTGCATCGAGGTTTCTGGTCCAATGAAACACGGTGCCCCATCAAGGTGGCTCTGAAACGCCACGCCTTCTTCGGTGATTTTCCGCAGCTTCGCCAGTGAGAAAACCTGATAGCCGCCGCTGTCAGTCAGAATCGGCCCGTCCCAATTCATGAACTTGTGCAGCCCGTCGAAATGCCTGATTACCTCCATGCCGGGACGAATGAAAAGATGATAGGTGTTCCCCAAAATGATCTGTGCTTCGAGGGTGCGCAGCTCATCCGGCGAGACCGACTTCACCGTAGCCTGCGTTCCTACCGGCATGAAAATTGGCGTCTCGATGATCCCGTGCGACGTCGTCACCCGCCCACGGCGGGCCATGGATTGGGGATCGGTGGTTAGTAATTCAAACATTGGGCGGGAATGATAAGGGCCGCTTCCGCCCTCGCAACTCCATTCTTTCCGGGTTGCGCAACAGGGCGATTCCCCTCATTTTCCCCGTCCCGTGCCCGACTCCTCGATCATCTAAGAAACCCTCCTCCCTCTCTTTCTCCTCTCTGGCGAGTCCGATGCTTTGCGCGTGGAGTCCTCTCCGCGCCTCCCGATGTTAGTCCGGCCCATTTGAGATCGTCCTGGAAACTCCGGCACTTGCGCCACTTGAGTTGCAGCGCGACGTCTTCGTTTTAGCTTTGACCGCGATCCTTGGGAATACCGCAGGCTCATCTCCTACGCTAGCGACATCTAACCAATTCCGATCACCCGCGCCGCTACCTTCGACGCATCAATTCCTAGCAAAATGGCCGCCGCGCGTTGGTAAATAGAAATCTGGCCCGCGTGCTTCGTTTGCAGACTCTGTGAATCACCTTTCTCCGTCTTGAAGTCGACCACATTCGCTGACATCGGAGTTCCATTCGTATCGAGGTTAATTAGTACACGGTCAAAAATTCCCGCAATCCATTGACCATCCAGTACGCACTCGAAAGCCCGCTCCCGCCAGAGGAGAAACGGTCCCGCTGGTCGGGAGAAAACCGCCCTCGACTCAGTGCTAGTTAGAAGCTTGCGCGTGCTTGTAGGAAGCGAGAATGAATCCTCCAGCCACTCAATCTCTGCCAAGGCCGAGTGGACTTCCGTTCCAATACGGGCAGCCTCGACAGAAAAATGAAACTTCGCCGGTTCAGCGCCCATCCTCGAAGGGCCCAGCGCATGGGGAGTCCCGTGTAAAGGCTTCGGCAAACTAGGATTACAAACCTTTTCCACATTTGCGTCTTCTCCCAGCAACGGTCGAGTTAGATACCAATCTGAATCGCCCAGTTCATAGCATGTTTCCGTGTAGCCGAGACTCAGTTCCAGCAGCTTGGCAAAGTTTTTACTAGCGGAGTGCGGCTTAATCTTTTTGGTTAGCAGATAGAGCCCGTGCCGTGGCCGTGTCATCGCCACATAGGCCGTGCAAAGTTCCCCGTAGGCCGATGTGGCGAGCAAATCCATTCGCGCCTGATCCAGGACCGGATCGTTCTTGGAAATTTCAGCGCCAGGCAGGAGCAATCCCCAGACTTCCCCGAATTGATTCCTTTCCAGCGCGAGCGAGCCTGCGGAGTCGTCCTTCGCCAGAGGTTCGGCGTCGAGGCCGGAGACAATCGTCATGTCGAGCGTCAGCCCTTTGGCCTGGTGGACCGTCATCACGCGAACGACCCCGGTCCCCTCGGGTTCCTGACGTTGATAGTTCTCAATGTGATGAATAAAACTCCCGATGTCATCGCTCATTTGCCGAGTTGCATCGAACTGGGCGGCTGCTTTCAGGAAGTCGTGCGCGCGAGATGTTAGAAAAAACTCTGAGTCGAGTTTCATTCGATTCAGCCAGGCTTGAGTCGCGGCAGTAAAACCTTCCTGCGCAATCGTGGTCAATGCGTTTTCTCGAAACTTAAATTCTCCTTCAACTAACAATTCAAACGGAATCGATGTTAGAAACATTTCGGAGAGCTTGTCCTCCGGCGAGGCGACAAACCGAAACGCCGACAACAATGCGACTCCCAATGGATTGTCGGTGCATGGATTCGCCTGGCCCTCCACCGCCACGGGAATACCATGCGACTGCAACAGTGCGGCAAGCGCCTCGACCGACTTATTACTACGCTTCAATGCGGCGCAACTCCAGCCTCGCTCCCAAGGCCGCGTCTCTAGCAGAATGTTCACAATCGCCCGATCGATGGGATTCGCCGTTTCTTCCTCATCGTCCTCTTTTTCCATGGGCTGCCATCTCACATAGCCGGTATTGTTTTCCTTGTGTTCGACAACCTCGTGTGGAACCCAGGCCTGAGTCCATTCGCTGGTAGTTTTCTCCGGCAGATTCAGTGGCTCTGATCGGAAGGTTAGATGACCGAAGACGCGATTGATCACCTCGATGATTTCCGGATCGGACCGATAGGAAACATCAAGCGGATCCACCTTCACAATGCGTTCCGCACCTGGGCGATTGTAGTGGCGGGCAATCTCAAAAAAGAGCCGCGGGTCCCCGCCGCGCCACGAGTAAAGCGCCTGCTTAGTGTCACCCACATAGAAAAAAGATCTAGTGCCATCCGTGTCTTGAATGATGTCATCCACCAGCCCGTGGAGCACCTTCCATTGTAGGCGGCTGGTGTCTTGAAATTCATCGAGCAGCCAGTGGTCAAACTTAGTATCCAACCGATAACCCACGGTCGCGCGCCAGTCTGGCGAATCCACCTGCGCAGCCAGTGCCGATGTGATGTCGCTGAAGGTTAGCTGGCCCAGACTCCGCACGAGTCGATTGTAAGTCGCCTCAAACGCTCCTAACACTCCATGAAGGGCGCGGCTGCGGCGGAGCAAGTCTTCCAGTCGCGGTTTGATCAGGGCGTGAAGCAACTCGCGGCGCGCCTGTGAGACCGCTGTATTTAAATAAACACGGGCCGCTTTTGTTCCGCCAGTCGGGAGATATTCTGCCACGGTCTCCTTGTCGATGGACGTTTTCTTTTCCACAAATGCCTTTACCTCTTTGCTCCAAGTGCGGTTAGAGGAACTCTCTCGCACGGCTTGCAAGTTAATTTTCCACGCGTCGAACGCCTTCGGATCTAACATCGGGTGTGTGCCCATGATCGCGGCCCAGAGCGCGTCGGCGGCGGAGGAGACATCGCCCGCCCGCAGGATGGCGCAGCCGTCGGGCCAGATGGTTTTTTCATCGCCCCAGATCGTGTGGTTCGGTGTGGTTAGAAACTTGTCGTGCAGCGTGCTGACCGAGAGGAGCAAAGTATCGAAAACCTGACGCTCACTCTGTTTGCGGCTTTGCTGGCGCACGAGATCGAGGAAGTCTTGGAAGCGCTCCTCGTTCTCTCCCTGCTCACGAAAAACACTGGCGAGCGTCTCGCGGCAGGCGGCTTGCCTGACGGTCTCGCTGAGAATGCTAAAGTCGCCCGCCAATCCCGTTTCCAGAGGGAAGGAGCGGGCGATGCGCCCAAACAAGCTATCAATCGTCCCCATGCAAAGCCGGTGCATCTGCGTGGTTAGAACCTCCAGCAACTTGTGGCAACGGACGGAGTCCAGTGTGTCGATGTTTGTGTCGCGCTTCAATGTTAGCAAGGACGTCGAATTGACTGCGGCATCGGCGAGACGCAGAAATACCGCAGCCATGAATTCACCGGCCGCCTTGCGGGTGAAAGTGAGCGCGGCGATTTTTCCTGGCTCCACTCCCAGGGCTAGCAGTTTGATCGTTCTAACTGTTAGTCGATATGTCTTGCCGCTGCCCGCATTGGCAATGAGCATTTCGTGCTGGATCATATCCGGCCTTTCAAAAACTCGATTGTGCTAACATCGAGGCAATCCCTGAGATCGCCATTTAAAAACAAACCGCCCAATGCGTCGTCCCAACTGGTGGTGTGCGACTGCGGCGGCCAGAAGATTCCCCGCGAGATACGCGAGGCGATTTCCTCGGCACATGCTAGTGCAGACTCGTGAGTTTCTGAGTCGAGTTCCAATGGCATCACCTGAGTTTCCGACGGATCGGCGGGGAGAAGAAAGTAGGCCGTTTGAATGGAAGTCGACTCGTAGGTGAGCGCCGCGATGTGCCGATAAAGCGGGAGTTGCAGATCGATCCAGGACTTTGCTTTGCCAGCAAAAGTCACCTGTGATTGCGGGAGAAAATGATCCGGCTGCGGCGGGCCAAAATGTTTTTTTTCCGGCAGATTGGCATTGCTAAAAGTCTTGTAATCCATCACCCGCCAGCCGTGGTCGGGATGGCTTTCGATGCGATCCACCTGGGCGGAAAGTTTCAGCGGGCCCCATGTTAGATTGGTGAATTTCTTTTCCACATCTATGATTCTCCACCCAGCGGCGAATTGTTTTTCCTGCTCGCGAGCGAAGGCCCGGAGGCGGACACGACCTGCTTCGAGTTGAACCCGAATGGCAGCGGTGGGCGAGGGGCCGAATATCCGTCGTGCCCCGACGGCAAACTCTTCTAACACTAGCTTTTCGATCAGTTCGCGCTTTGATTCATCGGGGGCTTTCCGGCCAAACTCTTCCACCGCCTTGTGCAGCAAAATACCGAAACGGCGCGCGTCCATTTCCCGTGGATCGGCATCATAACTGTCGAGGCGCAGGACGTTTTTCCAATAGAAACGCAGCGGGCAGGAGAGGTAGTCGCGACATTGCGTGGGGCTGATTTTCTCGTGTGCTAGTCGACGTAGATTTTCGGGAAGTTTCCAGCGCCAGCCGTTCTCGCGCGAGGGCTGGCGGCGAATGTTAGGAGGGGTGGAGAAGACTTGCTGGACGCGTGAAGGTAGGGCTTCTGCGGGCGTGCGAAGGAGGAGTCGAGAGGGCAGCGCGGGCGAGCCCTCGGCGTCGAATCGACTGAAGCTCAACCGCAAATTTTGCGTGGTGTGACGCGCGAGCAGACAGGTGAGCAAATACGCATCGCGGGCGAGCCGTCGGGCGTTGTCCTGCAAGCCGAGCGCAGCGCGTTTAGAGTCGGGGAGAAACGGATGCCCGCTAATGGAGGTCGGCAGGCGTCCCTCGACGCAGCCGCAGACGGCGAGGCGCCCGGCCTCAAGCCAAGGCGTTTCCAGCCAGCCGGAGAGTTCGATGGAGCCCTCGGGCGCGCCGGTGAAAATTCGCTCCGCCCGTAGTGCCCTGGATAAGGATGGAAGTCGTCCTTCGGGCCAGCGGAGAAAGAGGGGCGAGCGCGACAGTTCTTCCCAGATTTCAAGGACGCGGCGGGCGGCTTCGGAGCCATCGGAGGAATGCTGCCATGCGGATGTTAGGATTTCTGGGAAACTAACATCATGGGTTTTGTTCAAAGTTTGCAACAAGGAACGCGCCCAGTCTGTCGCGGGAGTTTTTTTTCCCCCAGTTTCCTGAAACGCGGTCATGAAATCGTGCGCCTGCTCCAAGGTTTCGGCGAGGGGTTCAGCTATGAGGTAGTCGCAGGCGGCTAACAACTGGGTCGGATGCAACTCCGCGATGCCACCCAGCCAGCGATGGAAGTGGGGGAGTTGCAGGAGGTTGCGTAAGCCTCGGAGATCGTGGCTGACGCGCCATTTTTCCCATTCGAGTGCGATCCGGGCGGCTTCTCCGTTGGCGAGAGAGGATCCCTCCGGTTGGAATGGAACTCCCCCTCGACGGGTAATTTCTCCTGCGAGCTGGGCACCGAGGGTTTCGTCGGCCAGGGCGAGGGCGAAATCGCCGGGAGTGTCTGCGGCAGCGAGGAAATCGAGCGCGCTGGTGGCCTCTTCGTCAGCTTGCCGTGCCACTGAGATTTGACTCGACTCCACAGCAATGGGACACGCGCCCCATTCATCAGGCAGCGGGCGTCCCCAGGCATCCCAACCGCTGGAGACGGGGGCGGGTTTCCAGATGAGGATGGAAACGGTGACGCCCCGGTTTCTAGCTAATCCGTCAAGATATTTCGCGGCGGCTTGGGTCAGGTCGGGAATGCAGGCAACAACGATATGACGGACGCCTTGTGCTGGCTGCGGGTGGGAGAGTGAGTCGATCCGCATAGCATTGGGATCGAGGAGTCCATCCGCCGCGAGAGCCTGCAAATAGGTGGTGTGGAGCGGGGCGAGTTGCTCCCAGCGGGCAGCATCAGAGTCGCAGATTTTTCTGAGCAAAGGATGCGCCGGATCAAGGCCGCCCTCAGCGAGCAAATCGTCCAGATCGCAGAACATTCCTGCGACTCCCAAGCCACCGGATGCACTAGTGAGAACAGCCGGATTGGGCAGGAGTTGATCCCATGCTTCGGGAGCCGAGTCGCGCAGGACGGCGAGCCAGGCGGTCTCGCGCTCGGGACGGGTGGCGAGAGGCTTGTTTTCTGGCAAAAGGGCCTGCATCGGCTGGAGAAAAGCGGGGGAGAGTACGCCCGTGCCGCGTGCCGCCGCGAGAGTAGCGAGAGCCTCGCGAATGCGACGTCCCGCACCGGACGTGGGCACCCAGATTTGGGTGTCTGAGAAGTCGATGGGAAGCGTCTGTCTGTCTGCTAGAAGGAATTCCGCCACCTGCGTCGCCAGTGGCGTTTTTTTTTCCAGAAACAGGACAGGCATCACAGAGAGTCTATTCCGTCAGTCTGTGCGGAGGCAAAGATTTATGATTCATCAGGGCCTCCCGGGAGGTCGACGCTGTATCCATCCCAGCTTTGTTTCAGAAGCTGGGAACACAAGGTGAGTTAAAGGGGAGTAACAGGGCGACAAGATTAGTCGCCGTAACCGTTGGGGTATTTCTGATGCCAGGCCCAAGCGCTGGCGATGATGGTGTCGATGTCTTGAAACTGCGGTTTCCAGCCGAGTTCCGCTTGAATCTTGCCCGAGGCGGCGACGAGGCGCGGGGGATCACCGGCGCGGCGTTCCTTCTCGATGACCTTGATTGGTTTTCCGGAGATTTTCTCGCAACTGGCGATGACTTCGCGGACGGAAGTGCCGCCGCCGGTGCCGAGGTTGTAGAAAGTGCTCGTGGGGGCGGTGAGAGCGAGCATGTGCGCTTGGGCGAGGTCGAGAATGTGAATGTAATCGCGAATACAGGTGCCGTCGGGCGTGGGGTAGTCGGTCCCGTAAATCTCGACATGATCCTTCTGGCCCAGGGCGACTTTCAGGATATTGGGAATGAGGTGGGTCTCAATGCGATGGTCCTCGCCGTAGGTTTCGGTGGCGCCAGCGGCGTTAAAGTAGCGCAAGGCGACGAAGGTGATCTGATGAATTTCCCCATACCAACGCAGGATTTTCTCGAAGATGAGCTTGGATTCGCCGTAAGGATTAATCGGTTTTTGCGGAAGCGACTCGTCGAGCGGCGAGGTTTCCGGGATGCCGAAGGTGGCGCATGTGGAGGAAAAAACGAAGCGTTTGACGCCGTGCTTAACCATGGCGTCGAGGAGATTGAGTCCGCCGCCGACGTTGTTATGGAAGTATTTCGAGGGATTCGTCATCGACTCACCGACGAGGGCATTAGCCGCGAAATGCATCACTGCATCGGGCTTGGCTGCCTGCATCGCGAGGTCGATGGTGGTGGCCTCGCGCAAGTCGCCTTTGTAGAAAATAGCCTGCGGATGCACGGCGCGCCCGTGGCCCTCGGTGAGGTTGTCGAAGATGGAGATCGAGTGGCCGGCGTTGATCATTTGTTCAACGCAGATGCTGCCGATGTAGCCGGCGCCGCCGGTGACGAGGATTTTCATGGTGCGAAAAAGCTAGAGGACTTTGCTTTCGAGGTCACGCACCATTCTGCGGATGTAACCGTGCCCGGTCCGCGGGCGCAGTGTGGCTAGGCTCTCGGAAAAACTGCCCATTTGCAGGACTTCGATGTCCACGTTGCGCACGCCCCAATGATGCATTTCGCGCAGCGAAGGAACGTAAAGGTCGATCGTGTTAGTACCGACCAAGGCCGAGCCATAGTCGTCCACGAGATAGGTCCGGCCGTTCTCGGAGAGGCGAAAAATGGTGCCCGCCGGATAACGCGACCAGTCGGCGGACGCGCTGTAGGTTTTACCGCAGCTGAGGCGTTTGTTGAGAGCGTTGCTGCGATTACCGTCCTCCTGATGGCTGTAGGCAGTGGTGCGAATGACGCGATGTTTACCCGAAATGGCGGCGGACGCGGCAGAGTTGGACTTGGGATTGCCCGGACGGTCGGCGCACGCGGGAAGCAAAATGGCGAGAAGGAGAAGCAGGTATTTCAAGGGCCGAACAGAAAAACGGGCGAAATCCGGGAGGTCAATCCTAAAATCCAATCCGACTAACCGCTTGCCGACACCAAGCAGGCGCATACACTGCTTTCCATGAAACATTTTCTCTCCAGTATCGCGCTCATAACCTCAATTATTTCGGCTTCGGCAGCCCTCAAACCCGGCGACAGTCTCACTCCCTATGAAGTAAAAAACACTCGGAGCGGCGACACTTACTGCCAAATCTGTGCGTATGGCGGCAAACCGGTGAAGGTGGTCGCCTTTGGCAAACTTGGCGACAAGGGTTTCTGGAGCGACTTGGAGCAGTTGCAAACACTTGCGACGAAATATCCGAAGCTCGGCATCTTTGCCCAAGTAATCGATTCGCAGGACTCGAAAGCGATCCAGGCCGAGGCGGTGAAACGCGGCGTCAAATTTCCCATCGTCGTCGCGCAGGAGAAGGATTGGGATCAAAAGTATCAGGTGAAAGGTGTCAGCCGGACGATTTATTACGCGATCAAAAACAACGAAATCACCTGGACCACAGTCGGGTTGGAGTCAGATGCCGCCGCGAAATTAGCGCAAAAAGTCACCGCCGATCTCGCCAGCTAGAGCCGGGTTAGATTCCAATGATGACACATCGTGCGATGATCTGGCTGATCGGCCTGATGGCAAGCGGACTCGCGTTGCTCGGACGCCTAGGTGGCTTGTATCAGAGCTGGGACGTCCATCTGCTGGCATCGTTGCACCTACCCGTCGGCTACGGGATTTTTCCATGCTGGATCGAGATGCTTTGCACGGTGCTTTTTGCGTTCGGCACAGTTGTCATTGGAATGGAAGTCGCCTCGGCGCGGTTTCGCCTAGGACTAGTCCTGGCCATTCTCTTGCAACCCGTCTCTGCCGTTGCGGTCGGTGCGCTTGCTGAAATGTGGATTTCTCCCTTTGCCTGGCTCACGGCCATTGTGGCCGCATGGCTGGGAGTCGTTGCATGCCAGCTTTCCAGCGTTGGTAAACGCCAGCGGTTTGTCAGGGAAGTTTTTGGCAAACATCTTTCCAGCGATGCCGTCGCGCGGCTTCTCTTGCAGTACGATGCGATTTTACCCAAGACGCGTCCTGCGACCATACTGAGCGCACGTTATCTCGGTGGCGATTGGAGTCGGATAGAGGAAACCGCGACCCGTCTGCGCGAGACCTCGGCCTGGGTGGAATTGCAGACCGGCAACCGACTGCTCGCCGTCTGGAACATGCCATTGGAACTCGGCCTGTCCGCCGTCAACGCCGTCGAATCCACTTTGGAAATGACCTCCGACTGGCAGGTTGGCGTGACCACCGGAGAGGTCTTTGGCGAGTTACTCACAAATCACTGGCAGATGCGCGGACCCTGTTTTGAAAAAGCCGACGCGCTTTGTCAGGCGAACACCACTTTCGGCTCCCATGTTCTCGTCGATCTCGCCACGGCCGACTTGGTACGCGATCAGGTCGTTCTGCGTCCGGTGGATTTTCTCACTTTGCCAGCGTCGGAGCTGGGTGTGGAAGTTTTCGAGCCGCTCGCGCTCACAAAATCCGCCTCGCCGGAAGCCATCGCGCAGCGGGATTGCTTCTGGGAAGCAATAATTTTTTTCCGGCAAAAACGTTTCGCAGAGGCACTCGTTGCGTTTCAAAAATCCGGAGACGACGCAGTTGTGCGTCATTATCTTAAACGGCTGGAAAAACCCACCTTCCCCCACTGAAGTGGCTCGCATCGATTATCCTGAGGCAATCCGTGCGCTGATCGTGCAACTGAAGCGCCTGCCTGGCATCGGTCCGCGTGGCGCCGAACGCATTGCGCTCTGGATGTTACGCTCGAAGGAATCGAAGACAACCGACATCGCAGAGGCGATTGCCAAGGCGGCGACGACAGTGCAGGCGTGTTGTAAGTGTGGCTTTTTTTCAGTCGAACCGCTTTGCGAAATCTGCTCTGATCCGGCGCGTCATGCCGGTACGATCTGCGTGGTGGAGCAGGCGACAGACATTCTGCCACTGGAACGCACCGGGAGTTTGCGCGGAACGTATCATTCCCTCGGCGGCAGACTTTCTCCGCTGGATCATGTGCGGCCCGAGGATTTGCGGATCGGGGAATTACTCCATCGTGTGCGCGAGGAGAAACCATCCGAGGTTATTCTCGCGCTCAACGCCGACGTGGAAGGCGAGGCAACGGCAAACTACCTCAGCGATCTCCTCCGCGAATCCGGCGTGCAAGTGAGCCGCATCGCCCAGGGGATTCCGGTCGGTGGTGGCCTGGAGGGAGCAGATGAATTAACTCTCACTCGCGCTCTGGCTGGACGCATTCGAGTCTGAGTCGAATGTAAGTCAATGCGACTTAGGTTGGCGTGTTGTAAGTGTGGCGGATGTCCTCCGCCTGCACGGCCCAGACGGTGTCCTCGGCGATGTTCGTTGCGTGATCGCCGACGCGCTCCAGAAAACGGGAGATAAAAATAAGGTTGAGGTAGCCCTTGATCTCACCTGGATGTGTCGCCATTTGCTCGGTGATATTGCTGATAAACTCGCGGTTCATCGCGTCCAGTTCCTTGTCGCGTTTCTTCAGTGAGAGTGCGAGTTCCGTGTCATCGTCAGTGAAGGCGCGAAGACTGTCGCGCAGAATGGCAGCCGCTGCTAGAAACATCGGCTCGATGTCCTTCGACTCGGGCAATTCCGCAAACTGATTTAGCTTCTTGGTCCGGCGTGCGATGTTCACTGCCTGATCGGCCACGCGCTCAAGGTTGGAGCTGAGTTTCATCGCGCTCACCACGCGGCGCAAGTCGGTCGCAACAGGCTGGTAACGCAGCATGATGTCGATGCCATCCTTGTCCACCTGCTTTTCGAGCTGATCGATTTCCTCGTCGTCGGCAATCGCGATATTGCACAGATCGCTGTCGCGCGTCAGTAGGCCGTTGATGGCGTTTTGCAGATTGGCCTCCGCCAGGCTGGACATCATTAACACGTCATTGCGAAGACTCGTTAGCGCGGCGTCGAAGTTGGCAATGATGTGGCGGGAGTATTCGGGCATGATCGTGGAAAACTAGCAAAGATAACCTCGCGACACAAAATGAAAACCGCCTGGCATGTGACAATCAAATGACGTCTCCGATGAGGGGAATGAACTCGACTACGCCTGCGGTTGCGGCGGGCGCGCCTGGATTACGGGAACCGGGAAGCGCAGCTTGAGGTTGCCATTGACATGGATCTCGACGGTGTGCATGCCGTATTCGGTGAATTGCAAACCGCCGAAGAAATGGACGTTGGTGGCGTGGGTTTCCAGGCTTTTCAACTCAAAATCGATCGTCGCCTCACCGAGTACCGTCTGCTCATCGGGCGAGAGAATGCGCGAGGTCTGCTTGAATTTTCCAAGTCCGCTGACCCAACGGGTCCAGAGACAAAGTTTGAAAATTCCAAAGGGAACTTGCGGTGCCGGGATGACGTTAATAACGCCGATGAGCGAATTAACTCCGTTCATTTCCTGCCGGACATCTTCGCAGAGAAGGGCGGATTGAATGTCGGGGATGACGAATTGTGGGGCGATGTTCATAAAGTTAGATGAGGTGAAAGCCAGCGAGCAGAAGCAGGAGAATACCGACGACGATCCGATAAATGCCAAAGCCGACGAAAGTGTGACTTTGGACGTAGCGTAGCAGCCATTTTACCGCAATGAAGGAGACGACTGCCGCTATGATGGAGGCTACTGCTAGCACCGCCCAATCTGGTGCGGAGCTGCCAGCGGCGGGATGGTGCAACGCCTTGAAAATTTTGAGCGCACTGGCGGCAAGCATCGTCGGGATGCCCACGAGAAAAGAGAACTCCGTCGCCAAAGGTCGGGCTGCTCCGAGGACGAGTGCAAAAAGAATGGTCGAGCCAGAGCGGGAGGCACCCGGAAAAACGGCCGCGATAAGCTGGGCAAGGCCGACGGCGATGGCGACGCTCCAGGAGATTTGAGTCACGCCTTTTCGCCCGCGCAAAACCATTTCCACGGCAATGAAAAGCACACCGCCGATGAGCAGTGCGAGCGCGACCGGTGTCGCTTCCTCGGGGAGTTTGATTCCTTTCTTGTCGATAATGAAACCTCCGATGCAGGTGATCAAAAAGGCAGTGGCGATCTTTGCGATCAAAGTCTGGCTCGCCGGCTCCTTCCAGCGGGCAAGCATTGCCAGACGGTCTTTGAAAAGCGGCAAAACGGCCAGCACCGCGCCAGCCTGAATGACGACATTAAACAGGTCGCTGCGCAGGAAACTTTGCGGCTCGATCTTGAGCAAATGCTCGGCGATGAGCAGATGACCCGTGGAGGAAATCGGAATGAACTCTGTGATTCCCTCGATCACTCCTAGAATAATGACGACTAACCAATAAGGCAGGAACATTCAGATTTTCCTTGCTGACACCTTTCGCCGGACCTTGGAGGAAGTGCGCGGCGAAATGTTAGATCGCGTTTTCGCCGCGTTCCTCAGTGCGGATGCGGATGGCATCTTCCACAGGGAGAACGAAAACCTTGCCGTCGCCGATCTTGCCAGTGCGGGCGGCGTCCACGATCGCCTTGATTGCCTTGGCGACATTTTCGTCGGCCAGCACGATCTCAAACTTAACCTTGGGCAAAAAATCCACCGTGTATTCGCTTCCGCGATAAATCTCCGTATGACCCTTCTGGCGGCCAAATCCTTTAACCTCGCTCACTGTCATGCCCTCGACTCCGATTTCCGTGAGCGCCTCCTTCACGTCTTCCATCTTGAACGGCTTGATAATAGCTTCGATCTTTTTCATAGGAGTTCTTTTACCGTGGTCTTTTGCTTTGGCAAGCCTTTCTCGTGAGGAAGTGGCTAATCTTTTCCACCGCCCAGATATTCCTGACGATTCCGGCTGATTTCCTCCACCACCATGGGCAGTAGCCGATGCTCCGCTTTCTGAATGCGCGCATGGAGACTTTCCGCCGTGTCGTCTGGCAACACATCCACCTCCGCCTGGGCAATAATCGCACCAGTATCCACCCCGTTGTCCACGTAATGCACGGTGCATCCCGTCACCGTATCGCCAGCCAGTAACGCCTGTTGCCACGCGTGCATTCCGCGATATTTCGGGAGCAGCGACGGATGAATATTAATAATCCGGCCCGCATACGCTTCCAGCAGCGCGTGTTTGATGATTCGCATGAAACCCGCCAGCACCACCAGATCCACTCCGTGCTCTTGAAGCGATCTCACCAGTCGATTTTCCACCTCGGGTTCTAGCGAAGCCTTGTATTTGCCGGGTTCGATGGCGATCACCGGAAGTCCCTCCGCCTGCGCGAAATCCAGAATTCCCGCTCCCGCCACATCCGAGCCCACACAGACAAATTCCACATTCAGGCCCGAAGCACGCTTCTTCTCCACCAACGCCCGGAAATTACTCCCTGTGCCGGAGCCCAGCACCCCAATGCGAAGCGGTCGAGTTGGGGACGATTCAGGCGACGGGGCAGGGGATTCTTCGGGCATTTCGGACATCGCAACGGTCATCATTTGGCAGAACCGCGCATCTTGGCAAGCGTGGACGTCGTCGAACGTCCCGGCACCAACGGCACAAATCCGATCTCGCATCCGATGGATTCCAGCACCGCTCGCTCCTCGGGATTGAGCGATGCCACTGTGTAATCGCCGCCCTTCACATAGACATCGGGCCGCAGTTTCTCGATCAAAGCCGTCGCCCGGACCTCTGGAAAAATCACCACGGCATCTACCGAGCGCAACCCCGCCAACACCTCGGCGCGGTCATCCTGCCCATTGATCGGACGATTTTCCCCTTTCAAAATGCGGACCGACTCATCGCCATTCAATCCCACCACCAGCGCATCGCCAAGTTGCCTCGCCCCTTCCAGATAGCGCACATGCCCGGCATGAAGCACATCGAAACAGCCATTGGTAAACACCAGACGCCGTCCCGAGGCCAGCCCGAGCCTCATTCGCATCTCACTCGCATCAGAAAAAGGAATCACCATAAAAAAGAAACGTATTGCCCCTCCTGTCTTAAAAGACTGGCAGAGATGTAGCTGAAAACTCGATCAGATGATCTCTCATCACCACGGATCGTAGAAAAAAGATCAGCCTTTTGCCTTGTCGTGGCTTAATTGGGAGATGAAGTCGTCTTTGGCTTGCGAACTGAGCGCTTACGCTCGCTGGAACGAATGCCTCCGGCTTTCTCATATTCCGAGCTATCTTTGGAATACTTCACCCCCACGGCTGCCAGCATCTCGGCAGAAAGGGTTTGGAGTTTCTTTTCCTCGTCTTTGAGATCATTAAGAAGCCCATCCAGCTTGGAAAGTTCTGTGTTGTAGCTATCATTCAACCCCTTCACCATCTCTTTTCTGGTCGTATAAGCCACCAGAGTTTTTCCATTGCCTAGATCCAGGGCTGTATCAATGGAAGCCAATGCGCTAATGCGAGTGGTAGCGAATTCGACTGCGGGAGAAGTGCGTTTAGTGCGTGCCATAAGTTTTAAGTGTTTAATAACTACCGCAAGCAAAGCCTTATTGAAGACTGACTTGGGACAGATTCTTATTTATTTGTCTTGTGTCCGGCTTATTGCAAGTAAAATCTGACTTTTGTTCAAATAAAAATCGTTTTGATGCTTCTCTATTCTATTTCAGTGAGCTTCCATTTAATTTAGCTTATTGTCTAAATTAGATAGAGGTTAATCGAAATAGGATACATCAGCCTATAATCTATTTAGATCGTCACTTAAACGATTTGTATGAAGGTCAAATCAATCTGCATCATGACCAATTTAAGATAGATGCTGATGTAAATTGAATGAAGGACGCGTGAAACAAGCTACATGACGTGTCAAACAACTTAGATGATAAAGTAACGTTGCTTAATGGTTCAGTGAGAGGTATTTACCTGATGTGACAACCCCTTGATTTAACGTCTTCAGATCAATGGTAATCTGATCATTCTTAAGATTGTAGATACAACGTCAACTGTAAATCCAAAGAGTCTTACCTCTTCTCCTCATTCTAAAACTCCTGTTTGGAAAAGCACTTGTCTTAAAACTTCCTGTTTTTTTGACCGCATCATTCTCATCTCGACTCGACTCTCGGCAATCATGCGGGAGCCGTTGGTGCCAACAAGCCTGTTTTAGAACTCGATGAGCAGGCGGACGGGGTCTTCGAGGCAGTCTTTGATGCGGACGAGGAAGGTGACGGCTTCTTTGCCATCGACGACTCGGTGATCGTAGCTGAGCGCGAGATACATCATGGGACGAATGACAACCTGGCCATCGAGGGCGATGGGGCGCGGCTGGATTTTATGCATTCCGAGGATGCCACTTTGTGGCGGGTTGAGGATCGGGGTGCTCATCAACGAGCCGTAGATGCCTCCATTCGAGATGGTGAAGACGCCGCCGCTGAGGTCGTCGATGCTGATCTTTCCTTCACGAGCTTTCGTGGCATAGGCAGCGAGATCTTTCTCGATCTCGGCAAAGGTTTTCTGATCGGCATAGCGGATGACGGGGACGACGAGCCCTTTTTCGGTGCCGACGGCAACTCCGATGTCGTAGTAATGGTTCTGGATGAAGTCTTCGCCGTCCATGCGGCCGTTGATGGCGGGAACGGCTTTGAGGGCTTCGACGGTGGCCTTGATGAAGAAGGACATGAAGCCGAGTTTAACGCCGTGCCGCTTGGTGAAGGAGTCCTGAGCCTTCGCGCGAAGCTCCTGGATGGCGGTCATATCGCACTCGTTGAAAGTGGTCAGGATGGCGGCGTTTTGCTGAGCCGAGACGAGGTGTTGCGCGATCTTGCGACGGAGCGGGGAGAGTCTCTTGCGGGTCTCGCGTTCGCTGGTTGGAGTCATCGAGTTGGAAATGATCGGAGTTACATTCGACTCTGGCTCACTGGTTTGGGTTTCAAGATGAGAAACAACATCGGGTTTGGTGATCTGGCCTTGCTTGCCGGTGCCTTTAATGGCTTTGGGATCAAGTTTGTTTTCCTCGACGGCGACGCGAACGGCGGGACTGAGCCGGTCGGAACGATCGGACTTGGATTCGGATTTGGCGGGAGTCTTGGGAGAAGGTATCGCTTCTGCGGAAGCACTGGGAGCACTAACGGATTCGTCGATGGAGCCGACGATTTCGCCTATTTTCACTTCTTCACCCTCGGCTTTGACGATGGTGAGCTGACCAGAGTTTTGCGCTGTGATCTCGGTCGAGACCTTATCGGTTTCCAAGGTGAAAAGCGGGTCGCCTGACTTGACGATAGCGCCGGATTTTTGATGCCAGACAGAGATGAGGCCGCTGGTGATGGATTCGCCGACAGAGGGGACTTTGATTTCGATGCTCATGGATGTGGCGGACTTTGTCGCAGAATCCAATGGAAGTGAACTCTAAACCGCAAAAGCGTGCTCGATGAGTTCCTTTTGCTGTTTATCGTGCCAGGCTTTGGACCCGACGGCGGGGCTGGCGCTGGCGTTGCGTCCAGCGTAATGCACGCCGTGGGCGGTGATGCGGCTAAGGCTCGGTGCAATGTGCGTCCACGCGCCCATGTTGCGCGGCTCTTCCTGGCACCAGACGAATTTGGTGGCGTTGGGATAAAGATCGACGACGGCCTGAAGTTTCTCGAGGGCGACGGGGTAAAGTTGCTCGATGCGAATGAAGGCGGTGTCGTTGATTTTCTGGGCGTCGCGATGCTGGAGGAGTTCGTAGTAAACTTTGCCGCTGCAGAAGATAACGCGCTGGATTTTTTTGACCGGCCCGAGCAGAGGGGCGTCGAGAACTTCGCTAAATTGCCCTTCAGTGAAATCAGACTCGACTGAGACGCAAAGCGGGTTACGCAGCAGGCTCTTCGGCGTCATGAGGATGAGCGGCTTGCGAAAGTCGCGCTTCATTTGCCGGCGAAGGATGTGAAAATACTGGGCGGGCGTGGAGAGGTTGGCGACGATGATGTTGTCCTCGGCGCAGAGTTGGAGGAAGCGTTCCAGACGCGCGCTGGAATGTTCCGGTCCCTGGCCTTCGTAGCCGTGCGGCAGGAGCATGACGAGACTGCTGGGGCGCTGCCATTTCGATTCGGAGGAAACGATGAACTGGTCGATGATGACCTGTGCGCCATTGGCGAAATCGCCAAATTGCGCCTCCCAGAGACAGAGCATTTGCGGGTAATCGAGTGTGTATCCGTAGTCGAAGCCGAGCACGGCGGCCTCGGAGAGGAAGGAGTTGTAAACACAGAAGCGGGCGGCGTTTTCCCCGAGATTGCGGAGAGGGATGTGGCGCTCGCGGGTGACTTCATCATAGAGCACGGAGTGGCGCGTGCTGAAGGTGCCGCGGCGGCTGTCCTGCCCGGAGAGTCGAACGGGAGTCCCTTCTATTAAGAGCGATCCAAAGGCAAGCGCCTCGGCATGCGACCAGAAGTAGGGTCCGCCGTTTTCAAAGGCTTTCTGTCGTGGATCGAGGACGGTTTTTTTGACTTTGGGCTGAATGCGGAAGCCTTCGGGAACGGTCGTGAGCGCTTTGAAAACGGTCGCGAGCACGTCTTTGGAAATCTTTGTTTCCACCGTCGCATGAGAATACGGCGGCTGGAAGATGGCATTGGAGCCGACGAAACTTTTCGTACTGCTCATATCCTTGGGTGTGCCTATGTTTTTAACCTCGGCGAGAGCGGTTTCGAGCTCGGTTAGAAGCTGCTTCTCGACCTCAGCCATTTCCTTCTCGGTCAACGCCCCGGATGCGAGCAACTCCTGACGATAAATCTGGCTGACAGCCGGATGCGAGTTGATTTTCCCATAAAGATCGGGCTGGGTGAACGCTGGCTCGTCGCCTTCGTTGTGTCCGTAGCGGCGATAGCAAACCATGTCGATGACGACGTCCTGGCGGAATTGCTGGCGGAAATCAAAAGCGAGATCGGTCACAAAAGCGACTGCGTCGGGGTCGTCGCCATTGACGTGAAACACGGGAGCCTCGACCATTTTGGCGATGTCGGTGCAATAAGGAGTCGAACGCGCGTCGGCCGGCAGCGTGGTGAATCCGATCTGATTATTGATCACGAGATGAATCGTGCCGCCTGTCTCGTAACCGGGGAGTTGCGACATGTTGAAGACCTCCGCGACCAGACCCTGACCCGCGAACGCTGCGTCGCCGTGGATGAGCACGGGCAGGACTTTGGAGCGTTTCACGGTGTCTCCGAGAATGCGTTGCAGCGCGCGGGTTTTCCCTTCAACCACCGGATTGACGGCTTCCAAATGACTCGGGTTTGAGGCGAGATGGATGCCGACCTTACTCCCATCGAGCGTCGTGCGGATCGTGTCGTAGCCAAGGTGATACTTCACGTCGCCATCACCCGCCACGAGGTTGGGAATGTAGTTTTCGGAGAATTCGGTGAACAAATCCCTCAGTTGCTTGTGCAGGAAATTGGCGAGTACAGTGAGGCGACCACGATGCGCCATGCCCATGACGATCTCGGCCACACCGAGGGCCGGGGAGCGATCCAGAATGGCGTTGAGCATGACCATGAGCGACTCGCCGCCTTGGAGCGAAAAGCGTTTTTGCCCGACGAAGCGTGTGTGCAGAAACTGCTCAAACGCCTCCGCCTGTAGCACGGCGCGCAGGCGTAGTTTCTGGCTGTCCGCGTTCTCTGGAGCGGCAGGATCGTGAGCCTCGATCCGCTCCCGCAGCCAGTTGCGCACACGCAAATTCTGGATGTGCATGAACTCGGCTCCGATTGTGCCGCAATAGATTTTTTGAAGACTTGCAATCAGTTCACCAAGGGGCATTTTGCGACCACTCAAAAAATAACGTGAGGAAACCACCGTCTCCAGACTCACATCGGCAAGCTTGTGTTCCCCGAGGCTGAGCAATGGCTGATCGGGACGTCTTTCCCCGAGTGGATCGATCAGGGCGATGGTGTGGCCGAGCGTGCGATAGGCGTAAACCAAGCTGTCCACCCGGGCCTGCAGCGAGGAATCGACTGCGGAATAATGGGGCTCGCTGCTGCTGTTTTTCGGACTGGCGGCGAGGTTGGCCGAGCCAAATTCAAATCCCTCAAAGAAAGCGGCCCAAGTGTGATCGACCGAGGCGGGATCGCGCTTCCAGTTGGCGTAATTTTCGTCGAGGAGCTGCGCGTTGGACGCGTTGGCGATGGAGAATCTCATGGGGTCAAAATGGACGGGAAGACTAACCTATTTCTGTGTCCGGTAAAAATAAAATCATGGATTTTTTGAGCAACACGAGACGTGACGTGTCAATTGGAGCATTCCATTTTTCCGAATATGAAACGACTCCTCATTGCCTGCCTCGCCTCTGGAACGCTGCTGCATTTCCCAAAGTTGGCTCACGCTGAATCCACTGTCGAACCCGCCAGCGAGCCTTCGGTGATCGCCACGGCGAAAGCCATGCCCGCTGTGGTGAACATCAATACGGAACGCATCGTGCGCCGACCCTACAGCGATCCGGCGGATGCGATTTATGAGCAATTTTTCGGAGAACAAGCCCGTCCTCGTCGTTCCGTAGCGCAGAAAGTTCAGAGCCTCGGCTCCGGGTTTATCGTCGATGCAGACGGTTACATTGTGACCAATGAGCACGTCGTCGAGCGCGCGGCGGACCTGAAAATCTTCGTCACCACCACCGATGGCCAGACTTACAACGCGAAATACGTCACCGGCGATCCGGCGGCTGATTTGGCTTTGATCAAAATCGACGTGAAGCATCCGCTGCCCTTCATCAGCTTGGACAATCTCTCGCCCAGCCTGCTTGGCCAGACCGTGCTCGTTCTCGGAAATCCAATGGGCTACGGCAGCTCCGTGGCACGGGGGATTTTGAGCGCTAAAGACCGCACGATCGAGGTCGAGGGCAATGAATATACCGGACTGATCCAGACCGATGCCGCCATTAATCCCGGTAACTCGGGGGGGCCCGTGATTGATCTGAGTGGCAAACTGGTTGGGGTCAGTTCGGTAAAGATGGCTTTCACCCCGCAAGGCATCCCGACTCAGGGCATCGGATTTGCCATTTCCGCGGAAAAGGTACGAGACACAATCCGGGAGTTTCGCAACCAGTCAAAGCAGCCGCAGGGACTCGCCTCTGGCTCGCGGGCGAAACGGTATTTCGGACTTGAAACGCAGGACATGACCGACGATCTCACCGACGCGCTAAACTACGCCTCCGGCTCCGGTGTGCTCGTGGCCAACGTGGAAAATGACAGCCCCGCTGCGAAGTCGGGTATTCGTCGCGGACTCGTCATTTACCAGGTCGGAGATTATGCGATTCGCAACAACGACGACCTCGAAAAAGTCCTCTCCCAGGTTAAACCGGGCACGCAAGTCCCCATGTCCGTCGGCTCCATCACTAAGCGCGGACGGCTGTTGGTGCGAAACATCGACACCGTAAACCTGACAGCACGGTAATCCGGACAACCCCTTTGTTTCCTAATGACAACTTGAGAGCGCAGGAAAATCTCGATTCCTATTAAATCGAAGGCACGCGTAGTCGGTAGAACGCCCGGTTGATCCCAGTGATCGGGGCCGTGCTTTGCACAGTGACGAGATCGACATCGCCCGCCGAGACGCGGGAAGTTTCTGTAAATGCAACCGTGCTCCAGGCGCTGTCCAGATTCGCATTGCTCTCGACTGTGTAGGAGTTGTTGGCGAGTCCCTTGGCCTGGGAAACGTCAGCGTCGCATAACGGGTTCCCGTGATAGACACGATGCCCGTCTGGCAACTGGCCCGCGAACGGCCATTTGTCGGATCGGTCCCGTAGAAACGCTCCAGACCATTGTTTAAGCCGTCGCTGTCGCTGTCTTCGCTGGCCCCGCTGATCGAGGTATCCGCCTGTTGACTGAGAGTAAAATGCGAGCGCACCCAATCGGCATAAGTCGAGGTCGCCTCCACGGTCAGAGTGACTGCTTTAGCCTCGTAATTCACCTTAAAAGTGCGGCCTGCCGGTAAAATTGGCAGTGAGACATATCCAAAACTACCAGACACGGAATTGGCATTGACGATCTTAAACACATCCCCGACCGCAGGGATAAAACCATTGGCCAACGCAATCGACAAGTTGCCCGGATTGTTAGAGCTAATAATCATTTCTGATTTTACGTCCAGTTGGTCGTATTGTGTGCCGACGGTTTTCCCCCCAATCTCCATCTCCAAAGTAGAGAAACCAGACAAGACGCAACTCGCCAAGGAAAGTATGCCAATTGGGTTGCCGGAAGCGATTTTACTGCCGTTCGAGGCACTGATAACGCCCACAGAGCCGCTTCCAACAAACCGAGCACCATTCACGACACTAATGTAGGCATTGCTCCAATCGGAATTGGCACCCTTCACCACGTCCCCTTTTTTAACGGTGAATGTGCCACCGCTCACCGCTGGGCCATACATGTAGAGCGTGCCGGCTCCGATTTTAGTGGTTGGCCCTCCCGTAATCGAGCCGTAGAGAGCGAGGTCATAGCCATTGGTATCGAATACGCCACCATAGTTGCTGTCCAGCATTTGAATGGGGCGGGTGATGCTCAGCGAATTTCGAATCTTAAGGGCGGCATTATAGCCCAGAGTTAAGGGAACGTTAAATGGTCCCAAAGCCGCATCGGAACCCACTTCGGCCACCGCGTAATCCGAGATCGAAAAATTACAGGTGTTCGTGCCGGATAGAACAAACTTTCCACCACTCAGTCGAAGTGTGCCGTTAGCGATCTGATTGCTAAACGTGATCGGTGCACCACCGCCGTAGAGTAAAGGAGATTGCCCGCCCAGATCGACGGGCTGGGGAAAAGTGACGGGCTGGGAATTGGAAATCCGGCCTCCTAAGATGGTAATGGGATTGGTAATCACCAATGGCGTAGCCGATGTCGCCAGAGTGCCCCCTTTGAATGTGAGCCGTCCCGAACCGATGCCCTGGCTCGTGCCCAGTTCCAACGTGCCAGAATTTAGAGTCGTGCCACCCGTGTAATTGTTTGCCGAGTTGATGCGGATGGTGACGTTGCTGACGACATCGTCCCCTGCGTAACTCGTCCCGATCAATACCGAAGCCGTGCCCGTCAATTGATTGGCTCCACCAGCCAGAGACAGAAGCGGACCGGGAAGATGGAGATCGTAGTTACTTCCTCCACCCAGACGGTAAGTGTTTAGTATGCCCGGCTGCAAGACGCCCGTGTATTCGGCAAAATCTCCCGCGCTGCCGAGATATATGCTTCCATTTCCTAGCGTTGCCATATCCAGAGGCTGGGCAAAAGAATTATGAGCCAGAGCCAGCACCGTTTGGACCGCCGTATTCGGCGCACTGGATTGAATCACCGTAGCGGGATTCATCGTCCGATCATTCAAGACGAAGACGCAATCGTTTTGCAGGGTCACCTTTTGTGACGGCGCAAAGTTGGCCACCGAAGCAGGGCTAAAGACCGCGCCTTGTTGCAACAGAATCGGCCCGGTGCCCAATCTGGCAGACCCGGTTAGGCTCGCCGTAATGTGGGAAAGAGTCGTCCCTCCATTGTAAGTATTATTACCGGTAAAAGTCAGCCGATTCGGAGTGGCCGCCCAACTGGCGTCGTAGGTCAGATTCAGGCTGCCCGTGCCGTCGATGGGACTGCTCACCGTCACCGTCGCCAGCCTGGCCTGGAGGGAAGAGCTACTGCCTGACAGGTAGATGGGATGCGAGAGTGTCGCCAGAAGACCGCTCGCTGGATAAGCCGCGATCCGCAGGGTGCCTCCGTTGAGAGTAATCGTCGAGGCCACATCTCCCAGGTAGCCATCGCCCCGTGCTTCCAAGACACCCTGGGTAATCGTGGTGCCGCCACTGTAACTATTCCCTGTGGAAGATCGCAGCCCCAGCGTGCCAGCTCCAATTTTTACGATACCGCCCGGTCCAGAGATCGCTCCGTAGTAATTGGTTCCGGTGGTGGGGACATCGAAGGTCTGATCCTGGGTAAGCACCAGAGGCGTGTAATAATCCTGCCCCCAAGAGGTGGGTGAAAGCAGGCCCACCAAACATGCCGCAGCACAGAGTCTGGTCAGAAAATCCGATAGAGAAATAACACGCATCGTCAGTTGAAAATTAGCTGTCCTACGGCGTGGGAACCACGACAGGCACCACGGCTTCACCCGTGTCGCTAAGATAGACGACTCCCCAGCGGCTCGCTTTGACGCGGAGACTGGAGGCGATACGATCTTTTCGATAGAAAAATTCCACCGTGTCGCAGAGGTCCACCGCCAGAGCCTGGGCTTCGGGGTAAAGTTCAGCGATGTCTTCGCGCTCGTCGTCGGTCTTCACCTGGGCTTGTTGCGAGGCATCGCGGGCCGCGTTAAAGAGGGCGAGTTGTGCGGCGACTTCGGCTGCACTCGGCAGCGCCATCGGAATAAAAGCCGCTCCCTCCGCTGTATGGCGGGCCGTTTCCCCCGAGTCGATCTTCGCCGCCGTCTCGGCTACGGCCGCGTAGCTGGAGAGATTAGGCAGAACAGCCACGGTGATGTCGCGCCCGTAAAAGGTGCGGGCACCCACCGCGAAAGTCCCACGGACAATGCCCAGATCGAGCACTTGATGAAAATGCGAGGCAAACAAAGTCAGCCGGGCAGCGGCCACCGAGAGCGCATTGGTCAACGGAGCTTGGGCTGCGAGGGCGTGTTCGGCTTCACTGATTTCTTTTTTGAAGCGGCTCAGGAGAGACGTGGGCTGCGTCAGGTCGAGCTGGGCATATTGCTCGACGGTAATGGCACGCTCGCTGGCGACAGGCGTATTCAGGTAGGTGTCGTGCATGGTTTGCAGCAGGCGCAGGACGGAGGGATTACTATTGGGTAAGCGACGTGAAGTCATGGTGGTTTTGTTGTCTTATTAGTTGGACTGGATTTAATAAAGAAATGGCGAAACTGTTTCATTTTTAGACACAAACAGACCGTAAAGTGCGAGAACTGGCCAGCAGGAAGGCATTTTTAGGATGGAAAAGGGGGGATCAGCCAGCAGGGAGGCATTTTTAGGGCGGGCAGAGGCAGTCTGGCCGAGCGGCGGGTGCTTTACAGGTCAGAAGATCCCCACTTCTCGAGCCGTGAGGGATCGACAGGGTAGAAAAGGGGCCAACTGGCGAGCGGAAGGGCCTTGGCAGGTCGGGCGACGACGGCCCGCTCCCCAGTTGCGATCTGCCCGAGTCTGCAAAACACCCCATCTGCGGCCTCTAGGGTGTGTCGACATCCGGGCGTGACTAAACGGTTCTAACGCAACGGCGTCAAGCGGCTTTTTAGTTCTTGGTCGGTTGATTGAGAGGATAATATTTGAATGAACATTAGATCCTGGCGGTTGGTCCAAATGGGCAAAAATAGGCTTTATCTTGCAGACCACGTCTGATCTTGCCGCTTGCATTACGACAGTCAGCCGATCAGCATTTCCCACCCATGATTCGAGTTGAAAACCTGACCAAACGCTACGGAGGCCGCACCGCTGTGGATAATATTTCCTTCGAGGTCGGCAAAGGCGAGATCGTTGGTTTCCTCGGTCCGAACGGCGCAGGCAAAAGCACCACGATGAAGATCCTCGCCTCCTATCTGCCTGCGACCAGCGGCACCGCGTGGATTGGCGGCGATAATGTTTTTGAGGACTCGCTGAAGACCCGCAGCCGCATCGGTTACATGCCGGAAAACGTCCCACTTTACATGGACATGCGAGTCACAGAATACTTGAAATATCGCGGTGCCTTGAAGGGCATCGGCGGGCGGAAATTACGCGACTCCCTCGTCATGGCCAAGGAAGTCACCAATCTTCAAGAGGTGGAAAACCGCATCATCGGCACGCTCTCCCGCGGCTTCCGACAGCGCGTCGGGCTGGCTGATGCGCTCCTCCACGAGCCCGATTTGCTCATCCTCGACGAGCCCACAGCCGGGTTGGACCCGAATCAAATCCGCCAGGTGCGCGACTTGATCAAAAGCCTCGGGAAAAGCCACACAATCCTCCTTTCGACTCACATTTTGAGCGAAGTGGAGATGACTTGCAGCCGGGTGATCATCATCAACAAAGGCAAAATCGAAGCCTCCGACACACCGGAAAACCTCGTCAAACACATGCGCACGGCAGGCGGCATTTTACTGGAAGCGAAGACCGGCTCAGATGACGGCCTCAGTCAACTCAAAGCCATTCCCGGAGTCAAAGAGGTCAGCGTCAAAACCGAGGACGACTGGAACACGTTCCAACTCCGGCTCGACGCGCAAGCCGACCCGCGCGAGGACATTTACCGCCTCGCCGTCGAGCGCCGCTGGCAACTGCGCGAACTCTCCCGCCAGAAAGGCACGCTCGAAGATGTCTTCGTCGAACTCACCCACGCCGATCACTAACATGTTCAAGTTTCTCACCCTCTGGAATCGCGAGCTTTCCTCCTACTTCCAATCTGCCATCGCCTACGTGGTCCTCTTTTTTTTCCTGCTCGCGACGGGCTGGAACTTCGAGTGGGTCGTCACTCTCATCAATAGCTCTCCCACCGATGTTAGCATCGTGCAGGGCTTCTTTAACAACTTCTTTTTCTGGTTTCCTTTCGTCCTGATTTTTCCGCTCATCACGATGCGGACATTTTCCGAGGAATTTAAAATGGGCACCATCGAAACGCTGATGACTTCCCCTGTGACCGATCTGCAAGTAGTGCTCTCGAAGTTCGCCGGAGCGGTCGTCTTCTACATTATTCTCTGGCTCCCGAGCCTTCTCTACTTTGTGATCTTCCAGCAGGTCGCGCAGACCGGTGTCGCCGCCTCGCCAGGGGCGATCTGGGGCTCCTACGCCATGATCCTTTTGCTGGGCATGTTCTATATTTCCATAGGCTGCTTTGCCTCGGTGCTTACTAACAATCAAATCATTGCCGCCGTCATTTCCGGTGTCTCGGTGGCGCTTTTTTTCTTCACTGGCGTCATCTCGCTGTTCGCGCTCGATATGAATCAAAACCTGCGCGACTTGCTTTCCTATTTCTCGGCCATCGACCACATGGGCACGTTCTCCAAAGGCATCATCGACTCCCGTCCGATCGTTTTTTATCTCTCCATGACGGCCCTGTTTCTGACATTGACCTATCACATTTTCCAGAGAAGGAAATGGAAGTCCTAACCATTTGCTAGCATTCCCATGGCCGACTCTCCATCCAACGATTCCCCGCACGAGACCTATCAGATTCATCGCGTCCGAATCGGGTTCAATGTTACTCTCCAGATACTTCTCGGACTCGTGATTTTCGGGTTCGTCAACTACCTCGCCTTCAACCATTTCAAGCGCTGGGACTACACCCGCCAGCACCAGGGCTCGATCTCGGGGCAGACGAAAAAAGTCATCGGCCAGCTCCACGACAAACTCAAGATCGTCGTCCTCGTTGCACCCGCCACGCCGGTCGCGTTGGACATCAAGGATTTGCTGGCCGAGTACCAGATCAATGCGAAGTCGCAGGGCAAACGAATCGACATCGAAACCGTCAATCCCTATCAGGATATTAATCGCGCCAAGGAACTCCAGCAGAAGTATAAGTTTGGCTCCGCAGAAGCGCTTGTCATCCTCGATTACCAAGGGCGCAACAAGTTCGTCAACGTCGCCGACATGCTGGAATTTGGACCTGCCGAGACCGCGATTTCCACTCCGGAATTGAAGGCGTTCAAAGGCGAGCAAATCATCACCCAGGGATTGCTGGCGGTCATCGAGCCCGCGCAGAATAAAATCTATTTCGTCGAGGGCATGGGAGGTCTCGATTTCATTGGCAAGCCCTACAACAAAACCTTCATGAGTTATCTGGGGAGGCAGAATCTCGCCTCCGCGTCGCTCAATTTATTAAACGTCGAGAAAATCCCCGACGATGCGAAGGCCATTGTTATCACCGCGCCGAAATATGATCCGACAGATCGTGCGCTGACCTTGCTAAAAGATTACTGGGGTAAAAAAGGTCGGTTCTTCATTTTCCTCGATCCCAACCAAGCCACGCCGAATCTGGTTGGTTGGCTAGGCGAGCTGGGTGTGACGGTGCAAAACGACCGTGTGAAAAAGACCGAGGATCTTGGCAACGGATTGCTCGGCGTTTACAAAAACACCATTTCTAACTTCCTGCCGAATCATCCCATCACCAAGGATCTCGCCGGAGTGCGCACCAGCCTCGACGGCCCCACGCAGACATTGCGGCTCGACCAGGCGCAGGCCAAAACCAAGCAGCTCCGGCTCACTCCATTGATTAAAGCGGAGGAAGGTTACTGGGGCGAGACGAACTATGCGGTCGGCGATGACGAGACGATCAAGTTTAACAAGGGCATCGACCATGAAAGTCCGCTGGTACTAGCGGTCGCCATCGAGCAGGGCGCGGTCAACGACGAGCGAGTCAAAGTCGAATCTGCGCGGATGGTTTGTCTCGCCAACGCAGATTTCTTAAACGACCAGCACATCGTATCGCAGAATCTGGATTTCTCCATTTCGACCATGAACTGGCTGACGAGTCGGGAGGAACTCATCTCCATTCCGCCGATTGAAAAGAAAAATTTCAAGCTCGGGCTCACCCAGGATCAGCTCAGTAAACTCAGTCTCTACGTGCTCATCATCATCCCGACGGTCGTCGCACTCTGGGGATTTGCCGTCTGCTGGTCCCGTCGGCGCTAGCCTCCTTTTCCGCGCTATGAAATCCCGGAGTACTATTCTTCTTTTGTTAGTCGTTGCCGGACTGGCGGCCTACGTTTTCTTCTTTGAAAAAAGCCGTCCGTCCACCCGCCAGCAGGACGAGAGTTCGCAATACCTCGCGCAGTTCGACCAGACGAAAATCACCGGGCTCGACATCACGAATGGCGACACGGTGATTCAACTCCGCAAGAAGGCCGATCAATGGGTTATTGTTAGTCCGGTAAAAGATCGCGCCAACCCGGCCAATATCACGCCGATCCTCTCGGCGGCGTCCGAGATTAGTCGCACCGGCGTGATCAACAAACTTGGCAAGGGCGGAAAACTTCGCGACGCGCAAAAGGAATACGGAGTGCAAAGAGGCAAGGTCCGCCTGAAGCTTCTGGGAGAAGGTGCGCCGGGCGAAATCCACTTCGGAAAAGACACCGCCTTCGAGGGGAAAATCTATGCACGCACGGAGGGGGATGACGATATTTCGGTGATCAAATCTGACCTGCGAAATCTGCTTATCAAAGACGTCGGCGATTTCCGTGATAAGCATCTGACTCACTTCGAGAGCAGTAATGTTACCGCGGTGAAATTCAAGACTTCGGCGGGCGAGATCGACCTTGCGCAAACCGGCGACGACTGGAACCTGCGCACGCCGATCAAGGCGCGTGCCGCCAACGCCCGCATCCTGGATCTGATCTCCAATGTTAACAATCTAACCATCGGGGAATTCATCGCGTCGGAAGAGGGGAACCTCGCCAGGTATGGCCTCGCCGAGCCGCGCGGTTCCATTTCCTTCCAAGCCCGGACTAGCGATGAGCAGGAAACCATCGAAGTCGGCTCACCAGTGGAAAAAGACGCGGAAAAAATCTACGTCCGCGTGCTGGGACGCCCGTCTGTTTTTGTGGTGCCGAAAAGCATCGGCGTCGCACTCGGAGTGAAGCCCAACGATTTGCGTGATAACAAGCTAACTCGAATCACGGATGACTTGATCGACCGTCTAACGATCGAGAAACCTGGCCAGCCCCCGCTGGTTTTGGCTCGAGACCAGGAGAATTGGAAATTTCTCGAAGGCGGCCAGCCTGCAAATGACGCGGAGATCAAACGCCTGATCGACGTTCTGAACAACACCGAGACCAAGGCCTTCGTGGATGACACGGGAGCCGACTTGAAACCGTATGGCCTCGACCAGCCCGTTCTAACCATTCGCCTGAGTAGCTACTCCAGCGAAAACACCGTAGAGGCTGCCAAGGGGGAAACGCCACTCGCTACCGTCCAGTTTGGCAAAACTGAGGGCGACGTCGTTTACGCGCATCTCGCCGAGGAGCCGTTCATCGTCTCCGTGGGCCCGAGCATTCTAACCAATCTCCCGACCACTTCCGAGGCCTTCAAAAAACCGGACGTCCCCAAGCCATGACTCGCGATGGTCACACGCTGGATGCGCTCAGCAACCGTGCTGGAACCCTGCGCATTCTAGTTAGTCGCAACGGGGCGGAACTGGTGAGTCTGGCTCGGAAAAATGACGCTGGAGACTGGCAGGGCTTCCTTTTTCGCGATGGCGATGTGAGCAAAAACCCCAGTGGCTGGAACAATCATTCCACCGTCATGGGCTACTACGTTCACCGGATTCTGAATGAGGTTTCCAACTATTGCGGAAGGCGGGTGAGAGGCGGCACGCATAGCTTTCTGCGGCATAAAACTTTTGCCGCTCCCGAAGTGGGCGAGGGGAGTCTCACGCACCATTGGAGTTCCCAGGATATCGCGGTGGAGGAGTATCCGTTTCGAGTCGATTTTGCGATCACCTATGCGCTGACCGACACGGAGTTAAAGGTCACTTTCCGATTTGAAAATCGGGAGTCCTTCGAGACGCACATTTCCTTTGGACTGCATCCTGGGTTTGCCGTTTCTGATTTGAGTTCCATGCGAATCTGGCTTCCACCCGGACGCTACATACGCCATCTCGCTCCCGAAAATTTCCTCTCTGGCGAAACAGAAACATTCGATTTCCCCGGAGGTCCGATGCCGTTTCCGGTGGGGGAACTTCCCGGTTCCTTTCTGCTGGAACTGGCTGAAGTGCCGGAGCGGATTTTCGCCGTCGAAGACCCCGTTTCCGGTCGCCGGACGACTCTTGATTATACCGAGGCACCTTACCTGACGCTTTGGTCCGACGGCCACGTTTTCATCTGCGTCGAGCCCTGCTGGGGCTTGCCAGATCATCACTCGCAACGTCCGTTTGAGGAAAAATTGGGCATCCAAACCCTCCCTCCGCAGGGCCAACTGGAGCGCAGTTTCACCGTTAGGCCGGAATTCTTGGTTTCCTAGGTTCTGGTTGTCAAAAGTGGGGATCTCCGATGTAAAAGCACCGCTCTGGTCTCCGTCTGCCGACCCTTTTATTTTTTCTCCCGAGGATCCAGGGCGTCGCGCAGGCCATCGCCGAGGAAATTCAGCGCGAGGAGGGTGAGCGACATGGCGAGCGCGGGGAAAACGAGGAGCCACCAGTTGGATTTGATTGGGTTGATCGTCTGAGCGCCTTCCGCCAGCAGGGTGCCCCAACTCGCCTGGGGCGCCTGCACGCCTAGGCCCAGAAAGCTGAGAAAGGATTCGTCGAGGATGACGGCCGGGATGGTGAGGGTGACGTAAATGAGGATGACGCCGAGGAGGTTGGGGAAGATGTGGCGCAGGACGATACGGACATTGGTCTGGCCGAGGGCACGGGCAGCGAGGACAAATGGTTGCGACTTCAGTGCGAGGACCTGGCCGCGAACGATACGGGCCATGGTGAGCCATTCGATGGCCCCGAGTGAGACGATGAGAATGAGAATTTTTGAGTAGCCCACGAGTGAGTCAAGATGCCAGCCGACGAGCCATTTTTTTAAAAAAGTGTCGAAGCTGCTGATGGCGATAAGGATGAAAACCAGCCGCGGGATGGCGTAGAGGATATCGACGAGACGCATCATGGCGGAGTCGATTTTGCCTCCCTTGTAGCCGGAGATCATGCCGTAAGTGGTGCCGATGAGGAACGAGACCAGCGCCCCGAAAACACCGACGACGAGCGAGATGCGCGCGCCTTCCAGAGTGTGATAGAGCACGTCGCGTCCATTTAGATCGGTCCCAAAAGGGTGCTCCGGGGACGGCGGCGAAAATTGCGCGGCGCTGATGCCGACAAATCGTTCGGGAAAGACGAAAATACCCAGCACAGATGCGATAATGACGAGTGTGAGGAGGATGGCGGAGGCGACGACTTTGGGGTCTCGCCGAAGTCGCTGCCAGGCGCCGGGGGTGGGGAGTCGCGCGTTGGTCATTGGAGTGTGATGCGTTTGTCCAGAACGCCGTAAAGAATGTCCACGAGGAGGTTCATAAGCACGAGGAGAGTGCAGTAAACAATCGTGACACCGCCAAGGAGAAAGGCGTCGCCATTGAGGATGGAATTGACGAAGAAACGGCCCGATCCGGGGATGTTGTAGATCGTTTCGACCACGATGGAGCCGGTGAGGAGGTTGGCGGTGAGCGGCCCGAGAAACGAGACGACTGGCAGCACAGCGATTTGCAGGGCGTGGCTCCAAACGACTTCCACCTCACTCAGCCCCTTGGCTCGGGCGGTGCGAATGTAATCCTGGCTGAGAACCTCCAGCATGGAGCCGCGCATGAGCCGCGCGATGTAGGCCGCATACGGCAGGGCCAGCGTGAGTACGGGGAGAATCCAGCTTTGCCAACCGGTCCAGCCGCCGACGGGCAGCCATTTTAGCCAGAAGCAAAAGGTTAAAATGAGGATCGGGCCGGTCACAAACGTAGGCAGCGAGATCGCGACCAGGGCCAGAAACATCGACGCGTGGTCGGCCAGACGATGCTGCCGCATGGCCGCGAACGCCCCCAGGGACACGCCCGTGATGGAGGCGACGATCAAGGCCAGACTGCCCAAAGTCGCTGAGACTGGGAGCGATTGGGCGAGGATTTCGTTCACGGTGCGGTTGCGATATTTTAGGGAAATCCGGAAGTCGCCGTGGGTCACGTCGCCCAGATAATCGCCGAGTTGCTGGCTAAGGGAGCCGAATTTCCCCCAGGATTGCTGCGCCGCCGGGCTGAGGCCGATGTTTTTGGCGTGAGTTACAGCCCAGTCACGGCCGTCCGCGCCATCGAGTTTGTATTTGCGGAGGAGCGCCTCCTCGACGGCCTTGGGGATTTTCTTTTCCTTGTCGAACGGCCCGCCGGGTTTGATGCGAATCAGAAAAAACGTGATCGTGATCACACTCAGCAGCACCGGAATCAGGAGTAGCAGGCGACGGAGGATGAACATGAGCCCCGCCAGCATCGGCAAAGCGCCAGATTTGTCATCAAGAAAAAAGAATGAATCCGCCGTCCGCCGCCAGTCGAAAAGTGGGTTGTCGATAACTCACTTTGTAACTAACCTTCACCCCTCATGATCGATGACGTGCCTCAATCCCTGATTAACGAACTCATCGCCATGCATTTGCCCACTATCGAGCCAACCAGCGTCGTCACTCCGTCCGCTGCTGTGCGTGAAGAACTTTTCGAGAAAATCTTTCCACCGGAGAAGGTCGACGATTTTCTCCGCCGCATCCCTGCGGTCAACAGCCAGGCCGTGGTCGTTTCGGACGTTGACGGCCTGATCGAATGGGTCAGCCCCGCCTTCAGCCGGATGTGCGGCTACACGCTGGGGGAACTTCGAGGGAACAAAGCGGGAAAGATGCTGCAAGGGGCCGACACCGATCCGAGTGTGGTGGAGATCATGCGCAGCGGCATCCGGGAGCGGCGCGCGGTGCACACGCAATTGGTGAATTACAGTAAGGACGGCGAACGCTACGAGGTGGACATCGAACTGTCGCCCACGTTTGGAGCGGATGGGAGTTGCACTGGATTCATTGCGCTGGAAAAGGAAGTCGCGCAGATCGCCTGAGGCGTTTACGGTAACTGGCCGCTTGGCAATACCGGGAGAGCGTTGTAGTTTCGGCGCCCTGTTTCGACCTATTGCCGATGAATTACAAAGATACGCTCAATCTCCCGAAAACCGATTTCCCGATGAAAGCCGGGCTCACCACCCGTGAGCCGGAAATGCTTTCTCATTGGAGTTCCATTGGACTCTACAAGCAGATCCAGGAAGCGCGGAAAGAGGCGCCGGCCTTCGTCCTGCACGACGGCCCACCCTTTGCCAATGGCGACGTTCACATGGGCACCGCGATGAACAAGGTGCTGAAAGATTTCATCGTAAAATCGAAGACGATGAGCGGCTTCCGCGCCCCGTATGTGCCGGGCTGGGATTGCCACGGACTGCCCATCGAATTCAAAGTCGTCAAAGAATCACGCGATCTTTCACCCGTCGAAATCCGCAAACGCTCGGAGGATTACGCCCGCAAATACGTGGACATCCAACGCGGGCAATTCCAGCGTCTCGGCATTCTCGGCGACTGGGAAAACCCGTATCTCACACTCGACCCCGCGTATGAGGCCGACGTCATGCGTTCCTTCGCCACCTTCGTGGAAAAGGGACTGGTCTATCAGGCCAAAAAACCCGTCCTCTGGAGCACCGGCGCACAAACAGCGTTGGCCGAAGCCGAGGTGGAATACATGGATCGAACGGATCCGGCGATATATGTGAAGTTTCCGATCATTAGCGGCGATCTAGCTGGAAAAGCTAGTATGATCATCTGGACCACGACGCCCTGGACGTTGCCAGCGAATGTGGCCATTGCTGTTCATGCGCGTCAGGAATACGTGCTATCCGAAACTGATTCGGGTGAGATTCTTATCATAGCTCGTCCATTGTTAGAAGCGTTTCAAAAAGAAACTAACATCACCTTCGTGCGCGAAGTTAGCAGCGTTTCTGGACTCGAACTTGCGGGCAGCGAAACACAGCATCCGTTTTTAGATCGGACTTCCAAGGTAATCACCGCCGACTTCGTCACGACCGAGACAGGCACGGGTCAGGTTCATATCGCTCCCGGCCACGGTGCAGACGATTACGTCGCTGGAAAACAGAACGGACTTCCAATCCTATCACCCGTCGATGATAGAGGGCATCTCACCGAAGAGGCGGGCGTCCCTGCACTCACGGGCAAATATGTTTTTGGTGCCAATCCCATTGTCATCGAACTCCTTCGCGAACGTGGTGCGCTGCTGGCCGAGCAAAAATACACTCACAGTTATCCGCATTGCTGGCGGTCGAAAACGCCCATCGTCTTTCGCGCCGTTGAGCAGTTCTTCATCCGCATCGACGCCTTCCGCGCCGAGGCTCTCGCCGCCATCGACACCGTTCAATGGATTCCCGCCTGGGGTCGCAATCGCATCGCGGGCACCGTCGAGGCTCGACCCGATTGGTGCATCTCGCGTCAACGCACCTGGGGCGTTCCTCTGCCCGTTTTCTACGATGAAACCGGTGCGCCGCTGCTCGATGCTAACATCGCCCGCAAAGTCGCCGATCTCGTGGAAAAACACGGGACTAACATCTGGTTCGAGAAGCCCGACGTCGAATGGGCGGCCATGTTAGGTCTGCCTCCTAACACCACACGCCGCAACGACACCCTCGACGTCTGGATCGATTCCGGCACGAGTCATCAGGCGGTGCTGAAACGTCGGTCCGAGCTGCATTTTCCCGCAGACATGTACATCGAGGGCACCGACCAGCATCGGGGATGGTTCCAGTCGTCTCTCCTAACCTCGGTCGCCATCGAAGGTTGCGCACCCTATCTAGCCGTCGCCACCAACGGCTTCGTCGTCGATACCGACGGCAAAAAAATCTCCAAGTCCTCCGACTACAAGAAGCCGATGGATGCGAAGTATTTCGTCGAGAAACACGGTGCCGACATCGTGCGTCTCTGGGTCAGTAGCGTGAACTATTCCGACGAAGTTCCCTTCGGCGAAGAAATCTTCACCCGCGTCGCCGACACCTACCGGCGCATTCGCAATACGCTCCGCATCTTGCTAGCGAATCTCTCCGATTTCGATGTTAGTCTCGATGCTGTTCCTAACAACGAACTAACCTTCGTCGATCGCTGGGCTTTGAGCCGACTCGGACACGTCGTCAGCGAATGTCGCGAAGGTTATGCCGCCTACGATTTCCGCCGCGTCTATCATAGCTTGAATCAATTCTGCGCCGTCGATCTCAGCAGTCTCTACGTCGATATCACGAAAGACCGCGTCTATTGCGACGCCATCGATTCCGCCCGCCGCCGCAGCACGCAGACCGTCATGCACCGCATCTTCGATGCCCTCTGCCGCCTCCTAGCCCCGATCCTCGCCTACACCGCCGACGAAGCTTGGGGCCATGCGGGAAATAAACAATCCGTCCACCTCGCTCTGCTCCCCGAACCCGCCGACTACCCCGTCGATGCTGCCATCGAAGCGGAGGCCGACAAACTCATGAACCTCCGCAGCTTCGTCGCCCAAGGCATCGAGGCGCAGCGCCAGGAAAAAACCATCGGCAACGCGCTCGAAGCCCACGTCGAAGTCAGCTTGCCTGCCGCTGAAACACCGCAGATTGCTCACGATGAAATCGAGGAATTTCTCATTCTCAGCGACCTCGTCCTAACCATCGGCCAACGTCATTCGCATGTAACTCGAACGTCTTTTTCCCGCTGCGAACGCTGCTGGCGCCACCGCCCCACAGTCGGATCTAACTCGGCTCACCCCGAGCTCTGCGCCCGCTGCGCCGAGGTCGTCTAGGGGGGCTTGAACCTGTAGTGTCGAGCCTGTGGCTCGATTGGATGGCTCATAGTTCGTTCTCCCTCCGGTCTCTTCGAGCCACAGGCTCGACTCTACAACTCCCCTCGTCCAAAACTCTTGTTTTGGGAAAGCACTTGTCTTGGAAACTTCGTTTTCCTGCGCTTAACTAATAAAAGGAAAGGTGATAAGTCCCTTGCCAAGCCGACAAAACAGAACCGAGTCGGACGAGATCGCCGAGGGCAATTTTGGAGACATTAGCATTCCCAAACAGCCACCTCCCGAGGCGATTCGTCGGGTTCACTTTCGTCGGCCAGTGATAATTCTGTCGTATTCACTATGGTTGTCCAATCCAGAACCACACGATATCGGAACCATCTTCGACTGCGATGCGCGATAGTGAATGCCGACACGAATTGACCATAATCTCCCAACCTTTTTGAAGTGAAACGACGGATGTCTCACATCATTCTTGAGGAGATCATAATTCTCATCCGCAGCCCTGCGCAAGAGCGGGCAGCGGTGCTCGGCCAAACGAGTGCGCCGCCTGATGCAGGTGGAGGGAGTGCGCGGCATCCAGCGCGGCCGCTTCCGTCCGCAAACCACCAAAAGCAGTGACCGGGCACCTGCCCCCAACCGGCTTTTGCAACGGCCCGTGGCCACCCGGGCAGGCGAAGTCTGGTCGCGGATATCACCTTCGTCCCCACCCGTGAAGGCTGGCTCTACGTGGCTGGGGTGATGGATCAGGGCAGCCGCCGGATCGTGGGCCTGGCCTTCAGCAGCCGGATCGACACGGCCCTGTGCGAGAACGCCCTGCGACAGGCGCTGGCGCATCGACGATCGGACCAGCCGCTCATCCATCACAGCGATCAGGGTCAGCAATACGCCAGCAGCTGCTATCGGGAGCTGCTGGAGAAAAAGGGCCTCACCCAAAGCATGAGCCGCAAAGCCAACTGCTATGACAACGCCCACATGGAAAGCTTCTGGGCCACCCTGAAAACCGAGTGTGGCGGGCAAACTCCTTACCTCACTCGTGCCTCCGCCCAACTGGCTGTCTTCAGCTACGTCCACACCTTTTACAACCGCGTGCGGCTCCACAGCGCCCTCGGCTACCAATCCCCTGTGGACTTCGAAACCAAACACCACTAACTAATGACCCCGGTTCCCCATCCATGTCCACCATATCGGGACAACCTCAGTAAATGTAGGGATTCAGGAAATGGCGGCCCTCGGCCAGCACATCGAGTTGGATGCCTTTTTCATCCTTGGCCGCGAGAACGGCACCCTGCGCAGGATTTTTTTCGGTCTTGCGAATGAGGACCACGATTTCGTCGGCCATCGGTTCCACCCGGCAGAAAAACCAGATGTAGAGCGGGATGAAAAGGACAGCCAAAATGAAGATGGCCGACAGACTGAAGGCCCAAGCCGGGAGTTGCGGTCGACTCTTGGGAAGATCGGGAAAGGAATCATACGAGGGAAGCAACGTCAGATTTTTTAAGGAAAAAGCCGTGCAACGTCCAGCATTACCAAGAAACGCACGGCCAGCGTTTTCCTTGGAAAAATCTTCCATTCGGATGGAACTCCAGCGGAAGACGTTACTGTTGCTGGATTTTGATGGAACGGATGACGGAGCGGCTGAGCGGAGTTTGATTCGAATCGGTCTCGCCGTGGCTGATGGCTTCGAGGACTTCCAAGCCGCTAATGACTTTTCCGAAGACGGTGTATTCGCCGTTCAAGGTCGGAGCCGGGACGAGGCAGACGTAGAATTGGCTGCCGTTGGAGGCTTTGTTTGGGTTGATATTATTGGGCAAACGACCCATCGCCACGGAACCGGCAGCGTGGGAGAGTTTAATCTCTGCGGGAATGACGTAACCCGGTCCGCCGGTGCCAACGGGAAGATTTGGTTTTTTCTTTTTGCTGAGTGGATCGCCAATTTGGACGAGCCGGCCCGGAATGGCGCGGTGGAAGGCCATGCCCTGGTAGAATTTTTTGCGGGCGAGTTTCTCGAAGTTGGCGACGGTAAGTGGGGCGGATTCGGGATAAAGCTCGATAACAACTTGTTTAGGAACTTTTTCGCTTGGAATCTGGATCGACAGGACGGCTACTTCGGCGGCAGGTGCAGCAGTGAGCAGGGCAAGGAAAAAAAGTGAGGCGAGTTTCATAAGGATTGGACGGTAAGGCTCTCTCCACCGGCGGTCTGGATGACGGTGCCGGGCGCGGAGTGGGCGCGCTTGACGTAAGCAAGTGCGACGATGTTTTCCAAGTCCAAACTGACAGCCGCGCTGGTGACGCTGCCGATAAGTTGTCCGTCAACGAGGAGTGGGGTGCGAGCGCCGATGACGGAATTTTTCGGGGCAGTAATGCGAATGAGAAGGCGATTGACGTGCCCAACGCTCTTGATGCGGCTGATGACTTCCTGCCCGATGTAGCAACCTTTATGGTAGTCGATGCAGTCGCGGTCGAGTCCGGCTTCGTTGGGCAGGGTGTTTTCGTCGAGTTCTGCGCCCCAACGAGGGACGCCCCGCGAGATGCGGAATGATTCGGCTTCCATCGGAGTTAGAATGCGATGGGGGTGGGTAGTTTTGGCAGTTTTCCAAAGGTCGCAGCCGGAGACGCCGAAGCGTTTGGATTGGATTCGAGTGCTCTCGCCGACAAGGTGAGTCAGATGCAACTCGGAGCTAACATCCGTAATGCTAACATCGTCGGAAATGATGTAACGCTCGAAGCGCGCGAACAGTTCCTCACTCATGTTAGGAGGACCATCGACGCGAATACCATCGTCTAGTTTTGTCAGCCAGACCTCTGCGTTCATTTTGCCTTTGGCGGTCATCACGCAGGCGTGCATTGCGAGGTTAGACTGGAGTTTTCTAACATCGTTGCTGAGCTGGCCGTTGAGAAAACGCACCACGTCCGCACCGCGAAATTCCAGCACAGTACGATCTAACTCGATGGCAAAATCTTCCATCAGGACTTCGTGGCGAGTTTGGTTAGAATGGAGAAATCCTCGCCGGATTTTCCGTCGGCTTCCGCGCGTTGTAGCGACGCGAGCGCCGCATCGATCGCCGGTGTGGCGATGTTCTTGGGACGGCTCAAACTCGCCGCGTGCCGCAGATCTTTCATCATGTGCTGCACGGTGAAATGCGGCGAAAAATCATCCGCGATAATGGACGGGAGTTTCATATCAATCAGCGGGGAACGAATCGCGTTCGGGGCGAGCGCCTCCTGCACTTTTTCCAGCGAAATTCCGGCGGCGCTGGTCACGGCCAGCGCTTCTCCAAGCACTTGCAACATGCCGGCGATCATCATGTTAGCCGCGATTTTCATCACTGCCGCCTGTCCGACTTCGCCGATCGGCACGACAGTTTTCGCGCTGTCGAGGAGGATGGGAGTCATCTTCTCGATCAGTGCGGGATCGCCGCCAACATAGTAAACCAACGCACCATTTTCCGCCGCGATTTTGCTACCTGTAAAGGGGCAATCGAGAAATTGCGCACCGAAGCTATTAACAATGCCGCCGACACGTTTGGTCGTTTCCGGGGAGACGGTCGGATGGAAAAGCAGGACGTGTTTTTTGGTTAGAACGCTGGCGACAGATTGGACGGCTTGCAGCAGCGCGGCGTCGTCTGAGACGAAAAACTGGAGGATGTCGCACGCTTTCGCCACTTCCTCGGCAGACCCGAGAAAATTCGGTACGGGTCGAGGTGAACGACTCCAGACATAGACTTCGTGGCCGCGTTTTCTGAGTTGTGCGGCGACGCGGCTACCGATGATGCCGAGACCGATGATTCCGATGCGAATGCTCATAATAGATGTGGGTCGAGGATTTCGATCTTCGCACGTTGCACGAGATCAGTTACAGTAGCTTCAATTTTTTTCCGTTCCTGCTCGTCGCAGCAATATTGGCGGACTTCATCTGCCACGTCTTCAAAAGTTAGCGTAGCGGCGGGATGACGCTCGGAAACCAGAATCAAATGGAACCCGAATCGCGTTTCCACCGGCTTGCCAATTTCATTGAGCGGCTGTGCAAAGGCGGCCTTGGCCAGCGCGGACTCCATGCGTTCGCGTCGAAACCAAAAGAGCGAGCCGTAAGTGACTTTTTTCGCCGGATCGTCTGACAACGCGCCGATCAACTGGGGAAAGGGGATTCCGTCCGCCAGTCGGGATTGGGCATCACGGATCAGATCGACTTTCTCCAGAAGTTCAGCGGGAGTGCCATTTGGAGGAAAAATTGCGGCGAAATGACTCGCTTTAGCCACCTCGGGCAACGTTGTAATCTCTGGGTGAGCTGTGAACCAAGCCCGACACTCGGCTATGGTTGGAACACTTTTTGCCGTCTCGCGCAGCCATCTTTCCGCCTGGATTTGGGTTTCCAGACGCTGGCGCAGATCGTTTTCGCTCAAGCCAGCAGCCCTCAGGGCCGTTTTCAAGCTGACGGCATCTGGAAATTGATGACTTTGGATTTCCCATCTTTTATCAATCTTTGCCTTCTCGATGGACAGGTTCATCACTCGCTGCGAGACGACTTCCATTCGGATCAGCCGACGTAGGGCGAGTCGCAGTTGGTCCGCGTCCGGCTTCTGTCTATCCACCTGAGCCGCAGATAACAAATCAACCGCATACAGGAGCCTTCCATTAACTTTGGCGACTACGGACGGAATTCCCTGTATTGGCTCATGGAATTTCCAATTTCGCTCAATAACCAGCCAGAGCATTCCTCCCAATAAAAGAAAATTCAGCACCAGCAACCAGCGCGGGAGACATATCTTTCGTGGTGTTTCTTCCATGCTTGTTCGAAAACGATAAACCTTGCTGGCAAAAAATTTCCAGACATAGTTCTCTGGTCTTTTCTTTTTCAATGGAGAACCCGCCCGAACAACTGCTCGAAATGGAGCTTCTTCGTCGCATCGCGCAGGGGGATCGGCTCAGCTTCGAGGCTCTTTACGAGCGGTTCAGCGGCATTCTATTCACCGCTGCTTTGCGCGTTTTAAATGATCAGCGCGAGGCCGAGGACATTCTCCAGGACGTGTTTATTCAAATTTGGGAAAAGGCCCATTTCTACGTACCCGAACGCGGTAAACCGCTGACTTGGGCGTTGACATTGACCCGTAATAAATCCATCGACCGGCTGCGTTCCCTCCAACGCCGGGCCCGACTCCGTAATGAAGTCGAGACCGAGACCGCGATCAAAAACTCAAGCGGACAGCGCGATTCCTCCGACGAAGTGGATTCGTTGGAGAAGGGGAAAATTATTCGTGCAGCAGTCATGCAGCTCTCCCAAGAGCAGCGGGAAGCCATTGAGATGGCCTACTTCGGCGGACTCACGCAAATCGAGATCGCCTCGCGGCTGGATCAGCCTTTGGGAACGGTAAAAGCCCGTATCAGACGAGGGATGATGCGGTTAAAAGATTTAGTGGAAAATCAATTATAACTTATTGGAAATCAGTTGATTGCTAACCGTAATTATCGGCCCTGACCCGCGATCTTCGTGCCTATTTAACGTCCGCCACGTTCCTTCAGGCTTTTTGCCGCTGTGTCGCGGAGTGGACCGGCTGGAAAATTATTTACCCAGGTGGTGGCCATGCTTGCATCGCCTCTGGCGATCCGGTGTCCAATCGCCACAATGGCCGCTTGCTGCGTGTCCGGATTTGAAATGTTGAGAGCGGCTGTGGTAGCCGCCTGGCTGTCAGAAGAAGCCCAACGACCGATCGCCGAACTAACGGCTGATTTCTGCGAGTTCGGGTCAGAAATTTGCGTGGCCCAGGCGACCGCCTTCGCGGGATCTTTCTCCGCCCAAGTGCCTGCGATGGAGCGGTAGGCATCTCCCTGGCCGCTGTCCGCCGGAAGGTTTTTGGCCCATTGAATGGCCTGACCTGGATTGGTTTCCGCCCATTTGCTGCTAATGCGGTCGATGGACTGATTGCGCGCGCGGCCATCGGGAAACTTTTCCACCCACGCCGCCGCGTGCGCAGGGTCGGTGTCGGCCCATTGATTCGCCACGCTGGTGACGATCCATTGGCGACCATCGCCCTCGGCAAGTTGCGATGCGAAGGTGGCGGCAGCGACTGGATCGGTTTTCGTCCAACTCTTGGCAACCGCCAAGTTCATGAAACTCCGCTCACGGCCCTCAATCTCATTCTGGGCAAAAGCGGCAGCCTCTGCGGGATTTTTGTCCGCCAGAGCGAGGGTCACACTCATTGCGGCGGACGTCCCAAGGGTGCCGTCGCCTTTTTCATCGGGACTGGCGAAGGCCCATTCCATAGCAAGACTTTTCAAGGCAAAACGCTTGTCCGCAGGGTCGGTGAGACTCTTGGCGGCATTCAGGGCACTTTTCGGATCGACAGTGGCGAGCTGACCGAAAATCCCGCTCAACATGGCGCGGCGATCCGCTCCAGCAGGAAGTTTGCTCGCCATATCGAGAGCTTTCTTGAGGTCGCCCGCCGCCAGCAAGCCTCCCAATTCCGTAAAAGCCTCGCGCCGTCGGGCTGGATCATCGATTTTCTGGGCATTGTCGGCCGTAAGATGCCGCGCGTCGATTTGGGAATCGAGCAACCGGCTGCTGGCATTTGAATTGTTATTAGCCAGGCTGCCGCTGGTGCGTGAATTGTGTCCAGAACTGGAATGATCTGCCGAGGCAGGTGCGGTCGTAATGGATGGCGATTTAGTGGTGTTGTAAATGATGGAGCTGGCGGCCAGGGTCCAGCCCGCGACGGTGGCAACGATCAATGGGAATTTGCTCATGGGAAAGGAATGCTAACTTCGTTTTAAACCCGCGCCTTCAGAAAAGTTGCAGGAAAAACGACTCCGTTTGTTGGAACTCAGTCGAGAGTTGAGTGGAACGAAAGTGCCTGATTTTAAAATTTCTTGGGAGAACGTGACAGACAGGCTTCTGTATTCTATTAGTGCTGACTCAGTTTGAATTGCTATGGTAAAACGCCCCGGCTAAGGTGTTTCGATGAACGACGTTTTGGCATCAATCAAAATCAGCGAAGAGCAGACCATCACAGGTACTCATCGTTCAATAGAGCACGAGGGTGAATTATACATAATCTTCAGCACCACCGATCAAGATGCGTTAGCCGCTTTGAAGTTGGATCGCGAAAACCTTTTTCGACATCTCTGCTGAACTAATGCGTCCGGTCTCTGCTTACAAAGGCACTCTTTCCCTCAAAGACGTGACGATCATCCCGAACAAGGGTTAACTGCGCCGACTGTTGCGGAGCGTTTTGAAATGTGACACATTCACGGATGCCTAGCCGCTCAAGCACAAAGAAACCGAAGCGTGATTTTAGCCAGGTGGCATTTGATTTGGTGTCAAAGCTCACCGGAGAAAAGCCAGCCGAAGAAAATAATTCCGCTGTGAGCGACGCGCTGAACGACGAGTCTGTGCGCAAAGAGGTTATGCGCGAGATGGGACGCAGGGGCGGCGCTAAAGGCGGTAAGGCACGCGCAGAATCTCTAACTCCCCGCCAACGCGCTGAGATAGCAAGCACTGCGGCAGCAGCGCGTTGGAAGAAAGGTTAGGCTGCGTCCTCACATTCTGCCGTCCCGTTGGAAGACGCCAATCTCTCATTAACATCGGGAGTTACATCTGTTTGTAATATGATCGGCTCTTCATTCGGATTGACTCTGTTCCAGTGATCTAGATCGAGCGTTAGCTGCACCATGTCGCCAACAACTTGTTCGCGACGAGCATAAGTGGATTTTACCATGTGCTTGCGGGGAGCTTCGTCAATATCGACCCAGAATACTGATTGCCCGTTTCCATCGGCCTTTACTGCGTGATAGACCCGATATTCATGACCTGTTTTTCCGTCTTGCCGCGTTGCCTCGCGAGCCGCTTGTGAAAACTCTCTTGCAAGACGCTCTTCAGCGCTGATCGGCGCTGGCGCTGGCCAGTTGTGAACTTGAATCGCAAAAATAGCGACCTTGTGCATGTCTATATCAGTAGCCCCTGTGGACTTTTTCCATGCCTCAATAATGAACTGCATTTCTTTATGTTTAGTAGCCATTGTAACTTTTTTATTGTGGTTTCTGTTTCAGCCAACGGGGACGACGTCGCCCCAACCATCAACTGTTGCGCTAGGCGCAATGATTGACCTTATTTTGACCAAATGGTTAGTAAAACGGCTGTAAGCACCTTTAACCCCTGCCTCATCTAGCTTACGTCGCAGTTGTCCGGCAACTAATCCGGGATGGACGCGCATTGTCGCAGCGAATCCGATAATATCTCGCTCATAGAAAAACGGTGATTTTCTAGCTATGAAATTTTGAAGAGATTTTTGGGGAACGCAAAACTCAGCAGCAGCTTCGTTAGCTATGCGTTCTTCTTCTGGAACCGTGGTTCCGGTTCCAGCCCGCTCCCCCTCAAGATCAAAATCTAACATCGCTGATTCCCTGCCATGTAGCTGTATGGCATGTTCTATCTCGTGCCGGAGCACGAACCAGAAGTTATCAATCCTGTCATATCGTAATGACATTCCAATTACGGGAGTGTCATCTATCCAAAAGCAAACACCATCAATTTTAGAGCTTGGTAGAGCCTCTACAATGACAAAGCGAATACCGCATTCAGTCAGAATGCGGGGAACCTTCCTGATAGCTGCGCCAGAGATAAGCAACTCCTTGAGTTTTGGCACTGCTGCGCGAACCGCACTCTCGGAATAAGGAGGCACGAGCATTTCCTCGGCAATTTCCTTAACTCTGAACAGCCATGCCATCTGAACGGGCGTCGCCTCTGCATTAACATTTGTTTTCTTCGCTGCGTGAGGAAGAAGAATTTCCTCAGGCGATTTAGCTCGGAAGAACTTGACTAAAGCAGCCTCTACTTTTGGCACGTCCCTAACATCCGTCGCATCCAGCCAGCCTCGCTTAATCATTTCTGAAACTGGAAGTTTTCCGAAGAGTTGGGTGCGAGTAAATCTTGCGGGATCTGGAACCACCATTAGCTCGGCCTGAGCCAGATCGAATGAACTTTGCAGTTCGAGAAAATGTTTAGCAGGAACTCCGAATACTTCAGAGAGCCTGATTGCCAATTCCGCGCTCACGGACTTTTTTCCCTTGATGATTCTATTGAGTAGCGACTCCTCAACTTCGAGCATCACCGCCACTACGCGCTGGGTCCAATCGTTCTGATCAATCATAGCCTGAATAAATTGGCCGGGTGTTTTGAATCGGAGATAATCGTCAATCATGGGGAAGGGTGCGCCGAGAGAATCACACGGGCGAGAAAAGCCGTCAAACACAAATTGTGCAATTTGTAGTTTTCTGCAAACTGATATATTATGCTTGACCGTGCATCGCGATATGTCAGATTGCCCACATGAACAAATTGGAAGACGCGAAGCGGGGAATGATCATTCGGGCGGTTTGTGAAGGGAACTCTCTTAGAGCTGCCTCAAGAATGACGGGCGTTGCGTATAATACGGTTTGCAAGCTTATCCAGGAACTAGGGGAGGCGTGTAACGCCTATCAGGATAAAAACCTTCGGAACCTGCCATGCACCGAATTACAACTGGACGAGGCGTGGTCATTTGTCGGCTGCAAGGAGGAAAATAAAGAACGCGTCAAAGGCGACCACCAAGGCGACATTTGGACATAGGTTGGCATGTGCTCCCAGACAAAGCTGGTGGCTGGCTGGTATGTCGGAGACCGTTCTGCCCGCACCGCTGATGCTTTCTGCTCCGACCTTGGCGAGCGTTTTTCGGGTCACGTCCAAGTAACTACTGACGGTCTGGCTGCCTATCGCTTTGCAGTAGGCAACGGGTTCAAGGACGTGGACTTCGCGCAGTTGATTAAGGTCTATGATAAAGACAAGAACGGGAAGGAGATCGTAATACGAGCCGACAAAGTGGCGAGGATCGGGAATCCTGACATGAACAAGGTCAACACCAGTTTCGTTGAGCGCCAAAATCTGACATTGCGAATGAACCTGCGTCGTTATGCCCGCCGCACCAATGCCCACAGCAAGCGGGTTGAAAACCATTGCCGGGCATTGGCATTGCATTTTTTCTCATACAATTTCATGCGTAAGCATCTGACGCTGAAAACAACGCCAGCAGTGGCAGCGGGAGTAACGGACAAAGTTTGGACCACCGACGATCTGCTTGCCATGTTTGATGCCTACCAAGCCGAGAACCACGCACCGCGCCGCCCGATTAAATACATGCCGCGCCGCAAAGGGCCGCTCACATTCGCGCCAACGCCCAAAGATCAAATTCCCACGCCTTGGTATCTTCAAGGGGGCAAAACCGATGAAACTTCAAACTGAGTCAGCACCATTCTATTTCATACTACATACATTGTATGATGTTATTGTTATGTGGCGCAAAGTCAGTGGTTTGCTTTGCTGTGAACAACTTGTGGATGGATTTCATGTAGCGTTCCGTACTGTTTGGACCACTAAGACTGCATTCTTTACATTTCGCTTTTGACACTCTTCCGCCCGCCTCTTAGCCTCTGCGCTCCTTATGGCTAACTTTCGTGTCCTTGTCGCTGATCCCATTTCTCAACGCGGTGTCGATGAACTCGCTTCTGGCGGTCTCCTCGAAGTCATTGTCAAAACCGGTCTCAAAGAAGATCAACTCATCGAAGCCCTCCAAGGCGTTTCCGCCCTCGTCGTCCGCAGCCAAACCAAAGTCACCGCCAAAGTCCTCGAAGCCGCCAAAGACCTGAAAGCCGTCGGCCGCGCTGGCGTTGGCGTCGATAACGTCGATGTCGAAGCCGCCACCAAACACGGCGTCATCGTCATGAACACCCCGGGCGGCAACACCATTTCCACCGCCGAACACGCATTTTCACTCCTCGTTTCCCTCGCCCGCAACATCCCACAAGCCGACGCCTCCATGAAAGCCGGCAAATGGGACCGCAAAAACTTCGAGGGAGTCGAACTTTACGGAAAAACCCTCGCTATCCTCGGCATGGGCCGCATTGGAACGGAACTCGCCCGTCGCGCCATGGCCTTCGGGATGCGCGTCCTTGCCTACGATCCTTATCTGTCCGCCAGCCGCGCCCGCAGCCTGCAGGTCGAGCTCATCGACCAACTCGACGACATCCTGCCCCAGGCCGACTTCATCTCCATGCACATGCCGCTCACGCCCGAGACCAAATACATGCTCGACGCGCGCCGCTTGGCTCTTTGCAAAAAGAACGTCCGCATCGTCAACTGCGCCCGCGGCGGCCTCGTTGAGGAAACCGCCCTCTACGAATCCATGAAAAACGGCCACGTCGCCGGTGCCGCGCTCGACGTCTATGAGGTCGAGCCCCCGCCCGCCGACTTCCCGCTGCGCACCCTGCCCAACATCGTGCTCACCCCTCACCTCGGCGCCTCCACCTCCGAGGCCCAGGAAAACGTCGGCATCGAAATCGCCGAAGCCATCCGCGCCACCCTCCTCGAGGGCACCATCCGCAACGCCGTCAACATGCCCAACATCGACGCCAAAACATTGGCCGTTGTCGGCCCCTACCTCGCGCTTGGCGAATCCCTCGGCAAATTCATCAGCCAGATCGCCCCGAAACGTTGCGAACACCTCAGCGTCAACTACAGCGGCAAAATCAACGAAGCCGACACCACACCCATCTCGCGCATGATCCTCAAAGGCTACCTCGCAGCCATCGGCGGCGCTGAAGTCAACTCCGTCAACGCCCCCGCCCTCGCCGAAAGCCTCGGACTCGCCTTCAAAGAAACCCGCCAGAGCGTCTCCGGCGACTTTGCCGAACTCCTCGAAATCACCGCCGGCTGTGGCGACGACATCGTCTCCGTCTCCGGCACCTTCTTCGGCACCACCCCGCGCATCGTCCGCATCAACGACCGCTTCGTCGAAGCCAAACCCTCCGGCTTCCTTCTCATCCTGGAAAACCAAGACGTCCCCGGCATCGTGGGCAAAGTCGGCTCCATCCTCGGAAAACACGGCGTCAACATCGCCAGCATGTCGCTCAGCCGCAACGAAATCGGCGGCAAAGCCCTCACCGTCCTCAACCTCGACAGCTCGCCCGGCCCGGAAGTCGTAGCCTCCCTCACCCGCGAATCCGATATCCTCTCTGCCCGCATCGTCGCGTTGTAGAAATTCTCAGTCGAGTTCCATTCGGTTCTGGAGCCCGGATCGTCCCCCGTTAGAAATTTTCATTCGAGTTCCATCGGACTCCAAGTCCCGCGTCACCAGACTCGTGCCCCGCGCTGCCGCGTTCATTGCCCGTGGTTGGCAAACGTGGCGAGGATGACCCCGTTTGTGGGCACTTATTTCTTCGAAGAGACTTGCATTTTCCTCAGCAAAATCTCTAAAACACTTCACCAGTCCCATTTGTTCCCATGACTAACGACATTTCAACCTCGGGGCTGAGCGTTACCAGTGGCGACGGAAGCCAAAACCCCGGAGTCACCGCTGTTGCGGAAGAAAAAACCCGTGTCGCAGACCTAAAAATCGCCGTTGCGCTCAGGGAACCACAACCCCACACCCATCCGTTCCTCTGGAAATGACTTCTTCAATAAGCTTCACCCGCCTGCACACCGCCGCCTGATTCTCATGGAACCTCCCGCCCACCTCGATAGCCGCCATTTCCGCTCGGCTTTTGTGCTCATCCTCGTCATCGCCATTTCTGCACTTTTCCTTGGAGTCATTTGGCCGTTTCTTCAGCCGCTCTTTCTGGCCGCCATCTTTTCCGGGTTGTGCCGTCCTCTTTTTCGCTGGTTTGTGAAGCTTTGCAAAGGCCGCCGTTCTCTCGCCTCAGCCCTCACCCTGCTCGTCCTGTTTCTCCTCATCGCCGGGCCCATCAGTGCGTTTGTCGGAATCGTCATCAAACAAGCCGTCGGCATCTCCGATGAGGCCATTCCCTGGCTGCAAGTCCACCTCCAGGCCAGCGGGGCAACCGACGCCCGCGAGTGGCTGGCCCACCGCTTCCCTCCCCTCGCCGACTACCTCCCTGATCAGGCGAAAATCGTCGAGAACGTTGGCAACACCGCCAAGACCGCCGGGCACGCCCTCGTCGCCGGAGCGTCGGCCATGACCGCCAGTACAGCGACGTTTCTCCTCAATCTCTTCGTCATGCTCTATGCGATGTTTTTCTTTTTAAAAGACGGCACCTCCATCCTCGAGCGCATCTTCTACTACATTCCGCTGGCACACGAAGACGAGGAGCGCATGCTCCACCGCCTCACCTCCGTCACCCGCGCCACCGTCAAGGGCACACTCCTCATCGGCCTCATCCAAGGGACTCTCGCTGGCATCGGATTTGCCATCGCCGGTATTGGCGGGGCGGCATTTTGGGGCACTCTCATGGTCCTCCTCTCCGTCATCCCCGGCATCGGAGCCACTCTCGTCTGGTTGCCCGCCGTTATTTATCTTTTCGTCTCAGGCCACACCACGGCTGGCCCCCTCCTCGGCATCTGGTGCGCTCTGGTCGTGGGCACGATTGACAATGTCTTGCGCCCAACCCTCGTCGGCAAGGACGCGAAAATGCCCGACCTCCTCATCATGGTCGGCACCTTGGGCGGATTGTTTTTGTTTGGCCCGATTGGCTTCATCATTGGTCCCGTCATCTGCGGCCTCTTCCTAACTGCTTGGGACATCTATGCCGCCACTTTCCAGAACATCCTTCCGCCCGTGCACAGCCTCCGCACTGGCGAGGTCCAACCGACTCCAACGCCGCTCGAGTCCGCCACTCCAGAGTCGGATGCTCCACGCGAGCCCAAGGTTCGTCGGAAGCGCTCAAAGAAACCCACACCTCCAGCCGTCATCCACCCGTAGCGGCGAATATGTACGATACCTTGCGTGCAGAATCGGAAAAGCACATCTAAATAGAATGAATCCCGAAGTTGATGGATATTTTAGCAGAGCCAAAAAGTGGCGGGAAGAGATGGATTGCCTGAGAAGTATCCTTCTGAAATCTGGGCTAACGGAGGAATTAAAGTGGGGCAAGCCGTGTTACACGTTTCAGGGAAGCAATGTGGTTTTAATCATTGGATTAAAAGATCACTGTGCGCTGCTTTTCACCAAAGGCGCCTTGTTAGAGGATGCAGGCGGCCTTCTCATTCAACCCACAGAGAACACGCAGTCGGCGCGCCAGATGCGGTTTACGAGTGTGGGGGAAATAACCGGGCTGGAACCCAACTTGCGAGTGTATCTCGAGCAAGCCATCGCCGTGGAAAAGGCGGGCCTGGAGGTGACTTACAAGAAGATTTCAGACTTCGCCATGCCCGAGGAACTACAAAACAGACTGGAAGCGAATCCTGCTTTGAAAGCATCTTTCAGCGCCTTGACACCGGGCAGGCAAAGAGGTTACCTCCTGTATTTTACCGCCCCAAAACAATCGAAAACACGCGAGTCGAGGATTGAATGATTAGCCCTCCCACCAAACGAATAATTCTTCGCTGTGTTCACCTGATCCTGAGTATTCCCATACTGGGCTACATTTATGGGGAGCCTGCGGAAGTTCGAGAGTATGCGGGGGCGGTGCGGTTTGTCTTTGTGCCTATCATCCTCTTTTCGGGCTATTGGATGTTTGCTGGTATCTTTTTTGCCGTCCTCGGCGTGGCGCTTTGGCTCGGGGCATATCAACTGTCCGGCTACGGAGCGGCTCTGCTGAGCCAGGTGGTGCTCTTCACCGCGCGGAAGCTTTGGCTGATGATGCGCACGAGGCGTTCCAAGGTCCAGCCTCCGGGATGAGAACTCACAAAATTCAATAATGAGTTCCCAAAAATTTCATTCCGTGGAGGATTATTTAACCTCGCTAGACGATTCTGTAAAAGCCGGGACACTAAGGTCAGTAATGGATTTGATATTATCCGAATTTCCCGAACTGGAATCGAAGATTTCTTGGAACGTCCCCCAAATCCACCGCCGTGGAAAGTATGTCTTCGGCGTTTGCGCATTTCAGAATCACCTTTCGTTATCGCCCTGGAGCCCGCGTGTGATGACAGATTTTGCAGAGAGAATGGGAAAGTTGGTGGTCAAGCAAAATCTCTTTCAAGTCCCGATTGATTGGGACATGGATGGGAATTTAGTGAAGGACTTGGTCCGGGCCAGACTGGCCGAGTTGGATTAGACTGAAACTCAGCCCCGAACACACGGACTTGAGTTTGGGAAAATGGTCCGTATCGTGCGGGCGTATTCATGAGGCGGCTTAGGGAAGATTTCACCTTGCGCCCGGAGTTCCGTCGAGGGTTCCGTGCGGGTCTGGCGTTTCTCATTCCCCTGCTTATCTGCCATTGGCTGGGCAGAACATCCGACGCCATTCTTATCGCGATGTCGGCGCAAACCATGGCGCTGCCCGATCTGCGCGGTGCCTATGGGATGCGACTCGTCATTCTGGCAACGATCACCTTTGCGGTCGCGTTTGCGGCTGTGCTTGGCGTGTGGTGTGGCGGGAGTCTGCTGGCGTCCATCCTGGCCGCGGGTTTTTTGGCCTTGCTGGGCAGCGTCTGGCGACATCTGAGCGCGGATTACGGGCCGCATCTGAGTGTGGCGTCGGCACTGCTTTTTCTACTCGGGCTCTCCCAGCCCGGCACCTTGGCGCATGGCTGGCACCTGGCGGGTTTGATTTTTATCGGCGGTGCTGGAACGGCCCTTTTGCATATTGGTTTCTGGCTGTTCCGTCCGCAGCATCCCCTTCGCTACGCCGTCGGAGAAACGTGGGTTGCCCTTTCCGATGTGATAGCTGCCATGCGCCCTCCGCTGGATGGACGCACGATGGCGACAGGGTTGATGATGGAAAAAGAGCGCGACTTAAGAATGGCGCTGGACCGTACCTTCGTCATTCTGGGAGCTGCGGAAAACAAGCGCCGCACCGCCCTGCTCCAACATCTGGAGGACATGCGCCGTGAGGCCGTGCACATGGCGATGCGAGTCACCGGATTTCATTCCGCTTGGGAACCGCTAATGAATTCCCCGCTGTTCGCGCCGCATCTGCCGACAATGGATTCTGTACTGAAGGCTTTAAGCGACACGGCGCGCTCGGTGGCGATCACCCTGATTTCGCACCGGCTGGAAAATTTCACGGCGACTGAGGTACGCATCCAGCGCTGCCTGCATTTAATCCACGTCTGCGAGGGGCAAATCGCCTCTTTAGATTATGATGTGACCCAACTCCAGGATGCGCTCGGCAAGATCGCGCTCGTACTGCCGCGCATCGACGCGACTTTGGGAACGACGATTGATCACGGCCCGGGGCGCTGGGCACTATTTCCCTCGCGCCTGCCAGATCTTGGTGGAAAATCCATCCGCTCCGTCGCCGTCTGGATGAATCCCTCGTCGCAAATCGATCCCGTGCTCGTCCGGCACGCGTTACGCATGGCTTTAGTGATGATGGGCGGCGTGGCGGTTTACAAGGCACTGAACATTCACCACGGCTACTGGATTCCATTTACGATGGTCGTCGTGCTGCAACCCGATTTCGGCTCGACCCGGGAACGCGCAGCGCAGCGCATCGGCGGAACCTTTGCAGGCAGTCTGCTCGGGAGCGTCCTGCTCTGGATCAAAATGCCTCTGCTCCTGCTCGACGGGCTGGCCGGATTGATGTCGTTCGGCTTCGCCTATTACGTCAGGCTACGATACGGCGTCGCGGTCTTTTTCGTGACTTTGATGATCGTGCTACTGACCGAGACCATCGGCCCGGTCCACCTCGATTTTACAGTCACCCGACTACTCTGCAACGCAGCGGGTGGTGCAGTCGCGCTAGTGGCGGCGCTGCTCTTCTGGCCGGTCTGGGAAGGCGGTAAATTTAACACCTTGCTCGCCGCATCGATTCAGGCGAACCGGATTTATCTCGCCACCATCGCGCGTTGTCTGGGCACTGCGGGCAGCGACTTCGAGGAACTTCTCAGCAGCAAGCGCAAGGCTGAAAACGCCAATCGTCACGCTTCCATCTCCTTGCAACGCCTGCTCGCTGAACCGGGCATCGCCGAGTTTGAGGCGGATCGTGGCGCCGCACTCACGACCTACAATCAACGCATTACCCGGTCCCTCACCGCCATCGCCGTGCATCTCGAAGAGAGTCCCATGGAAGTCGGCTGTGAGCCATTCACCCGGCCCATTGAGGAGCTGGACAAGCGTCTAGAGAAGCTCTCCGCCATCGCCGGGCAAAATGAAACTGACGCCAGCCTTGCCGAGCTTCAATCCAGTGCCAGCCTCCCCCAGCCTTCCACACTGGAGATGCAGCTCATCTGGAGTTATCTCGTCAAAAGCATCACTGAAACCCAAGCCATGGCGCTGGCGCTGGACGGATCACGATGAGCGTCCAAAAACATTGACAATATTAGCAAAATTAATACTTTGCTGATATGCCGGTTCCCTCCACGTCCTCACTCGGCCCGTTTGCCAAGTCCCCGCTGCTGAGTTTCGCGACCTCCTCCATTGGACGAAAATGGATCGTTGCTCTTACCGGACTCGGGCTCCTCGGGTTCGTCATAGGCCATTTGTTGGGCAACTTGCAGTTTTTTCTGCCGGATAAGGAAATCTTTAACAACTACGCCGCCAAACTCCAGGCGCTGGGCATTTTACTGTGGGCGCTGCGCTTCGGACTCCTCTTTATATTCGTGGTTCACATTATCACCACGATTTCTCTAGTCATCGCAAACCGAAAGGCGCGTCCGCAAAAATACGCGCAAGTGAAACCGCAGAAATCCACCGTCGCCTCGCGCTGGATGGCTCTGAGCGGAATCACCGTCCTCTGTTTCGTGATTTATCATGTGATGCACTTCACCCTGATCGTCTTCCATCCGGTGTATAAAACGCTGGTCGATCCCGCTGGGCATCCCGACGTTTACTCGCGGATGATTCTTGGCTTCAGCAATCCCATCATTTCCGGCTTCTACATTCTTGGCGTCACCCTGCTCGGGATGCACTTGAAGCACGGGATTTCGAGTTCCATTCAAACCTTGGGAATCAAGAGTCGCCCGGTCATTAGCCTCGTGGACAACGGCGGGAAATTCCTCTCCATCGCCATCGCCGCGGGCTTCATCAGCATCCCAGTTTCCGTTCTTTTGCATCTGCAAGGTTTGCCTGTTTGGTCTCCCATTCACTGATCACCATGCCACTCGACTCCAAAATTCCCTCCGGCCCGCTTGAACAGAAATGGGAGAAGCACAAGTTTGAGTCGAAGCTGATCAATCCGGCCAACCGGCGGAAATATGAAATCATCATTGTTGGCTCCGGTCTCGCGGGAGCGTCCGCCGCCGCGACTTTGGGAGAACTGGGTTATCGGGTGAAATGTTTCTGTTATCAGGACAGCCCGCGCCGTGCTCACAGCATCGCTGCCCAGGGCGGCATTAACGCCGCGAAAAATTACCAGAACGACGGCGATAGCGTTCATCGTCTTTTTTACGACACCATCAAGGGCGGTGACTTCCGTTCTCGTGAGGCCAACGTCCATCGTCTGGCCGAGGTCAGCTCCGCAATCATAGACCAATGCGCGGCGCAAGGCGTCCCGTTTGCCCGTGAATATGGTGGCTTGCTGGCCAATCGCTCCTTCGGCGGTGCGCAGGTTTCCCGAACTTTTTACGCTCGCGGCCAGACCGGGCAGCAACTCCTTCTCGGCGCGTATTCGGCACTCAGCAAACAAATCGCCGACCGTACCGTTGAAATGTATTACCGCACGGAAATGCTGGAGGTCGTCATGATCGACGGCCACGCCAAGGGTGTCGTCGTGCGTGATCTGCTCACTGGAAAAGTGAGTAGTCACTCCGGAGACACGGTCGTTTTGGCCACCGGCGGTTACAGCAATGTCTTCTATCTTTCAACCAACGCCAAGGGTTGCAACGTTACCGCTCCGTGGCGCGCGCACAAAAAAGGCGCTTATTTTGCCAACCCTTGTTTCACCCAAATCCATCCGACTTGCATTCCCGTCAGCGGCGAATACCAGTCGAAGCTGACCCTCATGTCCGAGTCTCTGCGAAATGATGGCCGCGTCTGGGTACCGAAGCGAAAGGAGGATAGCAGCAAGCGTCCTCAGGACATTCCTGAGGAGGACCGCGACTATTATCTGGAGCGAAAATATCCCAGCTACGGCAATCTCGCGCCACGCGACATTTCCTCTCGCAGTGCCAAGGAAGCTTGTGATGATGGCCGCGGCGTCGGCCCGGGCGGGTTAGGCGTTTATCTGGATTTCGCGGATTCGATCAAACGTCTGAGCGAGCCGGTCGTTCGCGAGCGTTATAGCAACCTTTTCGAGATGTACGAAAACATCACGGGCGAGGATGCTTACAAGCAACCGATGCGCATTTTCCCAGCGGTGCATTACACCATGGGCGGACTTTGGGTGGACTATAATTTGATGAGCAATGTCCCCGGCCTGCATGTGCTAGGCGAGGCGAATTTCTCTGATCACGGTGCCAACCGACTCGGTGCCAGCGCGCTGATGCAGGGTCTGGCCGATGGCTATTTTGTACTGCCTTACACCATCGGAAATTATCTCGCGACAGTCAGCGGCAAAAAGATAACCATCGATCATCCGGAGTTTAAAAAAGTGGAAGCCGAGGTGCAGGCTCGCACGAGCCGTTTCTTGAGCATCAAGGGCAAACGGACGGTCGATTCCTTTCACCGCGAACTCGGCCTGCTCATGTGGGATAAATGCGGCATGGCCCGCAATCGCGAGGGACTCGAGGAAGCGCTACGAAAAATCCCTGAGTTGCGCGAGGAATTCTGGCAAAACGTAATGGTGGATGGCAGCGGAACCGAGCTTAATCAAACCTTGGAAAAGGCCGGACGTGTGGCCGATTTCCTGGAGTTTAGCGAGCTGACCTGTCGCGACGCGCTTGATCGCGAGGAAAGTTGCGGCGGACATTTCCGCACGGAATACCAGACTAGCGAAGGCGAGGCGCTACGCAATGACGACGACTACGCCTACGTAGCGGCTTGGGAGCATTCTGGCGATCTCGGAAACCCCGTTTTACACAAGGAAATGCTCACCTACGAAAGCGTAAAACTCGCCCAGCGGAGTTATAAATAACTGTCATGAATTTTACCCTCAAAGTGTGGCGGCAAAAAAGTCCGGAGTCCGATGGCGTTCTCAAGGAATACGCCGCGCAAAACATCCCGGCGGAGGCATCCTTCCTCGAAATGCTGGACATCGTTAACGAAGGTCTGATCCTGAAAAAAGACGACCCAATTGCCTTCGATCACGACTGCCGCGAAGGTATTTGTGGTGCCTGCTCGCTTGTCATCAACGGCGTCGCCCACGGCCCGAATCGCGGCACGACGTGCCAGGTTTACATGCGAAATTTTAAAGATGGCGACACGATTTTCATCGAGCCGTTTCGGGGGAAAGCTTTCAAAATCCTTAAAGATCTTGTCGTGGATCGCCAGTCGCTCGACCGCATCATTCAGGCTGGGGGTTACATTACTGCACGCACGGGTTCCGCGCCCGATGCGAACTCGACGCCAATCAGTAAGCTGGACGCCGATGAGGCTATGGACGCGGCGGCCTGCATCGGTTGCGGCGCGTGCGTGGCGGCCTGCCCGAACTCGTCTGCGATGCTCTTCGCAGCGGCCAAAGTCAGCCACCTCAGCCTGTTGCCGCAAGGTCAGCCGGAACGGAAACGGCGCGTCCTAAAAATGGTCGAGCAAATGGACGCCGAAGGCTTTGGAAATTGCAGCAACCATTACGAGTGCGAAGCGGTTTGCCCCGCCGCGATCCCGGCGACTTTTATTGCTCGCCTCAATCGAGAATACACCGCAGCGTCGGTGACAGCGGCAGCGGTTGGAGTTAAGTAAATTATCCGTTTTTTCTTTGCATTAGACTGCAACTGGAATCAGACCGGCGGTTTTGCATTGAGCGAACCGATGTGATACTCTGTCCAACTAAAATCATGTCCATCAACGACTCTCGCGGACCGAAGGAAAATCGTAACCGCACTCCTTCACCGGATCCTAATTTTAACTGGCGGGGAATTATTCTTTTTGCTCTGGCTTTCGCACTCATCGGCGGCGCGCTCCTTTTCCGTCCGCTGGCGAATATTCAGGAACTGCCTTATTACAAGTTTCAAGAACTCCTCAAGGCAGGCTCATTCGACCGCAACCAGCCTATCGATCTGGTCACTGAGCAGGGCCGGAGCACCCAGTATATCCACGGTTATTTCACGCAAACTGAGGCCTCGGCCCAGCCGAAAGTTTTGCCCGCGGAATTTAAGACTCGCGTGCTTTTTGACGTGAGCCGAAACTTGGAAACACAAATCACGGACGCTGGTTACAAAATTAAATATGACGAGCAAAATAACGTGCTCGCCTCAGCGCTGGTCAGTTTTTTGCCGATAGCGATCTTCCTTTTGGTGCTTTATTTCCTCTTTCGCCAGCAGATCAAAATGGCCGGAAAAGGCGCAATGAACTTCGGCAAATCCAAGGCCCGCATGCTCGCTCGCGACAAGAATAAAATCACCTTCAAGGACGTGGCTGGAGTCGAGGAAGCGAAGGAGGAAGTCTCAGAAATCGTCGAGTTTTTGAAAGACCCGAAAAAATTCCAGAAATTGGGAGGTCACATTCCCAAAGGCGTGCTCATGGTCGGCCTACCGGGAACCGGCAAGACCTTGCTCGCCCGCGCCATCGCTGGTGAGGCAGACGTGCCATTTTTCAGCATTAGCGGTTCGGACTTCGTGGAAATGTTTGTCGGTGTCGGTGCCTCGCGCGTTCGCGATATGTTTGAGCAAGGCCGCAAGTCGGCTCCGTGTTTGATTTTTATCGACGAAATCGACGCCGTCGGTCGCCATCGCGGACACGGCATGGGCGGCGGTCACGACGAGCGTGAACAGACTTTGAATGCGATGTTAGTCGAAATGGACGGCTTCGATGCTCAGGAAGGCGTCATCATTATTGCGGCGACCAACCGTGCTGACGTGCTCGATCCGGCTTTGCTGCGCCCGGGCCGCTTCGACCGCCAGGTGGTGGTTCCATTGCCAGACGTAAAAGGTCGCGAGGAAATTCTCCGCGTTCACGCCAAAAAAGTGAAGATCGCCGAAGGCACGCAACTCGACACCGTCGCCCGCGGCACGCCTGGTTTTTCTGGAGCCGAACTCGCCAACGTCATCAACGAAGCCGCCCTCCTCGCCGCACGCCGGGGCTTAAAAGCGATCACCATTCACGAACTTGAGGAGTCCCGCGATAAAGTGCGCTGGGGCCGCGAGCGCCGCAGTATGGCAATGAGCGACAAGGAAAAGGAAAACACCGCTTACCACGAAGCGGGCCACGCGCTGCTGAATCTGGTGATGGAGCACACAGATCCGTTGCACAAAGTGACGATCATTCCCCGTGGTCCATCCCTTGGTTCCACGATGTATTTGCCGACCGAGGACAAACTAACCCACCGCAAACTGGAATTGCTCGACTGGTTAGTGGTAGTTATGGGAGGCCGTGTGGCTGAGGAAATCGTTTTTGGCGATGTCACAAATGGCGCACGCGGCGACATTAATCAAGCGACTGGCATGGCCCGCGCAATGGTCTGCGATTGGGGCATGAGCGAAAAGATGGGAATGGTCGGTTATGACGATGGCGACAATGGTTCGTTTATGGGTGGGAAATCGCGCACGTATTCGGAGGCCACGGCCTTGGAAATCGATCTGGAAGTGCGTAAACTTTGCGATGATGCCTATGCCAAAGCCAGCGAGGTCATTGGTAAGCACCGCAACGAACTTGATTTGATCGCCAAGGCACTTCTGGAGTACGAAACCATCACGGGTGAGCAGGCTCGCGACATCCTCGAAACCGGCAGTATGAAAAATCCGCCCCCGCCAGCCATTAAACCGCCCCAAATCAAAATTGAAGAGATTAGCAATCCTCCGGTTACCATCACACCTGATGTTCCCGGCGGCTTTGCGGGTGGTTTGCCCGCCTAACTCATGACCGCGATTATAGAGAAAATTCACCCCGATCTCACGATGGCCGAGCTTCTGGAGGTTTATCCAGGTGCTCAGCGGGCTCTCTTTCGGCAATATCACATTGGAGGTTGCAGCAGTTGTGGTTTCCAGCCCGGCGAGACGCTCGCGGGAGTTTGCGCCCGGAACGAAAATTTATCTGTTTCCGAAGTCATCGATTACTTGGAAAAAAGTCAGGCCGACGACGAGAAGTCGCTCATTTCTCCCGCCGATGCGGCCGAAGCCCTGGAGACAGGCAACGCCAAGTTTCTGGACATCCGCACCCGGGAGGAATACGAGGCGGTTCACATCGAGGGCTCGCATCTATTCAGCCAGGAATTACTCTCGGAAATCACGTCCACTTGGGACAAGAACGCCTTGTTAGTTATCGTCGATCATCAAGGCAAACGCGCCCTTGATGCGGCTGCTTATTTTCAAGGTCACGGCTTCAGCAACGTGCGTGGACTCACCGGCGGCATCGACGCCTGGAGCGAGCAGATCAATCCCGATCTGCCCCGCTATCATTTGGAATAAAGCGACATTTGAGTTCATCGTTATGTCCGACGCAGAAACCTTCAACGACCGGCTCGAAGCCGCCACGCGCAACCCGCAAAACGTCGGTGAAATCGCCAATGCCGATGCTGTGGGAACAGTTGGTAGCGCCGATTGCGGTGACATGCTCCGGATGTGGGTAAAATTCCGCGAAAATGAGTCGGGTCAAAAGGTAATCGACCGCGCCAGTTTTCAAACCTTCGGCTGCGAGACCGCCATCGCCGTGGCCAGCGTCGCCACCGAGATGCTCCGCGGCAAATCCATCGACGAAGCCCTGGCCATGAAAGGCGCCGATCTTTCCGCGCCACTCGGCCCATTGCCGCCGATGAAAATCCATTGCGCCCAACTTGTCGAGGGTGCGTTGCGCAACGCCCTCGCACCTGAGACCGTCCCAACTCCGGCTCCGGCGAATTCTCCCACTCTTTTCGGCCAGCTTGCCGCCGGTGCTTCCTCCGACAAAAAAATCAAAGTCGTCCTCAATTCTTAACTCAATGGATTCCAACCAAGAAATTCTCCTTTCCCGCGACACTCCGGCAGTCCGCATTCCAAGCGGCGATAAAATCACCCTGCTCGAAGGCAGTCGCGTTTACATCACCCAATCACTCGGCGGCACTTACACCGTCGCCTCGGAGCAGGGTCTAGCCCGCATCGCCGACACCGACGCCGACGCCCTGGGCATCGATCTGGCCCAGAAAATTGCCACGGAAGAAGCTCCCAAATACGAGGGCGAAGTCGAGACGGAAAAAGTCTGGGATCAGCTTAAGAACGTCTATGATCCGGAAATTCCGGTGAACATTGTTGATCTCGGACTGGTTTACGACTGCCAGATTTTGAAAACCGATGAGGCGAAAACCAAAGTCGAGATCAAGATGACTCTCACCGCTCCCGGCTGCGGGATGGGACCGACTATTGCCGAGGATGCCCGCAGTCGCGTGGTCACCGTGCCCGGTGTGGACGAAGCGGAAGTCATCCTTGTTTGGGACCCACCCTGGAATCAGCACATGATCAGCGAAGTCGGCAAAATGAAGCTCGGAATGATTTAATTCAGACGCCCGCCCGCTCCAACAGCGAGGCGAGCACTTTGTGGGCTTCAAACACCTCGCAGGCAAGTTCGTAGGCGATTCGGCAGTGCTTCTTGTAGTCGGAATTAATCTCGCGCACCGCTTCGACGATTTCCTCAATACTCGAATAGGCAAACAGTCCACCCGCGTTGCCATAGTGCTTCGTAAAACCGGTTTCCTGGGTGATGGCGGGACGTCCACTGGCCAAATAACACGCCGTGCGGTCGCTAAACCAGCCCGTGTTTAGCCGCACATATTGGTCTTTAGCGACGGTGAATTCGCCTTTGCTGCCCTGAATGTAATGCACATAAGAATCGTAGTCCGAGCTGAGCAAATGCGGCAGGACGAGCGACCAGTTCTGACTGAGAAACAGATTGCGCTCGACGTCGTTTTTGATGTCTGTCGCGAGTTGAAACGACTCTCCGCTGGCAGCCGGTGCCTGGGAAAACTTCATGAATTCGAGCGACTTGCTCCAGAGATAGTTTTCGCCATTCCATTGGATGTCCTTTTTCCCGCTGGTGGACCAGTTGGCCACCGAGGTAAAGACCGCACCCGGCGGCGGCAGATCGGGTTGATACCACAGGCTCGTCACTACCGGCTGGCGGGTCGGAAGCCATTTCAATCCGTGGAGCGGCACCGGAAACTCGGGAGTTCCAATGTTCTCACCGAACGTGAAAATCGCGTGATGCCGCTGGAGATAATCGAGCGTGTTCTGGTTGCCTTGATCGACCTTGATTTGCTCCACGCCGGGGTCGCTTTCGACGTAGAGAATGCGGTCGCTTTTCAGCAGATCCTCATTGAACTCCTGCGAGCCGCAGACGTTCAGAATCGCATCGGCCTCGACGTAAAGTTCCTTGATCCGACTCAGTGACAGCCCGAGCGTTCCCGCCGCCGGATCGGCCAAATACCGAGGGCAAAAAGACCAGCGTCCGTCGAATCCGTAGCGTTTCGCCAGTGTGTCGAGCACCTGCCCCGCGTAAGTCGTGTCCTCAGTCGTATCGAAGTCCACCGGGTTGTAAGGAATGCGCGCCGAGTCCTCGATGTAATAAACTTCGTGCCCGAGTTCCTGCAGCCCGACGATGTAATGGATGTGCTGCCAGATGACGCCGGCGATGGGACAATTTCCCATGAAACCCATGACAATGATTTTCTTTCGGCTCATAATTCTTTGACGATGCGGGCGGGGTTGCCCGCGACGATGGTGTTCGGCGGCACGTCTTTGGTAACGACGGAACCGGCGGCCACGATGGAGTTTTCGCCAATGGTGACGCCTTTCAAAATGACGGCGTTCATGCCGATCCAGACGTTGTCGCAGATGTGAATGGGCCTCGTCTCAATCTTCGGACGCGCCGGTTTATTCGGATAATAAACGCTGCACGCGATGGTGTCCTGGAGCCGCAAGGCTGGGTCAATCGGATGGAAGTCGCTGTCGGCCAGCCCGACGTTCCAGCTAATGAGGCAATGTTTTCCGATGGTAATTTCCTCCTCGGCCATGATCAGCGCGCCGTTGATGAGGCTGAAATCGCCAATGGAGCAACGTCCTTTTGGCCCCAGCGCAAAGGAGCAGCCGGCGTAAATCGAGACGTCATTTCCGATCTCGACGGCGGGAGTGAGCAGGCTCTTAAACTGACGAAAAACCTGGGCCGTCTCGAGGTAAAGCCGTTTGCCCCAGACGATGTTTTCGGGCACGGGTTTGGAGTACCAATCATCTTCAACGTGGCGGTTGGGAAGGATGTTCATAAAACTTTGATTCGAGTTGGATTCAATTCTAACCCGCGTATTCGGCGGACTTATAGAGTTCGGCATAGACACCGTTTTTGGCGAGCAATTCCGGACCGGTTCCCTGTTCGGCGATGAGGCCATTTTTTAAAACCACGATCCGGTTCACGCCGTGAATTGTGGAAAGACGGTGCGTCACAATCAAGGTCGTCCGCCCGCGCATCAGCTCGTAAATCGTCCCCATGATTGCGTGCTCCGTCGCCGGATCGAGTGCCGAGGTTGGCTCGTCGAGGAGGAGCAGCGGCGAGTCTTTCAAAAAGGCTCGGGCAATGCCGATGCGCTGGCGTTGGCCCACGGAAAGGTGCCCGCCACGTTCGCCGACCTGGCTTCCATAGCCCTCTGGCAAGGCAGAAATGAACTCGTGCGCTTGGGCTCGTTTCGCCGCTTGAACGATTTCCTCGTCCGTCGCATCGGGGCGTCCATAAGCGATGTTTTCGCGAATGGTCGTGGAGAAAAGCAGCGTGTCTTGCAGCACCAGACTAATCTGCGAGCGAATGGATTTCTTGGTGTATTTTCGCAGGTCATGTCCGTTGATGAGCATGGAACCCGCATCTGGATCGTAAAATCGCGGGACGAGGCTGAGCAACGTGCTTTTGCCCGCTCCAGTGCCACCCACGAAAGCCACCGTCTGGCCGGTGGTGATACTGAGATCGATCCCTTTCAAAATGGGGCGAGTCGGATCGTAACCAAACTCGACTCCGCGATAAGCGATTTCCGAGATCACGCCGTCCCAGGCGACTGCGTCGGTCGCATCCTTCACCTCATCAGGGCGATCCAGGACTTCAAAGCAGCGTTTCGCCCCGGCGGTCGCGCCTTCCAGCGCCCAAGCGGTGTAAGTAAGGTCTTGAATCGGCTGGTAAAGCATCACGAGATAGGCGGCGAAAACGGTCAGTTGGCCGAGACCCAGCGAGCCATCGAGGACGTGACGAAAGCCGACAAAATACATCCCCGACGTGCCGGCGGCCATCAGCGTGCCGACAATCAAGGCGCTCATCATGTTCGTCTTCGTCATGTGCATGTTTGCCTCCAGACTGCGCCGCGCCTTCACCTGAAACTGCCCCACTTCCCAATCTTCGCGGCCAAAAGCGTGGACCATTTTAATCGAACTCAAGCCTTCCTGAACCACCGCCAGCACGGCGCTGTCGGACTCCTGAATGACGGTCGATTGATCGCGCACTCGACTTCCATAATAACGAATCGCCAGACCGATAAATGGAAGGATGCCGAGCGAAATCAAAGTCAACTGCCAGTCCATTCGGAGCATGATGACAAAGGTGCCGATGAGCATGAGGCTCGACGAGAAGATGTTCGTAAACCCCTTGTTGTAAATGGTTTGGATCGCCTGAGAATCGTAGGCGACCCGGAAACTGGAGTCGCTGCTTCGCTTAGCGTCGTGATATTTCAACGGCAACGCTTGCAGATAGGCATACAACTCGGTTCGCAGTTTGAGGAGGCTTTCGAGGCCGACTTTCACAAAGATGTAATTCGTCACCAGCGCCACCAATCCCGACAGCAAATGGAACACGACCATCGCGACGCAGAGCCAGAGAATCAAGGTCGGCTTGTCCAGCTTCGGCAGCCAACCGATGGCGCGGCGGTCTGTGATCACGCTGTCGATGATCGCACCCACCGGCCAAGGTTTGGCGAGGTTGAGTCCGATTCCGATCAAAGTCAGAACGAGGGCGAGCAGCGTTTGTGGCAGAAACGGGCGGAAGTAGGCAAACGTGCGGCGGTAGATGGACATGAAGGCGAGTGGGACGTGCTCCCGTGGCCAGCTATTCAGTCAGGCTGGAGATAAAAGTCAAACTCGGATGGAAAACTCGGCGTGCCTTGATTTCCCCTTGCAACGTCCAGCCGTAGCGGTTATTTACACGCTCCCGTTTTTGCAACGACGGGTTGGTAGCTCAACGGTAGAGCAGCGCCCTTTTAAGGCGTTGGTTGAGGGTTCAAATCCCTCCCAACCCACAGTTTTCCCGCTCTCAACTTCTGCGGCATGTCTGTAGAAATGATGTTCCAAGCTCGTTCGGGAGAAAAATTCCGAGCGACGTATTCGCCACCTGCGTTTCCTAACTGGATGAGCCGGGTTTCATCGGAATAGAGGTCGATCACGCTTTGCGCGAAGGCGTTTGGATCATCGGCAAAAAGAACAGTGTTGGCGATGTTTGGCAGGCCTTCACCCGAGATCGTTGTCATAACGACTGGTAAATGATGGTGCATGGCCTCGACGACTTTCCCTTTGACTCCAGCTCCGTAGCGCAGGGGCACGACAGCTATTCGCGAGCGTCGGTAGAGCGCAGTTAGATCGTCCTCACTTAGCCAGCCGGTGACGATCACCCGTTCAGACGCCCGTTGCTGAATCTCGTTCGTCCGGTCGCGGCCAACGATGTGAAAACACACGCCGGGCAGTGCTTTTTCAATCACCGGCCAGCAATGATCAAGAAACCACGTTACGGCATCGCGATTCGGTTGATGGCCAAAGGCACCCACGAAAATCAGGTCGCGGCGCTTGACGAGATTTTCCTTATAGCAGATGCCTTGAGACTCAAGCAAAAAGAGCGGCAGCGTGCGCGCCTGAACGTGCGGCAGTCGAGTTAGAACCAAGTCTGTTTCCGCCGTAGAAGGGTAGTAAACGGCATCCACCTGCTGCCAAATTTTCATTTCCAACTTCTCCACAGACGCGGCGCTTTTCGCATCGGCAGGATCGCCGGAAAGCACGAATTTCCGCTGAGTCCGGACGAAAGCCAGATCATGGCCATGATAAAGAATCTTGGTTTGCTGCATTCCACGAAATGTCTCCAAATAGTGCTTCGTCGTGTGCGGACGATTTGTGAAAATACAGCGGATATCCGCCTGGTTCTCCAGCAGCCATCGCTGGATGCCAGCCCGGTTTTCAACGCTGGAAAGAACCTCCACACCAAGTTGTCGGAGCTGTGTTGTGTATGGTTCTGGCGTCAGGAAATCATCCGCGATGAACTTCACTTCCATTCCCATTTTCAGGAACAGCCGGATGTAATGCCATGTGCTGCGGGAGCCCGCATCGCAATCGGGAGTCGGCACTTGCTTGTCGATCACGACTAGAAAACACTTCTTTTTTACCGAGTGCCCGACACTGCGCTGGAGCAATCGGGTCAGACGGGGAAAATTCACCTTCTTCTTATAGCGAACATTCAACTGCAACTCCGATGGAAATTTTTCCCTCCGAGTTGCATTGAAATCTAGCGACCGCGTCGATTACGGAAGGCGTGGCCAACTTTGCCACCATCGACGGGCCGACTGCCGCCATCGCGGACGCTGCGTCCACCCCCGGTGCCTTTGGGGGCTGAAGGCGGATTGGTGCGGGGTCCGTCGCCATTCGCGTTGACGGTGGCTGGACGCTGCTGATTTCGGCCCGTGCCGCCGCGTTGCTGCTGGCGGCGCGGGTCGCGGAAGGGTCGCTCCGCGCGTTCCCCGGGAGGCGCGGCTGGAGCCGGGGCAGAGTAATCGAAATCCTCGGCGCGTTTACGGACGATGCCGCGTCCGATGAATCGTTCGAGAGTTTTCAGCGGAGCGTAATCATCCTGAGCGACAAAGCTGATCGCCTCGCCGATTTGCTGTGCGCGCCCGGTGCGTCCGATGCGGTGAACGTAATCCTCTGCGTGTAGCGGGAAATCGTAATTGATGACGTGCGAAATACCATCGACGTCGATGCCACGCGCGGCAATGTCCGTGGCGACGAGCACGCGGACTGTGCCGTCCTTAAATTCCTGGAGAGCGCGCAGACGCTGATTTTGACTGCGGTTGGAGTGCAATGTGCCGCATTTGATCCCCTGCCCTTCGAGGCGGCGGGCGACCTTGTCCGCTCCATGCTTGGTACGGGTGAAAACAAGGACGCTATCCATTTGTGGCTCTTTCAGGAGATGGCCGAGCAACGTGAGTTTCAATCCCTGCGGCACTTCATAGACGAACTGCGTAACGGACTCCGCAGGGTTAGAACGTTTACCGATCTGGACAATTTGCGGATGGCGTTGGAACTCGTGGGTGAGTTGCTCGATTTCCTTGGAAAGCGTGGCAGAAAAAAGCAGCGTCTGGCGTTTCTGCGGGAGGCGTTTGACGATGTTGCGAATCGAGGGGAGAAAACCCATGTCCAACATGCGGTCGGCCTCGTCCAAAATGAGATGCTGGATCTTCGAAAAATCGCCGTAACGCTGCTGCATGAGATCTAGTAAACGTCCAGGGCAGGCAATAATGATGTGCGTGCCGGTTTTCAAGGCCTCGATTTGCGGACGCTCGCCCACGCCGCCGAAAATGGTGGCAACTCGGAGAGGCAAATGGTGTGCGTAGGCGCGGACATTTTCCTCGATCTGCACGGCGAGTTCGCGGGTTGGCGCGAGGATCAGGCAGAGGGTTTTTTGCGTGGCCCAATCGGTCACTTGCTCGGCGAGTTTGGTGAGGACCGGCAGGGTGAAGGCTGCAGTTTTTCCTGTACCCGTCTGTGCGATCCCGATAAGATCGGTGCCGGTGAGAATGAGCGGAATGGCAGCCGTTTGAATCGGTGTGGGCTCGGTGTAACCCGCTTCCTGGACTGCTTGAAATACTTTGGGCGAGAGGCCGAGCGAACGAAAAGGCATAATTTTTTTGGGGCGCACTCATACACCACAAAGGGCTTGTCCGCACGGGGTAATCGTCAAATCATTGGACTTCCATGACGATCCAACCCGATTCCACTGTCGATCTGCCGACGCCTCTTGGGCCGATGCGGGTGCATCTTTTCATTCCAATTGGTGAGGGAAAACATCCGACCATTATTTTTTACTCGGAGATTTTTCAAGTGACGGGACCGATCCGGCGGATGGCGGCGACACTGGCGGGGAATGGCTATCTCGTGGCGGTGCCTGAGGTTTACCACGAGTTTGAGCCAGCTGGAACGGTGCTGGCTTACGATCAAGCGGGGTCGGATCGCGGCAATGAGTTGAAATACACCAAGACGCTGGCCTCCTATGACGCCGACACGGCAGCACTGGCGGAATTTCTGGTCGATCACCCTCGTGCCAGTGGAAAAATCGGCAGCTTTGGCGTTTGTCTGGGTGGTCATCTGGCGGTGCGAGCCGCGCTGCATCCGCTGGTGCGGGCGACAGTGGCTTTTTATCCGACAGACCTGCATTCGGCCACACTGGGTGCGGGGAAAAGTGATGATACTCTAACTCGGATCACCGAGGCACAGTCTCCGTTCTGCTTCGTTTTTGGACGTCAAGACCCGCATGTTTCGCTCGAAGGCCGACGCGTGATTCAGGCGCGACTGGAGGAGGCTGGAGTTTCATTCGAATGGCACGAATTTAATGCGGCTCATGCTTTTTTGCGAGATGAGGGGCCGCGTTACAATCCAGCCCTGGCCCGACTTTCGCTGGAGATATTGCTCCAGTTTTTCACTGAGAAACTGGCCTAGATGCGGCCTTCGTCGAGCTGGATTAGATCGAAATAAGTTTTCACTTCAGGCCGGTTTTCGCCGCCAGATTCTTTGAGGAAAAACTTGAAGCGCGCCAGCTTTTCCGGGGTGTCCGGGTGGCGTCCGATCATGTGGCGGTTCCATTCCTCGATCTGCTCTGGCGAATGCTGGACGCCATTTTGTTGCACCCAGGCTGCGATGGCTTCGTCGGAATCAAGTTCGTTGGCGATGGCCTCAAAGGCGTCGGGATCGAGTTGGAGGAAGGCGAGCAAATGTTTGTCGAAGCCGAGTGTTTTGTAATTGTATCCGACAAGCTGGCCCTGTCCATGCAGGCGCGCCTTATCGATCAGGCGCGGGAGATGCACGTAGCCGGCGAGGCGTTCGTAGGGACTGCGAGGGTATTTCCGAGGCATAGGGGGAATCTAACCCAGCCCGAGGCCAAGTTCGCTCTGGGGATCGTTCCGGCGAGACTTTGGTCGTGGCGGAGTCGGCAACAAGCTGGGCTCTTCGGTTTGGTTTTCGCCAATGTTCAACTCGCCCTCGAATTCGCCGCCGCGCTCGATGTTGATTCCCTTTGCATAGATCGAGCCGGTCATGCGGCCGGATTTTGCAATGTGGACCGTGCCGCTGGCGAGGATGCGCCCAGACATTTCACCCTCGATGAAGACGTCGCGCGCTCGGAGTGGACGCACAAATTCGGTGGTCGATTTTTTGACCACGCGCAGGGTATCGGTCTCGATGCCGCCAGTGATGCGCCCCTTGTATCTAACGCTGATTTCCCCGGTGCAAACGAGTTGCCCTCGCATGGAGCCGCGCACGTCGGCGCTCCCACAAATGGCTCGGGCCGTGTATAAATCCCCTTTCGGCGAGATGTAAATGTGGCCCGCAGTCTGGATGGCGCGGCTGAATCCACTCTCGACCTTTACGTCTTGCAGGTCGATGTAGGCACCACAGGATTTACAGGAACAGGACGTAGCGGTGCGGACGACTTCCTGGCGAGTGCCGCATTCAAAGCACGAAACGACTTTGGGCGAATTGTCACGGAAAAGTCCGCTGAATTTCTCCCAAATACCGGGCCCATCGTCATCCACATGGTGATCGTGATTTTTGACGCCAATCTCAAAATGCTGACTACACGCGCGGCAATACGTGGATTGCGCGAGGGCAGGCTCGAGTTGGTGCGCGCCACAATGCGGGCACTGGACACTGACCTTGACTGCGGTCGGCTTGGCCACCGGTGCGGGTTAGCGCCCGAGGATGGACGCGATTTTCGAAGGGGCGGGCGCTATGATTTCCTCGCTGGCAGTCGCCATCGGCCTGCTGGGCAGACCGTTCTTACTGGCATTGACTTCGGATTTGCCTACAAACGTAGCGCCTTCCTCAATGATGAGGCGAGCCGCCTTCAAGTCGCCGATGAGCTGTGCCCGAGACTTGAGTTCGCATTTTTCCGCAACAGTGATGTTGCCATGGACTTTGCCGTAGATGGTCACGGATTTCGTCTTGATCTCGCCGCGGATGTCGGCGTTTTCGCCGAGGGTGAGGGTGCCTTCAGAGTTGATCTCGCCCTCAACTTTGCCGTCGATGGTGAGGTCGCTGGTGAATTTGATGGAGCCCTTGATCTCGATGTCTGCGGAGAGGGAATTTTTAACGTGACTGATGTCGGCCATAGGATTTTTAGTGGTTGGTGGTGCTGATGCTGCGGTGAATTTCCCGTGTCCCATACTGGATAAATCGTAAACGATTTTCTAGAACAGGGTCGCGCTTTCGGGTGGGAAGTTTTGCGACAGTCAGCACTATGGCAGCAGCGAAAACCGTGTCAATCACCGGAGGACAAAAGGTTTTGTTTCAACCAGTTTGATCACGATTTCAAGGAGACGACCACTGTCCGCATCGTCCTCTACCAGGGAACCCGCGCCCTTTCAGGATGTCAGGGCAAGACTTCCGTGCCGATGCCGCTGTTGGTGCATATCTCCAAAAGCAGCGCATGCGGGATGCGGCCATCGATGAAATGGACCTTGCCCACGCCTTCGCTGAGGGCCTTGAGCGCGGACTCGACCTTGGGAATCATGCCGCCAGCAATGACGCCCTGCTGCATGAGTTTTCTAACCATTTCGCTGTTAACACTGGGGATGAGCGATTCGCGGTCGTCCACATCGCGCATGATGCCGGGCACATCGCTGAGATAGATCATTTTCGACGCGCCCAAAGCGGCGGCAATGGAGCCAGCGGCGATGTCGGCGTTGACGTTCAGCGTGTGACCATTTGCGTCGCGGGCAATCGGCGAAATGATCGGGACTTTTTCCACCGCAAGGATCGCTCGCACGGTTTCCAGATTCAGCGTGTTCACAGTTCCGACATAGCCGAGATCGACCATTTCACCGGTCTTCGCATCGACTTGCGGCGGGAGTTTTTCTCCAAGACAAACATCGCGCCCGGAGAACCCAACCGCATGGCCGCCAAACTCGTTGATCGTCTTCACCAGACCAGGATTGATCTCACGATCCAAAACCTCTTCGACGAGGCCGATGACAGCCTCGTCGGTCACGCGCAGGCCATTAACGAACCGCGCGGCCAGTCCCGCCTCGCGCATTTTTCCGCTGATGGATTTTCCGCCGCCGTGGACCAGCACCGGATTAATACCGACAGCTTCCAGGAAAACGACGTCGCGCAGAAGTCGCTCGACCAGATGATCGTCCTCCATGGCACTTCCGCCATATTTGATAACGAAAGTCTGCCCGCGAAATTTCTGGATGAACGGCAGCGCCTCGATGAGGACTTCGGCACGAATGGATGAGGAAATGCTGGACATGAAAAGTATGACTAAGCCCTTATTCGCCCTTGTTCAGCTCGACGTATTCGGCTGTGAGATCGGTCGTGTAAATAATGTATTGGGCATCACCGAGATGGAGGTCCACGGTGACTTTAAACTTCCGTTTTTTCATCACGCTGCGGAGTGCTTTCACGGGTGTCGCGCTCTTCATGCCATTTTTCACGGCGATCAATCCGTCGTAGTAAATATCGATCATTTCCTCTCGCGCACGAGCCGTGGAATAACCGATCGCGTCCATGATCCGACCCCAATTTGGGTCCTCGCCGTTCCATGCGCATTTGACCAGCGTGGAATTGGCAATCGCGTTGGCGACCTTTCTGGCGTCTTGGAAAGTGGCGGCGCCATTGATCTGCACTTCGACAAATTTGCTAACACCCTCGCCGTCCTCCACGATCATGCGGGCCAGGTTGCGCGTGACGAAATTTAGTGCCTCCTGAAAACGATGAAACTCCGGATGCTCGCTCGTCACAGGTCCGCCACCGGCAGCTCCATTGGCTAGAAGAATGACCGTATCGTTAGTACTCATGTCGCCATCGACCGTGATCCGATTGTAACTCTGCTCCACGGCGATGCTAAGGGCGCGTTGCAGCTCTTTTTTCTCAATGGTGAGATCAGTCGTCACGACACTGAGCATGGTCGCCATGTTAGGATTGATCATGCCTGCGCCCTTGGCGATTCCGCCGATGCTGACTGTCCTGCCGCCCAGCTCGACCTGCACGGCGATCTCCTTCGGAAAGGTGTCGGAAGTCATGATTGCCTTGGCGGTTTTGCGACTTCCCTTGCGAGACAGGGCATCGGGAAAAAGAGTGGCCGCAGACTCCATTTTTTCGATAGGGAGCTCTACGCCAATGCGGCCTGTGGAGCAGACTAGCAACTGACTATCCTTCAAGTTGAAAACTTTGGCGACGGCCTTGATGCTGCGCTTCGCGTGCTGGATGCCCACGATGCCGTTGCAGGCATTAGCGTTTCCACTGTTGAGTAGAATGCCGCGGATGTCGCCGCCGCGAATATTAGCCTGCGAGACGCGAACGGGTGCGGCCTTGATCTTGTTAGTCGTGAAAGTTGCCGCGGCCACCGAAGGGACTTCCGAGAGAATAAGGGCGAAGTCGCGCTTGTCGTCGTTGCCAGGTTTGATGCCAGCATAGACAGCTCCGGCAAGGAAGCCTGCGGGCAGCGTAATGCCGCCGGAAACGATGGGAAATGTGGTGTGTTCGGGCATGTTAGTAAATGGTTAGATCAATCCCGTGGTTTCGGGAAAACCGGCCATTAGGTTGAGGCATTGCACAGCCTGGCCTGCGGCTCCCTTGGTAAGATTGTCTTCAGCACTGAGAAGGATGACGCGCCCGGTGCGCTTGTCGAATTGCCAGCCGATGTCGATGTAGTTAGTACGTGCAACGTATTTCACATCGGGAAAATCAGTCGTTCCCAACAATCGGACGAATGGCTCGTCGGTGTAAGCCTCATGATAGGCGGCGGATAGCGCGTCCAAGGTTAGGTTTTCGTCCGGCGCAGCGTGAATCGTGGTTAGTATACCGCGTGTGATGGGAATGAGGTGCGGCGCAAAGCTAATGGTTAGATCGGTGCTAGCGGCGAGGGAAAGCTCCTGCTCGATCTCAGACAAATGACGGTGTTTGGGCAGCCCGTAGGCGCGCACACTTTCATTGCACTCGGCGAAGAGCAGCAAAATATCGGCCTTGCGTCCAGCACCGCTGACTCCGCTGAGGCTGTTGGCGATGATGCTTTGTGGCTTGAGCAATTTGCGGCGCAGCAGAGGCACGAGCGGGACCAGAATACTGGTGGGATAGCAGCCGGGACAGGCGACTAACATCGCATTCACGATGGCATCGCGATGCAGTTCCGGTGAACCGTAAACGGCTTGATTCAGCAACTGCGGCGCGGGATGTTTGGCTCCGTAAAATTCCTCGAAAACCGCCGCGTCGCGCAGCCGGAAATCTGCGCTCAGGTCGAGCACTCGCAGGCCAGCTTCCAGCAGTGGCCCGGCAAATTCCCCTGCGAGACCGTGCGGCAGCGCGAGGAAGACAAACTCCGCTCCCGTGGCCACGATTTGAGCGACATCCGACTGGATAAATTGGATGTTCGCCAGCTTCGGATGACCGCGAAATTGTGGCTGCACATCGCCGAGAGCCTTGCCCGCATGTTGCCGCGAAGTGATCGCGACCAATTCGACTTCCGGATGATTCCCCAGCAGGCGGAGCAGTTCCTCTCCCGAATAGCCGGATGCTCCGACGACGGCTACTTTTTTAAGGGGCGATTTCTGACTCATGGGAAGGCCATATTAAGGACAAGCCGGAGTGAAAAGGCACGAAAAAATTCGGTCCTTTCCAACGCCGCCGATCTATTGCTTGGCCTTCGCCTCGGCGAACGAGATGCCCATCAATTTCTCGAAGCAGTGCGGGCAAATCCCGTGGCTGAACTCCGCCTCCGAATGGTCGCCGAGATAGGTTTCCACTTCCTGCCAGTAATCCTCGTCGTTGCGGATTTTTTTGCAGTAGGCGCAAATCGGCAGCAACCCCTGGAGTTTCTTCACTTTTTCCAAAGCCTCCTCCAGCTCCAGAACGCGGGCGGCCAGCTCCTCCTGAAGCGCGATCATTCGCTCGCCAACTCCGACACGGGCGCGCAATTCCGCAGGATCGAACGGCTTCACCATGTAATCGTTTGCCCCGATGTCGAGAGCACCAACGATGTCGCTTTTTTCATCGCGGGCTGTTAGTAAAATAATGTGAAAGGCCACGCTTCGGGGCAGGCCGCGAGCGCGTCGGCAGACTTCGAGACCGTCGAGGCCAGGCATCATCCAGTCGAGAATCGCCAGCGGTGGCGCGTCTGCGCGTTGAAAAACAGCCCAGGCCTGCTCGCCATTTTCGACGGCTTCAACGTGGTGGCCCCAGCGCGTAAGGGTGTCTGTAAGGAGGAGTCGGGAAATAGCGTCGTCTTCGGCGATGAGAATGTTCATGAGGGTCTAAACTAATAACTACAAACTTTATACGTATCTCAAGACCGAATTGTTGTGACTAACTGTTTAACCCCTCCAGCTCCGACACCAATGCGTTGTAAGCCGACTCAAATTTCTCCCAGACGGCGCTCGCGCTTTCAAAGTCTTCATTGCGGCCCGCTGTCTCCAGCGTCTGGGCGATCTCGGCGAGCGGCGCGGCGGAAAAACTCAGCGCAGAGCCTTTCAAACGATGCGCCGAATGTTCCAGCAGCGTGCCGTTGCGCTCCTGCAAGGCGGCCTGCATCTGACTCCGGTCCTCAGCGGCCTGGCGGGTGAAAGTGGAGGCCAGTTGCATAATGAGCGCGTCGTTGTTGTTCACCATCTGGCGGAGTGCGCCAAGGTCGAAATTTTTGCAGCCGACTACGGGAGAAATCACCGGAGGGATGAGTCGGGTCTTGATGAGCCGGGTTTCACGGGGCTGCTGAACGAGCGTTTCGTTGCGCTCGACCTTCGATTCGACGAGTCGGGCAAACTGGTCCACGCGGATGGGTTTCGTGAGGTAATCGTTCATGCCGACCTCGATGCAGCGGCGGCGATCCTCGGGCATGGCGTGGGCGGTAACCGCGTAGATCGGAATGGTTTTTCCCTTGGGATGGCGGCGAATGTCGAGCGTCGCCTCGTAGCCGTCCTTGCCCGGCATTTGCACGTCCATGAGGATGAGGTCGAAGCTCGATTTCTCGAAAAGCTCCACGGCCTCAAATCCGTTGCGGGCAAGGATGACGTGGTGTCCCCTCTCCTGCAGCAGGGCGATGGCGAGGTGCTGGTTGATCTCGTTGTCCTCGGCGAGGAGTATTCGCAGGGATTGCTTCGCGAGGGACATCACGGTCTGGCTCGTGAGAAGGGCAGGCGCTGCCTCGGAGGTCTCCTCCATTTTCACAGTGAAATGAAACTCGCTCCCACCCGTGGGCACGGGCTCGATCCAGATTTTGCCGTCCATCAATTCCACGAGTTGAGAGCAAATGGCGAGACCCAGTCCAGTGCCGCCGTAATGGCGGGCGGTCGAGCTGTCGGACTGGCGGAAGGGTTGGAAAATCAGCTCGCGATGACTCTCCGAAACGCCGATGCCGGTGTCGCGCACGACGCCGTGCAGCAGAACCTCGGAACCCTCGCGACCGTCCACGTAAAGCCGGGCGGAGACGGAGCCCTCGTGGGTGAATTTGATCCCGTTGTTCACGAGGTTCACCAGTATCTGGGACAGCCGCCCGGAGTCGCCGCGGAGCTGAGCCGGAACCTCGGGCGCCGCAGTCCAGGTGAGTTCCAGTCCTTTCTTGTGGGCGACGGCCTCGAGGATTCTAACAGAGTGCCGCAGACACTGGCGCGGATCGAAGACGACGGGATCGAGTTCCATTTTACCGGCGTCGATTTTTGAGAAATCCAGAATGTCGTTCAACAGGCGCAGCAACGAATCCGATGCGCTCATCGCCGTGCGCAACAACTCGGACTGATTCGGCTGCAACTCCGTTTTCCCCAACAGCCCCAGCATCCCGATGATCCCATTCATCGGTGTGCGAATCTCGTGGCTCATATTCGCGAGAAACTGCGACTTTAATCGTGCCGACTCCAGTGCCTCGTCGCGCGCGGCGATTATCGCCGTCTCGGCCTCCATCCGATCCGTCATGTCGAGGCAGAGCACGCCGATCAGACGCTGGCCATCGCGGCCTTTCATGGGAAATTTATACACCAGCCAATGGCGCGATTTTCCGAGTTGATCCGGGATGACTTCGACCTGCATCTGCGGCTTGTTGAGGGCGAGGAACTTCTGGTCACTTTCCCGGGTGATCTTGGCGGCGGCGGCATCAGTCAATTCCTCGGGCGTTTTGCCGATCGCATCCTTGGTCAGGCCGAAATTTTGCAGACTCGCCGGATTGATGTAAACCAGCCGACTGTTCTCGTCCTTGATCGAGGCGCTCGCGGGGTTGTTCTCCATAAAAGCCATGAAGCGTTCCTCGCTCTCGCGCAGAGCCTTTTGCTGTTCCTCGCGCTCGGTAATGTCTCGGGAAAACAAGTAGCAGCCCCGAAGTTTATCCGCGCGATCCAAGTCGCGGATCATCGTGAGATCCTGATAGAAAATCGACCCGTCCGGACGCAGGAAACGTCCCTCGGCCTCGGAACGCCCCTCCATGATCATCTCCAGATAAGCTGCGGTGAAAATATCCACGTCCTCATGATGGATCTGGCCGCGCCGGTTGGTTCCGATCAACTCATTCGCCGGAATGCCGCACATGCGGGCATACGCCTTGTTCACGGTGAGATAAATGCCTGCCACGTCCACGTAAGCGATGCCCTCCGCTGCATTCTCCAGCACCGCCGTTTTCTCCTGCAAATCCTCCGCCGCCAGCCGCCTCTCCATTGCATACGACATTTGCCGACTAATGTTCAGGAGCAAATCCCTCCAGCCCGGGAACGGTTTGCTAACGTCCAAATGATAAAGCTCCACCACTGCTGCCACTCGATCCCGCACGATTACGGGAAAGGCAAAACCCGAGAGCAGTCCAGTGTGCTCGGCGGCGTCCTTGCGCACAAAGCCATCAAAATTCCTCAGATCTTCCACGAAGATCGCCTCTCGAGATTCCATCACTTGGCCAGGCAATCCTTTGCCTGAGATAAACTTTATCTTCTCCGCTTCATGGCGCATTGTCTGCAAGCGTTCCTCGTCGGAAATGCTGAAAACCCCGCTCGACACCAGCACATTCTCATCCTTCACATCGGGCACGCAGACATGACCAAATGGCCAGTCGAGATAGGCACAAATCAATTGGAGCGATTTGGCGAGCAGTTCCTCATCTGTCGTGGCCTCGTTCGCGGCGACCGCGATGTTCTCCAGAACGCGGGTGATGCGGTGCTGACGACGCAACTTGTCAGCCGTGAGACGCTGGCGCAGGAGGTAAACTGCCGCCAGTCCGCTCATTAGCAGGCAGCCTGCGAAGATAAATCCCTGCTCCCACCACAGGTATCTCTCCAGAAAGTGAGGGGCGGGGCGGCAATAAATCACCCATTCCTGGGCACCCAGCGTCGTCATTCTGGTAAACGCATACCGCGAGGCACTTCGTTCGCTGACTGGGTCGTAGGGAGCCTTTCGAGTGGGGCTGAACCACTTCGCCAGCACATGGGACTCGTCCATTTTTCCATCGTAAATCACCGCGTCGAGCCCGACTTTTTCCAGACTTTCGAACGCCTTGAACATCAGACGGTTGAGATCAATGTGGGCGACCAGCACTCCCTCCGCCGTCCGCGCTCCCTCCGCTCCATTGCCATGCGGCATCACTGGCAGCACCACCAGCCAGCCCGAGCGCGCGCCGGAGGCGTCATTCTTTGACAGCATATTGATCCAGTGCGCCGCGCCAGTTTGCAAGGCGGCGTTGATGGCCGCCGTCATTCCCGGAATGCTGTCCAGATTCGTGCCGCCGCCGAGATCGTCAGCCTTCTGCGCCTCCACATAGAGCACAGTGTGACTCACCCCGCCGTCAGCGCCGACCTTCGTGGGAGCCCAGGCGACACTGTCGAGTTCCGGTGTTTTCTGGAGAAGCGTGGTCGCAAAGGTCTTGAACTCGTTTTCATCCACCAAATCACTCGAATCGTAAAGCTGCCGGATATTCTCAGGAATGGCGAAATCCTGCTGAATCCGCTCTATGACCGCCACGGAGCGATCTCCTGCCACCCGACTGAAATCGTGGTCGATCCTATCATACTGCAGCTGGATCAGCCACAGCAGCAGCCCTATCGAGGCTGCCACGCCGAGGGTGAAAACCAGGATCGGCAGCGTGTAAATGGAGCGTTTCGGGGAAGGCATACGAAAAAAGGATGGGTGCCTCTTGGTTAAGCAGATGCCATGCGCAATCTCGGGCAAACCTCATTTGCGGTGACTCATTGCCTGTGAGTTTCCCCCCCTCTGCGCCCCAGAATTGGGATGAAAAGTGCCCGTCGCGACTCTCTAAAAGTCCGGAAAGAGCTCGGTTTGACCCTTAAAGACTCTCTTTGAGGGCGCACTGGGCTCGGTCCGGCCCTTGAGCCTCTCCAAAAAGACGGACTGAGCTCCGTCCGCTCGTTAAGACTCTCTAAAAGTCCGGAAAACTCTCGGCCTGCCCGCTGCGACTCTCCAAAAGTTCGGGAGGAGTCGCCGTCTGCCTTTGCAGACATTCCTGGAGATCATCCTGAGCTCGGTCCGCATTTTCCGAGAGTCCTTGAGGGCATATCTGGCTCGGAAAAGCCCCACTTTTCACCTTTCACCTTTCCCCTTTCACGCTAAAATCTCCACCCCATGTCCGACGAACGCAAAACCCTCGAGCAACGCCACCAAATGACCGATCTGGAGCGGCTGCGACATTCCGCAGCCCACGTTCTGGCCACCGCCGTCTTGAAATTCTGGCCCGAGGCGCAGTTTGCGGCCGGTCCGCCCGTCGAGAACGGCTTCTACTACGACGTGCAGCTCGACCACCGCATCACGCCCGACGACTTCGAAAAAATCGAGGCGGAAATGAAGCGCATCACCAAGGAAAACCAGACGTTTGAGAAGGTCGTCGTCAGCCGCGATGAAGCGCTTGATCTGGCAAAAAAGGGACGACTTTCAGCGTTATCAGAGCGCGGTGAGCCGAGCGTTTTCAAGTTGGACATCATCGAAAACATTCCCACCGGTGAGGAAATCTCTCTCTACAAAAACGGCGACTTCATCGACCTCTGCGCCGGACCGCACGTCATGCGCACGGGCAATATCGGCGCGTTCAAGCTTACGCAAGTCGCCAGCGCCTACTACAAAGGCGACGAGAAAAATCCGCAACTCCAGCGCATCTACGGCACGGCGTTCAAAAACAGAACCGAGTTAGATTCGTATTTCGCCATGTTAGAAGAGGCGAAGAAACGCGACCACCGGAAGCTGGGAAAAGAAATGCAGCTTTTCACCTTCGACGACGACGTCGGCCCCGGCCTCCCCCTCTGGTTGCCCAACGGTACCGTCCTCATCGAAGAGCTAGAAAAACTAGCGAAAGAAACCGAATTCGCCGGAGGCTATGATCGTGTTAGAACGCCACATCTAGCTCGGGAGAACATGTATCTAACCAGCGGGCATTTACCCTACTACGCGGAGTCGATGTTCCCGCCGATAACGCTCGACGAAATCTCGGGTAGTGCGGGCGTCCCGCCTGCTGGTTTGGGCATCCTGCCCAAACATTCCCCCCATGAAAAGGCAACCTACCGCAAACACCATCGCCTTCCGCATTTCGAGAAACCCTGGGCGATCTACGCGTTAACCTTCACCACCGTCGAACACCGCATCCTTTCCCCCGAGGCCCGTACCATCGTTCTCAATGCGCTGCTGCATTTTCATAACACGCGCTACGAGTTGTTCGCAGCTGTCGTCATGCCGGATCACGTCCACCTGCTGTTCCAGCCGTGGATCAAGGAGCAGAACGAACAAGGGGAAAACGTCTTCTGGCCTTTGTGCGAGCTGATGCATTCCATCAAATCTTTTACCGCCAAGGAAATTAACGCCTTGGAATCCACTGCGGGAGCCATCTGGCAAACCGAAACGTTTGATCGTTATGTTCGTGGCGACCGCGACTTGGAAGAAAAGTTTCATTACATCGCGGCCAACCCCGACCGAGAAGAGTTGGTGGATTCGGAGAAAGGTTATCCGTGGTTATGGATGGGAGGAACCGGAGAGGGAGATTCGGGCAGGATGCCCAAACCAGCAGGCGGGACGCCCGCACTACCCGAGACAAAACCAGCGCCCGAGACGAAGCCCGACCGCTACTACCTCAAGGCCATGAACTGCCCGCACCACCACAAGCTCTTCGGAGCGGTGCCGCGTTCTTACCGCGATCTTCCCCTGCGTCTCGCCGAATACGGCACCTGCTATCGCTACGAACAATCCGGCGAACTCTTCGGCCTCATGCGCGTTCGTGCCATGCAGATGAACGACGCCCACATCTATTGCACCGAGGAGCAATTCGCCGCTGAATTCGACGCCGTGAACAAAATGTATCTCAAATACTTCGGCATCTTCGGCATTGACCGCTACCAATTCCGCTTCTCCACCCACGATCCGGCGGAGTTAGGAAAAAAATACGTCGATCAAAGCGACCTCTGGCTCAAAACCGAGAAAATGGTCCGCGACGTGTTAGTCGCCAGCGGTGCCCCTTTCGTCGAAGTTCCTAACGAAGCCGCCTTCTACGGTCCGAAAATCGACATCCAGATCTGGAGCATCATCGGCAAGGAATTTACGCTGGCCACGAACCAGGTCGATTTCGCCGTCCCGCAGCGTTTCGGCCTCACCTACAAAACTCGCGACAACACCGAGGCCACGCCGCTCTGCATCCACCGCGCCCCGCTCGGCACGCACGAACGCTTCATCGGCTTCCTCATCGAACATTACGCCGGCAACTTCCCGCTTTGGTTAGCACCCGAGCAAGTCCGCATCCTCCCCATCGGCAGCGATACCGAGGAAAACAGAGCGCTCATCGACTACGCCCAAGCTATCCACGACGAACTCCGCAGCCAGGGCGTCCGCGTGAAAATGGACCTCAGCAACGACCCGATTAAAGCCAAGATCGCGAGCGCCGAGCAGATGAAAGTCCACACCATGCTAGTCATCGGCCAGCGCGACCTCGAAGCCGGCAACATCGCCGTCCGCCTCCACGGCAAAGGCCCCCAAGGCTTTAAACCCAAAGCCGAAGTCATCGCGGATATTCTGCTCGCCATCAAAGAGCGTCGCGCCTGAGTTTCAGAAACTTAGTCTGGTGACCTGTTGTTCAATTAACAAAACCGTTATTTAGACAAGGATGCGGACGGTTTCGCCGAATGGGAAACGATCCGAGTCCAGTCCACCTGCCGTCACCACCCAGAGGACGGGGAGTGCGGGTTCTTTCTCGGGAAATGATCCGTGGCCGTCGGTGAGATAGACGGCGAGGGCGGTTTCCGAGGCATCGGCGGTCGTGGCCAGATGTGCGAAGAAGGGACGAAAATCGGTTCCTCCCCCACCCTCGGCGGTCGGAATGGCGTCGCCGGCCGCGAGTCGGTGCGGACCGTGCAGGGCGGCGTCTGCATAATAGAGATCGCAGAGGATGTGCGGGTAGGCGGAAAGAATGCCGCGCACTTCGCCGAGGAGTTTGCCCATGAGTTCATTATTCACTGAGCCGCTGGTATCGACGCAGACGTGGACACGCACGGTCTCGCCCTGCAAAGTCTCCAGATACAGGCCCTGCCCGATAAAACGGCGATCGAAGCCGGAGAAATCCGTCGGCGTCTGCACGAGGTAACGCCAGAGCCAGGAGCGCCAGTCGAGGCGCCCGGGTTCGATGGCGTCCAGCTCGCGGCGGAGTCCACCGGGAACAGATCCCTGGTTCATGGTGGCGATGGTCCGGGCGCGTTGCAGGGCGTGCCGCCAGTGGCCCTCGATGGAGACGCGCTGCATTTCACTGCGAGTCGTCTGGGAATCGCCTGTGTCTGGAGCGGCTTCGAGGAGATCGGCGAGCCCCAGCGGCGGCAGCTTCGCCAGATCGCGCTGAAGCATTTCATAGACTTCCTCGGCGCTAAAATGAGCCAGCCGGTCGTCGCGCATGCCGCCCTTGGGCAGGGCAGTGCCGGGTTCGGCCAGAATGATGCCGTTAATCACAATGTCGGCGGCAATGTTCCAGACCACCGGATCGCGTTCGCCCCGACGGAGGCAATGACCGAGGGCGGCGTGGAGAACTTCGTGGAGGAGGAGCCCATCCTGCTCAGCCGAGGAGAGTGGCTGCCAGAAATCGGGGTTGATGTAGATGGTGATGCCGTCTGTGGCGGCGGTGGGCACGTCGCGGGTGACTTTGTAACGGGCAAAAAGAGCGAGCGCGGCGAGAAACGGCTGACGCGATCTCAGCCGCAGCATGGAGCCGCTGACGAGACGCTCCGGCTCCAGCGGAGTGGCACTCGATTCACCCGGAGCTGGCTCGCTCATGCGCTGGCAAGGAGTTTCTGGTAATCGGCGAGGTACTGGCGAAGTTGCGCGTCCTTGGTCACGTAACCGGCGAAAGCGCCCATCTTTCCGAGGGAGCGCATTTGTTTGAAGAGATCGACTGCAAAAAGCTGAATCCACTCCGGCGGCGCCTTGGCGGTGAGCCACTTAAAGGCGCGATAGCCACGCTCGGGTTCCTTCGCGCGCACGGTGAGTCCGATGGTGGCTGCGTAACGGGCCGAGGGCTCTGCGGGGAAAGCGATTTTTTCGGCTTTCTCCTCTCCAGCCAAAATCGGCTCCAACTCCGGCAGCGAACGATAGAGCTCAATGTAGGAGACAAACTCCGAGGCGACTGGAAGTCCGATCACCGGGGCCAGATCCAGGCCAGACTGATGCAGGCGGCTCGCCATTTCCCATGAGCGCGGCGAGGGCCAGGCTGGGCGCTGGGCATCGAGCTTGTGAAGCAGATCGGGACGAAACGCGAGGAAGGCGATGATCTGCTCGTGCATGCCAGCGGCGATGGCGTGCGCCTTGAAGCTTTCCCAATGCGGCTCGACTTCGAGATGGAGAAATCGGTTCGCCAGTGGCGCAGGCATGTCGAAGACTGAAGCACGATCCTCCTTGCGATTACCCGCAGCCCAGATGAACCAGCCCTCGGGAACGATGTAACTCCCGACGCGCCGGTCGAGGATGAGTTGCTGTGCCATCCCCTGCATCGTGGGCGGCGCGAGATTTAGTTCATCCAGAAAGAGCACGCCGCGTCCGCTGCGGGGAAGAAATTCCGGCGGCAGCCAGCGCGAAATGCCCTCCGCAGCCACAGGCAGCCCCCGCAGGTCGGTGGGAGCGAGCTGTGACAGGCGCAAATCGATAAACTCCAGCCCGTGAGCGGCAGCCATCTGCGCGACGATGCTCGATTTCCCAATGCCCGGCGGCCCCCAGATCATGGCGCTGAGCTTGAGTTCATGGCGGACAAGGGCACCGAGATAATCGGCAAGAGCTTCAGGTGTCATGGATTTGGTTCAGAAAAGCATCGGGAAAACGAGCGCGAAACGCGGCTCGGGCGGCCTGCGAGACGGCACGGTTGGAATCCTCTGTGAGCGCAGCCAGCACATCGCGGGGAGCGGCAGGATTTTGGGTTATGGCATAGCGCTCGGCCCAGCGTCCATTCCAAGCCGCCTGCCGCAGGGTGGCCGGAGCCGTCTGCGGATGGGATAGCGCGCAAAGTCGGGTGCCGAGCGACGCACTGGCACCGGCCATTTCCAGGGTGATCCCCAGACGGGCGTGGGTGGCATCCGCAGGAGTGAAGGGATTACCCAAGGCAGCGAGTCGGACGCTCGGAACGGTATGTTGCAATAGCTGCTCCAGCACATGCACCGGGGTGTTTTTGTTTCGCGCAATCGCGGCGAGTGCGGTAACGATCCGTCCATTGACGCGCCGATAGTTGCGAAGTTTCTCCGCCTGCAAGTTATTGGCCATGCTTTCCAACACGTCTGGCGTTACCGCCCAATAGCCTGCGATGTCTTTCATAATCCAGTGCGTCCAGATAAGGTATTTGTCATCGGGCACTCCCGTCATCAGCCGCTGCAAGATCTCGGGCGGAATGGGAATGGGATTTTCGAAGCTGCGGTATCTGTATTGATATTGGTTCCAGGAGATAAACTGCCTGCGTGCATGAGGGGTCATCTCCCGCGTGGCCACTTCCATTACTTTGGGACCAATGGCGATGATCACAGGATTTTGCACTTCTTTGAGGCATTTTTCGCAGCGCCCGGCGAGAATGGCCATGGCCTCGTCGGTGCGCAGCGCATCTTTGCGGTGAAGGATCGCGTAATGCACTTTTTCCGAGGGCTCATCACGGGCGATTTGCAGAAGCCAGGCATCGGCTAATCGGGTGTTCCCTGCGATCGCCGCACGAATTTCCTCCGCCTCATCGGAGAGATGTCGCTCCAGCAGATCATCGGGCACGTTAGGGTTGCCCAAGGCACTAGACCGGATGGACAACACTTCATCCTCTGCCAGCCGGCGCAGGATTTCCGGCGTTGCCCGGGGACTCTGCGCCACGGTATTGCGGACGCCCTGCTCCGGGTCAGCAGCCAGCCGGGTAAGTATTTCCACGGGAGTTTGAGCGTTATAGGCGACATTCGAGCGCACAGTGGCATTCGCATGCATGGAAAGTTCCGCCAGTTGCACAGCGGTCACTTCTTTGCTCCGAGTGATTTTGTAACAGCGATCCAGTTCCTCTTCCTCGGCGGCATGTTGAGCTTCGGTCTTATTATCTTCTACTTCGGTTGCCCCGCCGCGCCGCCGTCGCCGCCAGAGATATTTCGCCCCTTTCGGCATGGATCCATTATGGGTCGCGCAAAAACCGACATAACTATCCTCCTTGGCCAGTGTGTGAAGGATATCCACAGGACAGCCGCGACGCTTGGCCACCGCCTCGCGCACATCATCCTGCGAGTCGATCATCAGACGCTGCAATGTGGCCATATCCGTGGAGGCGTTGGCGGCCACGCGCTGGCGAAGCTTCGCACTGGGATCTGCGGCAAGACGCGCCAAGGAAGCTGGCGGGGTCGAGCTGTTGGCAGCCACAGCCAGGCGAATTTCTGCGTCCGGATCAACCGACAATTGATCGAGGGTATTGGGCAAAAGATTTTTATTTCGGGCCACAATCCGGCGCAGGGACTTATCTCGTCCCAACGCAAAACTGAGCAAAGTGGAAATCGGAGTGGCGCGGTTGCGAGCAACGATGCGGAGTAGCTTCGGATCAAGTGAACGACCGAGAGTCTCCAGCACTTCAGGCGGCGTCGAGGAATTATGCGCCGCGAGCTTTCTCGCATAAGGTCCGCCAGTGGCCAGTGCTGCAAGCCCCTCGGGAGTGATGCTCGGGTCGCCTTTGCCGAGGGCGTTCAGCCAGCCTCCGGCACCGGCTGCGCGCAGGAGCTTCACACGGGAGTGCAAAGTTTTGTCGGGGCCTTTGCAGATGACGACGAGAGCGCGTTTGCGAAGCTTGTGCTCATTGCTTTCCAAAGCGGCACCCAGCAGCCACGGGGGTGCGGCTCCCATCTCGATCATTTCAGCCAGAGCGGCGCCGCCTTTCAATTCGAGATGAGGAACATAGTCCTCCTCCACCCCTGCCGAATGGTTTGCCACATGCAGCCGCGCCGCCTCGCGGATTTCCGAGTCGGGATGGCGCTGCAGCGTGTGCAAGAATTCGCCGGGCGGCTCCCAGTCGCGCAGAATCCCGCGCAAAGCGTTGACTGGCAATTTCAGAGGCAGACCTGGATCTTCCAGCATGAGCAAGGGAAAAACTGAGTTGCGCAAGACTTCCGCGCAATACCGTTTCGCCAGCCAGATTAGCAGATAAGTCGGCGTATTGGGGTTGGCAGCCACAGCGCGTGCCACTACCCCGCGATAGCCCGATAATTGACGCAAACGCTCGGCATTCGTGCCCGGATCGGCAGCCTCTTCCACTAGAGTGAGTTGCCGAGATTCAGGTGGATTCTCCATGTTGTTTCAAGCAATCACGGACGCAATGAATATAGAAACTGCGGATGCGTGGCAATTTCTATCTTCCGCAATGAATACTCCCAGGCCGCCGTCCTGAAGATGGTATGGTAGCCAAGTCGAGAATCTATCTCTACAGCTTGCGGAATGATTTCTCCGGGTCTTGCGATCATTTCAATAGGTGAAGAAACGACGCCTTAAAAAGCTGCTTGGGTCTTAACTCCCGAGAAACTCCCCGATGGGCTCGAGGGGTTCGACGTGGTCGCAGAGGATTTTTACAATGGCCAGTATCGGGACGGCGAGGAGCGCGCCGGGGATACCCCAGATCCAGCCCCAGAACATTAACGAGATGAAGATGGCCACCGGATTCAAGGTCATGAAGCGGCCCATGATTAGCGGGGTGATGAAGTTTCCCTCCAGCACGGCGATAGCCAGGTAGATGCCCGGCATGACGAACGCGTGGCTGGTGGTGGAGAAGGTGAGCAGGCCGACGAGGAGCACGGAGACGATGCCGGTGAGGGCACCCAGATACGGCACGAAGTTAAATAGGAAAGCGAGGATGCCCCAGAGGATGTAGTTTTGCAGGCCGACGAAATACGACGCAACGCCGACGGCGAGGCCGAGACAGGCGTTGATGAAAAAGGTGACGCGCAGGTATTTCGAGATTTTATCCTCAATGTCGCGCGCGATCTCCACGGCACGAACTTTGTCGCGGAGTTTGGGAGTCATGGTAACGAGTTTGCGGAGAAAGGAGTTACCCGAGGCGAGCAGGAAATAAAGCAGGATGAGCATGACCATGAAGTTCGCCAGAAAGGCGGGCGTCTGGCTTAAGAGCAGGGCGAGCGGCGCGTGGCTGGCTACGGGCGGGACCTGTTGGACGACCTGGGTTTTCGTGGCGGTCGTCGAAGTGGTGGAGTTGGCTGTGGTGACGGTGGTGAGTTTTTCCACCTCGGCGCTGGCAGCGGTAACTTTCTCGATGGGTTTCTTAAGTAGGCGCAACCGGGTTTCCAGCTCGGGCATTTTCGCGGGCAAGGTTTGAAGCCAGTTACTGGCGGGTTCGCTAACAAAGTAAACGCCGCCCGCCAGGCAGCCGAGCAGCCCCAGCATCACGATGGCAGCCCCGAGATGCTCAGGCAGATGCAGCCGCACTTTCAAAAAACGCACCGTCGGCACGAGTAGAAAGGTGAGCAGGATGGACAGGAAAATGGGCAGGAAAAATTCTTTAGCGAAGTAGAGCGTGTAAAGAATTGCCAGGAGAAAAAGGCCGCTGAGCACCACGGAGCGGACGCCGACTCCATCCTGCAACATCTCGGAGAGCTTCGACAAACGCGGTGGCGGGCGGTTTTCGTCGGTAGTGGTCTGAGGGATTTCAATCATGGATACGAATTTGAGTTTGCGCACCAGTTTTGCCAGGCTCCTCCGAGCCGTGCATCAGGCACAATTCTGATACGAATGAAACTCAGAAATCAGCCGTCTTTTCTCAGTGCTTGCGCTGCTGGTGGCGTTGTGATGACAATCCAAGTCACATGAAAAACCGCCTCTCCACGAGTAGTCTGAAACTGAGATAAACGCTTATGTCACAATCGCAAAACATGGACAACATCGTCGAGGGTATCACCGCCACCTCGAAAGCCGTCTCCTCCCGCCGCACCGCACCGTGGGATTGGATAGTCGGGGAATTTTTTGGGACGTTCCTGCTCGTTTTCTTCGGCTGCGGAAGCGTCCACGCCGCCGTGCTTATGGGAGCACAGGTCGGCGTTTTCCAAGTCGCCATCGTCTGGGGTCTGGGTATCGCGACGGCGATTTATCTGACGGGTGCGTTGAGCGGCGCACATCTGAATCCGGCGGTGACTCTGAGCATGGCGGTCTGGTCGAATTTTCCCAAGGGCCGCGTGATCCCGTATGTGATGCTGCAAATGCTGGGTGCCTTCGCCGCCTGCGCCGTGCTCTATGGCATTTTCGGCGACAGCCTGCGAGTCTATGAGACTGCGCACGACATCGTTCGCGGTCAGTCAGGAAGCGAGGCGACGGCGATGGTTTACGGCGAATATTTTCCGAATCCGGGCGGCAAGGCACTGGACGCGTCAGCCCGTTTGAAGATGTCTATGCCCGCGGCTTTTTTCGCCGAGGTCATCGCCACGGCGATCCTGCTGCTGGTGATTTTTTGCGTCACCGACGAGCGCAACAAAACCCGTCCACAAACGCTCACCCCGGCAACGATAGGACTCACCGTAACGCTGCTGATTTCGCTGATCGGGCCGCTCACGATGGCTTGCATGAATCCGGCGCGTGATCTGGGTCCGAGGCTGTTCTCGGCCGTCGCCGGTTGGGGTTCCATTCCATTCACCACCAATGGTAACGGCTGGCTGACGGTTTACATCGTCGCGCCGCTCATCGGAGGGTTGCTCGGCGGGGGCATTTATCGCTTCTTCTTTGCGCCAGGTTATCAAGAAACCTGAGCCGTTTTGCCAAACGCTTCAGGCTCACGGCCTGAACCCTGATTGCGAACCACTGCTTCGGCTGCACCGCCAATGGAGGTGGGCTTTGACTTAAGGATTTTTTATGGCCTGGTCGATTCCAGCGGCCATGTCCTTCAAGGCAGTATCAGACACCGCGCCGCTTCGTTGTTTCACAATGCGCCCGCCGCGATCGATGACGTAGATATTTGCAATGCCCTTCTCATAGCCAAACTGGCGAACCACTGAGCCGCCCCAATCGAGCATTACTGATCGCGTTAGTTTTTTGCGAAACTCATTGCGAAAGAAATTTTGAAATGGTGTCGGAATCATTGAGACATCCGCGATGCCATCGATGTCGATCGTCTTTCCGTATCGATCATAAAGGCATTGAATCCAGGGAGTGAGCTGGTCCGAGCCTTTGTGGTCTGCCACTGTCATCACTGTTATTTTCTCTTTCGGAAACTGATAATGGCGGGTCTGGGCATTCTGATCCGTCAGCTCAAATTCACTCAAACTCCGGTCTTCTGCGGGCGCGAACGACAGAAAAATCAACCACGCAACAACAACAGATTTCATGGTGCGGCGGAGTAGGATCGTCCTTTCCACACGGACGAACGATTCTGCCGAGCGCCCAGCCAGGCACTCCATTGAATCGCTAACAGAATTACAATCGCGAATGGATGCAGGACAACCCCAACCCAGGATTGTTGGAATCGAATCGCGGCCAGAATTCTCGGAAGTAGGGCCAGGGCAGCACCCGCGAAGCTGAGTAATTTTGCAGTCACAGAAAACGGTGTGAGTAGAAAAATGAATGGCAAAACCTGTCCGCAGAAAAGAATGGCAGTGGCAGGCAAAATGAGTTGTCTCGACCCAAGACCTTCGTGGGCATTTTTGGCAAAGCCATTCCACACATCCAGAGGCGTTTCATACATCCGACAACTGAAAAATTCGGTCGCATCAAACAAATCGGTGGTGAAGCCTTGGGCGCGAAGATGCCGGGTCAAAGCCACGGCATCGTGAATTCGATCTGGCACCGCGCCGTGGCCCCCGGTAGTTAGATAAATTTCTTTTTTCACCGCCAGAATTTGGCCGCAGGCCGCCGCGAATCCAGGGTCTGTGCCGCTCCTCATCAGGCGCAATGGAAGAAACCCGAGCAGGACAAAATGAATTAGCGGGATGATTAGTTTTTCCATGAGGCCACCGGTGATTTCCCGGGGAACTCCGCTGGCGAGCGCCACTCCGCCCAGTTCCAAAAAACTCGTCAGACGCACCAATGAATCAGGTCGCGACACCCGCACATCGGCGTCCATATAAATCAAAGTCGAATGACTCGCGAGGCTTGCAAGTTGCTGGCAGGCAAAGTTTTTTCCGCACCAACCCGACGGCAATGGCAGTGCTGTTTCCAGCCGAACCCGAGAATCGGTTGAGCCAATGGAACGAACGATCTCCGCTGTCGAATCGCTGGAGCCGTCATCAAGAACAATCACCTCCAGGTCGATTCCCGTGGAATGCAGTATGGATCGCAAGGCGTCGCCGATATTTCTCTCTTCGTTACGCGTTGGAATTAGGACTGAACATCTCGCTGTCGTTTTATTTTCAGCATTCGGCAAGGGTGCGTAAAGCGACAGATTTTGGATAAACAAGACCGCTGGAATCAAGGCCAGCAAACAGCAGATGATCGCGAGGAAAACAACCATGTTAGGACTCCGTCTGGTGAGACGGCGTGAAAGATTCGCCGGTGCATTTGGCGCGAGTCCAGCGCCATATATCATAGAAAAAATTCGTCCCGACACTGGCCCGATCCTTCACGACCCAATCGGCAGTTTCCCGTCTTAATGAAGCTTCCGCGAGTCGATCTTGCGCAGTCGCAAGAGAATCGGAAAAAACTTTGGTCCAATCATTCACAGTTCGTTCCGGATTCGATGAGGGAATAATCGACTGCCCAAATGCGACGAGAATTTCCGGGCGCGATTCCATCCAGAAAGCGTATTCAATCGCCAGTGGAATGAAAGTCGCCTCCGTTTTTCCGGCTGCCAGCGCCGAGAGGCCACCCAGCAATCCCGGTGGACGCACGCGCACATCGGCGAAGCGTCCCTGCGGAGTAAGCCAAAGGGCGTTTTTTTTCTCTGATAAAATCGTGCCGGCCACGCGCAGAAATTGCCGCGCGCCGCGAGCGGAATTTTGCTCGACAGGAAAAAAGCCGAGATGCTTGAAGAAACGATATTTCTGCAGCATCTCCGCGTCGATCGGTGCGAATGAATTTCTTTCCGCAAAAAATTTCCGAGCGAGTCCCATGCATATCAGTGGGTCCCACCATGCGGCGTGGTTGAGATACACAACCAGCGGGCGTTTGGGATCGTTTTCTGGGATTACGTCTTTTAGTATCCGAAAGGTGTGGAAGTTTTTCCGCACATAATGCGCACTGTAGGTCCCAAAAACCCGGTTTACGCCAGCCGAGATTTTCGGCTGAGGGGATTTCATGCGGCCACCTCCGTTTTCATGCGAGTTCCATGCGTATCTTGATCAAGCGTATCGGCTGCGATCCAGCCAGACATCAGCACCATGGGCATACCGGGGCCTGGATGCGCAGCACCACCTGCAAGATAGAGACCGCGCAGATCGGGGCTACGATTACCCGGCTTGAAAGCACCGAGGAATTTCCCATGGCTGGCGAGGCCGTAAATGGCGCCGTTGAGCACATGATAGCGGTCGTGAATATCCTGCGGCGTCAGGAAACTTTCGGAGACAATTCGCGATTCGATGTCCGGCATCTGGCCCGTGCGTTTCAATTTATCCAGAATGACCTGACGATACGCGGGCAGCATCTTTTTCCAGTCGTGATGCGGGCGCAGATACGGCGCATGCACGAGAACGTAAAGCGCCTCTCCGCCAGCGGGTGCGGTGCTCGATTCGGTACCGCTGGTTGCGGCGAGATAACAGGTCGGGTCGGGAGCGGGCTCGCCACGCTTGTAGATGTAATCAAACTCCTCATGCGGATCGCGGCTGAAAACGAAATCGTGATGCGCGAGATGCTCATACCGTTTACTGAGACCGAGATAGAGCACCACACCGGAACAGGCGGGCTCGTATTTTCGTCGACGCTCGAAAGTCGCGCCGACTTGGCCATTGATAAGTTCGCGGTGCGTGCGCACGGAGTCACAGTTGGAAACGACTCCACTTAGATCGATATCGCCATCAGAGTCGGTTCTAACTCCGGTCACTGTTTTGTTTTCCGTTAGGATCTTTTCTACCTTGACTCCCATGCGGAATTCGACGCCGAGTTCGCGTGCCAGTTTTTCCAATGCCAGCGGAACTGCACGCGTGCCTCCACGCGGATACCAAATGCCCTCGTCCGTCTGCATGTGTGCGATTCCACAAAGCACGGCAGGCGAGCCGTAGGGCGATGAGCCCACGTATTGGGTAAAATGATCGACCATTTGCGCCACTCTTGGATCGGGTGTGAACGACCGCACGGTGCTGGCCACGGATCGACCCATGCGCATCGCCAGAACGTCGCCCAGCATTTTCGGATCGAACGACGCCTTCCATTGAAACATATCTCCGATGCCGCCGATGGGTTTGTAGAAAAATTGCCGCTGCGAAATGCCATTCAACCGCTCGCTGTACTGAATGAAATCGCGGTAGCGCTGGCCGCTGTTAGTACCCGGCGCAAAGGCATCGAGAGTTTTCGCCATTTCATTCGGATCCTGCGCAAGATCGAGCACGGAGCCGTCATCAAAAAAGCAGCGCCATTGCGGATCGAGCCGGATGAGTTTCAGATAGTCCTCGAGATGTTTTCCAGCCTCCTCGAAGATGCGCTTGAGAACTGAAGGGATGGTGACAATGGTCGGCCCCATGTCGAAACGAAAACCATTTTCCTGAAGTTGCGCCGCCTTGCCGCCGAGCCATTCGTTGCGCTCGAAAAGGATTACCTTGTGGCCCCGCGCCGCGAGGACGCAGGCGGCGGAAAGTCCGCCCAGTCCGCCGCCAATAATTCCAATGGGTTTCATAATTTTTTAGTCCGGGCTTGTTTCATCAGCTCACGGAAAAACTGCAAGAGAGCGGGCCAGCGGCTTCGTCCATGAGCGGCGGAAATGTAGGCTTCAAAGAACGCGATATCACTGGAACTCGACTCTAAAAAATGTGGATGAAACTTCCCACTGCGAACGGCGACCACGTGGGGAAACGTCATTTCCAGCAGTCCCTCCGCACCGCGTGTCGTGCCGAATCCGCTCGCCTTCGTCCCTCCAAAAGGCATGCGTGGATCGGCTGTGGGAACGATCAAATCGTTGATTAAAACAAACCCGGTTTTGATCTGCGCGGCGATGAGTCGGGCTCCATCGATATCACGCGAAAACAAAGAGCAGCCGAGTGCAAAATCTCCCGCGTTCACCCGCAGGAGAGCTGAGGATGTGTCGTGCACGCGCTCAATCGGGAGACGAGGAAGGCTGGCTGCTGTTAGCCGCGTAAGCAAATCATCCGCAACGGATTGCACGACAACCAACCTCCGTGGGGCGATGCAGGTTTCGCCATCGTTAAGCCAGGTGCCAAAGCGCAGCGCACGCGTGACCAGATCGAGATCCGCATCCGCCAGAACCACCACGGCATCCTCGCCAGATAGCTCCATGACGGACGGAGTGTTGGTGGCGGCAAGCGTGGTTAGCACGTCGCGTCCGTTTTCGGAAGCACCAGTGAAAACCACTTTGTCCACACCGACCCGCATCGCTTCCTCGGCTGCCGTGACGCTCTCGGGAAGAATGGTTAGCAGTCCTTCTGGAAGACCGGCCTCTGTGATTAGTTTGGCGAAAGCCAGCGCGACGGATCGTGTGCAGGGCGCGGGTTTGAGCTGCACAGAATTACCGGCGACGAGCGCCTGCAGAGCCTGAACGGCGGGAAGAAACAGCGGATAATTGCCTGGGCCAATGATGAGTATTTTTCCAAAAGGCTGCCGTTGTACCTCGAAGGTCATGCCTTGCAGCCAAAAAGGACGACCGCTCCGACCGTGACGACGAGGTGCCAGGACTCGGGTTGCATTCGATTCTAGCCAGCGACAGGCATCGGCCAGGGGAAGAACTTCCGAGACGAGTTTTTCGGCCAGCGGTCGGTCTGAGACCAATGCCGCAGACTGGGCTAGAAGATGTGCGTTTTCCGCGATGCGATGGCGCAATTCACAAACGATGCGCAGCCGATTTTTCAGACGAGTTTCGGCCCAATGGCGCTGGGCCAGATTGGTTTCCTCAGCTCGTGTCGCAGGCTGTTCCAGCACTCTCTCGAGCAAACTCATAACGCCGCCTCCAAACCCATCGGAGTTAGGTTCGCATCTGGCGCGGAATCGATCGCAGGTTCGATGTCCAGTTCCTCTAACAGCAATCGCGTGCTGACCCGCGCTGATTCAAAAATCACCGGCAATCCACTACCCGGATGCGTGCCGCCGCCGACCAGATAAACGCCGTCCAAGTCTTCAAATCGATTGTGCGGCCGCAAATGCAGCATCTGGTCGAGACTATGCGCGAGATTGAAAGTCGCGCCTTGGTGAATTTCGTATTTCGAGTCCCAGTCATCTGGTGTGACGACCCGCTCGAAACGAATGCGCCGCTCGACATCGGTAAAGCCAGCCTTCTCGATTTGACGCAACATTTTTGAGCGGAATCCAGCGGTTTCTTTTTTCCAATCGACATTGGGATGCTGATGCGTCACTGGAGCCAATATGTAGAGAGTGCTCATCCCGTGCGGTGCCAAGGTTGGATCGGTGACGGAAGCATTTTGCACATAAAACGATGGGTCTTCGGAAAGAATGTGCTGGTTTTCCACTTCATCCAGATTGCGCTCATAGTCGCCTGCGATGTGAATGTTATGATGCGGTAAATCAAACGTCCCCTCGACGCCGAGATACATCATGAAAGTGGAACAGGAAAATTTCTTTCGTGCGATTTTACGGTCGGTCCAGCGACGGCGCAAACGATCCGGCACGAGTCGTTTCATGGCGCGGGCGAAGTCGGCGTTCACGACCAGGGAATCGGCCCGCTCCTCTCCAGATTTCGTTCGAACTCCGATGGCGCGGCGGCCCTCGAAAAGCATTTCCTGAACAGGCTCATCGGTGCAAATCTCGACGCCGAGCCGTTCCGCGACGCGGGCCATGGCGGCGGTGACAGCGTTGCAACCTCCGACCGGATGGAAGACGCCGTATTCGTATTCCAGAAAGGATAAAATCGAGAACAAACTCGGGCAGCGAAACGGCGACATTCCGAGGTATTTCGACTGGAAGGAAAATGCCAGGCGAATGCGGGGATCGCGGAAGAAACGAGTCAGATACGTATCGAGCGATTGATGCGGACGAAGCATCGGCAACATCTTTAGAAGGCGTGTGTTGACAAGATCCTGCCAGCTTAGAAATGGCGTTTCGAGACACGGCTCCATGCGCGCGAGCTTGGTGCGATTCTCGTCGAGAAACCGGCGAAAACCCGGTGCGTCACCTGGTGCGATGGCGGCGATTTGACGTTCCATTTCCTCAATGTTCGGGGTCGCATGCAACTCCCCTCCACCGTCGCCGAAGATGATGCGGTATTGCGGATCGAGCCGCACCATTTCCACCTCGGCTGCAAGGCTAGTACCGGCAGCAGCAAAAATTTCCTCCAGCACGCGTGGATAGAGAAAAAAAGTGGGGCCGAGATCGAATTTGAAGCCCTCTTCCTCAATTGCCGAGGTGCGTCCTCCAACGGTGGACAGACGCTCAAAAATTTTCACTTTCACCCCCGAGGCGGCGAGCAGGATGGCAGATGCGAGGCCTCCGGGTCCTGCACCGATGATGATCACTTTTTTACTCATGAAGTGCTCGTGGGAGACTAGTATTTGGTTTTGATCCCACAGGCACGAGCGGCACACCAGCCACGGGCGGCCTCGAAGCCCATAAAGACTGCACCGGCAAAAAATCCGATCGCAGTTCCATGCGAATGCGCCCAGATGAATCCCCCTGCGATAGCGAGCAGGAGTGCACCCGCCCCACGCAGGAGTCGGCCCAGGGTGTCAATATTGCGTGGAAAAAGCATCGTTAGAAAATATGATTGTTCCCGCAAGTGGGACTACTGGAACGTTTTACGATGTCAGGTCCTCAAACGGATGCACTCCCTACTCCATTCCGAAGAGTCCGCTTTTGACATGTTGCGGCTCGACGTGGACGAGCACGTCGGTGATGAGTCCATTTTGACGCCGAATCGCGTCCTTCACCTCGTGCGCGATGCGGTGACCCTCGTGGACGCTGATGTTTCCATCGACGATGAGGTGGAGATCCATGAAATATTCCAAACCCATTTTGCGCACGCGAGATTCATCCAGGCCGAGGACTCCCGGCACAGCCTCGGCAGCCTCTCGCGCGCCAGCCTCGATCTCGGGATCAGGGGCGGAATCCATGATTTCATTGATGGCGGGCATCATGCGGTAAATCGCGGTGTAGCCGATGAAAACTGAGGCGAAAAGCGCGGCCCAGTCATCGGCGTTTTCATAGCCGGGACCGGCGATCAACGCGACTGAGATACCGATGAAAGCTGCGATGGAAGTAATGGCGTCGCTGCGATGGTGGAAGGCGTCGGCAATGAGTGCGCTGCTACCGAGTTTTTTACCGCGATGCGACATGACGCGGAAAATGATTTCCTTCACCAGAATCACCACGATGAGCACAATCAAAGTCCAGGCTGAGGGCGTGTGGTGCCGGACTAACATTTCCCTCACACTCAGAAGCGCGATGAGAATGGCCGCAAAGAAAACGAACACCGAGATTAGGATCGCCGCCAGCGGCTCGGCTTTGCCGTGACCATACGGATGCCCCACGTCGGGCGGAGTCGCCGCCAGCCGCACACCACGCCAGGTGACGACCGAGCCGGCCACGTCGAGGAGCGACTCGATGCCGTCGGCGATAAGGGCATAGGAGCTGCCCAGCACACCGGAGAGGATTTTTACCACGGCCAGTGTCGAGTTTAGGAAAACTCCTCGCAACACCAGCCCGCCCGCCTCCTGCAGGTTCTGCATCGCCAGCGCAGAGCTCAGGCGCACCGGCGTGGCGGCTTTGATTGATTTTTTCACATCGGCTTCCACGGTCACTCCTCTCCATCTGACAGAAGCCGATTCGGCACAATGAAAAAATGTTTGCCCGACTTTGGGCTTGCCGTCTGTGAGACCTCCCGCCAGTTTACGACCTGTTCTTTGCGAGCAAATTAAATGTGAGCCGAAGCGAGAAATCCCGTGAAAATCGGGAGCAGTCGCGCTGCTGTAACTGGATACGATTTCCCATTTTGCCAATCTGAAAGTTCTGCGTTTTCAAATCACGCGAACCAACGGGTGAAGGCGGGAAAAAGGTCGGACTGAGTTCTATGTAACTCCGCCCAGAAGCCAGAAGTCAGAACATTCGCCAGGCCCACCTCATTCGTACCGCCGGTGTGTGCCGGTGGATCACTTCTTCGCAAAAAGAAGCCAATGAGACTTCAGACCGGTCGTTTTTTCATTCCAGTTGGATTTTTATCCCGCTGGATTGGCTCGCGCTCCTGATTTCTCTTCAACCTAATCAGAAAGCATAAAAGAAATGTCCCTATTCAAATGCGGCTGCATTGCAGCCGTTTCATTCAGTCTCATCGCGTCCGCATCCCGCGCGCAAAATCCAGAAAACATCGACACCATTGTCGTCACTGGCATTCGTGCCAATTCTACGGAGGAGCACAGCCCATCGGCGCTCACGGTGATAACCGCTAAAGAATTGGCCGAGCACCAGATTACCCAGGTATCCGATGCGTTGCGCATGGTTCCGGGTCTTGACGTTGTGCAGACCGGCACGCCGGGCCAGTTGACTTCCGTTTTTATCCGCGGCCTCACTAGCGAGGCCACCCAAGTGATGATCGATGGTTTGCCGGTAAACCAAGGCCTGGCCGGGCTATTTAATTTCGCTGATCTCACGACGGAAAACATTGAGCGCATCGAAGTCGTTCGCGGTCCGCAAAGTAGTCTTTACGGTCCAAGGGCGGGAGGCGGCGTCATCAACATCATCACCAAAAAAGGCGGTGCCAAACCTGTGAATACACTCACTCTCGAAGGCGGAAGTTTCGGCACTTATCGCGAAGCGGCCACGACCAGCGGCATAGCGGGCCCATTGGATTATTTCGTTTCCCTAAACCATCTCGATACGGACAACGACCGGCCTAACAATCAGTATCGTTACACTTCTGGAACGGCTAAAATTGGCTGGGATCCGACCGATACCCTGCGACTTTCCACGCTAGTGCTGTATTCCCTGGCTGATACGGGAAATCCGGGGACTATTTTCAATCCCAAGCCTCTCGATAATCTGCTCACGGAACGCTGGTTGATTGCGCCCAAACTCGAATGGAAAGCCACGCCAGAATGGCAGCATACCCTCTCCCTAGAAGTTGATCATGAACGTCAGGTCAATGATCCGAACGAAGATGGTTTCGTAGGACCCACGCGAGGGCTTTTCAAACGCTGGCAGGTGGATTACCAGAATGTGCTCGATGCGACCGAATGGCTGCAAATCGTCAGCGGCTATTTTTATAGCCGGGTGGAAGCCGAGCAGGAACAGCCGTTCATCGCTTTTGGCAATCCGCTTCTGAGCGACAAGACCGAAAATCATGCCGGATTTGTTCAGTTGGCAGTGCGCCCCAACCGGGATCTAACCTTGGTCGCCAGTGGACGTTTCGATCATTTCAGCCAATCCGGCGACATCTATACATGGCGACTGGCATTGAACTACGTCACGCCCAAACTCGGCACAATTCTGCGTTCCAGCCTGGCTACCGGGTTCAGCCCCGCGACGAGTCAGGACAAAATCTTCGGAAATAACTTCGATCTCCGGCCAAACAAAACTCGCGGTTGGGACATCGGATTAGAACAGCCTTTTTTCAGGAAATCTCTTTCTGTGGGCGTCACGTATTTTCATAACAACGCCTCGAATCTGGTTGGCTTCGACAATAATTTTAGCACCTTCAATCTCGGTTCCGCCGAAACGCACGGCCTCGAAACATTCCTTCGTTGGACTCCATTGAAAAACTTGGATTTATCCGTCAATTACACTTGGCTCGAAGCAAAAAAGACGTCCAGTGCCGACGTCCAGCAGCCTCTTGGCTCCCGACTTGCAAGACGCCCGAGAAATCGTCTCACTGGGGCAATTAGCTATCGTTGGTTTAACAAACTTCGCACCGGATTGGAACTCGAATCTGTTTCCGGACGCGAGGAACTCAGCTTCGGCGCAGCCAATTTTGACATCGAAGATTACACCACGGTCCGTTTCACTGCCGCCTTCGCTGTGTCCGATCGTGTGCAGCTCACCGGGCGCATCGAAAACCTCCTCGACGAGGATCACACCGAAGTCTTTGGCTACCCTAGCCTGGGCCGCGGCTTTTATGGCGGAGTCGCTCTGAATTTTTAGAAATCGAGGACGCTGAGAGACGATTCCCAGGCCAAGAAAGCGTTGCGCCGGGAATTGTTTCCAGCTTAAATTCCGAAAATGGCTATCACCTCTCCGCGCCAGAATGCTGTTGAAACCGAGCGGGAACAATTCCTTGCGACTTATCGCTGGATGCTGCTGGCTAGATTGTCGGAGGACCGCCTCAGCTCCCTCTGGAAAGCCGGGAAAATCGTCGGCGGAGTCTACTTGGGGCGCGGTCAGGAAGCGATGAGCGCATCGCTCGGCGTGAATCTCAAAAAAGGCGACATATTTGCGCCACTCATCCGCGATCAGGCCGGACGACTGGCCTTTGGCGAACCTTTGATCGAAGGAATGCAGACCTATCTCGGCTCACGACTCGGTCCGATGCGGGGCCGCGATGGAAATATTCACCGTGGCCGACCTCGGGAAGGTTATTACGCGATGATTTCCCATTTGGGTTGCATGGTTTCGGCAGTCGCTGGAGCACTAATGGCGAAACGTTTTCAAGGCGACTCCGATTTCGTTGGCGCGACCTGCATCGGCGACGGCGGCATGTCCACCGGATCTTTTCACGAAGCGATGAACATGGCGGCGGTGGAAAAATTACCCCTCATCGTCCTCGCCGCGAACAATCAATACGCCTACTCGACGCCTACTTCGCGTCAATTTGCCTGCGCTGATCTGGTGGATCGCGCCATCGGCTACGGATTTACGGGACACTCCATCGATGGCACCAATTTGAAAGATTGCCTCACCACCATCGGCAAGGCCGTCGCGGCAGCACGGGCAGGCGGCGGACCGCAACTCGTCGTCGGCACCATCCTGCGCCTGGCGGGTCATGCCGAGCACGACGACGCCTCTTACGTGGACCCGATAGTCCGCCATAAACCCTTCGCTGTGGACTGCCTGCGCGCTGCCGAGGAAATGATTTTAGCGAAAAGCTGGCTGGCCGAAAGTGATCTGGCGACTTTGCGAAATGAAGTGATGAATGAGATCGACGACGCCGTTTCCACGGCCCAGAAAGAACCCGTCCCCGACGCCGGAACCGAGGATTGGTGTGCCCTTTCGAGTCGTCATCTCGTCGATGGCCATCTGGCTTAACTGGCTGCCGTTGAAGACTTTGCAGTATGAGTATTACCTATCTCGAAGCCATCCGTGAAGCCCAGGCCAAGGCACTCGCCGACGATCCACGCGTTTACATTTACGGTCAGGACGTGGGTGAATTTGGCGGCGCTTTCAAGGCCACAAAGAATCTCGCCAAAGAATTTCCCGGTCGCGTGCTCGACGCGCCGATCTCCGAGGACGCCATCGTCGGCTCTGCCATCGGTGCTGCCATCGAAGGGATGCGCCCGATCATCGAAATGCAGTTCGCCGACTTTTCTTCAGTCGGGTTCAATCAAATCGTTAACCACGCTGCTACGCTCTACTGGCGGACGGAAGTTCCCTGCCCCATTACTGTGCGACTCCCGAGCGGCGGCAATCTCGGTTCCGGTCCGTTTCACAGCCAGTGCATGGAGGCCCTCTACGCGCATTATCCGGGTCTCATCGTCATGACACCGGCCACGGTCGAGGACGCGTATTCCATGCTTTTGGAAGCCGTCGCCATCGATGATCCGGTCGTTTTCTGCGAGCATAAATACCTCTACTACCACCTTAAGGCCGAGTCGCTTCCGACCGACGCCCTGCCCGCCGGCAAAGCCCGCATCGCCCGACCCGGTCGCGACGCCACCATCGTCACTTACAGCGCCATGCTTCACGAGGCGCTCGCCGCCGCCGAGGAACTCGCGCTCGACGCCTACCAGATCGAAGTCGTCGATTTGCGCACGGTGAAACCCATCGACACCGACACCATTCTTGCCTCCGTCGCCCGCACCGGCCGCCTTTTAGCGGTCGGCGAAGCCTTCCCCTGGGGCGGCGTCACCGCAGAAGTCATCGCCCGCGTAGTGAGCGAGGGATTTGAATTGCTCGACGCCCCGCCACAACGCCTCAACGCCCGCGACACGCCGATCCCCTACCACCCGAATCTGTGGGCCGCGCACCGCCCAACCGCCCCGGCCATTGTCAACGCTCTGCGCAACCTGTTGCGGATGTAAAAACTGCGCCTTCATTCACATTTCACGCCTCGCAAACCTAACTTCAGCTTTCTAGTTTCAACTTTCAGGTTTCCTCTTCCATGCCATTCATTCCCATCATCATGCCGCAACTTGGCGAATCCATCGCCGAGGCCACCGTCGTTAACATCCGCACGCAAGTCGGAGCGAGCATCGGCTCCGAAGAGGAAATTCTCGATGTCGAAACCAATAAGGCTGTCATGTCCGTCACCGTCCCTTGCGTCGGCAAAATCGCTGCGCTTAACGCCGAGGTCGGCCACAGTTATCCCGTCGGCGCCACCCTCGGCAGCCTCGAAGTCTCTGCGGAAGACGCTGCCCGCCACAGTTCCTCCGCCACTCCCGCGCCCGAACCCGAGGTGGAAATCAAACCTGCTTCCAGCGCCTCCAATTCCACTGCAACTCCCATTAAGGAAGACGCCAAAGTCGCCCCGACCGTTCGCGGACTCCCCGTTCCAGCCAAGACCCAGGGCGCAAGTTTCATTTCCCCGCGACTCAAGGCTCGCATGCTCGAACTCGGGCTGCGCGCCTCCGATCTTTCCGGCATCCCGGGCAGCGGCAGCGGCGGTCGCGTGACCGTCGATGACCTCGAAAAATATCTCGTCGGCCTCTCCAAGAACCACACCACGCCTGCCTCTCGCATGCGCATCGCCGTGGCCGACGCCATGCGCCGCAGTTGGACCCGCCCCCTTGCCACCGTCGGGCTCTACGTCACGCTCGATCCCCTCCTCGCTCACCGCAAAACCAGCCAGCCCAAGCCAGGCCCTACTCTCTACGTTATCCGCGCTCTCGCCATCGCGCTTGGGGAAGACTCCCTCGCCGCCGGACGCCTCGTTGGTTCCAACATCATTCATCCCAACTCCATCGACATTGGATTTGCCGTGGAAGCGGAGGACGGCGTGCTCGTCCCGGTCATCCGCAACGTGGACAAAATCCCGCTCAAAGAACTCGTCGCCGAATACACCCGCCTCGTGGACCTCGGTCGCAGCCGTCGTCTGCCGCCGGATACGTTTGAAAACTCCGCCGCCACCGTCACCAACTTCGGCACTTTCGGTCTCGCCTGGGCGACACCCATTCCACTTCCCGAGCAATCACTTTTGATCGGACTCGGCGCCGGACGCAAAGCCCCGAAATGGGACGAGGCAATCGAGGACTTCATCCCTGTGACCGAGGCCGAGCTCACCCTGAGCTTCGACCACCGCGTGATCGACGGCGGCGCCGCTGGCAAACTCCTCACCCGAGTCGCCAGTCTCCTCGGCCAGCCCGAGTCGTTGTAAATTGCCCCACCCTATCGGCAAACGAACTTGCCGCCAGTTTTTGAAGTAACTAGTCTGCGCAGCTATGCCGATTAGCTGGAACGAGATTCGCCACAACGCCATTCAGTTCTCCCGCGAATGGGCCACGGAAACGCGCGAAGAAGCCGAGGCCAAAAGCTTCTGGGATGAGTTCTTCCAAGTCTTTGGCATTCGCCGCCGCACCGTCGCCAGCTTCGAGGAACCCGTCAAAAAGATCACCGGCGACTACGGTTACATCGACCTTTTCTGGCCCGGCGTCCTCATCGTCGAACACAAAAGCCTCGGCAAAGACCTTGGCAAAGCCGGTTCGCAAGCCTTCCGCTACATCCAGGACCTCGCTCGTGACGAGACACGTCGGAAGGACATCCCTCGCTACCTCATCGTCTCCGACTTCGCCCGCATCGCCCTGCACGATCTGGAACCGGAGGACGCCAGCGACCTGCCTCTGCTCGACCAATCGCGCGTCGCCACCACCGAGTTCGCGCTGGCCGACTTCCACCGCTACGTCCACACCTTCGCCTTCATCCCGGGCTACAAGCAGCACCGGTTCAAAGAGCAGGACCCCATCAATATCGAGGCCGCCGTCATTCTCGGCGAACTCCACGACGCGCTCGAAGCGGGCGGCTACACCGGCGATCATCTGGAGCGTTTCCTCGTTCGCATTCTCTTCTGCCTCTTTGCCGAGGACACCGGCATCTTCGAGCGCGAATCCTTCCGCCTCTACCTCGTCAATCGCACCGCGCCCGACGGCTCCGACCTCGGCATTCACCTCGCCCGGCTCTTCGAAATCCTCAACACCCCGCCCGATCGCCGCCAGCGCAATCTCGACGAGACGTTGGCTACGCTGCCCTACGTCAATGGCGACCTCTTCAATGAGCACCTCGGTTTCGCCGACTTCAACCGCGCCATGCGCGACGCCCTCCTCGCCTGCTGCGCGAAAGACTGGTCGCGCATCTCGCCCGCTATCTTCGGCTCCCTCTTCCAATCCATCATGGAAACGAAGGAACGTCGGCAAATCGGCGCCCACTACACCAGCGAACGCGACATCCTGAAAGTCGTCCGCTCCCTCTTTCTCGACGACCTCCGCGCCGAATTCGCCACCCGCAAAGCCGACCGCTCCACCGGACGCCTCGCGCGGTTGGAGGAATTCCATCGCAAACTCTGCGGGCTTCGCTTCCTCGACCCCGCCTGCGGTTGCGGCAACTTCCTCGTCATCACCTACCGCGAACTGCGCGCCATCGAACTCGACACCCTGCTCGAACTCCACGGCAAACAAACCGAGATGACCCTCGACGACATCACCCGGCTCTCCCAAGTCGATGTCGATCAATTCTACGGCATCGAGATCGGCGAATGGCCCTCGCGCATCGCCGAAGTCGCCCTCTGGCTGATGGATCACCAGATGAACTTGAAAGTCTCCGAAGCCTTCGGCCAGCTCTACCAACGCCTCCCGCTCAAGAAATCCCCCCACATCCACTGCGCCAATGCACTGCAACTCGACTGGAAAACCGTCCTCCCGCCCGAGCAATGCAGCTACGTGTTAGGCAACCCGCCATTCATCGGAAAGACTTGGCTCACTCCTGCGCAACGCAATGATATTGCGCTCGTTTGCGGAGATTTAAAAAACAGCGGCCTGCTCGATTATGTGACAGGCTGGTATTTCAAAGCCGCCGAGTATATCGCCGGAACTGGCGTAGTAGTTGGATTTGTCTCAACGAACTCAATTACTCAAGGCGAGCAGGTTGGGATTCTTTGGAACGAACTCTTTAATCGCTATCGATTGAAGATTCACATCGCACACCGTGCATTCCCTTGGGTCAGTGAAGCTCGCGGAAAAGCGCACGTCCACGTGATCATTATTGGTTTTGCAAACTTCGATGGCACTAACAAGCGCATCTTTGATTACCAAGGGGAAATTGCATCAGTCTCTGTCGTCAGAAACATTAGTCCGTATCTCATCGAAGGCAGCGACACAGTTGTCCTTTCACGTCCCAAGCCGATCTCTCGTGTTTCTGAAATGTCGAACGGCAGTAAACCTGTTGACGGCGGATTTCTTCTCTTCACAGACGAAGAGAAAGAGCAGTTTCTAACAAAGAATCCTGCGGCCGCTCCCTTCGTTCTCCCATTTGTCGGTTCGGAAGAATTTATCAATGGTATCCGACGCTGGTGTTTGTGGCTGGTCGATGCGCCTCCCGGGTTAATACGTTCGATTCCTGACGTCATGACCCGAATCGAAGGTGTCCGTCGCACACGGTTACAGAGCCGGGATTTACAGACACAAAAAAACGCGGCCCACCCCAGCCTTTTTGCCTACAATCGCCAGCCACAGACAAACTACCTCGCCATTCCCGAAGTCTCGTCCGAACGTCGCAGTTACATTCCCATCGGCTTTCTTACCCCCTCAGTAATCTCCAGTAACAAGATTCAAGTCGTTGCCGAAGCCACTCCTTACCATTTCGGTGTGCTAACTTCCGCGATGCACATGGCCTGGATGCGCCAAGTCTGCGGACGGCTGGAGTCTCGATACAGCTATTCCGCCAAGCTCGTCTATAACAACTTCCCGTGGCCGGAAAACCCCACGGCGAAACAGCGCCAAGCCATTGAGACCGCCGCGCAAAACGTGCTCGACGTCCGAGCCAAATTTCTGGGGAGCGCAGGCGGCCCGCCTGCAGATTTGGGTGGCTCGCCCAAATCCCTCGTCTCCACTGGCGAAGCCACACTTCTCTCCCCCGATCTTGGGCGAGCCGCCCAAGACAGCAGGCCAGCGGCCCGCGCTCCCCGGACTTCCACCCTCGCCGACCTCTACGACCCGCTTTCCATGCCGCCCGCGCTCGTCCGCGCCCACGCCGACCTCGACCGCGCCGTGGATGTGGCCTACCGCCCCCAACCCTTCGAGAGCGAACGCACCCGAGTCGAACACCTCTTCGCCCTCTACGAAAAACTCACCGCCCCGCTGTTGCCTGCTGCAAAGGCAAAGCGATCCCATTCCCGTCCCTAAGAACGATATGCCTAGATATCCAGAGACCCGAGTATTATTGGAACAGGCTCTTCGCCACGTATTGTCAGAACAAGAGAAACTACTAAAGCGTGATGACCGTGCTGAGCTGACACCGATTCTCACACCGCTTAGTCAACTAGCAATAAAGACAAGTAACCTGCTCGCTGAGGGATTTAACCGTGTCAAAGTGACTTCTCATCTCACAAACGATGCGCGAAAGATTGAGAAAACCATAGACGACTTGTCCGAAACCCTTTGGACATTTATCCCGGTATCAGTTAGTGCGATCTATGAACGCGTTGAAAAATCGTTAACGCGAAAAGAAGGAAAGCGAGGTTTCGTCGCGGATGCGAGAGCCTACTACCATAACCTTCGGCTAAGGCTTCTGGAACAAACTCTCGGAGCACGGATGCTAGTCTTGAATAGTGACTTGGGTGACGAGAGTGAGCGCATTTGGCAACAGTTTTTGGAACAACATTTAGGACCGACTTTTCGAGTATTGAGAGGTGGCCACATTTGTGACCACGATGGGAGAACCTCGTGTCAGATTGATTTGATTGTGGTTGCAGCAGGAGCACAGGTGTTCGTTCCAGGTGATTCGGACGGCGGAAAAGCTCAGGTGCTGATCGATCAAGTGATCTCTGCAATCATGGTAACGTCCAACCTGACAGCGGATAAATTAAAAGATGATTGGAAGAAATTACAATCCATCCCCGTCTATACCCAATTGGAAAAGGATTTTGGCTTCTTTAAAGGACATCCTTGGCCTCTATGTTTCTTCCTCGCTGCTCAATCTGAGCCTGGCGAGAAATTGAAAGAAGCATGGTGCGATCTTTGTCATCAAGGCTTCATCAAGGTTATTCCCCAGTTTATCATCTCACTGGATACTGGATTCTTATATTCTGGGGCAACAAAGTGGCCAAAGCCCCGGTTTCCAAGCAATTATATTGAAGCAGATCACGTAAGCGTGGAGTCCGGCATCTATTCGGGCCTTGGCTTAGCTTGGTTGATAATACAACACCAAGGCCGTCTGGCGGCTATCAGGAAGGAAGCGTTAGGCCCCGTTTCTCGATTTGCACATCTTTTAGATGAAGCCATGGTGCGCGAGGAAGGCGTCCCACCAACATACTCTCCGAGATTTGACTCGATGTTCAGGCAACAAAAAATCGCTGAGATTTTTGAGTGGGGTGGAGTTTCCTGTCATGCTCATAACAGACTACCTTTGAATTGTTTGGGAAAGATCGTTGAAGGCACTACGAACATTTTCGATACCTACATGTTCCGTGACGGGACCGATGTAGAGGCACTTCGTTCCGCAACCAACTTTTTTGGATATACAAATCACTTACGATGGTTTCGCTACCCAGCAACGATTGTAGGTGGTGAGTTCCTCGCCATTGAGGAATGGATAGAACCCACGTCCAAAACTGAACATCGTCAGCGAATCGCAATCTTCAATGTCATAACCGGCGAAGAGATAACGGGATCGAAAGTCGAAAGCTTGATAACACTGCCAAATTCGGCGGCACTGGCAGAGTTCCGGAACGAGGAAGTGTAACTCCAAAAAAGTCAGGCAGTATTTAGGAGAGGTAGGCCGTCATCAGGGAGAGATCGGTCGGCATTTGGAAGAAGTCAGTCGGCGTCTGCAAGAAGACAGTCGGCGATTAGGAGAGATCAGTCGGCGTTTGGGAGAAGTTGGTTGGCGTTGCTGAGAAGGCAGTCGGCATCAGGGAGAGGTCGGTCGGCATCGTGGAGAGCTCGATCGGCATGTGGATTAGGTCGAAAGGCCTCAACGACGGGGCGGGTGCATGAAAAAAGCAGCCACTTTCTCTTTCTTTTCAGAAAAATGGCTGCTAGGCAGAGCGGAGTTCCATCGCAATCTCAACTTCTCATTTAAATATTATGCCCGATTCACCCGCTTCCAACGAAACTCCCGCCGAAAAGAAAATCCGCAAGCTGGCCGAACAAGACCAGCAGATGGCCAACGACATCAGCGCCGCACTCACCATGATGGAAGCGGCCCGTGACGATGCCGACATTCAGGCGCTTCTCGGGCCGCGCGGCTATGCGGTGGCCGACCTCGATGAAGCCATTACCACGAAACAAGATCCCGCGCAGGCGGCTTACAATGCTCGGCAAACCGCGATGGGTGTGGCCAAGCGCGCCACGGAAAATCTCGGCAAAATGGAGAAGGAGGAACGCAAGGATTTGTCGGATTATCGGGAGATTGCCCGCGCGGTCTTCACCGGAAAGGCGGAGCAAACTGCGCTCGGGCTGAAGGGTGAGGTGTCGAAGGATTTGCAGAAATTTCTCACGGCCGCGAAGTCATCTTACACGACGGGGAAAACGGCGGCCTACACGGTGGGGCTGACCAAGCGTGGCTATTCGCCTGCCGCCATCGACGCGCAACTCGCGGGCATCAAAAGCGTGAGCGATCTTTCCAAAAACCAGTTGCTCGCAGTGGGCGCGGCCAAGAAGGCGACGGACACGCGTGACAAAGCAGCCAAGGTGCTGAAGGCGTGGACGAGTGAGTTTCGCAAAATCGCCAAGCGCGTGCTGCGCGAGCGTCCCGATCTCCTGGGCAAGCTGTCGCTGTAGAAGACGCCGAGCGTTTTGTAGCGGCGCGTCTATTGCTACGGCTGCGGCAGGCGGAAGTCGGCGTCCAATACGGTGTCGAGGGCTTCCATTTCGCTCGTGAGTCTTTGGTGGAGTTCCAGTGCGATGGGGTCGAGGGCAGGCTCGGCGAGGATCTTTTCGACGCGTTTGGAGAGGGGGCGTTTCTCGTTGGTGGTGCCGGCTTGGGACAGCAAGCTCGTGATGAGCGCGACGCGCGCTTGGACGTCGCTAATTTTTTCCAGAGCGGCGGCTTCGGTGATGTCTCCCGCGGCGAGGCGTTTCAGTTGCTGGCACTCGAACAACCGGCAGCGCTCGGGGCGCGATTCGTAGATGGCGCACTGCGATCCACACCACGCGGGGCAGGGTTGTTGGAAAAGGGAGTGTCCTTTTTTGCGTTGGATGCGGAGTCCGAGTTGAATGAAGTCCTGCGGCACTTCACCGGGTTGCAGGCGGACGTGGTGAAAGAGGACGCCGTTACAACAGAGGCCGCAGGCGTTGCAGAGCCGGGACGAGGTCGATAATTCTGGCGACGTCATATAAACACAACCTGTTTAGCATTTGAGAACGATGAAAGCAGGTATGAACAAAAACATTTTTTATATTATCGGAGTCGTCGTGGTGATTGTTGTGGTCTTGAAAGTTCTCGGATTGTTCTAGCTGTTAGCTGAGTGCTTTCCGCTCAGAAGCGGCCATGGATCGAGAGCGAGAGGAAGGTCTCGTTTTTCGGGCGATCGACCACGGGGGTTTCGTCCATTTTGTAGCGAATGCTGAGTCCGGCGCTGAGGGCTTGGGCGAGCACGACGGTCGATCCGGCGGAAACGGCGAATCCCTGGCCGGGGAGGTTGCGGTCGGCGCTGAGCATGGCGGCGCGGAGTTCGAGGGCGGTGCCGGGCAGGACGACATGCTGCACGAGGGCATAGCCGGACTCGGAGAAGGCGGTGTTGCGGCCCCCGGCGAATCCGGTGCCGACGGTGAGGGTAGTGTGGGAGTCCACTTTATAAATGACGGCGTTTTCGACGAAAGCGCGGATGGCCTGGGTGTTGTCCACGGCGGTGGCTTCCTCGTAACCGGGGTTGAGTTGCAATGTGATCGGACTGTCGGGAATGGCGACTTCGGAGGTGAATTTGGTGGAACTCAACCCGGTTTCAGCACCATTGGCGGCGGTGTTTCTCTGATGATTGTAGACAAACCCGACGGTGGTCTGCGGGCTGACTTTCATTTTGCCCTGCAAGGTGGCGGTCTCGCTGGCGTCGGTGGCAAGCTGGTTGCTAAGATTTTGCTGGGTCTGGTAGGCGGCCTCGACTTCGATGCCTTCGCGCGGTTTCCAATCGAGGGCTGGCCGGTTGAGCATGTTGAGGTAGGCGGAGGCCTGGTCTTCCTGACGCAAAAGCTGGATTTCCTGGGTGCGAAAACCGGCGCCCGCGCCATAAGCGAGCGAGAGCCAGGGGGTGATCGCCTGAAGAACGACGAGGTGCATTTGCTGTTGCAGGGAGTTTGTGACGCCACCGTCCATCGGTTGGGAGGCAGCGGTGGCAGGATCGACGGTTACGGAGAAGCCTCCCTCGCGATACGCCGCAAACCCGGCTGGCTTATTCGATTCGTGCTCGATGGGAATGGCTTGGGAGTCGCCGGAGACGCTTTGCCCGAAGCCGGCGGAAATGACGAGGAATACAGTGCCGGCAGAGAAGAGTTTCGTTTTCACAAATGCACGGCACTAAGCCACAGCCAGCTGCGAGGTGCAATCTTCAGTTGATATTTCGTTGGCTGGACGAAGGCAAAACGGTTAGTGATGTCCCCTTTTTCACGATCCTTCATGCTGCTCCTGTTCCGCCTGCTATTTTTGATTTGTCTGGGCGGCATTCTACCCGCCATGGCGGAGGAGGCGGTGACGTTTTCCCTCGCGCCCGCGGGGGCCTGGGTGCGAACGGTCATTCCGCCGAAATCCCCGGAAACGCTGCCGCAAGGAGGCGGGATTGATTATCTGCTGGTCGATAACCAATCCAATGTGGAGCCGCAGCAGTCTTATTATCATGAGGCCCGCTCGATTTATTCGGAGAGCGGGGTGCAAAATGGCTCGTCGATCTCGGTGTCCTTCGATCCCACGTATCAGAAGCTGATCTTTCACACCCTCACCGTGACTCGCAAGGGCCGCGTGGTGGACCGGCTGGATCGTTCGCGGATCAAGCTCTACCAGCGCGAGGATGAAATGGATTATTTTCTCTACGACGGCACTTACACCGCGCAATGCCAGCTCGAGGACATCCGCGTGGGCGACGTGATCGAGTTTGCCTACACGGTCGAAGGCGCGAACCCGGTGTTGCAGGGTCATTACCTGGATTTCTTTTCCACCAACTGGAGCACGCCGGTGCATCGCGCTCTGGTTCGCGTGGTGTATCCCTCGACGAGGAAATTGAATTTCCAGACTCGAAACAAAACCATCGATCCCGAGATCACGACGAAGACCGGTCGCACGGAATGGGTGTGGGAGGAATCCGAGATTCCCGCGCGGCAGGTGGATGGGTCGCTCCCGACCGGCTACTATCCGCTGGGCGCGGTGCAGGTGACGGATTTCGCGAGCTGGGGCGATGTGGTGGATTGGGCACTGCCCCTTTACGAGGTGAAGCTGCCGCTCTCGTCGGAGTTGCTGGAAGAGATCGACACGCTACGCACTATCCCGGACAAGGATCGACGCGTGCTCGCGGCACTGCGTTTCGTGCAGGACGAGGTGCGCTATCTGGGCATCGAAATCGGACCCGGGTCGCATCAGCCAACGCATCCGTCGGAGGTGTTGAGGCGACGTTTCGGCGATTGCAAGGACAAGACGCAACTCCTCGGCACGCTCCTGCGCGCGACGGACATCGAGGCCTCGCCGGCGCTGGTCAGCACGAATTTGCAACAGGAAGTCATCAAACGGCTACCATCGGCGTCAGTGTTTAACCACGTCATCCTGCGGGTAGTGACGCCGTCGGGGGTGCACTGGCTGGATGCCACGCGCTCGCAACAGCGCGGACCGCTTTCGCAGATTTCCATCGGCGACTACGGCTACGCCCTGATCTTGCGTCTGGGTGAGACGGAATTGACGAAATTTTCTCCTCCACCCGCCTCGCTACCGAAGACAAAGATCGTGGAGAATTATCGCATTGGCACAATCGGCGCAGAGTCGTTCCTCGATGTAACGAGCGAGTATCGCGGCCTGAATGCGGAGCGCAATCGGAGCTACAATCAAGAACACGACCCGGCCGAGCTGGATAAGCTCTATTTAAAATATTATGCGAAGCGTTTCCCCGGAATCCAACAGACGCGACCACATGGCTATGCAGAAATGCCGGGCGAGGAAGGCTGCATTCTGACGGAGCATTATCGCATTCCGAAGATCTGGGTCTTGAACGAAAAGAAGTCGAAATACGCCGTCGCGCTCTTTCCCTATGACCTCAACGAGGCCATGGGCACGACGGTCAGCCCGCAGCGGGACGATCCGTTGGGGATCGGTTATCCGGTGAATCTCACCCAGGAAATTCACGTCGAGATGTTTCAAGACTGGCCGCTGGATGGGAAGGACGAGACGGTCTCTAACGCCTTTTTCCGCTATCACCATCACCCGAGTCATCAGGGGAGAAATGTGGAGGTCGATTATTCCTTCGAGACGCTCACCGATCGTGTGCCGGTGGCCGATTTGATCGACTACAACAAAGCGATCGACCAGATCAAGGACAGCCTCGGTTACACGCTTTCCTATTCGACTCCGGAGCAACTGACGGCGGAAAAGCTGAAAAATCCCGATCACGGAAAGCTGAACTGGTCGGTCATCCTGTGCGTCGGTTTCATTCTTATTGGCGCGGCTGCGGGGCTAGTAAAACTCGGTCGGATGAAGAAACGCAGGGGACCGCCGCCCCTGCCGTTAGACTATCGCCAGAGTCATCACTCACTGGAGGGTCTCAGCGGATGGCTGATTGTTCTCGGGTTCGGAGTCTGTGTCCGCCCCATTTATCTCCTGGTAGTGACGTGCCAAACGGTGTCCCAAGTGATTAAATTGGAAACTTGGAATCAACTTACCACACCCGGACTTGGCGCCTATCATCCGCTATGGGCACCGTGGTTGTTGTTTGAGCTCACCTTCAATGGTATCGCACTGGTTACCAGCGTATTTATCGCCATTTGTTTTTTTAGAAAACGAGCCCTCTTCACCAAGAGTCTTATTACCTTCCTGATTTGCTGTCTCCTAGGTGCTCTGCTGGATTATTTGTTTTGCTTGAATATCCCTGTCGCCAAGAATTCGCTTGGAGAATCTGCCAAAGTTTTGGGGCAAAACGTCTTCGGCGCCATCATTTGGATTCCTTATTTGCTCGTCTCGCAGCGCGTGAAGGCGACGTTCCGCTTTTGAGCCATTTCCTCCTTGGCAGGACCGTCATTTTGGACAAACTAACCCCTTTTCAACACCATCCAACCCCCATGAAAGCCCACGAGATCTACCAACGCATTTCCCCTACACTGAATGAGCAATTGCTCTCCGCGCTTTTCGCCAGTGACAAGCCGGCCTACAAGGCGACTTTGGTCGCGCTCGGCAACCAGCGGAAATTGCGCCCGGTCTATTTGGAGCGCAAACCTCGCGCCGAACGCCACGCCTGGATGCAGACAGCGATGAGTCAAAAAGTGAGCGACGAGATTGCGTTGAATCTGCTCCAGTTCTGGTTGCTGACTTCACAGCAACCCATGCTGACCGATTTTCTGGATGCGCTCGGGATCGAGCACGATGGAAAAGGCGCGGTTGAGGAGATGCCCGAGTCGCCGACGAAGGAGAAACTGGCGAGTGCCATTGAAACCTTACTCGGCAAGTATCCGCACGAAAATGTGACCGTCTATCTGCACACGTTCCAGAGCATGAACGATCCAGTCTGGATGCCTTTGGATGAAATTCTAGCCAGCGAACCACGACTGGCTTTGTGACCGTTGGCTCCCCTCCCCCGCAAGCCTAAATCCCTTTTGCCTCAGCCGAAGCGTCCGGAAATATAATCTTCTGTCTGCTTCTGGGCCGGGTTGCGGAAGATTTTTTCCGTCTGGCTCATCTCGATCAAGCGACCCAGATAGAAAAAGGCCGTGATGTCGGAACAGCGGCTGGCCTGCTGCATGTTGTGCGTGACGATGACGATGGTGTATTTCTGACGCAGCGTGGCGATGAGTTCCTCGACTTTCATCGTGGCGATCGGATCCAGCGCGGCGCATGGCTCGTCCATCAGGAGAATCTCGGGTTCCACGGCGATGGCCCGAGCGATGCAGAGCCGCTGCATCTGGCCGCCCGAAAGTCCGAGCGCACTGGAGTCGAGCCGGTCCTTCACCTCGTCCCAGAGCGCAGCACCACTCAGGCTTTTTTCTACAATCGAATCCAACTCGGCCCGGTTATTTTTGCCCTGGAGTCGCAGGCCGTAAACGATGTTTTCGTAGATCGACTTGGGAAACGGATTCGACTTCTGGAAGACCATTCCCACGCGCTTGCGGAGTTCCAATACACTCACACTCGGATCAAAAATATTCACGCCGTGAATGCGGATTTCGCCGCTGTCCACACGGGCGATAGGCACGAGGTCGTTCATGCGATTGAAAGTCCGCAGCAGGGTCGATTTGCCACAGCCGGAAGGTCCAATAAAGGCGGTGACTTTTTTCTCTGGAATTTGCAAGCTGATCTCGTGCAGAGCGCGGCTTTTTCCGTAAGAAAAGCTCAACTGGTCCACTTCGATGATGTTGGGTAGCGGCTCGTTCATGATCGGTGCAAGTGTGGCAGAGGATTTGGTCCGGGTCGTTTCCATAGTTTTAGACAAGGCTGGCATGGTGGCGAGGTTGGATTTTTACCATTTGTAAGCTTTCCGCAGCCGGGTGCGGAGGATCATCGAAGTCAGCGCAATGGAGGCCACGACGAGGAGAAAAACGAAGGCCGAGCCGTATTGCATCCGCTCGGTGTATTCGTTTTGCGGAATCTTCGAGCTAACTACGTAAATGTGATACGGCAGGGCCATCACACCGCGGAAAAAAAAGTCTTGAACGTGCTCCAGCCCCTGCCACGGGAGCTGGTCGGTTTTCACAAACGCGGCGGTGAACATGATCGGGGCTGTTTCTCCAGCGACGCGGGCGATGCCGAGAATCGAGGACGTTAAAATGCCGGGCATGGCGTAGGGCAAAACGTTGCTGCGGATCGTTTGCCATTTCGTCGCGCCGAGTGCGAGCGAACCTTCGCGGAAACCCTGCGGCACGGCCCGAAGCGATTCCTCGGCGGCTGTGATGATGACCGGCATGACCATGAAGGCCAGGGTGAACCAGCCAGCCAAGAGTGAGACGTTCCATTTGAAATAAATCACAAACATGGCGAACCCGAAGAGTCCGAAGACGATGGAGGGAACTCCCGCAAGATTGAGAATAGCCAGTCGGAGAGCCTCCACGATTCTGCCAGAACCGCCATATTCGCTGAGGTAAATCGCCGAGGACACGCCGAGCACGAGCGCGATCACCATGGAACCCACCACGAGCAAAACGGTGCCGACGATGCAGGGAAAAATGCCGCCCGCCGAATGCGCGACGGTGCTTTCATTGGGATCGTTGACGGTGTGAGTGGCTGCGAAGTGGCGGTATTCCGTGTCGCCAAGCTGCATGGGTTTGCCCTCGAATTGGAAGATGTGGAGCGTTTCGGGCGACTTGGTTAAGAAGGGGACATCGATAAATGGCGGCGAAAGTTTCACGACCGAACCGATACCCTTGAACGTGATCGTGAGCAGGATGTAAGCCGAGAAAATCAGGACGATGTAAGTCGCAATGCGAAAGAGCCAGAAGATGATTTTCTCGACCACAAAGATGGCGGAGCTTTTTTCCTGAAAGATGTTTTCCGATGCGTTCATATGGTTTAGCCGATGGATATTTTGAAACGGCGAACGATTCTCTGCGCCAGGAAATTGATGCCAAGCGCGAGCAGGAAAAGCAGGATCGCGACCATGAACAAGGCCCGATAATGGATCGAGCCGGACGGCACCTCGCCCATTTCCTGCGCGATGATTCCGGTCATGGTGTGGACGGGTTGGAAAAACGCGCCGAGACCCTCGGTGAAATCGGGAATTTGGATGCGGTTGCCCGCGCAAAGTAAGACGACCATGGTTTCGCCAATGACACGTCCGAAGCCGAGTAGCACGGCGGCGATGATACCGGAAAGCGCGGCAGGAATGATGATCTTCACCAGAGTTTGCAGCTTCGAGGCACCCAGGGCGAAGGACGCTTCCTTGAAGTGGACCGGAACATTATTGATCGCGTCCTCGGCGAGGGAAAAGATCGTCGGAACTGCCATGAGTCCGAGGAGAATGCCAGCCGTGGTGGCGTTAAGTCGCTCGGCAATGGGGAAGAATGAAATCCAACTCAAGCAGTGCCAGCCCGAGATGGCGCGAATGGTTTCGCCGAGAATGGCGACGCCGAAGAAACCGAGGACAACCGAGGGGAACGCCGCGATGAATTCAATCGCTGGTTTGATGTAACTCGCCTCCCGATTTCCGGCGATCTGGTTCACGTAAATCGCGGCACTCACACCCAGCGGCACAGCGAGAAGCAGTGCGATCACCGAGACAAAAAGCGAGCCGACAAAGAGAGGGATCACCCCATACCAATCCTGCCAGAAACTCGCGGTGAGCCATTCCGGATGCGTCAGAAAACTAACCAAGCCATCAAAGTAGCCGACGGGTTTGTCTGGATTCCAGGCAGTCAGCTCAGACTTGCCCTGGTCGAGGTAATCGAGGAAGGCCAGCGTGTCAGATTTGAAACGGGAGCGGACTTCCAATGGAATCATTTCGTAACCCGGATTAGGCATGTTGATGAGTCCGATCAAAGTCGTCCGCATCGTGCCGCAGAGTTCGGTGTATTGCGGCGCTGTGTCGAGAATGACCTTGCGCGCTCCGGGGAAATCAACCAATGGAACGACGACTTTTTCAGCATCGTTCGCCCGTCCGTTGGCGATGAGCATTTCCTTTTCCTCAAGGCGATCTTGAATCTCGGAGGCACGTTGTTTGATGCCCACCGCCACGTCTCCATAGTCGGAAACCAGCCCCCGCAAACCCTCGGCGGCGTCGCTAAATTTTCCAGAAAACTCATCCAATGGCGCAAGCAGCGCATTGATTTCGTCGAGCGATTTGCCCTGTTTTTGCAAGTCTTTAAACAGGTTTAGCCGGGCCCCGTTGATCTGGCGTCCCAGCTTCGTGTGGGAATCTATGCGGGCGCGCATGATGTCCACGTATTCGAGACCGGCCTGACGATACACCTGCAGGTTACGCCGATTTTGCGCGATGAATCCGAATCCCTCTTTGAAGAGAAAAATCGTGATCAGCGCGAGGACCGCCACGGCAACGAAGGCGTTGCCGCCGAAGAAATATTTGATCGCTGCATCGAAATCGAGCCCGAGAAAACGGAAGCCCTGCGGCTTCGTCAGCGCTTCACTCATGGGTGATCTAATGCTCGATGGAGTGCTCATGGAAGTTTCGGAACAGCGGAGTTGGACACTGGTCTCAAAATGACGGAATCAAAGCAAGATTGTTCGGAATGATGAGTCTCGTTTTCGCAGAAAAAGCTCGCCGGGTATCTGACCGGCGAGCTTTTTTACAGAACAAAGTAGAGGCTTAGTTGATCTTGACGAAGCCGACTTGTTTCACGATGGCCTGTCCGGCCGGACTGAGGGTGAAATTCAGAAACGCGCCTGCTTCACCAGTCGGGGTGCCGTTGGTGTAATAGAAGGTTGGGCGGCTGTAAGCCCATGCCTTGCTTTTGACATTGGCGTCGGTCGGCTCAACCCCGTCCACAGAGACGGCGTGAATGCCCGCTTCATGGCTGTAGGCGAGGCCGACGTAGCCGATGCCGTTGGGGTTTTTAGCAACTTCGGAGACGATCTGCTCATTGCCCGCCAGCTTCTGGGCGGACGGAGCGTAGTCGCGCTTCTTCATCGCCAGTTCCTTCCAATCGGAATAGGTCCCGGAAGAGGTGTTACGAGTGTAAACGGAGATTTTCCCAGCAGCTCCACCGACTGCGCTCCAGTCGGTGACGTCACCAGTAAATATCTGTTCGACCTGCTGCTTGGTGAGTTTTTTGACCGGGCTGTTGGAGTTGACGATCACTGTGATACCATCGTGGGCGACGACGGTCGGATTGAGGTTGATTCCCTTGGAAGTCGCCGCGGAGATTTCTGCAGGCTTGGCGAGGCGGCTGGCCATGCCGATGTCGGCGGTGCCGTCGATAAGTGCGGTAAAACCGGTCGTGGAACCTTCGGCGGCAATCTCAAACTTGGTGTCTGGATTGGCGGCCTTAAAGGCTTCGGCGAGTTGAGGAACAAGCTTGGAGCCAAGGGTGTCGGAGCCCTTGATAACGAGTTTGCCGGCATGTGCCAGAGAGCCGACGCTGAGGGAGGCAACGATGGAGAAGATGATTTGGGATGTTTTCATTAATGATTATGGTATTAACTGCGTTGCAATTGATGACACTAAATTCGTCAATCAGATTAGCGTCAAGGCGCGACAGGGAAATAATTGTATTGTTACAATTACGCGACAGAAATATATGGACTTGGTGTTTAATGCCGCGACTTGTCCCAGAGGTGCAGCGAGTTGCCATCAAACGTCAACTGATACGCGACATAGCACTGGAACTCCACGGGCCCGTCAATCGAGCGTCCAACCGAAAACAACAGGTGATGCTGTTCGCTCAGATCCACGATAGTTCCTACATTGAACGCCGTATTGTCCCGCCCCCCGACATCGGGCGCTGTTTCCCGATACACTTCGGCTCCGACAATAACATTCGACGCCACCTGCTTTTGCAGCAGGCCTCCGATGAAACTGTAATCTTGATGGCCCTCTCCTGAGTTGAAGCCGTATCCGCCGCCGCCATAAGCAGTCCACGAACCCCAGCTTTTTTGAAACCAGACCGGGAGATAAACTTGCGGATCACCATTCCCCAACCCTTTGGAAGCATCGCCAGTGGTTAATTGCAGAAGCGGAAAAATGGCAACTTGCGGGATCCACTCTGTCTCGTGGATGAACCTGTACTTGAAGCCAACTTCTGTATCGCCGTAACCGTAGTGCGATGGCTCGCCTTTCGGGGCGTCATAGCTCAACGGCAGGATCACATGCAACTGCACATCTGGAACAACGCCGTAGTTCAGCTCCATCTGAGCTGCGTCACCCGCCCGACCATCACTGCTTTTCTCGTTTTGAGTCGCGAGATAAAACTCCCAATGTCCATAATCCACAGGCACCGGATCATCCGTCGCAAAAGGCGGCCCTGCATGAGCCGTCGATGCCGCCAGTGAGTAAACAATCAAAACGAGCGAAAAATAGCGGAGTGTCTGCCTCACTTTTTCAAAGGAATAGTTAACCGATGATCAAGTAAAAGCCCATGATGATCAGTGCGCCCACCAGCACGCCGCCCATTACTTTACCACGCGGGCTTTGTGCAGTTTCGGCGCCTTCCGAATTTCCGCTGGTTTGCGCCAGCCCAAATCCCAATAAGAGGAAGAGCAATATCACAAAAAGACTATGAGTGATCCAATGATGACCGGTGATACTCTTCATGCCAGACATAACGCCGGGAATCTCTTCTTTAAGGACGACGAGCAGACCATTCACGACGCTGGTGATTGCCAGAGACAATCCGAAAGAAACCGAATACTTCGAGAGGGAGGTATTTTCCATAATAAAAAACTTTTAGTGTGCCAGCAGAGCGACTTTTACTCCCATCGCGATAAAGGCACCTTCGCCCTCCATCGCCAGCGAGAGGAGGACGACCAAACCCGCCACGCAGAGCACGAGTTGGCGTGCGCTTTTATTGTTCACCAGATTATTTGCAGCAGCGATCGGTAGATACATGGTCAGCAGCAGCAACAGGATGACCAGATGTTCCTTGGTCTCCATGAAAAAATTGTGCGAAAAAGGCCACGGTCCTTTGAGAATGAGCGCTTTGTCCGCAGGGTAGTGGACGACATACCAGTAACCGGCCAGCAAGAACGACAGCCCCATTGAAAGGGCGCAGGCTCGACTCAGCCACCCAATGCGTGCCCGATTGGCTTCACTGGCCTGAAGCACATCCACAAAGACCCAAACGCTGGTAATCAAGCAGAACACGCCCAGCAAAACGTGTGTCATGAGCAGGAGTTCCTTCATGGCAGCCATCCTAATCACTCCTAAATTCAATTCAACTTTGATTGATACATATCTTCATCGGATCAGTATTCTACTCGCTCTCAAGTGGCACTTGGGAATGCCTTGATAGGTCAGCTTGGCAAACCTCAAGTAGGTCAGATGAGGAGTCGGCGCTCTTTGCGACAGCGTAACTGCGAAGACAAATGCGTCCACGAGTTCAACTTGGACGCAAGTGCAAATCGTTAACGCTCTTAATCAAATCATTTTAATGAACAGCTATCTTACTTAAACAGCGATCCAAGTCATTTGGAGGTTTCCCAAATTCATTTTTATCCTCTACCAAGTCATTTCAATGGAAATGTAAGTCACTTTCATCATCAGCTAAGTAATTTATATCAGTGTTAAAATGACTTGAATGCTGATTAATATAAGTTAAGTCAGCACTCAAGTGAGTTTGGTTTAAGCCATAGCAGGATAGTTGTTGTGTATATCTTAAGTAATGACGATATACATTCCATCTTTCACGATCAGATTTTTAATGGAGCTTTTCTGGTGGAAGTTTTACTCTTGCATAATCTTATGGCACGTAGGAAACGCACCTCCCCATCTGTTGAATTCGCAGCTAATCGCATTAACGCATTGACTTCGATTGATGTAAATCTTGATTTGGGCAATGGTAAAACGCTCGCAGCTTATACAGCCAAAAAAGAGGCTGTTGCGCAAATGAATGAGGGTTACAACACCGCACTCTCCAAGCTTGATGGTCTTCTTAATGACTTAAAGAATGAGGAAAAGAAGCTGCAAACCCTTTCCGGTGAGATGCTGGCGGCGGTGGGAGTGAAGTATTCCAAAGATAGCTCGGAGTACGAAAAAGCCGGTGGCGTGCGCACCAGCGAACGCAAACGCACCGCTCGCAAGCCGAAAACCTTATAGAGGGTGTCAAAGAAGTCTCGCAGAGACCGTTTTGCCTCATGAATGGTTTGTAGCGTCGAGCCTCTGGCTCGATTGGCTTGCTGGCAGATAGACTTCCTTCGAGCCAGAGGCTCGACGCTACCAAGGATGTTTGCGACGCCTGCTTAAAACTCGTGCCCTGGTGGTTAAGGTCGCAACCAACAGGCTACTTTATTCTCACATTCTGGGAAGTTCCTCGCCGATGCGATAGCCAAAGCCACGCACCGTCTCCAGATACGTGCCGTATTTACCCAGCTTTTCGCGCAGCCGACGCATGTGTGTATCCACCGTTCGCGTATCAATCGCCGCTTCATAACCCCACACATCGGAGAGCAACCGGTCGCGGCTCTGCACCCGTCCCCTGCGCTCGATCAGGATCGAAATCAGCTTAAACTCCGTAGCCGTGCAATCGATCGGTTTACCAGCTACCAGCACCGCGTGCTTCGTCCGATCCACCGTAATCTCTCCCGCCACGAGTCGGTCGGGCACACTGCCGGGGGTATTTCTCCGCACTACAGCATTCACTCGCAGGACAAACTCACGCGGACTAAACGGCTTCACCACATAATCATCCGCGCCCAACTCGAAACCCACGATCCGGTCCACTTCCTCTGCCTTCGCCGTCAGCATGATCACGGGGATGCGGGCCAACTTCGGGTCGCTCTTCAGCATACGGCAAATCTCCAGGCCCGAGACCCCGGGCAGCATGAGATCCAGCACCACCAGCGCGGGATTCACCGCCCGAATCAATGGTACTGCCGCCGCACCATCTGCCACGGTAAGTACGGTGTATTTCGCTTTCTGGAGGTGAAAAGAAATCAGGTCCGCCACATCCACTTCGTCATCCACGATTATTATTTTTTCGCTCATGGGAATCAGTGGCTAACCGTATAGGCAGCGTTTTTTTCGGGAGCAAGAACAATAAACTTCCCCGCACTGCTCCCCTCGCCCATCGACGGACTTCCATTTCCTTCAAGCAAACCATTCTCACGAGGGGGGACCACTCATTCAAATGCAACTCCACTTACTTTTTGGCATCGCGGCTCTCTGCCTTCCGTCACGCAAATGTTACACTATCAGTGGCCCGCTGGGTGGAGCAGCTTGCTTTTGGGAATCTGGATCGTGCCGCCGTTGATTTTGCGGACCCAAATGGCGACGGGGTCGTTGACGACGATCTGGCCGTGGATGGTGGTGCCATCCTTCAATCGAATGGCATCGTCGCGGGTCTTGATGGTTGCAGCGGGTATCTCTGCGAGTGCCGTCGGAGTGGGTGTTTTGACCAGTCGGACAGGCAGAAATTTTTTCCCATGGCAGACGGCGCAGACGACTTGACCCGTGCCCTGGCAGACTTTGCAGGGGACTTTGGCTTTGCCTCCACAGATGGGGCAGGCGCCGATGTTTACCGCTTTGCCGTCGCGCATCTCGATGACTTGCCCGACGTGGGCGGTGGTCCAGGCCGAGTGCCCGCCGGGATAAGTGAATTTCTGCCACAACTCCTTGGCGTCGTGACCCGGCACATCCATGTGTTCCCAACGTCCGACGGAGAGCTTGAGGCATTTCCCGGGGCAATCGACCCAGCCCTCTTTGCAATGCAAGGCGGCGCAGCGGGTGGTGCCAGTGCCCTGGCAGCGCGGGCACTTCTCGACGGGCGTGTCGGTCGTAGAGTCGACGGGAGGTGTGGCACTGGTGACCTCGGAAGTTTCGGCGGCAGAGATGGCCGATGTGGCGACGGTGTCGTTTTTGTGAAGGTAGCGATACCCCGCCCACGCGCCGACGCAGAGGATCAGAAAGAAGAGAAAGGACTTCATGTGGGGCGGAGGTTAGATGCAGATCTTTCGATTCACAAGTAGGCTGCCACGAAACCACAGCCGAGGGATGCCCGCTCAGTCGGCGGGCGGGTGGTCGTGCCTGAGCCGGTAACGGGCGAGAGAAGTCTCGACGATCCAATACGAGACGAGTGAGATCGGGATGGCGAAGGCGAGCGAGCCGAGGAACATGGGCCAGAGGACTTGGAGGGTTTTCAAGTGAAACCAGTCGCGCCAATGTCCCTCGCCAACACGCAGATGCGGAGGGAAATGATGCGGATGACTCAAGAGCCAGTAGCCGAGATCGTATTCCCAACGCAGGACGATGGGCCAGATGGGAGTAAGGATGTCGTGAAAATTAACGGCAACGACGGCGGCGACTTTGCTACAGCGAAAGAGCCACGCGCAGGCGAGAGAGAAGAGCGACTTCAACCCGGTGAGCGGGGTGAATCCCCAAAACATGCCGATGGCGACGCCGCCCGCGACGGCATGGGGCTGGTCGCGAATCTGGTGCAGCCGGGCAAATTGGGCGCGGGCAAATTGCTTAAGGTTCCAGATTTTCACGGCGTCGCAGAGTGCGATCCGGCTCGCGTTATTTTCAATGCCCGGGCTTGGGCTGCAAATGAGACAGGTCTGGATGATACTCGATGTGGCCGCACTGGCTGCAGGCAGTGCGATACTGACCTTTCTTCGGGCCTTCCTGGACGAGTTTGGGAGGGCTCATGTTGGCATGGCAATGGCGGCACTTTTCTCCATGAGAGATCATAGGATGCGGGGGTTGGGGGTTGCATGAAATTAACCGTGCTGGCATTCCCGTAAAGCGGAAATAACACTCCCACACTTGAGACTCTGAGGAGGCTCACATCCCGCTCTTACTCGACTGCAGCTTCCTCTTCAGAGGAAATCTGCGGCTCCTGGAGTTTCCGATCAATGAAGGCCAGCAACTCGGACTTGCCCACGCGAGTCTCCGAGGAACTCACAAAGGTCTCCGGCAGGGTCTCGCTCAGTCCGATGAGATGATTTTGAAACGCCTCGATGTTCTTCTGAAGCGCCATCTTTTTCATCTTGTCGGACTTGGTGAAAACAAGCGCAAAACGCAGGTCGTGGTCGATCAGCCACTGAACGAATTCCAAGTCGATCTGCTGCGGAGTCAGACGCGAATCGATCAACACCAGCACGCAGCGCAACGTCTCGCGGTCGCCGATGTAGCTGGCCACCATTTTCTGAAATTGCTGCGGGTCTTTTTTGATCGTCTTCGCGTAGCCGTAGCCGGGCAGATCGACCATTGTCCACGCGTCGTTGATCTTAAAGAAATTGATCATCCGCGTGTGTCCCGGAGTCGCAGAGACTTTCGCGAGATTGGCCTGGCCGGTGAGCATGTTCAGGAGCGACGATTTTCCCACATTCGAGCGGCCAATAAAGGCAAACTCCGGCAGTTTCGCAGGCGGGCACGAGTCCAGTGTCAGTGCACTGGTAATGAACTGCGCGGATTTGATTTTCATCAGAATCTACCAGGCGACCGTGCTGCGTTTCGGTGGCGGGATTCTCTTTTTCCGGGGCTTCTTTTTGCGGCCCGGCGCAGGCTGTTTATGGATGGGAGGAGCGGGAGTTTCATTCTCTTCTTCTGGCTCCGACAATTCGGGCCGCGCGGCCTTGGCGAGTTCCTCGTAATCGACCTTGATCTGGTCGAGCTGTTCCTCGCTTAACTCCTCGATATCGAGCAGGGCATTGTGCGCCTCGCTGGCGCGAATCAATTCATCCAGCTTGAGATGCATCGCCTCGCTGTCGCGGTTCTGGGTGTTTTGAATCAGGAAAACCATCAGAAACGTGATGATCGTCGTGCTGGTGTTAATGACCAGTTGCCAGGTGTCGCTGAATTTGAAGACCGGCCCGAGAATGGCCCACACCAGAATGATCATAACGGCAAAACCAAACACCAATGGCCTGCCCGATTGCTTGGAGGCGGAACGGGCGAAACGACTAAAATAATCCTTTTTATCTGTCATGCCGCAGATATTTGAACAAATCGCCGGGGATTTCCATAACTATTCCTCACTAGAAGCGCATCGACGCCGATGCAGCGCACAGAGGTTTTACGATTTCAGCCCCATCTGAATCATTAGCCCTTCAGCGATCTGGTCATTAGAATTTAGCCATTCCCCTCGCCGCCTTCGCGCCTACACCGGCGGCTGAGGTACCTCCCTTGCCTGACTCTGCGTCGGGTCTTCCAGCTTCGATTGATCGAAAAACTCCGCCGCCTTCTCCGGCTGGCATTTGTATTCCTTCGCCAGCGTCAGCAGATTATCCGTCAATTGCAGCTCCAGTGCCGTGCGCGTGGTCTTCACCGCGCCGCGCGCCTGGCTCACCCCGCCTTTTTCCTCCACCTGACTGCTGCGCGCCTCGTTGAAGCTCGCCTGCAACGCCACAAATTCCGCCAGCAACGACGCACCGAGCTGCACCTGATACTTCGTTAATTTCTCCACCAGATAATCCAGTCGCGTCTTCAGAGTCTGCATCGTGGCCCGCGTGTAATACGACAGCCCCTGCGGGAAAATCTCCAGGTACTCCGCGCTCGCCTCGCTAAAGACATCCACCACCCGCCCGCGCCGCTGGCGGATCTTCGTCCGGAAAAGCTGCACCATCTCATTCTTCGTCATCGTCTGGCCCATCTGCGAACCGATGGTGGCCGCGCGAGCCGAGAGCGCGTCGTCGAATGGCCCAAACACCGCCTCCGTCGCCGCCAGCATCGCCGCGTAAGGTGCCCGCCCGGTGAGTTTCCCGATATGATCCTCGGCAAAACTCCGCAACTCCTCGGAGCTGATCTCGACATCATCGAACTGGTTCTCAAAAAAACGTGTGAACTTCATAATAACAATATTCCTTGGGTGACTGCGGTTAATTGGCGGGCCGCAAGCTTCATGCCCCGGTGCCAGCCTCCCGTGTGCCCGAATTCCCTGCGGCTGACAAGTAAATTTTCCTACTTCCGCCATCACTCCCCAAGTCGCCTCTGCTTCGGAAAATTCCGAACCCACCCCGCAGTCCTGCCAAGGCCCTTCGGGAAACTCCGAACGTCTCATGCAGCCCCGCTGAGCCCTCTCGGAAAATCCCGAATGCCCCGTGCACCTCTGCAAACCCTATTCGGTAAATTCCGAACACACCGTGCAGCCCTGCAAACCCTGTTCGGCAAACGCCAAATGCCCCGTGCAGTCGTGCAGACCCTATTCGGAAAATCCCGAATGCTTCAAGCGGCCTCGCAAACCCATTCGGAAAATTCCGAGTAAGCAACGCAACCTGCAATCTTACCTCTTTCGCCGCATTGCAGCCATTGGAAACATACTATCAGACACCAACGAATATTGAGCTAAGGAATCGCACAAAGTTTCGTGTATAACTTCTTCAGATGCTGAGCGGACATATCCAAAATTGGTTCATACATGAATGAGTTCAGATGGATATTTTCAGGCGTCATTAAGTTCACCTGATCGAATAGATAAATTGCATCTCGCTCGTTCGGAAAATCTTTTTTGAAGCGACGGATCAGTTCTGTCGTTTGATTGCGCTTAATTCCGGTCCAGAAGGCGTGATCATTGATCTTTGCAATCATCACTTCTTCCGCTTTGAGCCGGATGGCGATGGATAGGACAATCTTATCCTCCAACGCGTGCGTCTCCGCAGCCTCTGCTATAATTTCTGCTGCAACATGATTGATTAGATCTTTCACGGACTGTGCAGGACTCGAGAGCAGAAGGTTAGCTTGATCCTGAAGTATTTTCTTAATTAATATTTCGAGTTCACCAACAGTTATGCCCGCAGTATCCGTCTTCATGTGCAAAAGGGACGTAAGCGTCAGAAAGGAAGGGCGGTCGCCAGAGTATTCTGCCAGATTTCTCAAGAACGGCACAGCTGCTAGCAACATCCTATTGTTTGTGAGATTCTTCTTCCAATGAATGAACGGTGAATTGCCATGAAATTCGCTCTGTAGTGAAATTTCGTTTTCACTCTTGCTGGCGAACATGCGATTTCCTTGCTTTAGCTGGAGTCGCCCACAAACGGTGCGATAAAAATCAAAGTTGTGCGTTAGTATAATTTCGAAAAACCCCGGGTGTTGAGAGACTTCGTTTAGATACTCTATGATCGCATATTTGTTTTTGTAATCGAAGGAGTCCGCGATGTCGTCAATGACAAATAGGGTCGGCTGTTTTGCGGCCCTCCTAGCTTCTACTTCAAAAATAATATTTAGGATATAAAGCGCACGCTTCTCTCCATTGCTCAAAACCTGCATAAGCGAACTCTCCTCAACTACCGCCGAAGGAGAGTTTGCATCCGCTGGGTCTTCCAAAAAATCGAATACAACAGCAGGGGCGTCGCTCCTTAAAATCACGTCTTCTTGATTCTCCATACGAACGACGAATGGAACGGAGAATCGGTCGTTGAAGATGGCTATCACGTCTGCCCATCTGGTTCGGTCTTTCTTTGCCTCAGCCACAATCACTGCAAGTTCTGCTTTACCTAAATTATAGGCATCTAATAGGTCGTTGAACCGGTCCTTGGATCGAATCAAATAAGCCACCCAAAGCTTCCCTTTCAGCCGGTCGGGGTTAGCTAGTTCCGGTAATATGAGGGGATTTTCCTCCAAGCACTGGCGAAATGTTCTTAGGTCAGGATTCTTGATCAACTGTTTGTCAAGCGCTTCAAATGCTTTCCTGAGTCCTTCGTCCGTAAGAATAATATCTTTTTCCGCCTGGATTGCGCCCTCCAAATCCTTAAGTGAGCTAACTTCCTTTTTCTCGCCGTTAATGCGCAGAAAGACAGAATGCTCAGCTTTGAAAAACCCATTGGTGTTTAAGCTTTTCGCAATGTCCGCAGCGTTGTTGTGCGTGAACACGCCTTTTCTAAAAAAGGTCGATTTATTGATTAGCTCATCATACTTTTCGATGTAGCTGCGAATCTTTTCTCGAAAATCGGCATTGGCTAGGAGATCAGCAACCTTAGGATTAAAGATTTGAGAGTAGATAACATCTGCCAGCGCAGAGTCTTTACCCTCCATGACCTCTTCTTTGATGCGGCCAAGAGCTAGGTAAAACTCCTTCCGATCATGCGTAATGGCATCAGCAAACTCTTCCCTTAACCCGTTTTTCATTCCAACCTTAGGCTTTAGCTCGGAAGCAAGATCTTCTGCCTTTACGTCGATACTTGTGTGAATAGCGTCGAACCTTTTCCGAAGCTCATCATTTACGAGCAGTGTGGAAAGCTTCTCGCATTTGAATCCTTGGTTGTAGGGTTCCACTACGAAAACAGCATCGGGAGAAAGTTCGGTGCCGGTCTCGTCCTCGATGGTTCGCATGGTATTTTTTGCAGGCCATATACGATCAGACGATGTGGCTCCAGTCGTCAAATCGCGAAAGGCATTGGCAAAAGAGGTTTTCATCACGCCATTCGGCGCATAGATAGCTACAACGTTTCCATTTTTCTCGAAGTCAAATTCCGTCGAAAGTCTCTTAATTCCGTAGCAGTGCTCGAAATGCACTTTCACCTTCTTCATATTCAATTTTGTAAGTTTAAGTTGTCTGCAGAATCACGCTTTGCGTAAAGCTCGGTGCCTTTTTCGGCGAACTAACAAGATTTGTCCACTATCCCTTTCGTCAGTGACTTTTTTCATGTCCAAACAAAATCCATGCGGGCGCACCCGGATTGCGTTCTATTGTCGCAGGCATGAAGATTCCCCTCCGACTCGCTGGTGGTTTTTTGGCGATTATTTTGATCGGTTCGGCGCTGTCGGAGACGTTTCTGACTCCGCGCGTGACGGTGGTGACGGGGCAGGCCACGCTCCTCATCGATGATGCGCCGGAAGCGGTGAAGCGGGCGGTGGCTGCGGCCAATCGCATCGTGGGCAAGCCTTACAAATACTCCGGCGGCCATGGCGACTTTGAGGACGATGGTTACGATTGCTCGGGGTGTACGTCCTATGTTTTGCATGCGGCGGGGGTGTTGGAGTTTGCCATGCCATCGAATGATTTCATGGAATACGGCGAGCCGGGACCGGGGCAATGGATCACGGTGTTTGTGCGGCCGGGTCATGTGTTTCTCGTCATCGGCGAGGCGCGTTTCGATACAACAGATCATGATAATATCGGCCCGGGTTGGCGCGAGGCAGTGCGCGTGACGGAGGGTTTGAAGGGGTTCACCGCCCGGCATCCGAAGGATTTATAAGCTTATGCACATCTATAAAGACCCCACGTTTGACATGGCTGCGGAGCAGTTTCGCATCATTGCCGACTTTCTAAATCTCAATCCCGAAGTACGGGCGCGGATGATTTACCCGAAGCGGAGTCTGATCGTAACGCTCCCCGTTCGCATGGACGACGGACGCACGGAGGTTTACGAGGGCTATCGCTGCCAGCATCATCTCTCGCTCGGTCCGACGAAGGGCGGCGTGCGGTTTCATCCGTCGGTGACGCTCGGCGAGGTGGCCGCGCTCTCAATGTGGATGAGTTGGAAATGCGCGCTGACGGGTCTGCCGTATGGCGGCGCGAAAGGCGGCGTGGCGGTGGACCCGAGGCAGTTGAGTTTGAGAGAATTGGAGGCGCTCTCGCGGCGTTACATGCAGGAGATGACGTCGTTTGTGGGGCCGCACACGGACATTATCGGGCCCGACATGGGGACGAATGAGCAGGTGATGGCGTGGTTTATGGACACGTATTCGGTGCACGTCGGCCACGCGGTGCCGGAGATCGTGACGGGCAAACCGGTGTCCATCGGAGGAACGTCGGGCCGCCGCGAATCGACCGGGCGCGGCGTGGCGTATCTGGTGGAGCGCGCGCTGAATATGCTCAAACTCGAACCGCAGGATCGCACGGTAGTGGTGCAGGGTTATGGAAATGTGGGCGCGGTGGCAGCGCAATCGCTGGCGCTGAAGTCGGGCATGAAAGTGATCGCGATCAGCGACGCGTATGGGGCGTTTCACAAAGCGGAGGGCATCGATATTCTGGCGGCAGACGCGCATGTGGCGGCAAAGGGTGACTTGCGCGGGTTCAGCGGGGCTGATCCTATCGACCCGGCGGCGATGCTGGAGTTGCCGTGCGATGTGTTGATTCCAGCGGCGGTCAGTGGAGTCATCACAGGCGAAAACGCCGGACGTTTGCAGTGCCGGATTTTGGCGGAGGCAGCCAATGGCCCAACGACCCCGGAGGCCGATCGGGTGTTGGAAAAGCGGGCCGACGAGATTTTTGTGATCCCGGATATTCTCTGCAACGCGGGCGGTGTGATCGTTTCCTACTTCGAATGGGTGCAGGGTTTGCAGCAGTTCTTTTGGAATGAAACCGAGATTATGGACAAGCTGTTCCGCATTCTGGAGGGCGCGTTCGTGCAGGTGACAAAACGGGCGCGCGAGCAAAAAATCACTCAACGAATGGCCGCCATGGCGATCGGAGTCGAACGTGTCGCAAAGGCGAAGATCGACCGGGGATTGTTTCCGTGAACTGACTTCCTCTCAAAAGAGGTTCACACGGAGGCACGGAGATCACGGAGTAGGAAAAAGAGAGTGGCTTTTTTCCTGTGCATGTTCCTTTCACCCCAGTTTCCCACCCATGTCCACGTATCGGGGCAAACTCAGGAGTTTGGGAACGAGAGAGATTAAGAATGTGCCTAACTTTAGACGCCGACTTAGGACGGCTTTAGGCGAACTATTTTAGCTTCGCCAGGGTAGGTTTGTATTCGGGGTAACGATCCTTTAGCTCGAGATTCGCCTTCTGCGATTCGGCTGTGTTGCCTGATTTGCTATAGGAAAGCGCGGCTTTTTCCAGCGCGAGCGGAGTCAGCTCGGCGTCGTCGTAAAGCACGCTGATGGAGAGGTAATTTTTCGCGGCGTCCTCAAATTTTCTCTCGGCTAAATCGATGTCGCCCGCCTGCATGCGGCCCTCGGCATTGAGGCGGCCCTCGGGCTGAAGATTAAGCGCGTCGCTGCAACGGCTGCGTGCCGCAGGGTAGTTTTTCTGGGTGAGTTCGAGTTTGGAATAAGCGAGGAGTCCTCGCGCCTTCAAGGCCGGGCCGTCGGCTTTAGTTAGGTAAAGATCGAGATTTTTGCGGGCCTTGTCCCAGTCCTGCTGCTGGCGCGCGGCATCGCCGAGCAGATAGTAAACCTCGGTGTCGGGGTCGCCGGGGATGTTGACAATGTGGAGTTCCAAATAACGGGCGGCTTTGGCGAAGTTGCGCTCGTGATAGTATTTCGTTCCGAGCCAGTTGAAGATTTCGCCGGGTAGCCCGCGCTTGCCGTCTTTCGCCTTGTAGTAGTCGATCTCGCGGGAAAGCGGGTCGAGTTTTTCCAGATAATAGTTGGCCAGAATGATGCGTACGCTGGCGTCGTCGAAGTAACTTTTCGGGTCCAAGTCGCGGGCTGTGGTCAGCGGCTCAATGGCGTCGGCGTAGTTCTTCGCCTCGAAAGTTGCCCAGCCAATGTAATAGCTGGCCTGAGCCTTTGACTCAGTCTTGGGATATTCTTTGAGGAGCTGGCGGAAAGTGGCGGCCATGGCGACATTGTCGTCCTGCTGACCTTCAGCAAGGGCTTTTTGAGTCAGGGCCAACTCACGCTCGGGCGCCTTCGGATAATTTTGGATCAACTTGTCGAAGTCCCGCAGGGCGTCGGTATAAGCCTTTAGTTTGAGCGAGGCGAAACCGCGTTGCACAAGCGCCTTGGGGGCGTTTTCATGCTGGGGAAATGTCTCAATGAATTCCCCCATCGCGTCGATCGTTTTCGGCCAGTCGCTGGCTTGCGAATAGCACCAGCCCGCGCGATAAAGGCACTCGGCTTGCAGCTTGCGGTCCGTGAGCGTTTTTCCGACATCCTGGTAAACCTTCGCCGCCTCGGGGTAACGCTTGTTTTTGTAGAAATATTCCGCCTTCAACAAGCGCGCTTTGTCTGGACGCTCGCCCGTGGGGTTCTGGCTGAGATAATCGTTGATCGCCGTGATGACCCCCGCGTCGTTCGCGGAAGCCAAGGCGAGCAGCCGCTGGTAGCCCGCCTCTCGCGACTCCGGTGTGTCGGGGTAGCCGGTGATGACTTGCTCGTAGAGTCCCGCGGCGTCCGAGCTGCGATTTAATTGCCGGTAGGCGTTCGCGGCTAGAATAATAACCTCCGCCGGTGCGACTCCGCCTTGATTGGCCGCACCCGACTCATACATGCTGATCGCACCCGCATAATCGCCGGCATCGTAGCTGAGTTTCATTAAACCGAGACGTGCGAGCGGACGCCAGTTTCCCGTGCCTGGTGCGTCGATCGCCTTCTGATAATACGCCTTGGCCTGCGGGATTTTTCCGAGCGCACCGGAAAGGCTGCCAGCATGAATCAGCGCCTCTCCGCGCAGCTCGTTGCGCTCGGTTTCATTGGCGAGTTGCGCATAATGTCCGAGCGCCTCCTGCTTCGCGCCAGTCTCCTCAGCGTAACGCGCGAGGGCAAGCCGGGCGGCGGTCTTGTAAGGATTCCGCTCCTTGATGGAAATGATGTCCTGAAAAACGAGCCGGGCCTCCGCGCGGCGTCCGGTTTCCTCCAGACCTCTCGCCTCAAAGTAGCGGGCGGAAAGCGTGAGATCGGCGTTCTTCGCATTCGCGGCGGCCTTGCGATAAAGCGTAATCGCCTCGTCGAAACGCTTCTGGCCGTAATAAATTTCCGCCAGACGATACGAGGCCGCTCCGAGGAATTCACCACTGCTGAACTCCGTCAGTAATTTCTGGTAATAGCCCACGGCCACACCTGGATTGCCGAGGGCGCGATAGCATTCGCCGAGACGAAAAACAGCCGACTGCCGTCCCGAGGCGGTGGAATAATTCGTGAGATATTTCTCGTACTCCGGCACTGCTAGATCGTATAATTTCCGCGAGTAAAAGGCGTTGGCGACTTCCAATAAATCGGCTGCGGCACTGCCGACTCCGCCTCCATTGGACGGCGCGATGCGGATCTCGCGTCCGGAATTTGTCTCGACCGTCGGCGGCGCTGCGGGAGTTTGGTCGTCCTCACGGGCGGACATGGGTTTGGGCGGCACCAGCAGGTTGGGCGTGGCCCGTGGATAAGCGTTCGAGTTCCCGCCAAGGACGGCGGGTTCGGCGTCCAATGGTATCGGAGTCGGCTGGTTGAGCAGTTCTGCCCGCCGGACTTCCATGGGAGTGGCGGACGTTTGTGCACCTTCATCTGCCGGACGCACCGGCTGCGCGCGCGGAGGCGGGTTCAGGGGAATGGCCTGGCGCACTTCCGGTTCTGGCGTAGCTTCCTGAGCCAATAAGGAAAAGGGCGAGCAGGTGCCCAGAACCACAGCGACTAAAATGCGGCGTCTCATGCTATTTCTTTGACTCACTGGCTGTAGCGAAAGCCACATTCCAGATGTCGGCGCCGCGACAGATATCGAGGACATTGGCGATGTATTTGTATTCCACTTTCTCGTCTCCGCGAACGATCACTGCCTGGTCGGGGTACAGGCCGGAGAGTTTTTTTAGGCGCACGAGCAATTCGTCGCGGTCGAGTGGCGTCTTATTCATCACAAACGTCCCGTCGCTGCGAATGTTAATTACGACCTGACCCAAATAAGGCTGCGCTTCCTTGGCGCTTTTGGCCGAGGGAACACGGACGTCGAGTTCGTTTTCGTGTAGCGCGGAATTCCATGTGAGGATGAAAAAACAAAGCACGACGAGCAAAACATCGATCATAGGCGCCAACTGGAAAGTCGGCGTGGGCAGCGTCTGGGTTCTGCGAAAATTCATTCGAGTTCCAACGAAATTCTAATAATCGTCGTCGTCCAGTGCCGAGCGGCGGCTGGTCGCGCCCTCGCGGCTTTTCTTGTCGAAACTGACCGCAAACAGAGTCAGTAAATGGGTCGAAGCACCTTCCAGATCGGAGATCAAATTCTGCACTTTACCCCGGAAAAACGCGTAAAACGTCATCGCCACGATACCAATGAGAATGCCAGCCGCGGTAGTCACAAGGGCCTGACCGACGCCTTGTGCGAGGAGGATCGGCTGACTGGCATCGCCCGCTTTTTTGCCTAGTTCGCCGAAGGATTGAATGATCCCCGACACGGTTCCGAGCAAGCCCAGCATGGGAGCCAAAGTCCCGACGTCAGCCAGATAGGTGATGCGATGGCCAAGTGAATTGGCCACGCGTCCGCCCTCGGTTTCGGCGACTTCGCGGATGGCCTCGAGCGAGGCGGTGGGATGGTTGTTAGCAAAGTCGAGCATGCGGCCCGCGATGCGTGCGATGGCCTCGTTGTGGCGATTCGAGACCGCTAGCAGGCCGAGGTAATCGCGTTTCCGGAGCAAGGCAGCGGCAGTCTCCATATATTCGCGACTGACAACCGCACTGCGTCGAAGAGTGACGAGATAAACAAGCACAAGTGTTACCGTTAGGATGGAGGCGAGTCCGAGGGGAACCATCACCCAGCCGCCGGTCCTCACGAGATCGAAGAGGCTTTTGGGGCCGCTGGCGTCCTGGGCGTAAGTGCTGGAGGACGTGAGGAAAGCCGCAAAAATGCAGGCGGAAGTTTTCATGCGCAAGCCACCCCTATACTAGAGGACGCCCGGCGTTGCAACCATCCACCGCAACGCAGATACACTTGAGACAAGTGCCGTCCAGCCACGCTTTCTGGAGGGCATCTGTCCCCAGATGCTGGTCTCTCTGATGCCTGCGGTCCCAAGCCGCCAAATTGCGGCTTCGATCCGCCACTTGGCGCCTCCGAACTCTCCTGTTGCGGCTCAGCCCCGCAATTTGGCGGTGCAGCCGCGCAACGCTAACGGCGGTAACAACATCACTCTTATCCATCGCGAATTCCACGGCGTCCGGTGAATTAGGCTTGCGGTGATTCTTCAACCACGGCTAAACATTTTCACATGGCTGACCAAAATAATAAACTTCCTGAAAACGTTCCTGGTGCCTGGTATGTCGATGACACCTGCACTCCATGCCGTGTGTGTCTCGATGAGGCTCCCGGTCTTTTGAAATACAATGACGATGAGACGTATGTTTATTTTTTCAAGCAACCGGAGGGTCAGGAGGAATTGGAGGCCGCGCAGAATGCGATGGCGATTTGCCCGACACTCGCGATCGGCGACGACGGCGAATAGATAGCGATCTAACTTGAATGAAAGTCGACTCCGCGAGAGCCGATTTTTTCATTGAAATGGAACTCGCACCAAAAAACTAACTGGCGAACGGAGCGATGATTTCTCCGACGTAAGTGCCGACGCTTTTCAGGCCGTTGGTGTAACGGTTTTCTGGAACTACAGAGAGTCCGTCGTTCGCCTCGCGGACCATACGCTGGGCGACTTTGGCGGCGGCTTTAAGCGCACCGTGCCGATAGACGGCTTCAATGATGGAGTCGATGTCGGCGTCCTCGCCGCGCAGAAGCTGGGTGCTAAGTTCCTCGTGTTCCTGGTCGCGGGTGGATTGCAGCAGATAGAGGAGAGGAAGGGTAAGTTTGCCTTTGCGGAGGTCGGTGCCGAGGGTTTTTCCGGCTTCCTTTTCATTGCCGACAATGTCGAGGAGATCGTCGTAGACTTGGTAGGCGGTGCCGATTTTCATGCCGTACTGCTTGAGCGCGGAGATGCTGGCAGGGCTGGCCTCGCTGATGAAGGCGCCCAGTTCGGCGGCGGCAGCGAAGAGCGCGCCAGTTTTCATTTCGATAATGCGAAAGTAATCGGCGGTGCTGAGTTTGAGGTCAAAACGGCGCTGGGTCTGAATGATTTCGCCGGAGCAGACCTCTGTGGCAGCGTCTGCGATGCGGCGGCTAATCTCGGTGTTGGAGAAGTTGGTGGCGAGCTTGAGCGCGTGCGAGAAAAGGCAGTCGCCAAGGAGAACGCTGATGGTGTTGCCCCATTTGGCGTTGGGCGTCGGTTGGTCGCGACGACGGTCGGCCCCGTCGATGATGTCGTCGTGAACGAGCGTGGCCATGTGGATGAGTTCCAAAATGATGGCGAGATCGATGTGGGCGGAGGTGATTTTTCCCGTGGCTCCACCAGCCAGAATGGCAAGGGCAGGACGGAGGTGTTTGCCGCCATTGTCGAGGGCATAGGAGACATAACCCTCGATGGCGGGGTCAAAGGCTTTGGCTTGTTCCTTGATGCGCTGATCGACCGTGTAGAGGTGCGGATTGATCAGCTCGAAGGTTTGCTTGAGGCCGGCGCGCGATGCGGCGGAGATGCGGGCGCGTGGAGTTGTGAAATTTTTCACAAGTTTGTTTTAGGGTTGATAGAGGGGAAAGTCAACGGAGGGTTGGTTAGTGGAAAGAGTCGTTGTCGTCTGTTTGTCTGAAGGCTAAATTTTAAGGACATGTCTTTAAAAATCGCACGCTTATTGATCGTGTTTCTGGTAGTTACGACTGCCGGCTGCGAACGGCCGCCTTCCTCAGAGGCGCATTATAGGGTGATGGCGATGCTGAAAACATCCGACTATGAGCAGGTCCTGAAGGAGGTGAATCGGCGGCTGGAAAAAGACCCGAAAAAGATTGTCCTGCTCGAGGACCGTTTGATTCTCTTGTTGGCCAATGCGAATCCCCAGGCACGCGCGGAGGTGCTCAAAACACAGGCTCGGCTAGATGCGGTGGGAGCCGGACGTTTTATTCTGCTGGAACAGGCGCAAAGCCGCAACGCGCAGGTGCGTCAGCAGACTGCTTACACGCTGGGGGTTCTGCGCGGGGCGTATTGTCTGGAAGCCTTGAAAAATCTTGCCGAGGATAAGGATCAGGAAGTGCGCGCGGAGGCGGTCCATGCGCTGGCTAAGCTGAATCATCCCGATGCGAAAAAGCTGATGATGATCCGCCTGCGCGACGGTTATTGGAAAGTGCGGGCGGAGGCGGCCGAGGCGCTGGCAAAATCGAAGGATCCGACAGTGACGAAGCAGTTGTTTCGCTCGGTGGACGACTCAGATGACTATGCCCGTATGCAAATCTTCGACGCGATCCTGGACCTAGCCAATGCTTCGCAGGCGGACTTGTATTTAGATGAGCTGGATTCGCCAAACATTTTCAGAAAAATCGCAGCCGCGCTAGCGCTGGCGAAGATTCATCGCACGGAGGTGATTCCCGTATTGATTAGTTTGCTGAAGGAAAAAAACTCTCCTGAACGACTGGAAGTGGCGCAGTGCTTGGTGCAGTTGCGCGCCGATCCATCCATTTTCGACTCTTTGATCAAAAACGAGCGAAACCCTCAGGTGAAAGAAGTTTTTTTGCAATATATGCAGCATTACACTGCATTAAAAAATTCAGAAGGCGGCCATTTTTTCCAATAAACCGTAGTCGGCTCGCGTTTAACTCGTGCAGAATTAAAAAAACTGCTGAAAAACTCCGGCAGTATGCTACACCACTCCTAGTCTCCCCCTATGACTGCATTCACCCAAAAAAACTCGTTTCGAGAATTCTGGTTTCGTCTTAGCAAATCCCAGTTCTTCGTCGCCTCTTTGCTATTTCACTTGCTGCTGGTGATCTTCTTTGGAAGCAAGGCCGCCTTCGACAATATCAAGAACGATCCCGACATGATCGCCACCGAGGCCGGTCAATTTGTCTCGTCCGATCCGAATCCGGCTCCCCCTGCGCCGCCCGCACAGCCTCAGCAGACGAAGCCACAATTCAATGTAACTCCTACCCAAACGACCGCAGCTCCCGCTGGATTGACGGCGATCACCACCGCCACATCGGCCGCCACGAGTTTTTCCATGCCTACCGCAATGACCATGGCTCCGTCACGCTCGAACACGATCACCTCCATTGAGGCAGTCGCCCCCAGCATGCCTTCGGCGACAAATCAAACAGCTTTGAGTAAGGAAACCAAGGCCGCCATCGCCGCCTTTACCGCTGGCTGGGCACAAAGTCCCAGCGGCGGAGGTGGGGGATCGTTGAAAGAACGTAAGTTTAAGTTCACCGCCTACGTGGCGAAATACAGCGGTGGCGACTGGTTTTCCACCGTTCGCAAAGATGGCGATAAAATCATCGGCGGCAGCCTCCCCAACCTTCTTTATGTCATGAAAACGCAGTCGCAGGACAAGATTGACGCTACGCCCAGTCCCGAGGCAATCGATCTCGCCAGCGACAAAATTTTCGCTGTCAAACCGCCGTTCATCTTTTTCTCCGGCCATCGCGATTTCGTCCTCACACCCAAGGAAGTGGAGAATCTCCAGCGTTACGTGCGTCTGGGCGGATGCATTTGGGGCGATAGCTCCCTACCCGGCCAGCGTTCGCGTTTCGATCTCGCCTTTCGTCGCGAGATGAAGCGGGTCATTCCTGATTTGGACAAACAATTTGAGCCGCTGCCGAGAAGTCATGAGATTTTCACGAAGACCTACTATAAGGAAATAATGACGGTTCCACCTGGCATGAATAGCTACCAAGAGCCGATCTACGCCTTGAAATATAATGGTGAGATCGCCGTGCTTTATACCGCTAATGACTATGGCGACATGTGGCAGATCGGCATGAATGCTCGATGGGAGATCGATCAGCGCAGAGACCTGAATAACCGTCGAGTGGCCTTGAACGAGAAACTATGGGATCATCGCAATACTTATTTTCGCGGCCTAGAACCCGATAAAATAGCCAACACATTCCGCTTCGGCACCAATGTCGTCATCCATTTGCTCACGCGCTGGGAGAGTAAGGTCCGTAGTATCAGCACTTTATAAACGTGGGCGATGGCTGGACAACCCGGCCATTGTAACCTAACTCACCATTTCCAGATCGGCAGGCATGTCGCTGTTGCGAAACTGGATATTATAGAGTCGGCGATAGATCGTGGATTCAGCGAGAAGTTCCTCGTGGCTGCCGACCTCAACGATGCGCCCCTGGTCCATGACGATGATTTTGTCGGCCTTCAAAATGGTCGAGAGCCGGTGCGCGATCGCGATCACCGTGCGGCCCGAGGCGAGCAACTCCAAGGCGGATTGAATGGCCAGTTCGGACTCTGAGTCGAGCGCGGATGTAGCCTCATCCAACAAGAGAACCGGGGCATTTTTTAGCAGGGCGCGCGCAATCGCCAGACGCTGCTGCTGGCCCCCGGAAATCATGCAGCCTTTGTCGCCGATGACGGTTTTGTAACCGTTGGGTTGCTCGATGATAAATTCATCTGCGTGGGCCAATTTCGCCGCTTGAATCACCTCGTCGTCCGATGCCTCAAAACGTCCGTAGCGGATGTTGTTTGCGATGGTGTCGTGAAAGAGAAATGTCTCCTGCGTGACGACGCCGATTTGCTCGCGGAGCGATGTTTGCGTGATGTCGCGAATGTCGCGTCCGTCGAGTTGGATAAGGCCTTTGCCTGGCTCGTAAAATCGAAGAATGAGCGCCATCAGCGTGCTCTTTCCCGCGCCGCTGGCACCGACGAGAGCGTAGTATTTTCCAGCCTCGAAATCGAATTGGATATTGCTCACCGCATAACGATCTTTTCGATAAGCGAAAGTGACGTCGTTGAAGCGCAAATGTCCCACTGCTTTAGTGATCGACACTGCGTCCGGACGATCTACCACGAGCGGTTCGCTATCGAGTATCTCGAAAATTTTCGCCGTTGCACCGAAAGTCCGCTGCATCGTGACGTGGATGCGGCTGAGCTTTTTCATCGGGTCGTAGAGTAGAAAAAGCGCCGTCAGCATCGCCATGAAAGTCCCTACGGGAATTCCGGAATACCACACGTAGAAAATGGTGAGTCCAGCCCCAATGGCCGAGACGCCCTCGACGATGGGACCGACCGCCTCGACAGATTGACGGATTTTAAAGGATTGATGAAACTGTTGGAGATTGCTCTCTGCAAATTGCTCGACCTGATGCTTTTCGCGAGCCAGGGATTTGATCACCCGAATGCCGGCAAACGACTCTTGCAGAATCACCATCATGCCCGCCGCGCTATCTTCTTCACTGCCTCCGCCCCTGCGCACGCTTTTGCCATAATAGATCACCGGCAACAGGCAAAGCGGAAAAAGGCAAAGGCTGATTAAAGTGAATTTCCAATCGAGAAAAACGAGCACCGATACCGCCATCAGAATCGCCACAGGTTGTGTTACCAAGTCGCTGCTGATGGTAGAGAGCGCCATCTGGGCCATGCGCGGATCGTTGTAAACGCGCGAAATGAGGTCGCCACTTTTGTTCTTATGAAAGAAGTCGAGCGACTGCTTCATGACGTGCTGATAGACATCGTCGCGCAAATCCGAGAGCACTCTCAGACTCACCCAAGCCATGAAGTAGGAGGAAAAATACGATAGCGCTCCACGAACGATGATGATGAAAGGAATGGTCGCGCAGAGAGTCAGTGCCGAGTCGATTTTCGGCCCGGTGGTGTCCTTCATCTTGGCCTTTTCATATTTCTGAAAGAGACCATGTTTTATTTTTTCAAACGTGGTGGCGCCCACGGGTAATTTATTCTTAGCTTCAGCGGGAGCGTGAACCGCCGTTTTCGTCGCGCCAGTTCCGCCGGGGACGAGTGTGAGCACTTCGCGCAGAACGAGTGGGAGTAATCCGCTAACAATTCCAAAAGCCGCGCCGAGCAGGAGACCGAGAATGAAACGTCCGCGATACGGGCGGAGGTAAGGCAGTAATTGGCGGACAGGTTTTGCGCTGGAGCGGAGAGTTTGAAGAAAGGTGGGCTTCGGCTTTTTTGCCTTCGGTTTCTTGAGGTCGGACATGCTATTTTTAGGGATTCGGCAGGAGGAGATTTATCGCATGAATCACTTCCTGCGTCGATAAGGCATTGAGGTCGCCGGGAGTCGAGTGTGAGTCGAATCTGGCCAGCGGATTCTGTTTTCCACCCTGCAGGACGATGGAACCCACATGTAGCGCACGCCAGTGAAACGGGTTGGTCGGCCCGAAAAGTGTGATTTGCGGAGTCCGCGAAGCGGCGGCGAGATGACTCGGACCCGAGTCAATTCCGATGAAAAGTTTCGCGTTTTTAATCCATGCCGCAGATTCGAGCAGGCTCAGTTTTCCGGACATATCAATGAAACTCGACCTGGTTTTTTCACGAATCTCGCGGATGGCCTGCTGCTCCATTTCCGAATGACCGCCGATCAAAACACATGGGAGTTTCATCTCATTCTGGCAATGATCGATCACCGCTGCCCAGCGTTCCGGCTGCCAGTATTTCTCCGCCCGTGCGGCTCCGGCGTGCATGACGATGTAACTCGAATCAAGGACAAGACTTCGGGCAGAATCGGGCAGATAGAGATGCAACTCCGCCGGAGTCGGTGTCACATCGACGCCCGCAAGCAGATCGAGGTAATGATCGATCGTGTGCTTTTCGCGGACCGGCGATTCGATGAATTGGGTGTAGGAGCGGGAGCGAAGCGAGTTTTTTTCCGCCCATTGGAATGCAACTCGCCTTGTCGCCCGCGTCAGCGATGTGAGCAAAGCCGAGCGATCCGTTCCGGTAAAATCGAGCACCGCGTCATGGCGTGCGAATATCAGTCGGAAAAACGTCCCTGGGTTCAGCGAGTTTTTTTTGTAAACCAGCACCCGGTCCACACAACGAATCGCGGGGGCCAGTTCCGCCGTGCCGCCGTCGATGACGAGGGTGATTCGGGCCGCCGGATACGCCTTTCGCAATGCTTCCAAAGCGGGAAGGGTCAGGATCAAATCCCCAATCCGCTTGAGCTGAATGGCCACGATGGATTTCATCCGTGGACGCGCTGCCAGGCCAGTCGATGGGCCTCGAGAAGCCGCTGGCGAAAGTGCCTCCAGGTGAAATTCTCCAGAATACGCTGGCGTCCGGCGGCTCCCATGCGGGCAACGAGATCGGGATCGGCAGCCAGTTTTTCCAGCGCGACAGCCAGCGCCTCCACGTCATTTGGCGGAACGATGAGGCCGTTCACGCCGTCGATGACGACGTCGCCCGACTCGCGCGTGGTAATTTGCGCCAACCCGCAGGCCGCGGCCTCGTAGGTGACTTTCGCGCTGCCCTCGCACTCCGACGGGAAGACGTGGACGTGCGCCGAGCGATAACTTTCCTCGACGCTTCCGGCGAACCCGGCCAGCCGGACCGAATCGGTTTTAAATTCGTGGAGATATGGCTCTATCTCGGAATGCAGCGAGCCGACAAGAACGAGTTCCGCGTTTTTCAAGCCGAGTTTCTTCCACGCCTCCAGCAAGACATGGACGCCTTTGCGCTTGATCAACGCGCCGACAAACAGGAAACGCAGCTTTTCCGGACGCCGTTCCGCAGGCGAGAATCGCAATGGATCGACGCCGCGCGAGAAGCGAAAAAGTTTCTTCTCCGGCACGCCCTGGATCAGAAACGTCTCGGCGGCTTTCTCCGATAAAACCAGAATCAGATCGGCCAGTTCATACTCCTCCATGACGTGCTGTCGGGTAATAAGCAGCCGGTTGAGCCAGCTTTGCGGCCAATGCGCCTGATCGCGTTTGCGCTCGGACATGGTGACGGCAGGTTTGATTTTTCCCTTGTTCCGATGCCAGGTAGGAATCTCCAACAGCGACGGAATGGATCTCGCCTTCGCCACGCGCAAGGTCCGTAGAGCGTCGCCCGACCAGCCGTGAAAGGCATCAAACTCGCCCTGTTCCAGCGTCCGGCGCGCCACCCAGTCGGCGTAATGCTTTTTCGCCCCATAGTAATAGTCGCGTCGCAGCCAGGAGAGCAGTTTCACCGGCGCACCCCTCATCGTTTGAATCTGGGAGGATGGCACTAGCGTCTGCCGGTTTTCGTAAGCCAAGGCCCGACCGAGGATGCCGGCCTCGTGCAACCCGATAACACTTTCCAGCGCGACCGCGTCAAGCCCCACTCCCCCCAACCGGGCGCTCGTGGCGTAAAAGACGTTTTTGGGCTGAAAAGAAGGCATCTACCGGTTTTTGGGCTGGTCTGGACCCGCGCATTTTCTAAGGTGAAACGTGACCCTAAGCAAGCCCTGCCCACTTCCGCCATGCGCATAGGACTCGTCCGTCGCGGCTATTCCCGGGCTGGCGGGGCGGAAAGTTACCTTCGCGGGTTTGCACAAGCGGCACGGGCGGCGGGTCACGACACCGTCCTTTTCTGCTCTCCAGAATGGCAGGAATGGGGCCTTGGGGAAATGATTCGAGTCCCAGGAAAATCGCCGCACCTCTTCTCCGATCAACTCGTCGCGCTGCGACCGAAGGAAAAATGCGATGTCCTTTTCAGTCTCGAACGCGTTTCCCAATGCGACTTCTACCGGGCTGGCGATGGCGTTCATGCCGCGTGGCTGAAACGCCGGGCGGAGTTTGAGTCGCCTCTGCGACGGCTCACATTTGCCTTCAACCCGAAGCATCGCGCCCTACTGCGGCTGGAAAAAGAAGTCATCCTCGGCGCGCGCTGCGTCATCGCCAACTCCGAGATGGTCCGCCGCGAAATCGCCGAAAACTACGGAAGTTCCATTCGAGTGGAAGTCGTCCGCAACGGCATCGATCCACAGAAATGGGCCACGCCATCGGTGACTCGCGACGAGTTACGAAAACGATTTGAGTTGCAGCCAGATGACCGTGTCGCCGTCTTCGTCGGCTCGGGTTGGGAGCGCAAAGGACTGCGTTTCGCCATTGCCGCAGCACATGAGGCAGGCGCAATTTTATTGGTCAGCGGAAAAGGAAACTCGGAACATTTCGCCGCCTCGCACGTCCGTTTTCTCGGGCCGACCTCACAAGTCGCCGATGTTTTGCACGCGGCGGATGCCTTCATTTTGCCAACGATTTACGATCCGTTTTCCAATGCGACTTTGGAAGCGCTGGCTGCCGGATTGCCGATCATCACGACGACCGCTAACGGCGTTTCCGAAATTCTCGACCCAGATACCGATGGAACTGCCATTGAAAATCCTGGCGACGTTTCCGCCTTGGCTGCCGCTCTAAAACGCTGGCTGCCAGACGAGAATTCAGCCCGTCGTCAGTCACATGGAAGTCGATTTACCCTCGAACGCAATTTCACTGAAACCTTACGCATCATCGAATCATGATACGTTAATTCGTTATTTGAACTCCCGCTGAATTCGTCCATATTTCCGTCATGCATCCGCTCGCCCAACTTCTCCAGGAACGCATTGTCATTATCGACGGTGCGATGGGCACGACCATCCAGCAATATGGCCTGACCGAGGAACAATTTCGCGGTGAGCGCTTCGCCGATTGGGTTGGAAAGGATCAGCACGGTAAGGAAATCCGGTTTGTGAAGGGCAACAATGAGCTGCTCAATTTGACTCAACCGCAAATCATCGAAGAAATTCACCGTCGTTATTTCGAAGCCGGAGCGGACATCGCCGAGACAAATACTTTTAACGGGCAGTTCATTTCACTGGCCGATTACGGCATGGAAAAACTGGCCTACGAAATGGCGTTTGCCGGCGCCCAATGCGCTCGCCGCGCCGCTGATAGCGTGATGGCCGCGCAACCGGGGCGTCAGTGTTTCGTGGCCGGGGCACTCGGGCCGACGACCAAGACGAGTTCCATCTCGACGGACGTGAACGACGCTTCCTCGCGGGGCACGAATTGGGATGAACTCGTGGCCGCATATGGCGAGCAGACTCGCGCGCTACTCGACGGCGGAGTGGACATCTTGCTGGTGGAGACGATTTTCGACACGTTGAATGCGAAGGCGGCCTTTTTTGCGATTCAGCAGATTTTGGACGAGCGAAATCTGGCTCCGGTCCCGTTCAAAATGAATGTGTGCCCCTCAGAAAAGTCCGGGACAAGCAAAGTCACCAGTTTGGGGCATTCGGAAAATTCCGAACGGTCGAAAGTCGCCACAGACACCCGTTCGGAAAATTCCGAGACAGGTAAAGTCGCGACAGACAGCCCTTCGGGAAAAGCCGAGACCCCAAAAGTGATGACAAACACCCATTCGGCAAATTCCGAATGGTCGAAAGTCGCGACTTTTGGCAGTTCCGAAAAACGACGGGAAATTCCGCTCATGGCGTCGGTCACTTTTATCCAAAAAGGCGGCACGCGCGGGGTGACAGGGCAAACGGTGGAGGCGTTTTGGAACTCCATTTCGCATGTGCCGTTGCTCAGCGTCGGGATGAATTGCGCGCTCGGTCCCGAGGAAATGCGACCGCTGATCGAAGAACTATCGGCCATCGCGCCGCTCTACGTCAGCGTTTACCCGAACGCTGGACTGCCCAATCCCCTGCTCCCGACTGGATTTCCGGAAACGCCAGAATCGCTCGCACCACAACTTGCTGAATGGGGTCGCACCGGACTCTACAACATCGTCGGTGGATGTTGCGGAACGACTCCGCCGCATATCGAGAAAATTTCCATCGCTGTTAAAGGGATATCGCCACGAATAGTCCCGGGTAGTGCGGGCGTCCCGCCTGCTGAGTCCGGCATCTTGCCGGACGTTTCCCTCCAAGCCGACGTTTCAGAAGAGTTTGGGCAGGATGCCCAAACCAGCAGGCGAGACGCCCGCACTACCCGGGAAACGCGCCCGCTTCGCCTTTCCGGCATCGATGCGCTAACCGTCGATACGACGACTAATTTCGTAAACATCGGCGAGCGGGCCAACGTCACGGGGTCGCCTAAGTTTGCCAAACTTATTCTGAACGAGAAATACGAAGACGCCGTGGCGGTGGCGCGGCATCAGGTCGAAAACGGCGCCCAGATCATCGACGTGAACATGGACGAAGGCATGCTCGATGGCGCGGCGGCCATGACGAAGTTTCTGAATTACATCATGACCGAACCCGAGATCGCGCGCGTTCCGGTGATGGTCGATTCGTCGAAATGGAGCGTCATTGAAGCCGGGCTCAAGTGCATTCAGGGCAAGGGAATCGTCAACTCGATCTCGCTAAAAGAGGGCGAGGAAAAGTTCCTTCAATCGGCGCGTCTGATTCGCCGATATGGTGCGGCGACGGTCGTGATGGCCTTCGACGAACAGGGTCAGGCGGACTCGTTTGCGCGCAAGATCGAAATTTGTGAGCGGAGTTACAGGCTGCTGGTGGACAAGGTCGGATTTCCGCCGGAAGACATTATTTTTGACCCAAACATCCTCACCGTGGCGACCGGTCTGGAGGAACACAACAACTACGCGGTCGATTTCATCGAGACCTGCCGCTGGATCAAGGCGAACCTGCCGCACGCGCGCATCAGCGGCGGTATTTCCAATATTTCGTTCAGCTTTCGCGGTAACAATCCAGTGCGCGAGGCGATGCATTCGGCGTTTCTCTATCATGCCATTCGAGCCGGACTCGACATGGGAATCGTCAACGCTGGGATGCTGGAAGTTTACAGCGATATTCCCGCCGATTTGCTCGAACTCGTCGAGGACGTGATTCTGAATCGCCGTCCCGATGCGACTGAGCGGCTGGTCAATTTCGCCGAAACCGTGAAGGCCAAAGGCAAGGTCGAGGCTGTGGTCAGTGAGTGGCGCAACGGTCCCGTCGAAGACCGGCTGAGTCACGCGCTGGTGAAGGGAATCGTGGAATTTATCGACGCCGATGTGGAGGAGGCGCGGGGTAAATACGAGCGTCCGCTCCATATCATTGAAGGTCCACTCATGGCTGGAATGAGCATCGTTGGCGACCTCTTCGGAGCCGGGAAAATGTTTCTTCCGCAGGTCGTGAAATCGGCCCGCGTAATGAAAAAAGCGGTCGCGTATTTGCTGCCATTCATGGAAGCGGAGAAACGTCCGGGCGATCGCGCCCAGGGAAAAGTGCTCATGGCCACGGTCAAGGGCGACGTGCACGACATCGGCAAAAACATCGTCGGCGTGGTGCTCGCCTGTAACAATTACGAGGTGATCGACATGGGCGTGATGGTGCCGTGCGACCAGATTTTGGCGAAAGCGAAAGAGATCGGAGCAGACATTGTTGGTCTGAGTGGATTGATCACGCCATCGCTCGACGAGATGATTCATGTCGCGCAAGAGATGCAGCGGCAGGGTTTTACGCAGCCGCTGTTGATTGGCGGTGCCACGACCAGCAAGGCGCACACGGCAGTGAAAATCGCGGCGCATTTTCCCGGAAACGTGATCCATGTTTTGGATGCGTCGCGAGCCGTCGGAGTGGTTAGCAGTCTGCTGAATGACCAGCAATCGGCTGCTTACAAAGAAAACGTGCTGGCCGAATATCAGACTCTTCGCAACGAACACGCGAACAAGAGCAAGGAGCGCAAATCGCTGACGTTTGAGAAGGCGCGTCAGAATCGATTGGAACTCGACTGGAAAAATTATCTGCCGCCGAAGCCATCATTTTTGGGGCTACGCGTTCTGAGCACTGACCCGAAGTTTTTACCCAACGGAGTTCCATGCGACTGTGGCGTGCCGCATCATCATGATGGGCTGATTTCACTGGAAGACCTTGTGGCGTTCATCGATTGGTCGCCGTTTTTCCACACGTGGGAATTGCGCGGACGTTATCCGGCGATTTTCGATGATCCGGTGGTCGGTGAGGAATGCAAAACGCTCTTCGCCGACGCACAGAATTTACTACAGCGGATCGTGAAGGAAAAACTCTTCACCGCACGTGCCGTCTATGGTTTTTGGCCTGCGAATTCAACCGGCGAGGACATCGCGCTCCATATAGATGAAACTCGACTGAAAACTCTGGCGACCTTGCATTGTCTGCGTCAGCAAATGCAGAAACCGGAGGGGCAGAAGAATCATTCGCTGGCCGATTACGTTTCGCCGTCGGAGGCGGATTACATCGGCGGCTTCGGTGTTTCCATTCATGGCGCGGATGAAATTGCAGACATCTACAAAGCTGACCTCGATGATTACAACGCAATCATGGTCAAGGCACTGGCCGACCGGCTGGCGGAGGCATTTGCCGAATATCTCCATGCGCAAGCTCGATGCGATTGGGGTTTTGGGAAGACGGAGAACCTCAACAGCGAGGAGCTTATTCGAGAGAAATACCAAGGCATTCGACCGGCTCCAGGCTATCCAGCATGCCCAGATCACACGGAGAAAACGACGCTGTTTGAGTTATTGCAAGCGCAGGAAAATGCCGGGCTTATCCTGACGGAAAGCATGGCCATGCATCCGGGAGCTGCAGTCAGCGGATTGTATTTTTCCCATCCGCAAGCAAAGTATTTTGCCGTCGGCAAGATCGAGTCCGATCAGGTGGATAACTATGCAACTCGCAAGGGAAAACCAAAAGATTGGGTGGAACGCTGGCTCGCACCCAATCTCGCTTACGATTCTTGAACAGCTAGGAAATGCCGAGGGCGCTGACCAAGTTGCGGTCAATTCGACCAGTCTGGGCCAGTTCATTATCGCGCTGGAAACGCGTGATGGCGCGGCGGGTGGCAGGACCGATGTCGCCATCGATCGAGCCGGAGTAGTAGCCGAGGCGGGCGAGTTTCTTTTGCACGGAAACTTCGAGTGAGGAACTCACGCCCTCGGACACTTGTTGGCCGCGGTAGATAGGGCGGTCATAATCATTGCGATAGGTGCCGATGTATTCCGTATCGTAGGTGGTGCCCACGCCAATCGCGACGGAAGTCCGCGGATAGCTGTAGTAAGACGGCGCGTATCCGTAGTAGCCGCCACGGTAGTTGCCTCCGCCGCCATAGTAGTGTCGATCATCCCGGTGATAATCGCGGTGTGAGGACTCCGCGCGCTTGTAGTCAGCGATGCGCTCGTTGCGGATGTTTCGATTGCGGTCACTATCATTGGAAACGTGAACATCGAATCGATCGGGGCGATGATGATTGTTTTTGGAATCCGCGGTGGCCGGTGACGAAAAAAGCGTGAGAAGCGCTCCCGCCAGCACGAGTTTGGGAAGCAATGGAAGTTTCATATGCCAATTTAGACCTCCTGCGGCGAAATTCATTCAGAAAAAATGCGCAGTGAGGGGATCGAACCCCCGACCAACTCGGTGTAAACGAGCCGCTCTACCGCTGAGCTAACTGCGCGTCCTGATTATCCAAAGAGTGGTAGTTTCGCGACACACTCCAACTTCAAAACGAATGGCATCTATTATGCACCGGCAAAACGACACGGCAAATAGAAAGCCATTTACCTTGGAAATAGTTTAAGGATGCTTGCTATTTAGTGTTGTCACCGGAACGAAGGCTGTCTATTAATTGAACTTCTATGGCCAAAATAAAATCAACATCATCCTTCTGGAGCCACTCCATCGAAAAAATCGAGGAAGTTCTTCACATCCGCAAACAGATTGACCTTCTTCAAGCCAAGCTCAGCAAGCTAGTCGATGGAACCGTCGAGGCTGTCACTCCCACCAAAGCGAAGCGGAGAAAAACAGGCGGTCGCACCAAAGCTCCATCAACCGTTGCGAAGAGTGGGCCGGTGAAAAAAGTAAAGACTAAAACCAAGAGAAAAAGCGGCATGACTCCGGAAGCGAAAGCGAAAATTTCCGCAGCGATGAAAGCGCGCTGGGACGCCAAAAGAAAAGCGGCCGTGTAAAGTCGTTATCTGCCAGTCAACTTCTGGCAGCATTAACAAGGATCGTCTGGTTGTTTCCGTGGAATCGCGGTTGGCGTTTTTCACGGGAGCTTCACTCTGTTCATGCGCATTACGGGTGGCCAGCAGGTAAATGGCGAGGTGGTTACCCGGCCCACTACAGGAATCAATAATGACTTGAGCATCATTGATAATGACAAACAGGTATTGCGCGGTTCATAAAATTTCCACACTCCACCTCAAAGTCAGTAAAAAAGAAGCCGCGTTCTTTCGAGCGCGGCCTCTGGTTCTTAGAGCGGAGTTAGATTCCTATCAAGGATTGCGGAACGGGCGGTCCACCGACGGATCGACAACCAGCGCACCTCTCGGGATGCCGCGGACGTCGATGATGTTATACGGACGATACGGGCTACGGACGTAGCCAGAGTAGCGGGTGGGTTCGCCGTAGGGGTAGCTGCGCTCGCGGCGTTCATAAGTGCGAACTTCGCCGTCGCGATAGTAGCCGTCCTCACGGGCGTATTTTTCGCGTTTGTGTTCGTCGTAGGCAGCTCCGGCGAGGGCTCCAGCCAGAGCGCCGAGTCCGGCTCCGACGGCAGTGCGGGTGCCGCCCCCATTGTTGGTGTTATGGCCGATGGCTCCTCCTATGCCAGCGCCCACAAGAGCGCCGGTGCCGGCGGCAGTTTCACAGGAGGTGAGCAGACTGGAGGAGCTTATGGCGAGGGCGACAGCGAGGGCAGTGAATTTATTTTTGGTCATATTGGGTTATTCGTTTGAGACAGGGTTTGGAATGTATTTGTTAGAAAAAAGTTAGGGGAAACACATCCGGCGTAGGACGTGCCATAGCTTTTCCATGTGAGTCAGACGGTAATGAGTGGAAAATACTCGAAATTTGTTTCGCTCCATTTTTTGCAGCACTCGTCGGTAGATGTCGCCCATGATCAGCCCCGGGCGCAGGGAGCGCCGGTCTTCGGGAGCGATGGCAGCATCGGAGGCGGCGTAATTTCTTCCGGCGAAAGCGGCGAGGGTTTGCATGACGCGGAGAAAGGCGGCGTTGTGACGTTCGGCGCGGAGATCGTCCTCGCTGTAACCGTACTCACGAAGCCATGCGAGTGGCAGGTAAATGCGGCAGCCATTGCGGTAGTCGTCAGCGACATCGCGCAGGATATTGGTGAGTTGCAAGGCTTCCCCGAGAGCGCGGGCGTGATCGCGGGCGGAAGGATTTTGGTAGCCAAACATTTCGATGCTGACCAGGCCGACAGCTCCGGCGACCCGGTAGCAATAAAGCTGCAAGTCGGCCAGGGTTTCGTAACGCATACCTCTGAGATCCATTTCCATCCCACTGATGATGTCGCCCAGCAGACTGCGGTCGATGGACGGGTAACGGTCGAGCGTGGCGCGAAAATCGGCGGCCAGCGGGTTTTCGCCGGGAGTTTTTTCGAGAACCGCCGCTCGCCAAATATCTAGCTGGGTCTGACGCTCCGCCACAGGTATTCCCGGTTGGTCCGCGAGATCATCGACGATCCGGCAGAAGGCGTAGAAATTACTGATATCTCGACGTTTCGGTTCCGGCAATGAGAGGAAGGCCAGCGCGAGATTGGAGCGGCTGGCCTTGGTGATTTGTTCGCCGTGGGTCATCTCAGAAGACGTCACAAGATGTCTGGCAAATGACAAAATTTATCCTTGGTCCGCATCGCGGCATGATATGTCAGACTAAAACCGAGTCGCAAAAATATTTTTCGATCTTTTGCGACTCGTATTTGCACTTGTCATACCGAGAGGCCGCCTCCACTTTACCCGTGATGTCCCTCTCGGAAGAATTGACGCAGCACTTTCGCGACCAGATTTTGCGTCATGGTCCCGTAACGTTTCGCTGGTTCATGCAGCAGGCGCTTTACCACCCGGAATGGGGCTATTATTCCTCCGGCAAGGCGACGATCGGCAGGCTGGGCGACTTCTATACAAGTGTCAGTGTGGGCAGGACTTTCGGTGAATTGCTCACGCGCCAATTCCACGAAATGTGGACGCGATTGGGGAGGCCCGATGAATTTACTATCGTCGAGCAGGCGGCGGATCGCGGCCAGCTGGCCAGCGATATTTTGGAGACGGCGGGAATCTTGTTTCCGGATTTCTTTCAGTCCTTGCGCTACTGGATCATCGAGCCATCTGCGGTGCTGGCGGCGGAGCAGAAGAAACGCCTGGCCCGTTTCGGCAGGCAGCGCACCGGCTGGTCGGAGGAGATCGATGCGCTGGGCAACGGCTCGATTTTTGGCGTGTATTTTTGCAATGAACTCCTCGACGCCATGCCAGTGCATCTCGTTTCGCTGATTCGTAATGAATGGCTGGAGAATTACGTGGATTACGACAGTGGAAACTTCACTTTCACCCTTGGTAAGCCATCGACTCAGATCTTGGCCAAATACCTCACCAAGCTCCCCACGGCGCTCCCAGATCAATATCGAACCGAGGTGAATCTGCGGGCCATGACTTGGATGGAGAACGCCGCCCGCGCCCTGCGTTGCGGTTACATTATGGTGATCGATTACGGCTACTCTCGCCATCAGTTTTATTCCCTGGAACGAACTGAGGGAACTCTGACGTGCTACCGTAAGCACGAGCGCCATTACAACCCGTTTGAGAAGCTCGGCGAGACGGACATCACCGCGCATGTGGATTTCACCAGCATCGCAGAGGTCGCTCTGGCGAGTGAAATGGAAGTCACTGGTTTTGCGGACCAGAATCATTTCCTCGTCGGCGTGGGTCAGAGTGAATTCACCGCCATTGAAGCCGAATCCCAAGCGGGTCAGTTAAGCGAGGCCACAGCACAGCGCTTGAGGGAATTACAGACGCTTACTCACCCCGAAAGCATGGGTTCGCAGTTCAAATACCTCACGCTCCAGAAGTTTATCGAACCCGCGCCACCCCTACTTGGCTATCAATTTTCCCCCGACCCGTATCTCACTCTGGGCCTGCGCCGCCCGTTGAAAAAGGACGGTTATTAGCCTCCTCTTTCCGGTTTAGTCGGAATTTGCTCGCCACTTTTCCTGAAGGTCATTTAGCTTTCTGCAATGATCCACCGCGATTACCTTTTTGTCGGAGCCGGCTTGACCGCTTTCCATGCCTGCCAAGCCCTCCGCCAGTATGATCACAAAGGCAGTGTTCTGCTCGTGGGCGACGACCATCTTCCTCCCCACCGGCTACCTGTGCTCGACAAGCAATGGTTCAAGGAAGGCCTGACCAATCCCTCCAGCATTACCGTGTCACCCGACGGCTGGTTTAAGGAAAACAAAATCGACTACCGCCCGAGCACGCTAGTCACCCAGTTCAACATCGAGCGCCGCCTCGCCGTGCTCAACACCGGGCAGACAATCGAGTTCAAAAAAGCCCTCATCGCCACCGGCTCGCGCCCGAAGCGTCCGCAGATCGCCGGCTTTAACCTTGGTAACATCATTTATCCCCGGACAGCGCACGATCTCGGTGCGATTCGAGAGATTTCCAGCCATGAAAAAGGCTGCGTAGTCATCGGGTCCGGTCTCGCAGGGTTGCATTACGCTGCCGCCCTCAAATCGAGCAATCACAATGTCATCCTGCTCAGTGGCGACAAATTTCTCCTGGATGGCTTGGTCGATGCACCCACGGGTCAATTCCTCAACGAATACGCCCTCGCCCACGGGATTAAATTGACCTTGGAGGAGAATCTCAATGGCTTTGAGGGCAAGACTGTCTTGAAAAATGTGCAACTCAAAAGTGGCACACGTTTCGCCGCCGGAATGGCAGTCGTCGCGCTCGGCAGCGAGCCTGATCTGCGTCTCGTCACCGGCACTCCGCTGAGCAGCCCGAACGGCTGCCCGGTCAACGAATATCTCGAGACGGACGAAAAAGGCATCTATGCGGCTGGCCCGGTCGCGCTTTTCCCCGACCGTATTTTTGGCAGCGTGCGGCGTTGGGATTATCCGAGTTGCGCAGAACTCCAGGGCCAGACCGCAGGAGCGAACATCACCGGACGCAAGCGGCAAAAATTCGAATATCTGCCGGAGTTCGGGCTCGATTTCTTCGATCTAAAACTGCGTTTTCTCGGCGATTTTTCCAAGCCAATCGTTCGCACCAAACTCGAGGGCGAATACAGCAAAAAGCAATTCACACTCACCTGCCTGCAAGGCGAAAAAGTCGTCGCCGCAGTCCTTTGCAATCGTCCCGACGATGCGCAGGAACTCGTGGCCCAGCAAATTCGCACCAGCTTCAAAACAAGCTAGACACTGGCCTTCATCGACCATTTCCTGAAAAGTGGAATCCCCCCAAAGGGGACGATGAGATCGTTAATGAAGGGCGGTCGTCTATTCAGGCTGCCCGAAAACACCCAAGCTTTACCGTTAAAAGGCGGCCCATTGGTTTAAGCAGGGTCGCCTATTTGCGTTTCATTGCTATTAGCGATTGTCGTGATCGTTCTCGTGGTGTTTCTTTTTCTTTGTATCGCGAGGAGCATCATGGTGCTGAACCACTGTGCGTGCAGACCGCTGTGGAACCACCACAACGCGGGTGTCGCGGTGGTAAACCCGGGGCTGTTGCCGTACAATAACGTCGGGTCGGTTATTGACGATTACATCGCGCTCATATGTTCGGCCATCACGATAACCGTAACCACCATCGTAATAGTCAGGACGCGGTCCGTGGTTGTAATAATGCGGTTGCTCATAAACACGAACGGGATGGCGGCTTTCAACAAGGGTCTCGCAACCGGTGAACAGAATGGATGCCGCAAGGAGACAAATAATCAGAGTTGTTTTCATAATAAATTTTATATTTATTCGTTGCTCATGACCACGCCGGTTTATCCATCGGCGGAATACGTCATTTAGACGTGACTCCCTGTCAACGAGCCGCCGTCTGCGTGCAAGCTGGGTAATCATTTAGGCGTCCGCCGCGTGCCAGAGCAACCATGAATGAACTTATCGGGCAGCTCCAATCGACTTAGGACTCCATCTGGGCGTAGGCACCCAGGAACTTGAAAGCTGCTGGACGACGACCGCGATAATCAGAAACGAAGTCGTTGCTACCGCGAATTTCGACGTGACCGGCATGGTATCTCCGGTTGGCAGCATAGACGAGGACCGCTCCCACGGGTGCTTTCCAAGGTGAGGAAACGCGCAATTTCTTAAATCCATAGACTTCGACCAGTTCCTTACCTGCCTCGCAGGCAAGATTTGTTTTTGGATAGGAAGAGACCGCGCCGGAAGCTACCAGAGCCTTCTTCACGAATCTCCAGCAATAGCCGGTGGAATGAGGAAGACTGCTCTGACGGGCGATCAAAGAGGCGTTGATCATCTTTTGAGAGACGTTTGCATCGGCCGCCTCGATTTTCGCAAATAAGAAACTCATGGATAGTAAAACTAGAATCATCTTCATGATTTCTATAGAGCCTCAGCCGTACCTGCCTCATTTTTTAAAATCTTGCGAGGGAAGCTCTGTAAAAGCACTCAAGATAGTCTCATTTATGATATTCATAAATGAGATCTCGGCTTGTCTGATCATGAGACGAGTGCTTTCTGAAACATATCGAGAGTTATTTCACGCTCGCGGTGATGATCGACCATTGGTGGAAGATAATTTCGCGAGAGTGCGATGGCCGTCGGCTGTGCGAATCGACTGGGATCAACCCCCGCAAGCTCCGGCACCCAGCGTAAAATAAATTTCCCTTCGGGATCGAAGCGCGCCGTCTGCAACCACGGATTTTGGATGCGAAAATACGGCGCGGCGTCGGCTCCGGTTCCGGCACTCCATTGCCAGCCACCGTTGTTCGAGGCGATCTCGCCATCCACCAGTTTCTGCATGAAATAACGCTCTCCCTCGCGCCAGTGAATGTGCAGGTCTTTGGTTAGAAACATCGCCGTGATCATGCGCAGCCGATTGTGCATGTAGCCGGTCGAATTTAACTGCCGCATCGCGGCGTCCACGATGGGAAACCCAGTTTCGCCGGCGCACCATTTCGCGAATGATTTTTCATCCGACTTCCATTCGACTCTGGCGTATTTCGGGTTGAAATCCGAGTCCAGCACTCCGGGAAAATGCCAGAGGATTTGCAGGTAAAATTCGCGCCAGATTAGCTCATTGATGAAAATTTCCGCGCTTTTGCGCCCGGCTGCATCGCCATCGGCTGCAGCCCGCGCGCACCTTAGATAAACCTCGCGTGGCGAGAGTAACCCCCAGCGTAAATCCTGGGAAAGTCGCGAGCCGCCGTTGATGGAGGGCAGATTGCGAGTCGCATAATACTGAAAAATTTTGCTTCGGAGAAAGTTTTTCATTCGAGTGCGAGCGGCGTGTTCGCCAGGCTCGACGATGTCCACTCGACCGTCCAAACCCCACGTTTCCACTGTCGGCAACGGCAGCGACAGAATGTTTTCCGGCGTGCGAATCTCCGTCAATTTTGGCAACAATCCCGGCTTCGGCAGTCTGCGCCAAGCTTTTGCATACGGCGTGAAAACCCGGAAAACTCCCCCCGTTCCCGTGCGCACCTCATCTCGTTCGTGAATCGCGATGTCCTGGCAAAGCACGAGTTGGCAACCTTCTTCATCCGCCATTTTCGCCACGGCCTCCTCCATTTTGCGCCCAAACGGATCGGGATCCCGGTTGGTATAAATGGAACTGGCCCGCGTTTCCCGGATCAGCTTGCGCAATTCCGCGACCGCGCCGCCCTGACGAATGATCAGCCGTCCGCCGATGTGCGCGAGATTTTTCGCCAGCGATTCGAGGCAGCCACAGAGAAATTGCTGGCGGCCCAAGCCAGTCCAAAGGTGATTTGCCCGCCATTCGCTGAGGATGAAAACGGGCACGACTTCCATTCTCTTCTGTGCAGCGGCGTGGAGCGAGGTGTTGTCAGTGAGGCGCAAGTCGCGGCGAAACCAATGGATGTGCATCTCCAGATGATACGCGCGGCGGGCTGGACAGGGCGCGGGAGGTTTCGTTAATTTAGCCGAAATTGATGGAATCCCTCGGCATTATCGCTGGCAACGGCGCGTATCCCTTCGAGCTGACGCAACGTGCGCGCGCCGCCGGGGTGCAGCGAATCGTAGTAGCTGCTTTTGAAAACGAGACTTGCCCCGAACTCGCTTCGCTGGTGGACGAAATCGCCTGGATGCGCGTTGGACAGCTCGGGAAAATGATCGGATTCTTCGAGAAATCCGGCGTCGAAGAAGTAATCATGGCCGGCCAGATTGCGCCGAAAAATTTATTCGATTTGCGACCCGATTTCAAGGCGTTGCTCTTGCTCGGACGACTCAAGGAACGAAACGCGGAAAGCCTTTTTGGAGGGATTGCCGACGAGCTGGCCAAGAGCGGAGTCAGATTATTATCAGCGACAACTTTTCTGGAAGATTCCCTCGCGCCAGTAGGCCATATCGCTGGTCCGAAATTAAAAAAACGCACTATCGACGATCTCGCATACGGCTTCCGCATCGCCAAGGAAGTCAGCCGTCTCGACATCGGGCAGACGGTCGTCGTTCGGAACGGCACCGTGCTCGCAGTCGAAGCGTTTGAGGGAACCAACGAATGCATCCAGCGCGGCGGAAAAATGGGCAAGGGCAGAGCGGTGATGGTGAAAGTGTCGAAGCCAAACCAAGACTTTCGCTTCGATGTGCCGGTTGTCGGATTGCTAACATTGGAAACGGCACAAGCCGCAGGCGTGATTGCAATCGGAGTCGAATCTGGAAAAACGCTTTTGTTGGAACGCGACCAGCTTTTGGCCGATGCGGTCGCCCGCAAAATCACTCTCCACGGCCTGTAATACTCTATGACTAAAATTCGCTCCGGCATCGTTGGCGTTGGCCACATCGGCAAATTCCATTCCCGCATTTACTCAGAACTCGCTGCCGCCGGAGAAACTAACTTCAGCGCAGTTTACGATGTTAACTTCGACAACGCTCGATCCGTCGCTGATCAATATGGAACTCGTGCCGTGGAAACACTGGAGGAATTTTCCACGCTGGTCGATTGCGCGTCGGTCGCCACGCCGACTCCATTTCACTTCGACACAGCCGGATTTTTGTTGGAGCGCGGCATTCATTTGCTGATCGAAAAACCCATTACCGAGACGACCGAGCAGGCGCAGAAACTGGTCGCTCTCGCGCAGGAGAAAAAGCTCATCCTGCAAGTCGGCCACGTCGAGCGTTTCAACCCCGTAATGGCTGTGCTCGAAAAACACTTGAACCACCCGCGTTTCATCGAAGCGCACCGGCTTTCGCCCTACCCGAATCGCAGTGTGGAAATCGGCGTCGTACTCGACCTCATGATCCACGATCTGGAAGTCATTTTGCACCTCATTAAGTCGCCCATCAAATCGGTCGATGCCGTCGGTATTCCAGTCTTGAGCAAGCGCGAGGACATCGCCAATGCGCGCATTCGGTTTGAAAATGGCTCTGTCGCCAACGTCACTGCAAGCCGCATCAGCCCCGAGAAAATGCGCAAGCTGCGGGTCTTTCAGGAGGACGCCTATTTGTCGCTCGATTACGGCGAGCAATCCGGCGAAATCTACCGCAAGGACGGTTTTCAGATTATTAGGGAAGTGGTCCCCATCGAACGCGATGACGCGCTCACCCGACAGTTGCAAAGTTTCCTGGTTTGCGCCCAGGCCGGCATCCAACCGCGCGTCTCCGGCAACCAGGCCGCCGCCGCACTGGAACTAGCCATTCGCATCACGCACGCCATCGAGGCTTCGCCTTTCGGCGACACTTTGCCCTAACTCCGATGCATCTGTATCTGGTGGCTGGCGAACTCAGTGGCGACGCTCATGGCGCGTCGCTGATGCGTGCTTTGCAGACGCAATTAGGCAATGTGAGTTTCTGCGGCGCGGGCGGACCAGAGATGCAGTCGCTCGTCGCTGGACCCTTTCTCGAATGGACCAGCCACGCCGTGGTCGGACTCTGGGAGGTGATCAAAAACTACGGCTATTTTCGACGCGAATTCCACCGCATGATCGCCGAGATCGGCACGTTAAAACCCGATGCCGTCATCCTCATCGACTACCCCGGTTTTAACCTCCGTCTTGCCAAGGCCCTGCGCACAAAATATCCCACGCTGAAAATCATCTATTACATCAGCCCGCAAGTCTGGGCCTGGAATCGCAGCCGCATTCCGAAGATGGCGAAGTGGCTGGACCTCATGATCTGCCTCTTTCCATTCGAAAAGGAACTCTACGAAAAAAGCGGACTTCGCACCGAGTTCGCCGGTCATCCGATGTTAGATGAACTGGAGAAGAAACGCATCCCCGGTGTTAGTCGTGATTTGAGTTCCATCGGACTCTTCCCGGGCAGTCGCGAGCGTGAGATTAGAAAAATACTTCCCATCATGTTAGCTGCCGGACGGATTCTCCACGGACGCCACCCGGATCTGCGTTTCGCCATTCCCGCCGCAAGCGAGAAACTCCTAACACTGATCCGCGAAATGACCGTCGATTTTCCCCACTGCGAAGTCACGTTGCGCAACGCTTATCCGCTGATGCAGACCTGCGGCGCGGGAATGATCGCCTCGGGCACGGCCACACTCGAAGCCGCCTTTTTTGGTTTAAGCTACGCCTTGATTTACAAGGTGAGCCCCCTCACCTACGAAGTGGGACGCCGCATCATTCGCGTGCCTTTTCTAGGCATGGTAAACATTCTCGCCGGACGCGAAATCATCCCGGAATTTGTTCAGGAAAAAGCGGATCCGACTTACATTGCGATGGCCGTCGAATCCTTTCTCTTCGATCCGCAGAAACGAATGCAACTCGAATCTGATTTGCGCGAAGTCATCGGCATGTTAGGAGAACGTGGAGCTGCCAGCAAGGCGGCCGCAGCCATCTGCCAGCTTCTAACATAAACTATCCACCACACCCGGCGGGTAGGAATGCCTACTTGGGCAGCCAGTATGCCGTGCGGTCGTAATGGGCGTGCAACTTGTCCTCGTATGCGCGGGTGATCGGCTGATCGGGATCGTACTCCGGTGCATCTTCGATGCGGGAAGATGGAAGGTTCACGACGACTTCGGCTTTTTCAAATGAGACGCGTTCGATCCATTCTGGAGAGAGCAAAACGTGGCGTTGCGTGGGCCAGTGGCCGGGGCGGATGACGAGGTAGCGAATGTGCCAGGTAATATCGTCGATGAGGAAGGCCACCACTTTGCCCAATTCGGCGTCGGTGGCGTGAATGCGATACCCTTTGAGCTCGTCGCTGCTCCGGAGATGCGTGGTAATGGCTGGCGCAGGTGTAGGGTTTTCCACATAGGCGGCTGCTCCGATGCCAGCACTGAGGGGGGACATTCCGTAGCCAAGTCCGCCATCGGAGACGCTCCAGTAGGGGTCCCAGCCGTAGTATTTATACATTTGCTCCTCGTATTGGCGGGAAACGGGCTTGTCGGTCTCGACGAGTGGCGAGTGGCGCACTTCCTCTTGAGTAAGATGGACGGCCAGGGTGCGGTTGGTTTCATCAATCCCCTCGACGACGGTTGGAGAAATGAGGACTTCGCGCTCAGTCAGCCAGGAGCCCGTGGCGACGACGAAGTAGCGGATTTTCCAATGCTCGTCGTCAAAGTAGATTTCTTGGACTTTGCCGATCTCGCCATCTGAGGCGGAAAGAGTGCAGCCTTGAAGATTCTTAAAGTTTCGCAGCATAGCTGAGGTGGATATCAGGCTCAAACTGATAGCCCTAAACTATTCGTTCATCTCACCCGGTTTGGCTGTGCGAAATGTGAGTTTCACGACTACTAGGCTTGAGGAAGCCGCACGTCGCTTTAAACAAGCTGGAAGCCTGTTCTACCTTGCTGTGGAATTTTTTCTTAATTCGACGCTGGCGTGAAAGTCACGGGCAAGCCTGCCGCAATGATATCGGCGTTGGTCGTATAACTGGTACCTAGATAAACTAGGATGCCGCCAAGAGTTGTCCAGTCCTCGGACAGGGAAATGGTGGTTCCGTTGGCAATCATGTCGGCCGTGACCTCGAAGGTAATGGGACTGGTGATCGTAATGGTGCCATTGAAGCCATTGTTCAAGAGTAAGGGGGGTTGGGAGCTGATATTTCCAGTGTTATCGAAGATAGTCTGCGTGCCGGTGCTCGCTGTGGTATTCAAGGTGGTCTGGGTATCGGTGACTCGCGTATTATTTACGATGACTCCTGTGGTATCTAATAGACCGGCAATAATGGCCGTGGCACCAGTATAGGTATTATTTCCGTCCAGAGTGAGTGTCCCGCCGCTTATGGTGAGGGTTCCCGACCCACTTTTTGTTAGATCACCACTCTCCAGTGAGTCTTCAATCCCATCGCCATTGGCGTCGGTGTCATTTTCGTTGCGTATGCCATCGCCATCCATGTCGGTGTCGCGCGAGTTGACAATGCCATCCCCGTCCATGTCGTGCTCATGAACGGAATTATTGTTCATGTGATCGCCGATGTAGTGGCCCTTTAATGGACCTTTGCGGCAAAAACCTCCGTCGATATTCCGGTCGAGGCTATTTGGAATGCCATCGTTGTCCACATCGCGGTCGAAGCGGTTGGGGATGCCGTCGTGATCCAGATCAGGGGCGGAGGCAAGCACGCTAATACTGGTAACCAAAAGAAAACACGCGCCGAGAAACTTGGGAGTCATGGCGTTTCTTTTAGGCAGGATTTGGGGGCAGACAAGCTTTTTTTCCATCCGTTCTGATTTAAATGGAACTCCGGTCCACCCAGAGGGAAACCTAACTCGACTCACGGGAGATATTTCTTCGTGTCGAGGCCGTCGGCTAACAAGTGATATTCGGTGCTGGTGCGAAGAACGAATATCTCGCCGAGCTGGCCCAAAGTCGCGGTGGCGGTGAGGCCGGCGCCGGAGATTTTTACCCGATAACCATCCATGCGCTCGCCCCGGATGACGAAGCTGGCGCGGTTCGCCTGGCTTTCGAGAGTTTGCAGCAAAGCCTGGGGATCCATAGGCATGGGCGGCAGACCGGCCAGGGCGGGAGCGAATGTGGTGAGCCCGCCACCGGACAACGGCAGCTCCTGCATGCCGAGATCGAGGTCGCCGTTGCGGATGTTGTAGCGAACTTTTTGCGCGGCGAGCAGGACTTCGATGAGGGCATTCAGTGGAGGCTGGCGGCGACTGAGTCGGAGGCTGATCGTCTCGGGATGCAACTGAGTGTGCTCCAGGTCGAATCGCAGCGAGAAACTATAAGTCTCGGGCCTGCCACCGTCCTGAGGAATGATGATGTTGCCGTCGAGGCTCACGGAGTCCGACGGGTTGTGGACCGGTGTGACGTTGACCGTGCCGACACGCTTTTGTCCACGATAAATCCCCAGACTGGAGGCGACCTCATGCTTCAGCACCTGCCGGAAAACGAGCTGTGGCGGCATGTCCGAAAATGGGGCGTTGCCGTCGTTCCATGTCGTGCGCCCGAGCCAGCCGGTCATTACCACCCAGAAGACGACGATGCCTGCGCCAACGAAGATTTTTGAAAAACGAGACACGAGTTACATGGAAATCGGCGGCTTCTCGATCAGTGCGTAGGCGTTGTGGCTGTGGATGGATTCATAGTTCTCGGCCTCGACGCGATACCAGGTGATGTTCGGGTCGAGGTTCGAGCGTGCGGCGATGTTGCGGACGAGATCTTCGACGAAAACCGGGTTGTCGTAGGCGCGTTCGGTCACGGCTTTTTCGTCGGGACGTTTTAACACGCTGTAGAGTTCGCTGCTGGCGCAGGTCTCGACCAGAGCGATGAGATCCTCGATCCAAATGGGATGTCTGGAGCGCACGGCCAAGGTCACTTTTCCACGCTGATTATGCGCTCCGTGGGCCGAGATCGCCTTGGAGCACGGGCAGAGCGTGGTGACTAAAACGATGACCGTGACCACGAAATCGACGCGGCCATTTTCGTAGCTGGCGTTGAACTTCACCTCGTAGTCCATCAAGCCCGGTGCGGCGGTGACGGGAGCTTTTTTCTCGATAAAATACGGGAAGGCAAACTCGACGTGCGCCTTTTCCGAGTGCAACCGCGCGACGAGGGTCTGGAGGATTTCGTGGATGTTTTCGACATGCAAGACGGGTCCGTGGGCATTCAGCACCTCTACGAAGCGGCTCATATGGGTGCCCTTAAACTGGTGGGGCAAATCGACGGTCAATGCGCAGGTCGCGACGGTGCTTTGCAGGCTGTGGCCCCGGTCTCGAATCTGTAGCGGGTAGCGCAAATTCGTGATGCCGACGCGGTCGATGGCGATCTTCCGCTGGTCGGGCAGGTTTTGCGTGTCGATAAGCAGCGGTTGCGGGTCCATCCGTTGATTGAAAGGGACTCTGCGGAAAAAGACAAGGAACGGAATTATGCAGCCCCAGACTTGTCTCTCACTCGACTCTTGGTGCATCGTAACGCCTGCATGTCAGATAAACCTCTCAAGATCGGCGTGGTCGGCCTCAGCATGGGCCGCGAGCATTTGCTGAACTATAAGAAAGTGGAGAACTGCGTCTGCCAGGCCGTCTGCGATCTGAACGTCACTCTCCTGGAGAAGATCGGAAATGAGTTTTCCATCCCTCAGCGGTTCACGAGTTTCGAGGAATTCATCGCCAAAGCCGACATCGACGCCGTGTCGCTGGCGGTGCCCAATTTTCTTCACAAGGACATGACTCTTGCAGCGCTGGATCGCGGCCTGCATGTGATGTGCGAGAAGCCGATGGCAATGAACACCGCCGAAGCCGAGCTGATGAGGGAAAAAGTGCGCACGTCGGGGCGCAAATTCATGATTCATTTCAACCAGCGCTTTCGCCCGGAGCATCAGTATTTCCGCAACGTGATCCAGGGCGGCACGCTCGGCACGGTCTATTACGCGAGCGCGGGCTGGCGGCGGATGCGCGGGATGCCACGGTTCGGTGGGTGGTTTGGTCAGAAAAAAATGAGCGGCGGTGGTCCGTTGATTGATCTCGGCGTGCACATGCTCGATCTGGCGCGCTGGCTGATCGGTAATCCCAAGGTTGTAACCGTTTCCGCGAGCACGTTTGCGCACATCGGGCAGGCACTGGCGAAGGAGCAGCAGAAGGAGTTTGATGTGGAGGATCTGGCCTCGGCTTTGATTCGTTTCGACGACGGATCGAGCATGGTATTGGAAGTCAGTTGGGCGCTGAACTTCGAGGAGCGGGAGAAAATTTATCTCGAAATGAGCGGCACAAAAGGCGGACTCTCCAGCGTGACTTACGACTATCGCGACACCAGTGTCTGCATTTTCAATGAGCAAAACGGCGCGATGGTGAAGACAGTGCCGCTGAAATATCCCGAGACCAGCGAGACGGCGCAGTCGTATTTTTTGCGATCAATCTGGGAGGATTTCCAACCCGAGGGCGGCGCGAGTGATGGTGTGGAAATCATGCGCATCCTCGACGCGATCTACGAAAGCGCCCGCATCGGACGCGAGGTGGAATTGCGCCATGTGGACCTCAGTGCGGCTCTGCCGGAAGGCCCGGCGGTGGCGGCCTAAGCGAATGTAATTATGAAGGCTTATCTCGATTTATTGCGGCTCGTTCTGGAAACAGGCATCGCCAAGGAAGATCGCACCGGCACGGGCACGCTCTCCGTCTTTGGAGCGCAAGCCCGCTTTGATCTGGCCGACGGATTCCCCTTGTTAACCACGAAAAAAGTCCACCTGCGCTCCATTATCCACGAGCTACTCTGGTTTCTCCAAGGCAGCACCAATGTCGGGTATTTGCGCGAAAACAAAGTCACGATCTGGGACGAATGGGCCGACGAAAACGGCGATCTCGGCCGCGTTTACGGAGCCCAATGGCGCGACTGGATCACCAGCGACGGACGCCACATCGACCAGATCGCCAACGTCGTCGAACAAATCCGCCGCAACCCCGACAGCCGGCGCCTCATCGTTTCCGCCTGGAACCCCGGCGAAGTCGAGCAAATGGCCCTCCCGCCGTGCCACGCGCTCTTTCAATTCGTCGTCATGGAGGGAAAACTTCACTGCCAGCTCTACCAACGCAGCGCCGATCTCTTTCTCGGCGTCCCCTTCAACATCGCCAGCTACGCCCTCCTCCTCATGATGATCGCCCAAGTCACCGATCTTCAGCCCGGGACCTTCGTCCACACCTTTGGCGATCTGCACATCTATAAAAACCACCTCGACCAAGTCCACCAGCAGCTTTCCCGCGAACCGCGTCCGCTGCCTAGAATGCAATTGAACTCCGCCGTAAAAGACATTTTCGCCTTCCGCTACGAGGATTTCACCTTGGAAAACTACGACCCGCATCCGGCGATCAAGGCGCCCATCGCCGTCTAAACCAAGGCGCCCATCGCCGTTTAAAACCAAGGCGCCTATCGCAATCTAACTCCAATGTCTTTCGCTTCCAACCTTTCCGCCATCGTCGCCATGTCGCGCAACCGCGTCATTGGCGCGAACGGCACCATCCCTTGGCACCTGCCCGAAGACCTCCGCTGGTTCAAAGAACGCACCATGGGTGCCGCCCTCCTCATGGGCCGCAAAACCTACGACTCCATCGGACGCCCCCTGCCTGGCCGCCGCACCTACGTCGTCTCCCGCACCGCCGAGATCGCCGGCGTGGAAATGATCCGCGACCTCGCCACATTCGAATGGAACTCCGATGAAACACCGCTCTACATCGTCGGCGGCAGCGAAATCTACGCGCAAATGCTCCCACGCTGCGCAGATATCTATCTCACCCAACTGAAAACCGACGCCGAGGGCGACACCTACATGCCCCTCTTCGAGTTCGATTTCCCCAACGTTTCCATCATCCGCGAAACCGAGACGTTCCAGATTCTGCACTACACCCGCTAGGTCGGTTCGCACCTCTAGCGGCCCCTCCACATTCACCCGATACACGCTGACTGGCCCCGACACCCGAATACAGAATGCCATGACCCGACCCGCCGCCCTCCTCTGCCTCCTCATCGCCCTCTGCACCAGCGGCTGCCTCACACAGCGCACGATCAAAGAAGGCGACCACGTCGTCGCCGAGGGCTACATCGTAAAGCCTCCCCTCGCCCCCGTCTTCACTCCGTAATCGGGCTCGTCCCCTCCCCTGGCCATCTCAGCGCAGCGAACTACCCTCTTCGTGAGTGACTCACCTTCTCAATCTTGCAATCACGCGAGCCGGGATGCTGTCCCCGAAATCCTGGAATCGTGTCTCCGAAGGAAACTTGCGGTGCAATGATAAACAATGCGTTCATGCAGGCGGAGAAATAACGTCTGCACCTTAGGTTAGCGGACAGCAAGAAAACCCCTCAAACCAGTCTTTATTCCGACGACGAAAGTCATCACCGCCATCGAAGACCTTTGCGCCAAAATCCCCCGACTCAGCTCTTGACAAGAACCAAATCAAATTCACTATCTGCGATGGCTAGCCTCCTCAATAATTTTCCAACAACGCATCCTTCCAGCTTGTATGGAAAATACCGGCGGCTCGCAGTTGCCGTAGTTTTCATGGGTTTGTTTTGGAATGGGATTGCATCAGGACAATTAACTTGGGGAGTGGGCGGTAATGGAGGCAGCGGCACTTGGGATCCCGGAACTACTGCGGATTGGTGGAATGGAACAACTAACGTTACCTGGAGCGCCAACAGCGATGCGATCTTCGCCGGGACCGGCGGAACGGTGACTTCCGTATTTCCCGGTCCCTCTGCAAACAGCCTGACTTTCAACTCTCTCGGTTACACGATTCAGAGCGGTTGGATCAATACATCGGCAGCGAATTTCAATGTCGTCACCAACCAATCCGCGACGATCAGTTCGACCTTAAGTTCCAATGGTGGCAACACTCCCACATTGGTAAAAAGCGGTATAGGCACGCTCACTGTCTCGGGCACGAATTTCCTTCCCAGGGTCCTCGTTAATCAAGGCGAATACTTGGTTGGCGGAAACTCCACCCTCTTCTTCTCGGATGTCACGCTCGCTAATAGCCCCGGGGTGCTGGTAACACTCGGGCAAACGTCGAACAACGTCTCTATCCAGTCGCTTTCGGGAGGTGGCGTATCGGGCGGTGTCGTCCAGCCCAACGCGACGGCACGTACCGTCACCCTGACGCTCGGTAAAGCGGCCACCTTTAACGGGGTGATGCAGGATAACGGCAGCGGCAAGCTGGCACTAACGGTCTTCGCGGTGCCAACAACGGTCATCTCGCTCGCCGGTCAAAATACCTATTCAGGGGCCACTAGCGTTCAGCAGGCCACGCTTTCTCTGAGCCAGAATGGTTCTGCGCTGAACAGCGCGGTTACTGTCCAGCAAAGCGGCATTTTGCAGTTGGATAACTCCACCGGAGTCAACGCAAACCGGATTTCCGATTCGCTCGACCTCACCCTGCAAAACGGAGCCTTCAAATTTATTGGAAATGCCTCCACCGCAGTTGAGGAGGTAACCGGAAATCTGAAGTTCGCCGGGGCAGTATCCATCACTAATACCCAGCCAGGCGCGGCCGCTTCATTGCTCACCTTTTCCAACGCGACCCGCCAGAGCCACGGAACAATTGATTTCGTTGGAAACGGGCGGTCGAAATGGACCGGCATGGCTAACGATAGCTTCGGCCTCGTGGGCACCTACGCGACTGCAGGAAATGAATGGTCGACCGTGGGCGGCGATGGGCGCGTGGATGCGCTGGCCACTTATCAATCCAACATCAATACCGCACTTATCACCGATCACGTGAAGATCACCGGTGGCGGGATAACGACTCTGGCCGCCTCGACGCAAGTAGCTACGCTGAACATGCAGAACAGCAGCGGATCTACTGGCATTCTGGACGTGGGTGCCAGCAATACTCTGACGTTCGGCGATGGCGGCATCCTCACCAGTGGCACCGCAGCCAGCCAAATCCAAAATGGCACCATCAGCGCCGATGCGACGGGAGAACTGGTGGTGACGAATCGAAATGCGCTGACGATTTCCTCTAACATCGCAGAAACAGTCGCCAATACGGGATTGACGAAAAGCGGCGCAGGAGTGCTCACACTGACAGGTGCGAACACCTACAGCGGCATTACTGCGATCGATCAAGGCACGCTGGTCGTCTCCTCCGATGCTAATTTGGGCACGGGAACTACCATTGAGTTCAACGGCGGTACACTAAAAGCTGCGCAATCATTCAGTTCCTCAAAAAACTTCACCCGTGGCACCAACTTCGTCGGCACGATTGATACCGCAGGCTTCGACCTCACTTTTTCTGGAACGAATGCGGCAGGCATTTCCAAAACCGGCGCTGGCTCACTCACACTGACAAATCCAGCCGCAGGCAGCATCTCCGTCAGCCAAGGCTCCGTGATCTTGCCGAGCCCGACCTCGGGAGATGTCACGTTGCAAGGTGGAACGCTGGTCGCATCCGGCACATTGTCGAGTCTTTCGTTGTCTTCCGCCTCCACCCTCGATATCGGCGGAAACAGCGCGGCCACTTTAACGACTACATCGTACTCGACTACCGCATTTTCAGGACAGGCACTCACCGTCCGCTTCGGCGTCGGCCTCAGTGTGCAGGATTTGTGGACGATCACCAACCCGGTGAATTCGTTCAGCCTGTCGAACGGAGCATTTCTTTTCGACTTCCAGAACCTTGGCGGCGCGATGACGGGCACCAACTACACTTTGATGAATGTGCAAACATTCGGCACCCCTTTGACTGCGTCGATGTTTGGCTTCTCCCCGACTGCCACCGCTGCTGGTTGGGCCGGTAATTTCAGTGTCGACTCGAACACGGTAAGCGTAAACCTCACATCCGTTCCCGAACCCAGCGCTCCCGCGCTTTTGGCGTTAGGGGGATTGTTTGTTCTATGCTGGCAGCGGAGGAAGGCAACCGCGCCCTCACTCGAATAACTTTCACGTCCACTCGATGCCGCTCTGGTTGCGATGCGCACGCGCTTGACGGAGCTGCGCAATGAGCTCACCCAGCTCCCGCTCCCTGATGAGAGCCCACTTTGGTATGACGATCAAACGGTGATCCCCGGTTTGCCCCTGGCGAAACTGTTGACGGTGACGATTGTGGCGCATAACGAGGCGGGCGATAGTGCTGCGAGTGCGCCAGCGACGATCACCCTGGGCTAGGCCGCAGAGACGAATCGAACTCGAATGAAAAAGCCGCCGGAGGAGACTTCGGCGGTTTTTTTTGGTTTGGCATGGGATACCCACCATCGGGGCCATGCGCATGGAACTCCGATGGGAAGCTAGCGCGGGGCTTTTTGGCTGGCTTCGTAAACTTGGATGGCGTCGGGCAGGAGGCGTTCGAGGTTAGCCACGCGGGTAGCGTCGGCGGGGTGAGTGGAGGCAAACTCGGGGGGCTTCCGACCACCCACGGCAGACATGCGTTTCCAGAATTCGATGGCTTCACGCGGGTCGTAGCCAGCGCGGGCCATGTAGGTGAGGCCCACGCGGTCGGCCTCGGTCTCGTGGCTGCGTGAGAACGGTAAAATCGCGCCGTATTGCGCCGCGCCGCCTAGCAGGGCGATGACGGTGCGTTGTTTGCCGTAATCGAGATCGGACATGGAGAATTGTGCGCCCATCATGCCCGCCTGCATGAGCTGGCTCTGGAGCATGCGCTGCGATCCATGACGGCAGGTGGCGTGGGCCATTTCGTGTCCCATCACGGTGGCCAGGCCCGCTTCACCATGCGTCAAAGGGAGAATCCCGGTGTAAACGACGATCTTCCCGCCGGGCAGGCAAAAGGCGTTGACTTGGTCGCTCTGCACGACGCTGACGGCCCATTCAAAGTTTTTCGCGGCATCGCCTGTGGCCCCGGCGAGTCGTGCGGCCACGCGCTTCACCAGATCGACTTCCGGCCCGCTGTTGATGACTTTTTCCTCGGAAAGCACCTGCTGATAACTCTGCAACCCCAGTCGGCTTTCCTGCGTTTCCGACATGCCGACGCGGTGCGCCTCGCCAGTCTCAGGATTCACAAATTTCTCGGACGAGAAGTATTTGAAGGCGATGAAGGCAATGGCGAGGACGATGGGGATGAGGTGGATTTTACGAGGTTGCATAGGGTTTAGTTCATTAGTTCGCGGATCTCGTCCAGGCTGAGTGCACCGAAAGTCGGTTCTTCGCTTTCGACGGTGGCGTCGATGATGTCGCGTTTGCGTTGTTGGAGAGAGAGGATTTTTTCCTCCACGGTGTCGCGGGCAATCAATTTGTAAGCAGTGACGACTCGCGTCTGCCCGATGCGATGGGCTCGGTCGGTGGCTTGCGCCTCGACGGCGGGGTTCCACCACGGGTCGAAATGGATGACGGTGTCGGCGGCGGAAAGATTGAGCCCGACGCCGCCCGCTTTCAGGCTAATGAGGAAGAGCGGCAGGGTGTCGCTGTTCTGGAATTTATCGACCTCGCCCGCGCGATCTCGCGTAGAGCCGTCGAGGTAGGCGAAGGGGATCTCCGCGGCGGTCATACGGTCGGCGATGAGCTTGAGCATGGTCACGAATTGGGAGAAAACGAGCACGCGATGGCCGCCGTCGATGGCTTCCTGGACGAGTTCGTCGAGCATCTCGAGCTTGGATGACGCGTCCTCGGGTTTTTCGAGACCAAGAAGACGTAAGTCACAGCAAGCCTGCCGCAGTCGGAGCAAGGCTGTGAGGGCGGCCATGCGGCTCTTACCCGCGTTTTTCTCATTGCTGGCTTCCTCGATTTTGCGTCGGCCCTGTTCGAGAAGCTCCCGATAAACCGACTTCTGCGAGTCGGAAAGATCGACCCAGGCGACTTGCTCCAAACGCTCGGGAAGATCCTTGGCGACGTCTTTTTTGAGTCGGCGCAACATGATCGGGCGCAGCCGATTGGCCAGTCGTCGTTGCACTTCGGGTGCTCCGCCACGTTGGATCGGGACTTCGTAACGGTCTTTGAAATCGTCGCGACGCCCAAGGTATCCGGGCAGCACAAAATTGGCGAGCGACCAAACATCGCGCACCGAGTTTTCGACCGGAGTGCCGGTGAGGGCGAAACGATGATCCGCTTGGATTTTCTGGGCTGCAAGAGCGTTTTGGGTATCGGGATTCTTGATGTGATTCGCTTCGTCTAAAATTACTGACTTAAATGCAAGTTGCTCGTATCGAGCTATATCTCGACGAAGCAATGCGTAACTTGTAATCACCAGATCAACGTCCTTAATCTTGGAAAAGAGCGGATCGCGCTGATTCCCTTCGATGACAAGTGTTCTTAAAGTCGGTGTAAACTTCTTCGCCTCCCGTTCCCAGTTAAAGACAAGTGATGACGGACAGACCACCAAGGAACGTCCGCTGGAAGATTGAAGAAAAGCCAGGGTTTGAAGCGTTTTTCCCAATCCCATTTCATCGGCCAGAATACCTCCGAGATGGTTTCCGGCCAGAAAGTGCATCCATTGCACCCCTTCAGTTTGATATGGCCGAAGAACGTCCCTCAACTCAACCGGGATTGGCGCATTGACCTGCTTCAGTGTGGCGGGACTTCCGCTGAGTTGCTCACCCAGGGCCGATTGCAAGAATCCAGCGTGCATTTTCCCAATACGATAAGAACCTGGCTGGCGTTGTTGCGGATCGCAGTCTCGGAGCACTTCCTGGAGTTCGCTGAGAGCTCCGACGTCAAAAAGAACCACGCTTCCATTGGCACGCTTCTCGTATGTTTTTCCTGAATTGAGGAGTTTCTGTATTTCAGCAGCAGAATAACAACTTCCTACTTGACTCGTCATCTCCACAGATAGGTCGAACCAATTTTCGCCGCTACTTTGGATTTCCAATTTGGGACGAACGACTTCGGCTCGTCCGAGTAGTATTTTCAAGCGAGCACCGAGTTGCACTTCGACCTTCTTTTGGAGGTGCGGTAGTTGCGTGGATAAGAAGCGAAGAACTGCGTGTTCACCGCGAAGGTTCATCAGACAATTTGATTCTGCTGTACTGAACTCTGCCGCCCTCAGAGCTTCGACCATGGACTGCTCCACTGATTGATGACGTTTCAGGTTTTTTCCATCGATGACTACATGCGATTCCGTTGTAAAAGAACGACTTCCATATGAAATGATTTGTTTTCCATAGATAAATTTTAGAACCGCTTGTAACTGGTTAAAGCTACCTTCCAAGGTAATTTCAACAGTTGGCGACGCAATTTTCTCCACAGTTGTAATAGATGACACCTCATTTCCTCCAAAGAGGTTTTGTAACGCCGGAAGTTCTCGAGTTCGGAAGGCTTCAGCAGACAGCGTGGGAATATCTACCTGCTGACGAAAGAGGACCTGATAAGAAGGCGGAAGCACAGGCTCGATAGCGTGCCATGTCATCTCATATAAAGCCCATTGCACGCCTTCATCTAATAAAAGATAATCAGCTTTTTGTGAGTCGAGTTTGAGCGTGATCCCGCCATCAGCAGCTTCAGTAATAATTAGGTCACGACGAGTTGCATCTGGATTAACTGTCATCTTTTCACGGCGTGCGACAGTGAGTCGATCAAAGCCTTTTCCGGCATTCAAGATCGAGCCAAACTGTCGCCGGGTGCAAAGCAGCATTCCGGGTGGTTCGCTGCCGCAGAAGTCGTAGATCGCCCGGAGAACGGCCCAGTCGCGTTTGGAGCACGTCCACGGCTCGCTAAAGTCCAAAGCTCGAACCAAAGTCCGCTGCGTGTCCCGTGCCGCTTCGACTCCGATGGTGATCTCGTTTTTGTCCAAGCCCGCTTGAAAGTTCGGTCCGATAACCAAATGCAACTCGATCCAGCGCGGATCGGTGAAGCTGCCTTCGACGAACGGGAAAGGCTGCTTTTCGATTGTTTCGACCGGCATGATGGTTGCCGCAGTCGCTGGCACGGGACGGATAATAGAGAGTCCAACCGCAATGGAATGCGCACAAATTTGCCCAAAATCCCGCGACGGACGACAGGAACAGAGGTTCTCAATGTGAGTGGCGGTGGTGACTTTGAGTCCGGCTCTATACTCGGTGTTTCCCTCGCGGACCAATCCCTTCAGAATGGGCGGCGCGTAGTGCGCGCTGACGACCCGATTCGTTTCCACCAACGCCTTGGCCATTTTCATGACCTGCCAGCCAGCGGCGTCGTTGAGAATGCGTTCGGTAAGGGCAATCATGGGGTGGCGAGTTTAATTCAGGACGAAAGAAATGAAAGCGCACGCACATTTGCGCTTCAATTTAAGCCTTCGATAGTTACAGTCGCAAAGATGGTGACCTCCCCTGCTCTCCCCACCCATTCCGAAGAAACCAACCTCGCTCACGTCGATCAATATCTGATGATCGGCATCGAATCCGGCGCATCCGATATCCATCTCGGCGTGAACAGCCAGCCGACTTGGAGGCGGTTTGGAAATCTGGAACCCATCTGGCTGCAAGCCCCGCGCCTGTCCGCCGCAGACACCGAGCGGCTGGCCATGGGATTCCTCACAGCCGAGCAGAAAGTGCAGCTCACGGAGCGCGGCGATGTGGATTTTGCCTACAAAAATGACCATGGCCGTTTTCGCACGAGCGTGGTTCGCCACCGCCTCGGACTGGATCTGGTTTTCCGAATTATCTACTCCCGAGTGCGCTCGATGGACGAGATTGGGCTCCCGGAAAATCTGAAACTTCTCACTCAGTATCACAATGGACTCGTGCTCGTCACTGGCTCAGTCGGCTCGGGAAAATCGACAACGCTAGCCGCTCTGGTTGATGAAATTAATGCCGCGCGCCACGATCATATCATCACGTTGGAAGACCCCATCGAATACGTCTTCGGCTCCAAAGGTTGCCATGTGACCCAGCGCGAGGTGCACACGCACACGAAGTCGTTCGCGGCCGCATTGCGCGGGGCGTTGCGTGAAGATCCGGACGTCATCATGGTCGGCGAAATGCGTGATTTGGAGACGATTTCCCTCGCGATTACAGCGTCGGAGACGGGGCACTTGGTGCTCGGGACATTGCATACGGCTAATGCGGCTCGCACGCTGGATCGTTTGCTCGACGTTTTCCCAAACGATCAGCGCGACCAGATTCGCACCATGGTCAGCGAGTCGTTGCGCGGCATTATTTCGCAGCAACTCGTGCCCAAGGCCGACGGCAGCGGACGCGCCCTGGCCTTGGAAATCCTCGTGAACACTCCCGCTGTGGGCAACGTCATCCGCGAGGCGAAGACCTTCATGTTGCCCGGCATCATTCAAACCGGCAAAAAGCTCGGCATGAAACTGATGGACGACTCGCTCATCGAACTTTGGGAGGCCGGTACTATCACGGGCGAAGAGCTCGTGGCCCGGGCCGAGGACAAGCAAAACATCCGCCTCCACATGTCCCGTTTCTCCAAATAACTCTCCCCGAATAAAATGGCTTACATCGACCAGTTTTTCCAATACCTCATCACCGCCGGTGCCTCGGATTTGCATCTCGGCGAAGGACAGCCGCCCAAAATTCGCCGTCATGGCGACGTCATGTCCATTCGTGAGGAAGTCCTCAGCCACGAGGAAATCGAGTTCATGCTTCACGAGATTTGTGGCGACAAAGGCTGGGCGCTTTTCCTGGAGCGAGGCGACTTTGATTTCGCTTACGAGATGAACGAGGACGCGCGTTTTCGCTGCAATTACCTTAAGCAAACCAACGGTTACGGCGCCGTGTTTCGCCTTATTCCCACGAAAATCGCCACGCTCGAGCAACTCGGTATTCCGCAAGTGGTGAAAGAATTTGGCAACATCCGTGGCGGCATTGTCCTCGTCACCGGGCCGACTGGTTCGGGAAAATCGACCACGCTGGCCGCGCTCATCGACTACATCAACACCAACTTCAACCGGCACATCATCACCATTGAGGAGCCGATTGAATTCGTGCATGTGAATAAAAAAAGCATCATCACCCAGCGCGAGGTGCCCGAACATGCGACAACGTTCCCGGCTGGACTGAAGGCCGCTTTGCGTGAGGACGCAGACATCGTGCTCGTCGGCGAAATGCGCGATTTGGAGACGATTTCCCTCGCGCTGACCGCCGCAGAAACGGGGCTGCTCGTATTCGGCACACTTCATACGAATAACGCCCGCAAAACGGTGGATCGCCTGATCGACGTATTTCCTTCGGACCAGCAATCGCAGGTTCGCACCATGCTTTCCGCGTCGTTGCGAGGTGTTGTGGCGCAACTTCTTTTGAAGAAAACGGCAGAGGCTGGCGGCGGTCGCGTCGCTGTGAACGAGATCCTTATTTCCACCAGCGCTGTCTCTGCCATCATTCGTGAGGGAGCCACTCAGAAACTTCAGGATGTGATCGTTGGTGGCAAAAGCCAGGGAATGCAATTCATGGATGACGCGATTTGGTTTCACCTCCAGCAAGGAAATATCTCGCCGCATGAGGCCTTTATGAAGGCCATCGACAAGAGTCGTTTCCGGCCATTTCTCCCACCCGAGGAACAGGAACTTGGCAATTCGGCGGGCAGCGGAGCCGAGGATAAAAAGAAAAAGTGAGCCGACTGTAAGCGCCATGTTGGCCAGCAGCCGCTGAAAATAATTCTGCCAAAGTTTGACTCGCCGCAATTTTTTAGCGTTCATGCAACCCATGCAAATTCTAGGCCGACTCGCTTTCATCCTCGGGTTGGTCGTTTTTTTGGCACTCAGCTCACAGGCCTCTGAGATCGTGCTAAAAAATGGCGCGCATTACAGCAAAGTCATCATTCTTCGCAAGACCCCGACGACACTGAAGATTCACACCAATTTCGGTGAGATCGTTCTTCAGGGAAGCCAGGTCGCGTCCATTGATGGCCAGCCATTTGATAAGCCGTCACCAGTCGCCACGCCTACACCTGAGACCGTGGCCACGCCTGAACCTACTCCCGAAGTTGTCCAGTCGGCTCCTGTGGAAACACCCACCGTCACTCCCTCACCTGTTGTTCCCGCCACGACCCCTGCTCTGGTGCCGCGCCCCAATTACCAGCACAGCTCCGAAATGGATTGGAAGCTCGGCGGCATTATCATCGCTGTGCTGCTCTATTTGACGCACCTCATCTGGGTGCAGCATCAGATGAATCGACGCTCAAAGCCCGCAGCGTTATGGAACTCGATTGTGTTTTTCCTGCCAGTGATCGGCTTTTTGATTTTTCTGATCGTGAACAACCTTTTCGGTAGAAATAAAAAAATCTATGGGGGAAAAGAGGACATCGCAGAAGCCGCAAAAAAGCGTTCGCTTTTTTCCTACAAAAACAGCAACGAACAGCCCAAAGGCCAAGGCATCGGCCTGCGGTTCGTCGATGAAAACAGCCGGACCATTCCCGCTTTGGGCTTGGACAAGAAAGAATCCGGCCTCGAAACGGCTCGTGAAATTCTGGAAGCGGCCATCGTGCAAAGGGCGAGCGACATTCACATCGAGCCACAGGATGAGCTCTGCCGGGTACGTTTCCGCGTCGATGGCCAACTGGCGGAACATCGCGTTCTAACTCCGGGCGAAGGCATACGCTTGATCACGTCGCTCAAGTCGCTTGCTGAAATCGACGTCGCTGAGAAGCGCAAGGCGCAGGACGGTCGTTTCCATGTGAAGACCGACATTCGTGAAGTGGATTTTCGCGTGGCGACGGCCAATTCAATTCATGGCGAAAAAATCGTTATTCGCATTTTGGACCGCAAAGGCGGCCTGCTCAGCCTGGATCAGGTCGGCATGTCCGCCGATTTGGAGAGCCTCTTCGACCGCACCATCCGCGCTCGTGCTGGCATGATCATCGTGACCGGACCCACCGGATCTGGAAAAACGTCCACCCTTTACGCAGCATTGAGCCGTCTCGACCGCGAGAAACTCAACATCATGACCATTGAGGACCCAGTGGAATACGAACTCGCTGGTGCTACCCAAATCCCTGTTGCTCCGAAGGCAGGCACCACTTACGAATCGGGTTTACGTTCCATTTTGCGGCAGGACCCAGACGTTATTTTAGTTGGCGAAATGCGCGATGCCGAGGCAGCTACGGTGGCGATTCGCGCCGCCTTGACCGGGCATTTAGTTTTCACCTCGCTGCACACGCGCGACTCCATTGCGACTCTCATTCGATTGGAGGAAATGGGCATGGAACGTTCCCAGATGGCCTCGGCTTTGATCATGCTCGTGGCCCAACGTCTGGTGCGCGTGCTTTGCCCCGAATGTCGCAAACCAGTGACAAGCACGGGCACGGAACTCGTGGACATCGGCATCGAATGGGAACCCGGCGCGACCATTTACGAATCAGTCGGTTGCTCCGATTGCGAGGGCACCGGCTTCCGCGGACGCACGGGAATTTTCGAGGTGCTGGTTTTGAACGACACCATCCGCCAGGCCGTGCAGCAGGGCGCGAGTCAGGAAGATATCCTTACGATGGCGCGCGAAAATGGGTTCCGGCCTTATCGCGAGGATGGCGCCACGAAGGTACTGCTCGGCATTACCACGATATCGGAAGTCAAGGAAGCGACCTAATTATGATCGAAATCGGCATCAGTATTGTGGCCTTGGTTGCCATCGTTTACGGCGGAATACACGGCGCCAAAGAAGGTCTTTTCCGTGCGTTCGTTAGATTATGCCTCGGGCTTCTGGGCTTCATTATCGCGATACGGTTCTGGTACTTGGGAACCGATTTTCTCGCAGCGCAAATCTCGGTGAACCCGGAGCAAGTCTCCTTCGCCGCTTTCTGGGGAATTTTTGTGCTGGTCGTAATGCCCATTCTCGTGGGAATCAAAACCCTCAATAACGATTTCATTCCTGTCTATCCCATTCCGCTGGAGCGCTTTGTCGGCTTCCTATTCGGAGCCGCCAACGCTGTCATTCTGGCTTCGGCCATGCTGCTCAGCCTGACTTTGAATATCCCGAGCGTCTTCTCCGCTTACGACGAAACCAAGCTGCTGCTACCCATCCATCGTCTTCCGGCCCTCCTCTATCGTAATGTGGAAACCGGCCTGACGCATGTTTCGCCAGATTCACGTTCGCATACCCTGCTGCCGGTCGGCAGTCACACCACTCCGCAGAGTCCATTGGAAGTCCGCTGGAAGTAATCCCTTGGGCATTTAGCGGTAACAAAAAGAGGGTGTCCCTTGCGAGACACCCTGCGTTTTTGGAAAAGCTCCGAAGAGCGGAGAGCTTAGGCTGCGACCGGAGCGGCAGCAGACTTGACGCGCTCTTTTTTGATGATGCTGCGAACAGTGTCGCTCGGCTGGGCACCAACGGAGAGCCAATATTCTGCACGGGCGAGATCGAGAGTGACGTTGTCGCCGGCTTTTTTGGTGTCGTAAGTGCCGATCAACTCGATGAATTTGCCATCACGCGGGCTCCGGGAATCGGCCACTGCAATGCGGTAGAAAGGATGGTTCAGGGAACCTTCACGACGTAAACGAATGGAAACTGCCATAACTATATTTCTTAACTTGGATTTTTAACGGGTTTATCTGAAATTTTTGAACGGGTTCCCTGAAGACATTTGAGGCATCCTGCCGGGTTTTCCAGCAGCACCGCCCATCATTTTCTTCATGTTACCCATGTTCTTCATCATTTTCTGCATCTGACCAAATTGGGTGAGGAGCGTGTTCACCTCAGTGACTGTCACTCCACTCCCACGGGCGATTCGCTGGCGGCGTCGGGCATTCAAAATGTCCGGCTTCGCTCGCTCGTCCAAAGTCATCGACAAAACGATGGCTTCGACCCGCTTCATTTGTTTTTCGTCAACGGAAAAGCCTTTAAGATTACCCATGCCGGGTAACATGCCAAGTAGATTTTCGAGCGGGCCCAGCTTTTTAATCATTTTGAAGGTGCCGAGGAAATCGTTGAGGTCGAAAGTCGCTGTTCGCAGCTTCTTTTCCATCCGAGCGGCTTCTTTCTGATCGATGGCTTCGGCGGCTTTCTCCACCAAGCCAACGATGTCACCCATGCCGAGAATGCGCCCGGCCAGACGATCCGGCACAAATGCCTCGAACTGGTCGAGCTTTTCACCAATGCCCGCAAATTTGATTGGCTGCTTCGTCACTTCTCGCATGGAAAGCGCCGCACCGCCGCGCGCATCGCCGTCGAGTTTGGTCAGCACGAGTCCGGTCAAACCGAGAGCCTCATGAAAATGAGTGGCGACACTCACCGCCTGCTGACCGGTCGCCGAATCCGCCACGAGTAGAACCTCTCCCGGCAAGAGAAAATCCCGCACGCGCTTCAATTCCTGCACGAGCGGCTCGTCGATTTCCTGACGTCCGGCTGTGTCATAAATCTCGACGTTCGCGTTCTGCGCCTGGGCCCACTCAGAACCTTCGCGGGCGACTTTGATGACATCCGTTTCGCCGGGTTGCGGACGAAACATTGGCACGCCGACCTGCGCTGCGAGCGTAGCGAGTTGTTCGATGGCCGCAGGTCGATGCAAGTCACAGGCGATTAACACTGGATTTTTGCCCTGCTTCTTGAGCAACTTCGCTAGCTTGGCCGAGGAAGTCGTCTTGCCAGCGCCGTTGAGACCGACCATTAGAATGCGACCCGGCTTTTCCAGATTTAGCGGGGCCGCGTCGCCGCCGAGCAGCGTAGTCAGCTCATCCTGGAAAATTTTAACGATCTGCTGGCCCGGTGAGACACTGCGGAGAACGTCCTGGCCGAGTGCTTTTTCCTTCACCCGGACGATGAAATCCTTCGCCACCTGGAAATGCACATCCGCTTCCAACAACGCCAGTCGCACTTGGCGCATGGCGTCGTTAATGTTGGTTTCCGTGATCGCGCCCTGACCACGGAGATCCTTAAAAACGTCCTGAAGTTTGTCAGCGAGCAGGGAAAACATAGCGGACGAAGTATTTAGCGCATTTGGCGCGAACTACAACCCTGCGATCTCGACCACGCCGTTACCGGAAATGATCTCGCCGATGCGTTTGCCCTTGGTGGCCTTCAGCACGGCTGGAGCGTCTTTCGGAGAAACGACGAGCGTCATACCGATGCCCATGTTGAAAACTTGATACATCTCCAGCGGATCGATTTTGCCTCGAGTTTGAATCAATTGAAAAAGAGCTGGCACTGTCCACGATTTGGAGTCGATTCGGGCGTTTAGCGTCTTCGGAAGCACGCGGGGAAGGTTGTCTAACAATCCACCGCCGGTGATGTGCGCCGCCCCTTTCAAGACGCCGTCGGGCAAGGAAGCCATCAGTGGTTGATAGTTTTTGTGCACACGCAAAAGCTCCTCGCCCAAGGTGAGTTTCGTGCCTTCGATACGGTCATCGAGTTTGTTGGCACCGCGTCCGGAGAGGAGAACTTTTCTAGCCAGTGAGTAGCCATTCGTATGCAACCCGTTTGAGGCGAGTCCAATAATAATGTCACCCTTTTCGATACGCGAACCGTCGAGCATTTTATCGCGATCCACCACACCGACGATGCAGCCAGCCAGATCGTATTCGCCGGGTTGATACATGCCAGGCATCTGGGCTGTCTCACCGCCAATCAGTGCGCAACCCGCTGCCTGACAGGCTTTTGTAAAGCCGGTCATCATCTGGTCAAATGCCTTAGTGTCGAGTTTTCCAGAGCCAATGTAATCGAGGAAAAATAGCGGTTTGGCTCCGATTACCGCGATGTCGTCCACACAATGATTCACCAGATCCTGGGCCACGGTGTCATGGCGTCCGACGGCGAACGCGATTTTTAATTTCGTGCCGACTCCATCAATGCTGGAGACGAGCACCGGGTCTTTCATGTCGCCAAAATCCGCCCGAAACAAGCCTCCGAAGCCGCCGATCTTTCCAAGTACATTGGGCCCATGCGTTTTGCTAACCTTCGCATGAATACCACTTTTGACCTTGTTACCGAGATCGACATCGACGCCGGCTTGCGCATAGGCCTTCACTTTGGCCGCAGTTTTTCTAACACTCATGATTTGCTACCAAATAACTCCTGCTGTCCGACGCCATTGGAGAGAAACCGGGATTGGCTACGACGTTTTTCCATGATGAATTTATCCAGCTCAGGGTCGAACGGAATCGGGTAGTTGCCAGTAAAACAAGCCAGGCAGAAATCGTTTTCCGACAATCCGGTGGCCCTCACCATGCCCGCCACATCGAGATAACCAATGCTGTCCGCGCCTAGGTATTCGCGGATATCGTCGAGCGTGAGCTGATTCGCCAGCAACTTGGACGGATCGGGAAAATCGATGCCGTAATGGCAGGCGAATTTGTGCGGCGGACAACTGATCCGCATGTGGACTTCCTTTGCTCCAGACTCACGCAGATTAATCACGCGTGCCTTGGCCGTTGTGCCGCGAACGATGCTGTCATCGACGACGACGACGCGTTTTCCATCGACGGCTTCCTTGATCAGATTGAGTTTTACTCGGACGTTGAAATCGCGAATCAACTGCGTCGGCTGCAGGAAAGTCCGACCAATATAATGATTCCTCACAAAGGCGTGTTCGAACGGAATACTGAGTTCCTCGCTGAAACCCATCGCCGCGTAATTGCCCGAGTCCGGCACCGGAACCACAATGTCCGCCTCGCAGGGATGCAGCTTGGCGAGTTCGCGTCCCATGCGGGTTCTAACCTTGCTAACATTGATGTTAGAAATAATGCTGTCGGGCCGCGCAAAATAGACGTACTCGAACATGCAAAACGCCTTTTTCTCCACCTCCCGAAACGGAAATTCCGAGCGCACGCCATCCGCATTTATGATCACGACCTCACCCGGTTCGATCTCGCGAACGAACTCGGCATGAATCAAATCAAAGGCGCAAGTCTCCGAAGACATTACGTAAGCTCCATCCAGCTTGCCGAGCGAAAGCGGGCGAAATCCGAACGGATCGCGGACGCCAATGATTTCCTCCTCGCTCATGATGACGAGCGAAAACGCGCCTTCGAGACGACGCAACGCCGCGAGCGGGCTCTCCCCATTTTTGTTGGGCTGTGCGAGCAGGTGAACGATGATTTCGCTATCTACGGTCGTCTGGAAAATGGAACCGCGGGACTCGAGTTCCTCGCGCAAGGTGGCGGCGTTGATCAGGTTGCCGTTGTGACCGATGGCGAGCTGGCCGCGCTGGCAATTAATCGCCAGCGGCTGCGAATTGATCAACGTGCTGGAGCCGGTCGTCGAGTAGCGAACGTGGCCGATGGAGCGTGTGCCCTTCAATTTCTCAAGGTCAGGCGCGGTGAAAACCTGCGAAACGAGCCCCATGTCCTTGTGCATGATGAACGGCGCGCCGGGTTCCGTGGCGGTGATGATTCCCGCGCTTTCCTGTCCGCGGTGTTGCAGGGCGAATAAGCCGTAGTAGGTCAGAATCGCCGCGTTTGGGTGACCATAAACGGCAAATACGCCGCATTCGTGTTTGAAATCGTGGTTGCTCAAAAGGCTCGTTTGGGTTCGAAATGATTCTAACTCAGATTGTGACTATTGCATCACGCTGCGGATGCTGTTTTTCCAAGCGGCGGACAAATTGGCGACCGGCCATGCGTAACTAGCCTGCGCGTTGATCTTCAATTCGCTGCCGCCGACGACTCCGAGGCGGGTGACTGGCGTGCCATTCTGCTCGAGGAAATCGAGGACGGCGGCGGCATTCGTCTCGCTGCTGGTGAAGACGATGCGGGCCTGGCTTTCGTTGAAAAGCGTGACGGCATCGGTCTCATTCGACTGCAACTCGACTGTCGCGCCGAGTCCGTTGGCGAAACACGATTCGGCCAGCGCCACGGCCAGTCCGCCTTCGCTGCAATCGTGTGCGCTACGGACGAGTTCCATATGAATGAGGCTGCGCAGCGCGTTGTGGATGTCGCGTTCTTTCACGAAATCGACGCGAGGAGGAAGTCCTTCTTTCTTACCGTGAAGCACCTTCAGGAAATGCGAGCCGCCCATCTCGTAACCGGGGTCGCCGAGGAGGAAAATCACGTCGCCCTCCGCTTGGAAGTGCTGCGTAGTGATGTGTTTTTCATTCTCAATCAGCCCGACCATACCGACCGTCGGTGTCGGGTCGATGGCACCCGCGGGACTTTGATTGTAGAGTGAAACGTTCCCGCCGGTGACGGGCACGTCGAAGGCGTTGCAGCCCTCGGCGAGACCTTCGACGCACTGCTGGAGCTGCCAGAAATTTTCCGGGTTGTGCGGGTTGCCGAAGTTTAGATTATCCGTGACGGCGAGCGGCACGGCACCCGAGCAGGCGAGATTTCGCGCGGCCTCGGCGATGGCGGCCTTGGCCCCTTCGCGGGGATCGAGCGCGCAATACAGACTGTTGCAGTCACTCGTCGAAGCGACAAATTTATCCGCCTCACGAATGTAAAAAACCGCAGCGTCGGAGCCCGGACGAACCACGCAGCCGTTGCGGACCATGTGATCGTATTGGGTCCAAACCCATTCTTTCGAGGCGATGCTCGGGTCGGCGAGCAACGTCGGCAGAGCAGAATGTAAGTCGGTTGGCGGCAAGTCGCTGTTTTTATAAGGCGCGGGAATCGGACGAGGCTTTACTTCGCGAACGTAAATCGGGGCGTCGTCGGCCAGTTTCTTCGCGGGAATTTCCACCACAGTTTCGCCGTGATTTTTCACGCGCATCATGCCGTCGTCGCGAACAAATCCGACGTGCGCATAGGGTAGATCCCATTTTTCAAAGATGCGTTTGACGGCGTCTTCTTCGCCGAGCTTGACGATGATGAGCATCCGCTCCTGCGACTCGCTGAGGAGCGTCTCGTAGGGAGTCATCCAGGTTTCGCGTTTTGGAACGAGGGCCAGATCGATTTCCACTCCGGTGTCGCCTCGGCTGGCGGTCTCGCAAGTCGAGCAGGTCAACCCTGCCGCGCCCATGTCTTGAATGCCAGCCACGCAACCGCTCGCGAGCAATTCGAGACAGGCTTCGAGCAAGAGTTTCTCCTTAAATGGATCACCCACCTGCACGGCGGGCCGGTCTTCCTTGCTCTCCTCGGTCAAGTCGCGCGAGGCAAACGCCGCGCCGGCCAATCCATCGCGACCTGTCTCAGCGCCGACGTAGAAAACCGGATTGCCGACGCCGCTGGCAGCACCGCGAGCGATTTCCTCGTGACGCAGTACTCCGAGGCAGAAGACGTTGACCAGCGGGTTGCCGTTGTAGCTTTCGTCGAAATAGACCTCGCCGCCGATTGTGGGGACGCCGATGCAATTGCCGTAATGAGCGATGCCGCTCACGACACCGGAAAACAACCGGCGGTTATGCGCGTCTGTCAGCGGGCCGAACCTGAGCGAATTCAGCGAAAAAACCGGCCTCGCTCCCATCGTAAAGATGTCGCGGATGATTCCGCCCACGCCAGTTGCTGCGCCTTGGAACGGCTCCACCGCACTCGGGTGATTGTGCGATTCCATCTTGAACGCAACCGCCCAGCCGTCGCCGATATCGATGACACCCGCGTTTTCCTCGCCCGCCTTCACCAGCACGCGTGGCCCCGTGGTGGGAAATTTCCGCAGCTCGGGCTTGGAGTTTTTGTAGGAACAGTGCTCGCTCCACATCACGGAAAAAACGCCGAGTTCCGTGAAATTCGGATCGCGCCCCAAAATGCCCTGGATGCGGGTGTATTCGTCGGGCGTGATGCCGTGTTTGGCGATGAGGTCGGGTGTGATGGCAGGTTCCATTTAAGTGAGAGTCGATTCGGCGTGGAAGGCCAGCATGGAGCGGAAAATGAGGAGTCCGTCGTCACTGCCGAGCCGTTTTTCCGTGGCTCGATCCGGGTGCGGCATCAGGCCGAAGACATTGCGAGCTTCGTTGCAGATGCCCGCGATGGCTTCCATCGAGCCATTCGGATTGGCGTCGGAATAACGCAGCACGACTTGCTGGTTTTCATTCAGGTCGGCCAGGGTTTTCGCGTCGGCGGTGTAACGTCCCTCCCCATGCGCGACGGGGATTTTCAAAATGTCGCCCCCGCTGCACAAATTAGTGAACGGAGTTGCAGTCGATTCTACTTTGAGAAGCGCGTCGCGGCAGACGAAATGGAGTTTTTCATTGCGAACCAGCGCACCGGGGAGCAGGCCGGCTTCACAAAGAATCTGAAAGCCGTTGCAGATGCCGATGACGAGTTTCCCCTCGGTGGCGGCCTCTTTAACGGCGGGCATGATGGGGGAAAACCGGGCGATGGCACCGCAACGCAAATAGTCGCCATAGGAAAAACCGCCCGGCAGCACGATGGCGTCGAATCCGTCGAGAGAGGTGTCTTTATGCCAGACATATTCGGCGGTCGCACCGTCGATGGCCGCGATGGAATTGTGACAGTCCTGATCGCAGTTCGACCCGGGAAAACGAATAACGGCAAATTTCATAGGGCAGCGAGGGTTGGTCTAGGGAGCGCACGCGTCCCGCGTAGTCCCTTTTGCGTCTCGCGAAAGGGCCGGTTCTCTCCATTGGACGAGACGTCCGCAGGGACACGCGAACCGGCAGATCGCCTCGCCAACATTTTCCCACCGAGGCAAACGCGTGCGCTCTCGAAGAAATGTCTGCCTGTCCTCATTCGCCGATCTCCAGGCGATAATCTTCGATCACCGGGTTGGAAAGCAAATCGCGGCAGATAGCGTGCAACTGCTGCTCGCCCGCGGCGTCCAGCGCAGAGTCGAGTTCAATTTCCATGTATTTCCCGACGCGAATCCCGCTGACGGCGGCGAGCCCGAGCGAATGCACCGCGTTTTTGACAGCGACCCCCTGAGGATCGAGCACGGAGGCTTTGGGCATGACGGTGACGGTAGCTTTCATAGGCGGATTTGGAAATTGAGGAGGCTTGTTTTCGCCGAGACCAGCTTTTGCGACAAGGGGAAAATGGGTCGCAGCCCAACAAAAAGCTTCATCCGCAGCGCGAAGCCCCGGTTTCTCAACTTACAGAGGGGGAGTTTTTTTTCCTACCCAGCCATTTGCCAGGACAGGAATGGATCAATGGGAACAGTTTCTTCCAATTGACTATGGCTGAAGCCAATCTTGGCATCGCGGTAGAGGGTAATGAAAACGTCGCGGTTTACGCGGATGCATTCCTTAATGGCCTCGGGGCTTTTCTCGCAGAAGAGGGCGGTTTTCCAGGAGAACAAATGCTTCGGTTTGTGGAAGTCGCTATTAGCGATGAAGGGCAGCCGTTTCAGTCCGACAGGGTTGAAAATGTCGTCGCGGTTAGCCACTTCCCAAGCGTCGAGCAAGGGCGCGTAGGTGTCGATATTTTCCCAGAAATAGAGGGTGTCTTTGCCCCAGGCGGACTTGAATTCGTGTGGGTGCGAGGCGACGGCGAGCGCGCCTTGCTGGTGGATGGCGGCGATGGTTTCGATGATGCTGAGGCTGGGGTCGATGGGCTGTTGCAGGTCGATGGCAAGCAAATGCGCGGAAGTTTTTTTGGTGAGTCCATCTTTATTAAACTCGAGGCCAGCCATAAGGATCATGCGATATTTTTCCCAAGCGCGCTTCTTCTCGCGCTCGATGGTGTCGAAATATTCCCCGACCTGATTCGGTGTTAGGACCATCCCTGTCAGGTTGGTTAGTTTTCCTAGCAATCGTTGGTGGTCGCAGATGTGGTCGGTAATGCAGAGGGCGTCGAATTCGTGTTGTCCGTAGAGGTCGACGAGATCGCGAATGCTTAGTTTGCCATCAGAGAAATGGGTGTGCGTGTGAAGGTCGCACATGAGGAGGTTGCGCGGGCTGGAAGCGGGCGGAACGTGGCGGTCGAAGCTGGCGATCTTGCGCGGAGGCGAGTTATCGGGCACGCCAAGTTCTAGCACAAATCGGGCGATGTCGAGCGAGGCCTCAGGACGGCTGAGGCGGGTGATGTTAGTCTGCCATTGCAGGTAGGTTTTGCCTTTCTCGGCAAGGGCGATATCGATGGCGTTAACAATGGCGTCGGGGTTGGTGGCGAGCGCCCCACAGTTGTTCTCGACGATCAGCCGCGCATTCCCTTCTTCCTGCCCAGGGACGACTTGGGTGATGATCATCGGGGTACAACTGGCGATGGATTCCTGCACGGTGGCGCCGCCAGCCTTGCTGATGAGGATGTGATGTGAGGTGAGTAACTCGGGAATTTTCGTGGTCCAGCCGTGGAGTTCCACGGGGTTGGCCGCGTCCGCAACGGCATCCTCAATTTGTTTTCTGAGGGTGAGATCGCGTCCGACGGTGACGGTGAGTTGCACGTCTTTTCGAGCAGAGAGTTTGCGGGCGACTTCCGGTGCCTCCTTCTTGCCAGAGTTGATCATGAAGAGGACTTTGATCGCTTTCTCCATGCTGCCGCGGCTGGCGGTGAGCGAGGCAAATTGATGGGTAACCGGAAAGCCGAAGACGCGGATTTTTTCCTCCTCGATGTCAGCCTGACGTAGCACGCGGGCGCTGTCTTCATTGGCCACGAGAAAATAATCGCTGAAGCACCGATACCAGACCGAATTGATTGTCAGCGAATCGGTGATGACGGTGACTTGGGAGAAATTCCGCGCGCGCCCGTCGCTGTAGATTTCGTCGATGAGGTAATTGTAAATCGGGTAAGTGCTAACAATCACGTCCGGCTCAGTGCTCAGAAGTAGTTCGTTGAGCGCCTTTTTCATGCGTCCGAGCGCGACCATGTTGCCCTGCACCATGCGGGTGTTGTCGATTAGCTCGTAGATTTTTCCCCATACTTTCGGGGTTTTATTAATGGCGGTGAGATAGGCTTTTTTGACAAATTCATTGAGCTTGCCGTAGCAGGTCTCAAACAAATCGAGCACCTCGACTTGCACTTCATTGGGAGCGATAAACTCCAAAGCGTCGCGGATGTTTCGGGCGGCGGTGTTGTGACCTTCGCCATAGCCAGCAGTGAAAATGAGGATTTTCTTCATGGGAAATCAGAGGGGAAATTGGATCTTTTGTGAACAAGCTGTGAATAACTTACGGGCTTGTGGATGGAAAGGCTTTTTGTGCAGCGTCACCGGATCGTCACATTCACCAATCCGGAAACCGCAGAAAAGTGGATTTTTCCAAGCGTGCCTTGCCTGCCTTCGACAATTCTTTTAGTCTCCGCTCCGTGCTCCGCCATTTGTCCCTCGTTTTCGTTTTTCTACTACTGGGCGAATCATTTTCCAGAAGTCAGATTTCGGACGACACCCGTAGAAAGCGTGAAATGTTTCTGAAGGCGCGAGAGCAAATGCACACGCTACCGCCCGAGCCCAATGTAACTCCAGCTCCCAAGCCGCGCTCGTCTCCGCGCCCCAAGCCGACTCCCACGGAAACGCCAGAGGAGACACCCAAGCCGCGCCGGACTCCCCGTGAGATACCACTCGAAACTCCCGAGGAAACCCCGCGCCCGACACCACGCCCGACCCCTGAGGAAACTCCCGAACACACTCCGACGCCACGGGCCATCCCTTCGCCCACACCAGCACCCAAGCCAACCGCAAAGCCGTTCCTGCAATCCACTCCACAGGCTCCGATCACGATCCGGCGCTCGGGCAACGAGGATGTCGAAGTCGTTCCACCACCGCGCAGTTGGTGGGGCGGGCCGAAATACCGCTATATCACGGGCAGCATTAAGCGCGGTATCGACGAAGCTCCCGTCAAAAAAGGCCGATGGAAATACATCGTCGTCCACAACAGCGGTACGCGGCAAGGCAACGCCAAAATCTTCGACTACTACCACCGCCACACCCGCAAAATGCCCAACGGCATGGCCTACCATTTCGTCATCGGCAACGGCACTTCCACCGGCGACGGACAGATCGAACTCGGCAGCCGCTGGAACAAGCAAATCAATGGCGGCCACGTCCATAGCGATTACCTGAATTACATCTCGCTCGGCATCTGCCTGGTCGGCGATTTTAACCGCGACAAACCCACCCAGAAACAACTCGAGGCACTCGACGAACTCATCCGCTACCTCCGCAGTCGCTGCGGCAAGGTCGAGGGAAAATATTCCATCGTCCGCGCACACAAGGAGATCAATCCAGTTCCCACCGATTGTCCCGGCGACCGGTTTCCAGTGGCGTGGCTGCATCGGCGCTTTGATTGAAATGCAACTCCCATGAAAATCGGCATCACCGGCGTGACGGGGCTCATCGGCAGCACGCTCGCCGCACTCTGCAACAGTCGCGGACATCAAGTCACTGGTTTCTCCAGAGGCGTTCATAAAAAACTGCCGTCTTGTCACGACGTGCGTCCACTTTCATTGGAACACCCGGTCGATGTTAGCGCTCTCGACGCCATCGTTCATCTCGCTGGCGAACCCGTCATCGGACTATGGACTTCCGAAAAACGCCGCCGCATCGTGGCCAGTCGCCGCGACACCACCCGGCATCTGGTGCAGAGTATGGAGGGAAAGGGACCGACGATTTTTCTCTGCGCCTCAGGCACGGGCTATTACGGAAATCGCGGCGCAGAAAAACTCATAGAAACCGCCGGTTCGGGCTCGGGATTTCTCGCCGAGGTGGCCGAGGTCTGGGAAGCGGAAGCACGGGTGGCAGCGGAGCACGGCATCCGCAGTTGTCAGCTTCGCACAGGAATGGTGCTGGCAAAAAATGGCGGGGCGTTCCCGCTTTTACGCCGGATTTTTTCCCTCGGCTTTGGTGGCAAGATGGGCCACGGACAGCAATACATACCGTGGATTCATCTCGCCGATATCGCCGCGCTTTACCTGTACGCCTTGGAAAATAAAACCCTCACTGGCCCCGTCAACGCCGTGGCTCCGGAGGAATGCACCAACCTCGCTTTCACGCAGACGCTCGGCACAGCTCTGCATCGTCCGACGGTGTTTTCTGTTCCCGAATTTCTGATTAAAACGGCCTTGGGCGATCTCTCAAGCATCATCTTGGAAAGTCAGCGCGCAGTGCCAAAAAAAGCAGAAGAAACGGGCTTTGCCTTTCACCATCCGACGCTGAAATCAGCGTTCGACGATCTGGTCTAATTCGCCTGGCGGCAGACCTGTATGAGCACGGCCTTTTGCGCATGAAGCCGGTTTTCCGCTTCATCAAAAATCGTCTGCGCATGGGCTTCGAGGACTTCCTCGGTGATTTCTTTGCCTCGATACGCCGGCAGGCAATGCATGACGAGCGCGCCGCTTTTCGCCTCGGCAACCAGGGAGGAATTGATCTGATATGAAGCCAGTTCCTGCAGCCGGGTCGCGCTTTCCGCTTCCTGGCCCATGCTCACAAAAACGTCGGTGTAGAGGACATCAGCATCTTTGGCGGCGGCGAAAACGTCCTCATTGCAAGTTATCACACCGCTCTTCAGTTGGGTTAGATAAGCATCTGCAGGCTGATATTTCTTGGGCGCGGCTATGACCAACTCGAAGCCGATCCGCTCTGCCGCCCATATCCAGGAACGCGCCATGTTTGAGTCGCCGTCGCCCACGTAACAGACCTTGGTTCCGTCGATGCGACCCAATTTTTCCTGCATGGTAAGCAGGTCCGCGAGCACTTGGCAGGGATGTTCCTCGTCGGTCAGCGCATTGATCGTCGGGATCCCGCTGTAACTGGCGAAATCGACCACGTCCGCCTGCGCAAACGTGCGGATGACCGCCCCGTGCAACATGCGCCCGAGGACGCGGGCGGTGTCCTTGATCGGTTCACCGCGGCCGAGTTGGATGTCGTTGGCAGAGAGAAACAGGACGTCGCCACCCAACTCACGAATGCCGACCTCGAAACTCACTCGTGTGCGAGTGGAAGATTTATTGAAAATCATGCCCCAGCATTCGTGGCGCAGCGGATGCGATGTATGTCGTCCGCGCTCCGCCTTCATAACGGCTCCGAGCGCGACTAATTCACGTATCTGAGCAGCCTCCAACTCGCGCATGGAGAGGAGATTTTTCATGCTTTGGAGAGGAGTGAGTCCACTTCAGCCAGGGCGGCGGAGAGTTGTGCGACAGCTTGGTCGATATCCGACTCAGTGACGTTAAGCGGGGGCAGCCAGCGCACCACATTGGCACCAGCGGGGATCGAGAGTTGATGCTGTTCGTGAAGCAGTTGGACAAGAATTTGCGAGGACGTTTTACCCGGCTGATTCATCTTTTGTGGAAGCATTGAGTCGAGTTCCATGCCAATCATCAGACCCGCACCGCGAACGTCCCGGATGTGCGGCGACTGTAAATCACGAATTTTACGCAACGTATAAGCGCCCAGTCTCGTAGCATTTTCCAGAAGGTTTTCCTCCTCGATAACATCGAAAACCGCGTTAGCCGCCGAGCAAGCCAATGGCGTCCCGCCAAAAGTCGTACCGTGCGTGCCGGGTCCAAAAATATCCGCCAGATTGCCGGTCTTGCCGTCGGCGAGTTGGATCGCTTTGCTGCGCACCCAGAACGCGCCCATCGGGAATCCGCCCGCGATGCCCTTGGCCCAGCTAATCGCATCGGGAGCGAGATCGTCACCGGTGAGAGTTTTCCACCCGCACCAGTCGCCGGTGCGCCCGAGGCCGCATTGGACTTCGTCGAACATCAAAAGTAGATCATGCTCGTCGCAAAGGCTGCGCAGAGTCTGGAGAAATGCCGCATTCGCCGAGTTGATGCCACCCTCCCCTTGAATGGGTTCGACGAGGATGCCGATGGTTTTGTCGTGAATAGCCGCAAGCAGGGCTGGCACGTCGTTGAAGGGAACGTGGCGAAAACCGGGGAGCAACGGATCGAAACCCACCTTCACTTTTTGCTGCGCCGTGGCGGAAATACCGCCCATGGTGCGTCCGTGGAAGGAGCCTTCGAAAGTGATGATCTCGTAGCGTTTTCCACTTGTGACTGAGCCGTATTTGCGCCCAAGTTTGTAGAGGCCTTCGTTGGCTTCGCCGCCGCTGTTGCAAAAGAAAATTTTGCCCGGAGTTCCAACGTAATCAACGAGACGTTCGGCCAACTTTCCTTGGGGAGCGGTGTAATAAAGATTCGAGGTGTGAATCAATTTCGCCGCCTGATCGGCGATGGTTTGAACCAGCCGTGGGTGGGAATGTCCGATGGAACAGACCGCGATTCCGGCTCCGAAATCGAGATATTCATTGCCGTTTTCATCCCAGACATGGCAGCCCGCCCCGCGCTCGATGACGATGGGAAAACGCCCATACGTCGGGAGCACAAACTGCTCGTAAAGCTCTGGAACAGAACTGGATATCGTGGGTTCGACCATGAAATCGACCGTCAGTTAAGCGGGAGCGAAGGCCTAGACGTTCTTCGAATCGTCCTCTTTCGGAGCCGATTCGGGTACCAATCGAATGACGGTGCTCGGAGCGGACTCCACCCCGGCATCTTCAAATTCAGGAATGGTAATCAGGGACGAGGCCGGACGCTGAGCAGAGGTTTTGAGAGTGGGTTTGGCTGGTGCCTTGGCGGCAGTCTTGGCCTTCGCTTTGGGCGCTGGTTTGGCCGGTGCCTTGGTCGGATCGGCGCGCAGGACTTCGATGTTCGAAACCATTAGCTTGGCTGGAGGTATTTCCGGCGGCGGAACGTCGATGGTCGGGATCGGAACCAGACGAACCCGTTTGCTGGCGGTGGACTTTGTTGTGGACTTGGCTGGTGTTTTCGAGGCGACGACCTCTGCTGGCAATGGCACCGCTTTACTAGCTGGCTTGACTGTTTTTTTGGCAGCAGGCTTGGTGACTTTTGCGGCAGGCGCGGCTATGGCAGTCGCCACTTTAACGACTGCTCTGGTCGGCGTCTTTTTGAGGGAGACAGCTTCCTTAGGCTCGGCATTCAGCACTGCTTTTGGAGAGGGTTTGCCTCCCGAGGAAGTTTTGCCAGTGGAAGTTTTGCGACCTTTACGGGCTGGAGCTTCTGGAGTCTCTGCATAATCCCGGTGAATCGGTGAGACGCGGATGGCCGTAGGCGGCACTTCGCCGTTTTCGTCCTGCTCGACCACGACGCCGGTGCCTTCGGACGCATAGGCGATGGATCCGGCGACTTCAGGATTACCGCTGGCCGCAATGGCTTCATAGCCGGTGTTGTCTTCTGGGGGAGGAACGATGCGGCTTTTCTTGGCGAGGTTAATCAAAAGGAAAGAGACAATTCCAACGATGATCACCGCAGCCACAGCCATTTTCACAGGGAAACGGTGGTTGGCGTCTTTCGTATCGCTGGCCACGGTCGGCTCGGGAATAATGGCTATCGGAGTCGTTGCTGGAGTAGAGGGCTGTGGAGTGGCGCTAGGTTCGACCACCGCAATGGGTGTCGCATTATTGGAGGCAAGCGGTACCACTGCTGTTGCGGGAGGCGGGACTGCGGGCGACGGCGAAGCGACGGCGACTTCCATCGGAGTGGCGCTCGGGGCTGGATTGGCGGTCAGCGAGGTTGCGGTTACGCCTTCCGAAGGCTCCAGCCATCCGACATCGACCAAGGCCTGGCTATAGCTGTTCCGCAGATCCTCCGAATAGAGGCCATCGGTGGAGTTCACCCATGTTTTGGCTTTTGCGTTGTCTTTCTTTTTATAGCTCCAGGCGGCCTGGGCGAAATAATAAACCGGGGTCGGCGAGTTGATGTCGAAACTATCTAGAAGCAATTTTGCTTTTTCATCGTCGCCCTGCAGCAAATAGGTCAGGTAAACTTTGTATAAAATCAGATCCTGCTTTTGCAGGCGATCAGCCTCGGGCATGGAAGCCAGGGCCTGTTCGAGAAAGGTGCGGGCGGGTTTGTATTGCTCGCGCAGGAAATTCACCTCGGCCAGATTATATTTGGGCACCCAGTCCTTGGGGTTGATCTTGAGCGCGTCGGTGTAGGCGTTGGCGGCATTGTCCAACTCTCCGAGCCGCTTGTAAATCGCTCCGCGCAGGTTGAGGATATCGGCCTTTTTCTGATCGACCGGATTGATTTTATCCAAAGAGGCCGAGGCTGCGGTATAATCCCGTTTGACGAAATTTTCGTAGGCTTCTTGATACAACTGTTCGCTGGTCTGTTTCTCCTGTGCGAACGCAAGATGCGAGACTAGGAGAAGGCTGGTGAGCAAAACGCGGAATTTCATAAGCGGGAATCTATAATTAGGACGACAACATCAGTGAAGAAGAATTTTTTTGTCAGTCAAATTCCAATCTGCAAAGTGCGGATGTACAGTCTTCTCTTAAAAAAGCGAATACAATCATCTCTCCGCGCGTATTTTTTAGCCGAAACTGATAATGGCCGTCGATCTTAAATCATCCACCCCGCGATCCGCAGCAGTGTTAAAGGAGTTGGTCGCAAGGAACAACGGATGGCTTTCCTTCGAGAAATTCATGGCCGCGGCGCTCTACGATCCGGAGTTAGGTTATTATGCAACTCAGATCCGAGACGTGGGGCGAACCGGAGATTTTTCGACGTCTGCACAAGGAAATTCGCTACTGGCAAAAGCCCTGGCTCTCTGGGCACGAAGCCAGAAAAAACGTTTTCAATTTGGGTTCCATTGGCATCTGATTGAGGTCGGCGGCGGCAATGGAAACATGGCCGCTACCCTGCTGAGAAATCTTGGTGTTTTCGGGCGGTTGGGATTGACTTACCACCTGGTCGAAGTCTCCCTGCCCTTGAGGCAGAGGCAGATGAAAAAGCTCACCGGATACCATGTCCGCTGGCACGACTCGCTTTCCGAGGCGATCCGGGCAGCCAGGGGAGCGGCGCTAATTTTCTCCAATGAAGTCGTCGATGCCTATCCCTGTAGGAGATTGCGTCGAAGCGGAAACGAATGGAGCGAGATCGGAACCACACTCGAATGTGGCCAGATTGAGGAATCTTTCAGGGCGATCTCGGAGGTCGAAAACTCGCACAGCTCTATTGCCACACTCGCAGAAAATTCGGCTGTCCAGATCGTAGAAGTTCACGCCGCGTATCGAGAGGAACTCTTGAGAACCGTCCCGCTGCTGACTCGCGGAGCGTGGTTGACGATTGACTACGGCAACACTTTTCCCGCGCTCTATTACCGGCAGCCCAACGGAACGGCTCGAGGTTATTTTCATCATCAGCGGGTCGAAGGCATGGAAATCTACACGCGCATCGGTCGGCAGGATCTCACCGCCGACGTCAACTTCACCGATTTGCAGAATTGGGGCGTGGACGCCGGGCTCACCAATGAATCCCTGGAAACCCAGCGCGAGTTTATCGTGCGCCAGCTCGGTCAGTTCACACCCCGGACCACCGATGAAGCCCGGCTGCTCGATCCTGTTGGAGCCGGGAGTGCGTTCAAGGTTTTGCAGCAAGCTGTGTCATCTTTTAGATCAACCTGATGGTTCATTTCCTGCTTATAATAACTTCTGAAATGGTTGTCTCGTTCCTCTCCGCATGAAATCAGAAGCCCGTATGCGCATCGCTGTCGTCTCCTCACTCGACTGGCGCACACCGCCCAGGCATTCAGGAATTCGGGAGTTGATCGCCGCCAGCCTCGCCGACGGGTTGGTCGCCCGGGGAATGGATGTGACGCTTTTCGCCACGGCGGATTCCATCAGCACCGCGAAACTGCGCGCCATCTGCCCGCGTCCGCTACGCGAGGACAGCGCGCTGGATCCGGGAGTCTGGAATTTGCTGCATACCTCCGAGGTGTTTGCCCGCTCCCATGAGTTTGATGTGATTCATTGCCATAATGATGTTTCGGTGCTGGCTTACACAGAAATGGTGGATACGCCGGTCGTCCTCACGTTTTACGAAACGCCCACATCTCGGCAGTTACCCATCTTTCACCGCTTCGCTCGGAACTCGAGTTACATCGCGATAAGCGAGACCAGTAAAATCCCTGGGCTGCCTTACACGGCAACCATTTTACCGGGAGTCCCCTTGGAGGAATATCGCCTGAACAATACCGTGGGCGATTACCTTTTGTTCGTCGGCAGTATCGCGCCGGAACGCGGACTGGAAAGAATCATTGAGGCCGCCGACAAAATGAACATCCCACTGGTTCTCGGTGGCCCGGTCGAGGACGGCGCTTATTTTGAAAAAGTCATTCATCCCCTTGCTGCCAATCGCCGGCTAATCTATCTCGGCCCGATCAGCCGCGAGCGTCGCAACGAGATTTTCGGCCGTGCCCTCGCGCTGGTGCACCTCAGCGAAAAGCCTCAGCCATTTCGCCTCTCCATGGTCGAGGCAATGGCCTGCGGGACGCCCGTCATTGCCATGCGCTCCGGCTCCAATGTGGAAATTGTGCAGCATCGGAAAACAGGCTACCTCGTCACCGGTTATGAGAGCTTGATCGAGGCTATTTCCCAAGTTCGGACGCTGGATCGCCGCCAGGTGCGTCAACGCGTCATCGACCATTTCAGTCAGAACGGAATGGTCACGCAATATCTGCGCATCTACGAAGCCGCCATCAGCCGTGCCCGTGAAAAAGTCCAACAGGAAGAGGCGGCCATGCTTGGGCAAAAGATGATTTACTAACTACCAGCCGAGCAGGTAGGCAAAAATAAGCGGGGCCACGATGGTGGCATCGCTCTCAATGATAAATTTTGGCGTGTTCTGCGCGAGTTTTCCCCAGGTGATTTTCTCATTCGGAACGGCGCCAGAATAGCTGCCGTAGCTCGTTGTAGAGTCGCTGATCTGGCAAAAATATCCCCAGAGTGGAACGGAAGTCCGCTCCAAATCCTGGTGCAACATCGGCACGACGCAGATCGGGAAATCTCCCGCTATGCCGCCGCCGATCTGAAACATTCCGAGGGTCGAGTCCTTCGTAATCTGGGTGTAAAACTCGGCCAGCCAGGTCATAAATTCGATCCCGGTGCGAACCGTATGGACGTTTTTCACGTCGCCGCGAATCACCGCCGCCGCATACATGTTTCCCAAAGTCGAATCTTCCCATCCGGGAGTGACGATGGGCAGATTTTTTTCTGCAGCGGCCAGCATCCAGGAATTTTTCGGATCGATCTGGTAGTGCTGCTCATACTTTCCGCTGCGGAGCACTTGGTAAAAAAACTCATGTGGGAAGTAGCGTTCGCCCTTCGCGTCTGCGGCGGTCCAGACTTCCAGCATGGCGTCTTCCATGCGTCGCATCGCCTCCATTTCAGGAATGCAGGTGTCCGTCACACGGTTCATGTGGCGTTCCAAAAGTGCCTGTTCGTCAGCAGGCGTGAGTTCGCGATAGTTCGGAACGCGCTCGTAGAAATCGTGGGCGACGAGGTTAAAAATGTCCTCCTCCAGATTCGCGCCGGTACAGGTGATGAGATGGACTTTGTCTTGGCGAATCATTTCCGCGAGAGACAAGCCGAGTTCGGCAGTACTCATCGCGCCGCCGAGAGTGATCATCATTTTTCCACCGGCGGTGAGGTGCGCCTCGTAGCCTTGCGCGGCATCTTTCAAGGCGGCGGCATTAAAGTGGCGGTAGTGATGATCGATGAATGCGCGGACGGGTGATGACATAGGTTTGGGCGGTAATGATGTGACCCAAATCCGTCGGTGTGCAAGTCCGGTTTCAGAGGAAATTCGAGTCAGACACGAATGGGAGTTTTCATTTGGCGCAACGTGCCCCGGAGTTCCTTCAGGAGTAGTTGAATCTGACGTTCCTGAGTCCGCGAAGCGGCGTTTCCGTAACGCCAGCCGATGAAGAGATCGAAGAGCGCGGCCAGTGTTTCGGAATGCGCCGGGAAATGATTCCGCACACGACGGGCAAAGTCGAGCGGACCCTCGCTGGCTTGGCGCTCGAACCCGTGACGCGCCAGCAGGCGGCAGAATTTTCGATATAGAATGAGCGAACGCTCCTGTTTTTCAGGCTTCTGGCGGACGAGAAAATAGACGACGCCGAGGACGACTAATATGCCGCCGAGCAAAATGCCAGCCAAGCGCCACGAGAGGAGATTGCGAATACCGAGAACCTTGTAGAAGTCGCGCTGCGATTCCTGGTCATAGCTCACGATGTGCAGATTCCATTGGAAGTTAACATTGTCCCAGCCGAGCCGTGCGCCGCGCAGGATGCCCTGGAGAAAGTTGGCGCCTTTGCGACTTGCGTTGTTTTCATTTTCGCTGGCCGTTTCCACAGGAAAACGTGAGGCCAGCGGCGTGTCGGGATCGACTCGCAACGGATTGATGGAATCCACCGGATCGATGCGTTGCCAGCCTTCCGCTTCGATCCAGACTTCGACCCAGGCATGGGCGTCGGCTTGCCGGACAATGAGGTAATCGCTAAACGGATTCGGCTCGCCGCCGTGGTAGCCCGCCACCATGCGCGCGGGCACTCCGGCTATGCGCATCAAAGTCGCAAAGGCCGCCGCGTAGTGCTCGCAAAAACCCAGTTTCCGGTCGAAAAGAAACTCATCCAAACCTTCCGCCGAATACACCCCCGGCTCCAACGTGTAACGAAATTTTTCCCTGCGAAACATGCTCAGCGCCAGGCCCACGATTTCCTTGGGCTCCCGCGTTTTTTGCAGCCATGAATTGACCATGTCCCGACTGCGCGGGCCGATGCCAGGAGGCACATGCGTGAGTATCTCCCGGTCTTTGACCAAGAGCGGCGTATGATCATTTCCCAGCTGAGAGACGACCCGGATATTTACCCGGTCCGGCGTCGGAGCGTTCAGCGATAGAACATTTCCAGTAACCATGGAAACCGGACCCGACCCAGTCAGCGGACGGTCCAAACCGTAAACCCAGTAGCCGCTATGGGGCTCCATGCTGATGCGCTGGGTGACAAGAGGGCCCGTGAGCCGGGGCTTCGCCATGATGTTTTGCCGCTCGCGCTTGTCGGCACGCCAGCTCAGACCGTGGCAATCCGTGAAGACGGCTACGCGCCAGTAAAGCTCGTTGTAGGGCGGCATCGCGCCGTCGGGAAAATCGACGCGGAAGGCAACCTCATCATTCTGCGCCAACTCGGCGAAACTCCCGGGGTTGATCTGCTCCGACATACCAGACTGGGCGCTTTTTGGCTTGGAGATTTGCAGTAGGCCACCGCCTTTCATCCGAGGCAGGAAAACGAAAAAGAGCACGACCAGCGGCAGCGTCTGGGCAACTAGCAGAGCGGTGTAACCCAGTAGCGGGCGCATGCGAAGGCCATCCGCCGCGCCGCCTGTGAATTGCACAATCGTGGCCGTGAGCACGATAAAAATGGCGCAGACGTAGAGGCATACAAGCAATGTCTGGGAGAAAAAGAGCGATGTTAGGAGAATGAAGAACGCCAGAAAACCGAGGAGCATGAACTCGCGCTCCGTGCGCATTTCCAGGACTTTGAGCGCGATCAACAGCAGGAGCAACCCCATGCCAGCTTCCAGCCCAATCAAAGTCCCGTTGATCTCGTATAAAATCAGAACTCCGATTACGCCAACGCCGCAGCGCACCCACCGTCCGGGGCATTTCAGGCCATTCCGTTCCAGGATAAAGCGCCAGACGAGACATCCTAAAAAGCTGAAAATGATCGCCGACTTAAGCTGAAACCACAGAGGCAGCGCCGCCAGAAACAACCCGGTGAGCAACCATTGCAGCGACGACAGCGGAAGGTGGTAAAATGATTTGGTTTTCATTTTAACGTAGGAACCGCGGCCAGTTCGCGCAGGCAGCGATGATAGTGCGTGTTGCCTTGGGCGGGCGCGATACGAGTTCCATTCCACTGCAACCCATAGCGCAGCCCCGCGCGCTCGCTCTGCATGATCCAGCGCGCCATTTGGGAAAGTTGAGCCTCCAGATCGAGCGTGCGCAAACTGCCATTGCTTAGCCAGATTTCACGTTGTGAGGTGGATTCAAATTGCTTCACCATCATCGGCTGGCCGCGCGCGACGGCCTTCCAATCGATGTGCCGCTGCGATTCGCCGACGAGATAATTCCGCACACCGGCGAAGTCGTCGCCGTTGATTTTTTCACCAGTTTTCTCAGGAGTGCCCATTCCGCCGCCAAGAGGAATTTCCCGATCTCCGAGCGGTTCGGGATACACGTAACAGGTGCAGGAAACCGGATGCTGTGATCGCGTCCGAAAGACGGCTAGTGGAAAAATACTGGCGACTTCCAGTGTATTCACCTGATAAATCCCACGCTTCAGACTTGGAATGCTGATGGCACCCTCGGCCTCAGTTTCGAGTTTGCCGACTGCCGCACTGCCGCCGAGTGAACTGGTGAGTTGCAGGCCAAACTTGAGTCTCTTCTTTTTGTTCGCCAGCTTGAAGGGCAGGAGCAGGACGGCTCCGGCGAACCCATTCGCCTCGCGGTGGGTGGTGAGTTTGAGTTGCTGGACGTTGGCCCGATTGTGCAGCCAGGAAACGAGTAAGAGCGAAATCAGGGCGTAAGCCGGAAGATAAGCCGGTCCGTTTCCCTGGCTGACAGCCGCGTAGCCGACAGCGATTAGGACCGCGATGAGGCTCACCAAGTGACGCGTCGGCATGACGAAAACGAGCTAGTCCACTGGCACAGTTTCGAGGATTTCGCGGGCAAGCGACTGGCCCTGCTCGCCGACCACGCCGGAGTCGTCGCCCAGACGATGCGCCATGACCGACATCGCAATCGCCTGCACGTCCTCGGGCAGCACGAGATCGCGCCCTTGGGTGAAGGCCCAGGCTCGCGCGGCAGCGAGCATCGCCAACCCGGCGCGCGGGCTCAGTCCGGTGCGATGCCGCTCACGCGTGGCCTGGAAAATATTCAGCAAATAATCGAGCAGTGCTGGAGCGACGTGGACGGCGGCGGCTTTTTCCTGGAGTTCCATCAAAGTCTCGACCGGAAAGACAGGCTTGAGTTGTTTCGTCATCATCCGCCGGTCGCCGCCGAGGAGCATTTCACGTTCGCGTTCACGGTCGGGAAAGCCGAGGTGGATGCGCATCATGAAGCGGTCCAACTGCGACTCGGGCAGCGGAAAGGTGCCGATCTGGTTCGTGGGATTTTGCGTGGCAATAACGAAAAACGGCCTCGGTAGCGGATGCGTCAGGCCGTCGAGAGAAACTTGGTTCTCCTCCATCGCCTCGAGGAGCGCGCTCTGGGTTTTCGGTGTGGCGCGATTGACCTCGTCGATGAGGATGAGGTTGGAAAAAACCGGGCCTCGATGGAAGACGAAGCGATTCGTCTCGCGGTCGAAAATGGAGTTGCCGAGGATGTCGGCGGGCAGCAGATCGCTGGTAAACTGGATGCGGCGAAAGGCGAGTCCGAGCGAAAACGCGATGGCCTGCGAGAGAGTCGTTTTTCCCACGCCCGGCACGTCCTCGATCAGGAGATGACCGCGGGCGAGAACGCAGGCGATGGCGAGTCGAAGCTGCTGCTCCTTGCCGACAATAATTTGCCCGAGTTGAGCAACGAGTTCGTCTATTTTGGGTCTCACAATTTCTTTTGGAAAAGGCTGGCGCTGACAACAGTCACCGATAATGACCTTCCGTAAAGAGCAACGTGTATGCCGCGCAACGAGATGCCTCGGAGGGAACGAAGTTGTCGGACGCCGCGTTGTCGTTTATCTAGGGACGACATGTCTGCCATCCAGGCCACGGGCCTTACCAAAGCATATCGCACTTACAAAAAAGTCCCCGGTCTCTGGGGCGCGGTGCAGGGGCTGTTTCATCGCGAATACGAAGAACTTTTCGCTGCGCGCGACGTTTCGTTTTCAATCGAGGAAGGCGAGTTTGTCGGTTTTCTCGGGCCTAATGGCGCGGGCAAGACGACGGTGTTGAAAATGCTCGCCGGCCTGCTCCATCCGAGTCGCGGCTCGGCGACTGTGCTCGGCTTCACGCCCTGGCTGCGGCAGGACGCGCTGAAGCGTCAGTTTGCCTTGCTCCTCGGACAAAAAAACGCGCTCTGGTGGGATCTGCCCGCGCGGGAGTCGCTGGAATTAAATCGCGCGATCTACGGGATCGAGAAGGCCCAGTTTCAACGCACCGTGGACGAGCTGACCGAGCTGCTCGATGTGAAGGACAAGCTCAACATCATGGTCCGCGAACTCAGTCTTGGCGAACGCATGAAGATGGAACTCATCGCGGCCCTGCTACACCAGCCTCGCATCCTGTTCCTCGACGAACCGACCATCGGCCTCGATGTCATCAGCCAGAAGAAAGTCCGCGAGTTTCTGCGTCACTATAATCGCGAGCGAAAAATTACCACCATCCTCACCAGCCATTACATGCAGGACATCGAGGAATTGTGCAGTCGGGTGCTGATCATAGACCACGGGAAATTGTTTTTCGACGGACCGCTGGAATCGATCGTGGACCGCTTTGCGAGTTATAAAATCCTCACTCTCACTTTCTCCGACGGCGCGGCGCCCGACCTTTCGGAATATGGCACCGTGATCGAGGGTGGGCCCGGCACCGTCAGCCTGCGAGTACCGAAGGAGCAGGTGACACTCGTTTGCCGTCAATTACTGGAGCGTCTGCCCATCTCCGATTTCGGAGTCGGTGAAGTGCCCATCGAGGACGTCATCAGCGAGGTCTTTGCCGAGCAGCAAAAAAGTGCCAGTCCCGTGTGAGACTGGCACTTTTGAATTACTCAGGAGTGGGATGACTAGCGAGTAATCGCGCCGTTGAAACCATTCGGGAAGAAGAGGCCGCGGGTGGCGTTCACCTGTCCGTAAACAATGTTCAAGACCTGACGCGTCGTCCGGCTGAAAGCGAGTCCATTGGCATCGGTCGGAACGATGTCCGGATTGCCATCGCTGTCCTGAATTCCCCGATCTGTGTCCGGGTTGCTACCATTTGGAAGCGGATCGAGGGAATCGCGCACATCCGAGATGGCTTGGACTGTGCTGATGATAGATCCTCCTCCCGACTGCGTGCTCAAGCCGTAGAGCGTGGTGCGAATGCTGCCAGAGTGATACGCCTCCACCGCGAGCAATCCTGCCGCAGCCGTAAGCACATTTTTATCGCTCAATAACGCCGCTGCGCCTTTGTAAGCTGTGACACCGACGTCTTCGAAAATAAACGCACCGAGAAGGAAGTTCACTTGGTTGGCAAATGGATCGAACGTTGGCCCAAGCCCTGCAGCCTGCGCCAGGGTGTTAAAGCTGTTGAGCAAATCGATCTGCGGCTCGCGCACAGGACGAACCCCATAACTTTCCAGCGCGGCGCGGAGAAACTTCACATGCGCCAGTTCGTCTGCGGCGATTTCCTCGGCATAGCCTTGAAGGACAGAATTCGTGAAGGTGACTTGGGGGTTATCCTTAATGATCACTCCACCACCAGTGCCTATTCCCGAATTAATCAGCACGCCCTGGTCGCGAACGCCCGCACCCGTCACGCCGCGGAGGTAATATTCAGCCTCGAGATACTCGAGATTGAGCGCGAAATTCAGCACGGCCGCGTCCGTGGCAGTGGGGGCGGCGTTGGCTTCGCGCAGGCCGAGAATGGCGCTCGCACCCATCAGGGCGGCAGCACCACCGCCGGCTCGGCGCAGGAAGGATCGACGGTTGTGAATGCCGGAGAGGGCTTCGGTGATAATATTTTCGTTGTTCATAGGATGGTTGTTTTGATTTTGGATTTTTAATAATCGGTGTTTCTCCAGAACAAAAAAACCAAGAGAAACAAGCCGGTCGTCATTGGTTCGCCAGCTCCCCCTTATTGGATGTTATATTATCCACCAATCCATGATTTGGTTTTAGATCGGGCTAGCATCTAGCTGGTGCTTTTTATATATCGTGCCTTTATGCAACCCATCTCCGCAGACACTCTCCTCGCCTCACTCAACTGGCGTTACGCCACGAAAAACTTCGACCCCACCCGCAAGATCAGCGATGCGGACTGGGTCACCCTCGAGCAATCGCTCATCCTCACCCCGTCGTCCTTTGGATTGCAGCCCTGGAAATTTATCATCATCACAGACCAGGCAGTGAAGGACTCGCTTGTGCCCGTCTCCTGGGGGCAGCGTCAACTCGCCGACGCATCGCATGTGGTCATTTTTGCGGTCAGGACTGAATTGGATGAAACTCACGTCCTTTCTTACATGAAGCACACGGCGGAGACGCGCGGAGTTCCAGTGGAATCACTCGCTGGGTTCCAAAACGTCATCCTCAACTTCATCGCCAACCCGCCCTTCGGACTCACCGTGAAAGATTGGGTTACGCGTCAGGCCTACATCGCACTCGGCAACCTGATGACCTCCGCCGCCTTGCTCGGGATCGACTCGTGCCCCATGGAAGGTTTCGACCCGGTCGAGTACGATCGCATTCTCGGCCTCAATGCCATGGGACTCCGCTCCGTCGTCACCTGCACCGTTGGCTACCGGGCCGAGTCCGATAAATATGCGACCGCGAAGAAAGTTCGCTTCCCCGCCAGCGAAGTCGTCCTGCATATTTAAGGGATGAGCCGCGACATCGTTTACTTCGATCTGGAGACCCGCCGCACCGCCAACGACGCCGGAGGCTGGGATCGCAAACGCGACATGGGCATGTCCATCGGCGTCACCTATAGCACCCGTCTCGGCGAGTATCGCATCTATGAGGAACGCAACGTCAACGAACTCATCCAGCAACTCATCCGCGCCGATCTCGTCGTCGGGTTCAACGTCATCAGCTTCGACTACGAAGTCCTCATGGGCTACACCATCCTCGACCTGCCCGACCAATGCCGCACGCTCGACATGCTCGTCACCGTCGAGGAAAAACTCGGCCACCGCGTGAAGCTCGACTCCCTCGCCGAAGCCTCTCTCGGCGTGGGCAAAACCGCCGACGGCATGGACGCTCTCAAGTGGTGGAAAGAAGGCCGCATCCACGACATTGCGGAGTATTGCTGCTTCGACGTGAAGGTCACCAAACTCGTCCACGAATTCGGCGTGCAAAACCAGAAGTGCCACTACCACGACAAGTTCAACCAAAAGAAATCCTTCCCCGTCGAGTGGCAGTGAAATATTTTTAACCCCATGCCCGAACTTCTAAACGTGGAAGATTTGCACATCGCCTTTGGCGGAAATGAAGTCGTCCGCGGCATCAGCTTTGCCATTGAAAAAGGCGAGACCCTCGCCGTTGTCGGCGAGAGCGGCAGCGGCAAAAGCGTCACCGCACTGGCCCTCACCAGACTGCTCCCCTCGCCTCCTGTCTCGTATCCGGCGGGTCGCATTCTCTGGGGTGAGCGCGACGTGCTGGCGATGAATGAAATGGAACTCCGCTCACTCCGCGGCAAACAGATCGCCTACGTTTTCCAGGAGCCCTCCACCTCGCTCAATCCCGTTCGCAGCATCCGCTCGCAAATCGCCGAAATGCTCCGCCTCCACCGTCGCGACGTGCAGGATTTCGACCGCGAAATCATCTTCTGGCTGGAGAAAGTGGGGATCGTCAACGCAGCGAGCCGGCTCGACGCTCGCCCGTTTCAACTCAGCGGCGGCATGCAGCAGCGCGTGATGATTGCGATGGCCCTCTGCGCCCGGCCGAGCCTGCTCGTGGCCGACGAACCCACCACTGCTCTCGACGTCACCACTCAGGCGCAGGTGATCGGATTGTTAAAAGAGTTGAAGGCCGAACTCAGCATGTCGATCCTCATGATCACGCATAATTTCGGCATCGTGCGCGGTCTCGCCGACCGGGTCATCGTGATGTATCGCGGCGAAATCGTCGAGCAAGGCGACGCCGAGCGCGTCATCCGCGAGCCGCAACATCCTTATACGAAGGCGCTCATCGCCTGCATCCCCCGCATGGGCGCCAATCTCCGCCGCCTGCCCGTCATCGGCGATTTTGCTGTCACAGGTTCTTAGGGACCTGGAGTGGCAGGAAAAGATTTTTGGGTTGTAGAGCTGCGCCTGTGGCTCAACCCAATCGAGCCACAGGCTCGACGCTACACGGACTTTCGCTACGCCCTCTTTGCTTAGAGAGTGTTACTAGACCCATTGGGGTCGGCCTATTTATAGAAGGGAAATTCCTGCGGAAATGAGGTCCGTAGGACTGGCATCTTCCCGACCATGCTCGAAATCCAATGCCGCACCTACAGTGCTCGTTCGTAGCTTCCTGTGGTTTCTATAAATATTGGGGCACCTACGGAGCCATTTTGCCTCAAGGCGCTTCTTAACGCGCAGATCTTTGACTCTCAGCACACCCTTTGAGAGGGCGTCTAACAGTCCTGGGTAGTGAGACAGGCATCTGGGGGCAGATACCCTCCACTCTCTGGAGCCTCCATTCCTTTGGAAGGCATTTGTCTCCAATGCCTCGGTGATGACACTTAATAATCATCCCGGGCAGGACGCCCCAGGTGATTTATTAGAGGGCGTCTAATAAGTCGTGTATGGACCGTTTGCATCCTGGATGGGTTTGTAGCGTCGAGCCTCTGGCTCGAAAGAAATCTCTCTGCCACCAAGCTCATCGAGCCACAGGCTCGACGCTACAACTGACTTTTGCGACGCCCTCTTAGACACCCACCTAGCGTGACGCAAAAAAAAGTCCACAGCTTCACACAGAACGAGCCGCTCTGATCGGTGGAAGCTGTGGACGACTTTTATGGAAACCAGCGATTGCTAAACCGTGGGCGTGGGCGGCTTGGCCACGCGCGGTTTGCGTTTGATTTCGCTGGTGCGTTTGCCGCCAGCTTTCTCGTATTGGGTGCTATTCTTGGAGAAACGCGAGCCGATGCCGGCCAGAATGCGGACACTCATCTGTGCAGCCACGTTTTCCTTGTCATCGACGATGTTACCGAGGCCATCGACCACCGAGAGTTCCTCGTTGTATTTGCTAAGGGAGTCTTCGCCCTCTTTGATCAGGAGATCGAAGGCGGCCAGGCTCACGCCTTCGCCGAGATCGAGGTTTTTATCAATGGAGCGAACCGCATCGGCGCGGGTTTTTGCTTGCTGGAGTTTATTGGATTCACGTTTGCGTAGTGCCATACGAATGATGCTATTGATTTATTTTGAACAAACCAGCCGCGCCGCAGAGAAATCCCTGCGAATCAACGCGGCTGGTGGTTTAGGGATAAATATTTTGTCTATTTCCTCAAGAAAATTCTGTTCCATTGAGCAGTTTTTTTCGCCGTTTAATAGATGCACCTCATTGTGCAGGAGCTATCCTTCGTTCGTTAAGCGTTACGCTACGTTGCATGATGGCTATCCTTCGATGCGTAGCTGTTATCCATCGAGAGATAGTTCTTATTCTTCGACGTTTAGCCGTTATCGTTCGATGCTTGGCTGTTACAACTCCTCGTTCAATGCCTGCGCATCGAGCGGTATCTCTTGCGCTTCGTTGCTTGATTCCTCTATGGCGAAGCCAAACGAGTGGAAGACAATGCGCAGCTCCCTTGATTTGTGGTTTTTTGGCTTAACCCTTTTCCTCATCCATCGCCGCCCATGATTTCCCGGGACGCCGCGATGATCGTGCTGCGCAGGTCAACGCCTGGCGGCTCATCGCCCCTTGTAGTGTGCGGTGACTCCGCGATGCACGAGCAGGCCGCCTGCAAGGGAGAGCAAAATTCCGCTGGTGGAGCGACGGGCGAGTCCGAGGATAATCATCGCGCTGCCAGCAATGAGCGATCCGATGCGTTCGGCCTCGTTGACATTGGTGGTGCGGATCTCGCGGGCGATTTCATCCAGTGCTTTGAGGTGGGCAAATGGTTGTGTGGTGAGGGCCATATACCAAGATATCGCGATCCATCCCAGTGCCGGATGCATGAAGCCTACTGGGGTGTGACGCCGCCGACATTTCGTCTTGCGCCACCCTGCGATCCCGCCTATTTCTAACCCTCGGTGATGCCGGTATAGCTCAGTTGGTAGAGCAGCTGATTTGTAATCAGCAGGTCGTCGGTTCGAACCCGTCTGCCGGCTCCCTATTGAGTGATTTGTCAAAAATCTCCTCCGAATCGACCGAACGAAAAAGTTCAGCGTGGTGGGATTTCCCTTCCCACGGTCGGAGTTACGCTCTTGATTACGAGCATGTTGCTGGCGCTGCTTCCTTTCACCTTTCAGATGGGACTGGTTCTCGGGCTGCTGTTACTGGCCGTCTTCTTGTTCTCACTGGAAACCATCCCCGTCGATGTGGTGACGCTGTCGATGCTGGTGGTGCTCGTGACCGCCGGCATTCTGACCCCAGGCGAGGCGTTTGCCGGTTTCAGCGACGACATCATTATTATTCTCGCGTCCATCTTTGTCATCGGTGGTGCCTTGCAGGAAACTGGCGTGCTCGATGAGATCGGCGGCCGCCTGGCCCGCCTGGCCCGTGGCAGTGAAAACCGTCTACTCCTGATGTTGATGGGCACCGTCAGTGTGATGTCGGCCTTCATGAACAACACCACGGTCACCGCGATGTTTCTCAATCCGACCATCAATGTGGCCCGTCGAACCGGCGTTCCTGCCTCTCGCTTGCTTCTGCCCCTCGCCTTCGCGTCGTTGCTGGGAGGCACCGCCACTTTAATTGGAACTTCCACCAATGTCGCGGTGAGCGGATATATGAAGCGGGCAGGTATGGAGCCGCTGGGTCTTTTTGAAATTACCCCGATCGGGCTGGTGATTATCGCAGTGGGCATTGCCTACATGATGCTCATCGGCAAGCATTTCCTACCTGTACGGGAAACGCGGGAAAATCATTTCACAGAAGATTACAATATCCGCGAATACCTCACAGAAATCGTCGTGATGCCGGATTCGCCTCTGATCGGACAAACGATTTCAGACTCGGATCTGAGCGTTTTGAAATTTACAGTTCTGAAGATTGTTCGGGATAAGGAATCATCCGCACCGAAACTGGGATTCCGTTTCGCGGAAGGTGATATCATTTTGGTCGAGGGCCAGGTCAGCAATCTGCTGAAGATCAAAACGATCGAAGGTATCGAAATAAGGAGCGATCTCAAGCTGGGGGATTGCGATGTGGAGAGCGAAAACTTCCACATGGCGGAGCTTCTTTTAACTCCGCTCTCCGATCTGCGTGGGAAGACGATCTTGGAAGCCCGCTTTCGCGAACGGTTTGAACTCACGGTGCTCGCCTTGTCGCGCATGGGTAAATCGATTCGGGAAAACCTTGTTGAGATTCGTCTCGAAGTCGGCGATACGCTGTTGGTCCAGGGTGACGCCGAACGAATTGCCCAGGTTCGGGGGAATCCAAGTTTTGCCGTTCTCGAGGAAAAGGAACTGCCCCGTGTGCAGACACGGAAGGGTTATCTAGCCCTGAGTATTTTCGGTGGCGCGATTCTGGCCGGAACATTGAATTGGATGCCCCTGTCAATTGCGTTTCTCGCGGCAGCCCTCGCGATGGTGCTGTCGAAATGCGTTCCCATCGGTCGCGTTTACCAGTATCTGGACATGAAGTTGCTTATCCTTATCGGGGGAATGACTGCATTCGGCACGGCCATGAAGACCACGGGTGCGGCAGAATTCCTCGCCGCCCATGTGGTTCATTTTTTGGCTCCACTGGGACCCTCGGCCGTGCTGGGAGGTTTTCTGTTGCTAACCATTGCGCTCACCCAGCCAATGTCGAACGCTGCAGCCGCCTTGGTAGTCCTTCCGATTGCACTCGAGACTGCGTCAAAGATGGGCCTTAATCAACGCACCTTCGCCATTGCAGTCATGCTTGCCGCCTCCGTCTCTCTGATAACCCCTTTCGAGCCGTCCTGCATTCTGGTTTACGGACCGGGAAAATATAAGTTTTTTGATTTCCTAAAAAACGGAGTGATTCTGACGTTACTCCTCGCCGTGGTGATTATCGTGTTGCTTCCGGTCTTTTGGCCTCTTCAAATGGTGCCCGGCCACGCCGCTGCGCCACTCCGTTAAGGTTTCCGCGGGGTGTTGATATGCACGCTCAGTAAATGTTGAAGTCACATCTGGCTTCACTCGTGCGGAAATCGCGGATGACAAAAAAGCGGCGCAGCTTCCACCGCGAAAATCGATGCCATGCTGCGGACGCTTCCGGTGGATCCTTCATTGTTTGACAAAAATCGAAGTTCTCCTACGCTCCCTTACTGCGGCGATGAAGGCCTCTCCGGATATTTTTCCAACTTTTCTGTCTTCGGGGACCGTTCTTTTCCGACGGCCACGCTTTATGAACCCAGCAGATTTCCTTTTTCTCCTTCTACGCACCGTCCTCTCACTTATCCTGCTCGCCGGTCTCACTGACTGCGCCAAAAAAGCCACGCCTCCCCCAGCTCCCACGCCGGAAGTGACGGTTTATACCGTCCAGCGGGAAACGGTTTCAGTCACGACGGAATTACCGGGGCGTCTCGATCCGGTGCGCGTGGCAGAAGTAAGGGCGCGTGCGACAGGAATTCTAATGAAACAGCTTTTCCGCGACGGCAGCGAGGTGAAGGAAGGCGATGTGCTTTTTGAGATCGATCCCGCTCCGTTGCAGGCCAGCCTGGACAGCGCGCAAGCCAATTTAGCCAAGTCCGAGGCGAACCAAAAACAAAGCGCGGCGAACTTTCAACGCTACCAAAGTTTGGTGAAAACCGGCGCCATCAGCCGCCAGGATTACGACCAGGCCGTCGCCAGCGCGGCGCAGGCCAAGTCCGATGTGCAAACCGCCCGCGCCGCCCTCGATACGGCCCAGCTTAATCTCGGCTACGCCAAAGTGACCGCCCCTATCTCCGGTCGCATCGGCAAGGCGAGCGTCACCGAAGGCGCGCTCGTCAGCGCCACCGAAGCGACCAAACTCGCGACCATCCAACAGCTCGACCCGATCTTTTTCGACTTCACCCAATCCAGCACGGATGTCCTGCGTTTGCGCCGTGCGCTGGATTCCGGCACCTTGCAAAGCGTCGAGCCGGGAGCCGCCAAGGTCACTTTGTTATTGGAGGACGGCAGCACGTATGCGGCGGGCGGAAAACTGCTCTTCTCCGATGTGGCCGTCGATCCAACGACGGGAATGATTACCCTGCGCGCGGAGTTCCCCAACCCGGACCGGATTTTATTGCCGGGGATGTTTGCTCGTGGACGGCTGGAGCAGGCGGTAAATAATGAAGCGCTGACTGTTCCCCAGCGCGCCGTCTCCCGCGGCCCGAACGGGACTTCTAGTGTTCTCGTTGTCGGCGATGACAACAAAGTTCAGTCCCGTGTCGTTCAGGCGAACACGGCCTGGAAGGATAAATGGATCATCGCCAGCGGATTGAAAGCCGGCGAGCGTGTCGTGCTTGAGGGTCTGCAAAAAGCGCCTCCCGGCTCCGTCGTAAAACCCGTGCCCGCCAAGTAAAACGCATGGCCAGATTCTTTATCGACCGCCCCATTTTTGCCTGGGTCGTTTCCATTTTGATCATGCTCCTCGGTGGGCTTTCGATTAAAACACTTCCCGTCGCGCAATATCCGAGCATCGCGCCGCCCTCGATCGCCGTGACAGCGATTTATGCCGGAGCGTCGGCGGAGACATTGCAAAATTCCGTCACGTCCGTCATCGAGCAACAGCTCAACGGCATCGACAATCTGCTCTACATGGGCTCCAGCAGCGACGCGACTGGGCGCGCCACGATCACGCTGTATTTCCTGCCCGGCACCAATCCCGATGTGGCCCAGGTGCAGGTGCAAAACAAGGTGCAGCTCGCCACGCCCTCGCTTCCGCAAACCGTGCAGCAACAGGGCGTGACTGTGGCCAAGGCGACCCGCAATTTCATGATGTTCTTCACGTTGTCGTCGCCGAAGGGCAGCCTCGATGCCATCGCACTGGGCAACTATATTTCCGCCAGCGTGCTCGACCCGATCCGGCGTGTTTCCGGAGTCGGCGAGGCAAACATATTTGGCACCGAATACGCCATGCGCATCTGGATGAACCCCGAGAAGCTGGCCAGTTTCAACCTCACGACGAATGATGTTCGCAGCGCACTCCAAGCGCAAAATGTCCAGGTGCCGGTCGGCCAGCTCGGTTCGCTTCCAGCAGTTCCGGGCCAGCAGTTGAACGTCATTCTCCAAGGCCGCTCGACTCTCGGCACGGTAAAGGAATTTGAAAATATCCTCCTCCGCGTCAATCCCGATGGAAGTCGCGTGCGTCTCGGCGATATCGCCCGAGTGGAACTCGGCGGGGCGGATTACAGCACTGCCGCCCGCGTCAACGGACGCCCCGCAGCCGCCGTTGCGATCAAGCTTTCTCCCACTGGCAACGCGCTCTCCACGGCCGATGCGGTGCGCGCGCGGCTTGCGGAGCTCTCTGCTTTTTTCCCGCCGGACACCCAGATCGATTACCCGCTCGACACCTCGACTTTCGTTCGCATCTCGATCGAGGAAGTCATCAAGACGCTCACCGAGGCCATCGTGCTGGTTTTCCTCGTGATGTATCTTTTCCTTCAAAATATTCGCACCACGATCATCCCAACCATTGTGGTCCCCGTCGCCCTGCTGGGCACTTTTGCCGCGCTCTCGGCCTTCGGATTTTCCATCAATGTGCTCACCATGTTCGGTATGGTTCTAGCCATCGGCATCCTCGTGGACGACGCCATCGTGGTCGTGGAAAACGTCGAGCGCATCATGAGTGAGGAGGGCCTAAGTCCATTGGAGGCGACTCGCAAGGCCATGAGCCAGATCACCGGCGCGCTCATAGGCATCACGACCGTGCTGGTGGCGGTGTTCATTCCGATGGCGTTTTTCAGCGGCTCGGTCGGAGCGATTTACCGGCAGTTCTCGCTCTCTATCGTCTCGGCGATGCTGTTCTCCGTCTTCCTCGCGATGTCGCTCACACCTGCGCTTTGCGCGACGCTCCTCAAGCCGGTCACGAAAGGCCACAAGCATGAAAAAGGCGGCTTCTTCGGCTGGTTCAACCGCACTTTCGCCGCCTCAACAACACGTTATCAGGGCACTGTCGCGAAGATTCTACGTCGCACCGGACGCGCCTTGGTGGTCTATGCCTCGCTCGTCGCCGCGATGGTTTTTCTTTACCTGCGCATGCCGTCGTCGTTCCTGCCGGAGGAAGACCAGGGCTATTTCATCACCAACATCCAGCTTCCGGTCGGCGCCACGAAAACGAGGGCCGATGAGGTTATTAAACAGGTCGAGCAATACTATGGCAAACAACAGGAGATCGAGAGCTTCATCACCGTAGCCGGGTTCAGCTTTAGCGGGCGCGGGCAAAATTCCGCGCTAGCCTTTGTGCGTCTAAAAGATTGGAAGGACGCAGCTCGCGCTGGAACCGAGCACAAAGTTAAGGCCATTATTGCCCGCGCTTTTGGAGCTTTCAGTCAGATCAAGGACGCCATCATTTTCCCGGTTAATCCGCCGCCCATTCCCGAGCTGGGCACGGGTGCTGGATTTGTCTTTGAACTCCAGGACAAGGCTGGGCTCGGTCACTCGGCACTGGTGGGTGCCCGCAACCAGCTTCTCGGCTTGGCAGTGAAAGATTCCCGCGTGGCTGGTGTGCGCCCGCAGGGTTTGGATGACGCCGCCCAACTTCGCATTCAGACCGATGAGGACAAGGCCAGCGCACTCGGCGTTTACCTGGCCGACATCAACTCCACCCTGGAGGCTGATTTCAGCTCCCTCTACGTGAACAATTTCGTCAACGGCAACCGCGTCCAGCGCGTTATTATGCAACTCGATGCGCCCTATCGCATGGCCCCGGACGACGTTGGCAAAATCTTTGTCCGCAACGCTACTGGCACCATGGTTCCCCTCTCCGCTTTTGCGCGGCTGGAGTGGACCTTCGGCTCGCCCGCCCTGCAACGTTACAACGGCTTCCCGTCCATCGAGATCGTCGGTGCCGCGCCGCCCGGCAAGAGCACTGGTGAGGCCATGCAGGCGATGGAGGAAATGGCCGCCAAACTCCCCTCCGGAATCGGCTATGAATGGACCGGTCTCTCCTACGAGGAACGCCTCTCCGGCGCGCAAGCCCCGAGGCTTTACCTCATTTCGCTGATCGCCGTGTTCCTCTGTCTGGCTGCGCTTTATGAGAGCTGGTCGATTCCTTTTGCCGTCATTCTCGTAGTCCCACTTGGGATTCTTGGGGCCTTGCTGGCCACCACTTTGCGAGCTCTTCCGAACGATGTGTACTTCAAGGTTGGTCTGCTCACCACCGTCGGATTATCCACGAAAAACGCCATCCTTATCATTGAATTTGCCAAGGATTTAATGGCCGAAGGCAAGGGTCTGATCGAGGCCACGTTGGAAGCCGTCCACTTGAGGCTCCGTCCAATTTTGATGACTTCCCTCGCCTTCATCCTCGGCGTCCTGCCGCTCGCCATCGCTACTGGGGCCGGCTCGGCGAGTCAAAACGCCATCGGCACTGGCGTCATCGGCGGCATGATCACCGGCACTTTTCTCGCCATTTTCTTCGTCCCCGTTTTCTTTGTGGTCGTCCGAGGCTTCTTCAAGGGGAAACCTGAACCGCAAAAAGAAGCCTGAGTTACATTTCATTCAGAGCATCAGGAAGGACAAAGGCTGAGCCGATTTACAGCCGGGCCGGATGCCAATTTCGTAAATCAGGGCATGAAAACTCCAAAACTTCTCCCCTCGCTTCTCGGCCTGATCTGCGGTGTTTGCGCGACGGGACCGATGAGCGCGTTGATGATCGCACTGCACCGACGGTTACCGCAGGAGGAAAAATATCCATTGCCCCCGCGCGAGATCACCGAGAAAATCACCACTGATTTGCCTCTAACTCCCCCCACCCGCTCGGCGCTAGCTTGGCTCGGGCATTTCGGCTACGGCGGCGCGGCAGGCGTGTTGTATGCGAATGTGAGGCTACCGGTCACGCCCGCAGCACGCGGCCCACTTTTCGGATTGCTCGTCTGGCTGACAAGTTATTTTGGGCTTCTGCCTGCCTTGGGAATTCTTTCCTCCCCAGGCAGACATCCTATGCGGCGCAACAGCTTAATGATCGCCGCGCACCTCATCTGGGGCTGGATGCTCGCGATTCTCCTCGCCACGTTTCTCAACGACCGCAGGGAAACGTCGGCTGCCTTTCACACGTCGCCCCGACCGAACCGCGACGCGTCCTAGCCATGGCAGCTTCGCATCAGAAAGATGAGAAGCAGCGAGCCAAGCAAAGACACGCCGATGGAGCCGAGACAACCAAGTTTATTGGAGAAAAAGGCGAACATAACTGGCGATAGATCGTTATGCGTGCGCTCATTGGCCGGGTTGTTTCCATTGTCGCCGGGGCATTTCCTCGATTCGCCCCATCTTGATCATCGGCGGCGGAACTTCGCCGAGGCCGAGCCTGTGCGCGAGTGACACAGCATCGTGTGGCGCGCGGACTTTCACATCGTTGTCGAAATAAACGTAAATGTCGCAGCCTTGTCTTTGCTGCGGTGAATTCTGGGAAAATAATTTCGCGCCTTCCGGATTTTCGCCATTCGACCACGACTCGATTTTCCGCGCCCAGTTGGCTAGCGATTCCTCGGTATAATCGCTGGCGTAAAGCTCCTCCTCGCCATGCAGCCGCACATAGACGAAGTCGCTCGTGATATCTTCCATAAACGGCCATTTTCCGGCGGTGTCGGCGACGACCAGCGCGATGCGATATTTGCGCAACAGCTCGATGAATTCCTCACACTGAAACGACGCATGTCTCACCTCCATGGCATGACGCAGCGGTCGCGCTTCCAGTTCCTCCGGGAGTGCCATCCAGTCTTGGCCATCGACAATTTCGTTATGTGTTTTCGCCACTGCCACGGCGTTCTTCAACGTTTGCGGCAAGAGTTTCAGAAATGTCTCCAGCCGAGTTGAATCGAATTTCAAACTCGGCGGCAATTGCCAGAGGATCGGCCCGAGTTTTTGTCCGAGTCGAAGCAAGCCGGAGGCAAGGAAATTGGCGACCGGCTCGTGAACATCCTTGAGCCGCCGTATATGTGTAATGAAGCGTCCGCCTTTCACCGCAAAGACGAAATCGTCGGGCGTTTGCTCGAACCACTTGCGATAACTCTCCGGGCGTTGGAGCGAGTAAAATGTGCCGTTGATTTCAATGGAACTCACCTGACGAGAAGCATAGACCAGCTCGTTTTTCTGCGGCCACTTTTCCGGATAAAAAACTCCCCGCCACGGCGGATATGTCCATCCCGAAATACCGATGCGGATCTCGCTCATGCCACCCTTTCATCGCTCTCTCATTTACTTGCGGATGCCAGAATTCTTTCCAACAGATAATGGTGAATTCCGACGAGGCGTCGCTTGGCTCTGGGAGCGCTGGCCGTCGTCCTCACTGGCCGCGGGGTCATCTCTTCCAGCAAGACGCTCATGCGCCTTTAAAGGCCAATCATTCGGCAAAGTCACCGTCAGCGGAAGCTGGGAAGATTTCAGTTCGCGCTCAACCCTTCGGCTAAAGCTTGCTCTCTGCCCTCGGCTCGAACAGCGTTCTTCATCCTGTCGATGAATTTCCAGTATCGCAGCGCGATAATGGTGGGCAGGACAGGATTCGAACCTGTGAAGGCGATGCCAGTGGATTTACAGTCCACCCCGTTTGGCCACTCCGGAACCTACCCATTTTTAGACATTATCGTCGTCCCCACTCGCGCGGGGAGTGCTGTTATAGGCCGCGTCCCGACCCTTGGCAAGGGGTTATCTGCAAGAAATTTACAGCCCTGCAAACGGAAGTTCGCTTAACGCACGGCGAGTAATTCGACCTCGAAAATGAGCGTTTCATCCGGCCCGATATCGCCACCAGCCCCGCGCGATCCGTATGCGAGTGGCGATGGAATGTAGAACTCATATTTGGAGCCTTCGCTCATGAGTTGCACGCCCTCTGTCCAGCCACGGATGACCTGATTCAAACCAAACTCGATCGGCTCGCGGCGCTTGTAAGAACTGTCAAACTCGGTGCCGTCGAGCAGCGTGCCACGGTAGTGAACCTTCACCACATCGGTAGCCTTTGGTTTTTTGCCAGCGCCTTCGGTGATGACTTTGTACTGGAGCCCGGTGGCTGTGGTGGTAATGCCTTCCTTTTTGCCATTTTCAGCGAGGAAAGCCTGTCCTTTTTCGAGTGCGGAGTTTGCCATGATTTTGGGAGTAAAATTGGGATGTGGTTAGCTTTTGGGAAAAAACAACTGGCGGAGAGTGAGGGATTTGAACCCTCGATACCCTTTTGAGGTATGGCGCTTTAGCAAAGCGCTGCTTTCGACCACTCAGCCAACTCTCCAAGTCTTTAATTTTCAGTTGTTTACTGCGATTTTCAGAAGCTCGTCTTTTATCATTCGCAAGCCACTTTCGTAAGCCCGCAATCTTGATATGCCTAAAGAACTTCTAAAAGTCGGTGAATGTCTCTATCGAAACAATCAGGGCGTTTATTTCGCGTGTTTTGCTTTGGATGGCAAGCAAATTAAGTGCAGCTCGAGTCCACGGTTGAGACTTGGATGGCTGGATGGTATAAACTTCCGGCCTTATGGTCTCGCTCGCTCGCTCCAGTCTTCGCCACGAGACGCGGCGTTATGTGCCAGCAGTGCTTTCGGTGGCCTTCGCGGGCTTGCTGATCGTTGTCCAGATTGGGTTGTTACTGGGCATGTTTCGCACCGCGACTCTGGTAGTTGACGAGGCACCCGCGCAACTTTGGGCGACCTCGCCCGGCTTGCAAAGCGTCGATCTACCGCTCGATATTCCGGCTCGAACGGAGCTGCGGCTGATGAATTCCACGGGTGTGATCGCCACCGATACTTTGCGAAATGTCAGCGGCGACCTGCGCACTTCCACCGGCGCACGATTGGATGTGACGGTGCTCGGCTACAGTCTTCGACCCGGCAGCGTGGTCTGGCCGAAACGTTTTCCGGACTCCGTGCGGCTGGCTTTGCGGCAGCCGGATGCGATCGCCGTGGATCGCGCGGATAAGGACAAGCTCGGCGTGGAGGTCGGTTCGGTGGTCGAAATCAATGGGCATCGGGCCGAAGTCGTCGCGCTGGTCAGCGGTTTTCGAGCGATTGGCGGCGTTTACGTCATCGCGTCGCGTGGTTTTGTGGAAAGCCTGGCTCCGGCTGGGGAAACGGTCAGCTATGTGGCCGCGACGGTTCTCAATCCATTGGAAGTCGAATCACTTCGCGATGCGCTCCAACCCGCCGGGGAAAATGCCCAGGCGCATCTCTGGACCGCTGCGGAATTGTCGCGCAAATCCCAGCTTTACTGGCTTCTGGAATCCGGCACCGGAGTCGGATTTCTCTTTTCGGCGACGCTCTGTTTGTTAGTCGGATTGATCATCACCAGCCAGACTCTGCGGGCGGCGGTTCTTTCATCGATTAAGGAATACGCCACCTTGCGCGCACTCGGCGTGCCGGTCGGGGCGTTGCGCGGCGTCGTCATGGAGCAGGCTTTCTGGATCGGCCTGGCGGGTCTGGTCGTCACCGGAGTTTCCCTTCTCATCGTGGTGGCAGTGGCGAAAGCGGGACAAGTCAGCATCTATTTTCCAAGTTGGACGTTGCTGGCGACGGTCATTTTTATCTTTGCCATGGCATTCGGAGCGGCTTTGCTCGCGCTGCGAACGCTTTACCGCGCCGAACCTGCGGAGTTGCTACGATAAGCCCGATGTTTTCCATTACCGCCTCTCAACTTTGCCGTGGCTACACGTCCGGTCACGTCCGGCAGGAGATCCTGAAAAATCTCGACGTCAACATTCACGATGGCCAGCTCACTCTCATCATGGGTCCGTCAGGTTCGGGCAAAACGACGCTGCTAGCTCTACTCGGGGGCTTACTCCGACCCGATTCCGGCGAGGTGACGGCTCAGGGAATTTCCATCGGCGGAATGAACGACGAGGAGCGCGAAAAATTTCGCCTGCATCACGCCGGGTTCATTTTCCAAGGCTTCAATTTATTCGCCTCGCTGACGGCCCTTGAGCAGGTTCTTTTGCCGCTCCGCTATCTGCCGGATCCTCCGTCGCAGCCGCGCAAAGTCGCCATGGAAGCGCTCGATGAAGTCGGGCTGGCAGATCGCTCGCACCTGCGTCCGGCCGCGCTTTCGGGTGGAGAAAAACAACGCGTCGCCATCGCCCGGGGAATGGTCAAACGTCCGGGATTACTCTTCGCGGATGAACCCACCAGCGCACTCGATTCGGCCAGCGCGGTAGTGGTTACGCAAATGCTGCATCGACTCGCCCATGAGCGCGGTGCGACCGTGGTTTGCGTGACCCACGACATGCGACTCCAATCCCATGCGGATCGGGTGCTATACTTGCAGGACGGAGTGATCTACAACGATGAACCCGTCGCCGCCAAACCTAGCCGCCCGGCCCGCACCAAAACGATCAAAGCATGAAATTTGTCTGGCCCATCTCCATCGCGGTCGTCGTTGCGCTGATTCTTTTCTGGTTCTCACGCGGCTCTGGGAAATCAGAGCAGGCCGCGAAAATCGATTCCAAACGCTGGGCGGCGCTGGCTCGCGGCACCGTGGACGTGCCCGGCGGTTTGATCCAAATCACTGCGCCGCGCGAGGGTTTGATCGAAAGCGTCGAAGTCAAAGAAGGTCAAAAAGTGGCCAAAGAGGACGTGCTCGCCGTCCAAAATTCCGAGAGCGCGCAACTCGCCATGGATGCCGCCTCCAGCGAACTTGCCGAGGCGCAGGCAATGATTTCTCTCGGTCGGGTCCGTCTGGAGGCGTCTTCACGGGAGTTTCATCGGATTGAGGCGCTGGCCGCCAGCCATCTCGCCAGCGTGCAGGATCTGGAGCATTCGCGGGATGCAATGGCCGAGCTGAATGCCCAACTCGCCCAGCAGCAGGCAGCGGTCGAAAGCGCGAAGGTCAAACTCGCCACCGCCACTTACGAAAGCAGCTTGCGCACGATTCGTTCACCAGTCGATGGAACGGTGATTCGCGTCGGCATCCAGCCGGGCGAAACCGTGAACAATCTCATCTACAAACCCATCTTCCTGCTCGCTCCGGCCGGAAACCGGATTGTGCGCGCTGAAATCGAGGAAGATTCGCTGCCAGCCATCGCTATGGGCCAGGCTGCGGATGTCGTCAGCGAAGAGCGCGCTGAAACTCCCATCAAAGCTCACATCGAGCGCATCGGGCAGGTTTTCAGCGCTTTGAAATCTTCCACTGACGAGCCGTCCCAGCGACAGGATCGGCACGTTGTCGAATGCATTCTCAGACTCGATTCCGACTCGAATCTCCTTCTCGGCCAACGCGTTTTGGTGCGATTTTTACCCGTGCGTAAATAGTGAAAGCGACGGCCATTTCCCGAAGTTTGATCGGACTTTCATTCGTATTAACCGCTTGTCGCGCCGTTGGTCCCGACTATCAAAAACCCACGCCGCCCGCGCTTTCAGCGGAATACGGTTATCATCAAAATCGGCAGTCCATCGAGCGGCACTGGTGGAGAAATTTTCACGACCCTACGCTCACGGAACTGATCGAAACGGCTCGCCGCGCCAACTTCGACATTAGCCAGGCCGAGGCGCACATCCGCGAGGCGCGCGCGATTGCTAGCGGGAATGGTTACGCAAACCGATCTGCCGAACTTTCCAACAGCACGCTAGTCGCCGGATGGGAGCTGGATTTATTTGGCAAACTGCGCCGTGGCCAGGAAGCAGCGGAAGCGAATGTGCAAGCTTCCGAAGCTCTGCGCGACGCCATGCTGATGAATGTCTCCGCCGAAGTCGCCACGGCGTATCTCGAACTTCGCGGCAGCCAACTCTCCATCGCCTCTGCTACCCGTGCGGTGGCGGGTGCAGAAAAGAATTTCGGCTTCTCCCAGAAAGCCGTACGTCTCGGGAGCGCGACCGAGATCGAGGCAACGTCGGCGGAACAGCAGCTCGCCGAAATCCGGGCTGATCTACCACTCCTGCAACAGTCCCGAGAAATCGCCCTTGCCCGGCTCGCCGTCCTCACCGGTCAAGCGCCGGGTGCTCTCGACCGAAAATTGGAACGCGCCGCACCGATTCCCACCTCGCCTGACCGCATCGCCGTCGGTCTGCCGACTGATTTGCTCCGCAACCGTCCCGATGTCCGCGCGGCAGAGCGCGACCTCGCCGCCGCCATTGCCGACATTGGCGGGGAGACAGCCGACCTATATCCAAGACTTTCCCTCGGTGGCACGCTCAGTTATTCCATCGGAACTCCCAGCGGTTTTCTTTGGAATGCAGGCCCGAATCTTTCATGGGCGGCATTGAATATCCCGCGCGTTCGCACCCAGATCGCGGCTGCGCAAGCTCGGGCGGATGCTGCCTTGGCTCGCTATCGGCAAACCGTCCTGCGCGCTGCGGAAGAGGTCACGACCTCGCTTTCCGCCTGGCAGCATCAGAAGGAGCGCCGCAATCAACTCCGCTACGCCGTCGCTCTGGCCCGGACGAGCAGTCATCAATCGCAGCAACGTTTGCAAGCGGGCGTTCTCGCCTTGCCCGCAGTACTCGTATCGGAGCGTTCGCTTTTCAATGCCGAAAGCCAGCTCGCCGAAAGCGAAACCGCCACCGCAACGAGCCTGGTCGCGGTTTACAAGGCGCTCGGCGGTGGCTGGGAACGATGACGGCTCTGCACTTGGACTTGGATGGAGCGTGGCTAGCGGAGAGTTTTCCAATGCCGACGCTGGATGTTAGGAAATGGGGCCCGCCCTTGCGCTACTGCACCACGGCGAAAAAAATGGACGCTTTCTACGAAGAGATTCGCATGAAACTCCCCTCATTTTTGCTTTACGGCTCGGGCGATTTTCATCACCTCACCGCGCTCTGGCTGCGTTCGATCACCGAGCCTTTCACGCTGATTTCCTTCGATAATCATCCCGATTGGGACCGTCGTCCGCCGCTCTGGCAATGCGGTGCATGGATCAATCGCGCGCTCGAAATTCCTCATTTGAGTTCCATTCAAATCTGGACGCCAGCCAGTCCAGACGTGCACGGCTTTGGGCGGCGTTTTGCCAATCCACGGGCTCTAAAATCGGGACGTCTGACCACATTTCCCCACGAGACAAACTGGCTGGAACGATTCGAGTTCCAATCGACTCTACTGCAGGGAAAACGCATCTACGTGACCGTTGATCTCGATTGTTTAAACGCCGAAAACGCCGTGACAAACTGGGATCAAGGCCATTCGACTTCCAACGATGTCGCAGCCGCGTTGCGCATTCTGCGAAGAGACGCGGAAATCATCGGCGGTGACATTTGCGGTGCGTGGTCGGAGCCGGTGTACGAACGTTCGCTCCAGCGTTTTGCGGCAAGAATCGATCACGACCCGATTCATTTGCCAACGGCGGAGGAAGTTCGTGCGACTAACCTTCGAGCGTTCGAAACCATCTGGCCCGCACTAACTGGTTAGCTGCCAAAAACCAGCGCGGCTCCGGCTCCGATCAAAAGCATTCCAGCGATGAGCGGGACGGTGAGTTTCTCTTTCAAAATAATCGCCGCGCCGAGAGTAATGACCACAACGTTGAGCGTCTGAAACGGAAAAAGATAACTTAGATCGGCCTTGTCGAGCAGGCCTAGCCACATAAAAAAAGACAAGGTCACACCGACGAAACCGGCCACCAGTGTGGGCAGTCGTTTGCGCCAGCCTTTGGGATCGGACATGGCGTGTTTGAAGAAAAATTCGCCAATGATGTAGCTCACCTGCGAGAGCAAAATCAGCAGCACAAGTTGGAGATGTTCGCTCATAGCCGATCCTCGATTTTGGCGAGAGGTTTAGATACGAGTGCAACTCCGATGAGAACTAACGCGATGCCCGCCCAGCGTCGCGTACTGATCGTTTCGTGAAGAAAAATCCAGCAGCTTACCGGCACCGTAACGTGGACGATGTTAGATAAAAGATAGGCGACATTCAGTGGAACCGAGCGCAGAGCATAGAGCCAGCTTCCGAGGCTCGCGAGAATGCTGAACATGCCCAGCCAGACCCAATGCGAACCGAATCCATTCACTCCGAGCCACGCCAGCGCGGAGTGAATGTGGGTGGATTGATCCGCGCCGATCTTGAGAAATATTTCGCCAACGGTGACCAGCCCTGCGCTGAGAAAAACGTGGAATTTGGCGTTCTTCCAGATTCGACTGAAACTCGAATCTCCTAACATGATTCGGAGTCAGGGTTAACGGCGGAGTAGTTGGGAAAAAGTTTCAAAACAGGGTCGTTTACAGTCGGCGCAAAAGCTTTGGCAAGCCAGCCATAAATCCGGTTGAACGCAGGGGAGGTGTGACGAACATAGAGATCGAGCGGCACCAGTTGAAAGCCGAGATGGAGCTTCGGTTCGTAGCTCATGGGAGTGCTGTAGTAGCGGCGCAAACCTTGGGCGAGTGCCCATTCCAATTGATCGCGGAAGGTGACGTAATAAAGATGTAACTCCTGTGCAAACGCATCATCCATCCCGATGTAGTCGTCGTAAAAAACGCCGTCGTGCACGAAGCATAAACTGAAGGCGATGAGGGTTTCGCCCTGCCACCAGAGGAAGAAACGGGCGCGGTCGATGAGTTGTTCAGAGACGGCCGCGAAGAAGGCGGATGTTAGCTTTTCAAACTTCTCCTCGGCCCGCGCGAAGACCTGGAGATAAAGTTCCTGAATGCGTTGTAAGTGCGGTATGATTGAGGTCGCGAGTTCCATGCGAATGGGCGCTTGTTCTTCCAGACTGCGAAATTTTCGGCGCAGCGATTTGCGCGTGGATTTGCCGACTTTCGTCGAGAGATAATCCTCAAAATCTTTAAAGCCCAATTCCATTGCGACGGCTGGATAACTGGCGATGGAAGTGAAGCCAACGGAACCGAGACTTTCCAAGTTTGTCCGGTCTTTTTCGGGAAATTCTTTGAATGTTAACAACGAGACTTTTTGGTTTCTAGCATACGCCAAAACCGACTCGGCCAGTAACGACGTATGGGCGGTTTTACCAAGGGAGCCACAGGCGGCAGGTGAACCGATGAACATCATTCGCGGCCGAAGAAACGCGGGAAAGAATCGCCTGATAGCAATCAAACTCCGCTGAAAAAAACCGGGAAAACCCAAAGCCAGATCCTGTCTGGTGATGAAGCCCGTTTGCAGGCCAACAATTTCTTCGGCAGAGTCTGTTAGCAATACGTGAAAAAAGTTGAAGTCCGCGTCGAGGGTTGATTCGACGATCTGCGCAAATTGGTGATTCTTCCATTGATGACCCAGAAATTCCTCCCAGACATTCTCGGGAATATCGCGGTAGCTTTTGAAGAAACGCGCGGTGGCGGATTTGGTCGAAACTAACCATGCCTCCCGGGCAAGTCCTGTCTGGGGAAGGCGCATTGTTGCGCTAGGATGCTAGACTGACGGGAGCCACGTAGAAGAGGTGCAAATCATTTAGCACATCCGACAAATTTAGAAACGGAATGGGAGACATTCCCAAGCTGGTCAGATGCGTCAGCAGAAAACTTTTGGCGTACACCCGATCGGCGATCAAGGCAGGGCAAATGTCCGAGCGCCCATCGCCGACGTAGATAATGTGCGCGTCGGACCGCTCGTTGAGATGGACTTTTTTGCAATGCGCGCAACGAGGACAGCTATCGTCATAGAAAGGAAAGGACGGCTCGATGCGGTTCTCTTGGAAACGCATCGTGTTGGCATAAATTGGAACGTCTGTGATGTGATTATTAGCCAGAACTTCCGCGATAATGTGAGAAAAATTGTCGCTGAGGATGGCGTGCTCAATCTTGTTAGCGCGAAGCCATGTTAGAATCTTGGCGAATGCGGGGTCGAGGCCGACTGTTTTAAGGAAATGCGAGAGTTCCTCCGGGCTTACGCGTAGGGAACGCATCTGAATGTCGAGGCAATCACGAGCGCCGATCTCGCCGTTTTCCCACTGCTTCTCGGCTTTTTCCCATTCGGTGCCGGTGGCGAAACGGGAGATGACGGCATCGAGAATATCGAAGTCGGAGACGGTGTTATCGAAGTCGAGATAAACAATCGTATTGGCAAAGGATTCGTCGAAGCTGGGCATGTTAGGAAACGGAGAGTTGTGGCCGCAGGGACTCGGCCATACGATTGCAGAAATCGATGGCTTTTTCTGCAACGAGGTAGCGCTCCTGGTCAGCGGTGATTACATGATAGCTGTCGTCGAGCATAACAAATTCCTTAACCTCGGAACGCACTTTGTCGCGGATGAATTCCGAGTTTTTTGGACTCGTCATATCGTCCTGACTCGCCTGAAAAAGCTGAATCGGCACGGTGATTTCTGCGAGCCGCGGTATGAGATAGGCAATCAGGCGTTGCAACTCACAGAACAATGCGACGGGAAAAAACGCATAACCGTTGCGTGCGGCGTCTGAATGGTCGGTGAGTTTTGCATCGCGATAACTGGCATCTACATGACGTCTCGCGCTGACACTTTTTAAGCCGTAGGGAGCTTCCTCTTTAAAATAGAAGCAGTGTTTCAAGGGTGTGTGAAAGGCGATGGGCAGCAAATGCTGCGTCCATGGGACGTTCCATCCGTCGAAAAACAGGGTGGCTGAGAACGATACCACGCCAGCCACGTGAGTCGGATAATCATGGGCGAGCATCAACGCCAGCAGGGCACCCATCGACAAACCGCCGACAAAGATCGAAGCATCCGGATCGCAACGCACCTGTAACTCCTGAAATGCCGCACGAATAGACTCGTGGAAATCTTCCCATTTTTTCTTTTTGAGATCGAAGATCGAGCCACCATGACCAGCGATTCGGGGCACGAAAACGGTGTATCCTTCCCGATGAAATGACCGCGCAACAAAGCCCAATTCCGAGGGAGATCCGGTCAAGCCATGAATCAAAAATATCGCATTGGGGCCTTTTCCCTTTAGAAAAATACCTTCGTCTAATGCGGGTGTTGCACTGGTTTTATTGGATCGCTGTAAAGAAAATAGGACGCCCATGAATGGCTGATTTCGACGGCTTCTCCTTTCTCCAAAAGTCGGTCCGAGTCAATGGACAAGGCGAAAATGACAATTTTGTCATAATTCCTGACTCTTGTGGAAGATTGAGGCTCGCCGGGTAAGTTGGATGCCGTTTATAACGACAAATATACCTATGCAGAACCCGGCCACTCCGTTTCCACACTCATCTCAACAAGACACTTTACTCGATCTGGAGAGCCGCGTTTGTTCGCACGGCGACACCGTTCACTATGCCGAGGATCCGAAAATTTTCGGCCGTTGCATGGGCAGCTACCTCTATGATTTGGATGAAAATCCTTATCTCGATCTCCAGATGTGGTATTCGGCGGTGAATCTTGGCTATGCCAACCAAAGGGTTTCTGACGCGTTGAAGCGTCAGATTGACGTATTGCCTCAGCTCGCCTGCCAGTATCTTCACAAAGAAAAAATCGAGCTTTCCGAAATGATCGTCGATAGCGTGAAGAGCAGTTTCGGCATGACGGGGCGAGTCCATTTCAATGTCGGTGGCTCACAGGCAATCGAGGACGCGCTGAAACTCGTCCGTAAAAGCACCGGTCGCCAGCGCATGCTCGCTTTCGAGGGTGGCTACCATGGTCGGACTTTGGCGGCTTCTGCCATCACATCGTCGTATCGGTATCGAGAGGCTTTCGGTGAATTTGCCGACCGCGCCGAGTTCATCCCGTATCCCTACACTTTCCGTTCCCAGTTCCCGAATGATCCGGCCAAATGCGCCGATTACTGCATCGAGATCATGGAACGGAAATTTTCCCACGAATACACGGGTGCGTGGAATCCTCGGACCGGGAAGTGCGAGTTTGGCGGCTTCTTTGTCGAGGCGGTCCAGGGTACCGGCGGCTACGTAATTCCGCCCAAAGGATACTTCAAGCGGCTGGAGAAAATCTGCCGTGAACACGGGATTCTCATCGTGGACGACGAAATTCAGATGGGCTTTCATCGCACGGGAAAAATGTGGGCGATGGAGCATTTCGACATTCAGCCCGACATCATTGTCTTCGGCAAAGCCCTCACCAATGGCATGAATCCGATTTCTGGAATCTGGGCTCGGGAGGAGCTAATCAATCCGAAAGTCTTCGGTCCCGGCTCGACGCATTCCACATTCTCCTCAAATTCGCTTGGAACCGCCTGCGCCCTCGAAGTGATGCGCATTTTCGCCGAGGGAAATTACGAACGCTCCGTCGCCGAGAAAGGTGCATTTTTCCTCGGGTTGATCACCGATTTACAGACGCGCCATCCGGAAATTGGCGACGTCGATGGCCTTGGCCTCGCTCTGCGCATGGAGATGTGTGAAGCCGACGGCCGCACCCCGAGCCGCGAGCTGGCCGACCGGATGTTCCAGCTCGGACTGGCAGGCGGATTAGTGGTGGACGGACGTGAGTTAGGTGTGATTCTGGACATCGGCGGCTATTTTAAAAACGTCGTCACACTCGCGCCTTCTCTGGAGATCAGTTACGACGAAATGAAACTGGCGCATCGCGTGCTGGAAATGCTCATCGTTCAAGCGAAGGCGGATATGGCCAAAGCCGGGAACGGCACTGGAACTCCCGATCTCAAGAGCAGTGATAAAGCGTTAAAATCCACGCTTCCTGAACTCGCGAAAGCATCGTAATAAATTCTGATGGCACTCTCAGAACAGCAGGCACAAGACCTCAGACGGGCACTCAAACGGTGCAACAGCGTAGCAATTGAAGCCGCGTTTCGCTTTCAGGAGACCCACGATCCGGCTGATGTCACGATCGTTGTCCACGGCATTTTGCAGAGGGAAATGAATGAGGAAAATTTTCCAATTTTGGCCAAAGGCGATCCCGAAACGCATCTGATTGATGACTTGGGCCTAGATTCTCTCGCGCTGACCGAAGTGGTGATGAGCGCCGAGGATATTTTTGGAATAACGATCGAGAACAGCGAGCTGAAAACAATCCGAACCCTGGGCGACCTTGAGCAGTTTGTGCAAACCAAACTCGCATTTCCAAAGTCTTGAAACGAGTCGTGGTCAGCGGGCTGGGATTGATCACCAGCATTGGAAACGGTCGCGAAAATGTTCTTCGAAGTTTGCGCGAAGGTCACAGTGGGATCGAACTCGACCCACAACTGGCCAACGCGAAGTCCCCGGTCAAGCTGGCGGGAACGATCAAGGGATTTCAATTCCCCGAGCCCGATCCGCAGGACTGGATTTTGCCGGAATCTCTGCCCCTGGGCCGTTCCGAACTGCGTGCGACAACGCCGAATGTCCTTTTTGCCTACGCGGCGATGCAAGAGGCGGTCGCCGCTGCGCAACTGACGCCTGAACTGGTTTCCAACCCCGACACCGGCCTGCATTGCGCCTCCGCCGGTTCCGCGTGGCTGACGCATGTCAATCTCAGCGTCATTCTCGCCCGCGGTCCGGGTCGCTGTTCACCGCCCGCCGTTATCGCAGGGATGCCAAATTCATTGCATCTGAACCTCGTCGCGAGATATGGAATCAAAGGCGTCTCGCTGGCTTTTTCCAGCGCATGCGCGTCCTCGTCCCATGCGCTCGGTCACGCACTCGATCAAATTCGCCTGGGCCGGCAAAAAATCATTTTTGTGGTGGGAGCCGAGGACTGCCATCCCTATAATATTCTCCCTTTCGCCTCCCTTCGCGCCCTCAGTTTGCAGACAAATCCCAGTCTCGCCCCGCGTCCATTCGATTGTAACCGCGATGGATTTGTCATCACCGGTGGAGCCTCCGTTTTAGTCTTGGAGGAAATGGAACACGCACTGCAGCGAAATGCGCCCATCGAAGCTGAAGTCCTCGGTTGGGGCCAGGCCTCAGATGGTTATGATATTGTCGCACCCGATCCCTCGGGAGTGGGGCTTTCCCGAGCGATGGAACTCGCTCTGGCGGATTCCCGGATTGCGCCGGAAGCGGTCGATTACATCAATGCCCATGCCACCGGCACGCTCGCTGGCGATCTGGCGGAAATCGAAGCCGTCTCGAGGGTCTTTGGAAAAACGGGCCGGCCTCTCATCAGCAGCACGAAAAGCCTCACCGGCCACGGCCTGTCTTTGGCGGGCGCGATGGAAGCCGCCTTCAGCGTTTTGTCGGTCAAGGAAGGGTTCGCGCCTGTGTCGGCTAACATCGATGAACTCGATCCCGCAGCGGAAGGCCTGGGCGTCATCACCACGGCGAGTGATCGACGGCCTCAAATCGCCCTGAGTAATTCCAGCGGTTTCGGCGGATCGAATGTTTGTCTGGCCTTCAAAAAATGGTAGTTTGCGCCTGAATTCAAAACGCTGCTTTCGACCACTCAGCCAACTCTCCGAGTCAATTGTGCAGCAATAGACCAGATATGAATTTTGGGAAAGACTGGCTGTGGCGGCGGAGTATAGTAGTTTCGCAAGGCATGTGGAAACGTGGTCTTATTTTCGTGTTGCTGATGGCTCTCCTGCCCGGGTGCGTTCTCATGAAAAATTTTGGCAAAAAGAAGCCAACCGCACCTCCGCCGACGACGACTGGGGCAACGCAAAATTTCCTCGGAACGATCTCGATGGTGAATGAGGATGGGCGTTTTGTGCTGGTGGATTTTGGCGGTTTTGCGGCTCCCTCTCCGGGAGCGGAATTGCAAGTGCGCCGCAGTGGCGAGGAAGTGGCGACTCTGAACGCAGGCGCAGAAATGCGGCGTCCGTTTGCAGCGGCGGACATCGTGCAGGGAACCCCTCAAGCGGGCGATGATGTATGGTCGAAGAAGCCGTCGCCCTAGATCGTATCCTGTCGGCGGCCAGCCCGTCGCCCGTGATGGAAACTCCGCTGCTCGAAACACTCGGCCTGTTTCTAGCGAAGCCGCTTCGCTCGGCAATGGCGCATCCGCGTTTCGATAACTCGGTGGTCGATGGCTATGCGATCCGCGTGGAGGACGGCTCGGGCGAACGCGTCCTCATCGGCGAGCAACCCGCCGGTGCAGATCGTTTTCTGCGGCTGGAAAGAAACGAGTCGAGTCGCATTTTTACCGGAGCGCCGATTCCCGAAGGCTGCACAGGAGTGGCGATGCAGGAGGACGTGACGCTCGAAAATGGCCGCGTGCGTTTGAGGGAATCGGTCGAGCTTGGCGAAAACATCCGCCGCACCGGAGCCGACCTCGCGGCGGGGCAACTCATCGGCAGCCCCGGGCAGCGGATTACGCCGCAACTGGTAGCGCTTTTGGCGAGTCAGGGCCTGGCGACGGTCTCAGTGCATCGCCCTCTGCGAGTGACGGTGCTCTCAACCGGCGACGAGTTGCGGCCCATGGGAGTGGCACTCGAATCTGGGGAAATCTACGACTCAAACAGCGTGATGTTGGCCGCGCTTTTACAATCCCTCGGTATTCCGGCGACGCTTCGGCACTGCTTAGATGATCGGAATCAAACTCAAGTGGAAATCAACCGCGCGCTGGAGGCCAGCGACGTTCTCATCATCAGCGGCGGCGTTTCCGTGGGCGATCACGATCATGTGAAACCCGCGCTGGCTGCACTCGGGGCGACGCTCGAACTTTGGCGCATTCGCATGAAACCCGGCAAACCGCTGGCGTTTGCGCGGTTTGGCGAAAAGCTCATTTTCGGCCTGCCGGGCAACCCGGTTGCGGCATTTGTCACGTTTCTGTTACTGCTGCGCCCGGCGTTGTTGCAAATGCTCGGGGCGCGCGACGACGAACGTTTTCTGCCCGAGAAAACTCTGCAACTCGATTCTGCGCTAGCCAATCCCGGAGATCGTCCGCATTACGTTCGGGGTCGCATGGATGGCGGACGTTTTATTCCCCAAGGTCTACAGGAAAGCCACGCGCTTTTCGGCCTGAGCCGGAGCAACGCCCTCCTCCGGCTCGATCCCGGCGCGAAAATTTCCGGTGGCGAAAAGGTTCGCGTGCTGGCTTGGTAATTCAGAGTTGCGTGGCTGTTTTTCACAGCTACCGTCAACTTGCTTGATTATTAAGCACCTTAACTAATCGCGGATTTATGTCTCCTTCCCTTCTGACCGATCAGCACCGCGACGCCGAGGAATTGGCCAATATCATCATCGTTCTCCAGCGCTGTTTCTTGATGAACCTCTCGAAGGAATTGTCCAACGGTAACGTCTCCTTCGCGCAATATTTTCTCCTCGGCCACCTCGACCAAAACGGCGTCGCGACCATGTCGGAGATCGCCCTGAAGATGGGACACACCACCGCTGCCGCCACCGGACTGGTCGATCGCCTGGAAAATCTCGGCTACATCACACGCTGTCACGGCACCGACGACCGTCGCAAGGTAATGGTCGAAATCACCGAAAAAGGCCAGTCTCTCGTTCATGGCATTCGCGAAGACATGGTGAAAAACGTCCAGAAAGTGATGGGATATCTAACCCCCGACGAACAATCCTCCTGGCTCCATATCTACCAGAAAATTTTTAAATACTGTCAATCTCAGGATCATGAATAAATCCATCACCCATCTCATCAGCGCGACGCTGGCGTTCAACGTTTGCACGGCAACCGCTCAGGATGCGCGTCCCACTTTGACTCTCGCCGCCACGCCCACGCCGAGCCCGACGCCCGCTCCCCTACCCAATGCAGCGGCTACCGACGAATCGATCATGGCCAGCGACACTTCCAAGGTCAGCGCCGATCTCCTCGCGAACGATCCCGTTCTCGCCGAAAGCGGCCCGATGCCGTCCAACGATCCTTTTGCCAACCTCGACATCAAGCGTCCTTTCGCCGCGCAGCCACCAAGTCCGGCCAATGGCATCACGCTCGACCAGGCCATCCAGACAGCACTGGAACACAACGCCGATATTCTCCGCCAAATCGCCGAGATCAAGCGCACCCTCGGTCAGGTCGTCGAAGTGCGCGCGCAGGCCTTGCCGCATCTCGGCGTCGGCAGCAGCTATAATCAAAGCCAGGTGCTCAGCAGCGGGGGCAGCAGTGTTTCCTCTGGTTCGCGTTCCACATCCCAATCTAACTCGCATGTGATCGGCACGGTCATCATCGATGGCGTCGCTATCCCTGTGACCTCGTCCAGCTCATTGGGCAAATACCTTTCCACCTCCGGCTCCAGCGCCTCCACGGAAAATAAATCCTGGAACGTCAACTTCGAGGTCACACAAGTCATCTACAGCGGCGGCCAGGTTTCCGCAGCCTTGCGGGCGGCGCGCATCGCCGAGGACAGCGCTTTTTACCAACTTCGCAACGTCGTCGATCAAGTCATCGCGTCGGTCCGTCAGCAGTTTTACACTGTGCTGCTCAACCGCGCTCTGATTAGCGTCCAGGAGGAATCCGTCACGCTGTTACAAAGCCAGTTGCGCGATCAGCAGAATCGCTTCGAAGCTGGCACTGTGCCGCGTTTTAACGTTCTCCGCGCCGAGGTCGAGCTCGCTAATGCCCGGCCCGCGCTGATTCGAGCCCGCAATAATTACCGCACGTCGCAGTTGCAGCTCGCCAAACTCGTGGGCGTCTCCTGGCCGACCACCGGCGATCTCACTCCGTTTCCCATCAAGGGCACGCTCAGTTACGACGCGCAAGTGATCGATCTTCAGGAATCAATCCGACTCGCCATGGAGCGCCGCGCCCTGCTGAAAGTGCAGCGCCAATCCATTCTTTCCGAGGTCGAGCAAATCACCGTTGCGCTCGCTGGCTACCAGCCGACCATCAATGGAAACGCCGGTTACCAAATCCGCAACGTCTCGGGCAGCCTCAGCGACGAGGTCGATGGCTGGTTCTTCGGTTTCTCAGGCAACTGGAATATTTTCGACGGATTCGCCACCAGCGGTCGCGTGCAGCAGGCGCGCGCGCGACTGGAGGCGGCGAGGGTCAATTACGAGGACAGCGTTCGCCAGGTGGAACTCGAGGTGCAGACCAGTTATTCCAGCCTAATAGAAGGTCGTGAGTTAATTGAAAGTCAGCAAAAAGCCGTCGAGCAAGCGCAGGAGGCGTTGCGTCTGGCCCGGGAGCGATTCTCTGCCGGAGCTGGCACGCAGTTGGAGGTGCTCGATGCGCGTGTCTCCCTCACCCAGGCGCAGACGACAGCCTTGCAGGCGGTCGCGGACTACAATTCGGCGTTGGCGGAATTTGATCGAGTGACGGGTTCGGTCACTCACTATCACGACACTTTTGCCGATCCTCTGGCCAATAAAAACGCCCGTAAGAAATGGCTCTCCAAAGTCAAAAAGCTCAAGCCGACGCTGACCGACAACGAGATTCGCGCGAATTTAGTCAAGCGCCGTCAGGGTCAATAACGATCTAACTCCGGTGCTGACCGCCGCCCCGCACGAGACTTTTTCCTCCCTCGCCGCCGAGGCTTGGCTGCGCCACGGTTTTCTTCAGCGAGTGCCCGGTTTGGATGTGCGAGTGGACCGAGAGGCCGCACTCGCGCGACTCGACGACTATCACTGCGCCGCGATGGCTAACATCGGGTTGGCGCATAAAAAATTCGTCACCGCACAGCAAGTGCATGGCAACAACGTGGTGCGAGTCGATTCAAACTCGACGTCTCCGATCCCCAACTGCGACGGCCTACTCACCAACGATCCTAACATCGCGCTCGGCATATACACTGCCGATTGCGGTGCCATCTATCTGGCCGATCCGGAACACCGTGCCATTGGTCTGCTGCACTCGGGAAAGAAAGGCACGGAACTCGACATCCTCACTGTCGCCATTGAAAAAATGACAACCGAGTTTGGCTCCGATCCGGCGCAGATCATCGTGCAACTCGCCCCGTGCATTCGGCCTCCTAACTACGAAGTCGATTTCGCCGGGCAAATCGCCGCGCAAGCCACCGCGGCTGCAGTTTCGCACTACACCGACTGCGGAAAATGCACCGCAGCCGATCTGGAAACCTATTATTCATACCGGGCCGAACTTGGAAAAACCGGACGTCTTCTCGCGGTGCATGGCTATGCCTCCTAACCTCCGACAGAGGGAGTTTGATCCAAATGAGATCGAACTCATGGATGTGGCCGAAACTGCCGATGACACGCTTATCGCCGACCTGAAAAACCTGCGTCAGTTGAATCGCTGGTTTGGAAGTTATCGGCTGATCCATCATTTTCTCACAAAGTTAGTCAAACCTGGCTCATCGCATCGCTTCCTCGATCTCTGCACCGGATCGGGCGACATCCCGCGATTGATCGTGGACTGGTGCCGCAAACATCATGTTAGCATCCAGGTCGATGCCTTCGATTTTCAGGAAGCGACGCTGTCTGTGGCGCAATCGCTCAGTGTTAGCTATCCCGAAATCCAGTTCCGCCAATGCGACGTAACTCGACTCACTTCCGACAAAGAATACACCGGCGTCTTTTGCTCCCTTGCGCTGCATCATTTCAGTGAGTCGGATGCCACTCGTATTCTCCATCAGATGCTGGCTGCCACGACGGGTTTCGCCTTGCTCGCTGACCTGGAGCGTACTCTCCTAACCTGGCTCGGAGTCCGCTTCATCACGAGCACGGTCTATCGCGAACCGATGACCGTCCATGATGCCCTGCTCTCGGTGCGGCGCTCGTTTTCTTACGAGGAACTGGCGCAGATCGCGATGGAAGCCGGATGGAAAAACTTCGAGCACCGCCGTTTTCTCTACGGTCGGCAAGCGATGTTAGTAAAGCGCGGCGATTCGTAACGGGAGCGCACGCGTCTCGCGTGCTCTTTGAGGTGTCTCGCCTCAAAGCCCTTTCAGACCACCGGACGAGACGTCCGCTGGGACACGCGAGACGCGTGCCCTCCCGAAGAATTACACCTCGGCGAGTTCCATTGTTCCCTTGAACTTGGGCTCCTCCGGCTCCACTCCAAAATTATCGGCGTAAAGATCGGCGATGCGTTCCATTTCTTCGATGGTTAGGCGTGGCGTATTGGACGCCTTGGCAAACTCGATCACTTGCTCCTCGTTGTAGATGTTAGGAAGGGTCGTGGCCACGCGTTCATCAGCGAGCAACCATTGCAAGGCGGCCTGACCCAACGTGCGTTCGCTGTTTTCCAGAAAACGCAGTGTGTCTATTTTCCTAACCCCATTGAGCAGCCAGCTCCGAGGGCGGTGATTGCGGTGATCGTTCGGAGGGAAAACGGTGTCCGCCGTGTATTTACCCTCCAGCATCCCGGAAGAATGCGGCACGCGGATCATGAACATCGTGTTGCGGTTGGCCTCGGTGGCGGCGGCGTGCATGGCCTTGCCGGGATGCTGTTCGAGCAGGTTGTAAATGTGTTGGACGGAATCGATCTTGCGCTCGCGGATGCAGTTGACGCCCTCATAGAGCCAGCCGATGGCGGGTCCTAGCGCGATGCCGGTGGCAAGCACTTTTCCAGCGGACTTCAGGTTTTCCAGCGTGGTCCAGATGGCGTCATCAGAGACCTGCTCCATGCGAATATTGTGCAACTGCAGCAGATCGATGCGGTCGGTTTTCAATCGCTTCAAAGCCGCATCCGTCGCACGCACCAAAGCTTCGGGCGAGAAATCATGCGGTATCTCCCGTTGCCCGCGCCGCTCGTCGCCGAAATGGGTGAAATCGTAGCCAATCTTCGTCGCGATCACGACCTCGTCGCGTCGTGTGGGAAACGCCTTGGCGATCAATTCCTCACTCAGCCCGTTGCCATAGGAATCGGCGGCGTCGAATAGTGTCACGCCCAGATCAAATGCCTTGTGCATGAGCGCGATCGCCTCGCCCTCAGTGAATTGCCCCCACCAGCCGGTGGAAACAGTCCACATGCCAAACCCCACTTCGCTCACTTCCAATTCGGTGCCTTTGTATTTTCGGTAACGCATCCGCCGAATATAGCGGAATCGGCGGGGCAGCAAATCAGGAAATTCGCGCCAGAGGCTCGTGACGTACGAGCGCGGGCGAATACGTTCTACCCATTCACCAACAATCGCTCCAGCGACTGCGGATCGCCGTGCGTGGCGAGGACGTAGTCGTTTTCCGAGTCGGACCACGACGCAGAGGACCAGTGGCCGCTCGTTGCCAGACGCTGACCCGATTCGGATGGAACCCGGCCAGTTTTCCGCACGACAAACAAATGAAACTCCCGACCGTTTTTCTCGAAGCAAATAATCGAGACTGGACGCCCGTTAAAAGTCGTCGTGCGGCAGCCGAGTTTTTCCAATGCGGCGAGCCCGGCTGGAATCGATTGCGGCGTCGGCATGTGGTTTGCGGCGAGCCAGTTTTTCATTCCATTGAGTTCTTTGTCGTGGTGCTGGAGAAAAAATCCGCGATCCCCGTAATGCATCGCAAACTCAGGCAGATTTCGTCCTGTCACCGGGCGAAAGTGCCACGCCGCCAGCAAGGCCAAGGAGACACACGCCGCCAGTGCGATGAAACTCCGATGGAAAAACCAAGACCGTTTGCGGCTCACCCTGGCTCCGGCCAGAATCCGGTCGTGCAAGTTTGCCGGCGGCTGCACGGAAGATAATTTCTCGCAGACCAAACGATCCATTTCCTGCTCGCGAGCCAGCCATTTTCCCAAATCCGGATCGATCCCCGCCATTTGCAGCGCCTCGCCGAATGCGCTGGAACTCGCATCTGCACCGTTCGGCCGGTAGGCAGTGAGAATAAATTGGGCTTCGTCGCGTTTCATACGGATTTCCTTCCTTCGCTAAATGGCACGATCTTGTTGGTCGCGCTCTGCACGGCCTCGCTGAGCAGCGCGCGCAACTGCGCCTTGCCCCGCGAGAGGCGCGACATCACCGTTCCATTCGGCACGCCGAGAGTCTCGGCAATTTCGGCATAAGAAAAATCCTCCAGATAAAACAGCGCCAGCGGTGTGCGAAACACCTCGTCCACCTTCGTCAGCGCCTCCAGCACGCCTGCTCCATCGAGCTTGCGCCAGGTTTCCATCTCCTCTGCGGGAAAGTCCGCCTGACTCGGCGGCAAATCCTCGATCGAGGTCCAGCGTTGATCGCGCTGGCGACCACGCAGAAACTCCCTGTGCAACGTAGTAAAGAGCCACGACTTGGCCTTCGAAATATCGCGCAGCGTGTGACCCTTCGTCGCCCAGATGTAAAAGGTCTGCTGGGTAAGATCGCAGGCTGCCGACTCGCTTTTCGCCAGGCTGTAGGCGAAACGATAGAGCGCGGCATGATGCGCATCGACGAGTTGTTCAAAGGAATCAGCGGCCACGAGGTTTTCTTCTACCATTGAGAGCTTCCGGCGGCACATATAATTCCCGGGGAATAACGCGAAACCCATGCGACTCCCATGGATATGAAGCTTCTCATTTCCGCTCTCGTCTCGCTGCTAACCGCCGCCGCATTGCCGGCCCAGATGTTTTCCAGCGGCCCGCAGCGTGTTTCGTTGGTGGAGCTTTATACGAGTGAAGGTTGCAGCAGTTGTCCGCCCGCCGAGGAATGGCTCAGTGGTCTGCGCAAAAATGGTGATCTTTGGAAAACCTTCGTGCCCATCGCCTTCCATGTGACTTATTGGAACAACCTCGGCTGGACCGACGCCACCTCGCAAAACGCCTTTACCGAGCGCCAGCGCACTTACGCTGCCGCCTGGGGATCGGGCTCCGTTTACACGCCGTGCTTCGTTCGCGACGGTGCGGAATGGCGGACTCGCGACCTCTCGCCATCGGGGGAAAAACCGGGCAACCTCACTCTTTCAAATACGGGCGACGGACAGGTGAAAGTGACTTTCGAGCCTTCAAAACCGGGCGAGTACGAAGTGCATCTCGCGGGCATCGGCGGCCAGATCGAAACGAAAGTCCGCTCTGGGGAAAACGCCGGGCGAACCTTACGCCACGATTTCGTAGCCCTGTCGCTGCAAAGCGCTCCGCTTCAAGACTATCGAGCCGTGCTGAATCTTCCCGGCTTTGGTAAAAATCCTCCACCCGAGACGGGGCTTGTCGCCTGGGTGACGAAACGAGGCGAGTTGCAGCCGATTCAGGCCGTCGGCGGGTTGCTTTCCAAATAGTCGCGAGTGGAATATCCTGCCGTCGTGCTGGATTTTCATTCGAGTTCCAAGGCCATCGTCCTGCGCAAAACCAAGCTCACCGAGACGAGTCTGATTATTAGTTTTCTGACGGAGGACCACGGCCGACTCAAGGCAGTGGCCAAGGGCGCACGGAAAAACAAAGGCGCATTCTCGGGTCAGCTCGATCTGTTTTACCTCTGCGAAATCAGCTTGCGACCGAGTCAGAAGAGCGAGTTGCATACTTTGACCGACGCGAAACTGATCGAACCCCATTCGGCCATCCGACAACACTATCTGCGACTACTTTTCGCCTCGTATGCGTCCGAATTGATCGAACTCGCCACTGAGCCGGAGCACGCCAGTCCGGAGTTATTCCACCTCATGCAGCGTCTACTCGGCTACCTCGCCGAGAAACAGCCCGACCGCCGCGCCCTGACCTTTTTCGAAATGGAAATTTGCCGCGCCAGTGGCATCGAACCCGGCTCAAAAACCCACGCCAGCCGCGAGCTACTGCGCCATTTCCACAAGCTGCCAGAGTCGCGGAGGGAGCTGGTAGCGGCGTTGAAGTGAAGCAAGCCTTCAAACTTCACGGCCATTTAGATCACCACTTCTAGCACGGCCTCGACTTGTGCTTGCGAGACGCCTGGAAACCACTCCAGATACTCCTTCACGGTGGCCCCATCCTCGAGATTCTGAAAAAGAGAAGCCATTGGCACCCGTGTCCCGGCCAATACCCACTGCCCGCTCACCTTCGCAGGAGAGCGATCAACTGCAGGGCAAATGGACCAGTCGAGCATGGGAAAGTATCTAGTTCGGTTTGTGTTTGAAAACAAGATGGGTGTTCGCTACCGACGCCTTTCAATATGAAAGGCACGGCCCCAATAGCTTTTCGCTAGTTTTTGGATTAGCTAAGTTGACTACCAAAGAAACCTACAGACCTCTCATTTTCTCCTGAATCCAATCAGGATCGCGCCGCAGATCGACCACCGCCCACACCACGGCGATACCGCTTTCCATCGTATAAAAAATACCATACGGAAAAACTTTGCTCAGTAACCGGTGGTAGTCGGCGTAAACCACTCGGTGGATGCCGCCAGATACCCGCAAGCCCTCGATATCGGCCCGCAGACAACTCGTGAAATAATCTCCCAAACCCATTTCTTGCACCTCGTAGAAATGAAAACCCACATTGAGGTCCCATAGGGCATCCTCCGTAATCTGAACTTGGATCATGCCCGCCCAATCGTGGACTTGACGGTGTCCCAATCGAGAATCTTCACCTCACCACGGCGAACCCTGTCTCGTCGCTCATCCAGCAACGCACGCAAGGGGAGCGATACCTCCGAGGCATCGAAGCGTTCCCTAAGGTCATCCCAGATGGCTTCCATGATTTGAAACTTCTCAGCCATCGGCAGAGTTTTGATCTCCAGAACAGTCATGGAAAATGGATAACCTCTTCACCATTGATAGGCAAGGTGGGAATCCTCTTCGACTCGCAATGGCCAGATAATTTACCTGTCCTTATTTCTCCACGTCCCTGCAAACACACACTGCTCGCTTACCTTCGCAGGAGAGCGGTCAATCACTGCAATTTGCTCAGTCTAGCGACTAATACATTGCCCTAATTTTCGTCTCTAGGTCGGCGGACATCGCAAAGCCTGGGGCAGCTATATGTGTTAGGGCGACAAAGGGCTTGTTCTTTACTCCAGCAATCATTCCGACCTCCTCTTCAATGTCGTTCACAAGCATAATCTTAGTGCCAAATCCATTTCCGATCGCCGCTTCAATGAGTGCGCTACTTTTGTCTGCTGATGCCTTACCGTCCTCGGTTTTGCCCGCCTGATGATCTTTGTCGTAAATCGCGATATACGGAATTTTGAACTTATTTAAAAGCTGGCAATAAAGCGGAATGTTATCTTTTGAGCCACAGTCTATAAGCGTATGGTCAAATCGAAAAACACCGAGATGTTTAGCTAGTAGGGGTATTAGAGTTTTATCGGTTGGGCCCTCAACAAGAAGCACTCGTTTCGCAAAGAATAGTTCGCTTCTGTCGGGGTTAATCCAGTAGGAAAGGTTGAAATCCTTTTTGCTGTCACCTGTAAAAATATCGTCTGTGCATTGGCAAATCTGAGTGCCGACCGCATCTGAGTCTTTCTTCACGATGCAGATAGATTTGTATCGCTCAACATCTATTAATGCGCTGGCATGGGTGCACATGATAATCTGATTCTTTGATTCAGACAGGGAGATCAATGAATCGAATAATGCACGCTGTGCTTGGGGGTGCAGGTATATTTCGGGCTCTTCTAGTATAAAATATGTCGACGCAGAAACGGTTCGCGCTGCAATCTGCTCCGGTGCGGCATTCGCCCGCTCCGCTTTCAAATTGTCTGAAATGACCTTGATTAGTGCGAAGGTGAGAGCCCGTTGCAGACCATGCCCCTTCCGTCGAATATCCGTCCGAACGCCGTCATTGACCCAAACTTGGGTATTGGCTCTGAATACATCGTCGATATTTGGTGGAATAACCTCTACATCAATTTCAGCACCCCAAGCGTTGAGCTCGGTACTAAGCGCTTTTTCAAAGTTAACTAATTCTATAGGTCTATTAGGATTGTCTTCGCCGAGCGCATTTAATCGATTAAGCATGCCAAACAATGTTGAAAGCTTTGCTTTTGTATCTTTCCAGTCTGTGTTGTTCACAGACATCAACTCGATAATGTTAGAATATAGCTTCCCGAATGCGCTTGCTTCCTTGGAAGTGAAGTCATCAGTGGCATCCTTGACCGCTGGAATAAAATAAATGTCTCCAAATATCCCTTTTGCGACCGACTTCAAACCGAGGAAATTTGATTCCTCAAGTTCGAAGTTGAATGCGATGGTCCCCGCATTCTGCTCAATGTATTTCGCCTGAGCATCCACAATATCTTGCTTTGTTAGCCGCCCAGTTGGAGGAAGGAAGGGATTAAATGGCAAGCTTTCGGCTACCTCCCTCTTCGATAGAGTGGAGGAGTTCGCCTCGCGTAACCAATCCTCAACTGGATTCTCAATATAACCGTGATACTCGAAGTTGCCCCCAACATAAGCGATCTTGCGAACCCTTATTGATTCATCTGCTGTAAGATATTTTTTGAAGGTCGTTTTGTCGCTTTGATCTAGATCACCAAATACGACTTCAACAAACAGTTCTTGCGCACCATGGTTGAAGTCCAAATCTTGCGGCTTGATCTCTCCAAAAAAGAAAAGCAATGCAGAAAGTATGTTTGATTTTCCGTGGTTGTTTTGGCCGATGAAGATCATCAGGTCTTGGAACTCAATTTCCAGCTCCTTGATTGATCGCCAATTAGAAATGGTAAGAGTTTTAATTTTCATAAATGTTTTCGTCGGTCCAAATTCGGAGATTAGAAACACTCATTTGTTCTTCTACTGAGGCTGAACAGGCGGACTGGCTTGGTCGCTTGGTTTGACTTGGTCGGGCTTCTCATGCCGGATGGCGGTGTTGATGCTTTTTCTTGCGCTTTGGTATTCTTTGTAGAAGTCGGTGTCGCGGAATTGGAAGACGAGTTTGTCGAGACCCTGCTTAAGGATTTCCTCGGCTTCGTCGAAGCCGGTCTGGAGGTTGGCGGTGGCGGCGGTTTTGACGCCTCGGGCGGTGCGGGGGCTGCCGATGAGGAGGTTGTAGGTCTCGAGCCGGGTGTCGAGGAGGTCGATCTTGCCAGGGGTGATGCTGACATCGCCGGGGGCGATGTCGTTGATTTTTTCGGCGGGAAGGCCGCGGGCGAGGCCGAGGAAGAGGTCTCCCTCGGTGTCGAGTTCTAGGCCGTCGAGCCGGGTGATGTCGCTGATGACGCGGTGGGCACGGGTTTGCAGGTCGAGGTTGCCGGTGAGGTAGCCGTAGGTGGAGAGGAAGCCGGCCATCTCGAAGATGGTGACGCTGAGTTTCTCGCGGGCGTCTTTTTTCCCGAGGGTGATGCCCTTCGTGTCGGCGCTCTGGATGAGGTGGCAGGCGTTGACGTAGGCGACTTTAGCGACGAAGCGGTCGAAGAGGAGGACGTAGCCGCCTATGCTGCTCCAGAGGGCGCGGTAGGCGGGCTTTTGATGGACGTCGCGGAGGACGATGTAGCTGTTGAGGTCGGCGTTTTGTTCGTTGTTCATAATGAGCTGTGGTGTGTGGGCTGTGTGGCTGGCGTGGTTTGGTGTCTAGAGTAGTTTTAAGCCGTAAGTGGCTGAAAAAATGGTCTTTGCAGAGTGGGAAATGGGGTTTGCAGAGTCGGCCAGAGGCTTTGCAAACGGGGAAACGGTCTTTGCAAACGGGGAAACGGTCTTTGCAGGATCGGGAACGATCTTTGCAAACCGGGAAGCGGCGTTTGCACAGTGGCGTGAGTGGTTTGCAGAACTGGAAATCAGCTTTGCAGAGAGCGGAATGGCGTTCGCACGTGGGCGAATGGCTTTTGCAGTTTGGCGAGGCCCGTTTGCAGACTGTTGGGCGGCGTTTGCAAAGCGGGGATAGAGAGTCGCAGACGGGCACACGATCTTTGCAGAGGTGTGAACCGGAGTTGCAGAAATGCGCAGGACGCTCATGGAACAAATGGCACAGACGAACGAACCCGGAAAGTGACGAAACTGTCCAAAAGATGCAACGTTATTTATCGTTGCGGCTAAATAATAATCCTGCCAATCAGGGGACTAGGAAACGGGTGGCGAGTGAGTCGAGTTCCAGCGATATCAGGCCAAGGGCTGGAGGGTGCCGGATTCCAGTTCTTCGAGGTAGATGAACTCGGGAGATTTAACTCCGGCGTCTTGGCGGATCTGGACGAGTTGGGGAGACTCGAAAAAGCGACGCGCGTCGGCGGTGGAGGTCCAGACGGAGAAGTGGACGATCCGATTCGAGTCAGACTCGTATCGGAGCACTTGGTAGGAGCGTTCACCAGCGGCGTGGCGGATGCCGGCGGCGTTGTCGAAGACGGTCTTCCAGGCGGCATAATCCGCCACTTCGTGGATGATGAGGACGTGGGACATTGGTTAGATGGAACAGGGCTGACTAACCGCGATAGATGGCATGCGAGCCTATGTCGACGCTGAACACTACGTTGCCATCGAGATAAAATACTGACCGCAGATCACCTTCGATCACGACTGCGTAGATAGTGGCTTTGTATAAGGCGGAAAGTCCGTGGATTTTATGCGTGCGCAGTCGCGGGTCGAAGGGGTCTTGCTGGAAGATTTTCCAAGTATCTCTGGTCGATGCTTTTTGACCCGCCGACAATCGATAGAAACTCTTCCAGAATTGTTCGGAAGCGCGAAAGCGATAAATCATTCTGCCTTTGTAGGCGGCACTTGGTTTAAAGCCTGTTCCATTTCTACGTGACGGCCTTCGGCAATGTCTTTCATGCCTTGGCGAAAGGAGTCGGGCACATCGGTTTCAGTGATCTGCTCCAATTGCCGCCAGATGACCGAACGATCCTGCGGGGTCAGCTTGGGGAGTTCGTCGATGATCTCAGCTAAACTCATGGAGGTAGAATAATCCTCATCGCCCGGTGGTTCCAGTTCTTCTTTAACGGGCCAACTCAGCGCGGGAGTGGGAAGCGGGCGGTGAGTTTTTTGACTTCGGCGCGAATGGCGTGGAGCGCTTCGACGTTGCCGACGTTTTGCAGGCTGCGATGGATGAGGTCGGCGATTTCCATCATTTCTTCTTCTTTCATGCCGCGCGTGGTGGCGGCGGGAGTGCCGATGCGGATGCCGCCGGATTTCACGATGGAGACGGTGTCGAAGGGGATGGAGTTTTTGTTAATGGTGATGCCCGCCTCGTCGAGCGTCTCTTGGGCTTCTTTGCCGGTGATGTTTTTTGGCCGCAGATCGACGAGCATGAGGTGGTTGTCGGTGCCACCGGAAACGATGGTGTAGCCGAGCATGGTGAGACGGGCCGCGAGGGCTTTGGCGTTGGAGACGACCTGGCGCTGATACGATTGGAACTCCGGTCTTAACGCCTCGTGGAAGCAGACGGCCTTGGCCGCGATGACGTGCATGAGCGGACCGCCTTGGACGCCGGGGAAGACCTGGCTGTCGATGGCCTTGGCGTATTTCTCTTTGCAAATGATGATGCCGCCGCGAGGGCCGCGCAGGCTTTTGTGCGTGGTGGAGGTGACGAAATCCGCGATACCGACCGGACTCGGATGCACGCCCGCTGCGACGAGACCAGCGATGTGCGCCATGTCCACAAAGAGATACGCGCCGACGGAATCCGCGATCTCGCGCATCCGCTGGAAGTCGATGATCCGGGCGTAAGCCGAGGCTCCGGCGGTGATCATTTTCGGCTGATATTCCAGCGCTTGTTTTGCGAGCGCGTCGTAATCGATGCGGAAATCCACCGGACTTACACCGTAATGGAGCACCTGATAGAGGCGTCCCGAGAAGTTCATTTTCATCCCGTGGGTGAGGTGTCCGCCGTGGGAAAGGTCCATGGTGAGGATCTTGTCGCCGGGCTCGAGCACAGAGAAATAGACAGCGGCATTCGCCTGCGAACCGCTGTGCGGCTGGACGTTGACGTGGTCCGCGCCGGGGAAAAGCTGCTTGAGCCGGGCGATGGCGAGGGTCTCGACGACGTCAACGTTTTCGCAACCACCATACCAACGGCGGCCGGGGTAGCCCTCGGCGTATTTGTTGGTGAGGCAGGAACCCTGCGCTTCCATGACGGCGCGGCTGGTAAAGTTTTCGCTGGCGATGAGTTCGATGTTTTCGGACTGGCGGAGTTCTTCGAGTTGAATGGAGGCGTAGATTTCCGGGTCGGTCTCCTGCAAAGAACGCGCGCCCTGATTGGTGCCGAGATGATTGAGTTTTTCGAGGCGTTCCGCGTGGCGACCGCCGTCAAAGGGAGTGTCGAGCCAGGCGTCCACGATTTCAGTGGCGGTGCGCTCGTCGAGAGAATCGGCGGCGAGGCAAAGGATGTTGGAGTTGTTGTGATGCCGCGTGATGCGGGCGGTGTGTGCGTCTTTAACCAACGCCGCGCGAATCTGCGGGAAACGATTCGCCGCGATGCTCATGCCGATGCCGGTGCGGCAAAAAAGAATGCCAAACTCGGCCTGGCCGTCAATCACTTCGCGGCAAACCTGGTCGGCGTAATCGGGGTAATCGACGGAGTCCGGGCCATTGACACCTTTATCGTGCAAGATGTGCCCGGCGCGATTGAGGTGACGCTGAATTTTTTGTTTGAGTTCAAATCCACCGTGATCGGCCCCGAGGCTGATGGTGAGCGGGCGGGTTTTGGCAGAAACGGTGGCTGGGAATTGAGGCGCTGACATGGTGTTGGATTGGTCGATGATTTGAAGAAGACTAGGCAGGGTTTCGCGGATTTCGTCGCGGCATTCGCGGTATGAGTGGAGTCCCATGCCAATGGGGTCGGCGATGTCGCGACCGGGATCGTTCTCGTCGAAATCGGTGAGGAGAAACGTCTTTTCCACCGCCTCGGGATAAAGCATGGCAATGGTCTCCAGATGCCCCTGCGTCATGGTGAAAATGTGAGTCGCCTTTTCTACCAAATCGTCCGTGACGGGTTGGCTGCGATAGTGGGAAATGTTGATTCCTTTTTCCTTTAACGCCTCGACCGCGTTTAGGCTGGGCTCCTGACCCATCATCGCCGCGACGCCTGCCGAAGCGACTGCGATGTCTCCTCGATTTTTCATCATGTACCGGAAGAGACCCTCAGCCATCGGGCTGCGGCAGATATTACCAGTACAGATAAAAAGGACGTTTTTCACGAGGCAATCGAAGAGTAGGAGAGCGTAGAGGACTTTGCCCGCAAGTCAACGCTTCGGGACTTGTGAATCCATGGCCGCACGGAGAAGATGCCCGACTGAACCCCATGGAACTCCAACGTGTGCAAATCCTCGTCGCCTACGACGGCACGCCGTTCGATGGCTGGCAGTCGCAGCGCTCGGCAAACGCCGTGCAGGATCATCTGGAGCGCGCCGCGACGAAGATCGTCGGGCAGAAAACAGCGGTGCATGGTGCGGGACGGACCGACGCCGGAGTGCATGCGCTGGCGCAATCGGCGCACCTCGATCTGCCATTCCACAGTGTGCCACTGGAGCAATGGGCGCTGGCGTTGAATGCCCATCTGCCGCACGAAATTCGCGTGACCCAGTTGCGGCTGAAACCGGCGGAATGGCACGCGCGTTTCTCCGCGAAATCCAAGTCGTATCGCTATCGGATTTTCAACGCCGACTGGATGAATCCATTGGAACTCAAACGCGCCTGGCATGTGCCGAAGCCTCTCGACCTGGACCTGATGCGCGCCGCCGCCGCGATGCTGGTGGGACGCCACGATTTTCGGGCGTTTTGCGCAAACCGGGGCTGGAAGGAAACCTCCACGGTGCGCGAAATCTGGAAGATTTCCCTGAAAAAAAACGGCTCTATCATCACGCTGGATTTTTCTGGCGAGGGGTTTCTTTACAAAATGGTGCGGATGCTCTCGGCGAACATCGTTCGCGTCGGCCAGGGCAAATCGAACTTGTTCGAGTTGGAGCGATTTCTGCGCGATCCGAGTTCGACTAAATCCAGCCTGTCGGCACCGGCAGAAGGATTGTGTCTGATGAAGGTCGGCTACTGAGCCGGGGCCAGCGTGAACGCGGGCGGTTGCGGTGTGAGATCGTACGAGGCCAGAATGGAACTCAAATGCAGCTTTTTCCCGGACCAGACGAGTCTTTCCACGGAAATGCGCTGATCTTCGAAGCGGACCGCGCGAGGTCGAAAGCCGCTCATGGCCGCACCGGTATTAATGATGCGCAGGCCGTTTCTCTCCCAGATGCCGGCGAAATGCGAGTGCCCGATGAGTAGCGTTCGCACTTCGGGCCGATAGGTTTTGGCAAATTTTTCCGCGCGTGAGGGGACTTCCATCCAACTCTGGACAATGGAAAGCGGGCGCCACGGCGGCCATGTCGTCTCGAGGAAATGCACGATGGACCCGGAGAGCCCCGGCTTCGCTGCGGGGTGCGAAATGTCGTAGCGGGTCGTGGCCCGGCGCAACGCGGCGAGACGAATGTCGAGGTCGGTTTTTTCCGCGTCGCTGAGTTGCGCGAGTTCCTTCGCGTGGGCCTGGTGGTAGAGTTTTTCGTTCAGACTCCAGGGCGCGACGTTGTGGAAAAGCACGTCGCCGTGGGTGATGAGCACGGAGGATTCATGGCATTCGAGGTGGTTGATCTCGCTGACGATCGGGTCGTGATTGCCGTTGATGAAGAGGGCGTTGACGCCGGAATCGCTCAGAATCGACTGCAAGTCGGCCACGAACTGGGAGGCTTTTTCGCGGTCCACGGCACGGCGCATTTCAAAGGTGTCGCCATTGAAAATCAAAGTCCGGCCCGGGACCAAAAGCGGGGTCAGCGCGTCCACATTTTGCACGGCAGAGGCCTGGTGCCCGATGTGCAGATCGGACAAAACCAAATAATCACCATCGCAGAGCGAAAGTTTCATAACTGCAAAAAAGCGGACGCCGAATAGCTTCCTGGCCCCTCAATCATGCAAACGCAAGTCGCATCAAGGCTGCTTCGGGAGCCAGTTTTGGGTAACGAGACTATTGTAAAAATATCCCGTTTGCGCCTCGCTATAATTTCTTTTTGCCTGTTCCACCAAGTCCTGCCCATGCACGGCGTCCCCTCTCGAGAAGGCGATGGCGGCTTTGGCAAAATAGTAGGCGGGCGTGCTCGCATGCTCCTCGAGGTATTGCAATTCCTGTTCCGCAGAAGGAAATTTTTTCTGCAATGCAAGTGAGAGGATCAATTTGAATCGCACGACCTCGCTCTCGGGGCGAGACAGGGCGAGGATGGAGAGGGTGTTTTCGGCGTCGCTATATTTCTTCTGGGAAAGCTGCGATTCGGCCAGATTCAATCGCGCCCACGGATGGGTCGGAGCAATGAGGACGGTCTTTTTGAAGATGCTTTCGGCCGACGCCTGGTGGTTCGATTCCGCGTAAATGCAACCGCGCAGAATCAGCAAATCCGGGTCCGTTACCTGGGCACCCTTCGTTGGTTGAAGACTTTGGAGATACTCGAGTTTGGGCAGCGCGCCGACGAACTGGCGGGTCTTCAGCGCATTGACCACCTGCTTGAGGACCTCCTCGGGCTTGGGCCGGGGAGTGCGATAGGTTTCGAGCGATTCCCTCACCATTGTATCGCCCAGCGGCGGTGGCAACGGGATGATCGCGTCCTCCAGTTTCGGCATGCTTGCCGTGGAAAGCCGGAAATCGGATTGCGCCCAACTCAAAGTCGGAGCAGCTAGAAGTAAAACGATGAGCAGGTGGGCGCGCACGGTTTCTAGTAACTATTTTCCGTGAGCTTTGACAACTTTGAAAAACCTAGCCGCCGGTGCGAAGTCCCGAAATAGCCTGGAAGATGCCGGTGATAATACTGTAAGCCACCACGCCGACGAGGATTGCCATCACGAAAATAACGACCGGCTGGATGAGCGCGGTGAGGCGATGGATCTTTTTAGTTAATTCTTTGTCGTAGCGGTTGCCCGCTTTTTCGAGGGACGACGCCATGTCGCCGGTCTGCTCGCCGACGGCCACCATGTCGAGGAAAAGCGGAGGAAAATCCCCCACCCGCTTCATCGCCCGCGTGAGCGAACCGCCCTCGCCCACGATCTCGACGACGCGTGTCATGAGGCCGCGCAGAAAGACGTTGCCGGTCGCGGCGTTCATGAGTTTGAGCGCACTGAGGAGGGGCACGCCATTGCCAAGTAAGTTAGCCATCGTCTGAGAAAACTGCGTGTAATAGCGCGAGGTTAGAACACTGCCGACGAGCGGAAGTTTGAGCTGCGTCCGATGCCACCAGACCTGGCCGGCATCGCTCCGAATGTATTGCAGAAATCCGTAAATGCCGCCTGCTAGTACTAGCAGCATCGCCCACCAGTAATGCACAAAGAAATCGCTCACCGCGATGAGCACGCTAGTTACCAGAGGAAGTCCGCGATCGGTTTTCTTAAATAGGACTGTTAGCTGTGGTACTAACACTGTCATGAAAACGAAAAGCAGCGCGATACCCGCCAGAAAAATGAAGGCCGGATAAATCAACGCCTGCACCACACGCGACTGCAACTCGTCCATCGCGATCAGATATCGACTCTGCCTGCGCAAGATTTGCGGCAGCGCACCGCTCAATTCTCCTGCGGAAACCAGATTACAATACAAGTCGCCGAAGCTCGCGGAGGCGTTGCGCAGGGCGGTGGAAAAGCTAATGCCGTCGCGCACCTGCTGGCGCAGAGAAGCCGTCACACGCTTGATCGACGATGCTTCCTCGCGTTCCTCCATAATTCGCAGGGCGGGTTCCAACTGAAGCCCGGCTTCCAGCAAATCGCCCATTTCCTCGGTGAAAATGATGATCTGCTTGCGCGACAACCGGATCGGCCCGCTCGATTCGACGGCCGCCAGAGCGTCTTTTTTTCCCGCTTCCATGCCCACTGCGCCCAGTTGTTTCAGCGAAATCGGCTGCAACTTTTCCCGATCCAGCCGCTTGTAAGCCTCCGCCTTGCTGGCGACTTCAAACTCGCCCGCGATCCGCTCGCCGGTCATCTTCACTGCCTGATACGCAAACTTCGGCATGTTAGCTATTCGTCCAGGACATCGACGTCCGCCGTCGTCACGCGCAACACTTCCTCGACTGTCGTCGTGCCGTCGATCACCTTTTCCCAGCCAAACCGGCGCAGCGGTATCATGCCTTCCTCAATCGCCAGACTCTTCATCGTCGCCGCCGATTTCCGTTGCGTGATCAGGTCCTGCATTCGCTCGGTAACCATCGCAATTTCAAAAATCGCCGTGCGGCCCTCATAACCGGTGTGGCGGCAACGGTCGCAACTGTTTGCGGAGAAAATGTGGTCCGCGTGCTCCATCGGAAATCCGACCTGGGCCAGATACGCATGAGAGTGGGTCGCGGGTTTTTTGCAAAAAGGACAGAGCCGGCGCACGAGGCGTTGCGCAATGAAGCAGCGCACCGACGCCGCAACCAAAAACGCCTCGACTCCCATGTCGATCAGACGCGTGATGCCACCGATGGCGTCGTTGGTGTGCAGCGTGGAAAAGACCAAATGACCCGTGAGCGCACCTCGAATGGCGATCTCGGTGGTCTCCACGTCGCGCATTTCTCCGACCATGATGACATTCGGATCGCCGCGCAGAATCGCCCGCAACCCGCGTGCAAAAGTGAGGTCGATCTCGGGTTTCACCGCAATCTGGACTACCCCGGAAATTTTGTGCTCGACCGGATCCTCGATGGTGACGATGCGACGTTCTTTCGTGTTGAGACTGCTGAGGAAGGTGTAAAGCGTCGTCGATTTTCCGCAACCGGTCGGGCCGGTCAGTAGTACGATGCCATTCGGCATGGCCAGCAAGGTGCGAATTTTTTCCTCACTCGGAGCGTCCAGACCGAGCTTGCGAAAATCGAACTGCTCCTGACCTAGCAATCGCAGACTCACACTCTCGCCCGACACCGATGGAATCGTTGCCACGCGGACGTCGATCGGTTTGCCCTCGAGTTCCAATGGAATGCGGCCGTCCTGCGGCAGTCGGCGCTCGGCGATGTCGAGATGAGCCATGATTTTCAAACGCGAAATGACGGAGGCCTGGAGCACCTTGATTTTCGGCGGCACAGGGATTTCGTGCAGCACGCCGTCGATGCGATAGCGAATCTGGAGATCGTCCTGCAACGGCTCGACGTGAATATCCGTGGCGCGTTCCTCCAGCGCCTCGCGCAGGATTTGGTTCACGAATTTCACGACCGACGCCTCGCTGTCATCCATGTCGAGCACCTGCGTTTCCTCACGCATGTCCAGCGCCATGTCCTCGACATCGCGGCCTTCCATAATTTCCTCAAACGTCTCCGCACCGATGCCATAACCCTGGCGCAGCGTCTGCAAAATCTGCGTGCGTGTAGCCATCGCCCAATGCACCGGCTCCGTCACCGCGCGCGCCACCGTCTGGCGGGCGAGTAAATCAAATGGGTCGAAAGTCACCAGCGTCAGTCCATTGGCCTCGTGTTTCACCGGCACCACGCGGTGGCGCAGCGCCAGCCGGGCTGGAATCCGGTCGCGCAACGGAGCGGAAATCGTCTCCAGATTTTCGCTCCACCACGGCATTTTCAGCCAGCCAGCGACGCCTTGGAGAAAGGGTGTTTCGTCAGCCAGTTTGCCATCGAGAACGGTCGCCACGAGCGATTTTTGCTGGGAGGCGGCCTCGCGCAAAGCCATGCGGCAGGCCTCCGGATCGCCGCAGTTGGATTCCACTGCAACTCGCGTGAGAGGTTCGATCAAAGTCATACAAAAGGGAGAGTCGGGCCGGACATTACTCTATTGCCTTTAACAAGTCATCGTCGAAAAAGTTGTCGGAACAATTCACATCTCAATGTAACTCCCAAGGCGGTTTGAGACAGTCGCTATCCGTTAAGAAATCGGGTCTGAGTCGTTCGTTACCCTTGGGATGGCTTCGACGATCAAGGCGGGGTCGATCTCCTTTTCGCTGGTGGCAACGTCGAGATCCTGGAACTTGCGCGCGGTCACCAGCAATCGGCTTTCGAGGGAATTGGCCGTCTGGTTATAAGCGTTGACGGCGTGCTGGAGGTTTTTGCCAATGGAATTGAAGTGGCCGCCGAGAACTTGGATGCGCTTGTAAAGCTCCCGTGCTTGCTCGCTGATTTTCTGACAGTTTTCGGCCAGATTTTCCTGACGCCAGCCGTAGGCAAACGCTTTCAGCAGCGCGATGAGCGTGGTCGGCGTGGCCAAAATCACGCGTTCGTTGATGCCCGTTTCAATCAAAGTCGGATCAATTTGCAGCGCAGCACTGTAAAACATTTCACCCGGAATGAAGAGCACGACCAGCTCGGGTGCAGGCTGAAATTGATCCCAATACGACTTGGCCGAGAGCGCCTTAATGTGATCGCGAATGTGGCGGGCGTGTTCCTTGAGTTTGAGCGTTCTCTGGGCGTCGTCCTCGCATTCCATGGCTTCGAGGTAGGCGGCGAGCGGGGCTTTGGCGTCCACGACGACGTTTTTTCCTCCGGGCAAACGGGCGATGAGATCGGGCCGGAGCCGGGCGTTTTCGTCGTTGGTCACGCTTTGCTGCTCTTGAAAATCGCAATGGTCGAGCATCCCGGCCATCTCGACGACGCGCTTAAGCTGGATCTCGCCCCAGCGTCCGCGCACGCGCGGCGTGCCGAGGGCTTTGACTAAATTGGCCGCCTCGGAGCGCAGAAGCGTCTGGCCTTCGCCGAGCGATTTCACCTGGTCGCGGAGGACTTCGTAAGCGCCGATGCGGGCTTTTTCGAGTTCCTGAATCTGGGCGTCGAATTTCCCAAGCGATTCCTTTACCGGGAGAACAAGCTGGTCGATGGCAGTCTGGCGTTTTTCAAGGTCGGCCTTCGCGGCATCTTGAAACTGGGTCAATTTGGTCGCCGCCAATTCGAGGAACGACTGATTGTTCGTCCGCAACGCCTCTGAGGACAAAGCCTTGAAGGCGTCGGCCATCTGGGTTTGGGCCTCGTTCAGGAGCTTCTGCTTTTCGAGAAACCCTTCGCGCTCCGTCTCGAAGCGGCCTTCCATTTCCGCGAGCTTTTCCCGCTGTTGAGCCGACTCAGAGCGGAATGTCTCGAGCAACATCCGCAGCGACGGAACCTCGGCGGCAGCCTGCTCGAAGCCAGCGCGGGCGATTTTCTCGTTTTGCAGTTCAGCGCGGAGTTGGGCCGTCTCGGCCTGGGACTGGAAATGGGCAGTTTGGAGTTCGGCGAATCGGGCCTGAGCCGAGGCGAGGCGTTCTTCGGCGAGTTGGGCATCGCCGCGCTGTCGGGCACGGAGAACGACCCAGAGGACGATGGCTCCCAGGAGACATCCGACCGTAAAAAGGAGCGCGAGCTGTACGGTGTGATCCATCCATGGCAGAATGATCGGGACCCGGACGGGAGCCAACCTAAAATGCTAATGAGCAAATAACTCGACTCCGGTGCCCCCATCCCCGAGCCCAACCCATTAAGCTGGGTCATACGCTCCTCACATCCTTCAGCCTGAACGACCTCACACTCAGCGACGCGTAGGGCGTGGCGCGGCAGATGCCTAAGCATCTGACTTGACACGCCGGGAGCGTTCGCCGCCAGCGCTTGGTTAGGCTTCTTTCGTTGGGGCTGATTGACGAGATTTGACGCGGATCCAAAGAAAGCGTTTTAGAAGGCTCAGAAACTCAATCATAACCGTGTCGGGAAGTTTGGCGATGCAGTAAAACGTAAGCGCGATATAGGGCGCATACCAAAAAATCGCCCCGAACAGCATGGTCGCGAAACTCGCAGGCCAGTCAACCGCACGATAGTGCTGCGCTACCTCAACGCTCTTAAAGGTGAGAACGGTTGCTGTAAGGCCGAGTGCGGAGATAACAAGTGGAAAGCTCCCGCTGTTCGCAAGAAAGGTTACGGCGTCAAGATGTGTGTCTGTTCGTTTGGAGTCGCGCAATATCGGGAAAAGGTTGTGGCGTAGTAGGCGAAAACCAGTAATCGCAGGAATATAAACGATACCCGCTAGAAGAACATTGAGAACGCCCTCAACTACTTGGATGTCTTTGACGCCGCGCATCTCGTTACGAGCGTAAAATGTTCCGGCGACCTGCGGCATGGAATCGTCCCGAATACCGAGAATATATGCAGTGAGCGCGATGACGAGAAAAATGGAATAGAGGCGAACGTCTCGCAAAGACCAGAGAAGAGCTTTAGTAATTTGTTGTCCGTCTGCTGTCAGAACCTTGCACGCCGCCCAATAAATAAGAACAGACGCCAGCAAAGCTGCAAAGGTGTTCCAGAAGGATAGGTCGTCAATACGCTCGAAGATCCCAACTCCGCCTTTCTGCGTGAGTGTCAACTGAGAGTAGTCTAAAACGACCCTCTCGCCTTTTGGCGGAAATGAGCTGGTGGTGGGTGCTTGATAAACTCGCTTGTCGTGAGTCTGTTCGTCTTCGGTGACGATGACATGCTCCCGTGCCATCACGAATACCTGAGCAATCTTGAGTATAAACATTGCAATCAGGATGAAGAAAATGAAACGATATACGCTGCGTAAGATTGGGATACTCATGTTGGCGGTGTGGTCAGGAGCCTAACGAATCTAAACTCGGCGACCCCGGAGCGCTCGCTGAGCTTGGTTAGGCGTTGTGGTCATTTGGTTTTGGACGCATATCTGGGGGTCTAAGTAGGGTAAGCGATGATGCTCGCTCGAGGAATTCTGTGGTTAGATGCTCCAAGAATTTTGAGCACTTCCAGTTCAGTTGCGTTACGGCGGCTGTAGCAGCAGGTAAATCTGCTAGAGACTCCTTGGCGCGGAATACCAGTCGATGTGCGTGCACAAATGAGTAATGAAGGCTATGGGGATCGTTTCGGTGCTCGTCGGCGGCATAAGTAAGAAACCATTCGGCTTGAGACTCGCTAACAAGCAGGCGGATTTTATTTCTGTTCAACCAGTATCGTGCGTTCCAATCGTGGACGGATTCGTAGTAGGTCTTCTCCGCATCTGCTATCTTGGTAGGATCGGCCGTCTCGATAGTCCATAGTAGCCGCTGGAGCAGAAAGAACCGACGCCCTATAAGCTGGGAAAGCTCCTCCAAAAATTTAGTGCCCTCAGAATAGCGCTGGCGGTGGAGTTCCAAAAGTGTCTGACGACGCCAACCGCGCGCAGATAGGTAGCTTCCCCAGAGCGCACCTAGCACTGTGCTAATAAATGGAATCAACGCCAATTTGGCGGCATCTGAAAACTGAATTTCAGCGATCATTGTGTGGGGAACGGTGAGCAGCGCCAAACGTCAGCGACACGCCCCGAGTGTTCGCTGCTTTGCTTGGTTAGCCGTCATTTGGAGAGACTTTGCATATAATTCTTCGGTAAATCGAAATCGTTATCTGGTAAGTCGCCTTGCTTGATCGCCGTAAGAGTAACCTTAAACTGTTGCTGGCCGCCCTGATGTGTTTCTGTGCGTAACGCAAACCCCGGCATCGTCAATCTCTTGCCCGTCGTTTTCTCCATCGAAGCTAAGATTTGATTTGGGATTACCCGCTCAAGCAGGCGTTGGATTTCGAGGCCCTCCGGAAAGTCGTCAGCAATCCAGGCTGTCATACGAACCTGGCCCGCGGCGGGAACACTGTCGCCGCTATAGTCACAAAGCAAAAATTCATGGGTTTTCCATCCGGCTATCGTGTCAGTCTTTCCGGTAAATTTCATCACAAATGCTTTACTGAGTTTGGCTGCATCCTCTTTACCGATGGCTGGTATTTCAGGGACATTCTGCTTCTGGATAGTCTTAGTTGAATGGTTAAGAATGTAGCAGCTGCCCGATGCAGATTGGATTGTGGAGATGCCGAGACTTTCGAGATCGGTTCGTAGCTTATCACCTTTTATTTTGATGACGATGTGTTGAGTGCCATTAGGCAATTCCATGTCACCAGCCAAAGTTAAGTCTTTCGAGTGTCCTATACTCAAATTGGTTAGTGAGTTGTCAGCGTTCCTCTTGCAGGAGGGGAGTAGAAATAAGCCACTTAGCACGAAGATCAGAATTGCGGGTATTTTGTTCATAATTGAGAAACGGATGCAATGATGCCTCATATACATTAGACTAAAGATATTAGGTGAATTAGCTCATTCCCTTGTCTGTCGGGAGGCCGAGGCGGGTGCGGAGGGGGCCGTTGGCGCGGTCGGTGTAGGGGCGCTCGGCCTCGAAGGCGAGTTGCACTTTGCGGCGGCGACGGGAGATTTGCGCGCAGGAGTCCTCGAAGGTGATGAGGTCGTCCCCGGCGTCTTTGCGGGCACCGCTTTGGGCGACATCCAATACCAGGTAGCCGCCGAGATCGGTGTGGAAGGTGGTGATGGCGGCGGGACTGAGGCCGGGCAGGGTATCTTGAGGCGGGATGGCGTTACCTGCGTCGTCGGTGGTGCGGATGAGGGTATAAATGGCGGTGCCAGCGAGGCTGATCTGCGAGCGGGAGTGGAGCGGTTTACCCACGAAATAGGCGTCGAGCCGGGCGGGGTCGAGTTCCTCGTATTTGGATTTGGCGCGGGCCTGAACGCTGCGGATGGCGGCGCGGGCGGTCTTGGCCTCGTCGCTTTCGTCGTCGGTGACGCTGTGGTAATCGGCTTGGGAGTCGATGGTTTCGCCCCCGTCGGCACGGGCGGCGGCAGCTTGTTGGTGGAGAAGAGTGAGGTTGGCGACAGTGAGGGCGACGGTGTTTTCGCGGTCGATGAAGTAGCTGGCCAACGTGCCAGCGAGGGTGGCGTCGGCAGTCAACTCCTCAATGGCGGCACCGATGATGGCTTCGTCTTTATCGAGGGTTTTAAGGAGGCGCGCATCGAGTGGGCCGGGTGATTTGCGTTTTTTAGGCTCGGGTGTGGGTTCGGTGGAATCAGGCATGGCAACGGTGTAATAAATCTCCTTGCCGAGGAAAAGAATAATCTCGTTCTTAAGCTAAATAATGGAGGAACGGGGTGTTTTTGATGCCAAACAGGGCCTTTTTGGCTAAAAAGGTGCATCTTTCGTCTCGGGAGCTGAATCCTTCGCCTGCGGAGGTGCCGCGTTCGCTGCCGGAGGTGAATCCTTCGTCGCGGGAGGTGCCGCGTTCGCTGCGGGAGGTGGTTCCTTCGCTTCGGGTGCTCAAACACCGCCAGCGGGAGGTGGATCGTTCGTCGGAAAACGTGGTGCGTTCGACTCGGGAGGTGGGGTGTTCGATTCGGGAGATGCCTCCTTCGCAGCCGGAGGCGCAGCGGTTTACCGGCAACGGCGGTCGCGGGTTTGACTCCCGGTTTATTTCCCCTCAATCTGCCCTTCGACATGGAAATCCGCAAAGCTCTCATCACTGCCGCCGGAAAAAACCAGCGCACGCTCCCGTTGCAATCTCTCGTGGACCGCGACGGCACGACCAAAACCGCGCTGGCGATCATCATTGAGGAAATCCTCCGCGCCAAGATCGAGCAAATCGGGGTCGTCATTAGTCCCGGCGACGAGCCCGCTTATCGCGAGGCGGCAGGCATCCATGCCACTCGGCTCACCTTCATCGAGCAGCACGAGGCGCTGGGGTATGCGCACGCGATCGGCTGCGCGGCGGAATTTTGCGGAAAGGACGCTTTTTTGCTCCTCGTCGGCGATCATTTGTATCTCAGTGCGACCGAAAAAGGCTGCGCGCAGCAGCTCGTCGAAGTGGCACGAACGGAGAATTGCTCGGTGTCGGCGGTGCAATCGACCCACGAGAGCCAGTTGCCCTTTTACGGCGCGGTCGGCGGCACGCTGGTGAGCGCCAGCCAGCGGATTTATCAGATCGAGGCCGTGCTGGAAAAACCCACGCCGACCGAGGCGGAGCAGAAGCTGGATGTGCCCGGTCTGCGCGCCGGATATTACCTCTGCTTCTTCGGGATGCACGTCCTCACGCCCACCGCCCAGCGCGTTCTGGCGCGGCTGGAAGCGGAGAGCGCGGAGCCGGTGAATTTCCGTTCTGTGCTCGCTGAATTAGCTGCGGGCGAGCGTTATCTGGCCTGCGAACTGGAGGGGCGCCGCTACGATTTCGGAGTAAAATACGGCCTGCTCAAAGCGCAACTCGCGCTCGCTCTATCGGGTCAGGATCGGGACGAAGTGCTGCGCGGCATCGTGGAATTGCTCGCGACAAAATTGAAGTAACCCGCATCATGTCGCTCGGCCTCATCACCATCATTCAATCCGCCGAAAACGCGGTGCGCGACCAATCCCTCGACGCGATCTGTCGCGTAGCCTCCATCGAGGAATTACTCGCGGAATGTGATGCGCTGGAGGGTTTCCGACTACAGAGCGAGAATCTCTATGAGCGGGTGCGGTCGCTCTTTTTCCTGCACGCGATTTACCGTTTTCATCTGCCCACGCGGGATTTACCAAAAGGTGGCCAGATTCCATTCGAAGGCTACGAGCATTTGCTGCAACGCCGCTTCGAGGAGGCGATCGAAGTCTTTTTCCGCGCGCAAAAGCACGAGGGGCCAGGCGACCCGCTTTGCAGCGCACTGGCAGCGGCGTATCATCGGCTGGCGTTCCAGACCCTGTCCGACCAGGTCCGGCGCAGCGTCCGCACGGTGCGTGGAAATCAGTGGATGTTTCGCATGGGGCACCCGAAGGACCAGCCGCTGCGGCTGCGCAAGGAATTGCTCACACCCGATGCGGCGGACGGCTCGTATCCGATTCTGCGGGAGTTGACTCCGGTGCGCATGGATCTGACGCACTCGGCCTGGAGCGACATTTTTTTCCTCGGAATGGATTATCCCGAAGGCGCGCGCGTGCTGAATGTCTCCGTCGATCTCGGCGTTCACGGGCGCGATGCGAAGACCACACCGCCGGTGAGCGCGTGGCTGCGCGTGATCGACGAGCCCGTGCTGCGGCTGGTTAGCGTGGATCTCAATGCGCGCGCCGATATTTCGAGTCTGGCCGAAGTTTTTGATTTTGCGAAGGATTATCTCGGATTGCTGAAGGCGGCGGTGATTGCTGCGGGCATCGTTCCTCCGGGTATCGAAGGCTCCGGCCAATCGCTCGGCGATCTCCTCGCGGAAATGCTCGGGCCGAACAGAGGATTGGAACTCGTATCGAGCGTGAACGATATCCCAAAAGGCTCGCGACTCGCCGTTTCGACCAATCTCCTCGCCGCTCTCATCGGCGTCCTCATGCGGGCCACTGGCCAGGCGGAATCGCTCACTGGCCCGCTTCAAGAAGATGAACGTCGGCTCATTCTCGCCCGCGCCCTCCTCGGCGAATGGATCGGCGGCTCCGGCGGTGGCTGGCAGGATTCCGGCGGCGTTTGGCCGGGAATCAAATTGATCGAAGGCGTCCCATCGAATACGGGCGACCCCGAGTTTGGCATTTCTCGCGGACGCCTGATGCCGAAACACACCGTGCTCGGACGCGACCAAATCCCCGAGTCGGCGCGGCAGAAATTGCAGGATTCACTCGTGGTCGTCCACGGCGGCATGGCCCAAAACGTGGGTCCCATTCTGGAAATGGTCACCGAAAAATATCTTCTACGCTCAGATGCGGAATGGCAGGGCCGCCAGGAAGCGCTCGGCATTCTCTCCCAGATTCTCGAAGCCTTGGGTCAGGGCGATATCGCGCGAGTCGGTGCCGTTACCACGCAGAATTTCCAGGGTCCCATCCAGACGATCATCCCCTGGGCTTCAACCTATTACACCGAGCGCTTGATCGAGCAGGTGCGGGCGGAGTTTGGCGCAGATTTCTGGGGTTTTTGGATGCTCGGCGGCATGTCGGGCGGCGGCATGGGATTTATCTTCAACCCCGCGCGCAAGACCGAGGCGCAGGCGAGTTTGCAGGCGATCATGAGTGCAACGAAAGCCGAGTTACAGCACTCCCTGCCCTTCGCCATGGAGCCGGTGGTTTATGATTTTGCGATCAATGAAAAAGGCTCGGTCGCGGATTTGTTGACGGGCCCTGACGCACTGATGCCTGCCGGCTATTACTCGCTCACCGTCCCTGAATTGTTGCGTCAGGATCGTCGAACGCTGTCAGCGCGGACACGGGTCGAGTTGGACAAATTTGGCACCGCCTGTCGCACGAAACCCGAGTTGCGCGGCATGGTGCAGACGCTCTTCGACTCCCTCTTTCCTCGGGAAAAATCCGGCGAGGCCGATCAGCTCGCGCTCGCCACCCTGCTCGAGACCAATGGTTTCGACGCGCGGCAGCACGAGCAAATCCGCACCGACTTGCGCGAGGGTCGCATCGGACTCGCCCAAAACCGCCTGCCCACCAATGCCGCGATTCGCGATGTGGAACCCGATGATGTAACCGATCTCACCGGTTCGCTCGATTCGTTTGCCGACCTGCGGCGCCTCGGATTGGAATCGCTGCGCCGGGGCGAGGTCGCGGTCGTCAGCCTCGCGGCGGGAGCCGGTTCGCGCTGGACGCAGGGTGCGGGAGTTGTGAAGGCGCTCCATCCGTTTGCCAAATTGAATGGACGCCACCGCACTTTTCTGGAGACGCATCTGGCGAAATCGCGCCGCATTTCCCGGCTCGCGGGCACGGCTATTCCGCACATTTTCACCACCAGCTATCTGACGCAGGGACCGACCGCCGATTTCCTCTCGAAGGTGGAAAACTACCATTACGACGGCCCGCTGCATCTTTCCCAAGGTCGCAGCGTCGGGCTACGCTTGGTGCCGACCGAGCGCGATCTGCGTTTCGCCTGGAACGAAATGCCGCAGCAACGCCTCGACGAGCAGCAGCAGAAAATGCGGGAAAGCGTCCGCGCTGCGCTCATCCACTGGGCTGGCCAGCAGGGCGAGGCGACCGATTACACCGACAATCTGCCGCTGCAATGCCTGCATCCGGTGGGGCATTGGTTTGAACTGCCCAATCTATTTCGCAACGGCGTGCTCAGCCGTTTGCTCGCGGAACGTCCGCAACTGAAGACGCTCATGCTGCATAACATCGACACGCTCGGTGCCGATGTGGCTCCGGAATTTCTCGGGCAGCATCTGGCCAGCGGAGCAAATCTCACCTTTGAAGTCATCACCCGCAGGCTGGAGGATCGCGGCGGCGGACTGGCCCGCGTGAACGGTCGGCCACGTCTCGTGGAAGGCCTCGCCATGCCGGAGGAGAAGGCCGAGTTCGGGCTGACCTATTATAGTACGCTGACGACCTGGATCGATCTCGACGGCCTGCTGAATGCGTTCGGACTCGACCGCAGCGACTTCGCTGTGGGCGTGGATCGCTCGGAGAAAATCACTACCGCCATTCGGCAATTCGCCACGAAAATGCCGACTTACATCACCCTGAAGGACGTGAAAAAACGCTGGGGTCACGGCCAGGAGGACGTTTTCCCGGTGGTGCAATTCGAGAAACTCTGGGGCGACATGAGCGCCTTGGCCGAGATCGACAGCCAATTCATCGCCGTGCCGAGGCTGCGCGGTCAGCAATTAAAAGATCAATCGCAACTCGACGGCTGGCTGCGCGACGGTTCCGCCGCCCACGTTGAATCCCTCTGCGACTGGAGTTAGGGCGGATTCGTCGTAAACAGCTCAAAAAACGGGCTTTGCAGACTGGGAAATGGTCTTTGCAAAGTTGGAAACCGTCTTTGCAGACTGGGAAGCGGCCTTTGCAAAGTTGGAAACGAGGTTTGCAGACTCCGGGACGGTCTTTGCAGAGTTGGGGATGAGCTTTGCAATGTCGGGAACGGGGTTTGCAGAGCCGGAGATCGCCTTTGCAGGAGCCGGGACGGACTCTGCAGACCTGCGAACGGTCCTCGCAGATGGCTCAAGCAGGTTTGCAAAGCTGGGAATAAGCTTTGCGACACCAGAAACGATGTTTGCAGGCGGTGGCGAAAGGCTTGAAAACTCTTTTGCTGATCCGTAACACTGCTATTTTCCGCGCTCATGCTTTTTGTCGAACTGCGTTTCTTCCTCTTTTTCCTGCTGATCTTCGGCGTCTATTGGACGCTGCGATCCAACACGGCGCGGAAGGTCTGGATTCTGATCTGCAGCTACGTTTTTTACTCCGCGTTTTTCATCGGAGTTGGAGTCTTCTCTGGCCAGCCGCTGCCACCAGGCTGGTGGTTTCCGTTCATGCTTCTCGCCTCGACCGCCATGGATTACGTCGTCGGCCTCAAGGTCCAGGATTCAGATGAAACTCGAGTTAGAAAGGCGTGGATGCTGGTCAGCCTGACGATCAATATCGGCGTCCTCGTTTACTTCAAATACATGGGATTCTTTCTCGAATCCGCCGTCGATTTCACCCATTGGATTGGGCTGCCCGCGTCGCCCAGCACGCTGAAGATCATCCTTCCCGTCGGCATCAGTTTCTACACTTTTCAATCGATGAGCTACACCATCGAGGTGTATCGACGGCACCGCGCTGCCGAGCGGAATTTGCTCAATCTTGCGACTTTCATTTCCTTCTTTCCACAGTTGGTTGCAGGTCCCATCGTCCGGGCGAACGACTTCCTGCCGCAACTCCAATCGAAACGTTCCTGGGCCGATGTCGATGTCCGCGGCGCACTGGTTTTATTCCTTGTCGGTTTTGTTAAGAAGGCTTGCATCTCCGACAGCGTCGCGCCGTTTGTGGATCAATATTTCGCCAATCCGCACGGCTACACGGGTTTGAGCGCGATCATCGCGGTGCTGCTCTATGCGGTGCAAATTTATTGCGACTTCTCCGGTTACACCGACATGGCGATCGCGGTCGCGCGGTTGCTCGGCTATGAGCTGACGAAAAACTTCGATTTCCCCTATTTTGCGGCGAGTTCCACGGAATTCTGGCGTCGCTGGCACATCAGTCTTTCGACGTGGCTGCGCGATTACCTCTACATTTCGCTCGGGGGAAATCGCGGCGCGAAGGCGTTCGTTTACCGAAACCTCATGCTGACAATGATCCTCGGCGGACTCTGGCACGGCGCGCGTTGGACGTTTGTCATCTGGGGAACGCTCCACGGTCTCGCGCTCGTTCTGCACCGTGAATGGGACCGGCTGACATCGCAATGGAAGTCGCTTCGGCAAACGCTCGCCTGGCGGATCTTCGCAACATTGCTCACCTTCTATTTCGTCTGCGTCTGCTGGATTTTCTTTCGCGCCGCCGATCTCTCGAAACCCATGACCGGCGCCGACTTTGAACGCGCCTTCCACACCCTGCGCGGCTTCCTGGGACTCAAACTCCACTCGCCTCATAAAGCAAAGTCGCTCGACATCCGGTTGCTCTACGTTTTCGCCGGACTGGCCTTCATTCACTGGCTGAACTTCCGCCGCGTCTTCTCCACCTGGTGGCGCAAAGGTCCCGACGCCATCTTCGCTCTCGGCCTCGGCGCGGCGGTGGCCGTGGTGATCCTTTTCATCCCTGTGACCTATGCGCCGTTCATCTATTTCCAGTTCTGATGCGCTACCTGAATCCCATCCTTTGCGTGCTGCTTTTTCTTGCTGGACTGACCGGAACGGCGTTGCTCATCAACCACCGCCTACCACTGCCCGAAATTCTTTCCATTACAGAGAAACTCCACTGGCTCAAAAAGCACGGAGACCAATACGACACGCTCTTTATCGGATCGAGCCGGACGAATCGGCACATTCGCGCCGACCTATTCGACCAATACATGGTTGCTGCCGGGCACCCCACGCACTCCTTTAATCTCGGAGTCAACGCCATGCGCCCGCCGGAGGATAATTTCATTCTCGAAGCCGCTCTCGCCCATCGCCAAAAGCCGTTGAAATATGTCATTGTCGAGAGTAATCAAATTCGACTCGACTCTGAGGCGGACCTCGACGCAACGACCGAGCGAAAAGCCTACTGGCTCGACCCCAAGCGTTATCTGGTGATCATGCGTCGGCTTCTGGAAATGACGCCCAGTGAGGTACCTTCGAAAAGCAGCCGATGGGGCATGATACTTTACGACACGCGCCGGTTTGTGAATCGAGAGTTGAATCTCGGTCGCGGCCTGGAATTGGTGAACGCGCATTACGAAAAATCTCCAAAATCCCTCAAGAAAAAATTCAGCGCAGACTGGCAGGGCTGGGAATATCAAAGGCAGCAGCCAATCAAGGCGTCCGAGTTAAAAATATTCAACGCCCGCATGACTGATCTGGCTCAAACTCCGTCTGTCGCTTACTTAGGCTCTCCGGAAGACCAGCGGCAGCTGCTTGAAAAACGACGTCTGATCGAGTCACACGGAGCCCGCATGATCGTTTACCTTCCGCCGCTGGCCCATCGTCAGCGATTCACGCCTGATCCGAAAACAATGGGCGACGTTCCGGTGCTGAATTTCTGGGACCCGAAGCTATATCCTGAGTTTTATGACCCAAAACTTCTGGCCGACTCCGGCCATTTTAACGACGTCGGAGCCGAGCTGTTTACGAAGGAGTTTGCGCGGCAGTTTCTGGAACTGAAATAGCAGGCATGGCGGCCTCACCGCCCCAACTTCGCCAGCCTTCGCGGAGTTCCAGCGCGCCCCATTTGAGTAACATCGGAATGAAAGTCAGCGTGTTGCCGCGGTCGAGTTTGAAGCCGGGGATCAGGAAACGATTCAGGCGGTTGGTTTTTGCCAGTCGCCCCTCCTTGCGCCGAAGCCGGGCGATTTTCGCAAAGCGCCGGTTGTAAGTACTCATCAGAGCTGAAAAAATCTTCCCGCTCGGCGGTGAAAACGGTGGCGCGAGCAAGGCTTCCTCACCCCGGTTAAACGGCCCTTCGACCACGCCCCAATAGTAGAGGCCGAGATCCATTTGGAAGGCCAGACTCAGCAAATCGTATTCGCCGAGGTACTCGTATTTGTCTTGATAAAGCGCCGTAAACCAGCGGCGATGGCTTACCGAAAAATCGCGGTTGTAACGCTCATAAGTCTCGGCGGTGTTCATCCCCTTTCTCTGCTCGGTGATAAGGTGCGCGGCGCTGCTGCTAGTAAACGCAATCCAGTCCATTCCAGGGCTGTAAAATGGGTCGAGAAATGCCGCTGCGTCACCGACGAGGACAAAGCCGTCGCCGCAAAAAGTCGTGCTGTAATAGGCGAGATTCCGACGCCAGTGCTGGTCTTCCTCGCTGTATTCCGCGTGCTCCAGCATTTCCTTGCCGACAGGATGTTTCATTAGAAATGTCTTCAACCGGTCGCCAATTTTTCCGCCCTCGCCGGGAAACTCGACCAGTCGCTGATCAAACACGATTCCGACGCTCACATCGCCGCCCTTCAACGGAATCCACCAGCTCCACCAGCCGTCGCCGATAATGTGATTCGTCGCCGTGTTGCGCATCCCGTAAACCGCCTTCGACCACTCGGGAAATTTCAGCGCCAGCTCGCGGCTGTCCCAATCCTTCACGCCTTTCCAGCGTGCCCATGCGGCAGCGGTCGGATGCTCCGTGTTCGATTTCCACCAGCCCTCCTTGCGCGCCAAAACGGCGGCTACACCCGAGGCATCGACAATCCAACGGGTGGTCACCATTTGAGTTTGATCCGCATGGCGGACTTCCATCGTCTGCTGTCCCCCGGGGTTTAGTTGCACCTTCGAGACGGTGGCCGGACGCAAAATCGTCGCCCCAGCCTCACCCGCCCGGCGGAGAACTTCCTCATCAAACGCGGAGCGATCCAACTGGAACGAGGGAACTCGCGAGAGATATTTCGCACCAACTTCGCTGGCCTCCGCAAGCGATTCGACATCTTCGTTCGCAAACCAGAAACGCAAACCCTGCTTCACGAGATGATTCTCGTTTAGGTAATGCGTCATGCCCAAAACACGGCAGAAAAAATAACCGCTGATCTCCACTGTCGCCTCGCCTACGCGGCGGGAAAGTTTCTCGGATTTCTCGACGACTAGCACGCGAATCCCCGGATTCTGCCGCAGAAGCAGCGTCGCCGTGGCCCCGCCAGAAAGAGCGCCGCCGATAATCACGACATCGTAGCTCGCCTCGTCGGGAAGTGTTTCAGGAGTCATGGGATGCATCATTCAAAAGATTCTTTCGGATTACAATACGACTCAAACCGACTTGCGGATAAATGGAGATTCCAGCAGACTGTCGGGCCATGCCAGTTTCAGCCGACTCAGAAGAAAAGTGGGACGTCATTGTCATTGGCGGCGGCCCGGCGGGCTCGACGGCCGCCACCACTCTGGCGCAGGCCGGACGCCGCGTGCTCGTGCTGGAGAAGGCGAAATTTCCTCGGTTTCACATTGGCGAATCGCTCCTGCCCTACAACCGGAAGATCTTTGAGGACCTCGGAGTCTGGGAAAAAATCGCCGCCGCTGGGTTCACCCAGAAGCGCGGTGCGCAGTTCATCATGGGCAACGGCTCACGCCGCAACCGGCTCGATTTTTCCAAGGGCTCCTTCACGGAATACCCGGAGGCAGTGCAGGTCGAGCGCGCGAAGTTTGACGACATCCTTTTGCGCCATTCGCGCGAGGCCGGAGCCGTCGTTCGGGAAGAGAGTCTTGTGCTCGGACACCGCGTGGAAAAAGAGCGGGTCGTCATTACATATCGCGACGCCGACCAGACAGAGCACGAAATCACCGCGCCCTATCTCATCGACGCCAGCGGACTGACTAACTTCACTGCGACCCGCGAATCGCTGCGCGAGTACTATCCAGGCCACAAAAAGATTGCCATCTTCAGCCATTTCGCAGGGCTCGACATGCCGAAGGGCGAAGAGTCGGGCGACATTCTCATCGTGCGCCGCGAGGCCTCTTGGTGCTGGCTGATTCCGCTGGCTTCCAACAAAACCAGCGTCGGGCTCGTCATCGACGCCGCCGATTTTAAGGCGCTCGGAAAAACTCCCCAGCAGATCTTCGACGACGCCGTCGCCAGCACTCCGGCGGTGGAGCGGCATTTCAAAAACGCGGAAATGTTGGAACCACTCCGTGTCATCACGGATTTTTCCTACAAGAACGAAACGCTCGTCTCGCCGCGTGTGGTGCGGGTCGGCGATTCCTCGGGCTTCATTGATCCGATGTTTTCCAGTGGAGTCCTGCTCGCGATGACCAGCGCGCAGCAGGGGGCGCGGGCTGTGAATGCCGCACTCAAAACGGGTCAGGCACTCACCTCCGAAATGAGGCGCTATGAGAGGGATAATCGCAAGCGCATCGCTATCTACTGGGAATTCATCGAGAACTTCTACAAGACGCATTTCACCCAGCTTTTTTTCCAGCCTTACAATCGGTGGCGGATGGTCTGCTCGGTAAACGCGGTACTAGCAGGCCGCACGGATTTATCCCTCGCCGTCTGGTGGCGGCTGCGGGTCTTTTTCTTTCTCGCCTGGCTGAATAAACACCTGCCGGTCGTAAAGCGGATCAAGATCAGCTAAGCCCTTACGAAGTCCTGCGTGGCAAATTTTCCCTGAAGAATTTTTTGGGAATCGGTCTTCAGCCATTTGTCCAGGACCGTGGCGTAAATCGAGCGGAAATCCGTCGTATATTTCAGATCACCGTGATCGAGGTCGGTCAGACTCGGCGCTTTGCCGTGAATGCCGGGAGCGATGGCACCGCCGGTGATGAACATGGGAGCCGCTGTGCCGTGGTCCGTTCCCCCGCTGGCATTTTCCGCAACACGGCGACCAAATTCTGAAAAGGTTAGAAGCATTACGCGCTGATAGTTTCCCTGGCGCTTCATTTCACGGACGAAGGCTGTGATGGAACTCGAAAAGGTTTCCATGAGCCGCTCGTGCGTGGGCTGCTGACTGTGATGCGTGTCAAATCCGCCGAGGCTAAGATAGTAAACGCGGGTCGGCAATTCACCGGCGATGAGACGTGAGATCGTGCTGAACTGCTGGCCGAGTTCGCTGTTGGGAAAACCCGTTGGAGCGGGAACTTTCTGGAGAATGGCGGTGATCTTTTTGTTGCTCATTTTTCCATCGAGGCTGGTGCGCTTGAGATAATCGAGCGGACTGAGTTTCGAGTGCGAGGCACCTCCCAGCATTTCGATGGAACTCCCGCCATTGTCCATTTCCACTGTTTCCTCATCGCCCCGTTCGTTGAGGCGAATGTTAGTCGGCAGACAAATGCCAGTGGGAGTATTAGCAGTGAAAGCTTGCGGCATGTCGTTGGAAAGACTCACTCCGACGGTGGGATCGCAGCCGGCGCAGGCGTTGTCAAAGTAACGCCCGAGCCAGCCGTGTTTTTCACTGATGTTAGCATCCGACGCTGTCTGCCAGATTTCGGTGGAGCGAAAGTGGGAGCGATTGGGATTGGGATAGCCGACGCCCTGAATGACGGTGAGAAGTCCCTCGTCGTGGAGGGCTTTCATTCCAGTTAGATTCGGATGCAGGCCGAGGTGATCGTCGAGCCGGTGAATCTTTTTTGGGTCCACTCCGATGCGCGGACGCAGGCGATGATAATTATCATCCGAGTAAGGGACGAGTGTGTTGAGGCCGTCGTTTCCGCCAGCGAGTTGCAGGACGATCAAGATGGGAGAATCCTTTCCTGTGATCGCCTGGGTGTGATGCATCGCATCGCTTTCCAGTGCGCCGAAAGTCTGGTCCAGAAAAATCGGGAGCGTCCAGGTCGCGGCAGCTCCGAGACCGAGTCGGGTGAGAAACTGGCGACGGGATTGGAGGGAAAAGTTAGTGTCGTTGTTCATGAGGTTAGACGAGTTGAAATTCCGGGAGGCGCATGATTCTGGATAACGTTTCTCTGACAGCCGTTTGCGACAGCGGCTTGGGATATTTGTCCGTCTCCGCGATGAGTTCGGCCCGCGTGGCTTGATCGATCCCGGTAGAAATAAGACGGTGGGTCAGGTCATCGATAAGCTTCGCCGAATCATTCAGCGTTTCATTGGTCACCAATTTTCCCAAGGGCACTTTCGATTGGAACCCGCCTTTTTGTTTATCTCCGAGGCCGACCAGTGCGTCGGTGAATTGCTGACGGCTGGCCAGCGTGGCGGTATTGATCCAGGCGCGGTTGCCGTCCCAGCCTTTGACATTGGGCGGCGCGAACAAAAGCTGGCCAAGGCTGGTCATGATAAACTTGAGCGAAAAACCCGGCGGCGGTGGGCATTCCAAAGTCAGGCACGTCTGCGTGACGAGCTGCGTGGGACTTTTGATTTGAGTTCCCATCGATTGGGCGTTGTAGAAAGCCTCCGAGCCAAACATCTCCTTCATAACCGGGCGCAACTCGTAATCCGATTTTCGAAGGGTGTTTGCGAGACCTGCCACGATCCCCGGCTCAGGATTTTCGCTGGCATAGAAGGTCCAGAGCTTTTCGCAGATAAACGTCGCACAGGCGGGCTGTTGGAAAATGATGTCGATGATGTCGTCCCCGCTGAAACGCCCCGTTTTGCCCATGAATGTTTTCTCGGTGGCGTCGTGCTGATCCTCGTAGTAATCGAAGCCGCCCTGCCGTCGCTGGGTGCGATAGCCGGTGAACGCGCGGGCCGAGGCCTTGATGTCGTCCTCGCTGTAATGCCCGATGCCGAGAGTGAATAGCTCCATCAGCTCGCGGGCAAAATTTTCATTCGGAGCGCCGTTGCGGCTCTGTTGCAGATCGAGCCAGATGACCATCGCCGGGTCGCAGGAAATGGCTTTCACCATGTCGCGGAAATTGCCGAAGGCAAACTTTCGCAGCAGCTGATTCTGCTGCAACATCATTCCCGCGCTCTTCACTTTCTGCACGCTGGTGGCGAAGTGACCATGCCAGAAGAGCGTGGCTTTTTCGAGAAAGGCGGAGGGCGGCTGTAGCATCTGACCGATCCACCATTGGCGAATCGTTTGGAGCTCGAGCCTGTCACGTTGCTGATTTTTTTTGATAAAAATCAGCTTGTCCGCCGGAGTCATGCTGGCGATTCCCGAGTAAGGCGGCTTATCGTCTGGATCGAGCTGCGGTGGTTCGGCGACGGGAGGCACGGTGAGCACCGCTTGAATGGCCTGGGCGCGACCGAGTTTGAAAAACGAAACGACTTCCATCGGAGTCGCGCCGAACCCCGCCCGGCCCAGCAAATGGGCGGCGGCTGCGTGGTTCCAACTTTTCGGTTTGGCTGGGGGTAGCATCAATTATTTTAACTCCTCCCGCGGTGAAAGGTTGCGCTGGTTTCCACCTTTACTTTCCAGCCGCTCTTCATAGGGTATCGGCCCTTTCTATTTTGAGCGATCCCATCTTTTTTACCAATCTCACCCGTCACACCGAAATCGGAGCCAACTCTTATTTCCTGCAATGCGGCTCGAAAAACGTCGTCCTCGACTGCGGGATGCATCCCAAGGAGGAGGGAATGCAAGCCGCCCCGCAACTCGGCCTCATCAAAGGCGAGCATGTGGACGCCATCATTGTCACCCACGCCCATCAGGATCACATCGGCACCCTGCCCGTCCTCATGCGCCAGCACCCGGAGAGTAAAGTCTTCATGACCTACGCCACCGGCCGGCTGGGCGAGGCGATGCTACATAATTCCGTCAACGTCATGACTCGCCAGCGCGAGGAGCTCGGCACGGTGGATTTCCCGCTCTTCATGCACCGCGAACTAGACTCCATGGTCAATCGCTGGGACTACATGCCGCTCAACCAGACCTTCGGAATCGACGGCGAACGCCAGCCGCGCGACAGCGCCGAATGGAATGCAGAAATGATCGACGCCGGGCACATTCTCGGTTCAGCCGGAGTTAAAATCCAAGCTGGCGGTCGCACCATTTTCTACACCGGCGATGTAAACCTGCAGGATCAAACCCTCAGCCGGGCCGCGAAGTTTCCCGAGGAAGCCCTCGACGTTCTCATCATCGAAACTACGCGCGGCGACAATCCGACTCCCGTTGGATTCACCCGGCGTCAGGAGGAAAAACGTTTCATCGCCGCCATTAAAGAGGCTTTCGCCCGGGGCGGCTCGATCCTTATTCCCGTTTTTGCCATCGGCAAAACGCAGGAAGTCCTCACACTGATTCACGAGATGAAACGCGACGGCGACCTTTCTCCATCCACTCAGATTTATATCGGTGGCCTGAGCGCGAAAATGACCATGATTCACGACGAGCTCTCCCGCGCCACGCCGCGCCATTACGAGGGATTGCAACTCCTCGACATCGTCGCGCCCTACGTCATCGGCGGCAAAGAAGTGCAACACGCTTCTCCCGGCCACGGCAAGATTTTCGCGATTTCCAGCGGCATGATGACCGAGAAAACCCTCTCCAACGTCTTCGCCCGGAAGTTTCTCGAGGACGAAACGCATTCCATCTTCTTCGTCGGTTACGCCGCGGCCGACTCCCCCGGCGGCGTCCTGCGCAGTGCGGCGAAAGGCAGCCAGGTTGTGCTCGACAAGAGCCTGCCCGCGCTCACGCTCAAAGCTACGGTGGAGAAATTCGACTTCAGCGCCCACGCCCATCGCGAGGATTTGCTCGACTACATTTTGCGGGTCAACGCCCCCACCACCCTGCTCGTTCACGGCGACGTGCCCGCCATCGAGTGGTTCCGTTCGCAGCTCACGGAAAAGGCTCCAAACATGCGCGTGATCGTCCCGACACCCGGCCAGAAAATCGAGCTCTGATCCGAGTTCCATGGGCATCGAAATCGAGCGCAAATTCCTCGTCCGCGACGATTCCTGGCGCGATTTGCTGACGGCTCCGGGACGTCTCTTGCGCCAGGGCTATCTGGTCTCCGGCCCGCCCGCCACCATCCGCGTCCGCATCGCCCAGACCGGGGCGGAAAGCGAAGCCTGGCTCACCATCAAGGGCCCCGTCGTCGGTCTAAGCCGGGCCGAATTTGAATACGCGATTCCCGTCTCCGACGCCGGGGAAATGCTCGCCACACGTTGCGTCAGCCCGCTCGTCGAAAAAATCCGCCACTACATTCCACACGGTGCGCTCACCATAGAGCTGGACGAATTTCTCGGTGCCAACGCCGGCCTCCTTATCGCCGAAGTCGAGCTACCCTCCGAGCAAACCCCATTTACTCCCCCACCCTGGCTCGGCCTCGAAGTCTCCGCCGACAATCGCTACCACAACTCGCAACTCGCCAAACGCCCCTACTCCACCTGGTGAGAACGCGGTCAGACCGTATCTTCACGCCATTTGCTGGTAGAGATATTTCTGAAAACTGGCGAACACTTGACCAATCTGCTCCGGCTTACCGAGATCGGCCACGGCGTCGGCGATGGAGTTGGGGTATTTCAGGCGCAGGAGCGGGGCGAGGTTTTCTTGTTCGAGTTCTTTCACGCCTTCGCTCACGTAATGTTGCAGAACGAAATCGAGGAAGACCTGCTGCTTGGTGCTGAATAACGTGTTGATGTGGACGCGAGCTTGGGCGGCGCGGACTTCACGGGTCTGCGGCGCAATCTGGTAAACAATATTCGCCAGCACGTCGAACAGGTCGCTCTTCTCGGCCTCCATCGCCTTCTGCATTTCGGCCAGTTGATCGTGCCCGAATCCCTTTTCGGCCAGCCCTTGCAGGAGCTTCTTACGGGTAGCAGGAACACTCCAGATCGTTCGGAGTTCTTCTTCGTTATGGAAAAACTCGGGCAACTTGCCGAAGAGCATCTCCATGAATTGCTGGGCCGATATCGGCTTTCCGTCTGGATGATAATAGGTCGTCATCATCATATGCTGAATGTTGCGCTCTTTGCCGTCGGCAAGCTTCACGCGGGCTTTTTTCTTCTTTTCGCAGATGCACTGGACTCGCCCGCAGACCTCGCAAGGCTCACCGGGACAGACACAGGGAATCTGCCCGCAGACTTCACATGGCACCAGAGGCGTTGCCACACAGACGCAGGGGTAAACGCCACACTTCCCACACATCTCCGGCTCCAAGGGTTCGCCATCCCATTCGGGGTCACTGAAATGGTGGTGCGCTTTTACGAAATCATAAATCGTGAAGTAATCTTTCCCATCGTAGAGCCGGGTGCCGCGTCCGATGATTTGTTTGAACTCGATCATCGAATGGATCGGTCGCATCAGCACGATGTTCCGCACGTTTCGCGCGTCCACTCCGGTGGAGAGTTTCTGCGAAGTAGTCAGTATGGTCGGGATGCTCTTCTCGTTGTCTTGGAACTCCCGCAGATGTTGCTCACCCAAGGCCCCGTCGTCCGCCGTCACTCGTTGGCAATAGTTGGCGTCCTTGCTCGTCTTGGTCTGATTGATGATGTCTCGCACCAGCAACGCGTGTTCCTGAGTGGCGCAAAAAACGAGCGTCTTCTCGCGCTGGTTCATCTGCCCCATGAAGATCGCCACACGCTTTTGCTCACGCGCCTCAATCACGATCTCACGATTAAAAGCAGGCTCCTCATACAAACGACTCTTTTCCACCTCGCCTTCGACCACCAAATCATCTGGCGTATAGGTGTAATCGTCGAGCGTGGTCTGAATCTGCTTCACCTTGAACGGCGTGAGAAAGCCGTCATTAATGCCTTCCTTAAGCGAGTAGATAAACACCGGCTCGCCGAAGTAACGATAGGTATCCACGTTATCCTTCCGCTTGGGCGTGGCGGTGAGGCCGAGCTGCACGGCGGGCGCGAAATACTCCATGATCCCGCGCCAGTTGCTTTCATCATTCGCCCCGCCGCGATGGCACTCGTCGATGATGATGAAGTCGAAGAAATCTGCCGGATACTCTCCAAAGTAGGGCGTGTCATCTGGACCCGACATGAACGTCTGGAAGATGGTGAAAAACACGCTGGCATTCTTCGGCACGCGACCCTTCTTGCGAATGTCCTCGGGCTTTACCCGCACCAGCGCGTCATCGGCAAACGCGGCAAAGGAGGTAAAGTCGTTATAGGCCTGCGTTGCCAGAGTGTTGCGGTCGGCTAGGAAAAGGATGCGCGGGCGGCGTGTTGGCTCATCGCTTCGACTCCAGCGCGCTTGAAACAATTTCCACGCAATCTGAAAGGCGATGGATGTCTTGCCAGTTCCCGTGGCCAGCGTTAGCAGGATGCGGTCTTTGCCAGAACCGAGGCGCTCCAGCACGCGACTAACGGCGATTTCCTGATAGAACCGAATCGCCCAGCTGCCGCTCTTGTCGGGATACGGCACTTCGGCAAAACGATCCCGCCACGCATCCTCCTTCGCGAAAGTGAGATTCCAGAGTTCCTCGGGCGTCGGGTAGCTGGCGACCTCGCCTTCCTCGCCCATCTCCATGTCGATGCGGTAGATGCCTTGCCCGTTCGTGGCGTAGGCGAAACGAATCGCCAGCTTGCCTGCATAGTTCTTGGCCTGCGCCACGCCTTCGGTGAGGGCTTCGTCCCAAGCCTTGGCTTCGACGACGGCCAGCTTGGTGTTGCGATATTCCAACACGTAATCCGCCGTGAGCGCCTTGCCGCGTCGCCCGGCGCCCTCGATACGCCCGTGTGTGATGGCATATTCTCGTCGAATCCGACTCCCCTCCACCACGCCCCAACCCGCCGCCTGGAGGGCGGGATCGATATGCTCGGCGCGTGTCTCGGCTTCGTTCATCTAGTTAAGACTTAGTTGATCTTCATAGAAATGGGAATACCCCAAATCCGAATATCAATAGGAATAATTTCGCCATTGGTTGATACAAAATTGTCCGCACGGGCATCGCCGACCCAGACCTCAATTTCCGATTCAGAGTCCACTTTTTTCCACAACCAGTAGGGCTGTTTGACGGCCAACAATCCCGCCTCAGACAAGAAATGATCGACCGCTTCTTGTTCTGGCGGATCGCCTTGGATAAACTGCTGGCGGGAAACTATCTGCCCGGTCTCCGTCATGCCCAACGGATTTGGAGCTACGGAAAAGAGCTTGTCCCACCAGCGCATGCGTAGCAGGTATTCCGCCGGGGTGCTGTCGAACTGCGTGATACGCCCCTCAATAATTTCGTAATAATCCCCGTAGATACCTTGCCGCGTAATTTTCACGACCTCGCTGGTCTTGCCATTAAACAACACTAGATGCTCAGAACCTTCGTCCAGCTTGGGCAGATTTGTCTCTGTCCACTGTGTGTGCGGACAACTCTGGACCCACCCAAGCAGCAGTGCTGCCTCCCATTGCTTCCGCCAGTCTATTTCTTCGTTCCGCCCAAGTTCTGGAACTTCCTTGCTTGCGACAATGCATCGGATAAGGAAACCGAGCGGGGTTGCGCCGCCACTGCAGCTTTCACACGGCCACGCACGCCAGCGAATGAGCGCTGAATCCGGGGGGCGAGAACCGTCTCCTGTTTGGTCTTGAGCATGATTCATAGTTACTCCGAGAGGGGAAAGTGGCAAGTTGGAAGATGGCTCTGTCAAGCGTAAGTCAAGTGATTAGAGTTCTCCTGTAAAGGCTTGGTGCAGCAGCGACTTTTTTAACGCCACCAGCGCCGCCTGCTTTTGAGTGTAGAGACTTTCGAGGCGTTGGGTTTCGGTGGCGAGAGGTCGAGTTTGGCGACGATTTGTTTCTGCTCTTCCAGCTTCAGGGGGAGAGCCACTGCCAATGCGCTCCACTTCGACTTGTTGATGATTGGCAACGTGGCTTGAGCGGAACTGTGCATGACGCTGCGCTGAAAGCTCTCGGTCAGCATCTGGTAGTAAACGAATTTGTGTGAGATGCCAGCGGACGGTGTGAGCGCCTTGCCGCGTCGCCCGGCGCCCTCGATACGCCCGTGTGTGATGGCATATTCTCGTCGAATCCGACTCCCCTCCACCACGCCCCAACCCGCCGCCGGGAGGGCGAGATCGATATGCTCGGCGCGTGTCTCGGCTTCGTTCACAGGATGGTGGGGAAGGTAAACCAAAGACCGTTTCCGCGAATCCTAAAAAACGCTCATCGGGGTTGGGTCAGGCACTCATCGGAGCAGGCAAAAGACCGTTAAACAGTGCAAGCGGGATGTTGAACAGTTTTAGCTGGAAGCCGATTGAGCGTAGCTGGAAGCCGTTTGGGCGCAGCTGGAAGCCGATTGGGCGTAGCTGGAAGCGGTTTGGTCGTAGCTGGAAGCCGATTGAGCGCAGCTGGAAGCGGTTTGGGCGGAGCTGGAAGCCGATTGGGCGCAGCTGGAAGCCGATTGGGCGCAGCTGGAAGCGGTTTGGGCGGAGCTGGAAGCGGATTCACCGTAGCTGGAAGCGGATTGAGCGTAGCTGGAAGCGGTTTGGGCGGAGCTGGAAGCCGATTGGTCGCAGCTGGAAGCGTTTGTCACCAAGCTGGAAGGGGTTGCGGCAAAGCTGGAAGCGGTGAATGCAGAGCCGTCGGCGGTGAGTGCCAAATGGATTCGCTACAATTCTCCCGTGAAAGCTTGGTGAAGGAGGGATTTCTTCAACGCCCCCAGCGCGGCGAGTTTCTGCCGGTAGAGGCTTTCCAGCCGTTGGGTTTCGGTGGCGAGGGCGTCGAGTTTCACGACGATTTGTTTCTGTTCCGCAACGGGCGGAAGGTTGATTGGAAAGCTGCGGAGGTAGCCAAGACCAACGAATTTCTGCGTCGTCCCTTTTGCTTCCTGTATCATCTTGGTAATGACCCAAGCAGACGCCAAATAGTGTTTCAGGAATGCGCTATTCTGACCGTGCGGGTTCTTGAAGAGAGCAACATTCTTGATGGCGAAGTTTGGCTCGACGGTGACGAGTGTGGGATTCCCAATCGTGCCAATCATCGCGAACAGCACATCGCCTTTGTGGACGGCGCTTCGCTGGTTAATTTTGGCGTAATCATCTGCATTGATAAGATTCACGTCCTCAAAAGAGAGGCCTTCCCGTTTCAGATTCTTCGACGTGATGAGCGGAGATCCGGTCGCGTAATACTTGGGCGAGTCGTGAGTTCCATCACGAACATCGAACGCTTCACCGAGCGTCTTCTCCACCCAGTCTTTGCCGGGGTGGGAGAAGACGGATTGGAGGTGGCTTTCAAACAGCGCACGGGCGTTTTGGAGATTCTTTTCGGCGTTGGCTTGGGCGGTGGCGAGGCCGGCAAACGCTTCATCCAGCACGCCGACGATCCGCTGCTGTTCGGCCAGCGGGGGAACGGGAACGGCAAACTTCAGAATATCGCCTTTGGCAATGAACGGTTGCGCCGCGCCGCGCTTGGGAAGCTCTACATGCGTTAGTAGTTGATACAAGAATCTGCCAGTGCAAACGCCGTCTCGGGGCGTGAGCGTGATGGTATTTTTGATGGCTGTGAAATCTTCATCGGGAAGAAACATTCTTCCGCATTGTGCGCCGATGGCGGAAAGAACGGGTGTAAGCTTCGCATGTTCCTTGTGTCCAATTCGGCCATCGCATCCTGCTGCCGACACGGCGAGAAACTTACCGCCTTCGACGTAGGCTGATTTCGTCAGGTCGGTGTTACCCCAATCCACGACGCAGATTTCGCCGAGAGGTTTTATTTCCCACCCCTTCTTCATGCGAGCAGTCCTTCTAAGTTGTGCCGCCCTTTCAGGGCTTGATGCTTATCACACTGGAACCCAGGGCGTTGCCCTGGGCTAACGTATTTCGCCCCATTGGGGCTGAAGAATTTCGCAATCATAACAGCCCCTGAATGGTTTCCAGCACTGCCGCGCTCTCAGTTCTGGGGAGCGCACGCGACTCGCGTGCCGTTTTGGGCGACCCGCCTAAAACATCCCAGCCCACAGGCGAAGCCCCCTTTTTTAAAGTTAGTCGCTTCGCGAAGAGTCGAGGAAGTTTCCGGCGAGTCGCCAGAAACAGCACGCGAGTCGCGTGCGCTCCCCAAAGAGGTGACCACCCTGCATTCATAGCAGTCTCCTAATGTTTGCCAGCACCTGCGCGCTCTCGGCGTCGAGCGCGGCAATCTCTTCCATGATCTCGCTGGGACTCCGATGAGAAATTTTTTCGCCGCCGTTGGGGTTCATCATTGGTTGAGCCTGCGAGGATGGTTTTGCGCGGCGTGGAGGATGCGAAAGACGATCAGGTTTGAGTCGATAATGCGAAAAAAGATTTTGTAAGGGAAACGGTGAGCAAGGACCCGCCGGAAATCTTGGTAGTAGAGCGGGACGAGTTCGGGCTGGGCCTCCAGGCGCGAGAGAGATGAGGCCATGTCGGCCAAAAATTCATCACCCAATCCGGGGCTTTGTTCTTCATCCCAATCGTGCGCCTCTTGCAGGTCAATCTCTGCCCGCTGGCGGATGGTCAGGACCCACTTCACGAGCGCGATTGGCGGACTTGGCGGATGACGTCGCGCCACGGCCGACCGGGGCTGGGATGGCTCGCAAACTCCGCAAGGGCTTCGTCGAGGGCCTGGCGTTCAAACGGGCTGGGCGCGTCTCCTTCGAGCAAATCGGTCTCGTGGATCTCCGCCAGATAAGCGAAAAGCTGAGAGCGGTCTTTCGCAGTCAACCTCGGTAGTTCTTCCAGGATTTGGGCAGTGCTCATAGGGCGAAAGTAGTGCTCTGATTATTTCTGCGCAAGCTCACGCTGCAGACTAGATTCTACCTGTTTGCCAGGAGCACTTTGATGTTCTCCAGCACTTCTGCGCTCTCGGCGTCCAGCGCGGCGATTTCGTCCATGATCTCGCTGGGACTCCGATGAGAAATTTGTTCGCCGCCGTGGGGGTTCTTCACGGAGAGGTCGAAGGTGGCGGGGTCGATGGTGGCGGCGTCCACGCTCCAGCTCTTGGGCGAGTCGGCGAAGGTTTTCTGTAACTCGATGAACTCGGCGAGGTCGGCGTCGTTCAGCGGGTTGGTTTTGCCCATGTTGCGTCCGGGTTCGAGTTGGTAGAACCACACCTTCCGCGTGGGCGCACCTTTCTCGAAGAAGAGCACGACGGTCTTCACGCCCGCGCCCTGGAAGGTGCCGCCGGGGCAGTCGAGCACGGTGTGGAGCTGGCAGCTTTCGAGCAGGAGCTTGCGCAGGCTCACGGAGGCGTTGTCGGTGTTGGAAAGGAAGGTGTTTTTGATGACCACGCCGATGACGTAGGCGAGGGACTTCTTTTCCTTGCCGTAGAAGGTGCGGTCTTGGAGGAACTGGTCCTGCGCGGTGGTGCGCTGGGGGTTCTGCTGCCGGAGGTAATCGAAGGCTTCGCACAAGAATCCCGCCGAGCCGACCGCGCCGTCGTAAACGCGCTCGCCGAGCTGCGGGGCGGTGACTCGCACGATGGCACGGATGAGCGGCCGCGGGGTGTAATATTCGCCGCCGTTGCGCCCGGCGTTGCCCATGTTTTTGATCTTCGCTTCGTAGAGATGCGAGAGCTCGTGCTTCTCGACCTGCGAGCCGAAGCGCAGATTGTCTATGTGATCAATGATCTCGCGCAAGTTGTAACCGCTCTGAATGCGGTTCTTTATCTCGCCGAAGATTTCGCCGATCTTGTATTCGATGGTGTTTGGCTGGTCGATGGAACGAGATTTGAAGCCGTGGAGATAGGGGAAGAGTTTCCCATTCACGAAGTCGCGAAGATCGTCACCGATAATGGCTTGGTTGTGATCGATCTGGCCTTTGGCATCCTTGGGCGCGGCCCAGCTTTCCCAGCGATAAGGTTCGTCGAGAATGAAGGTGTATTTCTTCCCCTCCAGCGCGGATTCGGTGGCTTTGTCGGTTTCGAGGGCGTCGAGGTATTTTAGAAAGAGCAGCCAGGAGCTTTGTTCCGTGTAGTCGAGTTCACTGGTGCAGCCGGCGTCTTTCCAAAGGACGTCGTCGATGTTTTTAAAGGTTTGTTCAAACATGAAAGGGATAAGCCTGATGGCATCATTCAGAAAAGGAGCCGCCAAGCCATTTCAGCAAAGCTGGAAGCGCTTGTCACCAAGCTGGAAGCGGGGAATGCAGAGCCAGCGGCGGTGCGTCCATTTGTTTGTTTCCTAACTTCGCAGCAGCTCGCGGAGTTCGGTGACTCTGCGTTGGAAGAGTTCCAGCGAAGCGCGGATGGGGGCGGGCTGGGACATATCGACACCGGCGGCTTGCAAGGTTGCCAGAGGATACTGGGACCCGCCGGATTTGAGGAAGCCGAGATAGGACTCCAACTCGGCTGCGCCGCCGCCCAGCACGCGGGCGGACAGGGCGGTGGCGGCCGAAAGGCCGGTGGCGTATTTGTAAACGTAGAAGGCGTTGTAGAAGTGCGGGATGCGGAGGCATTCGAGTTGCAGTTCGCTGTCGAGCACGACGCGCGGCCCGAAGTAGGCTTCTAACAATTCCTGATAGACGGCCTTAAAGGTGTCGAGCGTGAGAGCCTCGCCGCTTTCCTCCAGGGCGTGGATGGTTTTTTCAAACTCGGCAAACATCGTCTGGCGAAACAGGGTGCCGCGCAGGTCGTCGATCTGGCGGTTGATGAGGTAGGCGCGCATCTTGCGATCCGTGGTCGTTTCCAACAAATGATGCGTGAGGAGGTTTTCATTAAAGGTGGACGCTACTTCGGCGAGGAAGATGGGGTAGTTATAGTCCTGGTAAGTCTGTGCGCGTTGCGAGAACCAGGTGTGCATGGAGTGGCCGGCCTCGTGAGCCAGGGTGTAAACGTCGGAGAAGACGTCGGCTTTGTAGTTCATGAGGATGAAGGGCGGGTTGCCGTAGCTGGAAGACGAGAAGGCGCCGCTGCGTTTGCCCTGGCTTTCGTAGCGGTCGCACCAGCGCTGGCGCAGGCCGGTGGCCAGGGTGTCGCAGTATTCGGAGCCGAGTGGGGCGAGCGCGGCGATGACCTGGTCGATGGCGGCGTCGAAGCTAACATTCGACTCACACTCCGAGATGAGCGGCACGTAGGTGTCGTAGACATGCAACTCGGCGAGGCCCAGTTTCTCGCGTCGAAGCTCGTAGTAATCGTGGAGCGGGGTGAGGTATTCGCGGACGGTGGAAATGAGGTTGTCGTAAACGGAGACCGGGATGGCGTCGTGGAAGAGCGATGCTTCGAGGGCCGATGGATAGTTGCGGGCTTTGGCGTCGAAGACATCGGTGCGGACCGACGAGGCGAGCGTCGAGGCGACGGTGAATTGGTGGTCGGCGAACTCGGAGTAAAACTGGTGGAAGGCGGCTTTCCTAACGGTCGCGTCGGGCGAGATCAGGAAGGACGAGAAGCTGCTCTGGGTGAGCTGGCGTTCCTCGCCTTTTGCGTCGCGCAGGACGCCAAACTTCATATCGACGTTAGTCAGTTGAGAAAAGGTCTCACTGTGTCCCTGCAAGGCGCTGCCAGCGAGGGCCATGAGGCGTTCCTCGGACGACGACAACGTGTGCGGCTTCATCCGGCGAATGCGCTCAAGGCGATTCAGCCACGGAGCAAGTGAATCGGCAGAAAGAAATGCAACCCAGGTCTGGTCGGGGATGGCGACCATCTCGGGGACGGCAAAGGCACAGACTTCGCCGATCTGGGTCCAGAGATTTTGCAGGCGGGCGCGGCGGCTGAGGTTGACGTTGTCCGAGCTGTCCTCCGAGGCGCGCAGCATGGAGTAATGGCCGAGGCGCTCGAGTTGCAGGTCGAGGGCTTTCTCGGTTTCGAGGAGGGCGAGCAGCGTTTCGGGCGATTCACCGACGCGTCCGCGAAACGCCTCCATGTTATGAAACTCGGCCCGGAGTTTCTCAAAAGCCGCCTCCCATTCGGCGTCGGTCGGGTAGAGCAGGGCGAGATCCCAGGTATCCTCCCGGGCGATGTCGCTGCGCAGTGGAGTGGAATGCGGTTCGTCTTTGTCGAAAAAAATCATGGGGCAGAGTAAGCCATCGCCCGAAGGGAGAAATAAAGAATTTCTGGCTTTTCCCATTTTCCTCCTGTAATTCGTCGGCGTGCGCCCCCAGTTCCTTCTTTTCATCCCCATTCTTCTCAGCTCGTGTGCCGTGACGGAGTCGATCCAGAAACATCAGGTCGAGAAGGCGGAGAACGCCCAGATTTCCAGCTTGAAGGACGAGAATGCAGCGCGTCACACCGCGTTTCGCCAGATGAAGAATTGGAAAAGCAAAATCTTCCGCGACGAAGCCGTTCTCGCCCTGGCCCAGGCGAAAAACATGCGGGTGCAAATCGTTCTGGCCGAGCAGCGCGGCACTCTTTTCGTGAAGGATCTCATCGCCTACGACTTCCCCGTTTCCACCGGGCGCAAGGGACATCTAACTCCGACGGGCGACTTCAAAATCATCGCCAAGGAACTCACGCATCACTCGAACTTGTATGGGAAAGTGGTGGATGCGGACGGGAATGTGACAAATGCCAACGCCGACAAAACCAAGCTGAAGCTGGAGGCGGGCGACATTTTCGAAGGCGCAGAGATGCCATTTTTCATGCGCCTGACGAACGATGGAGTCGGCATGCACATCGGCCAGCTTCCCGGTTACGCAGCCTCGCATGGTTGCATCCGACTGCCCCATTTGGTAGCGCCGAAACTTTACGAGATGGCTCCCATCGGCACGCCGGTTAGCGTAACGCAGACGCGGAGCTAGTTTTCAGGGGGTAAGGTTGTATCTGGCTAAGGATCAAGGAGTTCCTTGATAATTTGAAACTCGCTCGCTGCGTGGCCTGATATTAGCTACTAGGCTGAGGATGTGTATTCAGCTTTTCCCCCGCCACTGGCAAGTTGCCGTGGGTGTTTTTTCATGTGTTGGCGGCAGTCTTTGCGCCCAGGAAGCCGTGCGACCGCAGTTTGAGACCGCCCAGCAGGCGAGCAATCTTACTCCGGTCCAAGTCTCCCAGAAGCACGAGAACGTCTCCGCTATGGACCAGGCGGTGCTCTCGAACAACACGGGTGATCTCGGCGAGCAATGGATTTATCAGTCCAAGGAAACGCCCAAGTCCCTCACCGCCGCAATCGAGGTCTCGGCTTATCACACCTCCAACGTGGCGCTGACTTCGCGCAACGCTTTGGACGATAACTATCTCGTCGGCCAGCTTGCCGTCTCCTGGCAGCGTCCTCTGGACAAGGCGCTCGTCTTCGACATCAGTTTGCAACAGGCGTTTTTTCGCTACGATGAGTTTTCCCAACTCAATTTTGATAGTCTAAACGCCGGCTGCGGCCTCACCTGGCAGACGAGTTTCCTCGGCGGCACCTCATGGTATGCCCGTTATAATTTCAACCGGTTGACCGCAGAAAACTTCGGGTCCGAACTTTACACGAGCCATTCGCTACTCGTTGGCGGGCAGAAAGTTTTCCAGCTTTCGCGAGCCGACTCGCTTTTCCTCGGAGTGTCGGCGCAGGTCAATTTCGCCGATCCGGCGGCCTTGGAGCGCCGCGAGTATAGCCTCTATGGCGGGTATGCGCTGGCCATCACGCGTTCCATTTCCTGCGATGCGATCTATCGTGCGGCGATCTACGATTACAATCAGACAGACCGCACCGACCTCAATCAGACGCTCTCGGTGGGAGTGCACTGGCGGCCCGTCGAAGTGCTGACAGTCTCCGGCACCGTCTCTGGAGCGCTCAATCGCTCGGATAAATCCACCTTCGACTACGACCTCCTCACCGCCGGCGCCACCCTCTCGATTGGCTATCAGTTTTAATTTTTATGAAAGTTCCCTCCTTTTTGTTTATCGTTTTCCTGGGGCTATCCCTCCAGACCGCCTCCGCTGCACCGCTGACTGAGGCCCGTATCAACCGCGTCCAGCATGATGTTAAAATCACTGAGGCCAGCGGTAGCGCCAAAGCCGCAAGCGAAGGCGAAAGGGTCCGTGGCAGCCAGGGCATTCGCACCGGGGCCCAGTCGGCTGCCGAGCTGATGTTCCCCGATCAGACCCTGGCCCGGCTCGGGTCGGACACGGTGTTCACCTTCGAGACGGGCACGAGAAAGATGAACCTTGAGAACGGCACGCTGCTTTTCCAGATTCCCAAAGGCGTTGGCGGAGCGAGCATTCGCACGGGGGCCATCACGGCGGCGATCACCGGCACGACCGGTTTCATCGAACGCGGCCCGACCCATTACAAGCTCGTACTGCTCGAAGGAACGATGCGCGTTTTCCTCAACGACCGGATGCGCGAGTCGATGCTCGTAAGCGGCGGTCAGATGCTGATCGGCCCGATCAAAAGCGGCTCGATCAAAGACTGGCAGACCGTCCCAATCGATACGGCGAAGCTGATGAACACCTCGAAGCTGCTCGACAAAAAGAAATTTGCCCCGCTCGCCGCAGCCGCCACCACGAAGATCGATGAAGTCATTGAGCACCAGAAAGTGCAGTTGCAAAAGGGTGGTCTGGCCGAGACTAACCTCGTCATCGACGGCTACGGCACCACGCTGCTAGCGGTGCAAAACGCCACGGAGGCGCAGGAAAAAAAAGGCAAGCTGGAGTTGTTCCAACACACGCCACATTCCGATCCAACTCCCGTTCCGATTGCGGATCAGCTTCCTAACCCGGGTCCATCCCCCACCCCGCGTCCCAATCCGGTGGATGGCGACGAACTGGCCGATTACCCCGGCGTAAACGACGCCGCATTTGCGACTTCCACTTATCTTGGTCCAACGACGCACAGCAAGCCGTCCACTCTCAAAATCTCCAAAATCAACTCCGACACCATTTTTGACCTGCGCGACAGCACACCAATGATCAGCGGTGGTTCGTCAGGAAAGAAGGGCAACAACAACGCTGACAATAATGGCGAAAATAAAAATTCGCCCACCAGCGGCACGATTTACGGCGATTTTTCTGCGGACGGTCCGGCCTCCGCATTTGTCTTTAACTCGACCAGTAATTTCGATGTCCAGACTTCCTTCGACGGGCGTTTCGGCTCGAACTACGACTTCGATTTCCCGAGTTCCGGCGTGGCGGTTTTCTCTTTCAAGAATTTGGAAATCAATGGAACTCCCCACGTTTACGGTTTAAGCACGGCGCGCAATATCGCCCTCGTGAGCGCCGATGGAATCAAACTCGGCAAGGACTCCCTCTCGCTCAACGATTTCGCCAGTCTGACTCTGGCCGCGACCAAGGGCGAAATTCGTTTGGACAAGGATGGCGATGTTTCCAGCACCGCGTCGACGTTCCATTTTCTGCACCTTTACAACCGCTCCGGTAACGTGAAACTCGAGGGAACAATCAGCCTGCCACAGGCCAATCTCTTCATTGATGCGGCACGCGATCTCGATGTCACGAGCGACAGTCATTTGGTTTTCAATCGCGGCGCTTTCAACGCCTGGGGCGACCTCACACTCGATGCTCCAGTGGAGGCCGACTATCTCCAGCTTGATGCCGGTGGCGATGTTTTGCTGAACGGCATTCTGCAAACACACGATTTTTTTGCCTTGGCCGACGGTCAGATCAATATCCAGCAGCCGATCTCCGCGACTCCGAAAACGTCTCAGTCAACCGGCGGCGTGGTTAGCCTGGAAGCGGCGGACACGTTGAATGTTTCGTCCACGGTCAATGCCACGAGCGCGCCTGATCCGACCGTCACCGGGGCTGGTTCGCGGATCAAGCTCGTTGGTAAACGTCTCACCGGCACCGCCATTTCCATCAGCAGCACCGGCCAGTTGAACGCCTTGCTCGACACGCTGGCGACCGGCCCCGGTGGAAAAGTGAGCCTCGAATCTCGTGGCGGTGCCATCTTGGTTAACGGCACCATCACTGCGCCAAACGGCACGGTTGATATTCAAAACACCGGCACCAACGGCGTCATCACATTCACCGGCGCAACCATTTCCGCCGATGTCGTGAAGGCTGGCGCGATGGGTAACAACGGCGTGCTCAACATTGGCGGCGGCAGTATTTCCGCCGACACCCTGCTCAAGCTCTACGCGGGCGGCAGCAACGGCACGGTCCACTTCCAAGACAATGTGACTCTCAACGGCAACAGCACGAAAATCATCGCCGCCAACACCGTCCAGATCGATAACTCGAAAGTCGTTACCGTC
>JBBRNR010000001.1:0-496840 GCA_038230215.1 Chthoniobacterales bacterium | reverse complement strand
CCTCCAACCAACGCGCCACCTACCTTCCACACTTCCTTCATGACTATAACTTCCACCGCCCTCACTCCGCCCTAAAATCCCTCCCGCCTAGCTCCAGACTCCCTCTCCCTGCGGACAACGTGTTGATAAACAACAGTTAGGTTGGTTTTCATCGGAACGTAAGTGGATTGTGTTTTTGGTCGTGTGCAGGTTTGACTTTGCGTTCAGGGGAGAGGCAGAAGGGGTGGAGTGGGGGGTTTAAGTGTTGGGGCGGAGGGTTTGGGCGTTCATCAGGAGGGTTTGCAGGGTGGGGCGAACGCGAGTGGCGTTCACGGCAACACGCGGAGCGTTCGCGCGAACGGTTTTTGCGTTCGCACGAGCGCTCCAGGTCTTCAACTGGGCGTACCAAGGGTTCCCGCGAACGGTAAAAGCGTTCATGCGAGCTCCAAAAGGGTTCACGGGAACGCTAAAAACGTTCGCCCGCGCTGCGCGGAGGCGGCGGGGACAGAGAAAGAGGGGATGGAGCGTGGGCCCGACGATCATGCGGCAGGCAAAGGTTTTTTCGTAGCTTTGCTGCGGCGCAGGCTGGTGAGTTCCTTGAGTGAACCGTCGAGATTAGGGGTTAATTTATGGAGAGCCTGGAGAAATGTGGTGCCGGTGATGCAACTGGCCATGATGTCGCTGCGCAAGGCGCTATCGTTTTCCTCGACGAGTTCGACGGCCTTCTTCCATTTCACTCGGAAGGGGACGAGGGCGGTGTTGTCCTGCCAGTCCTGGCTGAGTTCGGCGAGGGGAAAATCGCTGGAAAGGGAGGCGCTGGCATCCTGCAGCTCGGCAACCGCTTTCTGGCAGAAGGGTTCGGTTTTCGCCCCCATGGTAACGAGCGGCCCATGGTCCGCGTCTTCCACGGAGATGCCGCGACTCTCGAAAAAATGGATGATAACGTCGGCGGCGTTGTTCAGCAGAGCGAGGTCGGCGGGGGTGAGTTTCAGTGAAATGAGGTTTTGTGGCATAAAATTAGGTGGGTTGTGCGCTGCATTGTCACTGAAGACAGATGACTTAAAAGCGACGTTTGAGTGACAATCATCGTACAACAGTCTCCCGAGCCGGTGCCGAAAAGTGGGAGTGCCCTTGGCGCATCGGCGAACCGGCAGAGCTTCTTCTCGTTTCCGTGAATTCCTTTACACCCGGAACAGCGGTCCCAGTCGTAAACAGACTGCAACTTGCCGTGCGCCGATGTCTGAAAATGCCCTTGATTCCCACCACGCGGACCTAGCCACTTTGCAGCATCTCGCGGACACCATGCCGCAGATTGTCTGGATCACGCGGCCCGACGGCTATCACGAGTATTACAATAAGCAGTGGTGGGATTTTACGGGGATGACTTGGGACGAGGCGCGAGGGGATGGCTGGAATCTCTTGTTACACCCTGAAGATCGAGATCGATCCATCGAACGCTGGCAGCATTCCCTAAAAACCGGCGAACCTTACGAGATCGAATACCGCTTTCTGCGTTCTCGGGATGGAGAATATCGCTGGTTTCTGGGTCGGGCCCTGCCTCAGAAAGATGCCGAAGGGAAAATTGTCCGCTGGGTTGGCACTTGCACCGAAATCCACGAGCAGAAACTGGTCGAGGAACAGCTTCGCGCCGCGCGCGACGACATGGCCTCGGCAAACGAACAAAAAGACCAGTTTCTCGCTCTGCTCTCGCATGAGTTGCGAACGCCATTGAACTCGATTCTCGGCTGGACGCGTCTGATGCAGGAAGGTCTGCTGGAGCCAGACGAACTCCCCGAAGCCATCGACTCGATCACGAACAATGCCAAGGCGCAGGCGCAGTTGATCGAGGACATCCTGGACATCAGCCGGATCATCAATAACAAACTCCGGCTCGAAAAACGCGTGCTGCTCCTGGCCGACATTGTGAAAGCGGCTGCGGATGCGATCCGTCCCATCGCCAATCAAGCCAAACTCCGCGTCGCGCACACGGTCGAGGCCACCGATCTGCTCGTGGAGGCCGACCCGGGCCGCCTCCAGCAAATCGTGGCCAATCTCCTGGCGAACGCGGTTAAATTTACCCCGCCCGGCGGGCGAATCGACTTGCGGCTGACTCGTGCGCAATCCTTTGCCAGCATTGAGGTCAGCGATACCGGACGTGGTATTGACGCGGCATTTTTGCCCTATATTTTCGACCGCTTTAAGCAGGCCGACAGCTCAAATACCCGTCAAGAAGGCGGCCTCGGTCTGGGTCTCGCGATCGTGCGTCACCTCGTGGAAATGCACGGCGGCATCATCCGCGCCGCCAGCGACGGACCGGGAACAGGGGCCACGTTCACAGTCCTGCTACCTGTGGTCGCCGTCGATTTGCGCAACGCGGATAAAAGCCAGGAGGCTAATCAGGTTTTGCCCGACGCGGAGTCACTGAAGAATTTGCAAATCCTGATCGTGGACGACGATGACAGCGCTCGGGAAATGATCGCACTCACACTCCGCAAGTTTGGGGCGAAAGTGGACTGCGCAGGCAACGTGGACCAAGCCTTGGAATCGCTCGAGAAAGGTTTCCCTCAACTGCTCATCAGCGACATCGCGATGCCGGGCGCGGACGGCTACGAATTGATTCGCGCTGTGCGAAAAATGGAAGCCGACCATGCACGGCGGATTCCCGCAATCGCGCTAACGGCCTTTGCCAGTGTGCAAGATCGCAGCCGCGCGATGGAACTCGGGTTTCATCTCCATCTGTCGAAACCGATCGAGCCGTTGCAACTCATTCGCGCCGTGGCCGCACTCGCACCCAAGGACATCTGAAATTCCATCCAAACGACGGTTCACCACGTATCAAGTGGCATGATTTTGTCTAAATGGATTCGAGTTGCAGTCCTATCTCTCGTAGGCATGACCGCTGCGTGTGCGCCGTATGGATTTGCCCGGTCGAATGAGAAAATCGTGCGCAATGTGGAGTTCGCGACTCCCGGCGGCAAATCGCTCCGGCTCGACCTTTACCTTCCGAAGAGTAACCATCCGGTCCCGATGGTCATGTGGATTTTTGGCGGCAGTTGGAAGTTTGGGAGCAAGGGGTATCACATCAATCTGCGCGACCTCACCCGCTCCGGAATCGCGGTGGCGGCGATCGACTACCGGCTGAGTGGCACCGCCATTTATCCGGCCCAATTGGAGGATTGCCAGAGCGCGCTCGCCTGGCTGCGCGCACATGGGGCGGAATACGGCATCGATCCCAAGCGCATCGGAGTTAGCGGCGAATCTGCCGGCGGCCATCTGGCAGCACTGCTTGGAACGGTGGAGGGCAAGTCGAAAGTCCAAGCTGTCTGCGCACTGTATCCGCCAACCAATCTGGTTTCTTTAGGACGAAAATATGCCAGCCCGGATCGCCGGAGCGACATTGAACGGCTGCTCGGTGGCCCGATTGAAACGAAACTCGCGCTCGCTCAAGAAGCCAGTCCAGTGGATCGAGTGTCAGCGGATGCACCGCCGTTTTTGATCATTCACGGAGCGCAGGACACGCTGGTGCCGATGGAGCAAAGCCAGGAGCTGGATCGAAAATTGAAACGAGTCGGGGTCGAATCAAGGATCATCGTGGTTCCGGACAAGGGGCATTGGTTTCTATTGAATGAAACTCAATTGAAAACCGTGGCCGAGTTTTTCCAACGTCATTTCGTCTCTGAATAAGCTGCGTGCTCGTGACGGAGCGATGACTAGGTGGGTAGGGACACTTCGCCGGCCTGTCCGCAGTGCATCATGATAAATACTGTCCTCGGAATTGCTGACAATCCGGCGGATTTGTTTCTACTTATTTCGGCAGCGTGGCGTCTGTTGGGACAGCCAGCAGTTCGGCTTCGTTGTAGGAATCCGCATGGGCGGCAATCGCGGCGCGCAGGGCTTTGATTCCAGCTTCGCTTACCTCAGGTGCCTTGTTGCCCCATTCCTGACGAATGTAAGTGAGAACATTTGCGATTTTTTTGTCACTCAAAGAAGGACCCCAAGCGGGCATCTGGCCATTGTAAGTCGCGCCTTTGACTTTGACTGATCCCTGCAATCCGTGAAGGAGAATCATCCCCAGGCGACGCTCCGTGCCCTGCACATATTCGCTGCCGGCGAGTGGGGGATATTGTCCGGCTACACCGGACCCCGAGGCCTGGTGGCAGGACTGGCAGTTGCCGGTGAAGACGATTTTGCCTAACTCGACTGGTGTTTTTTCTACGACGGCGATATCGCCTGGCTTGCCTGCTTTTCCAGAAGTGAAATTGCCGGTTTCGTCATTGAAAACATCGTTCTTGAAACCGCCGGAGAACGCCCCGAGATAACCGCCGGACCAGAAAAGGAGCACGCAGAAGATGGAAATCAGCCAGCCGGGAACGGCTTTGTTAACACCGTCGTAGCCGGGCTCGTCCTTCTCGCGACCGACCGCGCCATGCAGACGGGCGATGTCGGAGGATTCGTCGTAATCCATTTTTCCGCCCATTTCATTCTTCGGATATTTCTGAGGAATGAGGAACTCGGGAATTTTATTGGTAGGCTCGTTCATGGTTTACTTTGCCTGGTTGGCCTTGGCCGGGGCGGGAGCGCCTTTCATTTCGGGCACGTCGTGATTTTTATTAAGGGAAAGCAGATAGCCAACGAGAGCTTCCGCTTCTGGAGTGGGAACGATCTCATAGCCATCGGTCGCGCTGTAAGGTGGGGGAAGATCGAGGGCTTTGGCGGAGCGTTCGCCTTTGATTTTCTTGGTGTCGAACAGGTAGGAAAACGACGGCATGTTCGACTTCGGCTGCACAATCCGTGGATTGTAAAGATGCACGTAATGCCACTGGGCGTTTTTTGCCCGGGCCTCCACTGAGCCGAGGTCTGGGGCCTTGGTGCCTGCGACATCACGCGCTCCGACACTGCTCAGATCAGGGCCGGCGCGGAGTGACCCGAGGAAAACAGCGTCCTCGTAGAGATAATCGCGAGCGACGCTCTGACGCGTGCCCCAATGACGATCCACGTCGGCACCCATGTAAGCGGCGCGTACTTGCTGGGTGTGGCAGCTCACGCAACCGTTGGCGGCGTAAACAGCGCGGCCTTGCTGGGCGAGTCCGGCGACATTGTAGGGATAGGGCTCGTTCGTGTCTGGATCGACGACGGGGTCGAGTTTGGCCAGACTGGCGTAAGGAATTCCGATCTGGACGATCCAGCCGAGAAGAAAGGCTCCGAAGATGCCGGGAAAGAAATATTTCATTTTAGTGAGCACTCCTCCGAGTGCAGCTGGGCCATGAGCGTAGGTTCGTCGCTGATCTGGCCGAGGCGCAGAATCATCAACAAAAAATGGAGGGCGAAAATAAGATGACCGCCAAGCAGTAGCAAAGCGCCGATGATCGAGCCACGGAGCAGCGGCAGAGTGGTCTGGACGATTGTGGTATTGTCGACCAGCGCGTTGGCCCAGTCTTTTCCTTGGAAAAGTCCGGCGATGGTCAGTGTAATAATGGTCAGGCCTATACCGTAAGCCGTGCCCCAGAAATGGAATCGAATGAAAGTAGCCGAAACCCACTCGCGGCCCACCAACCGCGGGACGATGAAGTAGATTGCGCCGAACATGATGAAGGTGAAAAACGCGTAAAGCACAAGATGACTTTGGGCGAGGTTGACATACGTCAGCCCGGTTTCCGAGGCGACGGTGCGTAGGGACAAGAGGATCGCGGTCAAGGAGGAAACCGTGTAAGCCATCGCGCCGACAACCGTGAAACGCAGGGTAGGGCTGTAATGCATCATCTGATGAGCCCCGCCAGCCATGGTAAAATGGTGGTTCACCGCCACCGTCGCGACTGGAATGATGGTCAGGGCGGTGGCCACAATGTTCAACGTAATCAACCATGTCGGAATAGGACCTCCGTTATAACGTTGCAAGCCGCCCCAACCGGCTAGAAACGCAAAACCCCAGAAGCCGAGATTCGCGAGATAGTAGCTGTGAATCGGACGTCCCGTGACTTTCGGGATGAGGTAAAAGGCCGCTCCAAGTCCGATGGCAGTGAACCAATAATGGGTGATGCCGCTGATGAACCAGGCGTTATTAATGGCAATGATCACGCCGTGCACCCAAGGCATAGCAGCGAAAATGTTCGCCGCGAGAAGCGTCCAAGCCATCCATATGAAGGCGGCTGTCACGTAGGCTTGGGTGATGAATCCGGTGCCCTCACGGCGATTATAAAAGAGGCCAACGATCCAAATTCCGATGATGGAAAAACCACCCAACATGGTGAGTTGTGACCAAACCGGGAGTTCCAGGTATTCCATCGAACGACCGTAGCCGAGGTGAATCGCCACAATGCCTGCGAAAAGTCCAGCATTCCAGATCAGGGTGCCGATGACGACGGAGAGCGGTGAGCGAAGTTTAACCCGGCAGAGGCGAACCATGAGCCAGAGCGAGACGCCCATTCCCGCGCAAGATGCCCAGCCGTAGGCAAACATACTGGTCGCGATGGGACGCAGACGACCGAAGGTGAGAAAGCTGTAACTCGATAAGAAGTCTGGTGAGAGCAGTTTCCAAGTCAGGATGAGATTGAGCACGCTCCAAGCGACCAGCCAGAGAATGCCAAAGGTGAAAAGGAGGGCAACGGGGCCGGAAGCGGAAGCGTCGAGTTCCCTGCGAGCGCGCATGTCGGCCTCGCTGACCTTTGGATAGGAGGTCAGAGTCGGGGTCAATTCGGGTTCGGCAAGAATGGCACTCATGGTTGGGCGGCAGGTGTTGCGACTGGAGATGGCGCGGCGGCAGGCGCGGCTGGAGCCGTGACCACGGGATACGCAGGATGCGGTTGGACTTTCGCTAAGTCCTTAACGGTCAATGTGATGGCGGCCTTGATCGGAAGCTGGTAAATGCCCTTGGCTTTATCAACCACGGCATATTCGCCCGTTTTTTTGGCGTTATCATCGTTCAGCTTTTTCAGGTTCGCGTAACGTTTGGTGGAGCGGTCGGGATCGTAAGTGGTGGTGCCGCGGGTGGCCCAGAGTATTAGAGCGACGATGATCGCAGCCGAGAAGAAGGCGCCGAGAACGCGAAAGGCGGTCAGCACGCCGGGTTTGTGATCGGATAATTCAGAAGAGACCATGGTGTCAGGGTTAGTTGGTCAGTTTGAGGCATTCCACCAGACGCGGATCGCGAGCGGGAAACAAGGAACGCTTGCCGACTTCATAGAGGAAGGCGACGACGAGGAAGCAGCCGATGGTGATCGGACAAATCAGATCGAGGATGTGCGGCGCAAACCCGGCGTGGTGGATGTTTGGCAGGACGATGATGTAAATATCCAGGAAATGCATGCACAGGATCCAGATGGCGATCCAACTCAGAATGGTGGGAACTTTCTTCACGAAACGGAAGAGCAGCATCAGGAACGGAATGAAAAAGTGCCCGACAACGAGGAAAATATTCAGCGTGTTCCAGCTCTCGGTATTGCGGAGGAGGAAGTATTCGGTTTCCTCCGGGATGTTCGCATACCAGATGAGCATGTATTGCGAGAAGCCGATGTAGGCCCAGAAAATGGAGAAGGTCAGGAGAAATTTCCCCATAATATGGTAATGCTCCATATTGACGACCTGAAGATAGCCAAGCTTTTTCAAGCCGGTGATGACAAGTATGAGCACGGCCATGGAAGCGAGCGCGGAACCGGCGAAAATGTAAACACCCCACATGGTGGAGTACCATTTATAGTTGAGGGCCATGACCCAATCGATACCAGCGAAGGTGATCGAAAGTGCAAAAAGGGGAAGTGCGCGATAGGATTTGGTGCGCATTTTCAAGCTGTGTTTGATGTCGCCCGTGGCGTCCTGCGCGGCGGAATGGCTGCGGAAAGTGCGGGCAAAGAACGTGAAAAAGGCGAAGTAGAAAACGGAGCGAATCCAGAAGAGTGGAATCTTCACGCCGGCGATCACTGGATAAAAATACCAAGTCTTGCTCGCGAAAACCGGGTCATGTGCCGGATCGACGCTCAACCACTCCCAGATCGTGGTGCGGAAGAGCACGATGGGAATAAAAAACAGAGCTAGGTAAGGCATCAAGGACGCCAGATTTTCCATCTGCCGCCGGACCACGACCGACCAGGCGGCGTCGGTGGCATGGTGGATGATGATCCAGAAGAGCGAACCGGCCAGAATGGTGAAGAAGAAGAGAAATCCGAAGAGCGCGGAAAAGGCAAACTGCTTGGCTAGCAGAACATCGTGAGTCGCCCGGAAGCCGTAAATTGTAGCGATGATCAGTCCAATAATTCCCACCACGGCGGCGGAAAAGCTGAGTCGACTGGTAGCTTTGGAGTCAAACTGCTCCGCTTTCGGTAAGGTAATAGTATGGTCGCTCACTTGGCCTCCAATTTGGCTAGAACGTCTGCTGGAACGTCGGTTTTTGCAGCATTTTGCGCACGTTGCAAGGCGCGGACATAGGCCACAATGGCCCAGCGATCCTCACGAGTCACTTTATCGCCGTAGGGCATCATGGTGTTTTTACCATGCACAATGGTATTGTAAATTTCCCCGTCGGCCATGTTGCGGAGACGATCCTGATGATAAGTTGGGACGCCGACCAAGCCGTATTGAGTGGTGATACCGTTGCCAGCGCCCGTTGCTCCGTGGCAGACAGCGCAATTGATTTGAAAGCGCTGATGTCCGCGATTGAGGAGGTCCTCATTCACCGGAACGGGAATGCCGCTGCCCCAGTTGGCACCCATTTTACCGGTGTTGAGATAGTCGTCACCCTGGCTGAATCCTTTATAGAGACCGGGGCCGGTGTTCTGGCCGGGAATGGGTTTGCGAGGTTCGTTGTATCCAAAAGGAACCGTGCCCAGGACCGGCGGACGTTCGACGCGTCCATCGGCAAAGAACTCGCTCGTTTTCTGGGGCTTATATTTGACCTGGCGATCCATGTCGGGAAAAATCTCCGTGGGCGGTTTGCGGGAGATGGATCCACGGAAACCCGCCCCCGCGATCACACCGATGCCGACCAAAAGTAAAATGAGAAAAAAGTAACGCATCGTCGTTTATTCGTGAATCAGCGTTATATCCTTGGCGCCCAGCTCAGCGAGGAGTTCCGAGGTTCCCTGTTCGGTAAATTTTGGATCGGCTGCTTCGATGATCATCATAAAACCGTCGTCGCTAAACTGGCCAAAGCCATCCCAGTTAAAGACAGGATGATGCCAGCGCGGCAATCCGTTGAGCACGAACATGGTGCCGACGGCGGTGAACGCTGAAAACAGGATCGTCAACTCGAACATGATCGGGAAAAAAGCTGGAACGGTAAAAAGGCCAGTTGGTTTTCCATGAACGATCAACGGGTAAAGAATACTGGATGGAATAAACTCCAAACAAACGGCTGTGGTGAATCCGGTAATTCCACCGCAAAACACGATTTTGCCCAAAATGGAATGCTTCAGACCCATGGCGGCGTCCATTCCGTGGACTGGGTAGGGGGTGTGAACATCCCAACGACGGAATCCTTTATCACGAATTTTTTTGGCGGCTTCGTAAATCTCGGTCGCACTCGAAAAGCGTGCGCCCAGTCCGTAAATTTTGCGTCGTTCAGCGGTGGCAGCCATAAATTAGTAGTGCAATCCCGTGGTGACAGGCTGGTTTTCGTGATCGCCCTTTTTGGGATGATAATGCGGGTCGGCTTCGGGCAGGACGCCTTTCACCTCGGAGATCGCGATCATCGGTAGGAAGCGGATGAAAAGCAGGAATAACGTCATGAACAAACCGAAAGTCCCGGTGAAAGTCCAGATATCGACCCAAGTCGGATGGAACATGCCCCACGAAGAAGGTACGAAATCGCGGTGGATGGAGGTGACGATGATGACAAAGCGCTCGAACCACATGCCTGCGTTGACGCACATGCAGACGGCGAAAACGACCCAGATGTTGTAGCGCATTTTTGGCCACCAGAAGATCTGGGGAGAGATGACATTGAGCGACATCATGGCCCAGTAGGCCCACCAATACGGGGCTACTGGCACGTTGTAGAGCTTGCTGAAAATATAAGGATCGGCCATGCGGTTACGTAAGAAGAGCCAGGTTTCATACGGATTACCCGAGTAGGCTGCCGTGAAAAACTCCATGCAATATGCGTAACCCACGATGCTGCCGGTGAGGAGGATGATCTTGCACATCACATCGACGTGCTTCGGGGTGATCAAATCGTGCAATCCATAAATTGCCCGGGCAGGAAGCATGAGCGTGAGCACCATGGCGAAGCCACCGAAGATGGCGCCCGCCACAAAATACGGTGGGAAAATCGTTGTGTGCCACCCCGGAATGACCGAAGTCGCGAAGTCGAAGGACACAACGGAGTGGACCGAAAGCACGAGAGGAGTTGAGATACCGGCAAGAATCAAATAAGCCAGCTCGTAGTGACGCCATTGACGATTGCCTCCGCGCCAGCCGAGCGCGAGAAAACCGTAGGCAAACCGAGCAATTTTGCTCGTGGCGCGATCCCGTAGCGTTGCCAGATCGGGAATCAGTCCGACGAACCAGAACATCACGGAGACGGTGAAATAAGTGGACACCGCAAACACGTCCCAAAGCAGCGGTGATTTGAAGTTGGGCCAGATGCCATTGGCATTTGGGATCGGCGCAAGAAACCAGACCATCCAGATGCGTCCGACGTGAACGCCTGGGAAAATACCGGCGCACACCACCGCAAAAAGAGTCATCGCCTCCGAGGCGCGGTTGATCGACGTGCGCCATTTCTGACGAGTCAGAAACAGAACTGCCGAAATCAACGTTCCGGCGTGGCCGATGCCGATCCAGAACACGAAATTCGTGATGTCCCACGCCCAGCCGACAGGATGGTTCAATCCCCAGACACCGATGCCGGTGGAAATAAGGTAGCCGATGCAGGAAAAACAGATGAGGGCCAGTGTGCCGCAGATCGCCAGCGCGATGAACCACCAGAGCGGCGTCGGGCCTTCCACGATGCCGCAGATACGCTGAGTGACCCAAGCCATCGAGCGGTTGTTGAGGACGAGAGGAATGCGCGGCAGCGGTTCCTCGGCGGTGGGGTTCGGCCCCATTACAAGCATGTCGGAAGTAGCCATTAGTGATGTGCTCCTGCGGGTTCTGGATTGGAATGCAACTCGTCCGGGTTTTTCGCGGGACCATGGCCGCCGGGGGCGCCCTCGCCGTGAAGAGACTCGTATTCGTCGGGATAAATGTCGGCGATTTTCTCAGCTCCGGGCATTTTTGGATTTGGGTTGCGAATGCGCGCCAGATAGCTGGTGCGGGTGCGAACGTCTAAATATTCCAGCAGGCGATAGCGGCGAGGGTTGTCTAGCAGTTTGGCCACTGCGCTGTCTGGGTCGCGCAAATCGCCGAAGGTGATCGCCTCGGTCGGGCAGGCCTGCATGCAGGCGGATTGAATCGAGTCCGTAGGAATTCTCAATTTGTCAGACGCGCCCGCCTTAATGCGCGAACTGATGCGGCCTTCTTCGATGCGCTGGATGCAGTAGGTGCATTTCTCCATGACGCCCCGAATGCGAACCGTGACGTTCGGATTTTTCTGCATCTTCGTGAGCTCCTCGGTGCCTTTCGGAGCGAGAGGCCCATAATAAAGACCGCTAGCCTCGGGCAGGATGCCGACCTTGATTTTCTCGATCGGACGCTCGTTGTAGTTGAAAAAATTGAAGCGGCGCACCTTGAAAGGGCAGTTGTTTGCGCAATAACGCGTGCCGATACAGCGGTTGTAAGCCATCACATTGAGGCCGTCCGGGCTGTGCACCGTGGCGTTGACCGGACAAACCGTCTCGCACGGGGCGTTTTCGCATTGCTGACAACCCATTGGCTGCATGACCATTTCGGGTTCCGTTTCATTGTGCTCGTCACCAGCCGTGGCGAAGTAGCGATCAATACGCAACCAGTGCATTTCGCGGTTATTGATGACCTGCTGTTTGCCGACGATGGGGATGTTATTTTCCGCCTGGCAGGCAATCGTGCAAGTGCTGCAGCCAGTGCAGGTGTTCAGATCGATCATCATGCCCCATTGCTCGGGCATGGTCAGCGGCGGCGATTTGTAGAGCGAGATATTCGGCGGAATATGTCCGTCGATGTGCATTGTTTTCGCAAACTCGGGTTCCTTGGCAAATTTCTCAGCGGTGGCTTCGCGAACGAGCGCGCGGCCTTCCATCTGATTGTGCTCCTGGGTAAGGGCGAGTTTATATTGTTTCCCAGTTCTTTCCACGGTCGCCACGGCAACATAGGGGGTGGTCGAACTGATGAGCTGAAAGGCATTGAACCCGACTCCGGTGCCGATTTTGCCAGTGGTGCCGGGGGCATGGCCGTAGCCGCGAGGTAGCGTGATCGAGTCGTCCGCATGACCCGGAGTCACCAGAACGGGCACCTCCAAGCTGCGTCCATTCACCGTGATTTTAACAACATCGCTATCCAAGTGCGCCTCGTCGGAACGAACCAGTGGATCGCTCGCCCGGGCGAGATCGAGTGAGGTGGCTGTTTTGCGGCTAATGAGTGCCGCGTTGTCCCAGGTCAGCTTCGTGATCGGGTCTGGCAATTCGTGCAGCCAGCCGTTGTCGATGCTGTGGCCATCAGAAATTTTGTAATCTGGCGGGAAAACGATTTCGATTCCTTTGTCACTCGGGATCGTAATCATCGGGGCCGATCCACGGAAGGCGAGCGGAGCCACGGCGGCGGGAATGTCGAGATAGCCGTTTTGGAGAAATTTCGGCCAGTCAGTTCCGGCGGCGAGGGTGTCGAAAGTTGCTTTGACCAACTCCGCTCCGGTCGGAACCGGAAGCCCGGCAACGAGCGAAAGCACATCGTTAATAGAAAGCCCTCCGAAAAGCGGCAGAATCATCGGCTGCACCGGAACGTAAGTCCCATCGGGGGTGAAGGCATCGTCCCAGCTTTCGAGAAAATGCGTTCCTGGAACATGCCATTTGGCCGCTTGAGCCGTGGCGTCCGTGCGAAGACCGACATGAATGACATCTGCAACGGACTTGAGCAGTTCAGCAAATTGGAAGTCCGCTGGAGCGGTGTAAACCGGGTTGGACTCCAGAATGAAGAGCGTCGAAATCGCCTTGGCTTTGATGGACGCGACCAGATCAGCCAGTGTTCCGGCGGCGGCAGGAGGAACAGCGACTCCCAAAATAGTGGAGCCGATGTTGCCCAGGGCTTGATTGATGGCGAACCCGAGCGCCTGCACTTCGACGGGCTGGTGGGGTCCGACGAAGACGAGACTCGTTCCCTTGGCGGACAGCAAATCAGTGGCGCATTCCTTGATCCACTCGGCACTGGCTCCGAGATCAGCGGTGCCTGTCGCGGTCGCAGCGACTCCCAATTCTTTTGCGAGCGCTACAAGAAAGGCTGGAACCAGACTGGCCTTGAGGCGCAGACGATGATCGGCCATTCCCCCGGTGATCGTGTAGCGATTTTCGACCGCGTAGAGGCGGTTCATTTTGCCAGAGGGATTGCGGCGGCGGGAAAATTGACGGGTGACTTCCGTTCCAATGGCGTCGATGCCGAGGAAATCAGAATCCACTGCGAGAATGACGTTCGCCTTTTCGAGATTGTATTTCAGCGCGACGCCATCGCCGAAAGCTGAGGCGACCGCTTCGTGCTGAAGGCTGCCGGTTGGATCATAAACGTGGAATTTGGCACCAGGATATTTCGCTAAAACCTCCTTTTGAAGACGTGCGCGGGTCGGCGAGTTGCTGACATCGGAAAGGAAAGCCATTCCCGCACCGGTGCCGACTTTACCAAGAAGATCTTTTAGATAACGCTCAAACTCGGATCTCTCGGATTTTTGGCCGTGGCCAACAAATGTTCTGGAGCGATCTGGATTGTAGAGGTCGAGAATCGTCGCCTGAGCCTGCAAATCGGTCGAACCTCCGCTCGACGGATGTAGCAGATTACCTTCGATCTTTGTTGGACGACCATCGTTGGTGGTTACCATCAAGGGCATCGCGCCACCACGACGAGGCATCGCGCTGGCATAGTAAAGAGCCTTCCCGGGAATGCTCCATTCCACACTCTTCGAGAGTGCGGCAAACTGGATTTCCGGACGACGGCAGCCGCTGAATCCGAAGCCAGCCAATGCCAGAGAGGCACCCATGATTTGCACGAAACTGCGGCGGCTCAACCCATCGGGGCCATCCAGCTCCATTTCGGCGGCACCTTGGGGAAACTCGCGCGCCAGCCAGCCGCGAAATGACGGGGTATCGGCCAGTTCTTCGACGTTGCGCCAATATTTTTTGCCGGTCGCGACCTCGGTTGGGTGTTGTAAAATACGTTTCATTGACCTGGTGATTAGCGGTGGCAGCCTCCGCAGTTTTGCGGCGGGCGGATGGCCCATTCTTTTACGAGCTGGGTGCCGATTTCGTTTTGAGCTTTTTGCGGATCCTTGCCTTCAGGTTTCCAGTCGAGATTGAAGACTTGCTCCATTGGACGAACGTGTTTTTCGGGGTTGCGATGGCAGTCCAGACACCAGCTCATGCTTTGCGGCTGGTCGTGCCAGACGACTTCCATGCGATTGATGTTTCCGTGGCAACTGACGCAACTGACGCCGCGATTGACGTGCACGGAGTGGTTGAAATACGCGTAATCTGGCGCGTAATGGATGCGCACCCAGGGCAGGGGCAGGCCGGTTTCCCAAGCGGTCTTGAGAGCAGCGAGTTTCGGGTTGTTTTTCTGAATCTGCGAGTGGCAGTTCATGCAGGTCTGCGCCGTGGGAATGTTTGAGTGGGCGGAGACTTCGACGTTGGAATGGCAGTAGCGGCAATCCATCCCTAGCTGGTTAACGTGGATGTCGTGCTGAAACGGCACCGGCTGGATTGGCTGATAACCGACGCGAGTGTATTTCGGAGTAAAGTAGTAGGCCACTCCGCAGGTGATGGCGGCTCCGAGGACGGCCACGCAGACGAGGACTTTGAGTGGAAGCTGATTCGACCAGCGTGGGAAAATATTGGCCATGACTTATTGAATGGGGCCGTGGGGCGCGATTGTGAAACGCGCCAGCTCGATCAGGGAGCTGATGAAGGGTTGGCTGGTGGTGTTCACAAATGAGTTGGTGGTTTTAGGCTATGGCAGCAGAAGAAATCAAGGAATCGCTTCGTTTGCCGCGCCAGAGATTATGAATCCGCTTTTCATTATCAATAAGAATTCTGCCAAGTTGAATCTTTCTTTTATTTCGGACTACCGCCCAAGGTCAATGGAAAAACAGGCTGTTATTAAGAAATCTTATACCCGGAGGATTTTGGGACTAAGCTGGACAACCCGTTGAATCACGCCATGGTTTCCGCGAAATGCCGCCCTTGCCTGCCAAACTCCATCCGCTGAGAGCTGGATTGGCTGCGGCGCGGGCCACTTTGTTGCCTGGGCTGGTGGTGCAAAGTGTCATGATCTGTGTGGTGCTCGCCTATTATCTGGTATCGGGGGCGCGGCCTATTTTTGACCAAATCGGACTCTGGAAGTTACACGGCGGGCTGCTTTTCTCATCGGTCTCCGCCATGATCGCGGGTGGTGTGTTGCCGGAAATCCTGCGCGTGGTTTTTTTTCAAAAAGGCCGTGTCGCCGCACGGAACTGGGCCAACCTCGCGTTTTCGGTTCCTTATTGGGGCATGCAGGGCATCTGGGTCGATCTGCTGTATCGTGGACAGGCGGAGTGGTTTGGAAATGACGCCCACCCTCTCACGCTCTTGAAAAAGGTCTGCGTCGATCAGTTTCTCTACAACCCGATTCTGGCCGCGCCGGTCGGCGTCACGCTCTACGAATGGAAAAATCGCGGCTACCGCTGGTCCGGCGAGTTTTTCACTTGGAAATGGTATGGCACGCGTATCTTTCCGGGTTTGATCGCGACCTGGAGCGTGTGGCTTCCAGTGGTTAGCATCGTTTACTGTCTGCCGCAGATTTTGCAGATTCCGATTTTTTGTCTGGCGCTGACGTTTTGGGTGACGATGTTCACCTGGATGGCGGAAATCCTGGCTCCCAATTCATTGGAACTCCGCTCGTCCTAGTTCCCACCAACAAGGTGGCGGCCACCCGGATTTCTCCGAATAGCCGCCGTGGTGTCCGACGATAAGCCGAATTTTGTCCGGCTCCGGTTGCCCGCAGCCGTGACGATCATTTATCTCAACCCAATCCGACTTGCATCGGAATGAGCCGCTGAATCTTGCGATTCGAATGCGACTATTACCCGGAGATTTCGCTGTTGCCAGCGGATGAGCAGGCGGCTCGGATCTCCTGTTTTGTCTTGCACCATCCGGGGTTTGTCATGCGGCGCATTTTACAACGCGCCCGGTGGGCTCTTACCCCGCCTTTTCACCCTGACCTCGTGATTGCTCATGAGGCGGTTTGTTTTCTGTGACACTTTCCGTCGAATCTGATTTTCATCGAAAACTCCCGCGCATTTTACGCGGCGGATTGCCTTGTGGTGTTCGGACTTTCCTCCAGCTCTGCTTGCGCGAAACCAGCGATCGTCTGTCGGACGCTGGGAATCTAGCAGAAAAACGGAATCAGGAAATCAGGAAATCAGGAGCGAACCGGCAAACACAGCCACCATCACCACAGCCACTGTAAATTTGATGATCGCTCCGGCGACGCCGCCGAGGAAAGTGCCCCAAGTCGATTTGCCTGCGGGGAGCAGACCCTGGCCTCCGAGCAACTCCCCGAGCAAGACGCCGATCAGCGGCCCCGCGATCATTCCGATCAAACCGAAAAACAGCCCGACGATTGTTCCCAGGATTCCGCCGAGTGCACCCCAGCGCGTGGCCCCGAAATATTTTGCACCCGCCGCGCCGCTCAGGAAATCCACTGCCAGACCTACCAGCACTAGCGCGGCCAGAATCGTGATTACGATCCAACTCACCCCGCGCTCGTGGAAGGCCAGCCGATGTACCACCGCGCCCGTGAGAATCAGCACATGACCCGGGATCAGCGGCAACAAGGTTCCCGCGATGCCAGCGAGCATCAGCAGAACGATCACGAGCCAGATCATGAGTTCCATCGCACTCAAACTCGTGATGTTTTACCCAGCTGGCAACGGACGTTTTTTTGTTTCATCTCGAAGCCAAAACGTCCTATGTTAGTGCCTCATCCTTTCTCCCCCCGAAAAATGAATCCACTCTGGCCCGCATGTTGGCAGGAGTGCCGGCGCCTCGCCGCCCGCACGACTTGGCGTTCGCAGCTTTGGTGGGCTCGTCGTAGGCTATGTGTGGCCGAGCGGCAATTGGGGGAACTCGGCTGGCAGCAGGCGGACTTCGATCCGAATGACCGGAATGTGCGCGAGTTGCAGACGACCGAGCAGGCTCAGGCGCGGCTCATTTTTGAGATTGCCGAGCAAAAAGAGCAAATCGCCGGGCACCAATCCGACTCCCACACCCGCATGGTCGAGCTTCATCAACAAATCGCAGCCTGCGAAACCGACGCCGCTCAACGTGAAGCCCACGCCCAGCGCCTCGCCCAGGTGCTCGAGGTCGAGCGCGCCCGCAAAGCCGCATTTTACTTGATCGAGAGCGACGAAAAAACCCTCGCCGCCGATGAGGCCGCGCTCCGCGAGACCCGCGCGCTACTCCAGAGTTTGCGGGAAATTCTCGCCAGAGACGAGCGGCAGAACCGGTTGGAACTCGACCGTCTCCAGACCGATCTGAAGACATTGGAAGCGCAGCTCAACCAGTTGCAGCAAAAGAAAGCCACCCATTTTGCCCACATCGGCCATGAACTTGCAGACGTCGGCATCGCCCCGATGAACCAGCCTGGCATCCTCGCCCGCGTCCTCGCGCTCCGCGAAACAATTACCGACCTCGACTTCCATCTCGATTATTCCCTCGGCCAGTCGCAGCCGGTCAGCCGGCCCATTCATCTTCTGGCGTTAGCCCTTTTAGCCCTCCTCGTGGCAGGCGCGATTTTCCTCGTTCTCCTCGCGAGCGGGTCTGGGTTAAAGCTCCTTCGAGGCTAAAATTCCCTTTCCACACCCCTCATCCCGCGCTAGTTAAGCCGTCCTATGAGCACCGCCACCGACCAACTTTCCGCCCTGAAAAACTTCACGACCGTTGTCGCCGACACGGGCGACTTCGAGTCGATTCGCGAGTTCACCCCGCAGGACGCCACCACCAACCCCAGCCTCATCCTTCAGGCCGTCAGCAAACCCGCCTACGACCACCTCCTGCAAGGCGTCCTCAAAGACCTCGAATCCCAGAAAGCCTCCGTCGAAACCATCATCGACCACGTCCTCGTCGCCTTTGGCCTGGAAATCCTGAAGATCGTCCCCGGCCGTGTCAGCACCGAGACCGACGCCCGCCTTTCCTTCGACACCGAGGGCACCGTCAAAAAAGGCCGCGAACTCATCGCCCTCTACGAAGCTGCCGGCATCTCCAAAGACCGCATCCTCATCAAAATCGCCTCCACTTGGGAAGGAATCCGCGCCGCCGAAATCCTCGAAAAGGAAGGCATCCATTGCAATCTCACTCTCCTCTTCTCCCTCACCCAGGCAGTCGCCTGCGCCAACGCCAAAGTGCAACTCATCTCGCCCTTCGTCGGCCGCATTTACGACTGGTATAAAGCCGCCGAGAAACGCGACTACACCGGCGCCGAAGACCCCGGCGTGCAAAGCGTCACCACCATCTACAACTACTACAAAAAATACGGCCACAAGACCGAAGTCATGGGCGCCAGCTTCCGCAACAAAAGCCAGATCGTCGAACTCGCCGGCTGCGACCTCCTCACCATCAGCCCGAGCCTGCTCGCCGAACTCAAAGCCAGCACCGACCCGCTCACCGAGAAACTCAACGAAGCCAACGCCAAAAGCCTCGACATCCCCGAGATCAAGCTCGACGAAAAATCATTCCGGTTGCAGTTAAATGACGACGCCATGGCCACCGAAAAAACCGCCCAAGGCATCCGAGCCTTCTGCGCCGACATCGTGAAGCTGGAGAAACTCATCCAGGCCCGGCTGTAAGCGGACGATGAAAATCGGGGACTACGGAATCGAGTTCACCAAAAACGCGGTCTTCATTCAGGTTAAAGACACTTATTACGGTATTTCCAACATCACAGTAACTCATTCGTCGCGACTCTATTTAGCGACCGGCGTTTTGCTATTCATCGTCGCGGGAGGATTTGCATGGTGGCGACACTCAAAAAGCTCATCCTCGGCTGTTTGGAAGACTCGGATGTAACTCCAATCAAAAAACGAAAACGGCGGCCAGTCCCACGACTCGACCGCCATTTTTGTTTCCCGCAGGGGTGAAATCTACCAGTGCGCCTTCTCTTTTTCCAACTTCGGCAGAGCGGTTGGTGTCACCACTTTCTCCTGCTTCCGCACGCGATCCATCAGCTTGCGAACGTTGTAGCCCGACTTCCGTGCGAGTTCGTCGCGAGTGGACCGGATTTCGCTCGAGATGGAGTTTGGCTGCATAACTTATGCTAACGGAGTCTCGGAGAGAGGTAACGTCCACTCGAACACGGACAAGATGCGGAAAAAATTGCGTGGCAGGTCTCGGGTAGTGCGGGCGTCTCGCCTGCTGAAGCGGGCATCCTGCCCGGTTCCGTCCCTCTCGCAGCACCGCGAAAAGCGGCTTAAGAAAATTAGTGAGGCAAGATGCCTCACTCAGCAGGCGAGACGCCCGCACTACCCGAGACGTATTAGCGTCTTCTACTGGATTCGTTAATCCCTCTCTGCGAACCCGCGTTGCCCTTACGGCGTCACCACTGGCGGAATGACCACCGGAGTTGCGGCGGTATCGAAGAGATAGACCACGCCCCAGCGTTGGCATTTGGTTCTCCTTGACGAGTCGGACGGGTCTTTGCGGTAGAAAAATTCCACGGTGTCGCATAGATCGACGGCCAAAGCCTGCGCTTCGGGGTAGAGCAGGCCCACGTCCTCGCGCTCTTTGTCGGTTTTCCGCACGGCGGTTTGCGAGGCGCTGGCGGCGGCTTTGTAGGCGGTCAAAACAGATCCGACTTCCATGGCACTGGGCAGCGCCATCGCTCTGAAACTCGCACCTTCGGCTGCCTGACGCGCCACTTCGCCATCGACGATCTTTTGCGCCGCCTCGGCCACGGCGACGTAAGTCGTGAGGTCGGGCAACATGGTGGCGGTGATGTCGCGCCCGTAGAACGTCCGCGCGCCGACGGCAAACGTGCCGCGAGCGATGCCGAGGTCGAGCACTTGATGAAAATGCGAAACGAACAGCGTGAGTCGCGCGACCTTCACCGCCAGGTCGCTGCTCAGGGGAGCCTGGGCGGCGAGTGCGAGATCGACTTCGCTGGCTTCCTTCTTAAACCGGCTGAAAAGCGACCCCGGCACGGTGAGATTGAGGTGGGCGATTTGTTCGGGCGTAATGGCGCGTTCGCTGGCGACGGGCGTGAGCAAATACGTGTCGTAAGCGGTCTGAAAAGTGCGGAGGACGGCAGGAGTGCTATTGGGCAGGCGACGGTTGGGCATGGTGTTTTTAGGGTGGGTTGGTTGAGATAAACGGGGAGGGGTTGTTTTTGGTGAAATGGGTCTGTTTGGTCAAATAATAGGGAAAAGGTGTCCGTTTTGGACAGATTTCATCCCACAAATGCAAGACCCGGCCACAGGAACGGCATTTTCCATTTTGAAATGCGTCATCTGGCGGACAGGATGGGTGCTTGCAGGATGAAAAGAGGCCATCCGCTCCAGCAGAACGGGGCTTGCAGGATGGAAAGGGGCGATCCGCCCAGAGGAACGGGGCTTGCAGGATGGAAAGGGGCGATCCGGCCCAGCGGAACGCTGCTGGCAGGGCCGCCAGAGGCGATCTGGCCGGGCAGAAAGCCCCCGGTAAATTGAAAACCAGCGGAGTGGCACCCGATTTTGCCGCTGACGGAAGGGACGACGGACCCCGCGTTCCGCGCGTCGGACGTTTTGCACAAATTGGGAGTCGCCAGAGCAGCCATGCCGCGCACGCTATCAAGCGAATCCGTGAGAGGCGATGACTATTTGTGTGTTTGGGAAATAAATCACCCAGCAGCCGCGTTTCCTAAAAACGCGAGGACCTGCTCCAGAGCGCGGGCGCGGTGGCTGAGGAGGTTTTTCGTTGCTGCGGGGAGTTCGGCGAATGTTTTATCAAATCCCTCGGGGACGAAAAGCGAGTCGTAGCCGAAGCCGTGGTCGCCGCGCTCCTCCTCAAGAATCCTTCCCTCGACCGCGCCAGAAAAACTCCCCAGAACCGTCTCGCCCCGCGCCAAGACCATCACGCAGCGGAAGCGGGCTGATCGGACTGTAACTCCGCACATTTTTCCGAGAAGCAATGCGCGGTTTTCCGCATCGGTCGCTTTTTCCCCGGCGAAACGGGCCGAGAAAACACCGGGCGCGCCTTCCAGCGCATCGACTTCCAGCCCGGAGTCGTCGGAGAGCACCAGGCCGTCGTAAATCGCGGAAATGCCGAGTGCTTTGAGTTTGGCGTTGCCCAAAAAAGTGAGGGCAGTTTCAGCGATATCTGGCCAGTCGGCGCGCACATTCAAATCCTCCACCGTGTAACCAGCGCCGAGCATCTGGCGAATCTCGTCCGTCTTGTGGGCGTTGCGGGTGGCGATTAAAAGGGGTTGCGCGGGCATGGGAGCAAATCTTTACTGGTGCCCGCCACTTTTATCCCATGAACGAAAAGCGCAAGCCCTATCCCTACGATCAATTTGAACCCCGCTGGCAGGAGTTCTGGGAGACGAATGAAACTTTCAAAACGCCCAACCCAGGCGAGTTAGGTTTCGATGTTAGCAAACCGAAATACTACGTGCTCGATATGTTTCCCTATCCCAGCGGCGAAGGGTTGCATGTGGGCCACCCGGAAGGTTATACCGCGACCGACATCATCGCGCGCTACAAGCGGATGCGCGGTTATAACGTCCTCCATCCGATGGGTTGGGACGCCTTCGGTTTACCTGCCGAGCAATACGCGATCAAGACCGGACAACATCCGCGCATCACAACAGAGAGAAATGTAACTCGCTTCAAAAAGCAGCTTCAGCGCATCGGCTTTAGCTACGACTGGAGTCGCGAGGTGAACACCACTGATCCTAACTACTTCAAGTGGACCCAATGGATTTTCCTGAAGCTCTACAACTCGTGGTTTAATCCCGCGACTAACCAAGCGGAACCCGTCGAGACTTACACCGGAACCGATGTTAACAACGTGCGCCTGGCCTATGTCGCCGAGGTGCCCGTGAACTGGTGCCCGGAGTTAGGCACTGTTCTAGCCAATGAGGAAGTCATCGACGGCAAAAGCGAGGTCGGCGGTTTCCCAGTAGTTAGAAAACCGATGCGCCAATGGATGTTGCGCATTACTAGCTACGCCGAACGTTTGATCGATGAGTTAGATCCGCTCGACTGGCCGGAAGGAATCAAGCTGTTGCAAAAGAACTGGATCGGCAAAAGCGAAGGCGCACTGGTGGGATTCCAGATTCCCGACTGTGGATTGCGCCTCTCGGTTTTCACCACGCGGCCGGATACTCTTTTTGGGGCGACTTACATGGTGATCGCGCCCGAGCACGCGATTGTGGACGCCATTACCACGCCCACACAAAAGGAGGCCGTCGCTGACTATCGCAAACAAATCGCTGGTAAGTCCGACATGGATCGCACGGAGTTAGCCAAGGAAAAAACCGGCGTGTTTACCGGTAGTTACGCGGTGAATCCGGTGAACGAGGAACGCATTCCCATCTGGATCGCCGATTACGTACTCACAGGCTACGGCACCGGCGCAATTATGGCCGTTCCTGCACACGACGAACGCGATTGGGAGTTTGCGAAGAAGTTCGATCTGCCCATCCGCTTTGTAGTCGGCCCAGTGGAAGACGAGGACAAATGTTTTGCTCTGAGCGGAGTTGCATTGAACTCTAAATTTCTCAACGGGATGACTACCGCTGAGGCAAAACCTTTCATGACCACCTGGCTGGAAGATCAAGGTCTGGGCAAAAGAACGATCAACTACAAGCTGCGCGACTGGTTGTTTTCGCGTCAGCGTTATTGGGGCGAGCCATTCCCCATTGTCTGGGAAAATGGGCAACATCGCGCTCTAACTCCGGTGGAACTTCCTCTCACGCCGCCGCCGCTGGACGATTTCAAGCCGACAGGAACGGGCGAGCCGCCGTTGGCTCGTGCCACGGACTGGATCCGTTATAGCGAAACGGCCACGCGCGAGACGAACACCATGCCGCAGTGGGCGGGCTCGTGCTGGTACTATCTGAGGTACTGCGATCCGACTAACAGTGAAATGTTTGTTAGCAAAGAAGCGGAAAACTATTGGATGAACAACGGCGTCGATCTTTATGTCGGCGGTACGGAGCACGCGGTGTTGCATCTGCTCTACGCGCGTTTCTGGCACAAGGTGTTGTTTGATCTCAGCTATGTTAGCACACGGGAACCTTTTCAGAAACTAGTGAACCAGGGCATGATTCTCGGCACCGATGGACAGAAAATGTCGAAGAGCCGCGGCAACGTCGTGAACCCGGACGACATCATTTCCGAATACGGCGCCGACTCACTGCGACTCTACGAAATGTTCATGGGTCCACTGGAACAAGTGAAGCCCTGGAGCATGAGCGGCGTGGAAGGCGTTCATCGTTTCCTGGCCCGCGTCTGGCGGCTTGTGATGGAGGAAAATCAGGAAGGCCAGTGGGAGCTGTCGTCGTTGTTAGGAGACGTGGAGCTAACCAATCGTCAGCGCAAGGTTGTCCACGCGGGCATTAAGAAAGTCACGGAAGACATCGACGCGCTGGCCTTTAACACCGCCATCTCGGCGATGATGGTTTACACCAATGAATTCACTGGAACTGGAGCGCGACCGCTGTCGGCGATTCGCACTTTGTTAGTTTTGCTAAATCCATTTGCGCCGCATCTCAGCGAAGAGTTGTGGCAGCGACTCGGTTTTGACAAGACTGTTAGCGAACAATCCTGGCCTGAGTGGAATGAAACTTACCTGATCGAGGACGAAGTGGAGATACCGGTGCAAGTCAACGGCAAGCTACGGGACCGTCTAACCATTAAGAAGGATCTGCCAGCGGCTGAAATCGAATTGTTAGCGATGGCGTTGCCGAAAGTGCTGGAGCACACGGACGGGAAGACGATTCGCAAGATCGTGGTCGTTCCCGGCAAGCTGGTAAACATTGTCGCCAGCTAGCTAAGGACGATTAAGGCGCGGGGCTTGGTGCCGGACTGGCGGAAGGACTAGGCGCGGGTGCGGCAGCTTCCTTTTGATAGGTATCGAGCACCCTTTTTTGCAGCCCGGGCAGCCGCTCCTGACGGCGCTGGTCCATTTCCTTGCGCAACTCCTCCTCGAGGTTGCGACGCTCTCTTTTGTAAATCTCCATGAACTTCTGCTTTTGGGCGTCGTCGAATTTCAGTCCGCTGGCCTGGATGGTGTCTTCCATGGCCTGGCGCGTCCGCTTTTCGCGCTCCTCCTGCATGAATCGCAAATGCGCCTGCTCGTCCGCAGGCATCTGCTGCCAACGGCTAAACTTATCAAAGAGCCTCTCCCGCTGCTCCTTCGGCATTTTTTCGAAACTCTCCCGCATTTCCCGAAATCGTGGATCGCGTCCCTCGCGCGGACGCGGCTGTTGATTTGGCTGCCGGTCTGCGGGTGGAGGCGTCGGACTTTCTTGGGCGCAAATCAACCACGGGAGCGATGCCGCGCAGGCAACGACTGTTAGTAAGAAGTGGTTCCGAGCCATAGTTCGTTGTCGTCGAGAGAAGTATCCAAGTCGCCCAAGTCTGCCAGAGTATTGGCCGGTATCGACGCGAGTAACTGGGACATGTCGGGGCTGTCGTTCAGGGCCAAAGTCTGATTTTCCTGAACTGGAATCGCGGAAACGAGCAGCGCCATCCCGGTCGTTACGCCAGCGAGCACTTTCCAAGATTGCGCGAGCCACATGCGAAAACTCCAGACGGGTTCCATCGTTGTCTCCAGCCGAATCCGGCGCAGCACATCGTCGGCGAAACGGCCTGGCGGGCGTACTTCCCGGGCGTGACCGAGCAAATCCCAAAGCGGGCGATCTGCTGGATTTTCTTGAGGTGGCATACGTAGAATTTAACTGTAAGCGGCCCCAAAAGTCGCAAAAAATATTTTAACTCAGGCCGGTTGGCATTCTTCCCCCCGGAAGAAACGAAGTGTCGCCTTGCCAGACGTGGGAGGTTCTGAAAAAACTCGCCTGACATGGAGCTTCCAATGTGTTGCCACAACAAAAACCCTTATGCCAGTCATTCCGATGCAGCCCTCAGAAGGCTGGCCTGATTGACCTCGCCAGAGACGCCGTGGTGATTTCTCTCATTCTTCCGGGTGTGAAGCCCACGCTGCTGGGTGATGCCCTGCGCGAGGCCTGCCCAGACGCAGAATTTTATTGGGCGAACGACGCCTTGTTTTCCAATAATAAAAAGCTGCAGGCCGCCGCCTCCGATCAGATCATCGGCTTTTGGGCCATCGTCAACCAGTCCAGCGGACACATTATTCATGGCCGCGAAGTGATGGGGTTCTGGCGGCTCTTCGCAGACTCCTCGTGGGTCACTATTTTGGGCAATCCCCTCTGGCGGGCGATGGACAGCTACCGCAACATCCTTCAAGACACGACGCACCCGCTGCATGAGGAAGTCTCCAAGGCACAACTGTCGATCGGAGATTTTTTTGCCTCTTCCATTTCCAAGCCTGCTCGCAACCGGCAAAGTAGCAAACTCCTCGCCGTCTCCACCCAGCAGGATGTGGAATCCGAATGGCTTTACAACCACGCCCGCCGACGTCTGGAGCATTTCGCCTGGGTCGGCATGGAGGGACTCGACGTGGGGCCGCAACCGCTGTTGGCGCGCATTTTACGGACCGACATTCTCCATGTTTCCCTGCCCATCATTGTGAGACATCGCGGCCAGGGAACCCTCTTGAGTGCCGCAGAGAGACGCATCATCCGCGACGCAAACATCGCCGATTTCCAACTTTGGGAAATGTATCGCCGCCGACGTTATCTGGGTTTTCTGCGGAAAGGTCGCCACGCATGATCGCACCCGGCACGGCGGACCTCCCCCGGCTGCTCTTCGTCACCGGCTCCACGTCCGGCATCGAGGAATATTTCTATCTCTCCGGCGTGCTGCCGTGGGTCGATGGATTGCGGCACCACTTTCAGGTCGAAGTCGTGGAGTCGGCTAAAGAGCTGATCCCGGCGGCAAAACGTTTTACACCGGATTTGGTGCTGTTTTTCGGGGCGAAATACAAGCTGCTCTACGACGGACCGGTCCAAAACTTCCAAGCTCTGCTCGGCATTCCCATCGCCGCGCTCACCCTGATGGACGGCCACAGCCCAGCCAAACAGCCATTCTTCGACCACGCTTGGAAACTGGGCGTTGAGGCCGTCTTCACTATCGACACAGGCATGAGAGAGATCGCCGGGGACTTCGCGGATTTGGTTTTCTATTGCCCGTGGTTCGTCAACGAAGCCATGTGCCGCGACTTCGGTGAAAAAAAAGTCATCCCAGTTGCTCTCATTGGAGATGGATTCGTCTCCACAGGCAAAGACTGGCGCTATCCATGGCGGCGCAATGTGGCCACGCGTCTGCGGGAGACATTTCCGGTTTTCAGCTCGCCCCGACCCACGCGCGGCTACTCACACCGCATGGTCGGCGAATCCTACGCCCGCATGCTCAACCGGAGTTTCATAGCTCTGGGCTGCGGGGCGTCGCGGCATATTTTCATGAAGAAAAATCTCGAGATTCCCGCCTCTCGCAGCTGCCTTCTCACCGAGCCCAACGATACGCTCATTCATCTCGGCTTCCGCGACATGGAGAACTGCGTGTTTGCCGAGCCCGACACCGTCGTCGAGAAATGCCGTCACCTTCTCGATCACCCGGACGAGCTCCAGGCGATCACTGACCGCGGCCGCGCCTTCGTTCTCGATCAGCACAGCGCAAAAAACCGGCGCGTAATAGCCGACTGGCTGAAACTCCGACAACAGAAAAAACCAGGCGAGCGCATCATCCAGCCCGACGTCATGGGACCACTTGAACTCGCTGGCGCGGACAGCGAACGCGCCAGCGTTTGCCTCAGCTCCCGGGCGCCCTTCACAGTCGCTCTGCGCGAGGCAGTGGAAGCGTGGAGACAGGGCGATTTTCCTGCTGGCGAAACAGCTGCCGAGGCTGCCCGCGACCTGTTGCCATTCACCATGGAGCCGCCATTATTGCTGGCGTATGCGGCCTTGAAAAAAGGGAGCGTCGCCGAAGCGTTGCCGCCACTGCGAGGAATCCTTCTGCGCTGCATCCAATGGGGGGCCGCGAGTCCCGATCCGCTCGTCTGGGCGGCCTACTTACTGGCCCTTCATTTGGCGGGAAATGCGACCCAGGCACGGACGCTTAGCTCGACTTTTCCCGACGTGCGCCACCCGGTTCTGGACGCTGTCCGGCAGGCCATCAACGGTGCGGAACTGGCGGTAAATCCTTCCGGCGCAACGCCTTCCGCGGTGCGTCCGCCGTGGCAAAACACAAGCGAGTTGCAGTCCTTTCTGGAGCCGCTGCTCGCCGCTGTGCGCCAGACACCGTCATGAGTTTTCCACGCCTCCATTTGAGTCTGAGTCGAACCAGAAATGATTTTTTCTGCGCCCGCGACTGGCCAATTCCGCCTTCGTTCCTTGCTGGTCTCGCGGAAACGGGTGACGTGAATACATTGGAACTCGTCCTCATTTCCCCGGATGTCGAGAGCGTGCCGGAAACTCAAAAATCACCCGCGACAACTCGCGCCGCCTGGTTGCCGTCCGATCACGCCGGGCGCGTCAGTGAAAAGCAACTCCGCCTCGCTGCCGAACTGGGTTGCAGTGCGATCTTCGTCGGCGACACCGCCTTGGAAACCATGGGAGCCGTCCCTGTTTATCGTGTGGCCAATTATCCGGGAACTTTGCGGCCCCTGGACGCAACCATGGAAAAACCTTTCCCCCTGGGGCTGGTCGGAGAGGGGTTTCATTTCGGAGAGCCGTCGGACTCGGATTACCCCTGGCGCAGTCAGGTGGTAGAGCCGCTGATGCAGACATTTCCCTGTCTGTCTTTCCTGTCGGCGGACAGGGTCCATTTACAGCGGGAATATCGGGCCCAATGCGATCTGACTGCGCTCTGCGGCGGAGTCGAGGGACGTTTCCTGCCCGCGTTTTTGGAGATCCTGCTCGATGGCAGTGTGCTGGTGACGGAACGCAGCGAGATCCTGGAAAAACTCGGGTTCGCCGACGAGGTAAACTGTCTGTTTATCACGCCGGAAAATGCCGTTTCCAAATGTGCCGCCCTGCTCCGTGACCGTGTGCGACTGCGGCAGACTCAGAAGAATGGGCGAAAATTGGCCGCGAGAATCATGGCTCGTTCCGGCGCTGGAATCGTTCGTGCCTGGTGGCTGGCGCAGCAAGAGGGACGCCCGTTTACGTCCGCGCTGGAGGAAGATCATCGTCCGCGCGGCGTGCTGGATTTTCTCCTGCGACGACGGTAAATCAGACGAGCATCGGGGACCGAGCGGTCGCCGATCTGTCTTCAAGAGACTGGTAGATTTCGAGGTATTCACCCGTCATTTTGGCGACGGTTTTGCCGGGCATCTGCCGGATTTGACCGCGCTTTTGCTCAAACTCCGCAGGGTTGTCCACAACCGCCAGCATGCCCCGATACCAAGCCTCGGCACTGCGATAATCGAGCAGCCAGCCTCCGCCGTGCTCCTCGACGCGTTCCTGGAGCGTCCCAATATTCGAGGCAAAAACGGGCAACCCGACGGCCCACGATTCGGTGAGCGTGTGGCAATACGTTTCCGGCCAGATGGAGGAGACGATGGAAAATGACGGCCCGATTTTCTGGAGATACTGGTTGAGATGCTCGCGTTTGTAACGTCCGTGGAGCACGCCGCCGAGTTGTGGAAGATCGGTGATTTCCTTCGGCAGACTGCCCAGGAAATGGAACTCGAATCGGCGCGCGCCCGCCTGGTCGAGTGCCATGATTTCTCGAATGAGATTCATGCCTTTCGGGACGCTCATGTTACCCAGACAAATGACGCGCATCGGCTGCCCAACCACGGGCGCGGCGACGAAATCCTCCCGCTGCAGGTCGCGGCCATGTTCGATGACGTGCAGACGCGAGGCGATGTGCGGGAAGAACTCTACGAACAAGTTCCGCGAGAACATTGAGGTCGTCACCAGCGCGTCGCATTCCATGGCATCGGCCATCAATTTCCGGTGCACATGGACGTGGGCATGCTTCAAAACTGGGCCGCTGTTATCGAACCACCGCCCGCGCAAATCGCATTTCCCCTCGCCGGGAGTGCAATGGCCGCCGCAGAACTGGAGCCGCTCATCGAGCAGCGTTGTCGTGGGGCAAATCGTGTAAAAATCGTGCAGTGAAAGGACGACGCGCAGTCCTTTTTGCCGAGCAAGGGCGAGTGCCTCCGGACCATTGCCGATGAGGTGTCGGAAGTGGACTAAGCCGACTTTCATCGCGCTCAGGATTTCCGACCAAACGTCCACGCGCTCGCCGTTCAGTATCTGGTAATATTCCCATCTTTCGGCGAAATGATAACGTCGCAGCGGGGTTAGCTTCGTGCCCAACGACTGCAACAGCGTCCAGTGATGTTCCGCCGTCTCCAGCAGGAGCACTTCGTAGTGATCCATCATCCCGCGAATCAAATCCTCCGAGGTAAATCGTGTCCCGCCGCCGCTGGCATGGATCACGTAGAGCAGCACGGGCTTCGTCTGGGGCTTGGGAAAACCGCGGCTCCAGGGCGCCTTTTGCAACTCCGCCCGCAGCTCGTCCACAGGGTCGTTTTTCAGCCATTCCGTGCGCAGTTTCACGTAATCGGGATGCAACTCCTGGAGCTTGATCTTGCTGGCCTCGAGCAGCGGGGCTTTCGCCGCCGCGCCGAACGACGCCGTGCGCTTGTGATAAATGAAAGTCGCATCGTCGATCAAACTGAGGAGGCCCAACTTACGCGCCCTCATGCAAAAATCATTCTCCTCGCCGTAGCCACGCGGGAATGACACCTCGTCAAACGGCCCCACTTTCTCCAGCGCACTGCGCAGCACAAAAAGGCAAAATCCATTGCCGCACGGCACCGCCGGTCGCCGCCGCCGGCTCAGACGCTCCACCCAGCCAGCGAACTCGGACGGAGTGAGATCGTCGGGCATCGGATTGTCAATTTTATTGATGGGAACGGAGAAATTTCCCGCCGCATTCGAGATGGCCGTGACCGTGGCCACGTCGGCGCGGCTGTAGGCGACGGCGGTTAGTTTTTCGAGCCAGAACGGAGTTACAATGGTATCGCTGTTCAGCAAAATCACATCGCAGGGCCGGGCAAATTCACAGCCCATGTTTACCGTCCGCGTGTAGCCGAGATTCTTGCGGTTGCGGATGGCGCGGATGTGATCGTGCGCCTTCGCATACGCCCGCAATTTGGGCCAGACTCGCTCGTCGGTGCTGCGATCGTCAATCAGGAGGATTTCGTGCGGATGGCGGGTATACTGCAGGAGGTTTTCGATGCAAGTGACGACTTCCTCATAGGCATTGAACACCGGGATAATGACCGCGACGGGACGTGGTTTTTTCTGCCGATTGCGCCGCGATTGCTCGCTCTCGGACATGGAAATGGAACTGCTTTGCTGGATTTTGTAACGCTGATCCTCGATTTGCGCCTCCAGCTCGCGCAACCGGCGAAGGCGCGTCGTCCGACTAAGAATTTTCCAGCGAAAATGCAACAGATTGCCGAGAATCCACGGTAGCGAGTTGAGCGTTTTCAGATGCTCCTGGCGGAAGGTCTGGAGGAGGGAAAGGGAGTCCTCGAGGTTGTTTTTGGCGGATTCCTGGAGCCGGGTCAGCTTTAAATGGGTTTTCCAGGAGGAGCGTGAAGATTTCTGGACTTCGGCGAGTTCGCGAAGATTGGCCTGAGAGGTATTCCGGATGGTTTTTTGAATGGAAAGTGCCTCGACGGCTCCCTCGGAAAGGGTGTAAAAATCATCCGCCAGTGTCGGCGACTGGCTCTGCAATGCCTCGTAGAGTGCGAGCTGTTTGTGATTCAAATAATAGCCGGGTTCTTCCAGATTGGACTCAAACTCGACTCTGTTTTCCAACGGCTGAAGCAAACCCTCAACGCCTGCCGCTTCCAGTTGTTTACGAAGACGCACGGGATCGCGCAAATCCTCGTGGTGCACCATGATTTGCGGCAAGCCCCGGGCATTTTGCAGGCCGGAAATCGTGGAAAGTTCCCAGAGCGCGAGCCCGTGTTGTATGCTGAGGCCGTGGTGTTTTTTTAGCGCCGAGGCGACTTCCATCGGATTGCGGACAACGTGTAGGCAGACTGGGTTTTCCAAGAATGGCCGCCAAAACGGGACCAGGAAACACAGACTCGATTCCTGCAAAACCCACGGCTGATGCGGCTCCAACTCGCCGAGGATTTGCCTTGCGCGCCCCTGATACGACTCCAACTCCGCTGAGGCGATTTGCCTGGCAGTGGACTCGTCGATTTTCTGCCATTCGGTGTCGCAGGAATGAAGAATCTCCTCGTGGAGCCGCCGCAAATCCGGTCGCTGGCCACCCATTCGTTCGATCAAATCCGCGGCGACGGACGCGCCAGACTGATGCATTCCGAGGACGATGAGGGGCATAAAAACGTGTAGAGTGTCACGCTCTCAGACCTACATCAATCGGAAAGAAGCCGGTTTAATTTTCCGCCGCCGACTCTACTGGTGGAAGGGAATAGCGAAATTCGCGATGCATGATTTTCCCGCCAGCGGCCGCGGTCCATATCCCCCCCGCGAGAGCAACAGCGCCTACCAAAAGCGTGGTCCACAGGAAAAACAAGGCGGACTTGGGGATGAATCTCGGGAGAAATAATCCGCCAGCCGCCGCCAGCGCCGTGGCGTAAAAGACCCAGCTCGTTTTTTCAGCGCGTTCCTGGTGCTCGTGCAGCCATTGGTGGGCGGGTGCATCAAGTAAACTTTCTACCTGGTCCACGGCTTTTTCTCCGAATTCGCTGACGGGAATAACACTCAGAGCCATGATTAAGATCACGATGTAACTCGCGATGGACGTGGTTCGACTTTTCTGAAAAATCGAGATCGCCAGCACCAGCAACCCTGCGAGGAGCCCGATCACAGGCAGATGATTCAGCACGACGTGAACGTATTCGGGTTGCTGAAGGGCTTTCAAAAGGTCTTCCATGGGACTTGGAGTGAAATCTTAGCCCACGAGTCCACGAGCGTATTTCGCGTATTTTTCGGGGATGACAAATGACCGTCCGGCAAGCTGGGCATTAAGTAATTTTCCGAGCCAGATGCGCGACGCGGTAAACGCCCCAGTGGGTGCCGAGATGTGGGTGACCCCGTCTTTTTCGACGATTTCGTAGCCGCGAAGGATCACCTGCACTGGCGTATTCTCGCCTTCGAGACGGACTTCCACTTCGATGAGGTGGTTTTTGGTGTCTATTTTGAGCTGCTCGATCTTTCCATAGCCGTCGAGTTTGGAGCCGAGAAATTGACGCACGGTCGCACCTAAAGCCGTGTCTTTGAGGGAATTGAGCCAGCCAGCCATGCTCCATTATCCGCCGAGCGCTCTCAAAAGGCAAAGCGCCCGCGCCGAAAAAATCAGCAAAACCTCGCCACAATCCCGTGGATGGCTTGCGAGTTGCTATGTAAAGAAGTGCTGCCGTGACGTCTCCGTGATTGGAGGCGGCCCGGCAGCGGAAGAATCGCCACTATTTAATGACCACTTTACTTTTCGTCGATGACGACCTCGCTTTTCTGGAGTCGATCCAGCGCGTCTTTAAGACGTGGAGCACCGGCACGCCCTTGGTGATCGAGACGGCGCACAGTGTGGGGGACGCGATTATGATCCTCCAGGAATCGCCCGTGACTGTGGTCGTAATCGACATCCGGATGCCCGTGGTGGACGGCCTGCAATTCCTCCGGCTACTCAATCGAAAGCACCCGAACGTCCAGAAAGCCATTCTCACCGGTTACGCCGAGGAAGAATACCGCACCGCCTGTCTGGCGCATGGCGCGGCTCTATTTCTTGAGAAACCACGCAATACAGATGAAATGAAAAGCGTCTATGCGGCGCTCGTCCAGCTTCTGGAATTTCCCCATACGCGCGGTTTCAGCGGCGTCCTCCAGCAGGCGAGTCTGGCCGACATGCTGCAAATGCTCTGCACGGGCGGTAATTCGCTCATTCTCCAGGTGAAATCGCATGACGGGCTCGCCGAAATTTTTATTCGCGAAGGGTCGGTCATTCACGCTACTGCCGGAAACTCGGACGGCTACGACGCGTTTTACCAGGTTATGACCCTTCGCGGCGGGGAGTTTCACACCATGCCGTTCTTCGATCCGCCAAAGTGCACGATCTCGAATTCCTGGGAATATCTCCTCATGGAATCCGCCCGGTTGCTCGACGAAAGCGGCGTTCTCGACGGTGAGGAGAGCTTGCCTGCGCCGCACGCGGGGCCGATTCCCATTCCAAAAACGCAACGCATTACCAGCCCGCTCATCAAAGTCGTGCGGTCACCCTTCGAAAACGGCAGCCTGCCGGCGGTCCCGAGTTACAGTCGCATGGAGCAGGAAATGGAAACGGCTTCCATCGCGATCAAACCTGTTCGCCAGCGAGAAACGGTCCCGATAGCTTTCAGTGCCATTCGACTGGCGCAAAAGCCGAGTTCCGCCCCATCGCCGCTGCGTCTCGATGAACTCGTTGTTTGCTCGCCCGATGGCGAACTTCTGAAAAATGTCGGCTGCATGAACGCCCAGCGCCGGATCGATCTGCTTGAATTATTCAGCAACAAAATGCGCCAGCTCGGCGGGAGGCCCGAGTGGGGCGCACTCGAATATCTGGCTATCCAAGGAAAAGACTACACCGCGACCGTCGAGTTTCCCGCTGGCGTCGGCGCGTTCGGACTTGTCCGTCGCCCGCTCGTTCCCACGGCCGATCTGCGCGCATCCGTCGCAAATGCGGTGCAAATTCTCCCGGAATTCACCCAAGCCAGCACATTGGCATGAGAGAGACTTTCATCGAGTTGCAGCGCAAAATCGAAATGCTGCCTGGCGTCTTGCGGGCAGGTATTTGCCTGCATAATCGCATGGTGATTTTCGCCGACTTTAAAAGCCCGGGGGATCAGGCCATTGACGAAACCATCTGGCGTGCGCTCGCAGACACGATTCAAGTCGCCCACCTCCACAAGCTCGGTTCGCCGCGCATGTGCTGGAATTTCGAGCGCGTGAAAGTGCTCTGCATGATCAGTGAAAAAGGGACGACTTTGGGCGTAATCGTGGACAAAAACAGCAACGACGAACTCGGCGACCGCATCGAGCGCGTGTTCCGCAGCGCCTTGGAGCGGACGGTTTTTTAAGCATGATCGCCCATCCCCCAGAACCGAGGCAGAATGAAAATGAGCCGGGCTTGAGTTCATTGGAGCGGCTCGGAGCGTTTTTTACGAGCCAGCTTCACGATGTGAACAATCAGATGGCCGTCCTTTCCAATTCGGAGTTGCTGTTGCCGGACGCGGACTCCATTTCGCCCGAGGTCGCCGAATTTCTGCAAGGGCTTTTCGGCTCGATTCATCGTTTGTCGGCCACTTGCGACGAGTTTAATGCCTTTCGGAAAACGCATCCGATCAAGATCGAAACCGTCAGCCTGCCAGAGGCCGTTGACGGAATCATGGAGGCCGTCGGCAATTGCAAAGGCTGGAATGCGCGGTCCAAGGTCATTGGCGATGCGCAGGTGATGCTGAATCTCGCGTGGTTGCCGACGATTATTTCTCAACTGATCGCCAACATGCAAACGAAACTCGGATCCGTGGAAGTCTCCCTCGGTTTGTTGCCGCCACGCCAATATAAACACGCGCTCCGTTCCCTGAATGGGGAGAACCCGGACCGCGGTTTGCTCGTTCATTTCAGAGGCGAAAATGCCTTGGAGCCTCAGAAAATCACATCGCCGGAATTTCAGATGGCGATGGAACTTGTCCGTTTGTTGGGCGCAGCGGTGTCGCTCAATCGTTCGGATATAGCGAAGGATTGTCTGCTCGCGTTCCGTCTCCAGCCGTAAAACAAGACAGGCGAATCGTGAGATTCGCCTGCAACTTGAATGTGTTTTAACAGCGGCTAGTATTCGACGCCCATTTCCTGCAACGCCTCAATGGGTTTTTCTTTCTTGCCCAAGGCGCGGCGCAGTTTGGAGAGCGCGATGTTTTGTAACTGTCGGATACGCTCGCGGGTGACACCGAATTTCTTGCCGACTTCCTCCAGCGTCTTGGGTTTGCCGCCGTCGAGGCCGAAACGGGAAAAAATGATTTTCTTCTCGCGCTCGTCGAGCACATCGAGGAGGTCGCCCACCTCGTCGCGCAAGTCCTTGTCGCGCAGCAACTCGAAGGGCGTTTGCGCGTCTTCATCGCCGACGATTTCGCCAAATTCAGTAGAATCGTCGTCGCTAATCGGCGCGTCGAGGGACGCAGGACGAATCGAAACGGTCTTTAGTTGGGAAACCTTGCCGCTGGCAATGCCGATTTCCTCGGCGAGCTCGTCATCGGTCGGTTCGCGACCGAGTTCCTCGCTCATTTGCAGCGAGACGCGGCGCATTTTCGAAATTTTGTCCACCAGGTGAACTGGAAGTCGGATCGTTTTGCTCTGGTTGGCCAGTGCGCGTTTGATGGATTGTTTGATCCACCAAGCGGCGTAAGTGCTTAATTTTCCACCCTTTGCGGGGTCAAAGCGTTCGACGGCCTTCATGAGACCGATGTTTCCCTCAGAAATGAGGTCGAGCAGAGGCAGGCCCAAATTAGCGTAGTCGTGAGCGATCTTCACCACGAGACGGAGGTTCGAGCGAATCATCAAAGAACGTGCTTCTTTGTCGCCTTTCTTAATTTTTGCGGCCAATTCGATCTCTTGATCTGGGGTCAAAAGGGCGATTTGCCCGATTTCACGCAGATAGATCTTAATTCCGGAATCTGTATCTTCAGCAGCCATATTGTTGTTTCGCTTCTAGCTCAATTAGGGAGGCAATGGGATTGCCTCTCACAAGGTTATACGTTTGGTTTTGTGTTTTCGTTGGCTAGATTTCTGCGATCTCCAAATTAGTTAATGATGTTAAGTATCAAAAAGATTCGACTGAAGCCAAGTCTTTTCGTTCAAAATTGTTGCAGGAATGAAAAACCCGTGCGTTTTTAGGGGTTCCCGTGCCTTTTCCCTCGGTTCCGGGGCCAGCCCGGAAATCAGCTAGCTGAAGAGATCCAGTTGGCCAGCTTTTGAAGGATGGGGGGATGCCTTGATTTCTGGCTCCAGAGTTGGCTCGACTTCTTCCATACTGGAAAAAACCTCCACTTCCGCATTTACCGCCGCCAAAACGGGCTCTGGAATAACCTCTTCGACTAATTCCTCCTCGGCTATTTCCACGATTTCCTCCTCCAGCTCGGGGACGACTTCCATGGTCATGGGTGCGGAGGCCTCGGTCACATCCGACTCAGACTCGGCTGGCAGCGAGAATTGCACGAGGCGGGCGATGATTTGTTGCATCGTCTCGCCAGAAACTTCCAGCATGCGTGTGAGTTGCTGGAGCGTTTTCTCCGGCAAAATGATCTGCACGAAAAACTGTTTGCCCGCCCGCAAACGCTCGCGACGGCGGCGTTGCGCATCGCGAAGTTGCACCAGCCGTTTCTTTTTCTGGGCCAGAGTGGGGCTCTTGGGTTTGCTCATGCGGGGATGAAAATACCGTAGGGAAGACCGCCCGGAATGTCACCGCAAAAACGCGCCGCCTTGTAAAGCTGCGTTAGAGCTGTGTTTGCACCACCGTAAACACGTCCTTGGCATCCAGATAGCCGGTCAGTTTCTCCGAACCTTTCCCGCCGCTGAAAATAAGCGGATCGTCCACCACATTGAGCGACTCGGGAGTGAAAACGGTGGACGGCTCCACGGCTGCGCTCGGCGGAAGCTGGGGTGGCGGCGGCTCGGGAGTGGGATGTTCCGGCAGCGGCGTCTCGGGCACGATCAGCGATGGCAACACCTCGCCCTCGCGTCTCGGCGTCGGTTTCGCGGCAGGAGCCGGAGGCAGAGCGTGCGGGCCGGTACTCCACGTCAGACTCGGAATCCCCTGTGCGTTCACGCCGAGCACGGCGGCACCCTGGTCCTGGCGAAACGGATAGCCATTCATTCGGAAACCGCCCGGTGCCTGCTTGCCAGCGACCACGATCATCGCATTGTCACCCGCATAACGGCGGGCCACGGCGACGGCGTTGTCGAGAGCAACCGTTTCCGCGAGAAAATTTTCACCATCGTTTCCGCGAGCGGCTTTTTCGATCAGCCCGGCGTCGATCACCAGGAAATAGCCCTTGGTATTGTATTGCAGAAGCGAGATGGCCGATTTTACCAATTCCTCCAGCGACGGCTCCTCGGTTCCGGAGGCAATGGCGCGACTGTTGGCGAGTTCGCCACGATTGAAAACCCCCAGCGTGCGCGGGGCGAGCCACGACTGAATGGCAGCCAGCTCGGCCTTGGTGCGGGCAACGGTCCAGTTCTTCTGGCGCATAGCCAAAATGAGATCCTGGCCATCGGTGCGCACGCCGCCTTTATCCACGGGCAGAAAATATTTTTCACCGCCGCCGAGGAGCAGATCCACATTCCCCAAATCGGGCAATTCGGATGCGACTCCCGTGCGATTCTGCCCATCGGTGTTGTGGGAAAAATAAGCCGCCACCGCCGGATCGACCACAGACGCGTTTGTCACCACGCCGGTTTTGCGTCCGGCGCGGGCGGCGAGTTCCAGGAGAGTGGCGATATTTTTGCCGTCTGAATCGACTGAAAGTCCGTTCTGATTTACCCGGCGTCCGGTCGCAAGTGAGGACGCGGCGGCGGCAGCATCGGGCACCGCGAATTCATTGGAAGTCAACTTCAGTAGCCCCATATGCGGCATCGATTCCACCGCCAGATTCTTGTCCGCGCCACCCTCGTAAATGCGGGCGGCGGCAAGTGACGACGTATTTAAGCCGTCGCCGGTGATGAGGATGATCGCGAAGGGCTTTTGCACCACCCAGGACTTGAAATAAAGTACGCCGGCTAGGATGAAGAGCGCGATGCAAGTGAGGGCGATGAGCAGGTTCCGGGTCTTCATACAAATGGGAGTCCGATGGTTTACCACTCCCTTCATTCCTGTAAACAAACGATTTTTAGTTTGCCCCATGACGGCGGATGGGGAAACTCCGGCATGGCCAAACCTGTAGTACTCATCATTCGCGACGGCTGGGGCATCAACCCCCGTGGAAAAGAACATGCCGCCGACGATGGCAATGCGACTCTCCTCGCGCACACTCCCTTCCACGATCAACTTTACGCCACCTACCCCGGCTCGACCTTGAGCGCCAGCGGGCTCGACGTCGGCCTGCCGCCCGGTCAGATGGGCAACTCCGAAGTAGGCCACCTCAACCTCGGCGCCGGGCGCATCGTTTATCAGGATTTCACCCGCATCAACCTCGCCATCGAGCAGGGCGAACTCGCCCGCAACCCCGTCCTCCTCACCGCGCTCGGCCAGGCCAAAACCACCCGGCTCCACCTCATCGGCCTCGTCTCCGACGGCGGTGTCCACAGTCATCAGGACCACCTCATCGCCCTCACGAAGATTGCGGCCGCCAACGGCGTCACCGACATCCTGATCCACGCCATCACCGACGGACGCGACACCTCGCCCACCGGCGGCGCGGGTTATCTGGAAACCGTCGAAAAAGGCATCGCTGGCACCGGCGCAGAGATCGCCACCGTCATCGGACGCTACTTCGCGATGGACCGCGACAAACGCTGGGACCGCAACAAACTCGCCTGGGACGCCATCGTTCTCGGCCGCGGCATTTTCTCCGAAGAGAAACCCTCCGAAGCCGTCCGCGCCCTTTACGCCAGCGAACCGCGCGGCGACGAATTTCTCCCGCCCACCATCTTTTCTCATCCGAATGAAACTCGGATCAGAAACGATGACGTCGTCCTGTGGTTCAACTTCCGGGCCGACCGTGCCCGCCAGCTTTCCGACGCATTGCTCGAGCCCGACTTCCTCAGCTTCGAGCGCGAAGTCTTTCCGAAAGTCCACTTCGTCAGCCTCACGCAATACGACAAAAAATATAACGTCCCCGTCCTCTTCCAGCCGCAGACCCTTGACAACATCCTCGGCAAAGCCGTCTCCGACGCCGGCCTGAAACAACTCCGCATCGCCGAAACCGAGAAATATCCCCACGTCACCTACTTTTTTAATGGCGGCGTCGAAATCGCCTACCCCGGCGAAGACCGCATCATCGTCCCCTCGCCCCAAGTCGCCACCTACGACCTCCAGCCCGTGATGAACGCCGAGCAAGTCACCACAGAATTGCTCGCCGTCATCGACCGCTACGACCTCGTCATCCTCAATTTCGCCAACCCCGACATGGTCGGCCACACCGGCGTGGTCGATGCCGGAATCAAAGCCGTGGAAAAAATCGACGATTGCGTGCGTCGGGTCGTGGAAAAAGTGCTCGCGCTCGGCGGCAAACTGCTCATCACCGCCGACCACGGCAACTGCGAACTCATGCGCAACCCCGACGGCAGCCCGAACACCGCGCACACCACCAACCTCGTGCATTTCATCTACGTCGGAGCCGATGCGAGTCAGATCAAAATGGAACCCGGCATCCTCGCCGACGTCTCCCCCACCTTGCTCGCCCTCTTAGGAGTCCCTCAACCCAAGGAAATGACCGGCCACAGCCTGGTGCACCACCTCTGAGTTTTCTAAACAACTACAGCCTGACTCACGGGTCGCCGACCACGGGATTCTCGATCTTCACCGCCCGGCTTTTCACGGAGCGAGTTAAGATTTCTTTTCCAGAGGGCTTTTCCTCGCGAGCCATGCCCTTGTAACGCAGCGGGGCGTAACCGAGCGCGAGCAGGGCGTGAAGCGGGGCTTGTTTTAGCGCGGGTTTCCAATAGGGAATGCCGCCCGTTTCATAATAGTAGATCCACGAATGATCGGGCTGCGCCCAGCCTGCCACCAAGATTACGTGACGATGAGGGATGTTGAGAATGTCTCCTGCCCGCAAATCCTTCGCGTCTGGGAGCAGATCGCAAAGCGCGGGAAGTTGCGTGGAGTCGCGGCCCGATGGCAACTTGAGGCAGCGCGAAACAAACCCCGAGCAATCCACCCCCGCCGCCTGCTGGCTAACCGCCGCGTTGTCGGCCTTACGCTTTGCCGGAGTGGAAACATCGCCGCCCGCCGCCCCATTCGCGATTGCCAGATCGAACGACGCGGGATCGTCGAAGCCTCCCCATTTATAGGGTATGCCCTGGTTCACCTCTCCCGGAATCCACCACCCGTCGCGGCCTGATTCTGGGGTGAAACCCGCATCAGGAGTATCCACGCGGATGCCTGCCTTATCGGGGCCGTGCAGGATGTTCCGGGCAAATGGCTGCCAGGCGTGGCGCGAGTAGATTTCTGCGATGGCTACCGCTTCCGAGGGAGTCACTTGCGACGGTGCCGCCGGATCTCCCGCGATCAATGCCACTGGTGTCGCAGAAGGAGCCGGAGGGGAAACGCACCCACTGGAGAGTGTCAGCCAGATCGCAATGAGACTCGCCGCGAGAAGATCGAGAGTTCGGGGGGAAGTTGGCACTTGCAGCATATCCGGCCTCTTCTAATATGCCCGCCACGGACTGGGGGGAAGTTCCGATTTCCCTCTCGGCGTCCAGATTTATGGCTTCAACTATTGGCAGACAACGCATTCTCTCCGCCACCAGCGGACTGCTGGCACTCGTCCTTTGGCTCAGCCATTCCGTCGGCCAGGCTGCGGTTCTCCCGCGCACCGCTCTCGTTATCGGAAACTCCAAATACGAGTCTGCCATCGGCACCCTCCGCAACACCGACAACGACGCCAAAGCCGTCGCCAAGACCCTTCGCTTCCTCGGTTTCAGCGTCATGGAACGCCACAACCTTACTCGCGACCAACTCATGCGAAGCATGGACGAATTTCGCAAAACCGTCCCCGGCTCCGACATCGCGCTTTTCTACTACGCCGGGCACGGCATCTCCATCGGCGGGGCCAATTACCTCATCCCGCTCAAGTCTGGCTTTAACCCCGAGGGCGCGGACGGGACCACTCTCCGGGTGCTGGCCGAGACGCGTCTTTTCAACGCCGAGCAAGCCGTCGCCGACATGAGCGTGGCCGGCGCACACTGCAACCTCGTGATCCTCGACGCCTGCCGCAATACGCCCCTCACTCGCACCGGGCGCACCCGCAGCCTGCCCGAGAGCACCGGCTTGTCGGAAATGACGCCCCCCGCTGGGTCGCTCATCGCCTTTGCCACCGAGGCGGGTCACACCGCGTTCGACGGCGACGGCACCAACGGCCTCTACACCGAGGAATTGCTCAAATACATGCGCGCTCCAGGGCTCAGCATCGAGCAAGTCTTCAAACGCACCCGAGCCGGAGTCCTCGCCCGGTCCGAGGGCGGCCAGGTGCCAGCGGAATATTCGCGTCTCGTTGGCGACGACATCTACCTCGCCGGTCCTGCCACCATCGCCGCCGCTCCGCCGCTTTCGGCCACTCCCGTGCCGACTCCCGTGGAGACACCCGTTCCCGATCTGGCCGCGCTCCCCAAGCTCGCCGCCGCCGGAAACACCTTGGAATGCCTGAAACAACTGGCAGTCGTCGTGCGAGAACGCGGCCCAGGTGATTACACCCTGACTCCCCTGGAAGCCGTGTTGGAGAAAATCAAAAACGACCTCAAGGATGCCCCATCTCCCTCACCCAAAGTCCTGTCTGCCGCAGAGGCCTGCCTCTTTCTTTTGAAAATCCTCCCCGATTGCCTGCCTCCGAATCATCCACAACTCGCCCCGCTCGCCGCCAAGGCCCACAACCGCCGGGGCGATGCGCTGCTCCTGCTCGGTCGCGCGGACGATGCGCTCGCGGAGTTTAACGCCGCCCTCCCGCTCGCCCCCGACGACGCCTATATTCTCTACAATCGCGGTCAGGCCCTCCTCGCCACTGGCAAAAAAGAGGAGGCCAAAGCCGACTTTACCGCTGCCGCCAGCGACCACTTCAAGCAGCCCAAGGCCAAAAAACTGGCCCTCGCTGCCCTTGCGGCCATTCCCTGAAGAAACCCGCGAACGACATTCGACTGACAGTTTGATGGAGGTCCACTCCATCAACTTCCAAAAAGCCAGTTTTGGGCTGTTTGGACAAAATGGAGCGAAAATGTGTCCGATCCCGATCATTTTCATCCTACAAGTCCGAGAACTGGCCACAGGAATGGCATTTGTCGGATGGAAAGAGGGGTTCCGCTCGACCAGATGGATGCTGGCAGGATGAAAAGAGGCGTTCCTGCCAACCGGAATGGTGCTTGTGAGATGGAAAGAGGGTTCCGCTCGACCAGACAGGGCATTTACAAGTGTAAATGGGCGTCTGGCTCAAGTGGATGGGCACTTGCAGTCCCAACATTGGCGAAGTGGGCGACGTGTTCTCTGGCGATGACTTCCAATTCGCTCAAACTCGACACGCTTTGCAGGCGGCTGCGGAGGTGTTTGCCGCCAGGCATGCCGCGTGAATACGCCATGAGGCGGGCGCGCAGGGAATGCATGGCGGGGGATTCGGCGCGGCCACCGGCGATGGAGGCGGCGACGACGGCGCGGGCGTGGCGTTGGACAAATTTCCATTTGAGTTCCAAGGCGATGTCGGGCAGGACTTCGCCGGTGGCGAGGTAGTGTTTGATCCGGCGGAAAATCCAGGGGGCGGTCATGGCGGCGCGTCCGATCATGATGCCCGCGACGCCGGTTTGCGCACGGCGGAGTTCCACGTCGATGGGGCTGGCGATATCGCCGTTGCCGATGACGGGGATTTTCACGCTGGCGGCGACTTCGCCGATGACGTCCCAATCGGCCTGGCCGCTGTAGCCCTGCTCTTTGGTGCGTCCGTGGACGGCGACGGCCTGGATGCCGCTGTCTTCGAGGACGCGGGCGGTCTCGGTGGCGTTGATGGTGCTGGCGCTCCAGCCAATGCGGATTTTGCCGGTGACGGGGACGTTTCCCGCCGCGCGGACGACGGCGCTGGCGACGCGGCCGAGGAGGGGGCAATCGCGCAGAAGGGCGGACCCGCCGAGTTTGCTGACGACCTTGTTCACCGGGCAGCCGAAATTGAGGTCGATAAAGTCGGGCTGCACCCAGTCGATGACGGATCGGGCGGCTTCGCCGAGGTGCTCGGGGTCGGCTCCGAAGAGCTGGACGCCGAGGGGGCGTTCGTCGGGGGTAAATTCGAGGTATTCGCAGGTGCGCTCGTTGCGCCGGAGGATGCCCTCGGCGGAGACGAATTCCGTGACCATGACGTCGGCGCCCTGTTCTTTGCAAAGCTGGCGGAAGATGTGGTCGGTGACGCCCGCCATCGGGGCGAGGTAGAGCGGGAATTGGTTTTGGAACCAGGGAAGCATCGGGGAGATTTTAGCAGAAAGTCCCGGGAGCGCACGCGTCTCGCGTGTTCTTGCTGGCGTCTCGCCGGGAAGTCTGCGCCGCCTAAGTTTGTAGTGATCCATCGCTAACTTAGTTGCTGTAGAAGCAACGCCACCGGGCGGGACGCCCGCTGGATACACGCGAGACGCGTGCGCTCCCGATGCAAAACGCGAGCGATGCCGTTTACCCCTGCATCAGCAAATCGTAAACTTCCTGCTGGATGGTTTCGATCTGATCGAGGCGCAACATGGGGTCGGTGACGATGAAGGCTTCACCAGTTTTGGCGTGCTCGTAGATGAGGAGCCGACCCTCGTCGGAGGGTTTTTCGTCGATGGGCTTCAGGATGCGCTTCCGTTCCAGCATGAGGACGAGAATGTAGCGGACATTCTGTGTGTGCGGTTCGTCTTCCAGAATCAGGCGGCGGAGGAGGCTCTCAACGCCCTGGCGAGGCATGGCTTCGGGAGCGGTCTCGGCAGGTTTCTCGTATTTGGATTTCCAATAGCAGAAGGGGACCAGCTCAGGCAGGCGTGCGTTCCAGGCGGCGTCGCAGAGATCCTCACGGCGCAGGCCTTCTTTTTCGTGGAAAAGCAGGGTGTGAAAGACTTCGCCGTCGGTAAATGGAGTGTCAGTGACCGAGCAACGGCTGGCCCGGCGCTGGATGTGCCAATCGGTGGGAAGTGCCATGGTTTCTAGCTGAAGCGGTAGAAGGGGAGGTTGCCGCCCGAGCTGCGTTTCCAAAGTAGGAGCAGGCCGAGAAATGTGAAAAGCGCCATCGGCAGCCACGCTGCGTAGAGCGCGGGAATGCGTCCGCCCTGGCCGAGCGAGAGGCAAATGCTGCGGACAAAAAGCATCGCAAAAAAGAGCACAAGCGTGGCGATGACGCCATTGAGCACGCCGCGCCGCGAGAAGGCGATGCCGAGTGCGCCGGCGAGTAAGAGTACGATGAGGCACATCCACGGCATGGCCCAGCGGTAGAAGAAATGGGTCTGGAACGGCGCTTTTTGGACGGCGGGCAGGTCGCTGTTCAGGGTCAGATATTCATGCAGCGCGGGGACGCCGAGGTTCTCCGCCTGCAAATCCATCGTGGCAATGCGATAAGGGCTCTCGGTGAACATGGGGAAGATGCGTTTGTCGAAATTCTTCTGGCGCTTGATTTTTCCATCGGGGGCGAGCTCGAGAAATTCGCCGCTTTGCATGGTCCAGAGATGGGTCTCCACGTCGTAGTGCGCGGCTTTGGCGAAGATTTTCCAGACGGCGTCTCCTTTGTCATTCTGCTGGAGAATCTGGATGCCGCGCGCATCGGAATCGACTCGGGAAAGTTTCTCAAAAAACCACGTTCGCGAGTCGGCGCGATTGCGAAAAAGCACGGCGAAGAGGTCGGTCGAGCGCTTTTTTCCCTGGGTCAGCTCGTCGTAAAACTCCTTGCGATTCGTCTCGGACTCGGGCGCGAGTTGGTAGTTCAAGGCCAGTGTAACTCCGGTCGCCAGCAATCCGAAAACAAAGATCGGCACGAGGATGCGCACGATGCTGATGCCTGCCGTGACCATGGAGACGATCTCGTTGCTGCGCGAAAGGCGGCTGAGCGAATACAGCGTGGCGAGGAGCAGCGCGATGGGCAGGCAGAAGACGGTAATCTGCGGGAGTTGGATTCGATAGAAACGGAGGATGTCTCTTCCCGAGGCGTGGGAGTCGATCAGGCTGGGGAGTTTGTCGCCCATGTCGAGGATGAGCCAAATCGCCGCAATGCCGAGAAAGCAGTAGAGGAACGGGAGAAAAAAGCTCTTCAGAATGTAACGATCCAGCAGTCGCATAGGATGGACAAAGTATCCGGGAAACGGAAAAGCGGGAAGCCACTTTTTTGCGCCGGGCGGAGTGGGGGAGTGCTCTCACGAGACAGCGACCGGGGTGAGGGGAGTAACAACTTTCTTCTGAAACCTGGTCGTCCAGTCGATCTTCGCCGTGGTTACCATCAGGATGGCCAGTGTCGCGATGGATCCCAGGGTGACCGTCAGCCCGGTGAGTCCGTCAAAAAAGAAACTCGCGCTGAAGAGCGCCATGTAGGCGACTTGTGCGACCACGACCCATTTCGTGAAAGCCCATCCAAAGGCCAGTCGCAAGTAACCGCCGACCAGCCCGACCGACACCACCGCAGCGACCATGAAGGCGGCCAACAAGGGAATCAGGTCCACCAGATAGGCGAACAGCAACTGGAACGCGAAATAACCTGCCGCCAGAAAAAAGAAGTGCATCGGGTGCATCGCAGTCCGCGAGACCAGAGACCAAAGCACCACGACTGCGAAGAAAAAGAGCAACGACACCGGCGCAAAAAACGTGATCCTCGCCGCCACCGGACCGGGGTTTAACTTCACCGGGACTTCCACTCCGATGGATTGCGCGCCGATCACATCCGGGTAGTTCCAGGTGAAATCGCAGCCCTTCGCTGTGTCCGTCCGCGCTGTCGGCGAACTCGTGCCGACCGGAAAATTATAGTCGCGGAAATCCGTGCTCATCATCATCTCGAAATTTCGGATGCGCGTCGCATCGCCAAACGAGTAACCCCACGAGTCCAGACCGCGCGTGCGGTAGGCGATGAGGAGTTTCGCCGATTTTCCAGCGGGCACACGGACCGATTCGGTGAGCGGTTCACCGCGCTTCGGATTTTGCGTGCTGGGCCGGCCATCGATCACAAAGGCGAAGTTTTCATAACCTGCGTCGCGCGCTGGAAATTTGAAAACCACGAACATCGTCTCGTCGATCGGACTGGTGTTTTCCAGGCGATAATCGGCTTTGAAATCCACGTTGTAAGTACGATTCCAGAGCAGTCCCTTGCGCTTTGGATCGTTGTGGATCGCCACAGTCACATGCGACTCCGCCGGGGAGAAAAAACGTTTCCCGCCCGTCGCATCCGGTGCCTCGATAAAGATCTCCGGATGCGCCTGCTGCAACGCTCCGCCCCATTGGTTCGCCACCTGGCCGCGCAGAACGGAGGACGACCATTCGGATCGCATGGAGAGGCTGGTGCCCAATATTACCCAGGCGATGCAGGTGCAGAGGAAAATGACGACGATGGTTAGAAGTTGTTTGATGCTCATAAATTTAGTTTTTGCGTTTTGAGGTTAGAAGTTTGGCGAGTCGGAGTTCGATGTTAGTTAGTTTCATTTGATTTTCTTTTGGTAGAAGAGAATGGCCAGCGGCGCGGTGTCGCGATAAAGCTCCTGCTGGAAATGCAGCTCGCCGCTCGCGCCCGAGGCATCGGCAACCACGCTTCCATCGAACGCGCTCAGGGAGAGCCCGTCGGGCAGCCGAACCCTCCAACTTGCGGTCTTGGTTAGAAGCGGCGTCTGCGGCATGGTCAGTCGCACCTGGCCGCTGGCCGGATCGAACGCGACAAGCTGTTGGGAAAAAGTGAGTTCCACCGAGATGCGATCGCGGGCCGCTGGCAGGCTCAGTTGGATGCGACCGTCACCCAAATCGAGTGGGTTTTGCCGTTGTCCGGCGACGCGGCAGGAAATGATGCGCGTGTCTTTTTCAAATTGCAGATCGACTGTCGTCTTCTCCGTAGCGGCAATTTCGAGGGTTGCATCCGAGAGCATTCCGCCACCGGCTGCGAGTTCGCTGGAGAACCTGGCCGCCTCGATCCGCGCCTCGGCCAGCGCGATTGTTTTGAGCGGAGTCACAGGGATATTAACACCTGCCAAAGCCTGGAAAACTGGGGCGTCATTTCCTGTTAGCTTCTCCTGCATCCAGGTGGAGAGCGACGCGGCCAATGGATGCTCCGCTGGAACCGTCGTGCGCAGTCCGGAGGGAATGGTTAGCTGCCAGACTTCCGGCTGGGGTTGTCCGGTCTGCGGAGAGTTGAGCGGCCAGTTTGCCATGATGTTAGGTTGCGAGCGCGCCACATCAACGAAGAGAATACGCTGCCGAGCGCCAGGTTTTTTCCAATCGAGTTGCAGTGCGATGTGGTCTTGCGCGGCAGTGGCTTCCCAGCGATCCAGCTCCTCGCTTGCAACGCGCAGGACAATGCAGTCTGGCGGAAGCAAGAGCGTGGCTGCGGAATCATTTCCGCTGGTGCAGAGCAGGACGACGCGATGGTGGTAATTCAGGCGTCCGTCCTCATAGGCGATCTGCGTCTCGGAACGACTCTCCCAGACTCCGGGCGTGAGGTCTTTTTTCTCCACTGCCGGAACCGTAGTGCGGCGGAATTGCAGTGGAGTGCGCTCCTTTTCCGCCGGAGCCACGGCGAGTGGGGCGGAGGTTAGGGCGGCTTCGTTCAGCGTGAGATGCAGGCCGGGCTCCGTTGATGTTAGGTGCGCCTGAATGGAAGTCGCCGAGGATACCCAGAAATCCAGATCCTCGATGGGTTGCGGCGTTTCCTGAACGAGCCGGATTTTGACTGGACCCGGTTTGTTAGTCAGCAGCGCACAGGCACCGTCTTTTGTGATAATCCGGCCCTCCGAAACCTGGCTCGATAACAATGGAAGTCCGGCGTCGGCGAGGGGAAGAATGAGCCAGCGATCCTGCAAGACCTCAACTTCAAAATCGGTGGTCAGCCGCCATTGTCCATTTTGCCAGGACACCTCGCAGCGCTCGCTGGAAATGATCGCCGGGCAGGGCGCGACTGGCTTTTCGATTGCTGGTAGCGGCGTCTCGGCTTTGGTTAAGCGCGCCATGGTTTCCTGCCACTGGCTGAGCGAAAGTTCTACCTTGCCGGGCGCGTCTGCGGCAGGTGCGAGTTGCGGGAAAATGAGGAGGAGGGCGAGAGCGGATGTGCGTGAAAACATGCGCCGACTCTGGCGGGGCTCTGTGAAGTTCTGATGAAGCTAGCGCGAAGTTTACGAGAAGATTTCAATGAAACTTAACCCGGAAAACGGTGCCCGCAGGCGAGTTAGGTTGTACTGTGATCGTGCCTTGGTGGCTCTCGACGATAGATCTAACAATGGCGAGCCCGAGCCCGGTGCCGCGCTCCCCCGTGGCTGGCGCTGGCGTCGTGAAAAAGCGGTCGAAAATCTTCGGGAGCAAGTCGGGTTCGATGCCAACGCCTTGGTCGCTGACTTCGAGAACAATGATGTCGTTTTCGAGACTGAGCCGCAGACTAACAGCGCCTCCAGGCCGACTGAAGCGGAGGGCGTTGTCGAGGAGATTGTTGCAGAGCAGTTGCCATTGTTGCGTGGCGATGGTTAGGCAAATCTCGCCCACGGCGACATCGGCATGGAAGTCGCATTGCAGCGCTGTGGCTCGGACGGCGTGGGATTGTGCCAAGGTCCGCGTGATGGCGGCAATGTCGATGGCCATGTTAGTCGAGCGCTGGCTTTCCACGCGGCTGAGGGCGAGGACGTTGCCAACGATTTGATCGAGCCGTGCGACCTCGTGCTGGATGTTAGTTAGAAAACGCTGGCGCACTTCCGGCTGTTCGGAATCTTCCAAAATTTCCGCAGCACCACGAATGGCAGCGAGCGGGGTTTTTAGCTCGTGGGAAAGGTTGGTCACCATGTCCTCGACGTAGGCCTTGCCCTCGAGTTTGAGTCGCATCTTTTCCAGAGCGCGGGCCAGCATTCCCAGTTCGCTGCGGGTCCAGGTTTCCAGTTTGATGTTAGGGTGTCCGGCGGCAATCGACTCGGCCTGGCTGGCGAGTTGTCTAACAATCCTCGTGATGTAGCCGGAGATGACGTAGGCCAAAATCGCGGCGAGCGAAAAAGCCAGCATCACCGGGATCGCGAACTTGAGGAGGGTGGTGAGGATGAAGACTGCGATGCGCTTCGTGGGCTTGACTGCGGTGACGGTGCCGACGATGCGATCACCGACGCGGACTGGTACTGTGCTGTAGAGTTTCACCGTGCCATCGATGTGCTCCCAGCGCGCGCCGTAATTGCCGAGTCGGGCTTGGACAACGTCGTTGGTGTGCAATTTTCCTGTGCGTCCGAGCGTGTCGTAAACGATCTGGCCTTTGTCGTCGCAGAGGATGAGTTCGAGATCGAAGGCGGTGCGTTCGCTGCCAAAAATGCGTGACTTGAGAGGTTTGCCCGCGCGCAGCCCCTCAATCACAGAGTTGAGTCCGAATCGAATGAAAGCCGGATTGGCGGTTCCGGTTTCCACGGCCTTCGCATAGACGCCGGCGGTGATGGTGGCGACGTCGATGAGGCCTTCCTCGGTGGATTGTAGCCAGGCGCGTTCGACCACGCCGCGGGCGGTCCAAATGAGGTAGCTGCAGGGAAGAATGAGGATGAGCAGATGCGAGACAAACACCTTCCAGTGAATGCTGCGGAGGCCGGGAAGCCGCATGTTAGGAAACGGTTAGTCGCGCGGCGGCACTGGCAAGCGATTCCGTAGCGCGCGGGTCGAGGTCTCCGTGCCAGTGGCCGCCTTTTTTCAGACTGGAGCCAACGATAAACGCGTCTGCCAGAGGCCACAGTTGAGTTAGATTGGATTCAGAAATGCCGGAGCCAATGACGACCGGGAGCGATGTGTGCGAGCGGAGATCGGTAAAGTCGCCGATATTAGGAGCGTCGCCCGTAACCCGGCCTGTGACGATCACCGCGCTCGCGCCCATGTATTCGGCGGCGGCAGCGGTTTCCCCGAGGGAAATATCGGCGGTGAGCGCGTGCGACGCGTGTTTCTTTTTAATGTCGGCCCAGACTTCCACGGCGTCTGCCCCGATGGCGCGTCGATAGCGTAGGAGAGGCCCGGCGCAGGCATCCATCCAACCCTCGTCGGCGACGTGGCCGAAGGTGAAGGCCTCGGCGCGAATGAACTGCAACTCCGCTGCCAGCGCCACGGCCAGAGCGGACTCGTTCGCTCCGGCGAGAATTTGCAGCCCGATCTTCCCGGGAAATTCCGTGCGCACGGCCTGCGCGGCGATGGTCATGGAGGCGACGATTTCCGGTCCGACTTCACGCGCGAGATACGGTGTGTCGTGCATGTTTTCGATGAGCACCGCGGGAAATCCGGCCTCGCGATAAATCCTCGCCTCGGCCACGGCGCGGCGCGCGATTTCGGCCACGGACGACTGCGATCGCGGTGTGCCGGGCAAGGCCCCGAGATGAATCATGCCGATGAGAGTTTTCATATTTTTTCTCCTGATTTCCTGGTTTTCGGATCGAGAAAACCATCCTACGCTGTCCCCCGATGGATTGGAATAACTGGATTCCGCAAGAACGAGCGACGCTCTGTTTTGTGATTGAGGGCAGCCGTGTGCTTCTGATTCACAAACTGCGCGGGCTCGGCATTGGCAAAGTTAACGCGCCCGGCGGAAAAATCGAGCCGGGTGAAACGGCGCTCGCCTGCGCCATTCGCGAGACTCAGGAGGAGGTGGGTGTGACACCGCTCGAGCCGCGTCATGTGGCGGAGTTGTCCTTTCATTTCACCGATGGATTCCAGCTCCAATGCTCCGTTTTTCTGGCGTTCGCGCACGAGGGCGAGCCACATGCGACTCCCGAGGCGGACCCGTTTTGGTGCGAGCTGGAGGCGATTCCCTACGGCGAAATGTGGCAGGACGACGCGCTCTGGCTGCCGCAGATTCTGGCCGGAGAAAAGATGGACGGACGCTTCGTTTTCGCCGGTGAGGAGATGCTCAGCCACGAATTGCAGCCTTGGGGAAACGGTTAAAAACTTGGCGGCACTCTAATCTTTCCCTTAGACTCGCCGTCATGGCTCAAAAATTTTTCACCCTCGGACACTCCCCCGATCCGGACGACGCGTTCATGTTTTACGCGATGGCGGAGAAAAAAATCGACCTGCGTGGCTTCGAGTTTGAGCACATTCTCCAGGACATCGAGACGCTCAACGACCGGGCGACGCGCGGGGAATTGCACATTTCCGCCGTCTCGATCCACGCCTACGCCTACGTGCTCGATAAATACGCACTGCTCACCTGCGGAGCCAGCATGGGCGACGGTTACGGGCCGATGTTAGTCGGGTTGCCAACCGCAAATTTGCCCGCTTCGAAGAGTGACGAAGGAGTGCGCGCCTGGTTGAAAGGTCGCACTGTGGCGATCCCCGGCACACGGACGAGCGCGTTCCTTTCCCTTCGGCTGTTTGTGGGCGAAGTGGATTACATCGTCGTGCCGTTTGATGAGATTTTTGCTGCGGTGAAAGACGGACGCGCCGATGTCGGACTCATCATTCACGAGGGCCAGCTCACCTATGCCGCCGACGGCTTCGAGCTCCTCCTCGACATGGGCGAATGGTGGAAACGCAGCACCGGCCTGCCGCTCCCGCTCGGTGGCAATGTCATTCGCAAAGACATCGAACCCGAAATCCGCCACGAACTCTCCATCGTGCTGAAGGACAGCATCGAATACGGCCTCAAAAACCGGCTCGCGGGCGTGCAACATTCGATGCCCCTGGCACGCGGACTCGACCTTGCGATGGCCGACAAATTCATCGGCATGTATGTCAACGACTACACGCTCGACTACGGCGTCACCGGTAGAAAAGCGATCACCACATTTCTAGGTGCAGCCAGCGAAGCCGGCCTGATTCCAGCTCCCGTGGAATTGGAATTCGTTAGCTAACATCCGAATCTTATGGCTCTCAAAAAACGTCTCGTCCGCATCGCCCCGATGCAATTGGGAAAAATGTTAGGAGCTCTCTATGGAGCGATGGGTCTGATCTTCGTACCAATTTTCGGCGTCATTGCCTTGGCTGGAGCTTTCATCCCCAAGCAGCCTAACATGCCCGCAACGCCTGGAGCCATGTTTGCGGGGCTTGGCCTGGGACTTATGATCTTCATGCCGATCTTCTACGGTTTGATGGGCTTCATTACAGGCATTGTTGGTGCCGCCATCTACAACCTTTTCGTCAAGTGGATTGGCGGGATCGAAGTGGAAGTCGAATGAAAAACTAACCTCGCGGGTGAAACTTGCGATGGATCGATTTCAGATGGTCGCGATCCACATGGGTGTAGATCTGGGTTGTGGCGATATCAGCGTGACCTAACATCTCTTGAATGATGCGCAAGTCGGCTCCGTTTCCTAGCAAATGAGTTGCAAACGAATGGCGCAGCAAGTGCGGATAGACATTCGTGTCGATGCCGGCAAACTTCGCCGATTGCTTCACGATCTGCCAGATGCGAACGGTTGTCAGCTTCGTGCCGCGCCGGTTCAGAAAAATCTCGCTGCCAGTCTTCTTCGAGACGACGCGCGGTCGCTCCACAGTTAGATAATTCTGGATCGCCTCCAGCGCGCGTTTGCCGACGGGCACAAGCCGCATCTTGTCGCCTTTGCCGATCACGCGAATCCAGCCTTCCTCCAGATTGATGTTTTCCAGACGCGCATTCACCAACTCGGAAACCCGCAGACCGCTGGCGTAGAGCAACTCGATCATCGCTCGCTCGCGCAGTGCCGTCGGATGGTTGGTCGGCAGCCCGCCTAACAACTTCTCGACTTGCATTTCATTCAGCGTCTCCGGCAGAAACCGGGTGAGTCGTGGCAGCGGGAGGACGCCAGCGATGTCGGCCTTTACGCGCTTCTCCTTTACCAGAAACCGGAAGAAAATACGCAAAGATACGATGATGAGTTTAATCGAACCCGCAGCGAGTCCACTGCGTTTGCGATGCGCCAGATGTTCGGTGATGTGCTCCAGATTCACTTTAGAGAACGCCGTCACCCGGGTGTTTTTTTGGAGCCAGCCAACAAACCGCTCCAGCGAAATGCGGACATTGAGCTGATAGTTAGTCGAGAGCCCGCGCTCGACCGCTAGAAAAAGCAGGAAGTCGTCGATGTCCTCTTGCATCGGTCAAGACAATCTCTGGGGAGCGCAGGCCGCTGGCCTGCAGTGGCAGGCGGCCCGCCTGCCACATTGACTCGTGCAAGGTCTAACGTGCCAGAAAAATGTTTTGGGGGAGCCCCCAAAAACTGCAGGCCAGCGGCCTGCGCTCCCCAGAACATGAGCTTCGCGCGTCATCGCGTTAGCCTCTCAAAAGCCTCGCGATATTTCTGGGACGTCTTCGCGATCACCTCCGCAGGCAGCGACGGTGCGGGCGGAGTTTTATCCCAATCGAGAGTCTCCAGATAATCGCGCACAAACTGCTTGTCGTAGCTGGGCGGATTCGATCCCGGCGCATAGGAATCTGCCGGCCAGAAGCGCGACGAATCGGGCGTGAGACATTCGTCGATCAAAATCACCTCGCCATCTAACAGCCCAAACTCAAACTTCGTATCCGCAATAATGATCCCTTTCGCAGCAGCGATGTCGCGGCCCCTCGTGTAAAGCTCGATGCTGAAATCGCGCACTTGGCGGGCAATGTTAGCACCCAGAATCTCCACGCACCGATCCCAGGTGATGTTTTCATCGTGACCTTCATCGGCCTTGGTCGATGGCGTGAAAAGCGGCGCGGGCAGAATGTCCGCATTCTGCATTCCCATCGGCGCGGGATGTCCGCCGACGGTGCGGCAGGTTTGATATTCCTTCCAGCCGGAGCCAGCGAGATAGCCGCGCACGACGCATTCGACTGGAAGTGGCGTGGTCTTTTTCACCAACATCGAGCGCCCGGCCAGCTCCTTCCGATACGGATGCAACTCGCTTGGAAACTCGTCCACGTCCGCCGAGATGTAATGATTTGCAATGTTAGGAAACTGCTCGAACCACCAGCGACTGAGTTGAGTAAGCACCTCGCCCTTGCCGGGAATTGCTTCGGGAAACACACAATCGAAAGCCGAAATGCGGTCCGTCGCCACGATCAGCAACTGCTCGCCGAGATCGAAGACTTCGCGGACTTTGCCGCTGCGCAGTTTCGGGATGCCGGGAAGATCGCAGGTGAGGAGATTCATGGACCTCCGAGGAAAGCAGAAAACTTTTCCGCTGGGAATAGCGGATCGCCTCTTTTTGCTAGTTCGAGAAGCCTAGAAGGAGGGAGAAATTAATCTCAAGACAATAAGGAAGTGATGATGCCATTGGTGAAGCGGACGCGCCCGAACGGCTCCGAATGGAGCAGCCAGGCGCCGTCGAGGTCGGCGTAGTCGGTGCGTTGGGCGAGGGCGTAGCCGGCGGCGATGAGGACGCTGCTTTCTAACATGCAGCCGGTCATGGTGCGGAGTCCGCGACGTTGGCCGCGCTTCAGCATTTCGAGCGCGGGCGTGCTGCCGCCGCATTTGACGAGCTTGATGTTGAACCCGGAAAATACGTCGGGCAGACGGTCCACGTCTTCAGGGGTGACGCAGCTTTCGTCGGCGAAAACAGGCGGTCGAGTGGCAGTGAAATCAGCGCCGGGCGGGAGCGGTTGTTCGATGAATTCGACGTCGAGTGAGGCGAGTTGCGGTGCGATGTTAGAAAGCATTTCGGCGTCCCAGGCGGCGTTCGCATCGACCACGAGTCGAGCGGAAGTTAGTTGGCGAATCTGGGTGACGAGTTCGACGGGATTTTTGCGGTCGAGTTTGATTTTAATCAGCGGGAAACCGGCGAGTTCGGTCAGTTTGGCGTCGAGTTCCTCGGGCTCGGAAAGTCCCAGGGTGACGCAGCTCGTGACCGGGCGCGCTGGTTCGTTCCAAAGCAATTCTGAGAGCGTGACAGACCGAGATTGCGCCAGCCAATCCCAGAGCGCGAGATCGACGGCGCAGGCGGCGGCGCGGGATGGTTGCACGCGCTGCCAGATGGCGGGCCAGAGCGAAATGATGTCTTCCGCGCTGGAAATGGTGATGCCCGTGAGCCAGTCGGAAAGCGATGTAAGTCGGCTGGCGACGTCGTCCGCAGTCTCGTTGTAAAAGGCGTTGGGAGAGGCTTCCCCGATTCCGATGCAACCCGCATGGGAAAGTTTCAAGATCACATTGCTAACATCCGCCTTGGCCCCACGGCTGATTCGAAAAACGTGCCTCGGACGCAGCCGGAGGATTTCGATGGAGGATTTCACCTGGCTGGAGTGGTGGCCAGTTGTCTTTTGTAGATTTCGATGAGGCCGTGAGCTCCAAAAAACAACAGGAATGGCAGGATGGCTGCATACGGAATCCGATGTGTGGGATTGGAAATGGCCGTCCAGGCGAGTGGCAGCATTTGGACGACACAGAAAATGAAGATCAACGGCCCCACCGGCCATGCCCGACTTTTTTGGATGGACCCCAGAGCCAGCGTCACACCAACAAATGCAGTGATATACAAAATAGGCAGAACCTCCTCCTCGAGCGGAACGATAAAAAATACTTCAGCCAGCCCTGTTGCGGCCCGGCGCACCATGCTTTCCCATCCATGAGCGGACACATATTCCGACAAGCTGTGCGCCGCTTTTTTACTGCGCGCCATCTCGTAATCGTCGTTCCACATATACTGCATGATCTTGCCTTGCATCAGCGGGTTCCCATAGAGCCTGGACTTAACCCACAACAGCGGGCTGGCGACCACAGCAAAGACGAGAGCTGCCACGATGGAATCCCGGACCCATGTTAGCAGGCAGGCTGGCAGCCGGATTCCGCCCGCCACTGACGAGCAGAATTTCACGAACAATGTGGCTAGTAATCCGACTAAAAGCAGGATGCCATTGGGTCGTGTCATAAAAGCGAGACCCAAGAAGACAGAGCCCGCCACGAGATGGCGGAGTTTATTTTTGGAACAATAATCGGCCAGCAACCACACGGCGCAGAGAGTCATGAGGATGTAAGTCGGCTCGGTCACGATGCCCATGTCTGCCATCTTGATGAAAAAAAAGTTGGTCGCGAGCAGGATGGAAATGCAGGCCGCGGGTCCATGCAGCTTCCCGGCCCGAAAAACGAAAAAGTAAGTCAGCCCGACGGCGAGCAACCCCACCACGCCGTTGACGGCTCCCAGCCAGTGGACATTGTCGGGAGCCAGCGCGAGCACCGGCACGAGCAACGCCGGATAAAGCGGGTGTCGATGCGGCTTGAAGTTGGCAGTGAGAAAATGGCCGTCCTTAAAGTCTTTGGCCAGGGCCACATACTCCCCCTGGTCCTTGTTATGGCCAAACTTCGCCTCGCGCCTCGCATTACCAAACGTCCAGACGAGCAGCACGAAAAAAAACACGGCGGAATAGATCGCCAGGCTTGCCACAAAACCTCGCGGCCAGCGGAGCCAGAAATAGATTTTCTCCAGGGGAATGCAATTTTTCATGGATCGAAAAGGTTACTGGAATTTCTATCTGCTGACTGTGGCGGCGCACAGCTCTTTGACTCCGGCGAGGTCGAGTTTGCCAGTGCTGAGGACGGGGATTTTTTCCACTCGCGAGATAATCTTGGGGATCCAGAGATTGGGGATGCTGGCGTCGCTGAGTTTTTTGCGGAGCAGAGTGGAATCTAACTCGACTGTGGTGAGGAGCACGAGCGCCTCGCCTTTCGCTTCGTCGGGGATGGCGCCGATGGCGAGTTTGCGGTCGCCACCGGGGTCGAGTTGCATGGCTTCCGCGACGGCCATTTCGACAGTTTCGTGCGGGACCATTTCTCCGCCGATCTTCGAAAAGCGCGAGAGGCGGCCCTCGATGAAAAGGAAGCCGTCTTCGTCCATGCGGGCGAGGTCGCCGGTGCGAAACCAGCCGTGGTCTTGCAGGACTTCGGCGGTGCGGGCGGGGTCATTGAGGTAGCCGGAGAAAATGTTCGCGCCTTTGATCCAGAGCATGCCGGTTTCGTGGAGCGAACGCGGGGCGTCGGTATCGGGATCGGTGATGCGGATGGCCTGACCGGGGAGAAGTTTTCCAACGCTGCCCGGGCGATTGGAGGGCTGGATGGTGTCGTTCGGACGCGAGGCTTTTGGGTCGGGCAGATTGACGGCGACGGCGGGAGAAGTTTCGGTGAGGCCGTAGCCCTGGAGGACGGGCAAGCCGAGCGCGGCCTCGAAGGCGGTGGCGAGTTCGTTGGGGAGTTTTTCGGCGCCGGTGACGACGAAATCGAGGGAGCGGAGTTGCTCGGGTTTCGCTTTGCGGATGTAGCCGCGGAGAAAGGTGGGCGTGGAGCAGAGGAGGGTGACTTGGTGTTTCTCGATGAGTTCGATGTTTTTGTTCGTTTCCAATGGCGACGGATACGTGACCGAGCGCAATCCTTCGATGAGTGGATACCAGAGGGTGACGGTGCAGCCGAAGCTGTGGAAAAACGGGAGCGACGCGAGGATGGTGGAGCGCGGCGGAAGGCTGAGCATGGAGCTGAATTGAGCGACGTTGGCGAGGATATTGCGATGGCTGAGGGCGACGCCTTTGGGTTCGCCGGAGCTCCCACTGGTGAAGAGGAGGACGGCTTCCTTGCGGTTGCCTCGGCGCGGGAGATCGATGCACCAAGCGAGAAATCGGGCGGGCAGAATCGTGGCGAAGATGCGCCAGAAAATGATTTGCGGCTTGAGCTGGGGCAGGAGGGCTTCGAGGTGGACAACGTGTTTGGGCCACGGAATGTCTTTGAAACGGCGCTGCACGAGGTCAGCGGTAATCGCCACATCGATGTCGCCGCGGGCAATGGCAGATTCGAGGGAGGAGCGTCCGGCGGTGAGGTTCAGATTCACGGGGACTTTGTCGGCGAGAACGGTGGCGAGATTGGCAATGACCGCGCCTTTGCCGGGCGGCAAAACGATGGCGATGCGCTGACCGGGAAAACGACGTCGCAGATGGCGGCTGAGGGCGATGGCGATGGCGAGCAACATCCCCCGGCTCAACTCCGAATGATCGGTGCCGTCGATGAGTGCAATGGAACTCGACTGCTTTTTCAGGCCACGAATGCACGCGCGACCGAGATGCCCCTGGAGCTCCTGGCGGGCCTGATACGCCGCTTCGCCGAGAACGAGCAGACGTTCGCGAACTGTGGCGACATCGGCTTGCGGCGCCGGAATCGGGACGTCGAAGGAGACCGTCACCGGATACGGAATGCGCGTGGGCATTTTCTTAAAAAAGTGTCCGCCCTTGAAAGAAAAGATGGAGTCCCAGAGCCGGTCGAGCCAGACGGGGACCACGGGAGTGCCAGCGCGACGGGCGATGAGTTCGAAGCCTTTTTTCAGCTTGAGTAACGTCCCGCTGCGGCTGAGTTCGCCCTCGGGAAAAATGCAGACGACTTCGCCGTCGGTCAGTCTTTCCGAGGCGAGTCGGATCGCCTCCTTGGCCTGCGTTTCCGAGATGGGGATGGCTTTGATCCAGCGGAAAACGAGGTTCAGCCAGGGAATTTCGTAGATGGTGCGATGAACCAGAAATCGCACGGGTCGGGGACAGGCGAGTTGCAGAACGACGGCGTCCACATAGGTAAGGTGGTTGGGAACGAGGAGCACGCCGCCGGTGCGCGGGAGGTTTTCCAGACCCTGGATGGTGACGCGATAGATGAGCGTGCGGAGAAGGCTGCCAAAGAGACGTTGCAAGAGAGGAAGAGTGGCGGACATCGAGGAGATTTCTATCCAACTCCGCTCCCGGCGGCAATAAGTGAGATGGCCGCGTCCGGCGCGTTGGGGAGGTGAGGTGGGCGACTTCAGGGCTGACCAGAGCGGCGCTGGCGGTCGCGGGCTTTCTTGGCGCGATACTTTTGGAGGGCTTTTTGGTGCTGTTTCATCCGGGTTACAGCCCAATGACAGGCGGAGTGGTTCCAAAATTGGAGTTTCACCAGGATTTTGGAGGCTTTTTCCTGAAGGGGATGGGGCGGGCTCCACGGTTTTTTGGCTGCGGGAAACGACGCGACGGCGTGGAGGGACGGAGTGTCCATCGCGAGCACGGCATCGAGGTAGGCGTGCCAGATGAGGTCCTGATTGCGTTCCCGAGTGGGGAAGGGGTGCGGGCGTGGGGCGGTGACGTGCGGGTTGGTGTTGATCTCGTAGATCTGCGGCTGGCCCTGGTAGAGGCTGAAGTCGGCCCTGCCATACTCGATGTCGGCCAGGCGGAAGACTTTTTCCAAGATTTCGCGAAAGGCATAGGGCTGGGCGAGGAGCATGCGTTGTTCCTGGAGGTAATCTTCCTCGACTCCGATGCCCATGGTGCCCCATTTCACCAGCCAACGCCCTTCGTGGACGGTAGTGTGGGGGAGGATCTGACCGCCCATGCGGAAGGCGGAGTATTTCAGAAACAAGCCGGGCCGGACGGGTTCGGCGGCGTATTCGACGACGATGAGGTGCTCGCGCGGGCAGCCGGATTGTACGATGCGGGCGATCTCGGCGTGGACTTCGCCGAGGGAGTGGAGCAGATCGGAGAAGGGTCGGCCGTGTTCATGGCAGTTGCGAATGAAGACGGGGAAGCGCAGGGGCTCGGCGAGCTCGGAGGCACGCTGGGCGGAGAATTGGTTGATGCCGGCCTGGTGCAAGGTGCGCAGGAGCGGGTAGCGGGTCTGGACGAGGGCGGGGTCGTTGAGCACGGGGCAGCCTTCGTTTCGCAGATGCAGATAGAGTCGGGCAGCTTCCTCGCGCTGGCGGTAGTGCAGCCGGTCGATGTCGGTAAAGATATAGGTGCCGGGCGCGAAATGGCGTTTCTGAAGGGCGGAATCGTAGTCCAGGATGCGCATTTGCCGACGAATCCTCGACCGGCGCACCTCTCCGAGGGTGAAAGCGCCGGTCTGGGTCGTAAGAAAGTAAACCATGAGTCGATTGGCGATTGACAGCTGGCAGAGCTTTGGCAAAATGAGCCCATGAATACAACGACCAAAGTGCAACTCGACTGGAAAAAACTTCTCGGCTTCAACCTCGTGGTCGACGATCGCGCCCAAGGCCTGACCGCCGCAACCCTGGTGAAGCTCGGCTCGAAAATCGGGACTAAACAAGGACTCAAGATTCGCTAATTTCCTCCATGGCGACGGCTGAAACCGGTCTGGATCGGAGAATGGCCGCCGGAAATTTCTCATGGGACTTCGAGCCGGATGCCGTGCGCGCCCGGCAGATGGATCAGCTCATGCGGTCGCGGCTGGCCAACAGTCTGCGCCATATTCAGGAGCAGGCTGGGACAGTCCTCGACACTTTGCCGCAGGAGATTGAGCCCTTTCTGGGTCGTTTGGAGGCCGCGCCCGTGTCGCCGGTGGCCTTTAGTTACTATTTCGACATTGTTCTGGCCCTCGAAAGGGAAGAATACGCCGAGGCGCGAGGCTTCTGGCAGAAGCTCATCGCACTGCCCTCCTTTTCCGGGGGATTGCGCATTCAGGAACTGGTGGACCCGCGCCACGACGAGGCTGCGGCGCGCTATGTCCGGTTCTTTATCGCGGACACGGGGTCCGATTTTCAAATTTTTCCGCCCCGGCCCGAGGAATCGGTCCAATGCCGCGCCCTGATCGAGGGTGCCTTTGACCTGATGAAGGCTGGCGACCCTGCCTTGGCGAATGAAATCAGCGAACTCGTCCGGGAGATTACCCTCGCGAGTGGCAGTATGGACCCGGCAGCCCTCACCTTCGATGGCTCCTCGAGTTTCATGATGTGGGGTGGCATTTTACTCAATGCGAGACGAGGTGGTGGCGTGCTCGAACTCGTGCAAATGCTGGCCCACGAAAGCGCGCACAATCTTCTCTTCGGCATGACAACCGAGGAACCGCTCACACTGAACAGCGAAGACGAGCGCTACCAATCGCCCTTGCGGATCGATCCACGGCCCATGGAGGGAATCTACCATGCCACCTATGTGTCGGCGCGCATGTATCGTTGCGTGCGGCGTCTGCTCGATTCTGGAGTGCTCGATGCGAGTCAAACCGAACTGGCGGAAAAGGACAGTGCGGCCAACGCGCAGTTTTTTCGAGGCGGGTGGAAGGTTGTCGAGGAACACGGACGCCTGACTCCGCTCGGCCGCGGGCTGATGGATTCCGCGCGGGCCGCAATGGCGGCGGTGTTTTAGTCCAGACCCGCTTCGCTCCATGCGAGTTGCAGAGGATTCAGGTGGATTCGTCCTTGCTCGCGTCGCTGGCAACTTGAACCTTCCCAGCATTTCCCTAGCCTCTCCGTTAATGTCGGAAAATCTCACCCCCATGATGCAGCAGTATCAAAAGATACGCGCGAGTCTGCCGCCGCAGACGCTGCTCTTCTATCGGCTGGGGGATTTCTATGAAATGTTTTTTGAGGATGCTCGGGAGGCCGCGGCGATCCTCAATGTGGCGCTCACGAAACGTCACACCACGCCGATGTGCGGAGTGCCGTATCATGCAGCGGAGGGTTACATCGCGAAACTCATCAGAGCCGGGAAGCGCATCGCCATCTGTGAGCAAACGAGTGATCCGCAACCCGGCAAGATCGTCCAGCGCGAGGTCACGCAGATTATTTCTCCGGGGACCGTATCGGATTTCAATCTCCTTGATTCTGCGAAAAACAATTATCTCGCCTCAGTCTGGCACGATTCCGCGCAAGGCTATGGGCTGGCTGTGATCGACTTGAGCACGGGCGAGTTTCGGTTGACTGAAATGGTGACGATGGCGTCGCTGCTCGATGAACTGGCGCGGGTGAATCCGGCGGAAATGCTGGTGGCGGAAGCGCAACTGGACCATTTCTCGGACTTGGTGAATGTCGTGTCGGTGGAGGATTTTCTCTTCAGCCCGGAACACGCTAGTTTCACGCTGCTGGACCATTTCAAAACACAATCGCTCGACGGCTTTGGCGTGTCGCATTTCGTGCTCGGCACGTCGGCGGCGGGGGCGATTCTGCACTATCTGCGTCACAGCCTGCGGCGGAATGTGAGCCACGTCAGCACACTGGGATCGTATCGCACGGACGGCATTGTCGCTCTCGACGCGGCGACGCAGATGAACCTGGAGCTGGTAACCTCGCGCACTTCCAGCAAGCACACGCTGCTCGCCTCTTTAGATAGGACTGTAACTCCGATGGGAGCGCGCCGTTTGCGTCAATGGCTGCTCCAACCGATCTGCGACTTGGTGGAGTTGAACCGCCGCCAGCAGTTCATCGGCGATTTATTGGAGGAAACTTATCTATTAGAAAAACTGCGGCAAACAGCGCGCGATATTCGAGACATCGAGCGGATCGTCAGTCGGCTTTCGCAGGGCGGTGGCAATGCGCGCGACGTGCTGGCACTGCGCTGTTCGCTGGAACAGATCCCGGAGTTAAAGAGCCATTTGGTAGCCTTGATGCGTCCCGAACTCGGCGACCGCGACCGCGACCGGCTGGCGTTTGAGTTGGAGGAAAATCTACTGCCATTGCCGGAGTTGACCGCGCTGCTGGCCCGCTCCATCACCGACGAGCCGCCGCTCGCATTGAAAGACGGTGGCATTTTCCGCGAGGGTTATCATCCCGTGCTCGACGAGCTGCGGGTGGCGTCGGTGGAGGGCAAAAACTGGATCGCCGCACTGCAAGATCGCGAGATCGAGCGCACGGGGATCAAGTCATTGAAGATCCGCTACACGTCGGTCTTCGGGTATTTCATCGAAGTGACGAAGGCGAACTTGGGTTCCATTCCCATCGACTACGTGCGCAAGCAGACCACGGTCAACGGCGAGCGTTACGTCACTCCCGAGCTGAAGGAAATGGAGAACAAGATCCTCGGCTCGGATGAGCGGATGAAGAAGTTGGAGTACGATCTCTTTGGCGAGTTGCGGAGTCAGATACTCATGGAACTCCCCTCACTTCAGCGCACGGCGGCAACGATCTCCACGCTCGACGCGCTGGCATCGCTGGCGGAGACGGCGCGGTTGTTCGGCTACTGCCGCCCGACACTGACGAACGACGGGCGCCTGCACATCGTCGATGGTCGGCACCCCGTGCTGGATCAGAATTTGGTCGATGGAAAATTTGTGCCAAACGATGTGTTACTCGACTTGGAGTCGAACCGGCTACTCATCATCACGGGACCGAACATGGCGGGCAAATCGACTTACATCCGACAGGTCGCGCTGCTCGTGCTTGTGGCGCAAATTGGAAGTTGGGTCCCTGCGGCGTCCGCCGAAATCGGACTGGTGGACCGGATTTTCACCCGTGTCGGGGCGAACGACGATCTCTCGAAAGGGCAATCGACGTTCATGGTCGAGATGAACGAAACAGCGAACATCGTCAACAATGCCACCGTGCGGAGTCTGGTCATATTGGACGAGATCGGGCGCGGCACCTCGACCTTCGACGGACTGTCGATCGCGTGGAGCGTGGCGGAATTTCTCCACGACACGATCGGCGCGCGGACGTTGTTTGCGACGCATTACCACGAGATGACCGACTTGGAATCCGGGCGAGGCGGAGTGAAAAACTACAACATTGCCGTCCGCGAATGGAACGAGCAGATCATTTTCCTGCGCAAGATCGTAAAAGGCTGCGCCGATAAAAGCTACGGCATCCAAGTGGCTCGCCTGGCTGGATTACCCCCGACGATCATCCGTCGCGCCAAGGAAATTCTGGCCAACCTGGAGCAGGCCGAACTCAGTGCCGGTGGTCGGGCCCGACCTGCAACCGGAGCGCGCACCCGCCGAAATCGCGAGGACAAGGAACAGATTCCTCTGTTCTAGTTTCAGCGGCGGCTGGGGAAAACTCAGAACGCACCAGAGACTTACGTCTCCGCGCCGTAAACTCCCTTGCCGCTGTAGGAGCCGAGGTAACGGCCTGAGTAGTAGTAGCTGCTTCGGGTGGGCAGGAAGTTCAGGATGATGCCGTCCGGCAGGCAATTGATTTCGTCGAGAGTCTTGACCGCTCGTAAAACAGTGCGTTTCGGGGTGGACATCGAGCGAATGACGAGGCAGCGGACTTCGATGTAAGGCGCGATGAGTTGAGCATCGCTCACAGCGAGACAGGGGGCGGTGTCCACCACGACGCGGTCGTAGGTCAGCAGGGCTTCATCGAGGATTTCCTTAAAGCGTGTCGTGCCGAGGAGTTCCGCCGGATTGGGGGCGTGATTGCCTGCGGTGAGAATGGTGAGATTTTCCACTTCGGTGACGATGACGGCGTCCTTCAGCGAAACCATGTGGGCCAGCACGTCGCTGAGTCCGGGGCTGACATGTTTTTTGAGAAAGACCTTGGAGACGGAGGGCTTGCGCAGATCAGCGTCAATGAGGAGGGTTTTGAGGCCTTGCTGAGAGAGGGTGATGGCGAAATTCGAACTGCAAAAAGTCTTGCCCTCGGACGGCACCGCGCTGGTGATCATGTAGGTGCGTTTGACTTCATTGGCGGACAAAAAAGCCAGTGACGCACGTAGCGACCGGAAGGATTCGGCGATTAATCCCCGGCGATTAGTGACGGTGTCGAAGATGCTGGAGGCCTCCCCGGCGGATATTTTTTTGCGAATGGGAACCGCTGAGAGTACGCTCAGTCCGGTCATTTCCTCGGCTGCCTCAACGGTGCGGATGGAGGTGTCCAAGGCATTGAGTCCCAACGCAATGGCGATGCCGGCGGCGAGTCCGAGAAGGATGTTTGTGGCGTAAACCTTGATCGGACTTTCCGTGAGCGAGGCGGCACCGAGGGCGCGTTCCTGGATGTTGACTGGCGAGCTGGTGAAGCCAGTGGTCATGTCGATTTCCTTCATGCGGTTAAGGACGGAGTCATACATTAGCCGGTCGGTGTCGAGCTCCCGCTTGAGGTCGTTGTATTCGACAGATTTTCCAGTGACGTTGAGTAGATCGGACTCACGGGCTTTTTTGTCTTTGTTGATTTCGTCTAGCTGCGCTTGGAGATGGTCGCGTCCGGTTTCCAGAAGGGAAACGACGTTTTGCAGTGTGGTGTTGCGGTCGCTGATCAAGGAATTGAGCTGAGTCTGATTTGCGATGTAATTCGGATGCTCCGGACGGTAACGCTGTGAAAGCAGGAGCATGACACGCTCCTGATCGGCGATGGCTTGGTTGAGCTGGGCGATTTTCGGCTCGCGAGCGACGCTGGGCAGGCGGAGCAGTTCATCGATTTTCCCAACATTGGCGCGGGCGATAGTCAGGTCAGAGTCGAGTTGGAACCGGGTCGCCTCGAGCTGGTCGATCTGAGCGGTGGATTGCTGGACTTTCCCCTCGAGCAGAGTTTGCTGTTTCTCAGGTGAGGGGGAATTTTCCCGCTGGCGGAAATTCTGCAAGGCTTCCTCGGAGACGCGCATTTTCTCGCGCAGGCGCTCCGATTCCTCGATGAGATAACGCCGGGCATTCTTACTCGCCTCGGAGCGTTTCTCAAAGACATACCGGATATATTCCTCCGCATAGGCATTGGCAAGAACTGTAGCAACCTGCGGATTGGTGTGGGTAACAAAAATATCGATCAAACGCGTCGCCTTGCGATAACGCGGGGCGACCAACTGCGGAATCTGGCCGGCGGTCGGAATATCTGGGCCTTGGATGGCATGATGCTGGTCATCGTTCCACTCGATGCGTTTGCTGACCCGCTCGGCAAACGTGTAACTCCCCAGCAAATCGACAACGGTGTTGATCATGTCGAGACTGCCGATCTGCTCCTCGCGGACGTCCTTGACGTTGCTCAAGACTTTATTTTGTTCCTGCTCGAGAAAGAGCACGGACCTCGCCTGGAACTTCGGCACGGTCATGGCGACTTTGATCGCTGCGCCGATGGCACCGAGGACGAGGCAAAGCAATACGATCCAGAGGCGCTCGCGAACCGCATGATAGTAACCGGCCAGTTTGTCGCCTTGCGACGGGCCGTCGCCGCCCAGATTTGAGGTGTTATCCAATTCGTTATTCATGAGTCTAACTTTTACAAAATTCTGGATGGGAAGGCCTTAAAACCAGCTCTCCGCGACGGTGATGACGTCGCCGGGTTGCACGGTAAAGCTATTTTCGCCCTCGCCGGAGAGTTTCTTGGCGTTGATCTTGATCGATTCCCGGCCCTTTTTCGTGGTACGCTGGATGCTAACTTTCCCCCGATCCGCACTCCGGGTGAATCCTCCCGCCACCCCAACGGCCTCCAATAGACTCATCGAGCCACCGCCGGGCAATTCATACGTCCCAGGCTTGGTAACCTGGCCGAGAATGGTGAATTTCTTCTGCGCGTAATCGACGACGTTGAGATAAACCTGCGGCTTTACCAGATAACGCGCATCGTAAAGTTTTCGGATCAGTTCGCGGGCATCCCGCACGGTCATTCCGGCAACCTTGGTGTCACCAATAAGTGGAAGTTGCACAGACCCGTCACTACTGATTTTGCTGCGTGTTGCGAGGTCCGGTTCGTGGAAAATGGACATTTCCAAGGTGTCGGCCGTGGTCAGCACATAATCGTTGGCGGCGGAATTGATCACCCGGTTGCTGAAATCATCTGATTGCGCCGTGGCGTTGCTTTTGCTAGTCGTGTCCGTGGGAGTATCGGAGGGTGCGGGTGTGGCTTTGGGCTGCTGCAAGGGGGGAGCGCCATTGTCTTGGGCGGGAAGCGTTTGCAGGGAACCCAAAGTGAGGAGAACCAGCATACTAAGTCTGGAGAGAAAGAATTTTCCAATCATGAATAAAAAGAGTGGGGAATGGTGGTCGGGACGGCTAAAAAGTCAAACTTAAACTCATTGAGGCGCGGGTTTGCTCTCCGCTGGCTAAGGTGCCGAGAGAGTTACGGCCTTGAGAAGTGCGAATCTGAGTCTGGAGGGATAGGTGGGTGTTCATTTGCCAGCCCAGTCCGAGGGCGACAAAAGAATATGGGTCTTCCATATTGGTTGTCGAACCGTTGATTATGGAAGCGTTTTGCTCGTAGCCTCCGCTAATACTTGCATTCAGCCGGGCAAAAAGTCTTTGCCGTATGCTGAGAAGAAAGCCTTTCGAGAGACGCTCGTTCGTGGTGGTGAAATTCGACAAGCCGGTCTGCTGATACACTGAAAGCTCCAGAAAGGTGAACTCCCGTGGATGCCAGTTCACCGCCAGAGAGAATTCCGGCAAACTGGCCGCTCCCTCAATGCCGACATAGAGTCGAATGGAAGTCTTTTCAGACGGCGTGTAAGTGGTCGAAAGCGAGTAAACCGTCCGCAATCCATTCTGCGAATCGCTGCTGGTCTGAGTCTGATCGCGCACGCCTAGGCCGACGCTGCCCGTGAATGCCAACTTCGAGGTTGGCCCGTAATTGATCCGCACCACGCCCTGGGCGTAAGTCCTATCATTTGAGATGGCGGAGCCATTGTCCTGAACGTCGGAACCGGCGGACAGTTCCAGACGATAAGCGGTTTTATCTGTCCAGAAATTATCCACGAAGACAGCGCCGGCATAACGATAATTAGTGCTGTCGCCCACGCCCGCCACATTTCCGGGAGTGCTGTAGGAGTCGTAGCCCCAGTTTCCGCTCACGCCGGTACGCATGTATTCAGTGATTCGGTACTCGACTGAAAAATTTTCCCCGACCGCGACCCGGTCCGTCGCTTGGCCCCGCTGAATGTCAAACCCCGTGCCCGAGGACGCGCTCGTGGTCGAACGAACGGTCACCCGCTCATTCATGCGCAGCAACGCCAGATTTGCCGTTTGCGAAGTGGTTACATCGCCATTCGAGCCGACATAATTTGGGTCCAAATAATAAAGCCAGCCCACGGAGTAGCTGGCTCCGATGTCCCACGTCCCGAGTTTTTTTTCATAGGTGGCGAGTAGGGAAGGTGCGAGAAAAAGACTGCTGCTCGACGGGTTCGTCTGGTTATTAAGGTTGTATTTTTCGTTGGAATACTCCCAGCCCGTGGTCAGACCGCCATGAAACTCCAATGGGCCAAATTGGGTGAACTTCGTCAGGAGCGATTCCTTGGTCGCGACATCGGCCTCTGCTGGGGCTGAATTTGTTTTCGCCTTGTCCACCTGGTAATCCGTCCAGCGCGAGCGAAACTCTGCCTCGCGCACTGTGGAAACGGTCTGGGCGTGGAGTTTTCCGAGTGCCGCAAAAGCCGAGCCACAGGCCAATGTGACTCGCATCCATTTTTTCCCATCCCGCAGCTGGTGGCAAAGTCGTGTCTGGGAAAAGTCGCGGTGGGCCATCGGTTAGGGGAACAGGAAACCTACCTTTTTCAGAGGGAGGCGTCTAGGCCCGATTCTCGCACATAGCGTTGCAGACAGGACCAAGCCAACTCCCAGTGCTCGTCGTGAATGGCCAAAGATGCGGAGGTTTTCCAGATTTCTGGCGACTTTTTGCCGGATTTCTCCGCCTGCGCGCGGGCTTCCTCGAGAACGCGCCGGGCGGTGACCTGGTTGCCGGACTTCCAATAGAATGTGAATCTCTCCAGCGGGCTTTCGATTTCCTCTGGATAACCTGATATTTTTCCTGTGCCAGCTGTCGGTAGGGAGAGGTCGAGATGATTATGTTTGACCACATTTTGCACCGCTTCCTGAAAATTTCTGGCGTCCAATAGCTGACGGATCCCGATGGGCCAGGCGGCGTCCTGCCAGCCGATTTGTTTCGCAAAAGCCTGGAGATCCGAATGATCCGCGATGTCATACCAGATTCGGAGAAATATTTTGCGTGAAGCAGGTGGGAAGGTCGCTAGGAGCGCGGGATCAGCGGCTATGTTTTTAATCTCTTCCCTAGCCAGCGGTGCCTCGACCCGCTCCAGCCAGGTGAGCAGCATGGCGGGATCCCGTCCGAAAGCCTCCCGCAAACGCAGTTGAATCTCAGGGTGTCCGGCGCTTTTTCTTAAGATGTCATCGTATAGCTGGAGAGTTCGACCTGAACCTCTCACTTGATCGATTTTTCGTATCCGACCGATAGCCTCGAGCCAGAGCGTGGCGGTCCTGCCGGTGTCGATTTTGATCCAGGCATCTCCCTGATCCAAAGGGATTTGGGGCCAACTCGGATTCAACGCTCTGCGCGCCGCAAAGAGGGAATCCACTTCGTGATCAGTGCCTTCGTCTCTCAACTGAAGCAGAGCTTTTTGATGATAGAGACCCTGATCCATCGGCGATTTCTCAATTTCGCCCGTGGCAAATTGCGAAGCTTTTTCCGGATCTGATTGATAAATTTCGTAGATCTTAGCCGCTGCCCTGGAGGCCCGAAAAGGAGGAGACGAGGTGCCGCCAAACCATTCTGCGCGAATCAAAAATATGCCCAACCCCAAGGCTCCGAGTCCAACGAGTGCGAAAATGATTTTTTCCCAAAGCCGCGGCTGCATTTCCTGTTTTGGGAAAACTTGCACACCCGCTGTGAAAATGAGCAGGATCCACCATCCCAGGGCAATACGATGAATGGGCACATCAACCAAGCCGTGCAACACCGCTGTGCCTGCCGCGCAGACAAAACTCCAGCGCAATGGCCAGTAAGGATGCTCTTTCTCTCCTCGGATGCGGCGCAAAAGAAAGACTCCAGCAGCTATAGCCACGAGCAAGGAGGGCAGTCCGCCCTCCGCCGCTAGCATCAGCCAGTCACTTTCCGGATGTGCGCTGGTCGATTCACTAAGGGAGTCCCTCTGATAAAAAGGATAAACATAGCGGAAGGCGCCCAGCCCAATCCCCATGATGGGGTGCTGGGAGATCATTCTCAGAGTGTCCTTGTAAATTAACAGCCGCCCTTCCGAGGTGACTTCTTTCCGAGAGTAATCTTGCCCCGCGCTTGTGTCAGATTTCTCGAAGTACGGCTGAACGAGTCGGTTGCGCGCCTCGCTGTTGGAAACATAAAAAAGGACCGAACCAGCGAAAAGAGTGGTTAGAAACGTGACCAGCAAAGGAATGGACCAGCGGGCACGGCCCATTCCCAAGAGCCACAAAAATATCGCAAGAAGCAGAAAAACGACTCCCCCTCGGGAGCTTGAATATATCAGGAGCGAAACAGCGCACACGCAGAGGCCGGCGCTGGCCAGCGCCCCATAAAGCCATCGCCCACTCCGGGCCGCAACCGCGAGCAAGCCTGACGAAAGGAGGCTGCCCGTGATCAAAAAAGTTGCGGTATGATTCCGATTGGGAAAAAATCCAAAGCTGGCATCTTCGTCGAACGGGTATTTCCAGCCTGTTTTCCAAGAGTAAATAGCCAGTCCGGCATAGCAGAGGTAGACCAGCACGGCGGCGCACGCCAGCCAAAGCAGGCAGCGCGAGCGCAATGGATGAGCCAGGCCGAACAAACATAAACAACCGCTGATCCCGAGCAGGCAGAGAAAAAAAGCAGTCTCGCTCGGTACTGGCGTCACCTGTTTTCCCAGAGGAATGGGCAAGCCTTGCAAATGCGCTCGCCAGACAGGAATGGCAAACAAGTCCTGCGGGAGGAGCGCCAAAGCGCAGAAGAGGAGGAGCGCTGCCAGCAGAATCCACAATCTCCCTTCCACGCGCGTCTGCGGGGGAAAAAGCAGCATCACCAGTCCAGCAAAAGATAAAAAGACACCTTCCGCTCCCTCGACGGCGACCCCATTCAGAAAAATGGAGACACCCGCCGCTAAGAAAAACAACAAAAAAACCCACCACGAAACGGAGTGTCTGGCAAGACTAGCGGCGTCTGTTTTCATGGCAAAACGATCCGCCTTGAGTGGCGAATATTGGCTGGCATAATCTGGCGAGGCATGGCAAAGGGGAGTGTTCGACATCAGACTTGAACTGAATGACGACGAATCTTCATAAAGTCGAAGAATCTACGCAATAAGTATTGCACATGTAACATTCTTCACTAAGATGACGGCATGAAACCCACCTTATTCCTCGCCATTGTGGGAGCCGCTATGCTCCTTCTCCTCCCCTCAGCGCATGCAGGCACTAAAGGGAGGCCAACTCCACCCCCAGACCAGACCAGTACTCAAGGTCTCGTCAGCAAGCCTTAAGCTGCCTTGCAAACTTCTACAGTCATGACAAACACGATTTCTTCCAGTAATAAAATGCTCCTTTTCGGAGTTCTGTTGGGTTCTTTCTCTGTGGCCTCTGCGCCATCCGCGAAAGCCTATTTTGAGGACTTTAATCCTCCTGCCTATACTGAGAACAACCTCAGTACGCAAAATGGCTGGGTCAGCACAGATCCCACCTCCCTTGATGTTGCCGGTAGCAACAGTGACTTTGTTGGGAATATCCAAGACGTTAATAGTAATCCAGTTTTGTTCAGTAGCACGAGCAACTACATTGCCCAATTAGGCGGCGTTTTTCTTCCCGATAACGCGCCCGGCGGAACTAATATTGTATTGTCACACACCACTGGCGTGGTTGGTGATGCTCTCAATGGCGTCCAATTGAAAGTAGATTTTTCGATCGCCAGCAGCTCTCTGGCAAATCCTAATCGGGATGAATTTGGTTTTCGTCTCACTGCTGCAGGTGCTGAATACGTGACTCTCTATTTCACGCCTGATTCTTTAGATGCTAATCTTCTGGATTTTCGGTTGAGCACTGGAGGTGCCATTCCGAGTTCCCAAACAAATCCAGATAACTCGCTTCCTTACAATAGTGCCAGCAGTTTGCAATTGTTTATCGATCAATTTAACAAGTTGACTGCGATCATCACTGATGTGAATAATAATACATTCACCATTTTCAGCGACGTGGATGTTTCCTCGGCTGGAGCTGTCCCAACTGCAGTGGATGGAGTAGCTGCGGTTTTTAATGTTACTGGTGCTACTGGAGCAGACGCGGGTTCGAATTCGATCCTCTTTGATAATTTGTCGGTGGTACCCGAACCTTCGACTATGGGGCTCTCTGTGATCGCCGGACTGGGCGGCATGCTAATGGTTGTTCGCCGTCGTATGAAGCATTCCTAACCGTTTGTAGTTTTTTATTAAATGGCATCCGAAAGGATGCCATTTTTTTTACCTTTAAAGAGGGTAGTATAATCCGTTGGTTGATGCAGGTATGCCCTTTCGCTTGCGGCACAGGACATCATTACTGTCCAACAATGTAGGATGCGGCGGGATAGGATGGTTCCTACCAGACCGGCTTTGTGGCGGATTACAGTTTTATCGTGACGACCACGTTTAAGTCGAAGCAGTCGGAGCTGACCATCAATCTCCCCGAATCGAAGCAGGCCCGCGAGGCGGCTAACCCGACCGACCCGCTTCTTTTGGAGATCACTGCACAGGAAAAGATGCAACTCGACCTGCGGCCTATCGTGACGCTTCCGACATGCATTTTAAAAGGAACCGGACGCGTTATTCAACCTTTACAGCCTTTATTCAGTTGGGCTGTTACTTTCCTTTGGCAAGAAAGATGACATGGATTGTTTTTAGCACGATCATGGCGTCGAGTTTCAAAGAATAGTGCCGGATGTAATATAGATCGTATTTAAGCTTCTGAATGGCGTCATCCAGATTGGCTCCATACGGATAATTCACTTGAGCCCAGCCTGTAATGCCTGGTTTAACCAAATGTCGGAAATGATATGATGGAATGTAATCCTCGTAGAGGGCCACACATTTGATCCATTCCGCTCGTGGGCCAATTACACTCATGTCCCCAATCAGGACATTCCAAAGTTGAGGCAACTCATCGAGTCGCAGCTTACGCAACCACCTGCCTGACCGTGTGATGCGGCTATCGTTGGATTGTGTATACAGGCTGCCTTCTTCCTCGCGTTCATACATGGTGCGAAACTTAAGCACCATGAAAGAGCGCCGGTGCCACCCCACGCGCTCCTGCTTGAAAATGACAGATCCCCGGCTTTCCCAACGGACGATCAGCGCTACCAACCCAAAAACAGGTGCCAGCAGAATCAATGCGATTAATGCAAAAAGGACGTCCAAAATCCTCTTAAAGCTGGCATAATGCGTATCAGTCGATAAAGGGAATCCTTTCTGGAGTGGCCAAACCGCGTCCAATGCCAACACGGGAACTTTTTGCCAGAATGTTTCGTAAAAAGACTCCAGCGTATAAACTGGAACTCTCTCAAAGTGCAGTCGCACCAAAGCATCAATTAAAGCAGCGCTAATTTTTCCAGACTCTTCGGCTATGATAACCCCTGCAACCAGGCTGCCAATATTCCGCACATGCTCAAAGACACGGCCTGCAATCACTGGCGATCCGTCCCCGTCGATCGGCTTTAAAATGGCTTCTGTATCATCACTTACAAAACGGAGTTTCTCAGTGGAGGAAGACCTCTTGTAAGCGCGCATGAATTGTTGAGCCAACGCACCCCCGCCGATAACCAGAAATTCCCGAGTCTTACGAAGGCTCCAATACCAATTGGCAATTAGCCTTCTATAGAATAGGGAAACTAGGGGAAAGGTAAAAAAAGTGGACAGCAGCACACTGCGACTAGGGCGTATTTCTTGGCTATAGGTGGCCATGGCATAGATGAAAATGAAAGAAATCGCCGCTGCTGCCAGCATTGAAAGAATAAATTCCGCAGCAAAAGCCAAGCTCAGCAAGTCGCGGCGAGTATTATATCCACCTACAGTGTAAAGTGCGACAATGGTAATCGCCAACCCTATCGAGCAGGAAGCGCCCCATGCCATTTGGGAAGTATTTACCGTGGTTCCACGGAGAAACATGAACAACCTGAAGATAACAATCCAACTCACTACATCGAGAAAAGACATTAGCAGACTCAGTACCCATTTTTGAGAGAAAAAAGAGGCGTTTGTTTTTACTAGCTTATCATCATCAAGTGCTCTAGAGACCACTGCACTACTCATATAACAAGCATCTGATTATAAAAAAATATGACAAGTAACTTTCCTTTGAACCTGTGAATAAGGATCTAATTTTGCAATCAGTCGGATAAACCGGTGGGTAGCATTTTCGAGAGTGGCTTTTTGACCAACCAATCTGGCTCGCCGGCCATCTCCTTCGAGGCTTTCGGGATCATTACGGTAATCCAGAATCGCATCCACTAATTTTGAAGGATCATTTGGGAAAATCACCCTTCCCGTTCGGTGCTCCACAATCAAACGGGCAACTTCGCATCCCTGAGGTCCAATAAAAATGCAGGGTCTACCCGCCGCCATTCCGCCGTAAAATTTACTTGGAACCACTAATCCGCTGAGACTCGCCCGGAGGGAAACGAGATGCACGTGACCGATACCCAGGCTTTCCGGTAGTGTTGCCCAAGGTTGTGCGGGTAGAAATCGGATGTTGGAGAGTGCACGCAACCCCGACTCACGCTCGACTTCGTGCCTGCGCGGTCCGTCGCCGATAAACAGGAAAAGCACCTCCGGAGCTATGACCTGCAAACTCTCAGCGGCATCCAGAATTTCGGCAAACGAATGTGCTAGGCCCAAGTTTCCCGAATAAAGCACCACGAAACGGTCCCTCAGATTTTGCGCTGTCCTAAACGCATTTTCCCTCTCATGTATGGGATGAATCCACTGGGGATCTGTCCAATTCTGGATCTCGGTGATCCGCTCGGGGACGAGGCCACGCTGGAGCAGCCGATCCGTCATGCATCGTCCGATCGAGACCACACTGTCATGACGCCTCAAAGCTGCGGTCGAAATCCTACGAAGCATGTCAGCCAAGATTCCATTCTTCTTTATGACGCCACCTTCTTCAGCCATCTCTGGATATATATCCTGGCTCCAATGAATCAAATGGCAGCCAAAGAAGATCTTCAAAAACCAGCCCAACACCGCTTGCAAGGGCGGATCGGTCGTCGTTATGACCACATCGGGACGACGCTGACGTGCAGCCGACCAGAGCATGGAGGGATACAAACTCAGATAACTCAGCGCTCGTTTCAGATGGCTCTGACGCGAAAATGGAAGCGATCCGACTCGCACCAAATGAAGCGTATGGTTCTGAAAGTCTGCTTTCTCATGCTCGCCCGCCGCGATGACAGCCACTTCAAAGCCCTCTTTGACCAGGGCAATTCCCAGTTCCTTTACCAGATGACCCACCGCTCCCGGGCTCGGCGGAAAGGTCCGCGTCAGAATCAAAATACGTTTACCCACGAATCGCACTTCTAATCTTCCGCCGGATATCGAGGAAATAGCAGCACTTCAACCGGGCAAACGTCCAGCCGGCGAAGCCATCCAGAAAGCCACCTTTGGCCACATAGCTCATGAAGAAATAAAGCGGGCCGAGCCACCATTTGGCCAGATGCCGATACTTGAATTGCTGGCGCGGAGTGAATTGCGCCCACTCTTCAATTCCCGCAGTTTGCAGCCAACGAAAACGATTCATCTCCCAAGTGGCGTAAGCCTCGTGTTTGGCGAGATAATGCTCCAAGCCACGATCCTCCCGGTGCTCCAGCCGACCAGAAATTTCTCCCACGCTGCCTTGGAGGAGGGGATGTTCATGGACTTCCATGTCGAGATGGCTCCACCAATCCTCAGGAAATTTCTCGTATTCACCGGCCCCAATGCGGAAAAGAGCTAGTTTGCTAAACACATCGCCGTGCTTCAGCGGATGTCCCATAAACCAGTTGTCGAAGGAAATCCAAAAGCCCGCATGGTTGGTCGTGGGCAGAGTCTCGCGTAACTCGTTTAGAAAAACCGGGGTCACGCGCTCATCGGCATCGAGGAAAAGAATCCAGGGGTGTTTGAAGGTGTGATTTCGCAAAGCCCAGTTCCGTTTTTTTGGAAAACTGCCATTCCACTGGAAGTCGAGCACAGTGGCTCCCCAATCGCGGGCGATTGCTTGAGTGCCATCTGAGCTGCCGGAATCCACAACAACGATTTCATCCACTGTTCCATTCAAGGCCTGCAGGCAGGCAGGCAAATTGCCCGCTTCATTGCGAACCGGTATGCAAACAGACAGAGGCAGGACAAGTTGATTCAAGGAGTTGAGGCAGCGGGATGACGCTGTTCGTTCGGCCCGACGCAATAGAACAGACGTTAGTAGATCGTAGCGTATCGCTCCCGCTGGCGAAATTCTTTTTGCCAGCGATCAGCGGATATTTCAGTGGTTCGACCTCCGAGTTCCTGGGCGACCTAAATCCACTCGCTCGTTAATTTCGAGCCGTTGAGAGCTCATACATCTCCAGCATTTCCTGGGCAACTTTCTGCCAAGAAAAATCCTCTCTCATCCAAGTGGCTCCCCTGTTTCCCATTTCCCGTCTCTTTTCCTCGGTAATGGAAATTGCCTCGCACAACGCGGAAGCCAGAAAGTCGACTTCTGGGGCCACCCACCATCCGCACTGGTGCTGCTGAAGTCCCTGCCAGGGAGCTCCTGTCGTAGTTATCACCGGCACGCTGGCTGCCAGAGCTTCGGCTACGGCGATGCCGAAATTCTCACTGTAAGTTGGTAGAATAAAGAGGTCGGCTTCGCGGAAAGACGTGGCTTTTTCGGCTCCTTCCATTGGTCCTTCAAAGGTCCAGTCATCAACGATTCCCATTTCATGCACCATGCTCGCGACTTCGGCACGATGGCCATCTTCGTCGGGTCCGATCACCCGCATCTGCCAGCCTGCGGGTTTCACTCGCGCCCAGGCTTGGACGAGCAAGGGAAGTCCTTTCTTCGGATGAATGCGACCGAGAAAAAGCGCGGTCTTTTTGGCTGAACTGGCACGCACGGTGGTGTCAGGATGTGGGACTTCAACACCGTTGGGAATGATGTGAATGGGATTCTTTAGCCCGAGATTTCGAAACTGCCTCGCCTCACTTTCAGCGGTGGCATGGAGGGCGCGCACGGCGGACAGATCACGGTGCTGATAACACCACCAGGCCAATTTTTTTTTCCATTTCTTGTGGTTGAGAGCCCACGGTTCCAGCATCCCTCTGGGACTAACTATTCTTGGAACATCCAGGCGCTTTGCCATTCTTGCAACTTGGTGATTCGTCGGCAACCAGAGCCCATGGTCGTGAACCAGATCCAAACGGCTGATCCGCTTTTCGATCTCCTGTAACTTCCCAGAATGTGCAATGAACCGATTGGAAACTTCAACGCTCTCCGACGGTTCAGGAGACCAGACGTGACTTTCAACGCCAAGGTCAGCCAGTGCATTTGCGAGGGCCGGAACCGACCGCGCCGGGCCGCCAGTGGCCAGGCGAAGGCTGGCGACCGTGTGGAGTACGCGCATTCTCGATTGGTTGCCCATGTTTAAAAAACGCAGATGTCTTCGCTGGCATGAGACATGGCCTTGATGGCAACTGCCACCGCCCATGTTCGATACCAAAGCTTTAATGAGACGGGAGACATCTCGCGAGCTGTTCCAAGAAGATCGCTAAACTGACCTTCCATCCAGCGCTCAAAGGGAAAACGAAATCCGCGCTTGGGTTGATTGCGAACCCATTCTGGAACCTCTGGCACAGCATCTAGTAAAAGCTGTTTTCCCTTAAGCAGCCGCAATTTGGGTGACACTGAAAACAAAGTTTCAAGCAATCTCACATCCACGAAAGGCACTCGCAATTCCAAGCTGTGAGCCATGGAATAAACATCGCTGTCCCGCAACAACTGGTTCCTCATATAACGGGTGAGCTCTAGCAAGCTAACCACATCTCGAGGGTTAGATGGAAGTGGCGGCACACTCCAATCGGCTTTAGTGGGAACGCTGGCCAGACTCTGAGTCAGCAGATTGGCTTCCTCCTCAGTGAATATCCCGCGCTGGACATGATAGGCACTCAGCCACTCTCCATTGCCGCGGAAAAAAGCCGAGAGGCGCCGAGACGGCGAGCCAGGCTCCATTAGATCCATTCCCCTTGAAAGCAAACCCCGTAAAGGCCCCAAACATTTGCGCCACATCCGATAACGGGGAATCTGCTCGAAAGATCGATAGCCGGCAAAAAGCTCATCACCTCCCAGACCAGACAACACCACTTTGAGGCCCTCGCGCTGCGCCAATTTACTGACACACCAAGTGTTAAAGCCATCAATACCGGGTTGATCGATGGATTTCAGAAATGGTTCCACTTCGGCAGCCCCCTCCTCGGGAGACATCATCCAAGCTGTGTGGCTGGCACCAAAATATTCCGCTGTTCGGCGGGCAGTGTCAGATTCATCAAATTCCGGATCATCAAATCCGATGGAAAAGGTCCGGATATTCGCATCCTTTCCCAGAATTTGGCGGGTCAATGCAAGTAGCACGGTTGAATCTATGCCTCCACTGAGGAAAATACCCACTGGAACGTCACTCACGAGATGGCGGCACACGCTTTCCTCGAGAGCGACACGAGTTAAGTCAGCTGCGTGGGAGGCAGCTGAGCGTGCCGCCTTCCGATGGGCAAAGTGATAGCTATGAATGCTTTCGTCGACCTCCAGCGCGAGCTGATGCCAGCATTCGATGGAGCTTCCTTTGGGGCTCCATCGCAACAGGTGGCCGGCTTGTAGTTGGCGGATTTTTTGATAAATCGTCTGGGGCTCGGGCACGCTTCCCCACAGAAAAAAATCCTGCAACGCAGTCGGGTCAATCGCATCATTCGCTTGGTGCAGCACCCTGCATTCCGAGGCAAATGCCAGGGCGGGGCCGTTCTGGCTGTAGTAAAGGGGCTTAATCCCCAGAGGGTCGCGAACCAAAAGCCCCGTGTTGGTGTCCTCATTCCAGAAAGCAAAGGCAAACATGCCGGCCAGTTTCGGCAGGCAGGCCGCGCCTTCTCGAACGAGTAAACGCAACAGAACCTCGGTGTCACCTGTTGTCGCAAATGTCTCGCCTTCGGCTTCAAGAGCGCGCCGCAACTCGTGGAAATTGTAAATTTCACCATTGAAAACAAGCCATGAGCTGCCAGAGATTTTTCGATGTGTTTCGGAATTCCCGCTTTCTTGGAAAACCATGGGCTGACGGCTTGCGTCGGTAAGATCCAAGATCGCCAGCCGGGTATGAATCAATCCTGCATCGCCCGTTGGGCTGAGCCAGAAGCCACTTCCATCTGGACCTCGTGTGGCCAGGCACCTTAATGCACGATCTGTGAAGTCTGGAAATGGAGCACTACCAAAGAAACCGGCGATGCCGCACATAATGAGGGGGGAGATGATCTAAAACCGTTTTAGGCTTTAGCTCGCATGTTTGACTAACTTTGGATGGGAATCCGAATGCACGATATTAAGGTAAATGTTTTCATAAAACATAGCCACTGTTTCTGGTTGATACCGTTTTACATTACGAAAACCTTCTTGGATGAGGTGTTCCCTCAGGACTGGATCCGAGGCGACTTTTATAAATGCGGCTCGAATGGTGCGGGGATCCGCCGGGTCCACCAGCAAGGCTCCAGAGCCAGCCGCATCGGGCATGGCACTAGTCTGGCTAGTGATAACAGGTCGGCCGATGGCCTGAGCTTCCAGGATCGGCAATCCGAATCCCTCGTAAAAAGAGGCGAAGACCATCACGTCGCATCGCTGGTAAACCTCCAGCAAATCTGCATCAGAAATTCTTCCCAGTTCCCTATAATCCACACGGCTGGCCTTGAGGATGGCGCGTTGTCCGGGACTTAATTCCCCAATTATTTCCAGCTTGCAAGATAAGCCAATCAGCGCCCGGGCCACTCCCTCGACATTTTTGTTCCAGCCAGTGCCAACCTGCAGAACGACCGGGCAGGCAGTGTTGAATGGCTGGGGAGTCGGCTCAAACTCGGTCCGGACAGAATTAGGAATCACAATTACTTTATCTGCCAAATCACCCACCCAACGCTGTAACTCTTTTTTGGTTGTCTCGGAAATGGTCGTCACCACAGCGGCCCGCTTCATGGGACCGACAAACCAAAGTTGGCGGAGCAACTCCCTCCGCCAGCCTTTTAGTCTTTCCAGCGCGGCGCAGTCGTGAATCGTCAGGACCAGTTTTTCAGCCGGAAGACTGCTGGCGAGATAATGCACATCTCCCACGATGTGATGAACATCTGCCACGGACTTGCTGGCTGCCTGCAAGTTTCTCAGACGCGGAAACACACCCTGACTGGGGAATGGGCTCACACTCGGATGCGCTTTCCACTTCGGGGAAAGTTTCTGACGAATGCCATGGAAGAGGCGCTCGATACTCACGTGCCCTTGCTCCGGACGCCTTTGGTGATGAATGACAGTTGGCAATTGAGTGGAAAAAGGGAGAGTCAACGGATGCCGCTAGATTACGGAAGGTGCAAGCCGCAAATCCAAGACGCGCAACAAAGCCTCGGTGGCACGTTCATAGGAATAATTGGCAATATGCTCTCTGGCTCGCAGCCCCATCCTCTCAAGCCGTGCGGGATCGCTCAAGGCCGTCCGCAGGGTGTACTTTAACGCTTCGACATTGCCTGCTTCGAAGATCCAACCGGTTTCCTCGGGAATAATTAAATCTGGCCCGCAACCGACATGCGAACTCACGATCGCTGGCCGGGCCAGATTCATAGCCTCGTTTACGGACAAGCCCCAAGTCTCACCGCGTCCAAATGACGGCAATACCAGCACATCGCCCACAGAATAAACTTTGGGCATGGCCGTTTGATTTTGAAAGGGAGCGAAGAAAACACGGCGTCCCGTTTCGGCTCCGGAGGCTTCTTTCAAGGTATTTTCCAGATGACCGCTGCCAACAAAAAGTAGCACGGATGTAGAAGCGTTGGCCGTTTTTGTTAGGTTAAGAAAAGCCTGCAGAAGATCCATCGGTCGCTTCTTGTCTTCCAATTTTCCCGCAAATAGCACCACCACAGCTTCGTGCGGGATACCCAGGGATTGTTTCCATTCAGTTGCATCGAGATCAGCCTGAGGCGCTGCCAACTGAAAGCGGCTATTGTCAACGCAATGAGGCACCCGGCCAATTTTTGAATTTGAAACTCCACTCCGCCGGAAGTAATCAACGTTGGCCCGACCCACTGCGAGAAAGTGCGAGAAGCGACGGAACAGCAAGTTGCGCAACCACCGATTTATGAGGGGCTTCCAGCCCGAGGCCGGAAAAAGCTCATGGGAATCGCCCCGGAACAGGAACGGCACGCCGGCTAACCAGGGAGATACGACCAGGCGCAGATGCGTCAGATAAGCATAGCCAAATAGGAGCACGGCATCCGGCTTCCATTTCCTGATGGCACGAGAAGCGCCCGGATTGTTGAGACCTCGAAAATGGTGTGTCCCCGGTTGGGTGCTTCGGTTCTCCACAAACTCGGATTCATAGCCCTCCAGCAAGGGAATGTCCCAGGCAAAAGACGTTTTGAAGCTTTTATCCTCGCTTTTGATGATGCCAGCATCCGACAAATAAAACACCTTTACTTGCAAACCGGGCTGGCTGGCCAAGTGGTGGAACCAAGGGGAGTAATATTGGGTGGGATGAGAAATTACCACAGCCAGCCGTTTTTCCATAGCTTGTTTAGCGTACGCGGATTCGGCGCTCCAGCCAGTGAGACGGTTTTTCAACCAGAAGGTAAAGTAGGTAACAGCCTGTCATAACTCCCAATATCAAAGCGCACCATCGAATGTTCGGAGACAAGTGTGTAGAAAGGTGCGGAAGCAATATGTCTGGCAAAATCATGTGCCACGCGTAAATGGAATAGCTCCAAAGACCAGCCCATTCAAGCATTTGCCAAGGGCGGTGAACTGTAAAATACGCTATCTCTCGCGCCATCCATAAATACACTGCCATACCAAAAGGAATCATCGTCCATGGATAACCAATTCCGCCATGGAACATGACTCCCGATGCTACGGAAGAACCAATCCATATCCCGATTCTCCATTTCCAAATTTCTCTCACAGATACTGGCGTATCACGGATTGCATTATTGTTTTCCGCGAGAATACACCCCAATATCCAATAGGGGAGTCCCACAAGCCATGTCAACCATGGACCGACTGAAGGTAGATAACGTGATGTAGGATTTAGGAGAATTACGGCAAGCGCCAAGCAAGATGCAAAGCCGAAAATTTTGCCCCATCCGAACGTGCGTGAGGCCTTTAAGAGGCCGGGATATAACGTGTAATAGATGACTTCAGCAATGAGGGACCAGACCACGGTCCCGGATAGCGCACTAACATTGAATGCCGGATTTTCTGGCGTAAAATATTGGATAAAAAGAGTGGCTGCGCATGCAGGTGCGCCAATTCTTAAATAGCGTTTCAAGAGAAAACGCCATGTAGGGCTATTTTGTTTTATTTTAAATGGATAGTGGATGCAAAATCCGGAAATAACAAAAAAAACAATGACCGCAGGAGGACCGGCGAACAAATTACCAGTCAGTCCACGCATCGCGAGTTCGAGGGGTGAATCGCGACCTATGGATTGGAAGACGGGCAGAAAGCCCAAATGCCCAAACACCACCCACACAGCGCAAACAAAACGAATACTATCCAGGCCCCGGATTCGTGCGAGGCGGGTTGACCTTTCAATGGTCAACTCTTCGGGCGCATGCAAACTCGGAAGCTCCTGTTCGTTAGACAAATTCATCGGCTTGACTTCGGAACCATAAAATATCCGAACGCGATGATCGCGATCACCATCTGAAATAGAGAAGTGAGGAGCAGGCTGGCCACGGAATCTGATGCAACTGCCGCCTGGCACATAAGTGCAATTACAATAAGGCCTTCCACGGAGAACAAATATTTTTTGGACGACCAAGATTCCAACCATCCGCATGAAGCGCCGATAACAAGTCCAACTAAAACAGCACCCCAAAACCGGCCAAAATTGCCAATTCCCTCAGGAAGAAGACCCCAGGCAACATAGGTAGTTTCGGTATCTTCGACACTAGCCTGGCGACCAAAATGCACATTCAACAAAATCTGCCCGGCGTGCGTCCTAGGTTTTTCGGGCCATAAAAAACGTGGTATAAATAGCTCGGGAATCAAAGTGTAAGTCTTGCCTCCGAGAGGCTCCACTCCCTCTTTCTCAAGAGAGTTGACGATAAACGTCACGTTTTGGAAGCTGTCTAGTCTTGTGAGGAGCGTTTGCTTGCCCGCTTGTTCCTTGGGATCGTCAGATTCTCGAAAATCCGAGCTATCCGTGACCAAAAGGAGCCAACTTGCCTCAATCCAGTTTGAGTAGAGGGTCGGCAACTCGCTAATTGCTATTTGCTGTTGTCCGGTTTCTTCCCAATAACGGTTTCGCATGACAAATTTTCCCTGGTTTAGAAACGTAATAATTCCAATGACAACCAGAAGATAGGCCCACGGAACTCGATTCAACCGAAGTCCTATTCCAAATGCGCAAGCCACGAGAGTTAGTGAGGCAGAAAATAGTATGAGGCCTGAAATGGAAAAGACAAAGTTAATGGCAAACGTCGTCCAGAAGACTAGCGCAATGGGACGAAACGGCTGACGAGCAATCGATAAGCCGCCGAGAAAAGCACCCAACGTAGAAGCAGCACCCGCAAAAGCGGTAATCACGGGCATAAACGATGCCGCATTTCCGAGGATGCGGTAAATGAGCCCAGCGGCCGCAGAGATTTGCACGAGAGTTGCCACTACTAATAAAAACAGGCTGAGGGCCATCCCGTAATCACCAGTTTGGGATCTTTTTTTTGTAAGCAGGTTCCAACGGGAACGTTTGCTGATTGTACGCTTCCCCAGCCTCAACCCGATGCCGAGACAAGCCAGAAAAATGGCAACCTCCACCGCAGAATCGAAAATGGTATTTTCTTCGACCCTCATAACCGTCGGATTTTCTGAAAGCAGCGGGATTGTGTTTAAAAGAATCACTGGAAACGTAAAGATCACCAGCATCGGAGCTCCGAAACGTCCTTGCTGCTGCCCTTTCCAGAACGCAATGCAGGCCCACCCCGCGGCACCCATGCCAAAGAAAGGAAGAGCCATTTCCTTTGCTGTAAAATATAGATCTACCGACCCCCATAATACGTAGATTCCCAAAATCCAAAGAAGTATCTGAAATACCGGCGCAGCGCCCGCAAACAAGCTATTGAAGTCAATCTCCTCAATATTGTTTTCCTTTTGAATAAGTCGTTGTTGCATACGTACGAATGAAAGGGCTTAACCTTCTGATTGGTGACCGGTGCAATACCGGAAAAAATCCGCTAATTGTTTAGCCTGAGCTTCCGCTGTGAACGGCTGAAACGCCACCTCATTCAAAGGAATTTGAGGGAACCTGCCATCCGTTATTTCGACCTGCTGCAGAATGCGATCCCCAATCGTCTCCACCTTTTCGCCACTGGCAAAGGTAACGGCGCTTCCACCACCGACTTTGCGGATCAAAGAAACGACAGAGCTTTGCTCATGAAACACCGCCAGAAGCGGCTTTCTAGCCAGCAAGTAAGGGTAGATTTTCGAGGCGGTATACCCCGGATCATCGGAACCAGGTACGATCAGGGCATCCGCATCGAGAAGGCAGCGCAGAGTCTCAGAATAAGGAATGCGGTCGGTAGATTCATGCACCCATTCGCTCAGGCCGTATTCCGCCGCCAACGGCTCAACGATCTTCACCCCCGTTCCGGCTGCGGCGTAAGAAGTTCCGATAAAATGCAGTCTGAGCTTCTCCATTTCCAGGTTCTGCCTTCCACTTTCCGCTTTTCTCGCCGCCAAAGCGGCAAAAATAGCGCGAACGGAGAGCAACATGCTCGAAGGACAGACGCCCACATAAACCCAATGGATCAATCCATCATTCGGATTGAAAACCGATTGGCAGACACCCTCGGATTTCACCCGGTCAAAGTCACGTTCATCGCCTGGGAAGGGTATAGTGAGGGAGGGAAGGGGATGGAAGGTAGATTGGTGATTGGTGAATGCAGATTGTGAATTCCGAATTCGCATTTGGCTTTTCCGTGGTTCGACGTTCAGCATTTTGCCTTTGGACCATTCCTCCACCTGTAGCCAGGAATAACGCTTCGCCAGTTGCTGTGGGTAGGCAGCCGATACACTGGTAATGCCCGAGCATTCAAGCAGCACTTTCGGTTCCTGCCGACGGTTAAGCCAACTTGCGATCCCATACTTGAGCCGTCCGCCCGGAGGAGTTACTTCCGGATGTTCGCGGTAATAATCGCTCACCCACGGATCCTGATAGTCCATCACGAAGGGCACTCCGAACTTGCGCTTCCACCGCGGCCCCAGCACATGCACTCCGAACTGCGTCGTCGAGAAATAGACGAGATCGAATGGCGACCTCCGTCCCCTGTCCTGTGTTTCCTGTCCCCTGTCTCCTGTCCCCTGCCTCCCTCCACGAAGAAGCTCATCCCCCCGTCGACGCATAGCTCCGAGCGCCCGGAAAGTTAGAGTTCTCAAGCCGGGCAGTCTTCCCCACTTCATATCCAATGCCTTGACCCGATGCACCAACACGTCTTTGGGCAATCCTCCAGCCATCCACTCGTCCTTGGGCGCCGCTACGTGCTCCGACCCTACACACAAAACCTGAGCATTAACATCGTGCACTCCTAAATAGGGGGAAATCAGTCTTACCCGCTGCATGTCCGGGGCGTTGGTTGGCGGAAAATGCGCCGAAACAATGAGAACTCGTAGCATTGCAGGAATTACCTTCTACAATGTTCAACCATCTCCGCGACGGTTACCTGCACTAAATTATCCGCATTGACGATCCCCCTCAGGATCTCCCTAAATTTATGCCGATCAATCGGCATGTAACCTTCGTCGTCAAAACTGTGGAATTGGAGGATAAACCACTGTCCAGGAGGAGTGGCCAAAACCTGACGTAGAATTTCCTTGGCGGAAACATCTGAGTCAGGTGCCCACGAGTGAAGGCGATGCCAATCCAGCGTGGATAGATCATTCGGAGTTGGTTGATTGCCACCCAAGCGACAAGCAGGATAGAGGTCCCTGACCAAGGGTTCCAGTTTTCCAGCAGATGCGTTCCACGGCATGGAGATTGAACTTGGTGACTTTCCCATATGTCGTTCAATTTCACTGCGCGAGTGAATAAGCTCCCAATGCAATAACGGTGGGCACCAACGCGCCAGTCGTCCTCCAGCATTTACATGAGTAACGGTATGTGAGCCTATTTCATGTCCTTTTGCTTGAATTGCACGCCATTCGTTCCAATCTCCGTGATCTCGGCCTCGGTTAAAGCTTTCACGTATCCATGGCATTTGGCGGGGCCTTACCCAACCAGTGACCACATAGAACACCCCAGGAACTCCAAACTTATCCAGAAGCTGAACAGCCTTGCGGGCTCCCTCGATCAATCCATCGTCAAAGGTAATACTCACGTATCGCTGATTGGACATATTTTTACTTGAGTAAGTAGCCGGGCGGATCAACTCAAACTCTGTGATTCATTGCCGATTGAATCACCCTCACCAATTCGGGCTCGAAAAGTTCCCAAGCCCAGCGATGTTGAGCAGCCTCAAGGGCGGCATGTTTACGCTTCAAAAGCCCAGAGGGATCATCAACCGCTTCTTGCAACGACCATGCAAGCACGTCAGTTCGTCCGGATGGCACCAACCATCCCGCATCCATACAGTCCCGCATAACCTCGCACTGCCCCGCAGTGTCGGTGGCGATAACGGCCAGACCAGCTCGCAGATAGTCGAATATCTTGTTGGTTGCGGTCAGGTTCCGGCTGCCACAAAAAGGAACCTCCAACGCGAGTCCCACATCATGAGACATGTGCCGTGCGAGCAACTCTGTATTTGCAACCGGGCTTATCAGTTCGATTTTGTCTCGAATTGCTTCGGGAAATGAATTCTCGAACCACCCTGCCGAAGCCCGCAAGGTTCCACGTAACCGAAGCTTCCAATTTCCCCGCACATTCGTCAGCGCCTGCCCCAACTCTTCAAGACCACGCCCTGCTCCAATCGTTTGTGAATACCAGTAGAATGAAACCTCATCGCCTCTCAAGTCCCGCTGTTTCATAGCGGCTGACTGTCGAGCAGACCAAGGAAAGGAATTAGGAATCGCAACTGGAATTCTTTCCACATTGGATTCTTTTGCCATGGCTTCCGCCATGGCTTGTGTGGTCGCCATACAGAAGGATGCGTGCCTAAGGTGGTAAAGTTCCAAGTCCTTTATTGCCGCAACTGGTCTCCCATTGCGAGCCTCCGGAAGAAGATCTTCAGAAAACCAATCCTCGAAATCAACTCCTATCCGGAACCCTGCTTTTAGTAGTTCTTTACCTGCCCACAATCCCTCTTCAGAATGGACAATAACAAGATCGGGGTGAAGACGAGTAGCCATCGCAACAATCTCAGGGCCGCAGTAACCAAAACTTCTCGGCGTAACCCATCGGAACTTTGCGTACAGCTCCAATGCCAATCGTCGCTTGAGACGGATTGTTAATGCACCTTTGATGCCACCGCGGAGATCGACCAACGTTAAAAAATGGACGCCAATCTTTTCCGCTAAATAAATGTCTTCAATTGCCAAGTCATCATTCCACCACCGCCCGCAAATTGTTACCTTGTATCCCGCCTTAGCCAAGGCCTCCGCCTCTTTCTGTGCTCGTGGAGCGGAAGCTAAGTGTCCGATGATTGAAATTAGCACGTGATGGGGCATAACAAATCTTATAATAAAGACGTATAGATCAGTGTCCGACCAATCTTTGAATACGGCGTGCCAAACGCCAACCTACAAGTCTGCGTAACTGATGAAATCTTGGAGGGCCGTCCGGAGGCAAATCGCTCCCCCCTAGTTCTTCTATGCGGGTTTCCAATTGGTTCCTTAGATCCGCATGATCAGGGTAGTAAGTATAGATAAAATCTTGCAAGACATTGGCGCATGAGCGCCTAGCCTTTGCATCCTGTCGTTGCTCCAAAAGGTGACAAGTGCCCCGCCACAGAGATTGAAAGGCTGACTCAACTGCCTTCCTGCTTTTCTGCCCAGATAAGCTTTCCTTCAAATCTGAGCGGTAGTAGAGCGTCGCCCCGGGGGTAAAGAGCACTCCCTTGCTGTGGCAAAGCACTCGGGCGAAGAACTCGAAATCGTTGATAAGCGAAAGTTCCCTGTCCCATCCACCGGATTTCTCCAGGATTTCTCGAGGAATCAACCATAAGGCACATTGCATCATTGGACGGGCGTCCGCCCAAGCCTCGACTAGCCAATCGGTTGGTTCCATATCCCGCCAGACGGATTGCGGATTAAGGCGGAAGTCAGATAAGTTATCCTCCCTAAACCGTCCCCATTCTGCGGATGCGACCGCGTCCTTTCTTCCGTTAAGTCGCGCCATTTGAAGCTCAATAAAGTTCGGAGACATTAGATCATCCGCATCGAAGAACTTGATATAGTCACCGGTCGCCTCCGCGAACGCACGATTAGCGGCCGTGCATTGTCCGCAATTTTCTTGGTGGATAACCTGCACGCCCCTCGCTGCATAGCGCTCAAGAATAGCCCGTGTGCCGTCGATGGAGCCGTCGTTCACCACGATAATTTCTTTATCCGGCCAGGACTGCGCCAGAGCAGCATCCAGTGCATCCCCCAAATAGGGGCCGGCATTGAAGCACGGCATACAGATCGAGACCCTCATGGGGCAGACGTTGATTGCCGCTTGGCATGCAGTGAGATACGCGCCCTGATCCTGTCTATCGGAAGCTCGATAAGCATGCTTGTGAGATAGGAGAAAACACCGCAACTCAAAAGGACCAAAGGGAAATAGGCCTGTGGCGGGAGCCCCATATTTTTGATACCCACTGCCACGACAGAGATCACTAGTAAGTGGTTCAGATAGACCCCATAAGAGAGCTCTCCTACGAAACGATCAACCCGGTTGTCGAAGGTGACTGCGAAGAGAAACGGTATCGTGATTGCCGCTAAAAAATTCTGGAGCCAATCCTGCATCTGACAACCCCCGAGAGGGAGAAGAATTGCCCAAATTAGAGGCGAAAAGTGAATGCACCGCTTTGCTATGAGAGGCAGTTCACCAACCATTTTCCTCAAATGCGCGACCTGATAAAACTCAAACAACAGAGTTCCTGTCGCGAAGTAGCTTAATAGCGCCGGCCAAAAGTAGTAGGCAGGCCCGGGGTGGGTTGACTGGAGCCACAGGGTGAAAAGACAAAGAGCCACCCAAAGAAGAACTTTCATCCATAGTTTGGGAAGAAATGCCAGAAATGGTGCTGCCAGATAGAACCATATCTCGGCACCGATCGACCAGGCCTGTCGGACCCAGACTGCGTAGCCCATCCAGAAAACTCCGTTGGATTCTTCGTGGGGAAGATCGGCAAAAAACCTTAGCCCCTGCATAGGATCCCAGTGGATCAGACTTGGAATATCCGTCCCCAGGAGGCCTAGGTTGGCTATCCACAACCAAATGGATTGAAGGACCGGAGCGGCTTTGCTAAAATGCAAAAGCAGCGGCTCAGGAGTGCCTCCGTGGGTTGCAACTTCGCAGGTGAGATGCCAGAGGATTGTTGCGACAAGGGTAAAAAGATAAAGAGGGTACAGACGCAAAAATCGGTTCTTTGCAAAATCGGCAAGTCCCGCCCTGTTTAACCCATACTTCTGCTGGAGGATCATCGCCATGTAGAAACCGCTGATCATGAAAAAGATTTTCACTGCCTGCCCCCCAGAGATCATAAAAGACCGGCTTAACTGCATGTGCGCGACGACTACCGCAATGGCCAATGTGATTCGTAGAAGACCCATAATGATACAGAAGCCCTTGAACTATTCTTGATCGGAGCAACAATCGGCGTGAAATCCGAGTTTCCAAGCCTGCCCGAAATACCAGGGCTTACTGTCAGAAACGTAATGCCCGAGTTTCCGCCCGTCCTCCCCGTTTGTGGGACATTTCGGCCAAACCTTGTATTGCTCTTTATCCAATCGAAACTGCGGGTTCCCGGCCATTAGCATGGCGCAGAGACACTGTGTCACGTTATATTGGGTGCCTTCGCAAGCCTGCATTTCACCGAGCCAGGATTCGACCTGATCCCAATCGATCCACTGACCGTGAAGAGAGAATATTCCGATATTGGCCGCAATTGGCAGCGGGTGACCGCAAAGGTTTTCAACAAGGCCGCGGGAGTAACCGTAGGATTCCCAACAATCGGTCTGAAAAAGGCAGCCTTCGGGTTTGTCGAAGTAGTCATCCAACTCGTAGGGGCGAGAGTGAAAAAGCATGTCGGAATCGAAAAAAACACGAAACTCGTTCGAACCGGCATGGATGTCGGTTAGCTTTCGGAATAAAATCTGTCGAGTTCGCCACCCATTGATATTCTGATAACGTGCGAGTGGGAATTGCATTCGGAACAGATCATCGCAGGCTTGCGCCCGATGAACTTGCATATCGGGAAACAATCGCCGAAGACCGTCGATGCATTCCTCGTCGAGTGTACCATCATCAAGAATTAGAGGTAGTATGGCATGCCTAGAATGCTTCGCAAAGGTCCATGCGCAGAACGCCGTTTGATACCAAAATTTCCTTCCGGTAAGAAACCAAACCCTTACAACTTTCCTGCTATCCATAGCCTCGGGCTTCAATATGGGTAACACCCTCGCCGCCCTTTCCATCTCGCGAGCCCAGGCATCGCAGCGGAAATAGCCGCGCGGCCCCCAGCGAATCAGCCGCCGCAGTTCATCTTTGGGCTTCCGGTAAAGGATGGTTTTGGCACGCCCTAATTGTTCTCGAATCGTATTCATGGATGGGATTTCAAAGAGAGCCTTCCTTCAAATTGTCCGAGCGCTGAATACCACCGAATCTTTTCCAGCGGGCTCCTCCACGCCTGACAGCGGAACCACGCTCTCGTCGCCCTAAAAGGGAACGAAACTCCAGAGATGGCCGGCCACGGTCTGATGTCATGCAGGTCGAGCACTCTGACAAAATCACGATAGGCTGCTCGCGAAACCGCAGCAAGATACGCCGATGTGAGACGGCTTCCCGGTATCAGGTGCTCAAGAACCAAGTTCGGCCAGTAAGCGACGGTGTAGCCAGCATCAAGTGCATGGAGTACTATGTCACAGTCCCCGGCAGAACTAAGGTTCTTGCGTTTACGGTCAGAGATACCGGTCTTCCCCACCGTCCCCATCCAAGCCTTTATACTTGAGCGTCTAAAAATCATTCCAGCTCCGATGGGGGCACAATCAGGATACTGCCGTCGAGCCATATACTCCCCGCCGGTAAAGCTTTGCGGGTCGTTTCCCAAGTCCCTGCAACCTAAAGGGGCAAGTCCATCCCGGAACCAAGCTGGTGGTGTTGTGAGATATTTGGGACGACATTTACCGCCTGCAACTCCAACATCCGGATGTGCATTCAACAGATGGAGTGCGGATTCCAGATAGTTAGGGCGAAGAACATTGTCGTCATCGCAAAAAACGATGAATTCCGCCAATGCTTCTTTAACCCCAAGCAATCGCGCATGGGTAAGTCCAGAAACAGGCTCCCGGACAACCCGTAACGGATGTCCCGTCCGTGCAGCACACCAATGAACATCGACTGGAGGATGAGAAGCATTGTCAACAATTAGTAACTCCCATTGGTCGTGGGCTAGGGATTGTCGGGACAATCCCTCCAAGGTCGCCTCCAGACGTTCCAGATTCGGGTTGTAGGTCGGAATCACCACCGAGATTTTCATAGTGGTACAGCGCCCTCCCTCCATCCTTGGATGACGGCCGGCACACCGTATGCAATCGCTCCCCCGGGAAGGTCTTTGGCGACGACCGCACCCGCGCCCACCACGCAACCATCACCAATATTGACACCACCTAGAACTGTAACTCCCGCTCCTAACCAAACATCGCGTCCGATAGTCGTGGACTTTTGAATGTTAGGCTGACTGCGAATATCCGTGCCCATGGGAGGCACCGTGTGATTTGATGACAGAATCCGGCAATGCATGCCAACGAGGCAATTGTCCCCGATATTTACTCCACCGTGTCCATATATCACTGAATAGGGTCCCAAAAACACACTCGCACCCAGCGTGATTTGCCCGCCCCAAGTCTCCAGTCTCCCTCCATCTCCCAATTCAGAGCCGTCACCGATCCGAATTCCCTTATCCCCGCTCTTGGTGGATAAAACAACCATTCTGCCAATCTTGCAATTTGATCCGATCTCAATCTCGCATGCTGAGTTAACCCATAGCCGCCACATATTCGCAAGGAGATCCGACAGGCGCAACAACCGCCGCATTTGATTTTTCCAACTCTTAAGACCGAGTGCTGGCTTCTCGATCTTATGCCAACTAATATACGCCAGCGCAAACGCCAGAACAAACCCCGCAACCATGAAGGGAACCAACCCCAGTTTGGTCACATGAAAAAACGCCATTAATTGCTGAGCAGGATATCCATAAACGTATATGCCATAGCTGTAGTCCCCTCCAACACGACTTTCAAAGCCGCTAAATGGCAACCAGTTTGAGAGAAACATTAGTAACGGTGGTAACAGAAACGGAGAGCTCAAACTCCAAAAATTCATAAGAATTCCGGCTACGAGCACTAGGCAGCAAATCATTGCGATCCATGCGGAAACTGAATGTAAAAATGTATATTTTTCACGAATGAGAACCCACAGTGCACCGGCAAGAAAGTGAACGACCATGACTTTTCCCGGTGTGTCGAAAAGCCGTCCGATGAGTTGTGCATGCACATCGAAGCACCCAAGCCAATCCAACACGTAAAGAGTCAAAACACCAATCAATAGACCAGATCCTACTACTCTCCAACGCTTCAGAAGTCCAAAAACTCCTAGCGTCGCAACTAGCAAGTATGCAAACCCCTCGTAAAAAAGCGTCCACAGCGATCCATTCCAATCGTTGGCATGCGGGACGGTTGAAAGTGTATTACCAATTCCGATAACCGCACGTGGATGAATGAGATTTCCGAAAAAGTAGGAAATTGGAGTGACTTCGTGGGTAAATAAATCTGGAACCTTACTCCCCGAGACTACCGTGATAAGCGGGGCAAATACAAAGGCAGTTACAAAGAGACATACCCAGAATGCTGGGATTAATCTCAGCGTTCTGTGCCAGAGAAATGCAGGAAGGGACTTGCTTCGAAGATAGCTCTCCGTGATTAGAATTCCGCTCAAAGCAAAAAAACACTGCACGGCAATCTTACCCAAATAGAGGTTGCCTCCCGTCCAAGCATCAAGTGGTTCAACTCCAAAGCCGCCCAGATAGTAGGCGTGGGTATAAATGACGAACGCGGCAAGAGCGAATCGGAGGAATCCGATACTGTTTTGCCTCCTTGAACCTGATTCCATTGTAGCCACCATATCAATTCGGTCGATAGGACCATTTGCCAATCACTCTCGTGTCGCCAACAACTGAAGTCGAAATGCCAGCCGGTAGTGACGATGGTGCCAAGAACTCAAAACGTGCGGCATCTTTCGCTACATCGTAATTTTGCCCCCGATCTCCGAGCCATACTGATAGTGAATATAGACCTGTGTGCAAGGGAGGATCTACAATGCGTACCGATGCAAAGCCGGAAGGTGCGGTGGGTGGATCAAACTCGGAATCCATCTCCGTGTTTATGCCGAATACCGGGGCTCCATTGGAGTTGTAAACTACAACCCCCACTTTCGTGGAATTGAGCGGCCATGGAGACTTGTATTCAATTGAAACATGAAGATTACCTGCGGCTAGTTGTAAATCGTCTACAATTACTTCTATTATTGTCGGGCTATCATTCTTTAAGGCGCGAACTTCTCGATTTCCGACCGTCATCGAATTATATAACGCGAGGGCTTCACCGATCAGTCCACTACCAACGACCGCTCCGTTACTTAGTAAAATGCCCGATAAACATAGTTCGCGTAAAGCGCCCAAATTATGGCTGACAAACAACACGGTTCTTCCCCCTTTCGCCACATCCTGCATCTTTCCAAGGCACTTTTTCTGGAACTCAGCGTCGCCGACAGCCAGCACCTCGTCGATGATGAGGATCTCTGGTTCCAGATGCGCCGCGACCGCAAAAGCCAGACGCACATACATTCCGGAAGAATAACGTTTCACCGGAGTATCCAAAAACTTTTCCACCTCGGCAAAACTCACAATCTCATCAAACTTGGCTCTAATCTCGGCCCGGGTCATTCCGAGGATGGCTCCGTTCAGATAAATATTTTCGCGACCGGTAAGTTCCGGATGAAAACCGGTTCCCACCTCCAGCAGACTGGCGATGCGCCCCCTGATCTTGATCCGGCCTTCGGTGGGATCGGTAATGCGACTAAGGATTTTCAATAAGGTCGATTTGCCAGCGCCGTTGCGACCGATAATCCCGACGACCTCGCCTTGCTTGATGTCGAAGGAAACATCTTTCAAAGCCCAGAAGTCGGAAGCAGGTGCTTCCGAGGCATTGCGGATTGCGGATTGTGGATTGCGGAATAGAGAACGCACCTTGTTCGCGATGACATCGCGAAGGGCTGTATAGCGTTCGCCGGAACCTCCGCTGCCCAGCTCGTAGCGTTTGCCCAGATTTTCGACTGATATAACAACGTCTGACATGGCTCAAATAATATCAGCGAAGGATTTTTCCATTTTACGGAAATACCAGATGCCCAAGACCAGAAAGAAAACAATGACTAGGAGGGAGAGCAAGAAGCCGGGGAAGTAGATGGTGGATTGGCCGCCGAGAATGGCCCAGCGAAAGCCGTCGATCACCCCCACCATGGGGTTTAGCGAATAGAGCAGAAAGAGTTTTTCACCTAATTTCTCCCGAATGACTGCGCTGCTGAAACCCACTGGGGTGACGTAGAGTCCGAATTGGACGAGAAACGGGATCACATAGCGGAAGTCGCGATATTTGACGTTCAGTGCAGTGAGGTAGAGTCCGGGACCAAGTGCGGCCAAAAAGGCGACAAAGACGAAAATGGGCAGGGTCAGAATTTGCCAGCTCGGGGCGAAGCCATACCAGATCATCATGCCGATGAGGATAACGAATGAGATCAGGAAATCGGCAAAGGAAGTGACGACCGCGCTGGCAGGCACAATCAGACGTGGAAAGTAAACCTTGGAAATGAGGTTGGCATTTCCAATGAGGCTTTGGCTGGAGGAGGAAAGTGAAGAGCTGAAGAAATTCCATGGAAGCATGGCGGCGAAGACCATGATGGCATAGGGTGCGCCGCCCTCGGTTTTCAGCCCGGCGACCCGACTGAAAATAATCGTCATAACGATCATGGTCAGAAACGGCTGGATAAGAGCCCAAGCCACGCCGATGAAGGTTTGTTTGTAGCGAACCGAGATGTCACGCCAAGCCAGGATGTAAAATAACTCGCGATAACGCCAGAGATCGGCCCAATAATTCTTTTCCGCACGTCCCGGTTCGATTACCAAATCCCATTCCGACTCGATCAACGAGGAAGCGGCAGGGGACGGAGTGGAAATAGGAGACATGATCATTGAAATGGGGATGAGGAATTTAGAAGGTATCCATTCAGGTCACTATCAAAACATGCTGCCGCCCTTGGTGCGCGGTCTTTCCGGGCATTTGCAACAAAAACTGATGATGGAGGAAAGGTCCTAATGGATCTTTGGGCTAGCAAGACAGTTAAAGGAGTTTTGGAGATACCGTCAAAATGAATATGGGAGCTGATGTTGGCGAGCCTCGATCTCGGCCAGCTTTTTTTGATGCATTAGTCGGATCAGTGGAGTTGGGCGATTCACGGCCAGTTTCTAGGGCGAGGGGACATGGCCAGTCTTCAGGCAGAGTGCATTTACAGCTGTTGGAGATCCAAGGGGAGGAAGTCGACTTTTTCCAAATCTCTGGCAATCCGGAAAACTCTTTATGCGACTTCCCACGTATTTTATCAGCGCGTCGTGAATTCGATTAAGGGTTCTCCATCGCTCGGGGAAGACTGAACCCTCTACCAAGCGCGGTTATAAAACCAAGAGCGAACGGAGATCCGGGCTGAGCTACAAGGCGCGGATGTCGCCCGGAAACACTGTGGTCGAGTAAGGATGTACCCTTGCCGCAAGCATAGCTTCTTGCCGGCGGATTGCTCCGCCAGAGGAAGCCTGACACTATGAAACGGTCATTAACATCAGTGAAGAACCGCTAGTTTCACATGGATTTAAAGCTATCGGCAGTTTCGATCAGGCGGAACCCGTGCCGTTGGCTGATTTGAATCGCGTTTGTGAAGACGTTTCCTTAATGAAATTAGTGGTTGCTCAAGCAGGTAATAAGAGGCCGAAGCAGCTGCCAGGGAAGCTATAATTCCGCAGACATCCCAGCTAGGGATGTAAATATACCAAAAGGCAGCCTATTACGAGGCTGTCCAAATATTTGAAAAGATGGAACGCGTTAATCTGTAGGAGTTTTAAATAAGTGGCTACCCTAAAAAGCGGGCAGAATAAACACACAACTAAAAAAGCAGTGAGTGCGGAACGGTTTGAACGGTTGTGAGTTTTACACGTTCCCGACCTAGGAAGGCCGCGGGAAGTCCTAGAAACACAGAAAAAGTAGGCCACAGCAGATAAAATTGCTCTTCACACGACAAGCTCCATGTGTGGCCAGTCAGCCAATTTCTCACAAAGGTAAAATTGGTGGTGAAGGTTAAAAGATGAACCCAAAGAAGTAGAGGCTGTTTAAATTTGGTTAGGACCTGCAATAAGGCCACAAGAGTTAAAAAGCCGAAATAGACCGGGAGAATGCGAACAGACCTGCGAAGATAAAATCCTTTAAGATCCAAGACATCACTTTCATCGGACTCTCTTAACATGAGCGTGGTGAAACCCGCTGATGATAAAGAAGCAACGAACCCCCCAATCACCGTCGAACATCCATCCCAACGACATCCCATTGTTTTGGAAATCCAGATGTCATCTTGGAATGTGCTCCCATCACCAGAACGATACTTAGAGCCCGCCAGCCATCCAATGAGGGCATGTAGCCTCGCCCCCATGGATGATAGAACCCCTCGTGTTTAGGAGCAGGCGAATGTGAGATGGGCTGCATTATTAAAAGGATTGGGCCGAGATAAAAAAGAGTGTTGTTCACAGATTGGAATTGCAATCATCTTGTGAAATAACTTGGCAGGCCGCTGCTTGAGGCAAGGCCGTTTTGCGGTATGCTACCACTTTCGATGGACGTATTGCATTCCCCCCAAACTTGCACATCATTTGTCGTAGAAAGGGGGAGTCTTAACTCTCAGAAAATTTTTTGGTTAGGGGGTTTGCTAGCCTTGGTACTTTGGGGCGTGTTGTGCCGTCTATTAGGGGCCGAGTGGTCCGTTAATGAGCAATATAGCTATGGGTGGTTTGTGCCGTTTTTCACCATCTATCTCTTTTGGCTGCGCTGGCCCACTCGCCCCATTCGAGCCGATGAGGATGTCAGCAACCAAAACTTAGTGGCCGTGCGATGGTTGCTCTGCGCGGCTGCCCTTTTATTGCTAATGGCCTGGGTTCCCATTCGTCTGTTTGAAGTGGCGAATCCGGAATGGCGACCGTTGCAATGGGTGCATGCTATTTTAGCCTTGAGCCTGAGCCTCTGTGTCCTCTGGCTGGCAGGTGGCTGGAAATGGGTGAGGTATTTTGGATTCCCTGTGGCGTTCATTTTGGTGGCTGTCCCCTGGATCACGCCCATCGAGGTGCCGATTATTCAAGGACTGCAACGTGCGGTGGCGATCATCAATACGGAACTGATGAATCTGATCGGCATTCCAGCCCAACTGGAGGGGAGTGTGATTCGTCTCCGAACTGGGTTGGTTGGGGTTAATGAGGCATGTAGCGGCGTGCGATCCTTACAGACATCCATCATGGCGGGGTTACTCTTCGGCGAGCTGCATCGGCTGAACTGGCGGAGGCGGATCGGTCTGCTGTTTGCCGTCATCGCCCTGGCATTCGTGGCCAATGTGCTGAGGGGAGGGTTTCTGGTCTGGACAGCTGCCACCAAAAGCATCGAGGCGGTGGATCATGTCCACGACGCGGCAGGACTCGCTGTACTGGCAGTAGTCATGGTCGGAACTTTTGCCCTGGCGAATATTTTTCGCGATCAACGACGCGGCGCTTCTTTCACAAAGTCGGCCCCGGTGCGAACTGCGGCGAATGTTAGTGACCGTTTTCTGGGGAAAATTCTGGCGATGGCCTTGTGCTGGCTGGTGGCGGTGGAGATGGGCGTGGAGGGATGGTATCGCCTCCATGAGACGGGTTTGGTTAGCAAAACGCAGTGGTCAGCGCAATGGCCGGAGAAAACGCTCGGTTATACCAGGGTGAAGATCGATGAACAGACTCGGAGCACGTTGCGTTATGACAAAGGCGGGGGTGCGATATGGCGGGTGACCAAGTCACAGCCGTCGGAGAGTTTGCTTTCGGGGCCGCAGCTCGACATGGACCAAGGATGGCTGATGTATTTCTTTCGTTGGGAGCCGGGTCAATCCAGTGTTTTGCGCGCACGCGCCCATCGTCCTGATGTCTGCTTTCCCAATACCGGTTGGCGCCAAACGGAGGATCGTGGTGTGAAGTTTTACGAGGCCGCGCCCGGCTTGAAGCTGCCGTTTAGGCATTTCGGATTCATCCGTTCCCAAGGCAAGGCCGCGAGATACGCACACGCATTCTTCTGCCTGCAGGCGGACAAGGTTTCGGCCCGCGAAAATCCATTAGCGGCTAATAACGAAGTGGCCGGAAGCTCGTTAGGCGATTGGAATATCTTCGATCGCATTCGGATGGTGCGCGAAGCTCGGCGTGATCTGGGTCAACAGGTGATGGAAATCGTCATCACCACGGATCGGGAGTTGCCAGGGGATGCCGCCGAGGCAGCGTTCTCACGGGCTTTAGGAGCCTTGGTGCAGACTAAATAACCGGTAATTTCAGTGTTGCCGGTTGTTTAGTCCCGGAATCCATCCTTAGATGAGCCTTGGGTTTGAGGGTAGAAGCCGTTCCGCCTCGATTTCGATCTCACGCATTTGTCCAAGAATTTCAAAAAGAATGGCAATCCTTTTTTGCGCGGGAATGAGGCGCGTGATCAAGGCACGCATGCCCGCGTAGGGCCCAGACGCGATTACGATTTCCTGGCCTGCCGTAGGTTCCTGCCGGACTTCAATGGTTTCCTTGTCTGTGATGAGGGCACGAATTTCCGCAATTAGAACATCCGAAAGTGGTTTAATCTGGTCGCCAAATTTAACAATGCTGGCGACCCCGGACGTGGCTTGAATCTGACGGTGGTGCCTGGCATAGACGCAGCGAACAAAAACATAACCCGGGAAAAGGGCTTCTGTAACCCAGATCGGCACATCCTTGCGCGCCCGGCGAAAACGCAGACTGGGCGCAAAGACCTCCAGTTCCATTTCTTTGCGTAGGAGGAGGGCCACTTTATTTTCCTGCTTGGGACGAGTGGAGACGCAGTACCAGAGAAGTTCTTCAGAGGTGGGCATGAGTATTCAAATGTAATGCATCGCATTCTGGCTCTACGCGCAAAAATGGCCGACTCACTTGGGTGTCTATGTGCTATTACGGATTCCGCGCCTTGAGCCATGCGGCCGAGAATTCCAAGGCTTCGCCGATAACGTGGTGCATGTCCATATAGCGGTAGGTAGCGAGGCGGCCCAGGAAGCTCACGGTCGCTTCCTGACGAGCGAGCGACTGGTAGGCTTCCAGTTTTTCGAGGTCGGATTGCAGACGTTTGGGGTAATACGGCACGTCGTCGGGACTGGTTTCCTTACTGTATTCGGTGAAAACATCCGTCTTCTCGTGTGCCTCCCAGGGCGTGAAATGTTTGTGCTCGTGAATCCTCGTGTGCGCGACGTCTTGACTGGGATAATTGATCACCGCATTCCCTTGGAAGTCGCCTGTGTGTGTGTCGTGTTTCCAGAAAACGGTGCGGTAGGTGAGGCGTCCGTGGACATGGTTGTAAAAGGCGTCGATGGGCCCGGTGTAAAAGACATGCTCAAATTCCGCCGCCATAGCCGCGTCGTAGGACGTGCCGAGTTTTATTTCAATATGCGGATGATCCAGAATGCTCCGCACAATCTCCGTGTAGCCATCGCGGGGGATGCCCTGAAACTGCGTGTTGTAATAGTTGTCGTCGTAATTGAAGCGCACGGGCAGCCGTTTCAGGATGGACGCTGGCAATTCCCGTGGCTCGCAGCCCCATTGCTTTTTGGTGTAGCCATAGAAGAAGGCCTCATAGAGATCGTGACCGAGAAACTTGAGGGCCTGCTCCTCGAAATTGGCGGGCTCGCCGATGGACTGATCGCCCAGACTTTGGACAAAGGCCCGAGCCTCGGCTGGACCGAAGCGTTTGCCGAAAAACTGGTTAATCGTGTGCAGATTGATCGGCATCGAGAACACTCCGCGTTCGATCGAGGCCTTTACCCGGTTGATGTAAGGCACAAACTCGCCATACTTCCGCACGTAATTCCAGACCTCGACGTTGCTCGTGTTGAAAATGTGAGGTCCATACTGGTGAATCATCACGCCCGTCTCGGTGCTGCGCTCTGTGTGGCAGTTGCCGGCAATATGGTTTCGCGAATCGATCACGAGAGAATGCAGGCCCGCCTCCGCCAGTTCGCGCGCCAGCACTGCGCCTGAGAATCCGGCACCCACAATTAGAAATCGTCTCATGGGTCAGATCAATATCCCACCGTTCAGAAAAGCAAACGTCTATTTTTTGCTTTCACAAGGCTACGCCACCCCACATGGGGACCACTCCAGCGGCGTCCACACCGCTACTCGATCAGCATGCTTTCCGTCTGTGTTAGGACATCGGAAAATGGCAGATGAGCCAGCATTCCAAAAAAGTCGTGCCGCGTCAGTCGGTCGCGCTGCAACGCGGGGCTTTGCAATCCACAGAGAAACTTCGCCAGTTGACGACTGCTGCGCAACGCTGGCTGTTTCTCCTCAATCAACGCCCGCAAAACCCCGATTTGTTCCAGACTGATCGGAGTTAGACGCGACTGTGGCAGCTTTTTCCGAGGCTTGGGAGAGCGGCAATTCGCACAGTGACCGCAGGGCGGAATCTTCTCCCCAAAATGTTGCAGCAGCCGGGCCGTCAGGCATTGCGCCGTCTCCGCGAGACTAACAATCGACTTCAATCGCGTCAGGTCTGCCGCCTCGCGCTCGGCAAACAACCCGTGCAACCAGTCTGCCAGCGATGCCGGAGTGTGCTCCGCAGCTCCTCCTAACAAGCGATAGCGATGACGAATCCCTTTCGGCACCAAGACAATGTCACCCGCCTCTTCGAGCAGCTTCAAATTTTTCAAAATCTTCTCGCGCGATTCGTCCAGCACCTCAATCGCTTCCTCTATGGTGATGGTAAGTTTTCGGGCCCACTCACCGCGCTTCGTTCCGCATGCTAACAACTTTTGCAGAAACCGCTGACGCCCGGCGCTGTGTCCGGTGAGAGCGCGATTTTCACCGTGCGTAAACGTGATGTCGAACTTCGTATAGAACGCGCCCGCAGGTTCCAGAATCTTCGCTTTCTCCAGGTAAATCAGTGCCGTTTCTAGCACGATCGTTTTCACATCGTGACTGCGCGACAAATCGTAGCGGCTGATGGAAAACTCCTGGCCCTGACGCAGAAAATGACCGGTTAGTTCTAACAACGCATGGCGCGTCGGCGTGTCTCCGAGAATGAAATTTTCCAGTACGCGCACGTCGTCGCCGCAGGCCAGCATCTCACAGTGCGATGGAAGTCCGTCGCGCCCGGCCCGCCCGATTTCCTGCTGATAATTCTCCAGCGTCTTCGGCAGGTTAAAATGAAAGACCGATCTCACATTCGCCTTGTCCACGCCCATGCCGAAGGCAATCGTGGCCACGATTATCTCGATCGCGCCTAGCATGAACGCCTGCTGCACCTCGCTCCTAACATCGTCCGCCAGGCCGGCGTGATAGGCCCGTGCCCGCAGTCCGGCCCGTTGTAGATGAGCCGCCACCGTCTCGCTCGTCTCCTGCAAGGTGACATAGACAATCGCCGGAAACGGACGCGTTGATGTTAGCTTGTCGACTAACATCGCCACACGCTCCTTCGCCTCCACGGGCGTTATAGCTAGAAAAAGGTTGGTCCGGTGAAACGACGTCACCACTCGATCTTCCCTAGCGATGCGAAACTCCCGGGCAATATCCCGCGCCACCTCCGGCGTCGCTGTAGCCGTGAGCGCCAGCACTCGCGGGATGCGCCATTTCCTAACAATCTTCGCCAGGCGCAAATAATCGGGACGAAAATTGTGCCCCCATTCGGAAATGCAATGCGCCTCGTCGATGGCAACTAACGAAATGCTAACACCCCTCATACGCTCCACAAATTTTTCATTCGCCAGCCGTTCCGGCGCGACGTAAAGCAGCTGGAGCGAGCACTCCTCCAACTGCCGATAGACAGAGGCGAGTTCCATCGCACTCAAAGTCGAATCCAGCCGGGCCGCCGCGACGCCGCGGACTAACAACGCGTCCACCTGATCCTTCATCAGCGCGATTAGCGGCGAGATGACCAGGGTTAGTCCCTCTAACAAAAGCGCCGGCAACTGATAGCAAAGCGACTTCCCGCCGCCCGTCGGAAAAATCGCCAGCGCCGAACGCCCTTCCAGCAAAACCTCCACCACCTGACGTTGTCCCGGGCGAAACTCCCCATGACCAAACACCGTCGCCAGCGTCGCGCCGAGATCTAGCTTTCCCACTGCTTCTGGACCTTCAGCATCGGCACATCGTCGAAATCCGCGTCGGGCGAGATCAATGTGGCGCCCACCCGCAAGGTGCACAGGGCAATGACCAGATCGGTGAGCGGCGGACGTTTTCCCTGCCTCTGCAATCGCCAGCCCATATCGGAAACCTGCCGCCAGAGCCGGGCATCGCACGGCACCTCGGGAATGATGTCGAAAAACGCCTCCATGCCCCGGTGGATGCCCTCGTTCTTGATCCCGCGCAGCACTTCCGCCCGGACCACTCCGCAGTTATAGAGTCGGCCCTCCAGCAGGGTTTCCCGCAGCTTTTGCTGGGGATTGATGCCAGCACGCAGCCAGTCGATATACACTGCCGAATCGACGAGCAAATTCATGGACGCTCATTCCCGTGACGAATAGCGATAATGTCGTAATCGGGATAGACCGACTCGCGCAACGTCTCGGCGCTCCAGGGGTTTTTGCGCATGTCGTTCAGTGTGGCCATGCGCAATGCCTCTGTGAGAGCATAATCGATGGCTTCCTTGCGCGTTTTGAGGCCCGTCAAAGACATCACGCGCGTGAGTTTGCTCTCGTCGAGTTCGATGGTGGTCTTGATCTCTTTCATCAGGCCCGTAGTTACGCCCGTAAATAAGGCAGGTCAAGCACGCGCCCCGGCCATGCCGCCCCAGAGGACGTCTCATAAGTCGTGCATAGACCGTTTGCATCCTGGATGGGTTGGTAGTGTGGAGCCTACGGCTCGAAAGAAATCCCTCTGCCACCAAGCCCACCAAGCCACAGGCTCGACGCTACAACTGACTTTTGCGACGCCCTCTCACCCGCAACTTTGAAATCTACTGCGCCGGTGTCACCGCCGCCTTGGCCTTCTTCGGGATTTTCGGGGGAAACAACCCGATTCTAAACTCCGTGCGCACGCCCACATTGCCCGCCGTGGCCGCCATCCACTCGATGCCCGCCGCATTCTGCTCCGTCAGCAACCCGGCATAGTAGCTATTCGCCAATACATTCCGCCCATCCGTGGCATCCAGCTTGTCGCCCGTCGCCGTCACTTGTTCCGCATCGGGACCCGCCACAGCGATGATCGCCGCCTGGAGTTTCGCTGTTTCCTTCGGCAGCCAGCCGACCTTTTGCAAGGCCACAGCATCCGTCTCGCAGGAGGTGGCGATGATGCCCGCGCGCTTCAAGATGTCGGCCAGGGTGCGGCTGTCGTGATTGCCCACCTGGTAGTCGTTATGCAACTTCACCGTCTGCCCCTTAAACGCCTTCGCCGCACTGTCGCGGGCCAGAGACATGAGCGGTTCGAGGGAGAGGCAGTGCAGAAGCCGGGAAAATGGCATCAAATCGCGGAAGCAGCTGATAATGAAGGGCTTACATCAGGCATTTTGTAAGCCGCGCCATCGTCTGGCAGAATCCATTCCATGCCTTCGCAAATCCCAGTTGACCCGGCTGAGCTTCATCAGAATCGACGTTCCCAAACGCCTATTTGTTCTGTAAACCTTTGTTTCGCCTACAAAATGTTAGGCCTCTAAGCCTCCAATATGCAGCGCAAAATCAAATTTTTTCTTAAGTGGGGATGCCTGGCTCTTCTTGCAGCCGTCATCTTAATTGGTTTGGCGGCGGTTGCAGCGGATAGATTCATTCCTTCCTTAGCACGACGGTCTCTGCCCTCAAGCGCAAGCGATGTGCAGGAGTATTATTCGGGTTTGGGACCAGATTACATTCGGTGTCTCAAAGCCAAGCTTCCCGAATCCGATGTTGCCATTTACGCTAAGAACCTTGATCTTACTACCCGCTTTGATCCGGTCGAACATGCTAAGAGCGCGAGCATAATCAATATGGGCTTCGATGACACTCCAACGTGGTGGAACCCGCCTTCTGCATCAGCTTCCAGCTATTTTAATTACACACCGGGCAAGGAATTTGTGCAAGTCCTGCGATATTCCGAAGGATATGTTTACTACGTTTCGACAGCTTGGTGATAGGCCTAAGCAAGCGATGCGAACGCTCCGGGCTCGTCACCAGTTCTGCTTGCCAGCCCTCACGCCGTTCCCTACGTGTCGCTGATCTTTGTCTCGTTAGGCGCACTCGCACACTTCCCCCGCAAATGAACAATTTATCATTACAAGCGAGCCTCAAGGAATATTGGCTCTACTTCGTCCCGCTTTGGATTGTTCCTCCACTATTCATTGCCATGTGGTCTGACAGAGCCACATTTTCGGAGGCGGCCTTTCACATATATTTATGTTTTGCTTTCCTGCTGTATTACTACACGCCTAAGCAGGTCTTGCCTGCGCATCGGTTTTTATTAGGTTTCGGGATGTTCTTCATCATTTCACTTTTGTCGATTTACGTAGGAGCCGAAATCCACCGCAGGACAGGACTTTTAAATCATGTTTTCTCAAACGTCTAACCAAGCGATGCACGAACACTCCGGGTTCGTCACAGTTCCTGCTTGGGCAGGGAGGGCGCCGTTCCCTGCGTGTCGCTGATCTTGATCTCGTTAGGCCGTTAGCCATACGAACCGTGGAAACTGACGCACAAATAATCTCACTGCATGAGTGGCTCATTCTTGACGCGCTTTCCGATGACTACGAATCCGTTGAGCAGATTGTCGATCTCGTGCAGCCTAATTGGCCTTCACCCAATCCGTTGGAGATCATCGACTGTCTCGACCGACTCTACTCTGCAGGCCATGTTTTCCTCACCCTCGACGCCACATTTGATCGTGCCCAGATAGTCCGCGAGATCGACCATACAGACAGCCGACACTTTTGGTTTGGCCGCACGCTGACTGGCGACACGCTTTGGCAGCGGCACGCTACAGACTACGGCTATGAATGAGTCCACTCACCGTCGCTAAGTGTCGCTGATCTTTGTCTCGTTAAAAACGTATGCTCGCGCCTGACCCCAGGAAGATCTTCGCTTAGAGGGCATCGCAAAAGTCTGTTGTAGCGTCGAGCCTGTGGCTCAATGGGCTTGGTGGCAGAGGGATTTCTTTCGAGCCATAGGCTCGACGCTACAAACCCAGCCAGGATGCAAACGGGTCCATGCACGACTTATTAGACGCCCTCTTAGGACAAATAGCGGGCGAATTGCGAGGAGCAAGGTGGTGGGGCGCCACCCGACCCGCGGCCCCGGTCGCAGCTGGCTGGAGGTACTATATTACCAGCTCAATGCGGGGCTGCGAAGTGAGGGATGAATTTCTGAAAGTCCACTTGCAACTTGGTTAGCTGCCTGTGTTTGGAAGTTGAAGAACACTGGAACCATCGGTATTCTTCGTGCCATGAATACTGAACTGGCACTGCTCTCCAAGTTGAGCCGCGCTGAACGCCTTCAGCTGGTCGAAGACCTCTGGGATAGCATCGCTAAAGAGGATTCCGCGCTACCAGTTTCCGAGGCCAAGCTGAATGAGTTGCGTCGTCGCAAGGAGCGGTTCCTGCAACATCCCGCCTCGGGGCGCACATGGGAGCAGGTGAAGCAGCGGGCACGAGCGCAGCATGATTGAGCACGTTGTCTTTACGCCCGAGGCTGATGACGAAATCGCGGAGTCTTACAACTGGTATGAGGACCGCGAACCTGGGCTGGGAGAGGATTTTCTTCGCTGCATCGAAGCTTGTATTCATGGCATTCAGCGTCATCCCAAAATGTATCCCGTGGCGATGGACGAGTATCGGCGTGCGCCCATCCGCCGCTTCCCTTTTGAGATTTTCTACGAAGCTGTATCGGATGCCTTGACGATCTACTCGGTCTTCCATTGCTCTCAAGACCCACAGAAGTGGCGCGAGCGTCTCGGCCGCTAGCCCTTACCAGATCGCGGCGCGGTCGGCTTCTTTGCGGGCCATGGGGCTGGCGGAGTCGCAGCCGAAGGCGGTGAAAAACTCGGGCATGTTGGCCACGACGCCGTTCACGCGGTGGATCGCAGGGCTGTGCGGGTCGGTGAGGACGCGCATCCGCAGCGCCTCTTTGCGAATGTTCGACCGCCAGACTTGCGCCCAGCCGAGGAAGAAACGTTGCTCCGCGGTGAAGCCGTCGATGGGTGCGGGTTTGCCTTCCCTGGCCCACTTTTCCTGAAGCGCGGTCCAGGCGATGCGGACGCCGCCGATGTCGGCAATGTTTTCGCCCTGGGTAAGCTGGCCGTTGAGCTTGAGCTCGTCGATGGCGGTGTAGTTGCCGTATTGATCGACCACTTTCTGAGCGCGCTCGTTAAAGGCTTTTTTGTCGGCTTCGGTCCACCATTCCTTGAGGTTGCCATCGGCATCAAACTGGCGGCCCTCGTCGTCGAAGCCGTGGGTCATTTCGTGGCCGATGACTGCGCCGATGCCGCCGAAATTAATCGCGTCATCTGACTTCGCGCTGAAGAACGGCGGCTGGAGAATGCCCGCCGGGAAAACGATTTCGTTGAGGGCTGGATTGTAGTAGGCGTTGACCGTTTGTGGGGTCATGAGCCACTCGTCGCGATCCACGGGTTTGCCGATCTTGGCGAGATTGCGATGGATCTCGAATTGGGCGGCGCGCAGGGTGTTTTGCACGTAGCTTTTCCGGTCGATCTGGAGGGTGGAATAGTCGCGCCACTTGTCGGGATAACCCATCTTCACGGTGAATTTATCGAGCTTGTGCAGGGCGGCCTTTTTCGTTTCGTCGCCCATCCAGGCGAGGCCGTCGATGCGGGTGCGGAGCGTGGCGCGTAGGGAGGCAACGAGGTCGAGAATGCGTTGTTTCGCCTCGGGCGGAAAATATTGGGCGACAAAAAGCTGGCCAGTCGCCTCGCCGAGCGCGCCGTCGGTGGCGGCGAGAACGCGTTTCCAGCGGGGTTTGAGTTCCTTGGTTCCGTTGAGAATCGTGCCGAAAAAATGGAAGTTCTCATTCACAAACGGGTCGCTCAGCTCACCCGCATTATCGGAGAGCAACTGCCAGCGCAGGTAGGTTTTCCAGGTTTCCACCGGAACCGACGTAAGCATGGCGTCGAACTTTTTCAAGAAATCGGGCTGGCCGACGCAGAAGTCGCCGGGACTCTCAGCACTAGGGAGACCGCGACCGGCGAGATACGACTTCTGGTCGAATGTGGGCGTGAGCGCCGACACTTCGGCGAGTGTCATTTTGTGGTAAACGGCCTGCGGATCACGCTGCTCGACCTTGGTCATGGAGGCTTGGGCGAGTTGCGTTTCAAAGGCCAGCACGGTGTCGGCCTCGGTCTTCGCCACGTCCGGTTTGTCGCCCAGCAGAGTGAATATTTTCGCGACGTGCTCGACGTATTGCTCGCGGATTTTTTTCGAAGCGTCGTCGGTTTTTAGATAGTAATCGCGGTCGGGCAAACCAAGGCCGCCTTGATAAAACTGGGCGATTTCCCGGCTGCTGTCCTTGGCGTCCTGATCGGCAAAAAAGCTAAACCCGGCCCCGACTCCGATGTCGTGCAAATGGGCCAGGAGCGCGGGCAACTCCTTCGTCGAGGTGAGCGCGGCGATGCGATCAAACTCCGGTTGCAGCGGAGACACCCCGGCCTGGTTCACCGCCTCGACGTCCATGCCACTCGCATAGAAATCGCCGATTTTCTTCCGCACGGAACCCTCGGGCGCGGCACTGTCGGCAGAAGCGGCCTCGAGGATGGATTTGAGTTTAAGGTTATTGTCCTCGACCAGTTCGACGAAGCTCCCCCAAGTCGAGTATTGATCGGGAATGGGGTTGTTTTTCAGCCACGTACCGTTGGCGTATTGGAAAAAATTATCGCAGGGCTTGGTCGCAGGATCGATGTTCGCTGGATCGAAAGCGGTTTGAGCGTGGATAGAGTGGATAAAAGCGGTGGTGGCAAGCAGGGCGGAGAAAATGAAATGGCGCATGAAATCTGGATAATTGGATCAGGGGCTGAGACGGTCGATCTGCCAGTTTCGTTCAGTCAGAGAGTACTGGAACCGGTCGTGCAGCCGGTTTCTGCGGCCCTGCCAGAACTCGAATCGCACCGGAATGATCCGGAACCCGCCCCAGTTTTTCGGCAAAGGAACCTCGCCACCAGCGGTTTGTTTTTCCAACTCGGCGAGGTGTTTTTCGAGATAGTCGCGATTGGGAACGACCTCGCTCTGGGCGGAGACGAGCGCGCCGAGCTGGCTGCCGCGCGGGCGGCTGTGGAAATAAGTGAGTGTCTCCTCTCGCGCGACACGTTCGACGCGGCCTGCGATGAGGACCTGACGCTCCAGACTGTGCCAGAAAAACGTCAGGCAGGCGAGGGGATTTTCCTGAAGCTCGCGACCTTTGCGGCTGTCGTAATTCGTGAAAAAACAGAACCCGCGCTCGTCGTAGCTTTTCAGCAAAACCGTGCGGGCAGAGGGAGTTCCATTGCGATCTGCCGTCGCTAGAGTCATCGCATTGGGCTCGCCCGCCGCCTGCGCCACGGCGATGCCAAACCAAGTGGTGAATTGGTCAAACGGACTCGTCGCGAGATCGGCGCGGCGGAGTCCGGCCATGGAATATTCGCGGCGGAGATCTGCGGGATTTGACATGATGCCGCCCACCGTAAAGCAGGCGGCGAGCGGTGCAAGAGCGGGATTGACCCTGTCAGGCGGAGCGGGTTCACTGGACCTGTGCCTGCCGAATGGTATCCCCTTATTTTCCAAGTCTTCTCGTTCATTCTCGGGTCGGCGATTGGCTCTTTTCTGAACGTCTGCATCTATCGCATGCCGCGCGACCTGGCGGTGAACCAGCCCGAGCGTTCCTTTTGCCCCAGCTGCAAGACGCAGATTAGATGGTTTCACAACCTGCCCATTGTTAGCTGGCTCTGGCTGCGGGGAAAATGCGCCTACTGCCACACGCCCATAGCGCCGCGTTATCTGGGGGTGGAATTTCTCACCGGCTGCCTCTTTCTAGCTATTTATCTTCGCGTGCCACCGATGCTGTTGCTGCCGTATTGGATATTGGTTTCGGTGCTGGTCGTGGCGACTTTCATTGACTTGGAATTTTTCATTATTCCCAACGAACTCACCGTCGGCGGCGCGATTGCCGGGTTGATTCTAAGCGGGATCTTTCCCATGATGATGCAAGTCGATTCGCACTTGATCTCGTTCGGCTGGTCGGTCTGCGGCGCGGCGACCGGCTACTTCCTGCTTTGGGGTGTGGTCGAGTTGGGCAAGCTGGCTTTTGGTCGAAAAAAACTCACCTTTCCACCGGACACGGCATTTCAGGTCAAACAGGTCGAGGACCAGCCTGTGCTCACCGTGGGCGACGAATCGATGCCGTGGATCGACCTCTTTGCTCGTGAGTCGGACCGGATGATTTTAACCGTGGAAAAAGCGGTGGTGAACGACCAGTCGGTGAGTGCGCTGGAACTCGTCTTCTTTCACGATCGATTGGAAGTCGATGGGAAAAAAATTGCGCTGTCAGAACTCACCATGGTCTCAGGGCTCGTCTCGAAAATCGTGATCCCACGCGAGGCAATGGGCTTCGGTGATGTGAAATTCATCGCTGCCATCGGGGCGTTTCTCGGCTGGCAGGCGGTGCTTTTCACTGTTCCAGTTGCAGCCGTTTGCGGCTCGATTCTGGGTGTGGGTTCCATGTTGATCGGGCGACGTGAGTGGTCGGCGAAGATTCCTTTCGGACCCTATCTGGCCGTTGGCGCACTAACCTGGATATTTGCCGGTCCCGAACTGGTTCTGTGGTATGCCAAATTACTGGGCCGCTATTAACTATTTCTCCTGATCGAAAAAGACCGCGAGATTGTCGCGCAGCGAAGCGTCGGACTGGGCGGCGTCGATCAGGATTTGTTTGCCCTCGGCCTCGTTGCCGCAGAGTGTGTCGTAAACGCCGATCAGCCATTTTTTGTGATTTGGCTTGGAGTCGACCACGGAGTTCTGCGCCATATCGATCACGGAGTGCGGACTCACATCTTTCCAGGCCAACAGGGTCTCGCCGTAGTCGGATTTGATGTGGAGACCCTCCGTGCCGACATAAGAAACTTTCCCCGGAATCACCGCGCCGTTGCGGCTGGTTACGGGCTTGTCGTAGCGGGTCGTTTGTAGTCCGGCGATAAGCTTGCTTTTAAACTCGGTCAGCAGCTTTATGCGCTGGAGGAGGTTGTTCTTTTTGTTCTCCAAAGTTGGGTCGCTGTAGCCCTTCCTCACATCGCCCAGCGCAATTTCGGGATTGAAATTGCGAATTGGTTTATTAACTCTCCGTATGAGCCCCTTCCAGCGAGCGGCCTCCTCGGTCAATGATTTGGAGGCATAGGCCTGGGCCAGCGTTTTAGTCGCGCCGACATCGCTCGAGAGGCTGCTTTCCCACTTTAGGAATTGCTCGGGCATCTGTCCGCTCGTGCCCAGCTTTCCGCTGCCTTCCTGCACGGCTTTGAGCGCGGCAGTCTTGTCCGTCGGGGTCTGGGCCGCAGCGATTTGGGCGGCGACTGCGGTGTAGAGTTTGTAGTCGGCGAGATACTTTGCGCAGAGTGGTTTGTAGGCACTGACCCAAGTGTAATTGTCGTCGAGCTTGCCATCCATGAACTGCTGCAATAAGGGACCGGCCTCGTTGAACTGCTTGAGGGTCCAATCTTTCTGAGCGAAGGCCAGTAAAGCCATCGCCTCATAATCCGTGTTGCGGTAGGAGCTCGTAATCGTGGATGGGATCACGGCTATATTTTTCATCAATTTGGCGGTTTCCACGAAAAACTCCGCCAGTCTAACCTCTTTTTCCTCCTGGGAGTAGAGACCCTTTTTTTCTTGGTCTGCAAAGAGGCTGCGCGCATCATCGCCACGGTCGCTCAGATTCAGAGCGATACCTTTCTGGAGAATGGCCCAGTTTAGAAGCGGCTGCGTTGCGTCCGGGGAGGAAATGAATTGGTCAAACAACGTGATCGCGTCATCCTCCTGGCCCTTTGCCAGCTGTTGCACCGCCTCCTTATAGGCATCGGTGTCATTCCCTGGCGTGGCGACAATGCCAGTGGCACTAGGCAAAGGCGCGTCCGGGTCGGCAAAAAGCGTGGCGCGTTTTACCCATACATAGATGCCCATGCCGATCATGAGAAGCACCAGTCCCAGCGTGAGCATGGCGGTGAAACTTTTCGTGGCATCGGATTTGACTACGACCCGGGATCCCGGTTTCACCCCCTTGGCCGTCCGGTCCAGCAACTGCGCCTTGGCGTATTTCAAGTGCTCGATCAGTTCCTCGTAGGATTGGTAACGATCCAGTGGATCCTTCTGCAGCATCCGGTTAATGACGTAGGCCGTCTCATTGCTCACTTTTGGCGCGAAGGCCTGGAGGCTCACCGCCTGGCTCTTCAAATGCTTCAAAGCCACTAGCGAGGCCGAGGCCGCCTCAAAGGGCGGACGCCCCGATAGCGCATGGAAAAGCGTCCCTCCGAGGCTGTAAATGTCGCTGCGAAAATCCTCCGGCTCGTTGTTTAATTTCTCCGGCGCCACGTAGTATGGAGTGCCCCAAATTTCGCCGCGCGTCTTCGCCTCGTCCTCCATCAGGATGGCAAGGCCGAAGTCCACTACCTTGGCCGTGCGCGAGTCGGAGAAAAGAATGTTGCCGGGCTTCACGTCGCGATGAATCAGGCCGATCTTGGCTGCAGCATTCAACCCGTCAGCGATTTGGGCACCCACATCCAACACCTGAATTTCTGCGACCTGGCCTTGCAGCGTCATCAATTGGTCGAGCGTGCCCTTTGCGACCAACTCCATCGCCAGGTAAAATTGCCCATGATCGCGCCCGGCGGAAAAAACCTTCACCACATGAGGGTGGCTGATCGACGCTGTGATGCGCGCTTCGGTCTCCAGTTGGGCGATGCTCGCCTCGTCGGAGCTGTATTCCTTTTTCAGGATCTTCACCGCGACCGGACGCTTCAAGTTCAAGTCGATCGCCTCGAAAACCGTACCCATTCCGCCTTCGCCCAGCACTTTTTGCAGCGAGAAATTATTAAACTGCGTGCGAATCCGCATCTTTGTCCCGCAGATCGGGCAGTGAATTTCTGAGAACGGCTCCATAGCCGTTACGTCGATCAAAGTCGTGCAATTTGGGCACGGATCGAGAATTCTGGATTCTTCGTCTGTGGGGGACATAGTGTGGAGGTTATCAGCGGCGGTGAAATCCGCAAACTGAACTATTTTCCAGCAGAAAACGCACCGCGAACACACTCGAGTTACATCTTTCTGTAAAAATAATGAGCGCTGCCACCATCACTCTGCACACCGTTTCCGCGACGCACTCCGGGTCGCGCCTCGACGCGGTGGTCGCGCAGATTGCACCGGAGTTTTCGCGGTCGCGGGCCAAGACATTAATCGAGGACGGCGCGATTCTTGTGAACGAGGCCATCGTCAAACCGCGGCACATCGTCGCTGCCGGAGACCTCATCCGCATCGCCGAGCCCCCGGCCATTCCATCGGAAGTCGCCGCCGAGGACATACCCCTCACCATTCTTCATGAGGACACCGATCTGATCGTTCTCAACAAACCCCCCGGCATCGTTGTCCATCCCGGTGCGGGCAACGAAACCGGCACGCTCGTCAACGCGCTCCTCCACCACTGCGACAGTCTGAGCGGCATCGGCGGCGTCGAACGACCCGGCATCGTCCATCGCCTCGACAAAGACACTAGCGGCTGCCTCGTCGTTGCCAAACACGACGTCGCCCATCGCGCCCTCTCCGAGCAATTTGCCCAGCGCGAAACCACCAAACGCTATCTAGCCATCGTCCACGGACTGCCAAAAAAACCACGAGGACTCATCGACGCCGCCATTTCCCGCCACCCCGTCGATCGCAAAAAAATGGCCGTGGTCGCAGAGGAAAAAGGCCGCGCCTCGCAGACACTTTACGGCGTTATATCCCCACTGCCGACGCCGCACGAGCGTCTCACTCTCGTCGAATGCCGCCTCCTCACCGGGCGCACGCATCAGATTCGAGTCCACATGAAACACCTCGGCCATCCGCTTGCAGGCGACACCGTTTACGGACGCGGCAACGACGGTTTCCAGCGCCAGATGCTGCATTCCTGGAAACTCGGCTTTACCCATCCGACTTCCCATCGACTCATGGAATTTTGCGCTGACCTCCCGCCCGATTTCGCTAACCTCTCCCTCGATTTCTCCAGCTATGACCCCGTTTAACTCCGCCCTAGACCTCGTCATCGAGCAACTCACCGCGCAAAAACGCCTGCTCCATCGCGAGCCTTCGGCATCGCCCGAGTTGTTGCAAAAACTCCTCCTAACCAAACCCCAGAATCCCGCGGCGGCTTCCCCTATTTCCTCTGTGATCTCTGTGATCTCAGCGCCCTCGTTAGCTAATAGTTTCCTAACCTCCGGCAGCAAACAGGAACGCATCGCCGCTCTCCGCGCCATCGCGCTGCCCTGCACGAAATGCCCCCAACTCGCCGCCAGCCGCACGCAAGTCGTCTTCGGAGTCGGCAACCTCGACGCCAGCGTTCTTTTCGTCGGCGAGGCACCCGGCGAGGACGAGGATTTGCAGGGAGAACCTTTCGTCGGAAAAGCTGGCCAGCTCCTCACCAAAATGATCCAGGCCATGGGCCTCCAGCGCGACGACGTTTACATCGCCAACGTCGTTAAGTGCCGTCCTAACATGCCCACCGGCCAAAGCGGCAACCGCAAGCCGACTTCCATGGAAATGGCGACATGCCTCCCGTATTTACTGGAGCAAATCGACATTGTTAGACCACGAGTCATCGTCGCCCTGGGAGCCACCGCCATCGAGGGATTGATCGGTGAAACGCGACCCATGGGCCAGCTCCGCGGTCAATGGTTAGAAGTGAATGGAACTCCGCTCATGGCCACCTATCACCCCGCGTATTTGCTGCGTAACCAGGCCATCAGCGAAAAGCGCAAAGTCTGGGAAGACCTCCTCATGGTCATGGAAAAACTAGCACTCCCCATCTCCGAGAAGCAGCGCCATTTCTTCACGCGCTGATTTCGGGAAGAATTTCACACGGAGGCACGGAGATACACGGAGAGATAAACTATGGAAGCTAACGAACTGAGAGGGCCAATCGAGCATTCTTCTTTCGATAAATATGGAACTGCGAGGCACCTCGAACCCCGACTCTCTGTGTTTCTCCGTGCCTCCGTGTGCATCTCTTTTCCCCCGCTGATCTATGGAAGTTAACGAACTAAGCGGGTTGATCGTGGACTGTGCTTTCCAGATTCATCAGCAGCTTGGCTCGGGTCTTCTGGAATCGGTCTATGAAGTCCTGCTTGCCGAAACCTTAAAAAAGAAAGGTGTTTCCGTTGCGCGGCAAGTACCGATCTCAATTGAAATCAACGGACTTTTCTTTAATGAAGGTTTTCGCGCTGATCTCATCGTGGAAGAAAAAGTCATCGTCGAAGTTAAATCTGTCCAGAGGCTTGAGCCTGTTTTCAAGAAGCAACTCCTCACTTATCTGCGACTTTCGGGGTTAAACGTGGGTCTCCTCATCAACTTCGGAGGTCCCCTTCTGAAGGGTAACATTGAGCGCATCGTCGATGGCGAAGCTCCCGATCTGCACAAAACTTCAGAAGCGGATTTTCGCACGGAGTCACGGAGAAGCCCGGAAGACTAATGAAAGCTCCTTTTGTTGCTGCTCCGTGTCTCTCCGTGACTCCGTGTGCATCTTCCCAGCGCCTCCTCTGGATCGATTTCCTGCGCGGGCTCGCCGTGTTGGGAATGATCGAGACCCACTCCGTCAATTCCTTTCTAGCTCCGATCTATCGCAACGGCGGCGGCTTCACTTTCCTCAGTTACCTCAACGGCCTCGTCGCGCCGACCTTCCTCTTCATCGCCGGATTCCTGCAAGGCGCCTCCATCCGCAAAAACTGGGACGCTCCGCCGTCGCTCGCCCGCCGCTTCCATTCCCTTGGCATCATCCTGCTCCTCGCCTACGCCCTGCAATTCCCCTGGAACTCGCCTTTCGACGGCGCAAAAGTCTCCACTGCCCTCGGTCGCGTGGACGTGCTCCATTGCATCGCGATCTCACTCGCGACGCTGCTAGTAATAGCGAAATCCTGCAAGAGGCTCCCCACCTTCGATGTCATAGTTAGTTTGCTAACCATCGCCCTCATCATCGCCGCTCCATTCGTCTGGAACTCGACCGCGGCATCCAGCTGGCCCAATCCTCTGGCCGGCTACCTCAGCCCTCATCGCGGAGCCTTGTTTCCACTCTTCCCCTGGAGTGCCTTCCTGCTCGCCGGCGCTCTAGCTAGCCGACTTTCTGGGAGCGCAGGCCGCTGCCCTGCGATTTTGGGCGGCTCGCCCAAAATAGTCCTGGTAAACAATGGTGTCTTCGGCGAGCCGCCGAAGACTGCAGGCCAGCGGCCCGCGCTCCCCGGAACATTCGCGCTCGGCTCCATCCTAACCGCCGCACTCGGCTGGTTGTTGAAGTTCACCCTGGCCGCGTGGTTCGAGTTGCAGACCTATGCGACTCGCTACGATGCCTTCCTCTTTCGACTGTCGATGGTCTTGTTAGGTTGCGTCCTGTGTTCATGGTTCCTAACCAGCGAAAGTCCCGCCCGCCTCACCCGCGCCATCCACTGGTGCGGCGCGCGTTCCCTGTCGCTCTACGTCTTCCACCTCATCCTCCTGCACAGCGGCCTTGGCCCCCTCCTGCCACCCCTGCGCGACCTCTTTCCTAAAACTCAGAATGCCATGGAAGTCGCCTGGCTTTTCGTCCTCACCCTCGGCGGGACGATTGCCCTCACTGTCGCCTGGCAATGGCTCGTCGCCTCATGGCAAAGATTCACACGGAGCAACGGAGAAACACGGAGAGAGGAAAATTAATGATGCCTGTTTTGGCCTCCGTGTCTCTCCGTGCCTTCGTGTGAACCTCCTAACCCAGGAAGCTTGTGCTACTCCCAGCCTTGTTGCGGGGGCTGTAAATAACCCAGCCCAATCTAAGCGTGCGTCGAAACATGGTTTGTAGCGTCGAGCCTGTGGCTCGATGGAAGTTTATCTGCCACCAAGCCAATCGAGCCACAGGCTCGACGCTACAAACCATCCATGATGCAAAACGGTCCATGCGCGACTTAGATTAGACGCCCTCTAGGGAGCCACCGGCGGAGTCACCGTGCCGGGCGTCGGTTTCGAAGTCGTCGGCGCATCCACCACCGACCGCGCCGCTGACCAACGATCAAAAAACTCCCGTTGCCGCTGCTCGACAGGCGTCGTCGGATTCGCCACCTCATAGCTGCGCACAATCTTGTCGTGCTGATTCTCCAACACCAGCCGCGCCGCCTTGCGCTCGCGCTCCACCTCGCCCAGCGCACTCGAGCGGTCCACCACCACGTCGCGCACCGCGCCCAGCAGCGGAGCCAGCGCGTCGATCTCCTCATCCAGCGCATCCAGCGTCGCCGCAGGCACCGTCGGCAACTGCCCGATCACCCCGCGCAACGCCGTCATAATCACCTCCAGAGCCGTCACCAACTCGCCATCGGGCACGCCGTCCAGCGTCGAGAAATTTGTCGCCAGCGCCGCCGCCACCTCCGCATTGCCCGTGCGCGACGCTCAGGCCTCCGCCCGTCCGATGGGCTTTAAAATCTCGCGGATCACCCGTGTCTTTTCCGCCTCCTTATTCTGGGTTGTCCCCTCCGTTTGCACGATCGCCTTGCGGGCGGCCACCCGCACCCGGCCCAGATGCACCTGGCGCACCGCCTCCGACGCCACCAGATCCGGGTCCGCCGAGACCACATCCGTATATTCATCCATCAACAGCGTGACGGTGTTTTGCATATTGAGAGAACTGCGGGTTTTTTTATCCATCCAGCGGGTCTAGCGGCAAAGGGTTTCACTTGCCTAGAGAAAAATGAAAGGTTTTGAAAAAAAACTCCATCCGCCTCCTGGCAACCGCCTCCTCCGGTCCTCCCACCACAGCCTCGACGGCTCCAACGGCGGCCACCCTCCTCCCACGCCAGCCTGCCCTCCAGCAACCGCCAGCGCGGATGCTCCACCCGCTGCCTGACTTCCTCCAACGGCAGGCTCCCTCGCTCCAACCGAAGCCTCGGCTATTCCAACGACTGCCTCCCTTCGTCCAACGGCGACCTCACCCGCCCAACAGCAGCCTCCGCTCCTCCAACGACGGACTCCGTCACTCCACAGGCGACCTCTCCCGTCCGACAGCAGCCTCCGACGGCCCAACGGACGCCTCGGTTTTCTCAACGGTGAGAAGCTGCCCCTCAACGACAGCCTCCACTCTCTCAACGGCGAGAGTCGCCGTCTCAACGGTGAGAAGCGCTGGCCCAACGGTGAGAAGCGAAGCCTCAACGGTGAGAATTGGGAGATCGGCGCCTCCCTCCCTGCGTCGTCCAGGGGAGCGCGTGCTTCCAGCTCGCATTCGATGGCATCCTGCCAGCGACATTTCTTGTTTACTCCCTGTGCCAGCTTTCAGGGGCAGGAAAAACTTTCCGGCAAGATGCCGAAAAGAGCGGGCTGGAAGCCACGCGCTCCCCATGGTTTTGTTCTCGCTGGCGCGCCTCTTTCCTGATTGTAATGACCGAGTGAAATCCCTCGCCCCCGCTGGCAAACCCTCCGCCCTCGTCGATACGCGCGTCATCTACTGCGGCGATAACCTGGAGCAACTCGAGAAACTCCCCGCCGCCTGCGTCGATCTCATCTACATCGACCCGCCCTTCAACTCGAACCGCAATTACGAAGTCTTCTGGGGCGAGACCAAGGAAAAACGCAGCTTCGAGGACCGGCACGAGAGCACCCGCGCCTACATCGACTACATGCGCCCCCGCTGCGAGCACCTTAAACGCGTGCTGAAGAAGACGGGGAGCTTCTACTACCATTGCGACTGGCACGCCTCGCATACGCTGAATACATGACGAACAAGCCCGCAGAATCCTCCGAGTTCATCAAAAGCTACTGTCCCAAGTGCGGTGACTCCTACGAGTTCCCGATAAGTGCCGAAGGAATGACCTTCGATTGCCCACATTGCAAAGCGATGACTCTGATATACATGAGCCAGCCTTTCATTAAAGAAGCACCACAGAAAAAATCGGAAATTCTGATTGATTACTTCAAGACTTCCGATGGAGAGGTTTTATGCCGAGTCGTTAAATCGCCGAATCTACAATTCGTTTTGCTCTGGTGTGATAGGTGGGCGGCCGGCAAGGACAATGAGAAAGGATCAATCTATCTTTTTTTTAACGAAAGTGAGATTTTTAAGTGTCTCCTCGAACGGCCAAACGATGGTCAAGTGGCGGACAATGGTTCGTTTGTTATTTGTGATTGGCGGTTCAGCAATGACCTATCCTCAGTGTTCTATGCATTTAACTCGGCTGGCGCCATATTGATCAAAAAGGCATTCAAAGCCAATCTTCTTAATTGTGCGATTTCCCAAAGCGGTGAATTTGCAGCGTGCCAGACAGCGGAAAATAAGGACAGCTCGCACGGTGACCTTCTCACCTTATTTGATCTGCGTGCGCAAAAGGAAGTTTGGCACATTACGCCACCGTTATGGCCAGAGACATATGAATTTAATGTCGCGGATAGTGAGCTCATAATTGCAGGGAGTTCTATGTGGTCTCCATATAAAGCTTGCGTCTTGAAGTTAAGCCCCTCTGCTTCCCGAAAACGTAAAAAGAAGGTTTAGCGGGAAACAGGCGCACCGCACGATCATCCTGCTGACCGTGCCGATTTACTCGAAGACAATTAAGCTGGCGTGAATGGAAGAGCCAACACGGGGGAGCCGGCCTCCGCTGGCGTCTTGAAGGCATTGGCCGCTGCTGACAACCTCCGAGATTATTTCTGAAACTCGCAGGTATCCCATCGCCTTCAATAAAATTCTGAAAGTCCAAAGCGTCACCACATGCAGCTTTGCTAAAAGGAAAAAAGCCGATGAACACCCGGAAGCTCCTATTTGCCGGGTGCCTATGCACTGAAGGACTACTTGGTGGGATCGAGTCAGTGGGTGCGGCGGAGATAATACTAACATGAACACGGTCATTTCCAACCGCAATTCCACGGATTAGCCTGACGGCTATGCTCTGCCTGGTCTTTGTGTTCGGTTGCGCTATCGCGGCCTATCCGGGTCGAACGGCAATTCGAGCCTGTTGCTGGGTGGGTGCCTTCTTTTTTGGAATCCTGTGGCTCTTGGCCATGAGTTGGATGGCCAACTCCCATCCCATAAAGGAAAACCCCGTTCCTCTGCTCGCCATCAGTGGATTTTTGACACTGCTCTGCATCGTCGGACTACTCGGAACTAGCAAAACATGATCGACTCCGCCTTTCAGAAATTGCACGAGGAGCGTGGCTAAAACTTAGCTTTCATCCCTTTTGATTTACACCCAACACGCTTTGCAACGCATGGCCAAACGCCAGTTGCGACAGGAATGGATCGAACGAGTCATTGCCAACCCAGCGCAGATTGAGCCGGATGAAACTGACCCGGCGTTGGAGCATCGGCTGGCGACTGTGCCTGAGCTTGCTGATCGGGTGCTCCGGGTTATCGTCACCAAAGACGAACCGCAACGCGTCATCACTGTCCATCTCGACCGAAAACTGAAAGGCAAACTATGAAACTCACTGTAGATCGCGAAGCCGATGCCCTTTACCTCGATCTGGACGAGGCTCCTGCCGCTGAGAGTGAAGAGATCGCGCCGGGTGTCATCCTCGACTACAACTCCGAAGGCCAGGTGGTGGGAATCGAAATGCTCTATCTCTCCAAGCGGGTCAGCGCCGAAAAGCTAAGTCGTGTGCAACTGGAAGGTGTCGGCGCATAGAATGGCATGAAGATAAGGAGCGGAGCTGTCTGCTTCGGGGAGCGCACGCGACTCGCGTGCCGTTTCCGGCGACTCACCGGGAACATGTGTGCCAAAAGGTGAAGCCGCACTTCCCCATGGAAGTTGGAGGCTTCGCAGGTGAGTTTCCGAAGGTCTTCGGCGAGTCGCCAAAGACAGCACGCGAGTCGCGTGCGCTCCCGGAACCACAGTTTTGCCACCTCGCTCCCTTTGTTGAGCGAAGCCGCTGGAGTCACTTTTTTTGCCATGTCCACCGAGCAACTCACGACCGAGCCATGGCACTTCCACTCTCCGAGCGCTTGTCGCTCGCTCAGGCACTATGGCAAAGCATCGACGCTGGTTTGGATGCGGTGAGTGAAGCCATTCGGCGCGACGGGGAGTTTTCGAACGGTGCGGTGGTGGGACGCACGCACGAGAAAGTCATGCAGGCGGTGCGCTAGCTGTTCGCCCAAATAAACGGCGATAGTTCGCCAAGGCGCGTCGGGAGATGGCGCGACAGGCGACTTGCACTAACATGGCGCGGATTTCTTTGCGGGGGACTTTGATTCGATTCTGCGGCGGGGTGGTTCCTAACAATGCCAGCGTGCGCAGGCCGACGAGGACGGGGAGGGCGCAGGCGAATCGCAGGCGCCACCAGCGCAGGGCGAGGACATAGCGCCAGCCGTTTTCTAACAAGACTTCGGCACGCTGCCGCCATTCGTTGTAATCGGCTGTGATCGGGATGTAACTCCGCCCGTTTTTTTCGTCCTCGGGGTAGTCGCGCAGGATGTTCACGAGCTGGAGTCCTTTGCCGAAGTCGGCTCCGAGGCGGATCATTTCGGATGCGGGCAGGGTGGCGTAGTGCTTCAGTTTGCGCATTCCAAGCCGTGTCCAAAACTCGCCGACGCATCCGGCGACGAGCCAGGTGTAACGCTCCAATGCCGCAGCGTCTGGGAGGCGCGGTGTTAGGAGATCTTCCTCCTGGCCGGTGGTGATTTGATCGAGCACCCACCGGACGTCTGCGTGATCTTCGGCCTCGAGCGATTGATAGTCGGAGAGGATTTCGACGAGATGCGTGAGGAGGATTTTTTCAGCCGAGTTGGATTGCAATGACGCGACTTCGATTCCGATGCGAGCGGAATCTTCCAAGGGTTTTTCTCCGAGAATGATGGCGCGGAGCAAACGCAAATGCCGCAGTCGGTCTAACATCGGAATGGAACTCGTATCGGCGATGGTATCGGTAGCGCGAGCCAGCAGGTAAGCTGTGCGAATGGGCTGTCGCAACGCCTTCGGCAAAGCGCGAATGGTTAGATAAAACGAGCGCGAGACCGATTCCAGCAACACGTTCTTTTTTCCCTCGGTCTCCAGTTCGGTTTGCATCAGGGCAGCATCCTCACTTCGCCACCGCCCGCGTTGCCGAGTCCTGCTTCCCGTGCCGATTGCAGGTAGCTCGCATCGGCTACATTCGGACGCATCCGGGCGCGGACACGCCATTTATCGATCTGTTTGAGGGCGGCTGTATCGAGCGCGACTGGATCGCGGCTGGCGTAGATCGTGGCGTGATGTATCGCGTAATTTGGCTGGAACTCCGGTCCGCCCGCGAACTGCGCGATGAGGCCGTCCATGATGGTTAGCACCACTTTGTTGGCAACGACAGGGTCGCTGTAAATCTCGGGAATCGCGGGATCGGATTGCGCGAAGCCGGTGGTGAAGCGCCGCCAATTGTCGATGTTAGGAATCGTCATGTTATAGAGCGCTCCGGCCAGGCCGCAGGTGGCGTGGGCGCTGAGGACGGGGAGGTTGATGACCTTGTCCACATCGCTGACTAACACGGAGGCAAAGTGGCTGTTCGAGCTGAGGTTGTCCTTGGGTTTTTCATTCGGGTTCAATTCGAATGTGGAGTAACGCCGGGTGAAGTCGAGGTCGCCCCAGATGAGTTGTCCTAACACGGAGCTAACATAGACGCTTTTCGGCGCGTAAGCCTTGCCCGGATAGGACCAGCGGACTTTGTAGCTGGCGTTGTCGCGATAGCCGGATTGCTTGAGGTCGTCGGCGCTGCGATCCCAGAGGATGATGTTAGTCACCCCGGCCTGATGCAACCCGCTGACGACGGCATCGACGACGGCGTGATGGGTGGAAAAATGTTGCTGACCGGCGGCTGAGATTTTGAGTCCGACACGATCCGTCGGCTTGACTAGCGAACTCCAAGCGGCGGCGACATTGGGCTGTTTCGTAAGGGCCATGACAACGCGATCGACAGCTTCTTTGACCTTCGCGTCATCGGTTTCGTAGCTCGTGATCATCCCGGGATTGTGGATGGCCACGACTTGGCCGACGGGCACTTCGGGGAGCGCCATGGGAGTCGGCTCGGGCTCCGGTTTTTGCGGATCGAGCTGCGCGATTGCGGGCAGACTCGCGAGTAGAGAGAGGATGAATACGAGGCCTGTCCGCATGAGTGCCGGACCCTAGCATGAAATGCGGCGATCCGCTGTTAGGAAGATGCAGTCTGGCGCTGCTGGCGACGACGCGAACGGGCGAGGAGAGGCAGGCCGGCGGCGAGGACGAGGGCGACGCTTTCCGGCTCGGGGATGGCCCGGAATTCGATGCCGTTCAAAGCCGCGAGATCGATGCCGCCCCCACCGGTATTGCCATCGGTGGTGGTGGGAAAATTAGCCAGAACTGCGGGGTCGGTGACGTCGTTGGACATGAGGGAATAGCCGTAAACGGATGTGCCGTCTGCGACACCAAGGTCTGCGGTGGAGATGAGGATGCCGCCGACGCCCTGGGTGTTGGACTCGGTGTTGGCCGTGGAGATGCTAATGTCGTTGCCCTGTCCGTAGCGGAAAAGTCGGTAGGCTTGATCTGGATAAGCGTTGGAGGTGCCGCCCCAGCCTGCGCTGACTTTCAACAAAGTGCCGTAGGACGTGGGATGGCCGGCCCCGTCGATGGAGAGAATGGCGGCGATGGCAAAGGAGTCATGCACACCCACGGCCCCGCGGTCGAAGACTCCAAAACGCAAGCCGCCATCGGCGATGCGGGCCGTGTTGAAGGTAAAGTCGAGGCGCTCGATGTTGCCTGTGGTGGCGGTGGTGCCGTTGGCAAAGGTGTTATCTGTTCCCTCGTAGATGTTGTTACTGAGTAGAAGCTGGTCGTAGGCCGTCTGGTTCACCCCCGTAAGCTCAGAGCCATTAGTCGCATACCAGACGGAGGATTGGTTGGCGTTAGTAGCGTTGCGCTGGACAAAAACGTTGTTTACCAGCGAGGTGACGAGGTAATCCGCGGTGGCGGTGGAAACTCCGGTGGCCGCGCGAATGGAATTATCAAACACGTCGCCATCGCTCGTGGAGGCTACGCCGGTGGTGAGTGACGTGGTGATGGTGGTGACGTCTTCCAAGGCGAGGACGTTGCCGGCGAGCAAGATGCCAAGGATCGCGGAGCAAATTTTTGAAGCGGACATGCGTGATGATTTAGCAAATGCCAAGCCATGCTTCAACAATATGTTTAGCTCCTGACCTGGCCGGTGCCCCGGATCTGGTATTTGTAGGTGGTGAGTTCTTCCAAGCCCATCGGACCGCGGGCGTGGAGTTTGTCGGTGCTGATGCCGATCTCGGCTCCGAAACCAAATTCGCCGCCGTCGTTGAAACGCGTGCTGGCGTTCCAAAAAACGGTCGCGCTATCCACTTCGTTGAGAAATTTTTCGGCGCGCGCCTCGTTGTTGGTGACGATGCTATCGCTATGGTGCGAGCCGTAATTCTCGATGTGCTCGATGGCGGCTTCCAGATTATCCACAATGCGGACGTTGAGGATGAGGTCGAGGTGTTCGGTGCGGAAATCCTGCTCGGTGGCCGGGCGCAGGGTGGGGTAGTTTATTTTCTCGAAATGGCTGTAACTCCGCTCGTCGGCGCGGACTTCGACGTTATGGAGGGCCAGTTCACGAGCGATGATGGGGAGGAAAACGGAGGCCGCCGCGCTGTGGATGAGGATGGTCTCGACGGCGTTGCAGACGCCGGGGCGCTGGCATTTGCCGTTGATGATGATCTCGCTGGCCATGATGTGGTTGACGTTGGCATCGACGTAAACGTGGCAGATGCCGTCATAGTGTTTGATGACGGGCATACGGGCATGTTGCACGACGGCCTCGATGAGGCCTTTGCCGCCACGGGGAATGATGACGTCGAGATATTGGTTCATCTGCGCCATGATGCGGACGCCGTCGCGGTCGGTCTTGGGCACAAGCAAAATAGAGTCGGCTGGAAGTCCGCTCTGTTTCAATCCGGTCTGGAGAGCGGTGGCGATGGCGAGGTTCGAGTGGATGGCTTCGGAACCGCCGCGCAGCAGGGTGGCGTTGCCGGTTTTCAAACAGAGAATGGCGGCGTCGCTCGTGACGTTGGGGCGCGATTCGTAAATGATGCCGATGACCCCGATGGGCACGCGGACTTTGCTGATGCGGATGCCGTTGGGGCGTTCCCATTCGGAAATGAGCGCACCTGTGGGGTCGGAGAGGCCGGCGACGCTGCGAATGCCCTCGGCCATTTTCGCAATGCGCCCGTGGTCGAGCCGGAGCCGGTCGAGCATGGCAGCGGAGAGTCCATTGGCACTCGCATGGGAAAGATCGGTGGCATTGGCCGCGAGAATGGCGTCGGTCTGGGCGAGGACGGCATGGGCCATGGCGAGCAGGGCGGAGTTTTTCTGCTCAGTGGTGGCTTGGGCGAGAATGCGCGAAGCGGCTTTGGCGCGCTGACCAAGGCTGTGGATTTCTTCTTCAAGAGTCATGGGACATTACTTAACCACAGAGAGCGCAGAGAACGCAAAGGAGAGTCGTGGCACGTTGATTTAACCACAGAGAGCGCAGAAAGACGCGGGTACCATCCTACTTTGTGTTCTCTGCGCTCTCTGTGGTTAATTTTTTCCTTGGTGGGCGGTGACGCGGGTTCCAATGGATTCACCGGCGACGATGCGACCGACGCTGGCGGGTTTGCGTCCGTTGGCGATGACGACCTGAATGCCGGAGCTGGCGGCGTGGTGCGCGGCCTGGAGTTTGCTTTTCATGCCGCCAACGCTGAAACGGCCTTTTTCGTCACGGACGAGTTCGCCAGCTTCGGAGAGATCACTGACCAGCGGGACGACGGCTCCGGTTTTTTCATCGATCAAGCCATCGACGCTGGTGAGGAGAATGAGCAGGTCGGCCCCGGCTAAAATGGCGACCTCGGCGGAAAGGCGGTCGTTATCACCGAAGCGGAGTTCCTCGACGGCGACGGAGTCGTTTTCGTTGATGATCGGGACGACATTTCCGCAGGCAAAGAGCCGGTCGAGAGTGTTGCGGGCATTGGCGTAACGTGCCCGGCTGTCGATGTCCTGATGCGTGAGGAGGAGCTGGCCGACATGCAGATCGTGCTTGGAAAGAAGCGACTCATAGACCTGCATCAGCCTTGATTGACCGACCGCAGCGCAGGCCTGAATCGACGGCAGATCGGTCGGACGCTCAGAAAATCCAAGCGTGGCGAGTCCGGCTGCCACCGCTGCGCTGGAGACGACGCAGACTTCGTGGCCGGTCCTGATCAAGGTGGCTATCTCCTCAGTAAGCGCTTTGAATTGCCCTTGATCCAGCGCCATCCCGTCGGGCAGGGCGAGAATGCCGGTGCCGAATTTCAGGATGATGCGTTTTTTACGGTGAGACATGGTGAGCAGGGAAAGAGTGGAGAGCATTTCACTGGGAGGCGGCAGTGTAAAGTTTTGCCTCGTGAAGTGAGAATGGGGCTCCAATTGCATGAAACTCACCTTTGCGACATGGATGGCTATGGCGAGGAAGACACCATCTAGATCCCACTCAGGAGGTCTGACGACAGCGGGCTGGGTTGTTTGACAACATGCCGCTGAGTCAGCGACTGTCGGCCTCATGAAATTTTTACTACCTGCTGTTTTTCTGGGTGGTCTCGCCCTCGGTTGGCTCGGCGGTTCGCTGACTTCCCACCCAACCACGCCAGCCGTGGTCGGGCAGCCGCATTCTTCAAAAACCTCCAACTCGACCGTTCTGCAGCAGCTGCCCGCACCCGACGCCCGCTTCCAAGTCGCTGATTCCGCAGGAAACTCCAAATCCACCGACAGCCTCACCGACGCCCAGCAAATTGTCGAGGAAGATGCCCGCAACACCGCTTTGCGCGCCTACGCCGAAAAACTCGCCGGCACCGATCTCCAGAAAGCACTGGAACTCGTCTCGCAGATCGCCAGCATGGCCGACCGCACGGTTTATTTTTCGGCCGTCATCAAAACGTGGGTTCGCAAAGATCCGCAGGCCGCGCTGAAATACACCGCAGCCCTGCCCGCCGGTAGCCTCCGCACAGAGTGTCTCTCCACGGGATTGGAAGACTGGGCCACAGCACATCCGCAGGACGCTCTCTCCTGGGCGCAAAATAACCTCGACGGTCCGCTCAAAGTCGAGGGCCTCACTGCCGCCTTGAAGGCGTGGTCCACCCTCTCGCCGCAGGATGCCGCCAATTGGGTGCGTGGCACTCACCTCGGCACCGCCACGGGCAACGCCCTGGAAACCATCGCCACGGCCTGGACCAATATTGACCCCGCCGCTGCGGCGCAATGGGCGGAAAGCCTGCCGCAAAATCAAAAATCCGCTGTCCTCCTCGCCGTCACCCAGGAATGGTGCCGTCAATCGCCTGCCGCCGCCGCCACCTGGGTGGGACAACACCTCAACTCGCCCGGCAGCGGCGAGCTCATCGATCAAGTCGTCGATTCCTGGGCCTCCGACGACCCTGCTGGTGCCTCGGTCTGGGTCAATTCATTGCCCAAAGGCGAGTCTCAATCGAATGCAGCGAGCGTACTCGCCAGCATCTGGGGCGCGTCCGACATACAAGCGGCTACAAAATGGGTCGGCCAAATTTCCAATCCGGAAGTGCGGCAAAGCGCCGTCCTCGAACTCGCCCAGACTTGGGGCGGCATAGAACCCGAGAAAGCCCTTCGCTGGGTCAGCTCCCTGCCCGACCCGAAAACTCGCAATGAGGCTACCAGCAATACGCTCAATTCCTGGGCTGCCACCGACAGCGACGGACTCACCAAATGGGTGCAGCAGCAGTCCGCTGGCAGTCCGCAGAGCGACCTCGGACGCGAAGCCTTAAGCGATCAATTGGCCGAATCTAATCCCTCCCAAGCGTTGCAATGGGCGACAACGATCAACAACTCCGACAAATCGCAGGAGCAGATCACGAACATTTACGAAAACTGGAAAACTTCCAGCCCGGCGCAAGCCGCCGCCTGGCTGCAAAAATCCTCGCTCGCTCCCGACCTAAAGCAACGGCTGGCGCGGTAGTTTTTTTCACGCGAGTCAGGGCGCGATTGCTGCTCATGAATTTCGTTGTGAAACTGCTCATCTTTATCGGTTTGAACATCGGCGGCTACCTCGGCTGGGCCGCTGCCGAACCGTGGGGAATGACGTGGGCCTTTACCATCAGCTCCATCGGGAGTCTCCTCGGAGTGTATGCCGGCTGGTGGCTGGCCCGGCGACTTGGGAAATAAAGACCCGTCATTTGCCCAAAACCAGCCGGCGCTCATGGGTATCTAACTCCCGCCAGTTTCCGAGGGCGAGATCGCCGAGGAGAAATGAGCCGACTTGCACTCGTATCAGACGCAACGTCGGATGACCCACCGCAGCCGTCATTTTGCGGACCTGACGATTCCGGCCCTCGATCAGCGTGAGCGCGATCCAGATGTCGGCGACATTTTTTCGGAAGCGCACCGGAGGATCGCGTGGCGCAACGAGCGGTTGCGGCTCCAGAACCCAGGCCTGGCAAGGACGCGATTTTTTCCCATCGAAAACAACGCCTTCCCGCAGTTGCACGAGCGATTTCTCATCGGGCACACGCTCGACCAGCGCATGATACGTCCTCGGATGCTCCGCCTGCGGATCGAGCAGACGGGAGTTCAGGCCCGCCTCGTCCGAGAGTAGGAGCAGCCCCTCGCTGTCTGCATCGAGCCGCCCGAGGGGATAAACATTTTCCGGAAATCCGAAATCGGCCAGGGTCGCATGGGAACTTCCATTTGGCGTAAACTGACTAAGCACGCCATAAGGTTTGTGAAAGGCGAGGAGCATGAGGAGGAATATCTCAGATGTCGCACTCAAAGACGACGGGTAAGCTAATTCTTTGCGCTGCAGGCCGATTCGAGTTGCATTCGACTCACCCAATCCTTCTCGCAAAAAAGGATTGCAAACCCCGGTGAGCCCCTTATTTTCTCGCTCCGATTTTACCAATCAATTTATGGCAGACCTAGCGAACAAATACGAAGACAACGTCACTGGCAAATTCTACGTGGACGATCAATGCATCGACTGCGATCTCTGCCGCGAGACCGCGCCCGCCAACTTCACTCGTAACGATGACGGCGGCCATTCCTACGTGCATAAGCAGCCCGAGACCCCCGAGGAGGAAGCGCTCTCCAGGGAGGCCATGGAAGGCTGCCCGGTCGAGGCCATCGGCAACGACGGCGTCTAAACCGCACCCATGTTTTTCGAAGACCCTCATTTCTTAGGGAAATGGGGGTTTTCTTTTACCCCCATACCCAGATGAACCCCAAGCTGCGCGCCGAAATTTTGGCCGAGTTCCGTGGTTATTGGGAACCAAAAAAACGGCCCGACCGCTGCGTCACCGTTACCAACGTTCTCGGGCCGCTGATGAAAAAACTCGGCCTGGGCGACCGGCTGGACGAGGCGGAAATCACCCGGACTTGGGACGATCTCGTCGGAGATTTCCTCGGAAGCCATTCGAAGCCCCATCGGCTGAAGGACGGCGTGCTCTGGGTCCGGGTCATCCAGCCGACGCTGCTTTACGAACTGGACCGTGTCTGGAAACCCGAAGTATTGAAGAAATTAAAGGCGAAATACGGACCGAAAAAAATCAAGGATGTCCGTTTTTGCGCCGGGTAATTTATGATCAAAAATGTGATTCTCGACTGGTCGGGCACGGTAGTGGACGACCTCCGACCTGTGGTGCAAGCGACCAACGCTGTCTTCGCGGAGTTTGAACTGCCTGCGATCTCGCTGGAGGAATTTCGCGCCGAGTTTTGTCTGCCGATGGAGCCGTTTTACGAAAAACGCATGTCCGCGCATTCGATGGACGCCATCAACGAGGCATATCACCGACATTTCGTGCCCTTTGCCGAGGCCGTCGAGCCGCTGCCGCACTCACGCGCCTTCCTGGAGTTTTGCCAGAAAACCGGACGCCGTCTCTTCGTTCTGAGCACGATCAGCCCCGGCCATTTCGAGCATCAGGCGGATAAGTTTGGCTTCGCGGATTTTTTTGAGCGGAGTTACACCGGCATTATAGACAAACGCCACGAGATCGGGAGAATCCTGCGCGATCACGGGCTCCAGGCGCACGAGACGCTTTTCGCCGGCGACATGGTCCATGATGTCGCCACAGCGCATCATGCAGGGGTGCTGGCCGTGGCGCTTTTGAGCGGATTCGACGATCACGCCAAGCTCGCCGCCGCTGGTCCCGACGTCATTGTGCGCGATCTCGGCGACCTGCAAATCCTCATGGAAAACGTCGAAGGTCCAGGTTGTATTCGGATCGACGGACTGGAAATCGACGCCCGAGTCGGCGTGGCCGACGATGAAATTGCCCATCCGCAACGCCTCCTTCTCGACCTCGAAATTGTTCCGCTCCAGGCGTTCTCCAAAATGCAGGACGATGTAACTCGAACCGTCGATTATTTTGCTGTCTGCGAGCACGTTCGCCGCTTCGCCGCCGGAGGAAGCTGGCGCCTCATTGAGTCGCTCGCCGCGGCGGTGAGGCAACAAATTCTCCCATTTCCCAATGTCGCTTCCGTTCGCGTGAAAGTCCGCAAATTCATTCTGCCCTACGCCAAGCAGGTGAGCGTGGACTGTTGAGAGGATTTGGCAGGTGACTGATTACGAATAGAGGTATTCGTCGTAGCGGTCGCGGTGGCGAATGGAACTCGGGCCGTTTTGCCCTTTCGTTGGATCCTGGACTTCGGGGTATTCGAAGATTTCTCCCTCGTAGTTGCGGATGACGATGCGCTCGTGGTCGTGGTGCAGGACATAGCCCGGGTTGATGGGGACTTTGCCACCGCCGCCGGGGGCGTCGATGACGAATTGCGGGACGGCGTAACCGGTGGTGTGGCCGCGCAAGCCCTCGATGATTTCGATGCCTTTGGCGACAGAGGTGCGGAGGTGCGAGGAGCCGTTGATGAGGTCGCACTGGTAGATGTAATACGGGCGGACGCGGCACATGAGGAGCTTGTGGACGAGTGCTTTCATGACCGGGAGGGTGTCGTTGACACCTTTGAGCAGGACACTCTGGTTGCCGAGCGGGATGCCGTGGTTGGCCATCATTTCCAGCGCGGCCTTAACCTCGGTGGTGAGTTCACGCGGGTGGTTGGTGTGGATGCTGACCCAGAGGGGGTGATATTTCTGGAGCATTTGGCAGAGCTTCGGCGTGATGCGCTGAGGGAGAAAGATGGGAACGCGACTACCGATGCGGAGGAATTCGATGTGCTCGATTTTTCTGAGTCGACTTAGAATCGATTCCAACTTGTCGTCAGAGAAGAGGAGAGCGTCGCCGCCAGAAAGGAGGACGTCGCGAATCTCGGTGTGCTGCTCCAGATATTGGAAAGCCTGCTCGAAATCCGTATGCAACTCCTGCTCGCCAACGCCGCTCACGACCCGGGCGCGGGTGCAATATCGGCAGTAGGAAGCGCAGCGGTCGGTAACCAAAAACAGGACACGGTCCGGGTAACGATGGACGAGTCCTGGCACCGGCATGTGGCTGTCCTCTCCGCAGGGATCGGCCATGTCGTAGGGCGAGGTCCAGCTTTCTTCGATGCGAGGGACGACCTGGCGGCGAATGGGGCAACCGGGGTTGTCGCGTTCGATAAGGTTAAAATAATGCGGGGTAACGGCGAGCGCGAGTTTGTTGCCAGAGAGGAGGACACCTGCGCGTTCCTCCTTCGAGAGGACGAGATGTTTCTCCAGTTGCGCGAGGGTGGTGACACGATTTTTCATCTGCCATTTCCAATCGTTCCACTGTTCGGAAGTAGCGTCAGGCCAGTAGCCAGGCGCATGAGAAATGAATTTTTTCTCGGGCAGAAGTTCCGCAGCGACGGACGCTTGTTCTATTTTCATCGAATTACGAGGCAAGTTAAGGGGAGAGAATGGAATGTCAAATGCTGCCGTATCGAATTACCCCGTTAACGCGCAAACCGGGCGGACGGATTTGCTTTTTGAACGACTTTTGCGATTTTGCGGTCTGGGGTTCTACTCAACATGGTTTCACGTTCATTTCGTCTTTCGCTCTGCGCTCTGCTTTCAACTTTCATCGCCTGCAGCACCCCACTGCCCGCAGCCGGTCCGGGCGATCTGGTGAAGCAGTTGAATGAGGCTTACATCCAGGTTTTCGACAAAGTCTCACCCTCGGTCGTGGTGATCGAGATTGAGAAAACCGGCAACGCGGCGAGTCATTCGCCGGCGGATATTCTGGGAATGAACCAGACTCCCGATGCCGAAGGCGACTCGACTCCCTCACAGCCGGAATTGAGCGAGGGTTCGGGAATTATCTGTCGGCCCGACGGCTTCATTTTTACCAACAGTCATGTGGTCGATGCGAATGCGAAGATGAAGGTGAAACTTAAGGACGGACGATCATTTCCCGCGCGGCTGGTCGGGAATGATCCGATGTCAGAGATCGCGGTGATCAAGATCGATGCGAAAGATTTGCCCGTGGCGGAGTTTGCCGATAGCGACGCCGTGCGTGTAGGCCAGATCGCTTGCGTGATTGGTGCGCCATATAATTTTACTTACTCATTTACCTGCGGCGTGATCAGTGGAAAAGGCCGCAACCAGAATCTGCTCGACTGGCGTTGGAGCGGATTGTTTGAGGATTTCTTGCAGACCGACGCATCGATTAATCCGGGAAATAGCGGCGGACCATTGCTCGACATCGATGGCCAAGTCGTCGGCATGAACACCTTGATCCAAGGCATTAACAAGGGACTCGGCTTTGCCATTTCCTCGAATTTGCTGCGACGCGTTGGCGATGAACTTATCGCTCACGGAAAAATCGCGCGTCCGTGGCTCGGCTTGGGAATCCAGTCGGTGCAGGAAATTTCCCAGAGTTCCAAAAAATATCAGGCGCTGAAAGACGGCGTGATCGTGATGAGCCTTTCCAACGACGGCCCGGCGTTACAAAGCGAGCTGCGACCGAAGGATGTAATCCTGAAAGTGGACGACGTGCTGGTGCGGGAAACGATCGATCTCCAGCGCGAGGTGCAGAAGAAAAAAGTGGGGCAGGCGGTGAAATTGCTCGTCTGGCGCGAGGGCAAAGAGCTCACCATCCCGGTTCGCACTGCGGAAATGCCCAACAATTTGAGCGCCCAAAATCAGTCCGATGAGGAAACGCCGCCGTCCGACGATCCAAATATCGGCGATCCCAAGCCCGAAATGGCTCCGCCGGACTCCGGTAATTCTGACAAAAAATCCGAACTCGGCCTAGAGGTGCAGGTGCTAACGCCCGAGCTGGCCGAGGCGAGAAAACTGAAGTCGAAGACAGGCCTCATTGTCACCGAAGTCGCTCCCGTCAGTGAGGCAGCGGTCGCGGGAGTACGCGTGGGCGATGTTATTACCGAGGTGAATTCTCAGCAAGTCAGCGACGAAAAATCTTATCAATTCGCTCTGGACAAAGGCGACAAGTCGAAGGGCACGCTCCTGTTTGTCGAGCGTGATGGAGGCAGCGCTTTTCTCGTGCTCAAGCCGGATGAATAAAAAAAATAAAATAAAATACATCTTTTCTTACTTTACCACCCGAATAAGACTTAACGCTCAATATGAACCAAAAAATTATCCAACAAATCGGCCGCAGCCAGCGGATCAGTATCATCAATCTGCTCAAACGCAGCGAAGGCATGGCTGTCGCTCGCATGTCTGAAAAGCTCGGAATGAGCTATATGGGAGTCAAACAGCACTGCCTGTCGCTCCATCGTCAAGGTTATCTCACCACCAAGCGAGCCCCGCAATCGACCGGACGCATCGGACGCCCGGAGCTTTTTTACATGCTCACTCCGAAATCGCTCGAGCTGTTTCCACAGGCCGCCAATCCTTTCACTACCGCCCTGCTCGAAGCCGCCAATTCCCTCTACGGAGCCAGTGCCGCGGAAAAATTGCTCTTTAAACTTTACCAGTCCGAAACCGCCCACCACGAGGCGAAAATCAAGGGCGAGACTCCCGCCGAACGCGCCAAGTCGCTCGGGAAACTGCGCGACGCCGAGGGTTATCTCAGTGAATTCGTCACGGAGGGCGGCGTGAAAAAAATCGTCGAGCACCATTCGCCGCTAATGGATCTTCTGGAAGTCTATCCCTCCATCGGCAACATGGAGGAGGAGATGTTTCGCAAGCTCCTCCGCACCGAGGTGAAACGCACGGTGAAGAAGGAAGCCGGCCAGTTCATCGCCGAATACACCTTGAGCTAGACCCGTTTACGAAAAATCAGTCAAATTGATGGTAACGGAGAGGCGGCATACTTGTCGCCTCTTCAGTTTTCAAAGAGTCACAGGAAATGGCGCCCCGCCATGCAAACTGGCTTTTAGTAAAGCTCCCTTAAAATGGCGGCGGAGCCACAGTTGTGGCACCACTATTAGTGAAGGTACCCGTGGTGCTGTTGTTTCCACCGGAACCCGTGTAGTTGGGGTGGTTGGTGTAAACCGTGGCAGCCGTGCCGTTCACTTGCACTTTGACAGAATCCTGCACGGTCACTGTATTGGCAGAAATGATTTTTTGAGCGTTCGCGCCATTCAAAGTCGTGTCTCCCACGAAAGTGACCGAGCCGTTGCTCGCATTTCCGTAGAGTTTCAGCGTCGTATCGGCAGAGATGGTGCTGCCGCCAATGATGAGTTGTCCACGATCTCCCAAGGCACCGATCTTGACGACATCGCCACGAAGCTCGGCATTGCTCACGGTAATCTGGCGACCGTCTCCCGGCGCTGTGATATCGACCGTGCCGCGTGTGGCAATGACTTTGCCGCCATTGATGAGGACGTTGGAATCGCCCGCTCGGATGGTGATTTTTCCACCGGGCCCGGGAGAGGCGTTATTTAAGAGAGAAAGGAGTTCGCCGGTGTTGTTAATGACCACGCCATCGCCGCCGCTACGGTCGCTCACAACATTGATTTCTCCCCCAGAGGCACTGACACGGTTCGATTCGGAATCGTCTGATGCGACCTGCACAGTCGAGTTTACAACTACCGAGGATTGGGTGGATTTCAGGTTCACCTTGCCACCTTCGCCACCGTATTGGATGGGAACTTCATTGTTGGGATTGCTCTTATTGATACCTGTGTCCGCCAAAATCGGTGCATTTACCACCAAATCGCCGGTGTCTGTCGTCGCGTTGAATATGCCGCCACTGGAACCTGGCCCATAAATGTCGGTATTTTCAATTCCACGCAAACTCGGCGCGCGGTATTCCCCGTCATTATCACCAAACGTTACCCCATCGGGGAAGGTGGCTGAATAAATTCCGATTAGGTTCGAGTTTGCTGGGAGAGATGTATCGCCCGTGACTTGATAGCGATCCAGAGCAAGAGCGGTATCGACTGTGTTGCCATCGTAATCCTCCACCGCAATCGAGAAGGTGGCGTCGCCCAAGTTTAAAAATGGGGTCAGCTCCAGTTTCAACGTCAGCCAGTCTGTTCCCGTGGCGTATCCACCTACATTGTTCCGGGCCAGGGCCGTCGGAAAACCATTCGCATCGACCAATTGGTCGCGCGTGATGACGTAGCTGACTTCCATTCCATTGACGCCGGTGATGGTGAATTTCACGTGGTCATTGTTTGACCCATCGCCACCATTCTCATCGGTTAGCATCCGGTAATCCAATTCGACAAACGATTTTGGAGGTGCCGCCACCACGGCAAAAGGGGCCGCAAATGCAGTAACAGCAGGAATCACCGTGGTAACTTTGGTCCCTGTGTAAAGAGGAGCCGGTGAGCCGGTCGGAGCCGCGCCCCCGTTGCTGATGACGCTAAAATTGTCCCCGTCCGTCGGGAAAACTGAGGTGCCGCCCTCTGAGTAATCCGTCAATTCATCGACAGTCGTCACATTGCCTGTCGTATCGTAATTTCCGGGCGAGTCATCGTTGATCGTATTGGTTGCCCCTTGGGAAGAAAACGTCTGGAGGGTATTTTCCGGCGTCACCGATGGACCTGGAGTCACCGACGGATCCGGAGTTGCAGTGGGTTCAGGCGTGACTGTGGGCTCAGGAGTCACTGAGGGATCGGGCGTAATTGTTGGCTCTGGGGTGATTGTTGGTGAGGGCCGCGGAGTTGGCGTCACCGTCGTTTGGGGAGTCGACGAAGGAGTTTTACTCGGAGTCGGAGTGGATTGAATCTTGACCTGAGTGCTGTCTTTAACGTGTTGCCGTGCGTCATCATTCGTCATGACGACGGTGGTGCCGCGCCCATTGATGAGGAGGTTGGTTTCCATCAGTTCCCCGGAGTGTTTGCGTTTCCGCTGTTCCAGAATTTCTCCCGTGATCAGGTTCATCTCCAATCGGCGCTTATGCTGTAACCAAACGGCCTGGTCGATGAGTTTGGAAGTGGACACGACGGTTTCAATGTCGAAATCCACCGGCTCGGGAATCTCGGTGGCATCATCGGCCATGATGAGCATCTGCCCCGGGCCGAGGAGGATGGATTCGCCTGGTTTGTTTTTCAGCCAAACGCGCAAATGGCCCTCCAGAACCATCGCTTTGATGTAGCCGTGCGGCTTGCGGTGACGTTGCTCCTCCGCACGCTTCAAGGCATCGGGCACGACTGGGGCCGGAGTGTGTTCAAAAAGAATGGTTGTCCCCGTTACTGCGGCAGTCACAGCCGCCGTCTTGATCGTGGCGCCGCCCGCGTTTTTGGGCACTTGCAAGAGGATAGTTCCCTGATTGAGATCCATGTTTCGGCTGCCATCTTCAAAATTGAAAATCGTATTCGCACCGAGCCGGGTCAGGGTCTCATCCGCGAAAACCAATTCCGCCCGCGATTTCTGGCCGGTACGCACTCCGAGTTTGCCTTCCACCACATCACTGACGGCCGCGGGACGCTCACCCGAACCCGGTTGGACGATACCGACCTGATTGATAATCTGGGTGACTTCCGCTTTTTTCAGCGGCTCGGCAGTCAGCGAACCTAGGAAAGTCGCGGCTGCAATCAGGGCGGTAAGAGAGGTATATTTCATGGCGGAATGTCGTTTTAAAATTTCCAGTTGAAAGAGAGACCGCCTCCTGTATTCAGGGCTTGATAGTCAAAACCTGTCCGGTCCGATCCGTTAAAGACACCACTCACGGAGGCATTTGCGCTGAACCACTTCGTAAAATTATAGCGTGCGCCTGCCTGTATTGACTGGTTTACATCCTCGCGATCGATCTGGGTGTAGTGGTAGTAGCCAACGCGATAGGAGAGATCGAGTTCGAAGCTTCTCGATAGACGCACATGATAACCGCCGAGCAGGGTAAATTCATCGCGCTCTGCCTCCTGTGGGTCGCTCCAGCCGATCTCGGCACCGCCCACGACATAGAAATACTGCGCCCGGTTGATGTAAAAATTTCGGGATAAAGCCAGTGAGACCGAGCGGTTGGAAAAGATTTCCTCATTCACTCCACCACTCGTCAGACGCGTGTAATTAAACTCCAGCCCCGCGTTGATCCCGTAAAAAAACCAGAGATTGTAAGCCAGCCCGGCACTGATATTCAGGCTCTCGAAATTCAGCACATCAAATTTATCGTAGCGAAAAATATCCTCGGAGATGCTGATGTTTCCGAGCAGATAGTTCCCAAAACGCGGCGCATAGGTGACGCCCAGCGTGGATCGCCAGAACCAGTCCTCCTGCTCAAAGCCATCGGTCAGGGCGACATTCGACGTGTAGAGAATGTTCGTCGCCGCAAAAGCAGAGAGAGGCTGATATTCATTTTTCGACTTCAAGATCACCTGTTGCCCGAGATCATCATCACCGGGGCTTTGTGCGGCATACGTGGGCATCGGGCTTCCATTAGCCGTCTCATCGGGCGGCAAAGAAGGCACGGATGCACTGCCATACTCTCGCAATTGATCGATCTGTGGTGGCAACACGCGGGCTTCGGGCGTTTGCGCCGTCGCCGGTAAAACCGACACCACAAACAACAGTAAAAATGGAGGGAGAAGTTTCACGGACTCGCACGATGAAAAATTTTCCCCCGTGAAGTCAAGCAGGAAAATGTAAACAGCTTTAGAACGGCCGCCAACGCAGGTGGGGCAGAAAAAAAGGCAGACCCTCGCGAGCCTGCCTTTTTTGAGCGGAGTTACAGGCGAATGCTAGTAGGACGCCTGACTGCCCTTGATGTTTTTCTTCGCGATGAACGGCATCAGGCCGCGGAGGCGTTCGCCGGTTTTCTCGATGCTGTGTTTCTCGCCAGCCTTCAGAAGCGCGTTGTAGTTTTTCAAGCCGCCCTTGTATTCGGCGACCCATTCCTTGGTGAATTTGCCGGACTGGATCTCTTTAAGGATTTTCTTCATCTCCTTTTTGGTCTTATCGTTGATGATGCGGGGACCACGGGTGATGTCGCCATATTTAGCCGTTTCCGAAATGCTGAAGCGCATGCCGGAAATGCCGGATTCATAGACGAGATCGCAGATGAGTTTCAGCTCATGCAAGCACTCGAAATAGGCCATCTCGGGCTGGTAACCGGCTTCGACGAGTGTCTCGTAACCCGCTTGAATCAGCGCCGCAGCGCCGCCACAGAGAACGGCTTGCTCGCCGAAAAGATCGGTCTCGGTTTCTTCCTTGAAAGTGGTTTCGATGACGCCGGCACGAGTGGAGCCGATGCCTTTGGCCCAGGCGAGAGCGGTTTTCTTGGCTTTTTTTGAGACGTTTTGTTGGACTGCGATGAGCGCTGGCATGCCTTTTCCCTCGACGTAAAGGCGGCGGACCATGTGGCCAGGGCCTTTCGGCGCGACCATGATGACGTCGATATCGGGATGCAGATCAATGAGTTTGAAATGCACGGAAAGACCGTGGCTGAAAACGAGCGTTTTGCCCTTGGTCAGGTTGGGATGCACGTCGTTATTGTAAACGTCGGCCTGCTTCATGTCGGGCACGGCGATCATGATGACGTCGGCTTTTTTCACCGCGTCGGCAGCGTTAAGAACCTCGAAGCCTTTTTCCTTGGCGACTGCGGCCGACTTGGAGCCGGGATAAAGGCCGATGACGACTTTGACGCCACTTTCCTTAAGGTTCAGCGCGTGGGCATGGCCTTGGGAGCCAAAGCCGATCACGGCGCAAATTTTGTTGTTGAGGACGGCGAGATCGGCGTCTTTGTCGGTATATACTTTAGCGGGCATGGTGTTTTAGTTAGGAAATTAGTTGGAAATTTTCAGTCGAGTTTCATTCGACTCTAGCGAGCGCGACTTTGCCGGTGCGGGTGACATCGCTGATGCCGAAGCCTTCCATCAACTTGAGGAATTTGTTGATCTTGCTCTCGTTGCCGGTGATCTCGATGGCGAGTTTCTTGTGCTGCACGTCGATGATTTTGGCGCGAAAGATGTCGCAGATTTGGATGACTTCAGGCCGTGTTTTCGCATCGACCGCGACGCGCATCATCACGAGTTCGCGATCCACATATCCGTCGTCGTGGAAATCCTGGATCTCGATCACGTCGATTAACTTGTTGAGTTGCTTCGTGACCTGCTCGAGAACGGTATCGTCGCCGCGAACAACGATGGTCATGCGCGAGGTATTGTCGTTGCTCGGACCGACGTTGAGCGAGTCGATGTTAAATCCGCGTCCGCTAAACATGCCGGCGACACGAGCGAGAACGCCGAATTTATTTTCGACTAGAACAGAGATGGTGTGGCGCATAATCGGAGCAATAGGGGCCGCAGACTGTGGGGAGATTTGCCCAGTTCGTCAACGGAAAAAAGCACGAAGAGAAACCGCAGACCGCAAACAGGAAACTAATAAACGCTTTTTCAGCTTTCAAGTTTCAGGTTTCAGGTTTCTCTTCCTTCCCATGCTCCAATTGCCGCCGGGACCGTTTGAGGCCTTCATTTTCGATGTCGATGGCACCATCGCCGACACCATGCCGCTCCATTTCGACGCCTGGACTTATGCCTTGGGAAAATGGTCGGCGTTTTTCCCGGAGGACGTTTTTTACTCTCTCGGTGGCACCAAGACGGACCGCGTCGCCGAGATCGTCCGCGAGCGTGCGCAGGCCGATTTCGATGAGAGCGAGGTCGTGGACAACAAGGAAAAATATTTCCTTCATCACCTCGGCGAGGCTGTTCCAATCCAACCCGTCATTGAAGTCATTAAGCAATGGCGTGGCCAGATTCCCATGGCGGTCGCCTCGGGTGGATTCCGCCGTGTGATCGAGGAAATCCTGCGTGGCGTCAAACTCGAGGGCTGCTTCGATGCCATGGTCGCCGCCGAGGACGTGATCCATGGCAAGCCCGATCCGGAGCCTTTTTTAAAAGCCGCCGCAATGTTAGGAGTGAACCCCGCGAAATGCCTCGTCTTTGAGGACAGCCCCACCGGCATCGCCGCCGCAAAAGCAGCCGGAATGGCCTGGGTCGAGGTCACGCGCGAAATGCGCTAGCCTTTATTCCCCGCTCTCGATTTCGCTGATCAGCGTCTGCAAGAAACGCCACGCGTTTTTGCCAGCCTCGGTGCGCAGACCCGGCTCAAACTGGACCAGCAATTTCCTCGCCGTGTCCATTGTTTTTGGCATCTTCGGACCACCAGCGCGATCGGTGATGTTATCATAGCAGTCGGCCAGTTTGATGATTTGCACCACTTCTGGAGCCGCTCCTAATCGCGCGAAATATTCCGTCTCTCGCTCGCTTTTCGGTAGCATCGCGTTCTTGGTTAGCGCCACCACATAATCGGCGGCCAGCTTCCCGAAATTGTCCGCCAACTCATCGTAATCCGTGTCGGTATCCTCCAACGTATCGTGCAGAAAAGCCGCCGCGAGCGCCGTCGGATCATCGATTCCATAGAGATCGCGCAAGACAAATGCAACCCGGGTTACGTGCGAAAAATACGGTGTGACACCGTCGGCGCGAGTCTGCGAGCGATGTTTCCTTGCTGCGAATGCCGCTGCCCGCAAAACCAGATGAATCGAATGACTGGGCATGATGTTAGAGTCTAACAGTTTCATTTTCCAAAACACCAGCCGGAACTAACTTCGCTTCGTTCGTTGAGTTTTCGATGCTAACACTTCCTACGATTTTCACATTGGAGTTAAAGCGCACCGGACCTTTCACGACCAGCTTCTCGCATTTCAGCAACGAAGGCGCGCCATGCGGAATCGCCGCGTCCAGTTGATCGACAAATTTGTAGTTCTTTCCATCGAGATCGACAAACGGCGGCTGGCCATTTCTCAACTCCGCTAGTACCAACCGTGAATCTTCCGTCACCTCGTACGCGTCCGATCGCAAGGCCAGCAAATCCGCCGTCGATTTCACGGGCGCAAAACGCTCGCGCGAGACTTCGATGGCGCCCGTGTCGGAAAACGCGCCGATGGCCGCGCCCATGGCGGTCTCCAGTTGATAAACCTTCGGCGAACCGGCGTCGCGCGGATCGACTGTCTTCGTATTTCGAATCATTGGCAATGGCAGCACGCCGCTGTTCGCCAGCATCGTTTCTTTTAGACGATCCAGCCGAATCCAGAGATTGTTAGTATTGAAGAAACGATGCCTCCCAATGTTCTGAAACTCGTCCATGTCCGTCTCGGGACATTGGGCGGACTCACGCAGCAGGAGCCGCCCCGTATTAACATCTCTCGCGAGATGCCCACCTTTGCGATCGGCATTCGTTCGCTTGGTGACTTCCATTAGAAAGGACAAATCGCTCGCCGCGAAATATTCCAGGATCGCCGGGTCCAAAGTCGCGCCTAGATTGTCGGCATTGGAGACAAATAAATATCTAACTCCACTGTCTAGCAATCGATCCAGCAAACCGGAGCCTAACAACGATGGGTAAATGTCGCCATGGCCCGGCGGACACCATTCCAGCGCGGGGTTGGCAGGCCATTCGATGGGCGTGAGTGTCGCGACTTCCAGCTTCGGAACCCGGTTTTGCATCAACTCCAGATCGTCGCCCAGTGCGGGATAGGCCTTGAGGAAATCCAGCGTGTCCGCGCTCGTGGAAAAGCTGTTCATCAAGAGAAACCTGACTCGACCCTGTTTTTGCAAATGGAGAATCTGCCGTGCGATCAGGTCGAGAAACGTCAGCCCGTCGCGGATCGGCAGGAGCGACTTCGCCTTTTCCAATCCCATGCTAGTACCGAGACCGCCGTTTAGCTTGATCACCACTGTTTTTTCGAGCAGCCCTGCCGCGCCATTGGCCCGCAACTCGCCTGCTTTTGGCAGCTCCGTGACGGGTGCGATCTCGCTCTCGGCGATCAATCCGGTGACGTTCGCCTGGAGTTGCGCGTAACCTGCGAGAAAGGCCGAGATGGCCGATTCGCTGAGACCGGCTAATTGCATTTTTTCGCGAATTCGTTGTTCCATCGGCTTATCGTAAAGGGAAACTCCGCCCGACCGCAATTTATCTTGGCGACAGTCCGCTCTAACTCGAATCTAAATCCGTGAACCCCATCTGGACGCCCTGCAATCCTCCCGGGCTGGCCGCTGCACGGACGCTGGCAGAGACGCTCGGATTGCCCGCCGCTCTCGACCCGCTTCTCTGCCGTCACGCGCTGGACGATGCAAATCTGGCTGCGGATTTCCTCCATCCACGTCTGAAAACACTGGGTGACCCACTGCTTTTGCCCGACATGGAAAAAGCCGTCGCGCGCATATTCCGAGCCGTCGATGCCGGGGAAAAAATCGCACTTTACGGCGACTACGATGTCGATGGCGTAACCTCGCTGACGATGCTGCGCCGGATGCTGGCGCAGTATGGAAACGCCGCTGCCTGCTTTCTGCCGCATCGCGTCGAAGAGGGCTATGGGCTGTCTCGCGAAGGCCTCGAACGCTGTCTCGCCGAGCACGCGCCGGGGCTCCTGATCGCGGTCGATTGCGGCACGAGTTCGGCCCGGGAAATTTCTGAGCTGAGTTCCAATCATATCGACGTCATCGTCCTGGATCACCACGAATGCAGCGGCGAATGGCCCGTTTGCGCGGCGGTGGTGAACCCGAAACGCGGCACTAGTTTCGGGTATCTTTGCAGCGGCGGGCTCGCCTTCAAGCTCTGTCACGCGCTTTTAAAAAAGCGTCCGCTTCCTGGGTTCGACTTAAAGTGTTTTCTCGACCTCGCCGCGCTCGCCACCGTAGCCGATTTGGTTCCGCTGATCGGTGAAAACCGGTTGCTCGTGCGTCACGGTCTAACTCGAATGGAGAACACAAGCTGGGTCGGAATCCGCGCTCTAATGGAAGTCTCCGGTGTTAGTTTTCCGCTGAATGCGTCCGACATTGGCTTTCGGCTTGGCCCGCGTCTGAATGCCGCCGGACGACTCGGAACCGCACAGGCTGCGCTGGATCTGCTTTCGACCGACGATATCGATGAAGCTCGAATGTTAGCTGCGGAATTGCACAGCCAGAATGCGGAGCGTCAGGCTATCGAAAAACGGACCCACCAGAGTGCGATGGAACTCGTCTCAAAACCGGATGCGGCGGCCATTGTCGTCGGTGCGCGCGGCTGGACGCCCGGAGTGGTCGGCATCGTCGCAGCGAGATTGGCGCGTCATTTTTACCGGCCGAGCGTCGTCATTGCCTTCGATGAAAATGGTCTCGGCAAAGGCAGCGGACGCAGCATCAGTGGAGTTTCATTGGTATCTGCGCTGGGAAAATGTGCGCCGTGGCTGGAGAAGTTTGGCGGCCACGAAATGGCGGCTGGACTGACCATTTTAGAATCGAATCTAACTCGATTCACTTCCGAGTTTGAGACGGCAGTTTCCATGTTAGTCGATCCGGAAGATTTGCATCCGAAACTGCATCTCGATTGCGAGCTAACATTAGCCGAGATCAACGACGCGCTCTGGTCCGCGCAAAATTACTTCGAGCCCTTCGGCATGGCGAATCCGCGTCCCACTTATTGGGTGCGAAAGGTGAGTCCGGCCCGCGAGCCGATGGTGATGAAGGAGAAACATTTGCGGCTCTTTCTGACGGATCGTCAGACGCAGCTAGCGGCCGTTTTCTTTGGCGGAGCCGCCGAGCCTTTGCCGCCGCCGCCCTGGGATGTGGCGTTTCATTTGGAGACGAACACTTTTCGCGGAGAGACGTCGTTGCAACTCCAGATCACACATTTGCGCGCATCATGCTAACCCTCGAAACTCCGCTCGCCGAGGCGGTCCTTCCGCCGCAGTTGAAGCTCCTCGCCCGGCTGGGGTTGCTAACGGTCGGCGACGTGCTTTCGCATTACCCGAAACGACACGAGGATCGCACGCGTTTCGATCAGTTTCCCCACCAGGAAATGGAGAAGCCGGTCTGCATTTGCGGAATGGTTGGGAAGACGAATCTGCGGCGGTTCGGCAGCTATAAAAAGATGTTCGACGCGGTGATCGAGGCGCCGGATGGAGCGATTCTTTCGAGTCCGATAACGCTGCGCTGGTTTAACCTGCATTATGTCCAGAAAATGATCGCCGTGGGTCAGCGCGTAGTCGTTTTTGGACGTCCGCGCCTCCGTGGAAAACTGCTCTGCATCGAGCATCCTGAATTTGAAATCATCGAGGACGATACCGATGCGTCGCTCAACCTGGAGCGCATCGTCCCGATTTATCCGGCGACAGAAGGCATGACGCAGCGGGCGTTCCGCAAACTGATGGATTCGCTTCTCACTCGACTGGAACCGCTGCCCGATTTGCTACCGGCAGGCTTGAGCGAAACGGGCCGTGATCGCGCCGTGCGCAACATTCATTTTCCGCCCGATGCTGCGATGTTAGAAGACGCCCGTCGACATCTCGTGCTGACGGAGTTTTTCGGACTCCAGTTGCAAGTGGCTCTTCGCCGTTCGCAGACCATCGCACTCCCTGGAGCGCCGCATTGCGGGACGGGAAAATGGCTTGGGCGACTATTCGACTCATTGCCGTTTCCGCTGACTGGCGCGCAGGAACGGGTGATTCGCGAGATTCGCGCCGATCTGGCCGCGCCTCATCCGATGAACCGCCTGCTCCAAGGCGATGTGGGATCGGGAAAAACGCTGGTCGCATTGGCGGCGATCCTGCTCGCGATCGAGGCGGGATTTCAGACCGCGCTGATGGCCCCGACGCAGATTCTGGCGGAGCAGCATTATTTGAATTTCACGCGGCTGCTGGAGCCGCTGGGTGTGCAAATCGCCCTGCGTACGGGCTCGCGGAAGGAAGAGAATACGTTGCCGTTGTTTGAGAGGGCAGGTAGAATAATTCCGGGGAGCGCGGGCGGCCCGCCTGCAGTGTCGGGCGGCTCGCCGGACACCGCGTCCGATGTCCATTACAGCAAACGCCGCCTCCCGCACTTCGAGCGTCCGTGGGCCAAATACGTCATCACTTTTGCCACGCGCAACCGCCGCCAGCTCAGCTCGGAAGCCCGCACGATTGTCATGGACTGCATTCTCCACTGGAAGGACAAACGCTATGAGCTTTATGCCGCTTGCGTGATGCCCAATCACGTTCATTTGCTGATCGAGCCTTTTGTCAAAGATCAGGATGAAAAGGGCAGCGCGGTGTTTTTTCCCCTCGCGGAAATTCTGCACACTATCAAGTCGTTCACGGCGCATCAGATTAACAAAAAGAACGACGCAGACGGCCCTGTCTGGGAGAATGAATCCTTTGACCGGAGGATTCGCTCAGAATCGGATTTGCAGGAGAAATTTCTCTACATCACAGGCAATCCTTGGGAGGCCCAACTGGTGGAGAGCGATGAGTCTTACGAGTGGCTTTGGTTGCCCCGTGGGGAAAACTTTTCGGCGGGCCGCCAAAAAGAGCAGGCCAGCGGCCCGCGCTCCCCGAAGTTAGATGCGACCGACGCTCCCATTACTTTCGGCGATACCACTCCGCAGCTTTTCATAGGGACGCACGCGTTGCTCTATGATTCTGTGGAGTTCACAAATCTCGGGTTGGTGGTGATCGATGAGCAACACAAATTCGGCGTCATGCAGCGGGCGAAACTCATCTCGCGCCGACCGACGCCCGACGTGCTTGTGATGACGGCGACGCCGATTCCGCGCACGCTGACGATGACGGCTTATGGCGATCTCGATGTTTCCATTTTAGACGAATTGCCACCGGGTCGGGGCCGCATCAAAACGGAACTCCGCGAGGAGGGAACGCTGAAGGATCCGGCCAAGTTTAAGTCGTATCTGGCGGCGGGAAATCAGGCGTACGTGGTTTGTCCCCTGATCGATGAAGGCGAAAAAAGCGACGCCAAAGCCGCCACTCAGGAATACGAAAAATGGTCCGCGTTTCTCGCGCCGTTGAAGTGCGAGCTGCTCCACGGTCGCATTCCGCCGGAGGAAAAAGACGCGATCATGCGGCGGTTTCGGGCGAATGAAACTCAGGTGCTCGTCGCGACGACCGTGATCGAAGTCGGCATCGACGTGCCTAACGCGACTGTGATGATCATAGAGGACGCGGAGAAGTTTGGGTTGGCGCAGTTGCACCAATTACGCGGACGCATCGGACGCGGCAGCGCGACGTCATTTTGCATCTTGCTCACCCGCACGAAAGACCCGGCGGCGCTGGAAAAACTCCGCACACTGGCCGCGACGACGGATGGGTTCGCCATCGCCGAGGCCGACCTGAATCTGCGCGGGCCCGGCGACATTCTGGGCACAGCGCAGAGCGGATTACCGCCGCTGAAGATCGGCAACATTCTCCAGGATCACGACCTCATGCTCCTGGCCCGCCAGATCGCGATGAAACTCGTCTCGTCGGATCCAGAACTGGCCCGTCCGGAGAACATTCGCTTCCGCGGCCTGCTGCAAAATCCCACACAGCCGACGCTCTCGCACGTCTCGTAAGCGCGAGACGCGTGCGCTCCCAGAAAACTTCGGCTCGACGCTGCAAAGCCATTCATGATGCAAACGGTCCATGCACGACTTCTTTGATGTCCTCTTAGAATCCAGTTTCAACATTTTCCGGCGTCCATTGTCAGAATGGAGCACATTCCTCCTCACCTCATGAAAAGATTTCTCCTCTTCATCCTGCTACTCGGCCTTGGGCTCGGCTATTTCTATTACCAAAAACAGGGCCAGCTCGGGCGGCATTCCACGAACTGGCGCAGCGAGAAATTCACTCCCGCAGACAAGCCGAAACTCGCCGACGGCGACCTGGAGATTCTCTCGCGACTCGACTCAGAATATAAAAAGCTCTCCAGCGCCGTTGTGCCGTCCGTGGTTAGCATCACCACCTCGCGCCGCATTGAGCAGCAGCAAATCGACCCTCTGGAGTTTTTCTTCGGACGCAGCCGCCAGGGGCGCACCCGGCAGCAGGTGCAATCGTCGCTCGGCTCTGGTTTCATCGTCAGCAAGGAAGGCCACATCGTAACGAATAACCACGTCATCGAAAACATGGACGAGATCCAGGTGCAACTCGCCGATGGACGCACCGCTCCCGCAAAAATCCTCGGGGCCGACCCGGTCACCGACCTTGCGGTGTTGAAGATTGAACTACCCAACATCACCCCTTTGGCCCTCGGCAACTCCGATGAAGTCGCAGTAGGCCAGCTCGTTTTCGCCATCGGCAACCCCTACGGACTTCAGGAAAGCGTGAGTCAGGGAATCATCAGCGCGAAGGGCCGGAAGGCGACTTCGGACAGCATGGTCGAGGCGTTTCAGACCGATGCAGCGGTCAATCGCGGAAACTCTGGTGGGCCGTTGGTGAACATTCGCGGGGAAGTCATCGGCGTAAACAGCTCGATCTTTTCCGAGTCCGGCGGCAACCAGGGCATCGCGTTTGCCATTCCGTCGAACACCGTGAAAAGCACAGTCGAAAGCGTCATTTCCCACGGCAAAGTCGTCCGCGGCTATCTCGGCGTCACCATGCAAGTCGTCTCACCGGAACTCGCCAGCCAGGTCGGCGCAAGCGGGTTGGAGGGCGTGATGGTCGAAGAAGTGATGGACGGTTCGCCCGCCGACATCGCAGGCGTGCAGCCGGGAGATATTATTAAAAAATTCAACGCCAGGGAGATCGCGGATCCGGTGGCGTTGCGCAATAGCGTGTCGCAAGTGGCCATCGACTCGAAGGTCGAGCTGCTGGTTTTGCGGAATAACCAGGAGAAAAAACTCACGGCCAAAATCCAGGAGCAGCCGGAGAACTACGCCGCGCTCGCCTTGCACCAACGCCAGACGCCGCGCAACAATCCGGCACATCCGAATGCAACTCCGAATGTCCCCGTCCCGGCGCAGGCACTGGCGGGCCTGGAAGTCGCCGATGCAGGAAATGGTGGCGGCGTGGTGGTGACGGCGGTGGATGAGAGGACGGCAGCGGGCAGGAAGTTGCAGGTGGACGACGTGATCCAGGAGATCAACCGCAACCCGATTCACTCGGTCGATGAATATCGGGCGCTGGTCAGTACGCTTGATCCGAATGCGAGTCAGGTGCTGTTCGTCGTGCGCGGACGCCAAAAATCCTTCGTGGTGATTCCTCCGAGGTAGGTAAATCGTCCCTCCGAGCGTGTAAGTCACCCCTTCGAGGGTGTAAATCGCCCCTTCGACTGTGTAGATCGTTCCTTTGACCGTGTAAGTCGTTCCTTCGAGTGTGTAAGTCGTCCCTTTGAGCGTGTAAATCGTCCCTTCGAGTGTGTAAATCGACCCTTCGACCGTGTAAGTCTTCCCTTCGACCGTGTAAATCGACCCTTCGACCGTGTAAATCGCCCCTTCGACTGTGTAGATCGACCCTCTGCCAGTGTAGCAGTCGAAAGCGCAAGATCGGGCTCGTCAACGCCGGTTTTCGCGTCTAATCCAGAGTGGTGGCTGCCAAAAACCTGCGTCGTTCCCTCTGGCTCGGGACGATTTGCGGCGGCATCGGGCTGCTGGTGATGGCGTTTTACTGGTCGCAATTTGTTTCCATCGCTGTCCTCGGCCCGCGACTCGGAAACCAGCCCACTTTCATTCGACTCTACGCGTTTTGGCGGCACGTCTTTCCGGATAATCTGGTCGGGTGGGAGAATGCGGCCAACGACTGGTTTGTTCGCATCGGGAAAAAAGCCCCGGTCACCGACCAACTCGTCGCCCTCGGGATCGACGACGCCTCGACCACGTTAAACGGCCTCGACCTGGAGGATTTCGCGCGGGAAATGGACCCCGCAAGCAGTGATTATCGCGCGCTGGAATTGATGACTCAACGCTGGCCGTGGTCGCGCGAGGTGCATGCGTTGGTGCTGGATAAACTGATGCGCGCCGGGGCGAAAGTGGTGGTCTTCGATTTAATTTTTGGGAGCGAGACGACCGCCGATCCCGCCTTCCGGCTGATGCTGGAGAAATACCGGGATCAAGTGGTGGTCGGCAGCAATTTCGACAAACTGATCAAGCCCGACGGATTGCAAACCTGGACGCTGACAATGCCGGGCGACTCGCTCATTCCCCAGACGACGCCGACGGACGAGCGAGTGGGTTTTGTGAATTACAGCGGGGAACTCGATGGAGTAGTCCGCAGTGCGGTTTTTCATACGACGCTGGAGATTTACGAAGGCTACCGCTACGAGCCTGGGCAGGAGATTTATCATTCGATGGCGGCACGCACGCTGGCGAAGGCGGGGCTGGCCGACAAAATTCCGCCTGGACTGGACGATGTGCCTATTCATTTCGCCGAACCGAATACACCGCGACTCCGCCCACGGCCGATCTATCAGCTTTTCGTGCCGCGCTATTGGAAAAACAATTTCAAAGATGGCGCGATCTTTAAGGACAAAATCGTCGTCGTCGGCCCGTATGCGCGGGTGATGCACGATGAGGTGCGCACGCCGTTCGACGCCGTGCCCGGGCCGCACATGCATCTCCAGGTGCTGAATGCCGTTCTCGAAAATGCTTTTATTTCCCGCATTTCGCCTTGGGTCGCGACGTTGCTGATCGCTCTGGCGTCGTCGCTGGCTTTTGGCATTAGCTGGGTGTTTCACAAGCCGGTGCGACAGTTTCTTTCGCTGCTTGCAGGCAGCGGCGGCTTCGTTGGGCTCTCGTGGATTTTCTATAACGAGTTCCATGTTTATCCGATCACGATCGCGCCGTTGCTCGCGCTGAACGGCAGCGGCATCGTCTCGATCATCTACCAATTTGTCGTCGAACAACTCGAGCGCGCCCGCACCCGGCGCACCTTGGAACGTTACGTCTCGCGCAATGTCGTCAGCCAGTTGCTGGACAACCGCGAGGAGTTGATGAAAACCCGCCGCCAGTCGGTCACGGTGCTCTTTTCCGATCTGCGCGGCTTCACTTCGATGACGGAAAATGCCGACCCGCATGTGCTCGTGGTCCAGCTCAATGAATACCTCACTGAGATGGTGAAATGCGTGTTTGCGCAGCAGGGCACGCTCGACAAATTCATCGGCGACGCCGTGATGGCCGTCTGGGGAAATGTGAAAAGCCACGGCGACGCGACGGATGCGCGACTGGCGGTGGTCTCGGCGCTGGAGATGCGTGTGGCGCTTTCGAAATTAAACGAGCGCTGGCTGGCGGCGGGCCTGCAGGAGTTTCGTTTCGGCATCGGGCTGAACCACGGCGAAGTCATCACGGGCGACATGGGCTCGCCAGAGAAAAGCGAATTTACCGTCATCGGCGACCCGATAAACCTCGCGTCGCGCATGGAGGGTCTCACGAAAAATTACGGCATCGACATCCTCATCGGCGAGGATGTCGCGGGGCTGGTGCGGCAGTATTTCGTACTGCAAAGCATCGACCGAGTCCGGGTAAAAGGGAAAGGTGCGCCCACGGAGGTGTTTGCCGTGCACCAGCGTTCCGACGAGCCGATGAGCCTGCCACTGGCGAAGTATCTGGATGGTTTTGGCGACGCGATGCATCTCTATCGCGCCGGACAATTCACCGATGCGCACGCTCGTTTCGGCGAGATGCTGTTGGAAAAACCGGGCGATCCGGTCTGCGAATTGTATCTGAGTCGCTGCGAGGCATTCATCGTGAATCCACCGGGGCCCGACTGGGACGGCGTGTTTACGATGAAGACAAAGTAGTCCGCAACTCCGCGAGTCGAGTTGCATGCGCCTCATCGCTCAGCACCGGCGTCCAAATGATGGCGTCGGGCACATCGGGCAGCTCGACCCAACTGCGGCAGCCACCATATTTCGGCGCATCGGGAAACTGCCACGGACGGCTCGCCTTCCAGACACGGAGAAAGGCGACATTCACCCCATCCGGTTGCGCCGTTTGCCCCGGCTTCGGATTGTAAACGAAGCGGTCCTCCACCACCGCCGGTTGCAGGATGTGGTGAGGCTCGAGTTGCATAAGCATGGCGCGATCCGTGATTAGCTCCGTCCATTCCACCACGGCCCGAATCTGGATCGTGACCAGCCCCTCCTCCAACACCGGCGCGGGAGTCGCGGCAGGCAGACGAGTCTTGGCGAGCTGCTCGTGAAAAAGCGTCGGAAACAAAACAAACGCATCGTGCTGGAAGCGAAACCCGTCGCGTCCCTCCGCGATGCCGCCCTTGCGAATCATCAGACTCGTCGTTCCATCCGCCAGCGCAGCGCAGACCAGCGCCCATTCCTTAAATCCAATCGTCATATCCGATGATTGACGCAGTTTCTCTTTCGGTGCAACCTCCACCACGGATGAGCCCTGCTTTTTCGCTGTAAACTTCGTTACAAACTTATGGCGCTAAAAATCGATTTGCACTCGCATTCACACTACTCCGGCGACGGTGTGAGCAGCCTGGAAGACATGATTGCCTCCGCCAAACGCAAGGGTCTGAATGGTTTTGCCATCACCGACCACAACACTTGCGACGCCGTTAAATACCTCATCGACAAAGGGTTAATGCGCGAGGACGGCCTGCCGGTGAATGATTTCCTGATCATACCCGGAGTCGAGGTCACTACCGCCGACGGCCATCTGCTCTGTATCGGAGCGACTCTTCCCTACCTCAAAGGAAAACCTGCTCACGACGTCTGCGAGCTGATTCACGAGGCAGGCGGACTGGCGATTCCGCCGCATCCGTTTGATCTTTTTCGCGCGGGGATACGCTCCAATGTGCTCGACGTTTTGCCGATCGATGCGCTGGAGGTTTTCAACGCCGCCAGCACGCTCAAGCGTTACAACCACAACGCTTTCGCCTACGCTCAGGGCCGCAAACTTCCCATGACGGCAGCGAGCGATGCGCATCACGAAGCGGCCATCGGCACGGCTTACACCATTTTGAAAACGACCGATTTTTCCGTCGCAGGCATTCTAGAGCAAATCACCAAAGGCAACGATCTCAACCAGTCGTATCTAACTCCCAAGGAAAATTTTAAGAAGACTTGGAGCAACTGGTTCCGACTCCGCAAAAAGAAACAATACAACGGTGGCAAACCCTGATCCGGCAATGGAAACGAAATTGATTTCGGAATCAAGATTACGGACATAAAGAAACGCAAAAGTCCTCTAGCAGCAAACACTGCAAGATCAACGTGCCACAGTACACGAAGAGCTGTTTTAAAGACGCCGTTTATTTGGTGAATTTTACTTCTAACGGAAGGCCGGTATAGAGGACTGTTTTCACCTCGGTGGCTTCAGCACTACCGGCGTTCCGGTCTGGCTCAGCCAGCGCGATTTTCAACTGGCGTTTGACGATCATTTCAGGAAACGTTCCGTTCCGGGCACCGATGGTGAGGGTGCGGGCATCGTCGTTCCACGAGAGCTCGTAGGTGGCGCGCTGGCCGCTCTCATAGTTGTAGGTCTCGTTGTCGTCCTCGTAGATCGTGAACCGGGCGTCCGTGCCGGGATAGATGCGGATCTCATACGGCGCGTCGGGCTGCTCGGTCGCATAGTGGACGTTCGGCCCGAAAGGCACGATCGAGCCGGCGCGCACGTAGAGCGGCAGAATGTCGAGCGGGAACTCGCCGGTCACGGTTTGGCCGCCAGGAAAACGTTTGTTGGTCCAGAAGTCGACCCAGTCAGCGCCGCGCGGCAGATAAGTCTCGACGGCGCTATTTACCTTCCCTGGGCTGGTGGCGGGTTGGCTGGGAAGGCGCCACGCGAGCCGGAGCAAGCGGTTTCCCGTCGCGTGGAAATACTCGATTTTCACGGAAACCTTCTGGCCTTTTTTCAGGTTAATCTTCGTGCCTTGGTAAAGCGGCGGCCGGGCTTTCCAATTATCGGCGACGAGCTTGCCGTCGAGCCAGAGGCGAAAACCGCCGTCGGCTTCCACCCCGATTTCGTATTTGCCTTCCTCGGGCGCGACGAGGATTCCCTCGCATCGCACCGAAAAATTGTTGCCGCCTTTCAATCCGGCCGGCCACTCGCTGAACGGCGGTCCCGGCCAGTTGTCATCGACCTTCGCATTGAGCGTCTTGCTCGCGGACTGCTCGAAATTCTTGCCGTTGAAATACTCGACCGCAATGCCCGGCTTGCCGTCCATTGTCTCAAAGGCTTCGGCGGGAATCGACGGGGGCGGCGGACTCCCGAGGTGGTAAATCGCGCGGGTAATGGGATGCACGAGGAACGCCGGGCCAAACATAAATTCGTCATCGAGGTGGCGGGCATTCGGATCGTCCGGGAAATCCATCGGCAGCCCGCGCATCATCGTATATCCTTGGTTCGTGCTCATCCAGGCGAGGCCGTAGATGTAGGGCAGCAGCTCGTAACGCAACGTGGCGGCATCGCGCAGCGATTTGTAGAGCTCCGGATTGCTCTCCCTGAACCGATAGGGCTCGCGGTCGATATCCGTGCCATGGATGCGGTATAGCGCGGTAAAAATCGCAAACTGATGCCACCGCGCAAAGAGTTCCCAGTATTCGGCACTCGTCTCCCCGGTGTTGCGAAACTCGCCGCGGACGAAAAATCCCCCGGTGTCCTGGCTCCAATAAGGCTGCCCCGCCATGGCGACATTGATGCCGCCGGCGATTTGATTGCGGAAAGTCACCCAACTCGCCGTGGTGTCGCCCGACCATGGTGCCGCGGCAAAGCGCTGTTGCCCGATGAACGAGGACCGGGTGAGCGTGAAGACGCGTTTGTTGCTTGTGGCGCGCTGCCCCTCGTAAGCGGCACGCGTCGTTTCCAGACTGTAGGCGTTCAGGTAACGCGTGAAATCACCCATCGCATTTTTGCCGAGGCTCTTGATTCCCGCCTCCACCTTCCGCGCGTCGTGGCAACCGTTATCCACTTCCACCTCGGTGCCGTCCATCCAGAGCGCGTCCACGCCGACGTCGAGCAGGCCCTTCTTGATATACTTGAAATAGACCGCGCGGCCTTCGGGGCTAAACGCGTCGTAAATGTGCCCCTTCGACGTGAAATGCGGCACCGCAAAGAGCAAGCCCTTTGCGTCAAGCTCCCGCGCCACTTCCGTCGCGCTGCCCACTACCGGCCAGATCGAATTCATCAGCTTCACATGAAGCTCGTCGTGCAACGTCTTCGTGAGAGCCGTGGGATTCGGGTAACGCTCCGGGTCCCAGATCATCCCGCTCCAGGTGCCGTCCGTTTTGCCGCCCCAGTATTGCCAGTCCTGGACGATGTAATCGATCGGGTAGCCGTCCTTGCGAAAATTTTTCACGACGTCGATGAGCTCGTCCTGCGTCTTGTAGCGCTCCTTGCTCATGAGCAACCCGAACGCCGCTTTGGCGAACATCGGCGCGGCACCAGTGAGCTGACGATACCCGGCGATCACCGCATCCATGTCCTTCCCCGCGATGAAATAATAGTCCACCCCGGCGGGCGCGCTCTCGGCCCAAAAGGACGCGCCGCCCGCGTCGTCCGTGAAGGTCGTTTTGGAATAGATATCCCACATGATCCCGTAGCGCTTCGTGGAGACGAGCAACGGCACGACGATGCCGATGTTGGTCTGCACGAGCAGCACCTTCTGCCCGCGGTAATCCATGTAGCGATTGTTGTATTGACCCAGCCCGTAGAGCGATTCGTCGGGCGAGAGGGTAAACGTCTGCTTCACCTCATAGGTGGGTGCGTCCGAAATAGTCACCTCCTTAATCTCAGCAGGATTCTCGCTGCGCTCGCGCGTGATCTCCGTTTCATCGGGCCGCAGAAACGCGAGCGCGCCGGTTTCTTTGTCCACCGTAATTCGCAACTTCGCGGAAACCAGCGTCAAGGTCGCGGACCCCTCCTGCACCTCGAACGGGACCGCCGCCGGCTGCGCGACCACCGCGAGGCTCCGCTGCGTGGTATGCGTCTGGCCGAGATTCGCGTTTACGCGCACGATTTCCGGTCCATAGAAAAGAACGTTTTTCACCATTCCGTGGGTGCGAATCTGAATGCCGTTCGCGAGCTTTGTGCTGGCAAAATTTGCCGCAGACAGCTCGGCACTCACCGGCTGCAACTGCCCAGCGTTGTCAAGTCCTGTCGGAGTGGCGGCAAAAACGATGCTTGTATAAAACGCAAAGCTAGAAAAAAACAGGAAACTAAAGATTTTTCTGATCATCGCTAACCGGGAAGTATGTGAGCACGGGTAAATCGTGAGATGGCCTCCTTTTGAAGCTAATGGAAGCGTATTGATGGCGTGCAAGCTAGTTCTCATTTCTGGGGATTTGGACCACGATAAGTGCAATTCCCGCCATCTGCCATCATCCTTACGGCACAAAAAACCCGTTCTCGCGAACGGGTTTTTTTCCGGCCAAACCTGCGCTGCCCCGCCGATGCCGGTCGATGGAATGTCTTTCGTTCATAAGATTTTTTGTTTCATCTCAAGAACGAAATCGAAGAAACATCGCCATACATAAATCACGCCCTGACGACAGCATCCAGGAATCGACGAGACTCCAATGAAAAATTACTGAACCGAGTTACATTCGATTCTGCGCGCAACCTCCAGCGCGTTTTCGCGGCTATTGAAGGCACTGATGCGGAAATAACCTTCGCCATTACTCCCAAACCCGGCTCCGGGCGTGATGACGACGTTCAGGTTTTGCAGGAAGTGATCGAAGATTTCCCACGAGCTTTGGGCTCTCGGAGTCTGCACCCAAATGTAAGGGGCGTTGACGCCGCCAAAGACGGTCATGCCGGCCTTGCGGGCGGTCGTCGTAAGGATTTCAGCGTTGCCCATGTAGTGCTTAATCAACGCCGCAACCTGCGCCTTGCCGTTCTCGGAATACAGCGCCTCGGCCCCGCGCTGCACGGGATAGCTGACGCCGTTAAATTTCGTGCTGGAACGGCGCGACCAAAGGGGATGAAGCGGGAGTTTTTCGCCGGTCGCCGTGCTCGCGAGGAGCGACTTTGGGACGACTGTGAAGGCGCAGCGCGTGCCGGTGAAGCCGCCGTTTTTGGAGAAACTGCGGAACTCGATGGCGCATTCGCGCGCGCCGGGAATCTCGTAGATCGAATGCGGAATCGCGGGGTCGGAAATGTAGGCCTCGTAAGCGGCGTCGAAGAGGAGGAGTGTGTCGTGTTTTAGCGCGTAGGCGACCCAGGATTCGAGTTGCGTGCGACTGGCGACGGCTCCCGTGGGGTTGTTGGGGAAACAGAGGTAAACGACATCGACCGCTTCCGTCGGTGGCTCGGGGACGAAGCCGTTTTCGGCACTGCATTTCAGATAAACCAGACCGGCGTAAGCACCTGATTCGTCTGCAACTCCGGTGTGTCCGGCCATGACATTGGTGTCCACATAGACCGGGTAAACTGGGTCGGTGATGGCGATGCGGTTCTGGCTGCCAAGGATGTCGAGAATGTTGCCGCAGTCGCATTTGGAGCCGTCGCTGATGAAGATTTCGTCGTCGGCGACTTCGATGCCTTTGGAGCGAAAGTCGTTTTCCGCAATGGCGTGGCGGAGAAATTCGTAACCCTGCTCGGGGCCGTAACCGCGGAAGGTTTCGCGTGCGCCGAGTTCGTCGATGGCGGTATGCATGGCTTCGCGAGCGGCGAGGGGAAGCGGCTCGGTGACGTCGCCGATACCGCAACGAATGAGGCGCTTGGCGGCCCCCGGGTTTTTCTCGCAGAAGGCGGAAACGCGCCGGGAGATTTCGGGAAAGAGGTAGCCAGCGCAGAGTTTGAGGTAATTGTCGTTGAGGAATGCCATGGAGCCGCAGAATCAATAGAGGGATGGCCCAAGCGTCAAACCGGAACTTCGCCATTGCGATGGAAGTCGCATCACTTTCCCACTTTCGCCGATGCTCGGATGTGGTCTATAATGCCGCCTCATGCGTCCCACTTTTCTCCTGCTGATCGCGGCCTTTTTTTGCAGCACATTTACCGAACTTCGCGCCCAAGACAGCGCCCCGGCCAATCTGCCCAACGGCGAATACGTGATCGTCACCGGCGGCGTCTCGGTGATGATGTGGGAGAAATACAAGCGCGAACCGCACGATAATTGGTGGCTGAATTTCATCCGGGCGAGTCGCATTCGCATCGAGCAATTGCGCGCGCAATATCCCAATATGCCGATCACCTGGATGGTTTACGCGCCCGCTTACAAACGTCGCGAGGCGCTGATGCACGAAGGCGATCTGTTTGGGATCATCCGGTCAATTCCCGAGGCGTTTCATGTGAAGCTAGTGCTTTTTAATCAGCAATCCGAGGTGATTAATTACCTGAACAATCGTAACGCCGGTCGGCTCGCGGGCTTTGAGTATTTCGGGCACTCGAACAAGGCTTGTTTCCTCTTCGATTACAGCAACGAGATCGACAGCGCGTCGAAGGTGTGGCTGCACGAGGATGACCTCAAGAAACTTAATCGCGGCATCTTCGCCAACGGCGCTTATGTGAAAAGCTGGGGCTGCCACACCGGCGAAAGCATGTCGCAAAAATTCCGCGTGGCGACGGGCGTGAAGATGATTGGCGCCAATGGGAAGACGCAATACATGACGGAGACGCTGCCCATTATTTCCACCCCCGGCGGCAACTGGGTGGGGCAGTAGAAGAGAAACCTGAAGGCCGAAACTTGAAAGCTGAAGGAAGATCAGCGGCAGTCTCCCGGTTTCTCTTCCTTTTCGGCTTGTAGCCTTCCGGTTTCAGGTTTCAACTTTCCGGTTTCTCTTCCTATGAAACTCGCCGATCTCGAACGCCTCTATCACCAGCCTTTTTTCCAACTCATCGCGCAAAGCCGCGACGTTTATCTCGAGCATTGGACGGGAAATGAAGTGCAGCTTTGCACCCTGCTCTCGATCAAAACCGGCGGCTGCTCGGAGGATTGCGGCTATTGCGCCCAGAGCGCCCGCTACACCACCGGCGTGCAGGCCGAGCGGCTGATGACGACCGAGCAGATCCTGCCGATTGCCCGCGCGGCGAAGGAAAATGGCTCGACTCGCTTTTGCATGGGAGCCGCCTGGCGTGGTGTCCGCGACGGCGACGCGAAGTTCGAGCAAGTGCTGGATTCGATTCGGGAGGTCAGCAAGCTCGGCATGGAAGTCTGTGTGACCCTCGGCAACTTGAGCGACCGCGAGGCCGAGCGGCTAAAGGACGCGGGCGTGACCGCCTACAATCATAACATCGACACCTCGGAGGATTTTTATCCGGAGATCGTCACCACGCACACCTTTCAAGACCGGCTCAACACCATTGGCAGCGTGCAGAAAACCGGAATGGCCGTCTGCTGTGGCGGCATCATCGGACTCGGCGAAACCATCACCGACCGCTTGAAAATGCTAGAAACGCTTTGCAGTTTCAATCCGCCGCCCGAGAGCGTGCCGATCAACTGCCTCATGTCCATGCCCGGCACGCCACTCGAGGCCCAGCCGCCGGTGGACATCTTCGAACTCGTCCGCCTCATCGCCGTCACCCGCATTGCGGTGCCGAAGGCGAAGGTCCGCCTCAGCGCCGGCCGCACGCGGCTTACGCCCGAAGGCCAGGCGCTTTGTTTCTTCGCTGGAGCGAACTCCATTTTCTACGGCAACAAACTTCTCACCGCCGCCAACCCTGGCCAGGACGCCGATCTGGATTTGCTGGCGAAACTGGACCTCGTTCCGCAGCAGCCGTTTGCGGAAGTTTCTTAAATTTCGCTCAAGTTGCCGTCGCCCAAGATGCCGAAGACAGTCGGGTGTCTGCGCTTTAGGCGAAAGCTTTCAGGAAGGCGGCTTCGAGGGCGAGGGGTTCGTTGATGTTCTGCGCAAGATGGGTCTTGAGGGATTCCAAGGCGTCGAGACGGTCGAGGGTGGCGAGGGTATCCTCCTGACCGGCGAGCCACTGGGTTTGCGTGGCGTAATGTGGCAAGTCGAGGTGCGGAGTTCCGGCGCGCTGGCGTGAGACGTCGGTCCACCAGGTGGTGAGGAGTTCGATAAGGTTGGTGCGCTCGCGCTGGCTGCGGGCGGCACCCTGGGCGTCGTATTGCTCCTCGAGTTTTTCCAGGTAACGGGCTTCGACAGTGCCTTTGAGGTGTTTTTCCTCGGCCTTCAGCTCGGCTTTATTTTCCCCGGCGATGGTGTCTTTGCAATCGTTGAGAATGTCTTGGAAGTCGCGAACAAGGCCAAAAATTTGCGGGATTTCTCTTGAACCGGATTGGGAAAAATAATGGCTGAGGACGTCGAGCAATTTCAGCTCCCACGGGCTGCGGACGACTTCGGCGGGCGGGCGCAGTTGCAGGATTAGGCAGCGCGAAAGAATGGTGTCGAGGAGCATCTCCGGTGCCGACGTAAGGAGCAGGAGCATGGAATTGGCAGGCGGTTCCTCAAGTGTTTTTAGGAAGGCGTTGGAGGCCTGCGGCTGGAGTCGGTCGGCTTCGATGATGACGCCGAGTTTTTTTTCTACCTGGCCCGATTTCATGTGCAGGGCACGTTCAAGCTCGCGGATTTGCTCAATAACGATGCGGCGCGATTTCGACTCGGGCTCGACGGTGTGGGCGTCGGGATGGTTGGAAAGAATTTCGGCGCCAGAGTCGAATGGAAGTCGATTGATAAGTCGGAAAATGTCGGCGGCAAGCTGGCGTTTGCCGCTGCCGGTCGCCCCGGTGATGAGGTAGGCGTGCCCGAGCCGCGAGTCGCGCTGGGCGGCGGTAAGGAGTGCGAGAGCTTCAGCGGGTGTGAAGGACATCGGATTTTAAACGACAGAGCCAGAAAGTTTCGCAGAAACGTGGGTCCAGATTTCGGCGGCGATGGTTTCGACGGATTGGGCGGCGTCGATAATGACGAATCGCTGCGACTCTTTTTCGGCGAGAGCTAGATAACCGGCGCGTACGGCTTGGTAAAAGTCGCGTGGCTGCGATTCCATGCGGTCGTATTTTTCCCCGATTCGGGCAGCGAGGCGGCCGGCGGCGACGTCGGGATGGAGGTCGAAGAGAAATGTGATGTCGGGCAGGCAACCACCAACGGCAAAACGATTTACCGTCGTCACTTGAGTCTCATCGATATGACGGGCCACGCCTTGGTAAACGGTCGTGGAGTCGAGAAAACGGTCGCTGATAACGATCTGGCCGGAGTCGAGCGCAGGCTGGATTTTTTCACGGACGAGTTGCGCCCGACTGGCGGTGAAGAGAAGCAACTCGGCCTCGGGGACGAGTCGGGCGCCGTTTTTCGAATATTGCAGAAGGTCACGAATGGCCTCGCCCGCATCGGTGCCACCGGGTTCGCGGGTGACGAGCGGAGTTCCATGCGATTCTGAGAGACGCTGCGCCAGCCGCTCGATCTGAGTGGTTTTGCCGCAGGCTTCGGAGCCTTCGAAGGTGATGAAGAGGGACATGGAACTCCCATGAAAAAAGAATGTTTTCCTCTTGTCCACGCGAAAGCCGCTTTGCCATGCTCACGGTCTCAATGAAACGCTACTGGATGGTGAAACAAGAGCCGACGGCCTACGCGTGGGAGGAATTTGTGAAGGATGGCCAGACAAACTGGACCGGCGTGCGAAATTTCCAGGCGCGTAATCATCTGCGCGAGATGAAAAAAGGCGACCAGGTCTTTTATTATCACAGCGTCGTGGGCAAGGAAGTGGTCGGAGTGGCAGTCGTATCGAAGCCAGCGTTCCCCGATCCGACAGCGGGGGAGGGCGACTGGAGTTGCGTCGAGTTACAGCCGAAAAAGGCACTAAAACGGCCGGTGACGCTCGAGGAAATCAAAGCCGATGCGTCGCTGAAAACCATCCCGCTGGTCCGGCAATCGCGGCTCTCCGTCATTCCTCTAAACAGAGCGGAGTTTGAGCGGATTCTGGAACTTTCAAAAAACTGATTATGGCTGAAGAAATGATTTTGGTGGTGCGGCGGGATGTGTTCGACGCAATTGGCTCTTTTCAAGGGCTGAATTTCAATGTCGAGCGTTACCTGCCGCAGTTACTGGCGCGGCAGAATAATTTCTTCATGATCCGCTCCGAGGCGGAAAAAAGCCCGCAGTTCAAGCAAATCATTCCCTATGCGCTCCTCGTTCATGAGGACAAGGTGCTCCATTACGTTCGCGGTAAAAAAGCGGGCGAGCAGCGGCTGGTCAGCAAAGGTTCCATCGGCATCGGCGGCCACATGAACGACGCGGACGAGGGACTTTTTGCACTCGACTTTGAGGCGTATCAGGCTGGTGTGCAGCGCGAGGTGAACGAGGAACTAAAGGTCAACACGCCTTACCAAAACAGTGTGGTCGCCCTGCTAAACGACGATTCGAACGAGGTGGGTCAGGTGCATCTCGGAGTCGTCCATATTTTCCGCCTGGAGATGCCCGCAGTCGAGAAACGCGAAGCGATGATCACGGAAATGGAGTTTCTGACCGTCGAGCAACTCCAGGCCAGAAAAGACACACTGGAAAGCTGGTCGCAGATCTGTGTGACGCATCTGGCGGCGCTGTTGAAGGCAGCAGAGTAAACGGCATGAAACCAGGCGTAATTTTCACTTTGTTCCGCGTTCGATGGGGAATAGTGGCCGCCACATTGGTTTATCTGGCGGTCAGTTGGTTCGGGTTGCTTCACACCCTGCAAACCAAACCCGGGATAGACACTCTTCTCGAAGGAGACACTGGACATTACCTGCGAATTGCCCGGGAGATGGCGGCTGGCGATTTGTCAATGTCTTACGTCCGTAAGATTCCCCATCGGCAGCCACTTTATCCACTCGTTCTATCCATGGTAATGCAAAGTGCTGGAGAAAATCTTTTCTGGCTGGGAATGGTGAATGTGTGCTGCGCCGCACTGTCGTGTCTGGCGCTATATTTTTTTGCGGAGCAAATCGCAGGGGCTCCTGCCGCGGGGCTGGCGACGCTTTGTCTGATGTTGAATACGTTCCTATTCGCGCAGACCACCACGCATTTACTGACAGAGCCATTGCATGTGCTTTGGATGGTCATGATCATTCCTTGTCTGACATTGTATTGGATGAAAGGGAGGCCGCTTTATCTGTTGGCGGCGGGAGCCTTGATCGGTGCCGATTACCTGACCCGGCCCAATGGCTTGTTTGTAATGTTGGCCCTGCTTCTCACGCTGGCTTTGTGTCATGTGGTGCAGATTTTTCGTTTGGGCGGGGCTGCGGCCACGAAAATGTGTCTCGCTCGGCTGCCGGTCTATTTGGCGGCCATCGCTTTATTTATTTTGGTCAGTATTCCCAGTTGGTGGCCGCGCTGGCAGTATTATCATTCACCGTTATACCATGGTTATTTGAGCAATTACATGTGGGTGGACCAGAAGCAAGACGCCCACACCGGCGATAATCGGGCGATTTATACGGCCGCAGACTATTTCTCATCGCATGGCGCCGGAGACGTGCTCCAGCGCACTTGGCACGGCGTCTGGAAAGTGATCTTTCAAGCGCCATTTCGCACCGATAAATGGCTCTTGCTGTTCATTCTGGCGACGGCAGGTGTGATCGTGGTGATTTGGCGAGGCTCAACTTCGCAGCGGCTCATTCTTGTTTTTGGCGTTATCCAATTGCTTCCCTTGATCTGGACCAATCTTTCCAATCCGACGGTGCGGGTGCCGTGGGGAGCCTTTTTTCCCATGGAATTATTTATGGTTGTCTTTCTGGTGCAGGATTGGAAATGGCGGCCAGCCCTCCAGCATTGATTGGCAACCGCCGATCAAACCTGCTTTCTTGCGTGTCTATGCGCTGCATTGCCCTCTTTTTTTTATTTTTCCAAGCCTTCCGTATGGGCGAAGCGGCTTCTTTTAATCCGGCCACGGACACGTTTGCCTTTGGCAACGAGACGCTCTGGGCCTACGGAAACCAGCATCGCGATACTGCGAATCCAGCGGTGAAAACCGGTCGTCCATATTCTCGCCGGTGCTTCGTCATGGGCCGGGCGCTCATCCAGTTTCATCAGTTTGCGGAGTTTGATCCGACTCTGAACCGGGTCTCTGAAGAGGAATATCGCCAGAAAATCCGACAAATCTGTCGCATTCCCGTTTCGCAAAAAAGAAATCCACAGAAGGTTTTGATCCCCGGATTCGCAAATCTGCAAAATTTCTCACAAATATATCCGGCCTTGCTCGAAGAAAATCTTGGAAACTGGTGGCCGACTTATTTGCGCATCGGAAACTGGCGCATGGGGCTGCCTTTTCCGCGTTCCGGCCAAAGGGAAGTGGCCGAGAAACTCACGCGCAGCATCGACTCGGGATTGCTCGCTGCGGTTTACATCACGCGCTTTAAGCCGCTGAACCACTGCCTGGTCGCCTACCGTTACCAGCGGACGGGGACTGGCCTCGTTTTCTCTGTCATCGATCCTAATTTGCCGGGGAAAATCTGCCAGCTCACTTTCGATTCGGCGACGAGCAGCTTTGATTATCAGAAAACCTGGTATTACCCAGGCGGAAGGGTAAACGCCATTAGGGTTTACCACACTCGCTGGTTCTGAATAAATTTACGATTTCTGGGAAACCTACGTCCGAGGCACAGGAATAGCTTTTTAGGACCGTGAAATGAATCCGACCTTATCCAATCTCGAACAGGAGCAAATCCTCCAGACAATCGAGATGTTTGAGTTGATTACGCAATCGAACCCGGACGATTACCAGTCTTACGACATTCTGAAGGACGCCTACCTGAAGGTGGGGCGCGATGTTGACGCCTACCAGATTTCTCGCAAACTCGGGGAGACTTACATCAGCATAGGGCAATATACTTCGGCTCTCCTGGAGTTCGAGGCACTGCTGCAGCGTCATCCGGCGGACAAGGAAATCCTCGCCAAGAAAAAGGAGGTCGAAGGGCTCATGACCCAGGGCGGAGCCGCACGGAACCCATTGGACACATTGCTTACGGAAAAAGTCATCAGTGGCTCGACCGTCAGCAGTGCGCGCCAGGGCAGTGTGGCTGAGCCTTCGCTCATCGAAGTCCGCGTCACGCAACGCAATGAAACTGCCTTGCGCCAGGCCGGCGCTGTCGCCGAGGATGGCGACACGGCGCTCTGCAAATTTCTCATTTACCACGGCATCTGCTCGAGCAAAGCCGCCAAGGCTGCACTCGAACACATCAAGGAGCGCAATGAGGGCCGCGCTCCCGGAACGTTACCTTTTTCCCTCCTGGAGGAGGTCTGCAACGAGACGCAGATCCCGATCGACACGCTCTATTGCGATCTCCTGGACAAGGTGAAGCTGGCCTACATCCCGTTGGAGATTTACGATATCGACCGCTCGATTGTGAAGATGTTGCCCGAGGAAATCACCATTGGCCGCCTGGTTTTACCGTTCGACCAGATGAGCCGCACGCTCATGATCGCCACCTGCAATCCTTTTGACGTCGCGGCCAAGTCCGCCGCCCAGAAGATGCTCGACTATAACATTCAATGGTACGTCGCCACGCCTGCCGCCATCGCCAAGGCGCTCACCGACGTTTACAAACTAGACAAACCCGACCGTGGCCACCGCTAAAAGAACTACCAAGATTGCAGTGAAGTCCTTCGGCGAGCGCATCGCCGATGTCCTCATCGACGACGGTCTCCTGCTGCCCAGCCAGCTTGAGGAGGCGATGGAACTCCAAAAGAAAAGCGGCGGTCGCCTGCTGAAAATTCTCACCGAGAAACAATTCGTCAACGAGCAGGACATGGCGCTGGGCATGGGACGCTGCCTCGACACGCCGCCGATTAACATGGTGAAAATCCGGGTGCCCGAGAGCGTGATGGGACTCATCCCCAAGGACATGGCCCGGAGCTTTAAGCTGGTGCCAATCTGCCAGCTCGGCATGAAGCTTTTCATTGCGATGGCCGATCCACTGAACGTGCTCGCCATCGACGATGTCCGCCAGCGGACCAAGCTGGAAATCGTCCCGATGATTGCCACCGAGAAGAGCATCATGGACGCCCTCAGCGGCGTGCACGGCGGCGGCTCGGCGGCAATGGACGAAGCGATGCGCACCGCCGCCAATCTCTCTGGCGACGACATCGAAATCACGGGCGCTCAGAAGGACAAGGTCGATCTCGACCGTATGGCAGCGGACAGCGAGGAAGCGCCTGTCATCAAAATCGTGAATCTCATCCTCGTTCAGGCGCTCAAGGAAAAAGCCTCCGACATCCACCTTGAGCCGTTCGAGAAAACACTCAAACTCCGCTACCGCGTAGACGGCGCACTGGTCGAGGCCAGTTCGCCGCCGAAGGCTCTGCAACTCCCGATTGCCTCGCGCATCAAGATTCTTGCCGGACTTGATATTGCCGAACGCCGACTGCCGCAAGATGGGCGTTTCCGCATCACCGTCGGCGGCAAGGACGTCGATCTGCGCATCTCTTTTTTGCCGACGGTTTATGGCGAGAAAATCGTCATTCGTATTCTCGACAAGAGCGCACTCGCCGGCTCCGTGGATAACCTCGGGATGGACGATTTCACCCTGGATCGCTTCAAGAAAGCGATCGACGCTCCACACGGCATGATTCTCGTGACAGGGCCGACGGGTTCTGGAAAAACGACGACGCTTTACTCAGTTCTCTCCGAACTGAACAACCCGATTTATAACATCGTCACCGTCGAGGATCCAGTCGAGTACCAGTTGACTGGAATTAACCAAGTCGCAGTCAAAGCAGACATCGGGCTCGATTTTTCCAGCTCACTACGCTCCATCCTGCGTCAGGATCCGGACATCGTCATGATCGGTGAGATTCGTGACAACGAGACCGCCGATATCGCCGTGAAGGCCGCGCTCACCGGTCACCAAGTGCTCTCGACGTTGCACACGAACGATGCGGCTGGCGCGATCGCCCGTCTCGACGACATGGGGATCGAGCCGTTCCTGATTTCGAGTTCCGTTCTGCTCACCTGCGCCCAGCGTCTGGTTCGCAAAATCTGTCCAAATTGCCGCGAGGAAATGGTCCCGGATTCTGAAATGTGCGACAAATTGGGCATTGATCCAGATGCGGGCGAAGTTTTTTATCAAGGCACTGGCTGCGACCGTTGCAAGCAGCGCGGCTACGTCGGACGCGCCCCCGTTATTGAGGTTCTTCCTATTTCCGAGACGATTCGCCGTCTGATCATCAAACGCGCCTCCGCCGCCGTCATCAAAAACCAGGCCGTGGCGGAAGGAATGAAAACTTTGCGCATGGTGGGCATGGATAAAGCTAGAGAAGGTATTACCACTCTCGACGAAGTATGGCGCACAACCTCAGAAGACACCTAAAAAGTCATGTTTAACTGGATCAAAAACCTTACCAAGGCCAGCCGGCCGAGTTCCCCTCAAACCAACGACATCCGAGTGACGCGGGTGGTCAAACGCATCGTTCCCGCCAGTGTCCGGCAGGCCGAAGCGGAGGCCGAGGAAGAGGAAATTCGCAGGGCCGCCCGTAAACCTGTTGTGGAAGCCAAGGCTCCCACCATCACGCTCACGCCGAATCTGCCGAAGCAGCAATCCATTTCCATGCAGAACCAGCGCGAGGAGGAAGAGTCTTCCCCGGTCGTACAGCGTGCTCCGGTACGTCTCTCGCCTGCCTCCGAATCCTCTGAGGACAGAGCATCCGATGTCGCACCGCCGATGGTGCGCCTGACCACGGCCAAAAAGAAACCCGCGCTTAGTTTTGACACGGCCCCCGCAGCCTCCTCCAGTCGCGAGATCGTTCTTTTGGTGAGCGATTTTCTCAGTCGCATCCCGAGCAATTTCTTGGATGAAAAAGCCGTATCTCCGACCCAGGAAGTGCGTTTCGATGCCTCGGATCTCTACTCCGACATGACCAAAGGTCGCGCCACAGTGCCGCTCTCGATTATCGCCGAGGCGATGCCAGCGCTCTTCAAGCGTAAACTTTCCGCTGAGGAGGACATTGAAATCCAACTCCCTCTGCCGAAAATCGTCGCGCAGATGAGTGATCTTTTCACCCGTCCTGACCAGGAGGCTCCCGAGGCTTTTGAGGAAGTCGAGACGCCGTTTCTGAAGGCCGCCAAACGCGACCAGGAAATCCACAAAGTCTCCGGTGCCGTGGCCGCTCCGACGCCTGTGCCGCCGCCACTTCCGGTGGCGCAACCCGCCACGCCAGCGCCAGTACAACCGGCGCGTCCCAAGCCCATTGGAATCAAACTCAGCTCCACCCCGGAAGCCGAGGCTCCGACACCTTCCGCCAAGCTGGGTTCGAGAGATTTGGAACGCCGCGTGACCGTGCGCGTCCGTCCGCTCATCCAGGCTATGCCCATGCAACAGCGAGAGGCGCTACTCGGCAGCATACCGGAGGACAGCGAGGTCGATCTGCCACTGGACCAAATCGAAAGCCAACTCGCCAGCGGACGCGTGTCCCTCTCCATGGATACTTTCTCCGAGGCGCTGAGTCCGTCGATGCGGAAGTTATTCAAGGAAAATTACACCGGTTCCGAGGTGCCCATTGCCCTCTCGGAGATCGTCAAAAATCTTCCCAACAACACCCTCCAAATGCGCGAGGACCAGCACGAGCAGGACGTCGATCCGGACGAATTTGAGACGCCTTTCAACACCACGCCCGACACGATCGCCGTCAAGCCACCCTCGCCTCCGGCCCTCGCCTCCGCCATTCCGGCACCGACGGGCCCGAGCCGAGCCAAGCCGCTGATCACCCCGGCGATCACGAACTACACTACCCGAAAGCTCAACAGCACCGGCAACAAGTTTCCCAGTCCGATGCACGCCGCGCTCGGCACGCAAGACGCACTCGACGCGAAGAAAGTCGTCAAGCTCGCATCGGCATTGCCCGGCGTTGCCAGCCTCACCATTATCACTGAGGACGGCCTGGCGCTGGCCGGCAATATGCCTAGTTTCATGGACCCTGAGGGCTTCAGCGCGATGGCTCCGCAACTCCACCGCAAGATGGCCAAACACGCCACCGAGATGAAGCTCGGCGAGCTGAAGCATCTTTCGCTTTCGACTGAGACTCACACAGTGACCATTTTCACCGGCAGCGGAATGACACTGGCTGTGCTTCACCAAAACCAGTCCGATCTCGGGCATGGTGTGAAGGAAAAATTCATCGCCATCGTCGATGGCCTGGCCAAGCAATACAGCGGGGAACTAACATCCCACTAACCATTTTTTCGAGAGGAAACCCAGAGTATGTCCATCATTAACTACGCCAGCAAAGAGATCCAATTCAAGATCGTTTACTACGGTCCGGCCCTTTGCGGAAAAACGACCAATCTTTCCTATATTCACTCGAAGATCGATCCCGGCAATCGTGGCGATCTGGTTTCTCTGGCCACCGCTTCGGATCGCACCTTGTTCTTCGATTTCCTGCCTTTGAGTGCCATTGTTATCAAGGGCTTCAAAACGAAATTTCAGCTCTACACGGTGCCTGGTCAGGTCATCTACAACGCCACCAGACAGTTAGTACTCCGAAGTGTCGATGGCCTCGTATTCGTAGCTGATTCGCAGTGGGACAAGATGGAGGAAAACGTCGAGGCGTTTAAGAATCTGGAAGAGAACTTGAACAAGATGAACATGTCGCTCGACGAGATGCCTTACATCATTCAATACAACAAACGCGATCTGCCCAATGTTGCGCCGATCAACTACATGGAATTCCTTCTGAACAATCGCAAGAAGCGCGTGCAAAGCTTCGAAGTCATCTCCAGCACCGGCCAGAATGTTTTCAGTTCTCTGAATGTAGTGTCGCAATTGTTGCTTCACAAATTCAACAAGGCCAGCGATGCTGCGCAGGCCAACTCCGCCCCCACCCAAATCGCCGTTGTCTAGGCACTGGCCGCCCCTGTTAACATTATGGATACAGTTTTATCTCTAGGCATTCGCGAAGTCGCCCGGCTCGACGAAATTCTTCAATCTTATCTCGACAAAAGCGAGTCTGACTTGGCCGTTATCATCGACCAGGGCGGCAACGTTATTTCCCAATGTGGCCACTCGGACATTCTGGATGTCACCATCATCGCGGCGCTCGCGGCAGGCTCGTTTGCCGCGACCAAGGAACTTGCGAAACGCATCGGCGAGATCGAGTTTAATGCCGTCTATCATCAGGGCAACGGGAGTCACATCTTTATGAACTCGGTTGACGATGATACGATCATGATCACTGTTTTCGGCAGCCAGACTACTGTCGGCCTAGTGCGTTTCTACGCCACCGGCTGTTGCAAGAGTCTGGCGGAATTTTTGATTGTCATCCGCGCGCAAGGCAGCGGCGACATGAATTTCTCCGGCTTCGATGTTGGCAGTGTGGACGTGACTGCGCCGAGATAGGGAAAAGAAACTTGAAACTGGAAACCTGAAAGCTGAGTATTTCGCCGTGGCGAAATTTTCTTTCTTCAAGTTTCAGCTTTCCGCTTTCTAGTTCTTATCTTGCGCCTCCTATCCATCGATCCTTCTCTACGCGGTACCGGTTACGCTGTGATCGATTCCGATGGGCGAAAACACACCGCTCTCGAATACGGTATGATAGCCAATGCGCCGAAACTTTCTCAGTCCGGCTGCCTCGTTGCAATCTACGAAAAAATTACCGATCTGATAGTTAGACATCGGCCCGAAGAATGCGCCGTCGAGGGCGTGATCTTTGTGCAGAGCCTGCGCACCGCCATCACGTTGGGCGCGGCCCGAGGCGCGTCGATACTAGCTGTCGCGCAGCATGGCATTCCCATTTACGAATATGCGCCGCGCAAGATTAAACAAGCCGTCGTCGGCAGCGGAGCGGCGGATAAAAAACAGGTCGCTTTTATGGTGCGCGCGATGTTAGGACTTACAGAGACTCCCCCAGCAGACGCCGCCGACGCCCTTGCAATCGGAATCACCCATCTGCAAAGCCAGTCCAACCTTCAACTCCGCCGGCTCACAGGCGAACGCTTATGAGCGGACTTCAAGTCCAATGGCTCGGACGCCTCGTCTATCCCGAAGCTTTGGCGTTGCAGGAGAAGATGGTCGAGGAACACGCGACTAACATACTGCTCTTGCTCGAGCACGAACCGATTTACACCATCGGACGCACACCCGATCAATCCAGTTTGCGCACGGGCTTGCTGCCTCATCCGGTGATCCAGACCAATCGGGGCGGACAAGCCACCTATCATGGTCCCGGACAACTTGTAGGCTACCCGATCATCGACCTCAATGGGTTGCGTCGGGACTTGCATCACTATCTGCGCACGCTGGAAGAGCTTCTTATCGAAATACTAGCCGTCTACGAGGTTCACGCGCGCAGACGAAAGGGACTCACGGGAGTCTGGGTCGAGGATCGCAAGATCGCAAGCATCGGTGTCGGAGTTAGAAAATGGATCACCATGCACGGCTTCGCGCTGAATGTGAGCAGCGACCTTTCTGGCTTTGCGGCGATCACGCCCTGCGGAATTGCCGGAGTTAGAATGACTTCGCTCAGCCTTGAGTTGGGGCGCGATGTGACGGTGAAAGACTTCGCGGATGTTAGCGGAAAATATTTTGAGACGGAACTGTTGCCGCGTCTGAGTTAGCTGGCTGTGCTTCGGTGCTGGCAAACGTTTTCATCTCGAATGTTTTCTTCTGTAAATCGATTTGTACTGCGCCTGTCTTGTCAAAGCGGAGAAGATTCAAACCTAACTCGCGGCAATTTTTCACCCACGATGCTGGAATTTTTTCGGATGGCGGAAAATTGGCCGCAGTCGCCAAAACAGACTTTGCTCCCACTCGTTGAAAGAATGTTTTTGAGCCTCCCACATCATTGCCGTTTCTTCCCATCACCAGCCAATCAGCACGTAGAAAATCGGGCGATTCATTCGTTAGCAAATTCATTTCAGTAGTTAACCCGCTGTCGCCGGTTAGCAGAAATTTTTGATGATCGAAAGTGAGTTTCAGAACTATGCAGTGATCGTCGGCCCGCCCGCCATCGACCGCGGCGGGCGGCCAGAGCACATCGATGTTAGCATGGTCATCAATGGAAAACTTGGTGCCGGAGGCGATCCAGTGCACGGCGTCCTTGTTAATCAAACGGCGAAAGACAATCGACTTGCGCCCGGCTTCCGGCAGATAGACGGCGGCCTTGGGAAAATCGATCAGAAATTGAGTGATGCCGCCGATATGACTTCCATCGCCATGTGTTAGGAAAATGCCATCGACTCGATTGATGCCGCGTTGTTGGAGGTAGCGTCGCACGACGCGGCGATATTCCGTATCGGAACCGCAATCCACCAGCCAGCAGCTTCCGCTCGTCTCAATCGCCGCCGCCCCGCCGCCGCCCAAGTCGAAGAACGTGATGCGTTGCTCGCCCGGATGCTGCCACCAATGCGAGCCTACGAAAACCGAGCTGCCCGGAATGGCGGAAAAGCCTCCCAATATAAGGAGAAGCACCTTCACCAGGACCCAACTGGCATTATTAAAAGCCACCACCAACCAACTACTCACCAGCGTGGACATGAGGCTGAGAATGCCCAATGTTAGAATGACAAAAGCGAGGGGAACGATGCAAAGATTCGCGACCAGGGCGACGGGTGATAGCAGGTTAAAATATACGGCTGTTAATGGTAGTGAACCGGCCCACGCCGAGAGAGTGAGGCCGACATTGCCGCTAATTTTGTTAGTTGCCAGCCAGCGGCTTTTTTGAAATCGGGTGAGCAATTTCTTCGGCAGAAACGGGTCGGGCTGAGTGAAAGTTTTCAGCCAGCGCGTGATAGGACCGCTAAGGAGAATAATCGCTCCGACGACGGTGAAAGAGAGTTGGAATCCGGCTGAGAAAAGCTGGTTGGTGTTCGCGATCAGTATCAGAAAACAGGCGACGGCCAGGGTGTTTATGGAGAGCGAGGGACGGTCCAGCAAGGTCGCCACGACGAATGCGGAAGTCATCATCGCCGCGCGAACACTGGACGGACTCCAGCCGGTGATCAGCGCGTATATGAACACCGCTGGAACGGTTAGGAGCAACGCAGCACGGCGCGGGATACGCACGATGCTGAAGATGCCGAAAGTGATCGCCGCCAGCATGGTGACGTGCAGGCCGCTGACCGAGAAAAGATGAAACGTGCCGGTCTTCATGAACAGCTCCAGAGTAGAGTCTGGAGTGTCGTCCTTCGTTCCTAACATCATCGCGGAAATGACACCTGCCTCGACGGGAGATGTGGTTAGATCGGTGGTGATGATTCGGGCCAGGGTGAGTTTCGTCTCATTGGCCCAGCGACGCAGATTCCACCGAGAACCGACGACAACGATGTGGGCGTTTTTGGCAAACGGCACCGTCACCTGGCTGAAAATTTGCTGTCGCGCCAGCCAAGCACGGTAATCAAACTCACCTGGATTTCGCGGTGCGGCCACGTTTCGAAGACTACCCTCAAACTCAACGCTGTCGCCCAGTTTCGGTCTCGCGTCGGGCCAGTTAACCACCACAGATAACGGCGTAACTCGCTGCGTTTCGTTGAGCATCAGCGCGGCCTGACTCAGGTGGAAGTTGCTGCGAACCTTGCCATTGGAAGACGTGATTATATTGGGAACTGAATCCACGATGCCCGAGCCGTGGATGGTAGTCTCGGTGCTGCTGACTTGCGCTGCCAACATACGACCGGCGTGGTGATCGAACTGCAAGCTGTGCAACAGGTGGAAAATGGCGGCCACTAGTAATAGCAATGTGAGAGTCCTGCGAAAAATCCACCAAATGCCGAGAGCTGTGGCGCTGATTGCGATGGAACTCTCAAGTGAACCGGGCCAGTGATCGGCCAATAAAATACCGGCCATCGCGGCCAAAGTCAGACCCATGAAAGGATATTTCCCTGTCGGGGGTTCCATCATGTTAGACCGTTTGGAGGGAAATTTCGGCGGGCGTGATGTTCTGCGGATCGCAGATACGGCGCACGCAATGTTCCCAAGTTTCCAGGCCGCTGAGGATCTGGATTTCGACGCGGAGAAAAAAGATGGGGATTTCCAAGGCGTCCATTGCGGGGAATCGGACGGCGTCTTTTTCCGTCGTGATGATGGCATGCACATCACGGCGAATGCAGCGCCGCAGAAAGGCGTCGAGGTCTTCCTTGGTATAGCGATGATGGTCGGCGAAACGTTTGTTAACCTCAACAATGGCTCCTAACCTTTTCAAGCCGTTTTCGAAGCTAACAGGCGAGGCGATGCCACTCAAAGCGGCGACGTATTTGTCTTTCAAAAAATCCAGGGAAACGATCTCACCTGAGTGCAAATTTTCCAGATGCAACGGCTGGTGGGCGCATTCGATGATCTCGGCGCGGCGATTGTAACGCCGGATGCGCTGGATGAGTTCAGTGTTGTTGCCGTCGCTTTTAGTGAGAAAAATGTAACTCGCCCGCCGCAGATTTTCTGGTGGCTCGCGCAGGGTGCCGCGTGGGAGGAGAAACTCATTTCCGAACGGGGCCTGGCAATCGACCAGCACAATATCCAGGCGATGCTTGAGGTGGAGATATTGCAGGCCGTCGTCTAATAAAAGTGTGTCCGCCCCATATTTTTCGATCGCGCGAATGCCGCTTTTGACGCGGTTTTTATCGACGATAACCAACACGTCCTTCAGATTTTTTGCCAGCATGTAAGGCTCGTCGCCAGCGTATTCGGAGTCGAGCAAAACGGTTTTTCCATCGGAGACAATCCGTGGCTCACGGACGAGTTTTTTGAGCCGCACGCGATCCCAGAAAGTGCGGGTATCGGGTGGCGGTTTGCTTTTGTAGCCGCGTGTGAGGATGGCGACGCGGCGTCCGCCGTTTTGCAGGGCGCGGGCAAACTTTTCCACAACCGGAGTTTTGCCGGTGCCTCCGACGGTTAGATTGCCAATGCTAATCACGAGGCAGCCGAGTTGGTGATCGCGCAGATAACGTTTTTGGAAAAGCCAGAGGCGGGTTTGCACGCCGAGTTTATAGAGCTGGGAAAGTCCTAGCAAAAGCGTCCGCAGCATCGAGGCCTGCGCGCCTTTGCGGCCACCGAGGATGACATCGATGGCGTATTCCTCCGCTTCCTCGAGACGTCGGCTCATGATGCTAACTAGCTTTCCACGGACAAAGTTTGCATGCCTGAGTTGTTGGCGCTCGCGATACGGGTGCCGCAGACTTTGAGGCCGGAAGCCCGGGACATGGCGCGGGCCACCATCTCGGGATTTTTCAATGTCACGGCGGCGATGGCCGAGCCGGATCCGGAGAGAAATCCGCCGAGCGCCCCGGCTTTTTCAGCGGCTGTTAGTACGTTGGGTAGAAACGGGATGAGCGGAGTGCGATACGGTTGGTGGATTTTATCGGCGAACGCCCCGCGCAGAGCCTCGTAGTTTTTGCTGGCAAAAGCGGCGGTGATCGCGCAGGCGTTGGCGAGGGAAAATACAGCGTCGGGCACGGTGAGTGTTTTCGGCATGACTTTGCGGGCCGAGGTCGTTTCTGTCTCAAAATCGGGAATCAGCAGCACAAACTTAAGATTCGCATCCACCTCGAAGCGGGCGACGCGGCCTTTTTCCCCGGCGACAGTGAACCCGCCGTAAACCGCCGGAGCGGCGTTGTCGGGATGACCCTCGAGAGCGGCGCAAAGGAGGAATATTTCGTGCCGGGTCATGGGCTGGCCGCAGAGTTCGTTCAAACCCTGGAGAAGTCCGAGCCGAACGGTGACGCTGCTGCCGAGGCCACGGGAACGAGGCACCTCGCCCTCGATCGACCAGCGAAATGGAAAGGGAGTCTGTTTCGCCCGCGCAAAAAATCCCGCCGCAGCCTGATCGATCATCGGCTCGGGCAGCGCAGACTCGGCGCGTTCGACGGTGAAGACGTTATGCACAGCGAGCGCGATGCCGAGACAATCAAAGCCAGGCCCTAGATTGGCCGTCGTGCCGGGCACCTGCACTTTTACACGCTGAAATTTCATCGGAGTCAGAATCTAATGACAGACTATCCGCAGCAATCCTTAAAAATGCGGATTCCCAAAGCCGCTGTCTCCCGGCAAGGGCCGACGGGACAACCCTTAACTATTCGCTGGGGGCACCGGGGTCTGCGTGCCGCCGGCCGGATCGGACTTGTCGCGCGGCGGATATTCGTCGAGGAGGAATCGAGCACGGGCGGTTTCGTTGCCCGGCTTGGTGCTGGGATATTGCAGGCGCGCGGCGTTTTGCACGGTGAGAGTCATGTCGTAGAGGGTATTCGCCTCGTTGATTTTCTCGGCGGTGAGACCCAGGCGTGTATCGAGGGTTTTTCCTTGCGCCAATCCTTTGCCGGTGAGAATGCCGAGATTAGTCTCCAACTCGACTGCGTCCTTGGGCAGGAACCCTTTCTTCTTCAAGGCACCTGCATATTTTTCACAGGCCGCGATGATGAGGTTGGTGCGGGTCTTGATGTCTTCCATCGCATCGGAATCGGCGGCACCGTGCTTGCCGACTTGGAATTCGCTGTGGAGTAAAGTGGTGTCATTGGGAAAGGCGAGCTTCGCGCTGCGCCGGGCTCCAGCACCGAGGCGGATGACTTCTTTGAGGGCATCCTTTTGCTCCTGGGTGAGATGGCCGATGTCGCCCGTGGTGCTGCTTTGCTCGATTTCCTTGCCGCCGACGAGGGCGATCTGAGCGAGGAACCGCGTGGTGAAATTATCCGCTGCCGTGTCGGTCTCCTCATGCAACCGCTCCGCCATGTAGTTCATCCGTTAGCGCATCGTGCAAAGGAGTGGCGGCATCGATGAGCTCTGCAATGGAAAAGTTAAACTTAAGTTTGGCCATAATATTTTGATTGGTTGACGAGTCGGAGTGTGCTGGCTGTGGAGATTTAGTCCAATTTTATTTCACAGGATTTTAAAAAGTATTAGGTGCCTTCGGTAAAGTGCCATACTGAAAGCGAGTTCTGCGACGCCGCCCCATCCTCATATCAATATGAAAGGCACGGCCCCTGCTGCCTCTGCGACCGTGCCGCTGCCAAAACCCAGCATGTATGCGGCCACATCTTCGCCGAGCACGGATGTGGATTCCCACGGCAATTAATTCTTCGCGGCGGTATAAAGCTGGAAGGTGATATTATCACTCATAGTTCGTAGCAGCCCAGGAATCTCACTCGGGAGAATCGTCGAAAGCTTACCCATGACTTCTCCCCGGCCCCATGACGAGATAAAGGCCAATCGGCTTTAATCCTCTAAAAATCTTTTAACCTTTGTTTCATCTAAAATTGCAATTCTTCCACCATCGTTATCGAAATAAACATTACCACATCTGCAACCTTTATTTTTATCTACGCGGATATCTAAAATAGCTCCACATATTATACACTCATAATGCAAACTGTTTGGCCAGCCTAAGTGGTGAACCTCTTCTTGCGTTATATACTTTCTCATGGCGTTATTTCTTCAATATAATCAGGAAGAAGTTCTGCAACACTTCGATTTTCAAGATCCAATTGTAAGCATCCTCCTACTTTACCGTAATATGGAGCGGTTCTAGATGATTTTGCCGTAAAGGCTTGTTTGACTCGATAATATTTTTTTGGAATGACTTCATTGCTATCAGGAAGTGATCTAGACCAGAAGGGTGGGTCGCCTTCCGATAAAAATTTTCCTGTTTCTGCTCCATGTCTAGTCAGAATAGTGCCTTCAGTATACACTTTATCCACACGAGCACCTGCCGCACCTCGATTAAGGACTTCAAAAAATCCCTCCCTTATTTCACTTTGTGGGTTATCCAAATATGCCTTTGAATTTTCCAAAAACTGATTGAATTCAGTTCTTCCAGCAGATGAATCAAGGTTAAACATTTGCTTTATTTTGGGCAGACAATCGGCACTATCGCTTCCCGTGACAAACATCCGTCCCTGCAACTTGGTAAATGATTCCAAGCCTTCGTCACTCAACGCGTTGCCCATGGTCACCTTCAAGTCGGCCAAGCTCTGCAGGCATTTTTGATACCGAGTCGCACGGCGACCCTCATCAACTATGTCAGGCCAATGCTCGTCATAAATTTTCTCAACTGCTTTGGTGAGTTGAGCCTTATCGTGAAAGGCCTCCTCAATAATTTCAGTTGCCCGCTTGCCATTAGGCATCTCGGTCTTCTCCAAGAATTTTCCAATGGAGCCGATATTGATCGCGCCACTTTCACTCCTCGCCAGTTGCAGTTGAATGTGAGTGATCTTGACTGTGGCTTTTCTAATATTGTTCAGCGTCTCTAAAGCTATTTGTCCGGTCTTGGAGGCCGCAAGTATTCCTTTGACTACGGTGCAAGCCTTCGTGGCCACTCCTACGCCCAGCGCAGATACGGCAACCCCTTCTGCGACCGTGCCGCTGCCAAAACCCAGCATGTATGCGGCCACATCTTCGCCGAGCACGGATGTGGATTCCCACGGCAATTGATTCTCCGCAGCTGTATAAAGCTGGAAGGTGATATTATCACTCATAGTTTTTAGCAGCCCAGGAATCTGACTTGGGGGAATCGTCGAAAGCTTGCCCATGGCTTCTCCCACAGCGGCAGTCATGGCTGCAGCGCGTCCAAATGGATCATGCTGGAAAAATTCCCATGCCCCCACTACGGTTTCCTTCTCTCCCTTCAAGGCCACCCAAAATCCATCGATAAACCCATTAACGAAGGGGACTTGAAGATTATGGCCCGTGGCTTCCCAAAGCACCTTCGACAGCATCCCGCGGAAGTGCAGAGGAGGATTTTGTCCAATGGTAACAAGATCCAACGTCTCGATGCGAAGCGCCCCGTTGGCGGCGTAACTGCGGACATCTATTCGACTTCCCCCTCCGTAAGGCCTGTGCCAAGTCTGAATGAGGGCAAACTGGGCGGAATCTCCTACCGTCAGATGAACGCTGTCGCTTGCGACAATCTCATTTGCCTGATTGCGATAGGTAAGAGTGAATGTGACATCCGACGCCGCAGCCAAACCTTCCAGATAAATGGGAACACTCCCTGTCGCTAATCCCGCCAGATCGCCTGCTGGCGCTGCGAGATCTACCACATACGAATTTAACACATGGGTGCCAGTGCTGTTAAATACTCTCACAGCCGAGTTGTTGGAAGTGGTGAGAGTTAGAGTGCCTACGTTGCCAAGAAGGTTGCCAGGTCGCTTCAGCAATAGTCTAACGACATCGTTGTCTAGGTTGGTAATCACTCCATCCTGATTGTCGGGCTGGTTGATGCCGTCCTCGGTATCGTCATCGTTGTTAATCGGCAGCACAAGATTTAGCGGATCATCCTCAAGTTCCTCGCTTAACAAAGCTCCTGGTATCGCCATACTACCCGCCTGGCTTCCTTGAATAAGGTCATTGCCACCTGAGCCGTCTGGAACTCCGTCGCCATCTATATCGATAGGCAGTTCCTCAGACCCCGGAACCTCAATGGAAACGACACGCTCATTGAGCTGATTGATAAAGTCGGCCATTACCGAATCTTTGGTTAATGTCTGAGTAGCTGTGGCCGTGACCTCAGTTCCGTTCGAGTGGAACTTAGCATTCAGTTCAACCTCTCCCACGTCATCAAATACGGCGCAAAATTCCAGCCTAGTAGGATTGGCTGGATCACGCACGAAAGTAACTTTTTGATTCAGCACATTCTCCGGCAAGGCACCATCCTTGTTTTGCTGCATTTCCGCATCACTGAAGAAATCATTCGGAGAATCATAGATTTTCACACTGGAGCCCACCGCCCCACTCTCCATTTTTTGATAATTCCCTAAGTCTTGGTTTGTCGTTTTATTTTTGAATGAGAGTTCAACGTCATGAAAACTTTCATCTATCTCAATACTGCCGCGTAAAACTCGATCGTGACTTTTCAGCACAACCGGCAGCAGGACAATTGAATAGAAGCCATTTCCTAGATTGGGGTCAGGTTCGATCTCGTATTCTGCACTTTCAGTGCCCTGTCCCATCATCCAGTTGCGGCTATTGACGACTTGAAATTTCTGACTTTCATCCACGTCTGTAGTGGAAGGATCGTCCTCTGGATAAAAAACTTCAAACCATGAAACGGTCTGTTTTGTGGAAGGGTTAGCGGTAAACTTATAGCGGGTTTTGCTAACGGAACAGTAGGTTCCGTCCTCTGTAATTCCAGTCGATGCGAAATCTTGCCTGTTAAAACTTTTCAGATACGGCCAAGGTTCGTAACCGTCTGCAAAACTGAAAAATGTCGCCCACGAGAACGACCAATCATAGCTATAACCGTCGAATTCCTGTGGATAGTCCGATACGTTAGCTAATGCTCCTGCCTTGAGAATAGCGTCCGTATAAGGCTGGCTTAAAGTGACAGACGTGGTTGCAGTGTCTATATCGGCAGAATCGGTTACATCATAGGAATAGCTCCAAGTCTTACTTGTAGAAGTTTGCTGAGTGGGGGTATCCGTAGGTGTGCTGACAGAGTGCTCCCAGCTTCCTGTATAGGGTGGCGCTACCGACCAAGTGCCACCAGAAGGAAAGACTGCATTTATGGTGTTGCCGTCTTTATCTGTGTAGTCCGAAAATCCCGAGCTAACCGAATAATCACCACTGACATATTCGTAACCGTCGCCATTCCAAAAAGGGCGGCCATTGGCCGCAAACAAGGTATTTTGGATATGGGAATGACCTCCCCAGCTTGCAACAAGTGAGTGATTATCGACTACCCCGTTGTCTGTCTTGTTATCATGACCGGTGGATTCACTGGTAAAAGATTCGGTGCTGCTCGAAGTTGTGCTTTGTGCGGTCTTGCTTTGGGAAGATGCAGTGTATTGACTTATCTCATCATAAATAAAATCTTTGGATAAAAGACCATCGTTGTCATAACGGAAGACCGACTTAGTGTGGAAATTGCCTGACTTCACCACAGTCCCCGCCACTGGGTCAGACGTAGATGTGAAGGTGGTAGTCTCATCAAAGTTCCTGTTGCTGCTCTCATATCCATCGTAAGGACGAATTACTTGCTTCTTTAGAATCTGGGTAATCCTTTGTGATAAATAGAAATTATTATTGAATACGCCAAACTCGCGATAGGAGCCGATTCTTTTATCTTTCGACCCGCCTGTTCGTTTGGAGAAGAATCTCAAATTTAGCGGCACATTATAGTTCACTTCCACGGCCTCGGCTGCTTTCCCTCCATTGCCCAGGGCGATCACCCGATAGGAATAATTGCAATTTGCCAACAGATTCTCATCATTACAAATGGTGCTGCCTGGCCCGGTGGTGGTTAAAGTCTGCCAGCCGCCATTCTCCACCTGCTTCTCGACTTTGAAACCTGTCTGACTGGAATCGGCAGGACTCCAACGGATCTCTATTTTTGTGTAATCGACCAGATAAGGGCTGGGGTATTCTAATTGATGCTGTGCCTCCCAAGTTGGGACTACGACTTGCACTCCCTGCGCGGAGTGGACTACCAAGTTGCCTCCGCTTTGACTATCGGTGGGGTCTGTCTGCATACTAAACTCTTCCAGATTACTCACCCCGTCCCCGTCAAAATCATCTCCTGGCAGGACCTGACTGGCAGATGTGATACCATCATTGGGGTTGGCATCAACGATTCGCTGTTTCCAGCTATTGGGAACACCGTCTGCATCCACATAGTTTGTAAGACCAAAGGCGAAAATTTGTTTCAATTGGCCTAAATTGGCCAAAGCCATATTATCGGTAGGAATGAGACTATTGTCCCACGGGTATTTTTGCCCGGCAGAGAGGGGTTGGCCGGTGTAGCCGACTGCAAAGAGGCGGTCGTAGAAAGGGGCGGCGATGGATTTGAGCTGGCCGACGGTGAGGGCGGCGGTGTCGTCGCGGGTGACTCCGGTGGCGGGTGGTTGCTGCCAGGTGGTGATGAGGTTGTTGATGGTGGAGCCTGCACCGTCGGGGAGGTTGGCGTTGAGTTCGGCGGCGGCTTTGCTGGCGATGTGTTTGAGCTGGCCGAGATTGGCCACGGCGGTGTTGTCGGGTGGGTTGGCGTTGGTCGCCCCGCGCTGGCTCCACCAGGCGGGCGGCGCGGCGTGAAGCAAGAGAATGGGAAGGACGAGCAACCCAACGAGCAGGCAGAGGATGCGGGCTTGCGCGAAGGCGGAGGGCGGACGTTTGCCGGAAGAGTTCATGGTAGGAAAAATGGGTGTTTACGCGTGTTAGCGAATGGGAGGATGTCTGGGGCGAGTCGCCCCAGACGACACGGGAGTCGCGTGTGCTCCCCGGAAAAAAATCAGTTACCTGAATACATCGGAATGTCGCCACCAGCGGCACAGTGGATCACTCCACTGGCTTTGATATCGCCAACCACTTCAAACTTTGCTGTAGGCATGGTAGTGCCGATGCCAACGTTCACTGCATAGTTTCCCGTTCCCCCTAATATCAGAGAATTAGATGACCCGACCTTTGCGTTATATCCGATTACAGTAGCGTTTGTCAGTGTTGCGCCAGAGTTAATACCTGAAGATGCACCGATAAAAGTATTTCCATCCCCGCTATTCGTTACATTTCCTGCGTTGTTTCCAATACTCACATTGAAATCACCACCAGAAGGTCCAGAGGATGTGCCGATAGCAGTATTTCTATTCCCATTTGTTGTATAATTCGCTGCATTTCCGATTCCGACGTTCCATCCTCCAGTAGTCACTACATTATTAGCGCCGAAACCTATGGCGACATTAGACTCACCTGTACTTACCACTCGGTTTGCCTGATTTCCGACTGCCACATTTCCTACACCAGAGCTTAGATTTGTCAGGGCATTTGAACCGAAGCCGAGGTTCCCTGAGCCTGTGGTTGTAAAGTTACCCACATTAGGGCCAGCAAAAAAATTGCTTTCTCCATAAGCATGAAAAACAGTTGTCCCGCCGACTTTAATTTGCCCCGCAGATGAGGTCGTTGACGCAAGGTTAATATTTCCAGCAATATCCAGTTTTTCTTGGGGGCTTGCGGTTCCAATACCCACTTTGCCTGCAAAATAGTTGTTGCCTGAGCCGTAAGTCCTAATGATGCCATTTGTCGCATCGCGAAGATCTAATTGTCCGCTCGTGTAAAGATTCATCACTTCGGCCCCAGCACTACCTGCTGTAGCTCCACTGCTGGGCGAAATTCTCCAACTAAATTTTCCTATTCCAGGATTGCCTCCATCCATGAACATTGCAAATGTCGAGTTTTGAATACCAAATCCATATCGGTTCGTTGCATCGTCGCCGGTATAAAGCTTAATTTTGTCCCCTGCACTGTTACCAAAAGCAAGAGGAGCTGTAGGCGAGGTGGTTCCGATGCCTACATTCCCAAATGAATTGGGTTGCAACAAAGCCTGCCCGTTCACGGTGATCTGGCCAGCCACAGGATCCAAGGTGATCCTGGACGTGCCGCTCAGATCGAAGAGGGAAAGCTTGTTGTTTCCATCCAGAAGCATCTTGCTTTTTTGACCACTCACGCTGTTTTGCTGCCACTTCCAACTCAGGGCATTGCGATAGCTGCTGCTGGCGATGGTGGAAGTGGACCCGGAGGCGTCGTCGGTGTAACTGAAAACCACCGCCGGATTCACCGAACTGCCAGCGGTTCCGAAATTCAGCAGGTTGCCATAAATATCCACTTGCCCATTCACAATCAGATTTCCTGGCTGCCGAGGTGTGCTGCGATTGTTTGGCTGAATAGACAAATTTCCGGTATAGACCCCTCCGGTAATGCCTGCACCATAGCAGGCACCACAAAGAGACAGAACGAGCAGGCTGATTTGAGAAGTTTTTGAATACATAGATTTAAAGGCTGCGATCTTTTCTCAGAGACAGGAAAGCGCGACAAGGATTATTTCGTTACATTTTTGTGGCGATCTTTTCAAAGAAGCGAAAGAGAGGGGTTCTGCCAACGCGAGAGGCGTATCTGCCAATAAGTTTGCGGCTGCGACCGATAAGGCGCGAACTTCTGCCAATGCGGCGATGGCTTCTGCCATTGAGTTTACGGCCCCGACCGATGGGGCGGGAGCTTCTGCCAACGAGTGCGGCGCTGCGACCAGCGAGGCGGCTACTTCTGCCAATAAGTCTGCCGCTTCTGCCATTGGGTGGGGACTTGCGGGCCATGCGGGCGCGGGTTCTGCCGATGCGGGGAGGGTTGCGGGCGTTATCTGGGGAACTCGTGTCGGTGGGTGGGGGAGCGTCAAGGATGCGGCGAAAACAGAGTCGGATGTAACTCGACTAAAAAAACGCCGTGCGCCGGTCTTGCCATTGCGGCGCTGGCGGCTACCCTCCGCGCCATGTCTTTACGCAATGATGGCCGCTCGGCTGACCAACTTCGCCCTCTGTCTTTTACCCCGGATATTGCTCCGAACTCGACCGGCTCGGTACTGGTGGCGACGGGGAATACGCGAGTGATTTGCTCGGCGATGATCGATGAAAAGGTGCCGCGCTGGATGAAAGAACAAAACGTCACGGGCGGCTGGCTGACGGCGGAGTATTCCATGCTGCCCTACTCGACGCTCGATCGGAAGGCGCGCGACATTACGAAGGGTCGGCTGGATGGACGGAGCACGGAGATTCAGCGGTTGATCGGACGTTCCCTACGCGCGGTGGTCGATCTGGAAAAACTCGGGGCGCGGACGTTGTGTGTGGATTGCGATGTGTTGCAGGCGGATGGCGGCACGCGGACGGCGGCGATCACCGGGGCGACGGTGGCGGTCGTCATGGCCTGTCATAAACTAGTCGCCGCTGGCAAATTGCCCGCGTTGCCGATTAAGAAACTCGCGGCGGCGGTGAGCGTGGGCATTTGTGGCGGCGAGGCGTTGCTGGATTTGAATTATCTCGAAGACAAGGATGCCGAGGTCGATATGAACCTCGTCATGACCAGCGATCTGGAGTTTATCGAGTTGCAGGGTTCTGGCGAAGAATCAGTTTTCACGGAGTCGCAACTGGCCTCCCTCATTGCGGTCGGAAAAAAGGGCATCGCCGAACTTCTCTCCGGACAAAAAATGGCGCTTGAGACGCTTGGCATTTCCATTGCTTAATCAGAGTCACATGAAAAAAGCGCTTATCACAGGTATCACTGGTCAGGACGGCTCCTATCTTGCCGACCTTCTTCTCGCCAAAGGCTACGAAGTCCACGGCATCATTCGGCGGGCGAGCACATTCAATACGTCGCGCATCGACCATATCTACGCCGATTCGCACGTTAACGGCGCGAAACTTTTCCTGCATTACGGCGACCTGGCCGACTCGGTCCAGCTCGTGAAGTTGCTCTACAAATTGCAGCCCGACGAAATCTACAACCTCGGCGCACAAAGCCACGTCCGCGTGAGTTTCGACATCCCCGAATACACGGCCGACGTCACCGGCGTGGGCGTTATTCGCATTTTGGAAGCGATCCGCGAATCGGGGGTGAAACCGCGTTTCTACCAGGCGAGTTCCAGTGAAATGTATGGCAAGGTCCAGGAAGTGCCGCAGACGGAGAAGACTCCGTTCTGGCCGCGTAGTCCGTATGGTTGCGCGAAAATGTTCGGCTACTGGGCCACGATTAACTACCGCGAGAGCTACGATCTTTTTGCCTGCAACGGCATCCTCTTCAACCACGAAAGCCCGCGACGCGGCGAGACCTTTGTCACCCGCAAAATCTCCCGCGCTGTCGCCATGATCAAACTCGGCAAACAGAAAGATCTCTACCTCGGAAATCGCGAAGCCAAGCGCGACTGGGGCTACGCGCCGGAGTATGTCGAGGGCATGTGGCGCATGTTGCAGGCCGACCAGCCGGACGACTACGTGCTCGCGACGAACGAGACCTACTCCGTGCAGCAATACGTCGAGGAAGCCTTCAATTGCGTGGGACTCGACTGGGCGAAATACGTCAAATACGACGCGCGTTACGAGCGTCCCGCCGAAGTCGAACTCCTCATCGGCGACCCCGCGAAAGCCAAGGAAAAACTCGGCTGGGAACCCAAGGTGAAGTTCAAAGAACTCGTCAAAATCATGGTCGACGCCGACATGGATAAAGCTCAGGGCATCGTCCGACCCGGCATTCCGGCGTAAAATATTGCAGCCCACTCGGGTCACTTCCACGAACTAACCTGAGTATGGAAGCTCCCACTTACCGACTCACCGGACGCAACATCCTCGTCACCGGCAGCAGCCAGGGCATCGGCCAGGCCATTGCCATGCGACTCGCCCGTGAAGGCGCCAACGTCGTCATCAACTACCATTCGCATCCCGAGACTGCCGAGCAGACCGCGGAGGAAATTCGCAATCTCGGACGCCAGTCCGTCGCGCTGCCCGCCGATCTCGGAAATGTCGCCGATGTGCAAAAACTCGTCGCCGACTCCATCGCGGCGCTAGGCAGTCTCGACATCCTCGTCAACAACGCCGGCATCGAGAAAAACGCCCCCTTCATCGACGTCACCGAAGCCGACTACGACATCGTGCTCAATACTAATCTGAAGGGCACCTTCTTCACCACCCAGGCGTTCGCCAAACACCTCATCGACCGCAAAGTCCCCGGGAAAATCATCAACATCAGCTCCGTCCACGAGGAACTGCCATTTCCGCATTTCACCGCTTACTGCGCCAGCAAAGGCGGGATCAAAATGATGATGCGCAACCTCGGCATCGAGCTCGCGCCCTTCGGCATCACCATCAACAACATCGCGCCAGGGGCGATTGAAACTCCCATCAACGCCAGACTCCTGCACGACCCCGCGCTCCTGAAAACACTCCTCGGCAACATCCCGCTCGCCCGCCTCGGCAAGACCGACGATGTCGCCGGCCTCACTGCCTTTCTCGCCTCCAGCGACGCCGACTACATCACCGGCACCACCATCGTCATCGACGGCGGTCTAACCTGGAACTACTCCGAGCAATAAATTCAGCCACATAACATCGCGACTCGACCGCGTGTGGAGCGCGGCTTTTGTTTCAGACGCCACCGGAGTGCCTGCATTGAACAAACAGACACCATTTGCCACAGTTTTTATCGTCGGTCCTGAGGCAACGTGATTCACTTAAACTCATGGCACATTCCCCCGCTGCAACCCTCGTCCATCCACCCGGCTTCCGACCCCGCCGCGGTCTCAATTGGTTCATCATCGGCCTCCTCTACGCGTCGTTCTACATGTGCCGGTACAACTTCCGGTTCGCCACACCCGGCATGGTCGCCGAGTTTGGCTTCAACAAACTCCAGATCACCAGCATGCTCAGCGCGTGGTCGCTCGCTTACGGCACCGGCCAGCTCGTCAACGGCCTCCTTACCGACAAAATCGGCGGCAAAACCGCCATGCTCATCGGCGCTGCGGGCACCATCATCGTCAACCTCATCTTCGGCTTCGCCTCCTTCGTCGGCACCTTCTCGACGTTCTCCCTCATCTGGCTCTTCAACGGCTACATGCAATCCTTCGGCGCACCCGGCATGATTAAAATCAACGCTGCCTGGTTCCACAAGACCGAGCGCGGCACCTTCGCCGGCATCTTCGGCTTCATGATCCAGATGGGGCAATTTGCCATCAACAACTTCGCCCCCATCATCCTCGCGGGCATCACCGTCGGCACTTGGGTCATCTCCACCGGCGACTGGCATTACCTCTTCCGCGTGCCGCCCTTCATCGTCGCATTTGCCGCCATCCTCTTTGCCATTTTTGTGAAGGAAACCCCCGCCGCCGCAGGCCACCCCGACGCCGTGCTCGACGACGAAGAACCCGACACCGGCACCCGTAGTAGCATCGCCGAATCGTTTCTCACCATCTTCCGTCACCCTCTCGTCTGGTACTACGCACTTGCCTACGCCTGCACCGGTGCCGTCCGCAATAGCTCCGATCAACTCATGATCCTCTACTTTCACGACGTGCTCAAACTCGACCTTGCCAGCAAACCCACCGCGGTCGCCTGGACTGTGAACCTCATGCCGCTCGTCGCCGTCCTCGGCTCCTTCGGCTCCGGCATCATCTCCGATAAAATCTTTAAAGGCCGCCGCTCGCCTGTGGCCATGACCCTCTACTTCATCGAAGCCTGCGTCATCCTCATCGCCGCCGCTGTCGTCATCAGTGGGCGCGTCGGCCCCACCCCCAGCGGCATCTTCATCGGCTGCACCTTCCTCATCCTCATCGCCTTCACCGCCAACTCCACCCACAGCATCGTCGGCACCGCCGCCCCCATGGACATCGGCGGCAGGAAAATGGCCGGGTTTGCCAGCGGCGTCATCGACAGCTTCCAATACTACGGCACCGCCATCGCCCTGCCGCTCACCGGCTGGGCCATCGACAAATATGGTTGGGGCGCGTGGTATCCCATCATGGCCGGCTTCGGAGCCATCGGCGGCTGCGCCATGCTCATGGTCATGAGAAAACAAAACCGCATGGCCCTGGCTGCGGCGTAAACAAGCACAGATGGACAATCCGATGATTGTAGAGTCGGCTCTGTGAGCCGATACGGGTTCCCTCATTCCCTCGCTCCCGCTTGGAAACGCACAGGTCCCCGAAGCTCCTGCTTCGTCCCCGTGCCCAGCAGAGGAAGCTAGAGCTTCCAAGACAATCCCGTCACCAAGCCAGAGCTTGGTAACGAGGGACTGCGACCAAACCCGTAAAACGGCTCCGTAGGAGTCGAATCTTTATAGAAAAAAAACACACCGGAACACATGAGCGCCGTAGGTGCGACCTCTGTTTATCGACTCTCGTCAGTCAGATGCCGGTCCTACAGACCTCATCCCTTGTAAACGCAAACGGCTATAAATAGGACGACCCTCACGGGTCTGCCTACACAGCCCTTACGTCTTACCTCCAAAATAGAAAACCATGTGGTCGGAAGGTCGAATGAAAATAAGGTCTGCTGAAGTGGGTTGGAGCCCGTGATAATAGATGCTCCACGGATAAACATAGAACTGGGAACTCCGAAGCTCTTGTGGAGAGGGAAACCACGGAATCTCACTTAGCCATCTGCCTACAAAACCCACGCCATCGTCGAGCATTTTTGGAAGCTGGTCCCCTCGATACCAGCGCCCGTGGAAGTTATCCGTCCCCTTCATGAGTTCGGCGAGTTCAACACGAGAAATCTTGATCGCGTAGGCATCCAAATGGTCCCCGGTAAAAGAACGCGACGAAATGTAACTGTGAACCACCTTTTCCGTGCGCGCTTCGCCGAGTTCACACCAATTTAGGACGAAGCGCACATCTCGTTTGGACGCTGTATCGACCTTGTTTTTGTTACCTGGTCCGATTCGATAGGCAACGAAAGCGGCAAAGATGATGACGCCAGCCAGCGAGAGTGCCCCCCAGATTAGCAAACACCAGCGTGCAATCGCTACAATCCGCGTCTTCATGATGGCATGTGATTAACCCTCACCCCACTGGCGGAGGGGTCGGCTTATCAGCCGCTGGCGGGTTATACGTCGTCGGGATTGTGCCGCGGATCATGTCGCCCTCGGGGGTGCCTGCCGGGAAAACCCGGGTCGCATCGGCATACCACGCCTCATTGATGTCCTCCATCGCACGGCCGAGCGCCGCCAGTTTCTCCGCCTCGTCGCGCCAGTCGGCCTGACGATCCGAGTACGCCGTCTTTAGCGTCTCCGAACATAGCGTCCGCAACGCCTGGAAGGCCGGCCACGTATTCGCGGGCAGGGGAGCAAACGCCGGGTCGATCCTGCCCCAGGCCGACTCCCAGGCCAACGCCTCGTCGAGGATCTCGGGCCGCGTCGAACCCCGTGCCGAGAGACCACTCAGATGCACCATCTTGCCCGGTTGATCGCGATACTTCGTCTTTGCCATCCCCACACCCTGCATCGTCCAGCGGTGCAAGACATCGAGCTGATCATCCCACGCCCCCCGCGCGCCCTTCATCGTCTGCTCGGCGGCCGCCGCGATCTCCTGCTGACCCGCCACGGGCGGAGTGGAAGAGGCATTGCCGACGATGCCATCGAGTTGCGCCTGCATCTCGGCGGGCGATTTCTCCTCCCAAACCCAAGTGGCGGCGATTGTTTTGGCCGCGCTAATGCTTTTGACAGCCCGACCCGTGATAAAATCCATGCTTTGACCCATAATATGTGTGTGTTCTTTAGTTAAATGACGCCCGGATCAGGTCGCAAACGCCTCGGAGTGTCAACATTTAATGCCCGCCTCAGCGAGCGACGCCTCCACTTGGCCCAGCAACGTATCCACCTGGCCCGGCGACGCCGTCGCCACCCCAAGTCGCTACATCGCCGGAGCAAAAATGTCCGTCGCCGCCGCAAGTCGATCCATAGCGAGGCCATGTCGAGCCGTCGCCGGGGTAAAATGTCCGTCGCCGCGAAACCTCAGGTCATTCACCTGAATCGTATGGAACTCAACGCGGGCCGAGTGGCCCCTTTCTTCGGGAGCGCACGCGTCCCGCGTGTTCCGATAGGCGTCTCGCCTAACGGGCCCTCTTCGTAGCAGTGGCAGTGTGGCATTTTTACCAGACTCCGTGTCGCACCTCCTGCCACTCGAGCGTTCTTTCCCCCAAGTGCCGCCAGCTTTTCGGCGGGACACCGAAAAGAACACGCGAGACGCGTGCGCTCCCGAAGCAGGGACGCCATTGCTTCGCCATCCGACGACCCATGCCTCGTCGCTGCACCTTCTCCTATCCGCATTCCCCACGTCCCGCTCATTCGCCGCCACCTTATTTCGCTCCCCATCGAAATAGATGCAGACCCGCCGCTCGTTTCCTGACATCACAGTGCCATGGCACCCGCATCGTCCGCCGCCGACCGCAATGTCCGCTGGTTCATCGTCTTTCGCGTCCTCTTTAACGCCCGCTTTTACTACCCCGTTCTCGCCATTCTCTTCCTCGATCTCGGCCTCACCCTCTCCCAATACGCCCTCCTGAACGTCGCCTGGGCCGCCGCCATCGTCTTGCTCGAAGTCCCCTCCGGCGCCCTGGCCGATCTGGTGGGCCGGAAACGACTCGTCGTCATTGCCGCATTCCTAATGGTTCTGGAAATGGCCGTCTTTTCCTTCACGCCCCGGTCGAATCTCACTCTGCTCTTCTGGCTTTTCCTCCTCAACCGGGTCATCAGCGGCGCGGCCGAGGCGTGCGCCAGCGGGGCCGACGAGGCGCTGGTTTACGATTCGCTCAAGGCCGCCGGGCGCGACTCCGAGTGGCCGCGGGTCTTGGAACGTCTGGCGCGCTGGCAGTCGGGCGGGTTTTTCTTTGCCATGGTCGTCGGCGCGGCGGTCTATGATCCGGGTCTCGTCACGAGCGTGCTCCATTTCTTTGGAAGTCGGCTCATTTTGGCGAAAACCGACACGGTGCGCTGGCCGGTCTACCTCACGCTGGCCACGTCGTTCGTGACCGTGCTCGCCGCGCTGCGCCTGCACGAGCCGCCGCCGACCCGTGAAAAACGCGTGACGGTCGGCGCGGCTTTCCGCGAGGTAGGGGCGGCGGGGCGCTGGATCTGGGCGTCACCGCTTGCGCTTTTCGTCATCGCGGCGACGATCTGCAACGATAGTTTCATCCGGTTGTTTCTCACCATCGGCAGCCAATATTACCGGCTCATCCGGTTGCCCGAGGCTTCGTTTGGCCTCATCGGCTCCGGGTTTGCCCTGCTCGGTTACGCTGCGCCGCCGCTGGCCAAACGGCTCATCGCCCTGGGTCCGCCGACGCGGGCTTTTGCGGTGGTCTCCGGGTTGAGTTTGATCGGATTGGCGGGGCTCACTTGGGTGCTGCCCTACGTGGGGCTGGTGTTTCCGTTGCTGCTCGGGCTCGGCATGTCGGTGATGAATTTTCTGACGTCGTATTACCTAAACCAGTCCGCCGATGCGTCGCGCCGGGCGACGATTTTGAGTTTTCGCGGCTTGGCGACGAATCTCGCCTACGGCAGCACGGGGTTGCTCTTCGCCGGTCTGTTGCGCGGCTTGCAGTCGAGTTCCATCTCATTGACGGCGAACGAAACCTTCATCGCAGCGCTGGCCTGGCTCCCCTGGGTCTTCGCCGGAGTGACGATCTGCGTATACCTCAGACTGGCGCGCCGGGTGAAAAGGCACGCGAACCTCTAGCTTTGAGACGAAATCCTTGGATGTTTCTCTTATTTGGAAGACAAAATTGAGAATATCACTGCATTCGGTGGCTGAGACCGTGGTTTTTTGCAGTCATTTGCCGTAGCGGAGTCTATTTCTGAAAATATTACCGCAGGCAATGAAGAAAGTTCCGCAAGTGGTGCATGGAACCTGCTTAAAGAGAATGCATAATGCCACCAGAAATTGAGCAGCTTAACCGGGTTCTTCCCCGGCGTCGGATCAACCGGAGTATGATCAAACCCCAGTGCTATTCCATCACCGTTTTCACGGAGCGCTGGCGGGAAATTCGTAACTTCTACGTTAACATTCTTGCGGCGAAAGTGGTAAGCGAACGCACCGATCGCTATGTGGATCTGATGCTGGGCGGAATGCCGCTGACCATTCGGCCGTGTCTGATGGGCGAGAATGTGAGCTACTTCCATTTGTATCTTTCGATCAAGGAACGCCAGGCCGTGCTCGACCAGTTGCGGCGCAATGGCGTGATCGTTTTGAACGATGGCCCCTATGCCAATTTCCGCGATCCAGAAGGTCGGCTCATCAAGGTCTCCGAGTCTGAGGCGGTGCTCTTCAAGAGCGCGGAATCGCTCCGGCACCAGACCAAGGCCGCGGCCTAGACTTACCAGCCGAGCTGCTCGATGGCGCGGGTGGTTTCCGAGAAGTTCTCGAAGAGGTAATCGGGCTGATAACGACCTAACTCGACTGTGCTGTACTCGCCGGTGGCGACGGCGACGGTCTTCGCTCCGATGGCGCGCCCGCACGCGATGTCTTTCGGCGTGTCGCCAATCACGTAGATCGATTCCGGGGGAAACTCGACGCCGTGTTTTTCCAATGCGCGCGCCCGTGCGAAGTGGCCGAGTTCGTTGCGCATATGATGATCGTCCGCGAACGCGCCGAACTCGAAGAAATGCCAGATGCAAAAGTGGGCGAGCTTGATCTCGGCGCCGCGAACGAGGTTGCCGGTGAGCAGGGCGACGACGAGGTCCGGACGCGACTGGAGTTTTCCCAATAACTCGAGGATGCCCGGGAGCACGCGTCCGCTTTTTTCCGGCAGGAGTCTTTGTAAATGGTGCAGGTAGCCGTCGAGATAATGCGCCATGTTGGCCGCCGTCGGCTCAATCTGATGATGCGCCAGAATCTCGCGGCAAATGTTTGTATCTGTCGCTCCGGCGAGACTGATGTGACTTAGATCGTCCTCGATGCCGAAGCCGTCTTGCAGCGCCATGCGCAAGGCGGGGAAACCCGTGCCGCCGGTGTCGATCAAGGTGCCGTCGATATCGAAGAGGAGAAGTTTTTTCAAGGGAGTCAGATTAGAATGGAGCCGCCCTAACCAACCAGCGTTTTTCGCATTCACCGGTTCTCAATCGCGAGGAGTTGCAGGGGATTCCGCAGCCATGCGAAAGGAGAGAATGCAACCCGGCCAACCGAATCCGACTCGCGGACGCGGCGCGGGGTTGAATCCAAAAAACCGGTTTGAGAAGCTCGAATACGTTGCCGATGTCGAGTTGGACCCAGATGATGAGCCGCGTACGCTGCGCACGCAATTTCTGAAGGACGCCACGCAGTCGATCATCACTTACAACAACAGTCCGGACATTGGTTTCGAGGCCAGTGTGAATCCGTATCGGGGTTGCGAACACGGCTGTGCCTACTGTTTCGCCCGGCCGACGCACGAGTTTCTCGGTTTCTCCGCCGGACTGGACTTCGAGTCGAAGATCGTCGTGAAAGAGAACGCGTCCGAACTCCTTCGCTCCGAGCTTTCCGCCCGCAAATGGAAGCCGCAGGTGCTCGTCATGAGCGGCGTCACGGATTGCTATCAACCGATCGAGCGCACCTTGGAAATCACCCGGCGCTGCCTCGGTGTGATGGCAGAATTTCGTCAGCCAGTCGGTATCATCACGAAAAATCACCTCGTCACCCGGGACATCGATCACCTGAGAACGCTCGCCGCGCACCAGGCCGCAGTCGTAAATATTTCCATCACTACGCTGGATGCCGAGTTGGCGAAAACCCTGGAACCCCGCGCCTCCGCTCCGGCCCGCCGACTTGCCGCCGTGGAGGAATTGAGCGCGGCTGGCATTCCGGTGCGCGTCCTGATGGCACCATGCATTCCGGGGTTGAACGACCACGAGATGCCCGCGATTTTTGCGGCGGTGGCGAAAGCTGGTGCGCGTGGCGTTGGTTATGTTCCCCTGCGTTTGCCGGGAGCGGTCGCGCCAGTTTTCGAGGATTGGCTCGAACGCACGGTGCCTGGACAAAAGGAAAAAATTCTCAATCGAGTTAGATCGATGCGTGGAGGGAAACTGAACGATCCGCGTTTCGGCTCGCGCATGAGCGGCGAAGGCTTCTACGCGACTCAAATGCGAAATCTCTATCAGCTCGCGAGGCACAAGGCCGGTTTCCCCAAGGAAATGCCAGAACTTTCCACGGAGTCTTTCCGCGTGCCGACGGATCAGTTGTCGCTGTTCTAGGCAAAGAAAAAGGCGGCTGATGTGGCCGCCTGTTTCTTTTCAATTTGTTTTCCGAGAGACTTAAACCTCCGTGTCGTCAGCCTCGTCCACGTCGTCTTCTTCCTCTTCCTCGAGATCGGCGTCGTCCTTCGTCGTCCACTTGAGTTTGCGACGGGCGGCAGGGAGCGGGGAGAGCATCATGTTGATGCTGCGGCCCATCATTTTGGGTTCGGTTTCCACGGCTGACATCGTGGAGAGATCGGCTTTGACGCGTTGCATCAGAGCGTAACCCAGATCTTGGTGCGCCATTTCGCGTCCGCGGAACTGGAGTTGAGTTTTGACCTTGTTGCCCTTGTCGAGGAACTGCTCGGCTCGGCGAATCTTCGTCATGTAATCATGCTCGTCGATGTTAACCCGGAATTTCACTTCCTTGAGCTTGCTGGTGGTCGCCTTTTTTTCCTTATCCTGCTTGGCGATTTCGTAACGATACTTGCCGAAATCGACGATGCGGCAGACCGGAGGATTGGCATTGGGAGCGACTTCGACCAGATCCAAGCCGGCTTGCTGCGCGTGCTTGATGGCGTCGGAAAGCTTCAGGACGCCGAGTTGCTCGTTGGTGGACGCCACGATGACGCGCACTTCTCGAGCGCGTATGCGGCCATTGACACGGGGTGGTTGCTGTATGGTGCTATCTCCTTGGAAAATCGGCGCAGGTTAAGGCGATGACTCTCGGTTTTGGGTATTGGTTTATAATAAAAATCCGCAGGGCAAAATCAAGTTCAATACCTTGCAGAACGAGGCATATAATAGCGCCTCTGCCCAGAGGCAAGCCTTTAATGTGATTCGTTCCGACTAACTATCCGTCCGTCCGGTTAAAATGCGCCTCTTGCGAGGCGACAAGACCTCGTCCGAGACCTTTTAATCAGCGCTGTGTGCGTCAAAGGCAATCACGCTGAATCGCCTGTAACTCTATCTGTTTGCTGCGAAAGTGGTTACGAGCCCCAACTCGGCCCCGCCCGATGGCACCATGAGGAAAGAATTTCCAAATAATAGGTGACCCGGACGGAGGCCCTGTGCGGAGTTACTTCTTTTCCGCAGGCTTTTCGCTGGGAGCAGGCGCGGCTGGGGTTGCCATCGCTGCCGCAGGACTGGCCGAAGCAGCAGGCGCTACGGCCGGAGCTTCAGGAGCCTTGATGCTGAGAAGTTCGACGTCAAAGATCAGAGTCTGGCCCGGTCCGATTTCAGGAGGGGCATTGTCGCCATAGGCGAGTTCCGCTGGAATGTAGAATTGGGCTTTCGTGCCGACTGGGATGAGCTGCAGACCTTCCGTCCAGCCCTTGATTACACCGGCGAGGGGAAATTCTGCAGGCTCGTTGCGCTTGTAGGAGCTGTCGAATTCCTTGCCGTCGATCGTGGTGCCGCGATAATTCGTGACCACGGTATCGGTTTCTTTAGCCTTCTCGCCTTTGCCTTCTGTGATGATCTTGTATTGCAAGCCAGATGCGGTGGTTTTCACGCCATCTTTTTTCTTGTTTTCAGCGAGGAATTTTTCACCGATTTCCTTGTTCTTCTTGGCGTCGTCCTCGCGCTTCTTGGCCATCTTGGTCATCATTTCCTTCTGGAAAGTTTCCATCGTGGACTTCATTTCCTCGTCGGTGAGGGCGAGTTTTTTACCACTGTAGGCGTCCTTGAGGCCGAGTAATACTTTGTCGGGATCGATCTCGATGCCCTGGCGTTTGATGGTGGAACCAATATCGACGCCGATGCTGTAGCTAACCTTGTCTTTGGTTTCTTTCAGCTCTGCGGCAGAAGCGAGAGTGGTAATGGTAAGAGTGGCAACGAGTGCCAGCGGGGTGAATTTCATAAGAATCGCAGTGGTAAGCCAGATGCAGAAGGCGTGCAAATAATAAATGGTAACAATCCGTCTAGAGGCCTTATTTTTCCGTGATGGCTGCGGCAATGATCTGGAAAATATCGGTGTTATCTAGGAAACCGTGGACCTTTTCGCTGCCCGGACCCTGGCCGAGCAGCCAGACATTGCCGCCGCTGTGCCAGGCACTGCCGCTGTGAATCAGCGCCGGGGAAACGGATTGGTATGAGGTGTAATCCACCGGTGGATCTGGCCGAGTTTCCTTAGTATCAAGGACGCCGCCGGGTCCGCTGGCGAAGGTGAGCACGGGCAGTTTGGTGATCGGGCTGGCCTTTAGGAAGGCGTCGCCCTTCGTCTGCACAGGCAGGCCGGGGTTTAAGGTGAGTCCACCCGTGTTGTGATCGGTCGTGATTAGAAAGAGAACGTCCGGCCCGATCTTCTGACGGATCAGAGCCACCGTCCGATCCAGTACGAGCACTTCCTCAAGGGCACGCTTCGCATTGTTCAAATGGCAGGCCTTGTCGGGCAGCCCGGCCTCGGCAACGAGCAACCAGGGTTTTCCCGAGTTTTGCAGGAGCCGCAACCCTTCGGAAACCATGTCCTCGAGATGTGGCTTGCGATCTCCGTCGGCGATGAAGTCCAGTTTTTCAGGCGCGAAAATTCCGAGGATCGGTTTCTGGAGATCGGCAGGCGGCGCGGCCATCCATTGGTCCCAAGTGTCGAAGACCTGCATGTTAGCTTTCGCCAGCGTCGAAACGGTCGAGGCAAAAATAGGCGCGTATTTCGGGTTAGGCGGCGGCGTTCCCTGGAAAAAACGCTGTCCGCCACCGAGGAGAAAGTCACAGTTCTTTCCGAGGTTTTGCGCCTCCATATTGGCAATGATGAATTCCTCCTCGCGATGATTGTGCTCGATGACAAAGGGAGCCGGAGTGCCGCCGGTCACGCTGTCATCGGTAATCACGCCCGTGGTCCAGCCCGCTTTTTTAGCAAGATCGACAATGCTCGGAGCGCTCGGTTTTCCCGGCGGTGGCGTGCCAACGACCTGGTTGTCGGCCTTGAAGCCGCGGGCCATTGCCGTCGCGGCGGCTCCAGAGTCCGTGCACATTCCATCGTAGGAATAGGTGCTAACAAAAGCCGACTGCGGCATTGTTTCCAGGTTGAGCTTGGATGCGACGCCACCCTGGTAAATACGCGCCGCTGTGAGGAGTTCCAGCGAAGTCCCGTCGGCAATCAGGAGCACGACGCCCTTTGGCGCGGCCTGCAGCGGAATAGCTAGAAGGAGCAGGCCAAAAAGTGAGCGGACTAGCATAACAATGGAAGTCAGCCCAGCAACTTGACTAACAAATCACCGACGATTGCGGGGTTCGCTTTGCCCTTGCTGAGCTTCATCACCTGGCCTTTGAGGAAATTCACCGACGCTACTTTTCCAGCGCGATAATCTTCCACCGACTTCGGATTTTCGCCGATGACTTGCAGGCAAATCGTCTCAATCGCGCCGCTGTCGCTCTCCTGCTTGAGTCCTTTTTCTTCAACGATCGTTCCGGCTGCCTTGCCAGTGGCAAACATATCGGCAAAGACTTCCTTGGCCTGCTTGCCATTGATTTTTCCATCGTCCACGAGGTTGACCAATTCATCCAACAGCTCTGGTTTTATAGGCGACGACGCAATGGTTAGGCCAGCCGCGCTTAGAGCGCTGAGAAGATCGTTGAGCATCCAGTTGGCGATGCCTTTCGGCTTGCGGGCGGTCTTCACCGTCGCCTCGAAATAGGTGCAAAGATCGAGGTCGTTGGCAATCACGGAAGCATCATACGGACTTACAGCGTAATCACTTACATAGCGGTCGCGCTTTTCTGTCGGCAGCTCAGGTACTAACGTGCGCACTTCCGGCATAAAAGCCGCCGTTTGCACCGGCAGCAAATCGGGATCAGGGAAGTAACGATAATCGGCGGAAGTTTCCTTCACGCGCATGAGATAGGTCTCGCCCGCATCGTCGTCCCAGCGGCGGGTTTCCTGTTTGAGAACGACGCCGTTTTCCACGGCTTCCGTCTGTCGTGTGATCTCGAATGCGAGTGCGCGTCTAACACCACTGACCGTGTTCAAATTCTTCAGTTCGATCTTCGCGTTGTAATCTTTCTGCGACTCGGGTCTAACTGAAATGTTGCAGTCCACGCGCATCTGGCCCTTGTCCATGTCGGCGTCGCTCACATTGCCATAGACTAACACTTGGCGGAGCGAAGTTAGATAAGCGAAAGCCTCCTCGGGTGATGCAATGTCGGGATCGCTAACAATCTCCATCAGCGGCGATCCAGCGCGGTTAAAGTCGATCCCGGTGTTGGCTTCGAAGTGGAAACTTTTCGCAACGTCCTCCTCCAGATGAATGCGAGTCAGCCCGATGACTTTGTTAGGAGTCGCGATCTTCTTTTGGTGGTCTTTCGGATACGCCAGATCGTGCAACGGAACGCCTCCGCCGAGACAGATAGGCTGGTCGAATTGTGTGATCTGGTAGTTCTTAGGCATGTCCGGGTAGAAGTAGTGCTTGCGATCGAATTTGCAGATCTCTGGAATCTCGCATTTCAACATTAAACCCGTCAGCGCCGTTAGTTTCAGCGCCTGTAAATTCATCGCCGGCAGCGAGCCAGGCATGCCCAAACAAACGGGGCAGGTGTGCGTGTTAGGTTCGGCTCCAAATTCCACAGGGCAGCCGCAGAACATCTTGCTGCGAGTCTTGAGCTGGACGTGGACTTCCAATCCAATGGTGACGATCAATCCGGGTTTCATAAAAGTGTTAGTAGAGAATGGTGTTGAGCGGGGCGGGGGAAGGTTTGGCGGGAGGAAGCGGCCCTGACCTGAGGGCGTAATCCATGGCCTTATTGAACTCGAATGTCTTCAATTTTGTGCGCAAAGAATCATCCTTGAACATCTCGGTCACCTTGGGATTTTGCATCAGGTGGACGTAGTCTTTTTTCTGAACCATGGTTTGGATGTCCGGGTCGTCGGCCAGCTTTTTCAACGACGGATGCTGCATCAACTGCCGCGTTCCTGGATAGCTAACAAACCGGTTCATCGCATCGGGATCGGACGTTACGCGGGCGACACGGTCGAGCGTTTTGTAAACGCTGGAGGGAGTCGGGTCTATGGTCTCAACCACTGCGGCCACGGGACCGTTTTCAATCGCCTGGCGCGCCTTGGAAAGTTGCTTCATGACAGTGGTGCGCGTGTCGTCGGGCAATTTTTCGTGACGTTTCTCGGCCACATGAAACTGGGCGTCAACGATCGTCCCTAGCAATCGGACGCCGACTAGAAAAGCTACGAGAAAAAAAACGCTGAAAAACAAACCGACCGTCGCGCCGCCGATGCCGTAAATGATGCGCATGAGGGCGGATTCCTGCTCCCGGGTTTTACGGAAGAGCATGTTGATAATGAAGCGCAAAATCAGGTAAGTTAGAAAACCGGTGAGGATGGATATGATCGCCGGTTGTGCGGAACCGAGGACGGCTACATCCGGCACCATGGGAGTTAGAACCGGACCTAACTTATAGCCTGCGATGTAGCCGGCGAGGATGGCGACGATGCGCAAGACCTGGCGCACGATGCCGTTTTGCCAGCCGGACCATACGTTCATCGTAATGATGAGCAGCGCCAGACTAACCAACGCGATTTGCAGCACGGTGAGACCCGCGAAAGTGTTCTCGGCCAGCATCATATTAGCGCGGGAGAATATCGGTCGCGTGCTGCCGCAGCCAATGATCGGCCAATGTTAGCCAGGCCATCGCCTCGACCATCGGCACGGCGCGCGGCAGGACGCAAGGATCGTGGCGTCCGCGCGCGGCCAGCTCGGTTGCCTCGCCGGATTTGGTGACGGTTTGCTGCGACCGCGTGATCGTGGCGGTGGGTTTGAAGGCCACTCGAAAAAAAATATTCTCCCCATTCGAGATGCCGCCTTGGGTTCCGCCGGAGAAATTCGTCGTCGTGCGGACCTTCCCATCTCGCATCACAAATGGATCGTTGTGCTCGGCGCCGGTCATGCGCGTGCTGGAAAATCCGGAGCCGATCTCGAATCCTTTCGTCGCGGGCAGACTGAGCATTCCTTTTGCCAGATCGGCTTCCAATCGGTCGAAAACGGGCTCGCCGAGGCCGGTCGGACAATTTCGGATGACGCACTCTACTACGCCGCCGACGGAGTTGCCCTCCTTCCGCATTTGCTTGATCAGAGTGATCATTTTTTCGACCGCTGCTGGATCGGGACAACGCACAATATTTCCCTCGATGTCGCTGAAAATCACCGTGGCCGGATCGACTTCGGCCTCGATATCGTAGATCGATTTTACGTAGGCCAGCACTTCGAGTTGCGGTGCTATCTGCGCGAAAAGTTTTTTGGCAATCGCCGCCGCCGCCACGCGGCCGATCGTCTCGCGAGCCGAGGCGCGACCGCCGCCCTGATGATTGCGGATCCCATATTTCTCCTCGTAAGTGTAATCTCCGTGCGAAGGCCGAAATGCGGTTTCCATCTCCGTGTAAGCCGATGGCCGCGCGTCCTTGTTCATTACCACGATAGAAATGGGAGTCCCGAGGGTTTTCCCCTCGAAGACGCCGCTCAAAATCCGACATTCGTCCGCCTCATCGCGCGGGGTTACGATCTCACTTTGACCCGGACGTCGCCGGTCGAGATCGACTTGAATGTCCGCCTCGCTCAATTCCAACCGCGCCGGGCAGCCATCCACCACGACACCGACGCCGCCCCCGTGGGATTCACCCCAGGTGGAAATACGAAAAAGCTGGCCTAGTTGACTCGACATGTGACCGCACAGCAAAGCAAAGCCCGCCGCCGTGCGCGAATAAAAACTCCAGTTTTATGCAACTCCGCTGCATCGCTGGGCGGACTTCCAATCGTATCAGGATTTACACTGACACCTGACTCAGGCTATCATTTTGACATTCTTCGACAACGACCGAACATAATCCTATGACCACCGCCATTGCTCCTGTCATCCCCCGGCTTCCGGGTTTCCCTGAATTCAGCCTCTCTCGATTGCTGAAAACGGTTTTTCAACCGAAGGGCGGCGAAAACGTGGCCATCCTGATCGACCTCGAAGACCCGCATGAGGTCAAGGATTTTGCCTTTTTGAACAATCCCTCACTCACCATCCAGCGTAACGCTCACGATGTTTTCTACCAAGGATTACTCAATGGCGAGGGTGCCGCGATTCAGGTTGGAAACGTGGATTTCTACGCTTTCGAAATCACTGGCGGCAGTAATCTTGACCTGCCCGATGAGGCATTTGCTCCCGATGGGCGGCAGGTCAGCCTGGAGCGCGATGTTTATCCGAATTACCAGATCATCCTCTGCATTTCCACCTACTCGGCCACGGCTCCGCTGACCGCTTTTGCCAAACAATACGGCTTCCGCGGAGCGACTTTGCATGGGGTGAATGACATCATTCTAGGCTCCGGATTGGCCGTGGATTACGACGAGGTCAGCGCCAATGCCGAAAAACTTCGTCTTGGAATGACGAACGCCGACTGGGTCGAGATTGATTACACTTTGGACGACCACAAATACACATTGCACCTTCAATTGGACGGTCAGGACGCGCAGAAAAGCCACGGTTTATGTCGTGGCGGCCCCGACATTGCGAATCTCCCCGCTGGCGAAATTTATTACGTTCCCACCGGAGCTGAGGGGCAGTTTCCCTCGACCTACGAGGACGGCACTTTGGGCATCATGAACGTCACCGGCGGTCGCATCGTGAAGGCGGATTTCGTTCGCGGCAACTTGGAAACTGTCGCCGAGCACAACGCGAAGCTTGCCTACGATCCAGTCACCGGCGAATTGGGCGAACTGGGTTTTGGCACGCAGGTGCTGCCCGTTTCCGGACGAGATATTCAGGATGAGAAAGTCCTCGGCACGATGCACGTCGCCACCGGACGCAGTGATCATCTCGGCGGCAATCTGGTCCCGAGCATGTTCAAGACCAAGAAAAACGCCACTCACGACGACATTCTTTTTTCTCCAGCCAAAACCCCTGAAATTAACGTGCCGCAAGTCCGCATGCATCGCAATGGACGCACCGAAATCCTGATCGAAAACTTCCAGCCCGCCGCTTATATGGCCGGTTTGCTGGCCGGATAAAAAGCGAGTCGAGTTCCATCGGAATGAGGCCGCCTTTTCGGTTGCTGAAAACCTTTTTCGACCCATACTGACTGCGCCTGTTTTTCCAAATCAGGCCCGATGACCGGGGACATAGCTCAGTTGGTAGAGCGCGTCGTTCGCAATGACGAGGTCAGGGGTTCGATCCCCCTTGTCTCCATTTCCCTATCTGTAGATGACTGTCTCAAACTGCAATTATGAGGCGCAAATTCGAGAGTTAAATGCGTTTTTCATCGGCCATACTAGAGGGGCACGAAAATCGCTACAGATAAGTTGTCATGTTGTCCCTTCGCGCTTCGCTGTCTTCTATTAAGGACAAAACTGGGTTCACTCTAACGGAGATCCTTATCTCCGTAGCGCTGCTGGCGATCATTTTTATCAGCATTACATCCACATTTCTTGTTTTGAATCGGCAAAGCTCGCGCAGTCGTGTAGGGACTGCTGCCTTGGTCTGCGCGCAACAAGAGATCGATCAGGTGATGTCGGCGCGGCCTTATACGGCAACCAGCAGCGTGCCGCAAATTCTCCTCGTGCAATCGGATGCAGGCGCCCTGGCAACGGATGAGAGTTGGGCGATTTCTGGAACGGATGCCTCGGGTTACGAATATAGCACTGCCATTCGGTCAGTCCCTATTTTGGTGGCCGCCAACAAGGGTAGTGGACTCGTCAACGGCCAGTTGCTGCGGAAGATAACCGTCATCAGCAAAACATTACGTCAGGTGGATGTGGTGGTGGGATACAATTTCCGTGGTGGGTCCAGCTCCAATAATACCTCTTATACATATACCAGCCAGACGGCTTTTGAGTCAGCCTATCGCTACTTGGTTAGAACCAGCACCTTCCGTTCACAAGATGAATAACCTGTCTGCCCATCCGATCCGATCTCGTGCCTTCACTCTCGTGGAACTGGCCATTTCCATTGGAATGCTGGGTATTGTGGCCGGAGTAATTTATACCGTTTTAAATGGCGGGATGATTCTCTTTTCCAAAAACATCGCGACAAACCACTCCAATCTCACCGCGAGAGCCGCGTCGATCCGGCTCGTTCAGGACTTGCATGAATCGATAGGCCGTCCCGAGTTGGTCAACCTACCCGGTAGCAGCTTTCAAAACGCGACTAACACCACAGCACAAGGCGTCCGGTTCCCAGTTTTGTTGAATCCCACAGCCTCCTACATCGTTGTCAACAGCAGTGGCTCCAGCATACCTACAGTATCCCCCTCCTCCTCGGTTTCTCTAAAAATCCCGCAGCAAACAAACGCCCCGAAAGTCGGCGACATCCTTATTTTTCCAGATATCGAAGACACACTGGGCAATACCCTCACCCGAAAAATCACCGCCATTAGCCTGGGCAGTCCGACCACGGTGACCGTCAAGGACTTGGGCATCAGTCTCACCATCAATCCGAGCACCCTTCCCACTCCGCCGATTGAGCCGACGCTTATCTACATTGCAAGACTGGCCGCGTATTGCGTGGTGCCCACCACCACGGCAACAGACAGCGACGGCCTGCCCACCAAAACTGAAGTCCGCTATTATCCAGACGCATCAGACACTTCAAAATATACCGTGACTACCACGAACATGACAACCTATCTGCCGGCTGGCACCTCAGTGCTGCCCGATGGACCGTTTTCCTTGGTGTCCGGCACTGGCAAAGTGGTGGTCCAACTCATCTCGATCAATGACGATACCAGCAACCGCAACTTTGCTAGCGACCGCATGGTATTGAGCGAAACCATTCCGGCTAAATGCGAAATGCTCCAAAGCACCAACTATAACTAACCATGTGCAACCAGATGAAAAACGAACAAGGCAACACCATCATCGTCACCATGATGATTATCGCGACTTTTGCAGCGTTGATTAGCGTTGCCTTCGATTTCACGGGTGCCGTGGATAAAAACGGGAAACGCGCCGAGGCTTACCAAGCCGCCGCCAACATCGCTGACGGACTGGTTGACCAGGCATTTTCGTTCTGGAAATCCGCCAGCCAGAATCGCGGTGCGTCCGGTGAGATTACCACGGCAGACTTAAAGAACACGCTTTCCACCTACACGCCCGTCTCTGCCTCCGTCGCCAGCAATGCCACGGGCTTTTATTATACGCAAGACCTGACCGTGGGCAGCGACGGATTCAAAAAAGACTTTAAAATTACCCACATCGACGGTTTTGGAAACGACGTCACAACCTCTGTCAGTCCCGCGAAGACCACCGGGGAAGACTATCTGCGGCCTTCTATTGGTTTGGAGAGTGGCAACCGCAATTTTTACTACAAGGCCCATGTCGGAGTCAATGTCCCGGTGCGTGATCGTGGCACCACCACCGTGCATGTAGAGACCAACCGTTACTTCGTCAAGCGCTTCAAGTCCCCTTGGGGCTTCGCCATTTTTTATAATGACAACCTGGAGTTACATCCTGGTCCCGATATGATCATCAATGGCTGGATCCACAGCAATGGCACCTTCTACGCCGCGCAAAATAGTGTCCACATGATGGGCCGCGTGACTTTCGGTAACGGCATGGAGGGCAACTATGCGCCTGGTGATAGCCGTCGCATCAGCGGCGGCAGTTCGTTTCCCACCACCGCAGACATCTACAACGGCGGCAACGATCTCGTTTCCGGCAGCTCCGTCTCCAACGGTTATCTCGATAACTGGACCAGCACCTCGCCACCATCCGCAGGCACGCAGCAGAAAGTAATCGATATCTCCAGCTCTACCTTCAACACCACCGACAGCAACCCGAACAATGACGGCTTTCAGGAAATAATCCAAGTTCCCGACTCGAACTATACCGACCCCACTGAGATCGGCCAGCAGCGCTATTATAACAAGTCCGACATACTCGTCGAAATCAGCGGCACCACTACACCTGTTGTTAGCGTCAAAGTGAAGGACTACGTCGATGCCAATGGTTACAACGTTTACAAAGTGGACCCCGATACCACTCTGGCCTCGGTCTTCACACCCAGCCAGACGGTGCGCGACAATCGCTGGGGCGGAAATGTGGACGTGACCGATGTGGACGTAAGCCAACTTACCGCCCGCTCTAAACTCCCAACCACCGATCCGCTCTATATCGCGGGCAATAAAACCGTCTTTGTTTACGACTCTCGAGGCACAAGCACGGCACGTAAAGGTATCCGACTCATTCGCGGAGCTACTTTGCCAAACGGCGGCCTCACTTTTGCGAGTCAAAATCCGATTTACGTGCAGGGTGATTACAACACCGGAGGTACTTATACGGGCACAAGCCGAACACCCACCACTCAGCCCCTTTCCAATGCATCCTCCAATCCCGATCAAACCAAGAACACAATCACAGGCGTCACCCAGCAACCTGCCGCAATTATCGGCGATGCCATCACCGTTCTCTCCAATTCTTGGGACGATGCCAAAGTCAACTCCTCCACCACCAAGGTTACCAACGCCAGCCGCACCACCATCAACTCGGCCTTTATGACGGGCAACGTCTCCACCACCAGCTCGGCTTACAGTGGCGGTGCGGAAAACTTCCCCCGCTTCCTCGAGGATTGGAGCAACATCGAATTCACATATTGGGGATCCATGGTGGAAATGTTTCAGAGTCAGCAAGCCAACCAGCCGTGGGGGAAATCCAACGTGTATGGGGCTCCCAAACGCCGTTGGAACTTCGACGGTCGCCTCGTGAACAATCCACCTCCAGGCACACCTTATCTCGTTTCCTACTCGAAGACAGACGGCCGCTGGTTCTTACAATGAAAGCAGCCATTTTCCCTGCCCTTCTTCTCTGCGCATGGGGAGTCTCCACCGCGACAGCGCTGGATTTCACGCCCCGTCAGGAAACGCAGATGATCGACACCTACTCAATCCATTACCTCAGTTTTCCTGATGGTGACCAACGCGTCGGCTATGGTCCACCCAACGGTTGGAAAACCTCCGGTGGAGGCAATAAACTTAGCCTGGAAGACCCGAAAAACGGCCAGGCCCAAGCCACCTTCACCGTGCTGCCCACGCCCAAGGCCGGTCCTTTCAATCCTGGCAACCTCGCCGCCTTCAAAGCCTTTGCCAAAACCCTTGTCCCCACCGATGGCCAGCTCCTCAGCTTCACCGAGGGCACGGGCCTGCATCTCATTGGCAACAGGGAATCCTACACCGCCGACTTGTCCTACGGCTTTTACGGAAAAAAATTCAGCGTTCGAGTCACTTTCGTGAATCTCGGCCCTTATTTTCTACAAATTGTCTCCACCGCACCTGCGATGGACTTCGAAAGTTTTAATTCCGCGCTCGAAAGCAGCTACTGCTCGTGGCATTGGATGAAGGACAAATAAAAAAGGTCCAAGCTCTGGGGGAGGCGGGCCAGCGCAAAGAACCGCCACATTCGGCATCTTTTTCATTTCCGCAGCGTTCGCTTATCGGGTATGAAGTTCGTCTCACCACTTCGGAACCAAGAATCTAATGGATCTTCCCACTGACTTTGCCGCCAAGATCGACGAAACGATCACGCATTACCCTGTCTCGAAACGCTCGGCCACGCTGCCGTTGCTCCATTTGTTTCAGGAGGAAATGGGTTATATCAGCGACGAAATGATCACTTGGATTGCAACCAAACTCGAATTGCAGCCGATCAACGTCCTCGAAGTCGTCACATTTTACCCGATGTTCCGGCGCAAACCGGCGGGCCTGCACCATATCCGCGTCTGCCGCACGCTCTCCTGCGCGATGGGCGGGAGTTACGAGTTAATGGAGCATTTCTGCCAGAAAGCGGGCATTCACCGCCATGAACACGGTGGCCACGGCGACCCGGTTTCCGTGAGCGAGGATGGAAAATTTTCCATCGAGTTTGTGGAATGCCTCGCCAGTTGCGGCACCGCGCCGGTCTGCATGATTGGCGATGACTTCCACGAGGGCGTCACCCACGACGAAGCAACCACGCTCCTGGAAAATTGCGCCGACAAGGAAGAATACGCCGTCTAAATCTCATGGTTTCTCTCATCAAACAGCCGCATCCCGGTGAACGCCGGATGATTTTCAAAAACATCGACCGTCCCGGTTGGAGCAACGACATCGAATCGTATCTCAACGACGGCGGTTACGAGGAACTGAAAAAAGCCATCACGATGCAGCCCGTGGACATTGTCAACGAGGTCAAAGCCTCGGGTCTGCGCGGTCGCGGCGGTGCCGGTTTCCCTTGTGGAGTGAAATGGGGCTTCATTAAACAAGACGGGCCGAAGCCAAACTACCTCATCTGCAACGCCGACGAATCCGAGCCCGGCACTTTTAAGGATCGTTACATCCTGCACCAAGACCCGCACCAGCTTCTCGAAGGGATGCTCATCTCGTGCTGGGCACTAAATGTTCATCTCGCCTACCTCTACATTCGCGGCGAGTTTCCTGAGGCGGCGAAGATCGCAGAAAAGGCCATCGAAGAGGCACGCGCCAAAGGTTTCCTGGGAAAAAACATTCTCGGCACTGGCTTCGACGTGGAGATTTACGTTCATCGCGGTGCGGGCGCTTACATTTGTGGTGAGGAAACTGGCCTTATCGAATCACTCGAAGGCAAGCGCGCCTACCCGCGCATCAAGCCGCCGTATTTCCCAGCGGTGTTAGGTCTTTATCAGTGCCCTACAATCGTGAACAACGTCGAAACGCTCTGCCATGTGAAGCACATCGTCCGCATGGGCGGAGCGGAATACGCCAAGATCGGTCGCCCCAATAACACTGGAACTCGCATCGTTTGCGTCAGCGGCGACGTGATGAAACCCGGCTACTTTGAGATCGAAGTCGGCTCCATCACCTTCGGCGAACTCATCAACGACTTCTGCGGCGGCATGAAACCGGGCCGCCAATTGAAAGGCGTCATTCCCGGGGGAAGCTCGGCCAAGGTTCTGCGCGCGGGCGAAAAATACAAAATCAAAGAAAAAGCCGCCGACGGTTCGATGGTGGACAAAGAAATCGGACTTGAGGACATCCGGCTCGACTTCGATTCGCTTGCGGCGGTCGGCTCGATGGCCGGTTCGGGCGGGGTCATCGTGATGGACGACAGCCGCGACATGGTTTGGGTGCTAAACAACATCAACAATTTCTACGCGCACGAGAGTTGCGGCCAGTGCACGCCGTGCCGTGAAGGTAGCCTGTGGATGAAAAAAATCACCGACCGCATTGTTGCCGGCGGTGGCGTCGATACCGATCCAGCGGTGTTGAAAAACGTTGCTGACAACATCGCAGGCAAGACGATTTGTGCGTTTGGCGAAGCGTGTTCCTGGCCAACCCAAAGTTTCCTGGCGAAGTTTCCCGAGGAATTTTCGACCAAATCACTCAAGCCGCTTCCGCCGCCGATGCCACCGGAATACACCTCCGAGGAAATCATCGTGCACGACCAGATTCCGACCACGCTCGGAGCTCGCGGCGCGGGTTTGATGGCGGTGGACGCAAGCAAGTAGCCGCTAATCTGCGGCGGTTTTACGTCTGCTGTCGAGAGCCTCGCGGACGGCCTCGATAAGTTCCTGAGGACGATAAGGCTTTGGTAAAAACGTGATGCCCTCGCTCAGCTCAAGGCCGGATTTTAGCAACTCCTGGCTGTAGCCGCTTGAATAAATCACGGGTAACTGCGGGTGCGTCACGCGGATTTTTTCCGCCACATCGCGACCGGACAATTTACCGGGCATCACCATGTCGGTGAGCAGGATTCCGATTTGACTCTGGTTTTGTTCCCAGACTTCCAAGGCCTCGGCCCCGGTGGTGGCCTCCAACACGATGTAACCCAGATCTTCCAGGACGCGTTTGGCCAGTGTGCGGACAAATTCCTCGTCTTCGGCCAGGAGAATGGTCTCCTTTCCACCGCGCAAGTCGTCGGCATCCGAGGCATCATGGTCAGCTGCCGCCTCGGTGGTCGCGGGGATGAGAACACTGAAAGTCGTCCCTTTTCCGACTTCGCTTTCGACCTCGATCCAGCCGTTGTGCTGCTGGACGATGCCGTAAACCGTCGCCAGGCCGAGGCCGGTGCCGGAGCCAACTTCCTTGGTGGTGTAAAACGGCTCGAAAATGTGGGCCAAATGCTCAGGATCGATCCCGGTGCCGGTGTCGGTGACGCTGAGCCAGACGCTACGGCCGGGTTTGGCTCCGAATTTGAGCTGGCTATGTTCTCCATCGATCATGCAGGTACCGGTTTTGATGATGATCTGGCCGCCACCTGGCATGGCGTCGCGGGCGTTGACCACTAGATTCATCAAGACCTGCTCGATCATTCCGGCGTCGGCCTGGATGCAGGGCAGGGTAGGGGCGAGTTCCATTTGAATGGTGACATTTTCGCCGACCATGCGACGGAGCATTTTCACGATTTCCTCGATGATCGCGTTGATTCCGACCGGGGCAGGCTGGAAAAGCTGGCGTCGCGAAAATGTGAGCAACTGGCGGGTTAACTGGGCTGCTCGCTCGCCGGCCATCGCGATCTGAAGTAGCGAATCGCGCTGCGGACCTGAAATGGGGAATTGCATTAAACTCAGCTCGGCGTGTCCGGTGATGACGGTGAGCAAGTTATTAAAATCATGAGCCACGCCGCCGGCTAGCTGCCCGATGGCCTCCATTTTTTGCGAATGCCGGAGCTGGAGTTCCAATGCGTCGTGGTCGCGCTTCAGAAACGCCTCGCGTTCAGTCTGGCGGTAGCTGTCGCAGAGCACGCCCGCTTGTTGCACGAGCATCTCCATGTCCGACTGCTCGCTTACGGAATAACCACTGGGGCGATTAGCCAGCGCGATCATGCCGACGACTTGGGAGCCGCGCAGAATGGGGACGCCGAGATAGGTATGAAGCGGCGGATGGCCGGGTGGCAGGCCATGTGCCGCATTGGACATTGGCTCGTTGGATGTCACGACCTGACCGGTGAGAATGACTTTCCCGAAGAGGTTCTCGAACCGGGTAAATGAGAGGTAGCCTTTTTCTTCAAAACCTTTCGCAGCCAGCTGGGTGAAGGCCGGGTCTGCCTCGGGATGATCCGTCATTCCTTCGTAAGCCAGAACGCGGAGTTCCTGATGGTCATCGGTGAGGACGCCGATAAAACCGTAGCTGCTCTGGGTTCGTTCCAAGGCATAGCGCAGGAGTCGTCCGAGAGCTTTGCCCCAGTCGCCCAGCGCCAGAAATACCTCCAGCGATTCGCTGACGGCAGTGAGTAACTCAGACTTGGTTTGCAACGCGATTTGGGCGCGGCGGCGTTCGGTGATGTCGCGATTTAGACCGGTGATGCGAATCGGTTTTCGATTTTCGCCTGTGCCGGAAAATTGCACGCGGCCATTGCAGAAAATCCAATGCACGGAACCGTCGGGCCAAATGACACGGAACTCCGCCTGGTATTTTCCGTCGGGGCGTTTGATGGCTACTGAGGCGGCGGCGACGACTTTTTCCCGGTCTTCGGGATGCACGCGTTGGAGCGCCAGATCGCTACTCATGGTGTTGTCTGTCGCGCCAAATTGCTCCTGGCCGCGTTTGTCCCAAACCGTAAAGCCTGCTTCCAGCGACGTAGCCCAAGTGCCCAGGTGTGCCGCATCCAGGGCCATGCGGAGGCGATCTTCATCCAAATGCAACTGCGCTGTGCCGGCCTTAGCCAGCTCCAGATTTTTCCGGCGCAACTCCAGTTTCGCCATCACCATGCGACTCAACACTTGCAGAGTTAGCTGCTGCTCCGAAGTGAGCGTGCGTGGCTCATAATCCATCACACAGATCGTCCCGATACTCATGCCCTCCGGTGCGACCAACGGAGCGCCCGCGTAAAAACGGATTGGATGCGGCCCTTGCGCGATCGGATTGTGGCAAAATCGGTCGTCCTTCAGCAGATCGGGGACAATGAATAAAGCATCCTGCTGAATGGCATGTGCACAGATGGACTCCAGACGTGGCTTTTCCAGAGGTGGATAATTGATTCGAGACTTAAACCACTGTCGATCTTTGTCCACCAGACTGATCATAGCGATGGGCGCATCGCAAATTTGGGCTGCCATCTGAGTCAGATCGTCATAGGCCTCCTCGGGCTCGGAATCCAGCAACGCATAGCTTTGCAATACCTCGAGACGGCGTTTTTCAGAGGGAGGGACCGCGGCTGGCATGGAGTCAACACCGACAACGGGAGCGAGATTATGGGCATCCGAAGTCATGTATTTTTTCAGTTGGTAAATAAGCAGCAGGACCGGTGCCGGGGGTTCAATGGATTTCGGGAATAATAATGTAACTCCGATGCGAATGGCCAGATTTCCTGCGAGAAAATTCACTTCCTGCGAACGCACGGAAATTCACTTCCCAAAATTCTCCGCATCCGCCATGTTCCACCCGAACTTTTTACCATGAGCACCGCCACAGACGCTACCATTGCACCTCCACCCGTGACGCTTCTCAACGTCCAGATCGACGGCGTCTGGCACAAGATCGCCAAGGGCACGCGTGTCATCGAAGCTTGCTCGCAGGCGGGAAAATTTATCCCGCGCTACTGTTACCATCCGAAACTCAGCTCACCCGGCAACTGCCGCATGTGCCTTGTCGAAATGGGCATGCCGAAGATGAGCCCCGAGCGCAAAATGGAACTCGGCGAAGACGGCTTTCCTCTCATCAACTGGATTCCGCGTCCGCAAATCTCCTGTGCGCAGGACGTTGCCGAAGGCATGGGAGTGCGAACCGACTCACCGATGGTCCAGGAATGCCGCAAGGGCGTCATGGAATTTCTTCTCATTAACCACCCGCTCGATTGCCCGATCTGCGACCAGGCCGGGGAATGCCGCCTCCAGGAATTTAGCGTCGAATACGGCCAGAGCAGCTCCCGTTTCCTTGAGCACAAGGTCAAAAAACCGAAAAACGTCCAGCTCGGACCGCGCGTCACCCTCGACGACGAACGCTGCATTCTCTGCTCCCGCTGCATCCGCTTTATGAAAGAGGTCGCGAATGACGACGTGCTCGGCTTCACCGACCGCGGCAGCCACACCACCCTCAGCTGCCACCCGGACAAGGTGCTCGACTCGAATTATTCCCTCAACACCGTCGATCTCTGCCCCGTTGGCGCGCTGACCAATACTGATTTCCGCTTCAAGATGCGCGTCTGGTTCCTCAAGGAAACCAAGACCATCGACGTCAATTGCGCCACCGGATCGAACATCATCGTCGGCGCCCGTGAAGAGCAAATCTATCGCATTACGCCTCGCGAAAACAACGACGTGAACCAAAACTGGCTGCCCGACAGCCACCGGCTCAACTTCAAATACATTCACCGCGACGACCGCCTGCTCCACCCGCAGATCATCGAAAAAGGAAAGCTCACCAACACCACTTGGGCCGAGGCGATTTCCACCGCTGCATCGCAATGTAAGTCGATTGGAGCGGGTAAAATCGCCCTCATCGCCAGTGGCCGCATGACCAACGAGGAACTTTTCCTCGCCCGTCGCCTGGCCGACGCGTTGAACATCAGCGCCATCGACATCCTCCCGCGCACGGGTGAAGCCGACGGACTCCTCATCGCCGCCGACCGCAACCCGAACACCGCCGGGGCGAAACTCCTCGGCGTCACCGGTGAAACTCCCGGTGAGCGCCTCGCATCCATCGCCGAAGGAGTGAAATCCGGCACCATCGAGGGCCTTATTCTCCTCGGTGAAAACGCCATCGCCGCTGGTCTGGCTGAGTCCGATCTGACTCGACTGAAAACTTTGGTCGTCCTCGATATTTTGCCCAATGCCTCCACGAAACACGCCAGCGTCGTGTTGCCGGGGGCCAGTTTCGCCGAAAAGCGCGGCTCGATGATCAACGGAAAAAATCGCCTGCAACGCCTCAACCAAGCCATCCAGAGCCCCGGCCTCGCCCACGACGATTGGGAAATCCTCCGCGACCTCATTCAGGCGATCAACGGGCAAAATGGCATCTACACCATCGAGGAAGTCTTCGCGCAGATGGCCGCCAAAGTCCCCGCCTTCACCGGCCGCAGCCTCAGCAAGATCGGCGATCTCGGCGTCCAGCTCTAAAACGGCATCGTCGGTCCTAGAAACGGAGCGGTCGGGTTTATTTTAAGTCCGGTCGGCTATAAAAACACGCCAGTCGACATTGTTAACCGCCGCGTCGGGCTTGGAAAGAGTCCGGTCGGTCCTAGAAATGAAGTGGTCGGTCCTAGAAATGAAGTGGTCGGTCCTAGAAACGGGCCGGTCGGCGTAGAAAACGAAGCGGACGGTCTAAGAAACAACGCGGTCGGGCTTATTAACGGGCCGGTCGGCCTTATAAACGGCCCGGTAAGCGACACTTTGGCACACTTTAGGCCATTTTAACGAAAAACGGCCTCTTTTTTAGGCTTCCTCGCGGTAATGCACGGTCACTGGCAAAGCCACATCGGGACTAAGGCTCGCATGGACCGGGCACGACATCGCCACTTTTTCCAACAAGCGCTCGGGGTCGGCGGAAAGCGGCAGCGGGAGCCACATCTCCGTCTCCAATTTCGCAATCCGACGCGGCGCGACGGCACTCATTTCCTTTTTCACCGTGATTCGCAGCCCCGTCAGATCGATCTCTTTGCGCCGGGCATAAATGTCCATCGTCGTCGCCACGCAAGTGCCGAGCGCCGTGGCCACGAGGTCCGTCGGGGAAAAACTTTCGCCTTTTCCCTGGTTATCGACTGGGGCGTCGGTGCTGAGAACGGTGCCTGAGGGGGCGTGTGTGGCGGTGCAATGCAGCCCGCCGTCGTAGGAAATATCGATCTGAACCATGGCGCACAGTCTGACACCCTGCGTTGCCGACGCACGCTGAAAAGTGCGAGACCTGAAGTAGGGAGGATGCAGCAAAATGGCAGACCCATTAGGGTCGGCCTAACTCTAGCCAATTGAGTTTCAGTCGAATCAGGCGCAGAGGACCGGCATTGGCCCGCCACGAGTGGAAAGTCCGGTGTCGCACCCACGGCGCTTATGCGTTCTCCCTGACTTGCTTCTATAGAGATGAGGCTCCCACGGAGCCAAGCCCTGTGGCTTTTCGTGAGAGGGTTCAAAGTGCGCTCGTCCACCGGCCATGGGAGTTGCGTTTTTCTCAGGCTGAATAAAGTGACCCTCCATTTTGAAGGCCCTGATATTTGATTACGACGGTTTGATTGTGGATTCCGAGTATCCGGAATACCTCTCGTGGAAGGAAATCTATGCGGAGGCCGGGGTGGAATTAACCGAGCAAGTCTGGACATCCGCCGTCGGCTCGGTAAACGCATTCGACCCCAAGTCGCATCTGGAAAAAGCCACCGGACTCACATTCGACTGGGTGGCGATCAACCTCGAGCGCCGCCGCAAACTCATGGAACGCCAGTTGAGTCAGCCCGTGTTGCCCGGCGTGCGGGACCTGATGGAGCGTGGCCGCGCCGGGGGCTGGCGCATCGGAGTCGCGAGTAATTCGACTTCCATCTGGGTGGAAGACGGCTTGAAACGACTCGGGCTGCGTTCACTTGTCGAGGCCGTCCGAACGGTCGATCAGGTGCAATCTCCGAAGCCGCATCCCGAGGTTTACCTGCGTGTGCTGGAGGATCTCGGTGCGGCAGCGGCTGAGTCGTATGCGTTTGAGGATTCGCAACCAGGAGTGACCGCCGCGAAGGCTGCCGGATTGACGGTGATCGGAGTGCCATCGTTATTGACGAGGCACCAGGATTTGTCGCTCGCAAATCGGTTGGTGGAGAGCCTGTCTCATTTCGAGTTGCCGAAGGCGGAAAATCTCAGTGGCACGGCGGCTGCTAAATAAAAATCGTCACTTTTATACCCCATGCGCTGGCCAATTATCCTCACTCTTTTCCTCAGTCTCTGCACGATTTCCAGCTATGCGAGTAGCCCTGAGTCGCGCTCGGAAAATGCGTCGGTCGCGCACGGCGAGTTGAATCGCGAGCTTCTTGGCCGTCTCGTGGTCGAGGAAACAAATCGCTTTCGCATGAGCCAGGGCCGCGAGGCGTTGACCATGTGCATGCCCTTGAATACAGCGGCGCAAGGTCACGCGAAGGCGATGGCGGAGGAGACCTTTTTTGCCCACCGCAATCCCTATGATGCGAGTCACAGAACATTGACGGACCGGATTCGCGGCGTTGGATTGCAGCCCAAGGCTTATGCGGAAAACATCGCGCTGACCTACTCCCTCGACTTCCGCGATATGCAGGCCTGGGCGAAAAACCGCCATGCTTCGCCCGCGCCCGCCGTTATGGAATATACCTATCGCGCTCTCGCCAAAAGCGTGGTCAATCAATGGGTGAACTCGCGCGGACACCGCGAAAATATGCTGGGTCGGCCGTATTCCCAGATCGGGCTGGGGTTTGCCACGGCGCAAGACAGCCGCGGGTTTGAGAGAGTCTATTGCGTGCAAACTTTTTGCGCCCCGATTTAACGCGCGTTGCGCGTGAGAGAGCTTGCCTTGGCTGCGGGCCAGGTGAAAAATCAAGGGCTTATCCCGTCTCTTTTGGCTCCCAAAGTTTATCAATTTACGCTGCCTCGCCTCGTCCGAAGCGTCTGCTTTTGGACTGGCTGGACAATGATCCGAGCCATCCTGCTCTGCTGTGTGCGGGTGCGGACGGTGCGAAAATTTCCCATTGATCTGCCTGCTGGATTTATTCTGGCGACGAATCACAACAGCCATCTCGACGCGCACATTCTGGGCGGCCTGATTTTCCGCAAGGTGGACTGGCTTTCGCGGGTGGAATTTTTCCAGCATCCGCTTTGGGCGTTTCTGCTTCACGCGGTGAGCGCGATTCCCATTCATCGGCAGGGCGTGCCGGTAAGAGCGATTCAGACGGCGATCCAGAGGCTAAAATCCAGCGGAAACATCGGGATTTGTCCCGAGGGCGAGGTGCGGGATGGCGCAGACAGCGTGATTCATGGCGGTCATGTGAAACGCGGAGTTGGGTTATTATCTTACCGGACAGGTGCGCCTGTCGTGCCGTGCGTCATCTTGGGGGTGCAACAACTTTGCGCGGTCGAACCCTGGCTGCCCGCGCGCCGGGGCGAGGTCTGGATGAATGTGGGGCAGCCGATTTACCCGCGACGTGATTTGCCCTCCAAAGCTGCCCGCGAGATGCTTTGTCTAGAATTAGAAACGCAAATTTGCGAATTATATCGCCAAATCTGCCAACGTTATCCTGACGCAGTGAATTAAAATTAGCCTCTAAATGAATTTTCTGAGCTTGGACTCAAGTGGTTTTCATAGGTAGTCGGGGTGTGCTGGGCTGTTTTTCCCTCGGAGAAGTGTCTCAAAGCCAAGGTGAGCCGACCGAGCGCCGGTTCGCAGCAGAAGATTATAAGGCTAGGCCGAATTTCTCAAGAATGGCTGGCCTGCCTCCTGCTTAATAAGATGCATGGCACAAATTTCCGCCCCCAACACGCATCGCATAACGGTTCGTATCGTTCACCAACCCAAGTTTGCGGATCAAACGGCAAGCAAGCCCACTATTCTCGTGATCGAGGACGAGCCTGTGCTCCTCTCACTTGCCCGCATGGTTTTGGAAAATTCCGGCTATCACGTCCTGGAAGCGTCATCAGGCGACGAGGCGCTCACGCTTTGGCAGCAAAAAAAAGACACCGTCGATCTCGTTTTGACGGACATGATCATGCCCGGCAGCCTGTCCGGCACTCAAGTCGCCCAGATGATGCGGGCGGATAATCCGAGTCTGCAGGTGATTTACAGCAGCGGCTACAGCATGGATTCGATGGTCGATACCACGGGCGACGCGGATCCGAAGTCCTATCTGCCGAAGCCGTACGTGCCTTCGACCTTAATCAAGGCGATCAAGACCCGGCTAGAAACACCGGTCAACCCCTGATTTTCTCGTCGGCGCGTGATAGATTGCGCGCGTGCTCGAAGTTGCGTGTCCCCAGTTTGACCTCGCGAAAACACTGGAGTCTGGGCAGGTTTTTCATTGGTTTCGCGAGGGCGACCATTTTTCTGGATTAGTCGGACGCGAAATCGTCTCGCTCCGGCAGGCGGGTGATGTCCTCCATATTACTGAGGGTCGCATGGAAACGGTCGCCCGATATTTCGCGCTGGATCATCCGCTGACGGAAATCGAAGGAACTTTTCCGTCTGACAGCCCGATGACGGCGGCTTCGGAGTTTTGCCGCGGACTGCGGATTATGCGTCAGGAACCGTGGGAATGCCTCGCCACTTTCATCACCTCGGCGCTCAAGCAAGTGCCGCACATCCGGCAGATCTCGCTCGATTTGCGATGCCGTTACGGGGAGAAAATCACAGGCGACTTCCATGCGTATCCGGAGCCAGCAGCCTTGGCTAACGCTGGGGAAACTGCCCTCCGTGAGTCGCGGCTCGGCTTTCGCGCCAAAAATCTAGCTGGTGCCGCGCGCATAATCGCCAATGGCGAAATCGACTTGGAAAGTCTGCGTGCATTCCCGACTGCAGAATTGCGTCGGGAACTTTGCCAATTGCCCGGGGTGGGGGAGAAAGTGGCGAACTGCGTCCTGCTTTTCGCCTACGAACGGCTGGAGGCATTTCCCATCGACGTGTGGATCGAGCGCGTTTTGCGGGAGTTGTATTTCGCGAAAAAACGAAAAGTCACTTCCCAGCGGTTGCGTCATTTCTCCGCGACTCACTTCGGGCCGTATGCCGGTTACGCGCAGCAATATCTGTTTCATCACGCCCGGCTAACGATGAAAAAACGTCCACTGAAATGAAAGTCACCACCGTTCTCACGCCCGCCGAAATTGCCTTGCTGCCACAGTCCGATCTGACTCACATCACCGCCGTCGTCTTCGATGTCTTGCGAGCGACCTCGACGATGACGACCGCTTTTGAGTCGGGTGTGAGCGCGATCTATACGGCCAAAGACATCGCCGAAGCGCACGCTTTTCGGGCAAAATATCCGAACGCGCTGCTCGGCGGCGAGCGGCATGGAGAGAAAATCGAAGGCTTCGACTTGGGCAATTCCCCATTGGAATACCGTGACCTCGCTGGCCGGGAAATCATCAGCACCACTACGAACGGCACCATCGCCCTGCGCGCCGTCGCGCACGCGGGAACCGTCATCGCCGGAGCTTTGTTAAACGTCCGCGCCGTCGCCGACTATTTGTCGAGACATCCGGCAGAACATTTGCTCCTCGTCTGCGCAGGGACGGGAACCGAGTTTGCCATCGAGGACGCACTTGCAGCTGGCGCGCTCCTGCACGAGCTGCCCTCGGAGTTTCATTTGGATGACGCCGCGAAGCTGCTGCTCGCACTCTGGCGCTCGCATTCGGAGAATCCTCTGGCAGTTCTAGCCGCTTCGCGAAACGGCCGACGTCTGATCGAGCGCGGGCGTAGGGACGAGGTCGAATGGTGCTCGCAAGTGAGCGTTTGCGCGACGCTTGGCATCCTTTGCGGAGACGCGTTGCGGCCTCACCTCGCCTCGTGACAAAAGGGTTTGTTTCAGTATCCTCTCGCTCGCATGGAGAAGCCGCGAGACTCGAAAAAAAAGGTGACGCTCGCCGTGCTGGCGTCGCTTTTTTTTCATCTGCTGCTTCTTTTCTTTTTTGCTTTTTGGATGGAGTTAAAGGCGAATCAGCCGCCGATCGCGGCTCCGAAAGAAAAACCGGTCGAATTAACGATCCTGCCCGACGTGGAGCAGAAGATCGCCGTCGCGCCCACGCCACCGCCGGAGCGCGACACGATTCGCAGCGATCAATTTCAGGAGGCTGCCACACCGCCGCCCGATGCGCGCTTGGAGTCGGATCGCGACACCGCCGCCAGTGGCAGCAAACCTGGCACCGGCCCGTCGAACATGCCGAACGTCGATGGCCGCGTTTCTGGCGACATGACGTTGCAAGATCAAGACGTTATTTTGGGCAAACCGAGTACTTCTAGTTCCACTTCCCCCGCAACAAAACGACCTGAGTCGACACCGCAGCCAACGCCGCAAGCGACCCCGATAAAAGCCCAGCCCACACCGCGTTCGACTCCAACGCCTGAGCCGCTGCCTGAGGACGTCATCGCACTTGGCCGAGCCGCGCCGACTCCCACTCCGATGGAACTCCCGAGGCCGAAACCAGCCGACGGAGGCGGACAGTATCAGCCACAAACGCGTGCCACTCGCATGGAAGGCAGCCTTTCCAACCGCGGCCGCCCGTCGCTCGCGACACGAGGCACGCCACTGGGCCGCTACTTGCGCCAGGTGGAAAACGCCATCGGGTCGCGTTGGTATTTTTACATCAAGCGCGACGCTGCCTTTGTCTCGCCGGGGGCGGTGCGGATCATCTTCACGATTGATCGCGCTGGCAAGGGAGGCAATTTGCGCGTCCTCGCCAACACGTCGAACGAAAGTTTTGCATCCACCTGCACCCAATCTATTATGGATGCCGAGTTTCCGCCGATTCCCGACGAGGTGGCCAGCACACTTTATACGCAGCGCCTCGAGCTTCCTTTCACCTTTACGATTTACTAGATGACCACGCACCTCTTTCTCGCATTTTCCCTCGAATCGGCCTTTCACCTGGTTAGACAAGGCGGATTTTTCATGGTTCTGCTGATCATTTGCTCGGTTGCGTCTTTTGCGGTTATAGGCCTGCGGGCGTTCGCATTGCGGCGGAGCGCGGTGCTGCCGTCGATCATCGAAAACGAGATTCAGCGTTTGCAACCAGGTGACAATCCTCAACGCATCTCGCGTCTGGTGAAGGGCGATCCGGCGGCGCTGGCGCGAGTCGCAGTCGTTGCGCTCGATCATTTGAAATGGCCCAAGTCGGAGAACGTCGAAGCCGTCCAGACTCGGGCGCGCCACGAAATTGTCCGGCTCGAAGCTGGGCTTGTCGTGCTGGAAATCGTCGTCGGCATTTCGCCCTTGCTGGGCTTGCTCGGAGCGGTTTCCGGGCTTGTGCATGTGTTTTCCAACATCGGAACCGGTGCCACGTCCACAGGCGATCTGAGCGGCATCGCGTCGGGCATTTCCGAGGCGTTGAGCACAACGATTGTCGGTCTGGGCATCGCGGTTCCGAGCTTGGTCGCCTTTTCTTATTTCTCCCGCAAGATCGAAAATATGTCGGTCGAGATGGAGTCGATCATCGCGGAGTTGCTCGGGAAATGTTATTCGCAAAAACCGCGTCTCGGCCTCACCGAACCCCGCAAATCCGTCGGACCCACGCCCGGTCTGGAAGATCTTTCATGAAATTTTACGCCCGCAAAAAGCGGATGCCCACCATCATAATCGTCTCGCTGATCGACATTTTCGCGATCCTGCTGATGTTTTTTATCGTGACGACCACGTTCAAGTCGAAGCAGTCGGAGCTGACCATTAATCTCCCCGAATCGAAGCAGGCCCGCGAGGCGGCGAACCCCACCGATCCGTTGCTTCTGGCCATTACAGCCGAGGAAAAGATGCAACTCGACGAACGTCCCATCGCCTCGCTGCAAGAGCTATCCGCCGCCATCCGTGAGCGGAATCCAAGTCGTCCTCTGGCTTTGCGCGCCGACAAAAAAGCGTCCTTCGGATTCATCCTAAAAGTCATGGATGCCCTCAAGGAAGCTGGCATAAAAAATCTCCCTGCCTTCACTCAAACTCAGGAAAAATAGAAATGGTACTCCCAATTGTTAAATATGGGCATCCTGTGCTCCGCGCCAAAGGCAAGGAAGTCCACGAAGTTACCCCGGCGATCCGAAAGTTGGCGCAAGACATGTTGGAAACCATGGTCGCCGCCGAGGGCGTGGGTCTGGCTGCCCAGCAAATCGGGCAGGCAATTCAATTAACCGTCATCGACGTGCAGGATTCCGAGGACCGTCCGAGTTCCATGCTGATCGACGGGAAGCCGGTCCGGCTGGACGATCACATGCCGCTGATTTTGCTCAATCCCAAGCTGGAATTTAGCAAGGAAACCGAGGCCGGACAGGAAGGCTGCCTCAGTTTTCCCGAGATGAGCGCCAGCATCACGCGTCCCGCCGGAGTGAGCGTCACGGCGAAGGGATTGGACGGGCAAGAAATTCGTTTTTCGGCGACTGGGTTGTTGTCCCGCGCGGTGCAGCATGAGACCGATCATTTGCATGGCGTCCTCTTCATCGACCGGATGTCGTCCGCCTGCAGGGTCAGTCTGGCGGGAAAGCTCAAGCGACTACAGCGCGGCTAGAGCGACCAAAACTGTCACTTGGGCGTCTAGTTCTGCGACAAGGTGTCGCGGAATAATTCATTTAGAAGTGGCGAAGCCTGAAAGGGGGATCTTTTCCGCCTCGGTAAAACATTTTTGAACGTCGTGGCATCGCGCTTGCTCTAAGTAACGTATCAGTTAACAACACACCGTTACTCAATATGAAGAACACTCGCTCCACCAAAAAAAGCTACTCACTCGGCGACCTCATCGTGGCCGTGACATCTTGCTCGAAAAACAGCCGTGAAGCCGCTGCCGCCATCTCCGATTTGCTCGAAAGCGGTCGCGTACGTCTGGCCACCAACGGTCGCCGCACCCGCTCGAAAGTCTGCTAAGACATAAAATCAGCAAAGACGGTCTTTTGCTGATTTTTTCCTTTCTATAGCTCTGCAGAACCGGGATTCTGCGCGGCTGTGATTGACCGTTATTCCACTTCCCGTATGCGCGACCTTTGGGCTGAGGAGCGCAAATTTTCCTTCTGGCTCGAAATCGAAACCCTCGCCTGTGAGAGCATGGCAGCGATAGGCCAAATCCCCGCTTCCGACGCGGCAGAAATCCGCGCAAAAGGTCGTTTCGATCTCGCTGAGATACTCGAAATCGAAAAACGCACCAATCACGACGTCATCGCGTTTCTCGAAAATGTGGCTTCTTACGTCGGACCATCCGCCCGCTGGATTCATCAGGGGTTGACTTCATCTGACATTCTCGACACCACGCTCGCGGCGCAAATGCTGCAATCGTGCGATTTCCTCCTTGAGGCTCTGGCCAAACTGCGTGAAGTCATCGCCAAGCGCGCCCTGGAGTTCAAGGACACTCCGATGATCGGCCGCAGCCACGGCATCCATGCCGAGCCCATAACGTTCGGTCTGAAACTAGCCCTGATGCATGATGAATTTGGACGTTCCATTGAGCGTCTCGAACAAACTCGTGAACGCGTCCGCGTCGGCAAACTCAGCGGAGCCGTGGGCACCCACGCGCACCTCGATCCCCGCGTCGAAACTTACGTTTGCAAAAAGATGGGACTCAAGGCCGCCACGCTTTCCACCCAAGTCGTCCAGCGCGACCGCCACGCCGAATTCATGACCACCCTCGCGCTGATTGCGTCGAGTATCGATCGTTGGGCGACGGAATTTCGTCACCTGCAACGCACCGAAGTCCTTGAGGCAGAGGAATATTTCAGTCCCGGCCAAAAAGGCAGTTCCGCCATGCCGCACAAGCGTAACCCGATCACGGGCGAACGTCTTTCCGGCCTGGCTCGAGTTATTCGTGGCAACGCAGTCGCCGCGCTGGAAAACGTTGCCCTCTGGCACGAGCGCGACATTTCTCACAGCAGCGTCGAGCGCATCATCCTGCCCGATTCGTGCAATTTACTCGACTACATGTTGCTCAAACTCACCTCGCTGGTGGAGAAATTGCTCGTCTATCCAGACAACATGGATCGCAATTTGCGCATCACTAAGGGTCTCTATTTTTCACAAAGCGTCTTGCTCGAATTGACCAAAAAAGGCCTCGACCGCAAATCTGCCTACGAGGCCGTGCAACGCGCCGCGATGAAGACTTGGCAGGGGAACGTGAGCCTGCAGGACAACCTCGAAGCCGAGCCAGAAATTAGCCGAGTGATGACGCGCCAGGAAATCGACAGCGTCTGCTCGCTCGACCGGCATTTCGCGCACAACGATGCGACTTTCAGAGCCTTGGGACTCGAATGAAACGTATGCGGCCCTTCCTCCTTCTCCTCACGATTTTGCTTGTCGCCATCGGCGGATGCAAACGCCAGCCAGCACCGCAAAAATTGAAGCCAAGTCCCACTCCTGTGGCCACGCCCACTGCCACGCCAGTTCCGACTCCGTCACCCACCCCCGTCTCGATAGCTAACAAAGATGCCCGCCTGATCGTCCTCTGCTATCACCGCTTCGAGGATCGCCCAAAGGATTCCCTCGCGATCAAGCCCCAGGAATTCGAGGCGCAAATGGCGGAGTTAAAAACCAATAATATCACCGTCATCGGCATGCAGGATTTCCTCGCCTGGCGTCGCAATGAGAAAGCGATTCCAGCCAAGGCAGCGGTCATCACCATCGACGACGGTTACCTCTCCGGCTACAAAGTTGCATGGCCCATTCTCCAGAAATTTGGCTACCCATTCACGATGTTTGTTTACACGAATTACATCAAGGGCGGCCCGAACGCTGGCGGCCAATCCATGTCCTGGGAACAGCTCGCGGAAATGCGCGACGCCGGGGTGGACATCCAGAGCCACACCGTTTCCCACGCCGATTTGCGAATGAAAAAAGCCCACGCGGCAGATTACGACAAATGGCTCGACTCTGAGCTGGGCGACTCCAAGCGCATCATTGAAAACCAGCTCGGCATTCAAGTCAAAGCGCTCGCTTATCCCTACGGATTGCACAATGAAGTCGTTCGCGCTGCGGGTCTAAAGGCGGGTTACGAGGCGCTCTTCACCGTCTATGGACAAACCATCGGCTGGGGCGTTCCCTCCGAGACGATTGGCCGGTATGCCATCGAATCGACGCATCCGCAAATTTTCGAGACCGCGATCAAATTCCAAGTAGGTCCCGTGAAGGCGGCAACCGCCGACGCTCCGGTTTCAGCCCAACTCGCCTCGGCCTCCATGATCACCGAGCCGCAAAATGGATCAACGATCAACGAAGCGTCGCCACTCGTCCGCGCGAATCTCGCCACGATGGGTGAGCTCGATCCGACTTCCATCGAAATGTGGATCAGCGGCTTTGGACTCGTCCCCTCGAAATACGATCCAGCTACAAAAATGGTCAGCTATCAGATTACGCGTAATCTCCACCCGGACTTTTACAAAGTGATCGTTTCCGGCCGTGTGAAGGGCAAAAAAGTCGAAACTCAGTGGAGTTTCACTTACGCGAAGTAGGTTTCTAACCTTCGATGACGTTTATTTCCAGCGGTTCGACTTTGACTCCGGTCTGCTCCAGCCACTGAATCGCCTCGGCGATTTTGGTGCGTTCGCCTTCGACTTCGAGCGACATCACGCCCGCATCTTTGCTGACGGAAGCCTGACGAATATTTGTGATTAACCCAAAGCGGGTGACCAGCTCATAGACAATCGGCTGCGTTACCAAGTCGCCCGGGAAATCGAGCCAGAAACGTTTTTTTTCGTTGGCCATAATCTAACCTCCTGCAATCGCGGGAACGATGCTGATTTCGTCGCCTTCTTTGACGGCGGTTTCATTTTCCTGAAGAAAACGGATGTCCTCGTCGTTGAGATAGACGTTCACAAAGCGGCGGATTTTTCCTGCCTCGTCGCAGATACGCTCCTTCAAGCCGGGGAAATTTGTCTCCAGGTTGTCGAGCAAAGCTTGCACGGTGGCACCTTCGGCCTGGACGACTTCCTGTTCATTGGTCAGACGGCGAAGCGGGGTGGGAATACGGATGTTAGTGGGCATGTCGGTGGGAATTTAGCGGTTGGTGAGTTCTTTGCCAATAAGTTCGTCGAACTCGCGTAGTGAGGGGTTAATGAGGCGGGGTTCGCCGCATTTTCCAATGATCGCTTCCTGTGTTTTAAGGCCATGGCCGGTGATGCAAAGCACGGCGCTATCGCCTGCGGGAATCTGGCCTGAGGCGATGAGTTTCTTGGCGCAGGCCACGGTCACCCCGCCTGCGGTTTCAGCAAAAATACCGGTCGTTTCGGCGAGTAGTTTGATACCCTCTACCACTTCCGCATCGGTGCAGTCCTCAGCAGAACCGCCGGTTTCCCTCATGGATTTGATCGCATAATACCCATCCGCCGGAGTGCCGATGGCGAGCGATTTCACGATGGTGTCGGGCTTTGCCACAGGCTTGACGATGTCGGAATTGATCTTCATCGCTGCCGAGATTGGGCCGCAACCCGCTGCCTGCGCTCCGTGAATCGAGTAAGGCGTTTCGTCAATAATACCGAGTTGGATAAATTCTTTGTAAGCCTTGTGGATTTTCGTGAGCAGCGAGCCGCTGGCCATCGGCGCAACGGTGTGACGCGGCAATTTCCAGCCGAGTTGCTCGGCAATCTCGAAGCCCATACTCTTGGAGCCCTCGGCGTAATAGGGGCGCAAATTCACATTCACAAAACCCCAGCCATATTTGCCGGCGATCTCGGAGCAGAGGCGGTTGACCTGGTCGTAAGCACCGTGAATGCCGATGACATTCGTGCCGTAAACGAGCGAGCCGAGGACTTTTCCCTGCTCCAGATCGGCGGGAATGAGGACATAACTTTCCAGTCCAGCCGCAGCAGCGTTGGCGGCGACAGAGTTGGCCAGATTGCCGGTGGAGGCGCAGGCGACAATCTTGAATCCGAGTTCCTTCGCGCGGCTGAGGGCGACGGAAACCACGCGGTCTTTGAAGGACAACGTCGGGTAGTTGACCGTGTCGTTCTTGATGTATAACTCGCGTATCCCCAAGGCTTTGGCGAGGCGCGGGACCGAAACGAGTGGAGTGAACCCCACCTCTTGGCCAACGGTCGGCAGGCCGTCAATCGGAAGCAACTCCCGATAGCGCCACATGGATTGCGGGCGCGATTCGATGACCTTCCGGTTGAGAACTTTGCCGATCGCCTCGTAGTCGTAGGCGGCTTCGAGCGGACCGAAATCGTATTCGCAAATGTGGATCGCCTGCTTCGGATAGAGGCGTCCGCATTCGCGACATTTCAGGTTCGAGAAATAAGGTGTGGTGGTTTCCATGATTCGAGTTTCAGTCTTATCTGAGCGACTCAGAGACGAAGAGACGAAAAACCAAAGGGCTCGCAGAAGGGCAGCGGACTAGGATTTTCCCTCATCTTTTCCCGGGAAACTTGCGTTCACCGGAACTGGATTTGGCACCCGGTCCTTTTTCCCTGAAATGAATCAGGAAATCAGCGGTTGCCGTGACTTCATCGGGCCAGTCCCTCAGTCACTCTGGATAAGAGTTCGCAAATAATAGTGCAACCCGACCTTGCGTCAATGGTCGTTTTTTCCATTGGTGGCCGTTGTGGAAAAAAGTTCCTCGCTCATCACGGCGAGAGACTTTTGCAGTCGGGAAATGTCCACCGGCTTCGTGAGGTGATCGGTAAACCCAGCCTCGCGGCTGCGCTCGATGTCCTCGGGCATGCCGTAGCCACTGAGCGCGATGCCAGCGACGGGACGGCCACCGGCGGCTTCTAGAAACGGCGGCATGAGGTCGAGCCCACGTCCGTCGGGGAGTCCAATGTCACTCACGAGCACATCGAACTCAAACTCCCTCATGTTTTTCAAGGCTTGGGAAACGCTCTCGGCGGCCTGCACCTGATGGCCTCGTTTAATCAGAAGTCGTTTCAAAATCATCGCTGTATCGCCGTGGTCTTCGACGAGAAGAATGCGCAAGGGATCGGCAGCTTTGGTTGGAGTGGGGGAATCGTTTTTAAGCGGAGTTTGAGCCGACCGGGAGAGGGGTAGTTGCACGGTGAAAAGACTGCCCGCATTCTCGCCGTCGCTGCTCGCTTCGATAGCGCCGCCATGCATTTCAGCGAGTGCCCGACAGATCGCCAGACCGAGGCCGAGGCCTTGAGATTGACTGCCATGAACCTGCTCGAAGGCGTCAAAAATTTTCTCCACACGATCCTGCGAAATGCCGATGCCGGAGTCTTGGATGGAAACGCGGATCGTTCCCTTATTCGCTGCGGTGGTGAGATGGATGGTGCCGCCGGCGGGTGTGAATTTGATGGCGTTGTTGATCAAGTTCCAAAAAATCTGCTGCAACCGTGCCGGATCCGCCTGCAACCGCGTATTATCCGTATTGAAATCCATCCGAAGCGTCAACTCCCGCAGCTTGATCTCGGGCTCACAAATTTGCACCGCGCGACGGAGGAGATCGTGGACCTCCACATTTTCCAAGTGAAGCTGGAGCTTGCCATTGCGAATGCGGGCGAGGTCGAGCAAGTCGTCGATCAGTCGGGCTTCGAGTTGTACATTGCGGCGGATGGTCTCGAGCATCTCCGCGATTTGAGGCGGACAGCCTTCCTCCTCAATCAAGGCGACCGCGTGCAAAACGGGCGAGAGCGGAGTGCGCAACTCGTGGGAAAGCATCGCGAGAAAACGGTCCTTTGCGCTGTTGGCGGCCTCGGCCTCGGCGCGGGCAGCCTCGGCGTCGATGCGGCGTGCACGGTCGTCGGCATTTTTGAGCAGCTCTTCGTTTTTGATCGCGAGTTCCTCGTTGGCAGCGACGAGCGCGGTGTTCGTGCGGAAAAGATCCACAAAGACGCCAATCTTAGAGCGAACGATGGCGGGGTTCACCGGCTTGGTGATGTAATCCACAGCGCCCGCTCCGTAACCGAGAACGATGTGCTCGTCCTCGTAGTAGTGTGCGGAGAGAAACAGAATCGGAATGTGCTGCGTCTTCTTCCGCTGCTTGATGAGCTGGGCGAGTTCGATGCCGTTCATGTCGGGCATTTTCACGTCCATCACGATGGCGGCGCACTCCTCGTTCATCAGGATCATCAGCGTCTCATCCGCAGTGGTTGCCTTGATCAACCTATAATCCGGAGAATCCAGAATCGTCTCGAGAACCATCAGGTTCTTGAGGTCGTCATCGACGAGGAGAATATTAACAGGGCTGGCCATCGCGGAAATTAACGATGAAGCCAGACGCGGAGCAGCGAGAGGAGCTGGTCGGTGTTCACCGGCTTGGCGATGTAATCGCTGGCACCGGCTTCGAGGCATTTCTCGCGGTCCCCTTTCATCGCCTTGGCTGTGAGGGCGAGAATCGGCAGCGTGCGGAAAGTGGCATTGTTGCGGATTTCCTTCATCGTCTGATAACCATCCATCTCGGGCATCATGATGTCCATCAGGACCATGGAAAGATCGGGCGTGCTCTCGATGATTTCGATGGCCTGGCGACCGTTGGTGGCGCTGAGGATTTCCATTTCCTGATTCTCCAAAACGATGGACAACGCGAAAATGTTGCGCGCGTCGTCATCCACGATCAACACTTTGCGGCCATGCAAAACTTCATTGGATTGATGAAGCTGGTTGATCATTTTCTGCTTCGACTCGGGGAGGTCCGAGATAACCCGATGCAGGAATAGTGCCGTCTCATCGAGTAAACGCTCGGGAGATTGCACGTCTTTCAGGACAACGCTTTTCGCCATGGTCTTGAGATGTTTTTCCTCCTTCGACGAGAGGTCTTTGCCGGTGAAAACCACGATCGGCACCTCCCGCAGCGACGGCTCCTCCTGGATACGGTCGAGGAGTTCAAATCCGCTCATGTCCGGCAGACGCAGATCGAGAACGGCGCAGTCAATCGGCATGTCGAGCAACGCTTCCAAGGCCTCACTGCCGGTGGCGACGGTGGTGATCTCAATGTCGTCGTGATCAAGCAACTCGACGATGCTTTGACGCTCCAGATCGTTGTCCTCGACCACGAGCAGACGTTTGGTGCGCGGCGCGGAAAAGGTCTTGATGCGGTCGAAGGCCAAGTCCAAATCGTCGGTCGTCGCAGGCTTTACCATGTAGGAAAACGCGCCGCGCGACAGGCCGTGCTGGCGCTCCTCGTCGAGCGAAATGATCTGCACCGGAATGTGGCGTGTAACGGAGTCGAGTTTGAGGTTGTTCAGGACAGTCCAGCCGAGCATGTCGGGCAAGAAAATATCCAAAGTGATCGCCGTCGGCTGATATTGACGCGCCAAAGTGAGCGCTTGTTGTCCGCGCGTGGCGACGATTCCCTTGAAGCCTTTTTCGCGGGCGAGTCCGAGCAATACGCGGGCGTAATGCGGGTCGTCCTCGACGATGAGCAGAATGGTGTCGCCCTCCATCGTCATGTCGCGGTCGTCCACAATCTGGTCCTCGCGTGGTGCGGCCAGCGCGCTCAAGGTAATCGACGAGGTATTGCCATCGACCGATTGATGCAACGGAGCTGTAATTCCCTGCGTCGCCGGTCCGGTGAAATGCAATGGCAAATACAAAGTGAACGTGCTGCCCTCGCCGACGGTGCTGGTCAGGCGGATTTCTCCACCGAGCAACGCGGCGAGTTCGCGCGAAATGGCCAGACCGAGACCCGTGCCGCCGTATTTGCGCGACGTGCCGGCGTCCGCCTGCTGGAAGGCCTCGAAAATCAGGCGCTGCTTCTCGGGCGCAATGCCGATGCCGGTGTCGGTAATCGCCAGGCTGATGACGTTCGGCGTGCGTTTGAGCACCGGATGATCCGTACTCCAGCCGTCGGCAACCGGGGCGACTTTGATGCCGACGCGGCCGTGCGAGGTAAACTTGAAGGCGTTCGAAAGCAGGTTTTTGATGATCTGCTGCAAACGCTTCCAGTCTGTCGTGAAATGCTTCGGCAGAGTCGAATCGAACTCCACTTGGAACGGCAGGTTTTTGTTGTCCGCGATGTGCCGGAAGTTACGCTCGACCGAGTCTTTCAAAGCGTTGAAAGTGATCTCCTCGGCCTCGACCGAGACCGTGCCCGATTCGATCTTGGACAAGTCGAGAATGTCATTGATCAGATTGAGCAAATCGGAGCCCGCCGAGTGAATGTTGCGAGCGAAATCGACCTGTTTGTCGTTGAGATTGCCTGAGTTATTTTCGGAAAGCTGCTGGCCGAGAATCAGGATCGAATTCAGCGGCGTGCGCAACTCGTGCGACATGTTCGCGAGAAATTCCGACTTGTATTTCGACGTGAGCGCGAGCTCGGCTGCCTTGTCTTCGAGTGCGCGGCGGGCTTGCTCGATCTCCTTGTTTTTGCGTTCGACTTCGACATTTTGCTCGGCGAGTTGCTGGGCTTTTTGTTCAAGTTCTTCGTTCGTCTGCTGGAGTTCTTTTTGGCCGGACTGCAACTCCGCCGTGAGCTGCTGGCTCTGCTGCAGGAGACCTTCCGTGCGCATGGTGGCCTCGATCGTGTTGAGAACGACGCCGATGGATTGCGTGAGTTGCTCAAGGAAGTTCAGGTGTGCATCTGTAAACGGATGTAACGCAGCCAGCTCAATCACCGCTTTCGTCTCACCCTCAAATAGAACTGGGAGTACGACTACATTGACCGGAGCAGCTTTGCCCAAACTAGATTTAATGGGGGAGTAGTTCGCAGGAATATCCGCCAGCAAAATTCGCTGTTTTTCGATGGCGCACTGACCAACAAGGCCTTCGCCCCTTTTTAAATGTTTTGCCTGATTTTTCGGAGTCGCAAAACCAGCGAGCAAGCTCAAGGCGCGATCTTCATTGGAAATCTGATACATCGCGCCTTGATGCGCCGAAACCAACGGGGCGACTTCCGAGAGAAGCATCTGCCCCACCGTAAAGAGGTCTCGCTGACCTTGTAACATACGGGTGAATTTCGCGACGTTTGTCTTCAACCAATCCTGTTCCTGGTTGCTCTCCGTGGTCTCACGAAGATTGTTAATCATCGTGTTGATGTTGTCCTTTAACTCGGCGACTTCGCCACGAGTTTCGACCTGAATCGAGCGGGTCAAATCGCCCTTCGTCACCGCCGTCGCAACCTCGGCAATCGCTCGAACCTGAGTGGTCAAGTTGGCGGCGAGAAGATTGACGTTACCCGTGAGATCCTTCCACGTTCCGGCAGCACCGGGGACGTTGGCCTGACCGCCCAAACGGCCTTCGACACCGACTTCGCGGGCGACATTCGTCACCTGATCGGCAAACGTTGCGAGCGTGTCCGTCATGTTGTTGATCGTCTCGGCCAGAGCGGCGACCTCGCCTTTCGCCTGCACAGTTAGTTTTTGGCGAAGGTTTCCGTCGGCGACGGCGGTCACGACTTTGACAATGCCGCGGACCTGATCCGTCAGGTTGGCGGCCATGACGTTCACGGAATCGGTCAAATCCTTCCACGTTCCAGCAACGCCCGAGACTTGGGCCTTGCCGTCCAATTTGCCCTCGGTGCCGACTTCACGAGCCACACGCGTTACCTCTGCGGCGAAGGCGTTGAGCTGATCGACCATGGTGTTGATGGTGTTCTTCAGCTCCAAAATTTCGCCTTTCACATCGACCGTGATCTTGCGGGACAAATCGCCGCGCGCGACGGCGGTCGTCACCTCAGCAATGTTGCGAACCTGAGCGGTCAAGTTGCCGCCCATGGCGTTGACGGAGTCGGTCAAATCCTTCCACGTTCCGGCGACTCCGGGCACGACCGCTTGCACGCCGAGACGACCCTCGGTGCCGACTTCGCGGGCGACGCGGGTAACTTCCGAGGCAAACGAACGGAGCTGCTCGACCATGGTGTTGATCGTTTCCTTGAGCTGCAAAATCTCGCCGCGCACATCCACCGTGATCTTGCGGGAAAGGTCTCCGTTCGCCACGGCAATGGTCACCTCGGCAATGTTGCGAACCTGCGCCGTGAGGTTCGAGGCCATCGAGTTCACGTTGTCGGTCAAATCTTTCCATGTGCCTGCAACTCCGCCCACCTCGGCTTGTCCGCCCAGTTTTCCTTCGGTGCCGACCTCGCGGGCGACACGGGTGACTTCCGATGCAAAGGAACTCAACTGATCGACCATGGTGTTCATGGTTTCCTTGAGCTGCAAAATTTCGCCTTGCACTTCGACAGTGATCTTGCGGGACAAATCGCCGCGGGCAATTGCCGTCGCCACGTCGGAAATGTTACGAACCTGACCCGTCAAGTTGAAGGCCATTGAGTTCACGTTGTCCGTGAGATCTTTCCAAGTCCCGGCGACACCTGGAACCTGCGCTTGACCGCCGAGTTTGCCTTCGGTGCCGACTTCGCGGGCTACGCGGCTCACTTCGGCGGCGAAGGAGCGGAGCTGATCGACCATCGTGTTGATCGTTTCCTTGAGTTCGAGAATTTCCCCGCGCACATCGACGGTGATTTTTTTGGACAAATCTCCGCTCGCCACGGCGATCGTCACCTCGGCGATGTTGCGGACCTGACCGGTGAGGTTCGACGCCATGGAGTTGACGTTGTCGGTCAAATCCTTCCATGTGCCTGCAACTCCACCCACCTCGGCCTGGCCGCCGAGTTTTCCTTCGGTGCCGACCTCGCGGGCGACACGGGAAACCTCGGAGGCGAACGCGTTGAGCTGATCGACCATCGTATTGATGGTGTCCTTGAGTTCCAAAATTTCGCCCTTCGCATCCACCGTGATCTTGCGGGACAAATCGCCGCGCGCCACGGCGGTGGTGACACCGGCGATGTTACGCACCTGCGCCGTGAGGTTGTTCGCCATGGAATTCACGTTGTCGGTAAGATCTTTCCAAGTCCCGGCGACGCCTTGCACTTCGGCCTGACCGCCGAGTTTTCCTTCGGTGCCGACCTCACGGGCGACGCGCGTGACCTCGGAAGCGAAGCCGTTGAGCTGGTCAACCATGGTGTTCATGGTTTCTTTGAGCTGCAAAATCTCGCCCTTCACATCGACGGTGATCTTCGAGGACAAATCGCCCTTCGCGATGGCCGTTGCCACGTCCGCGATGTTGCGGACCTGGGCGGTCAAGTTGGACGCCATCGAGTTCACATTGTCCGTCAAATCTTTCCAAGTGCCGCCGACGCCGCGGACTTGCGCCTGACCTCCGAGTTTACCTTCCGTGCCGACTTCGCGGGCCACACGAGTCACTTCGGAAGCGAAGCCGTTGAGCTGATCGACCATCGTGTTGATGGTGTTTTTCAGTTCCAAAATCTCGCCCTTCACGTCCACCGTGATTTTCTTGGACAAATCCCCGTTCGCGACCGCCGTCGCCACGTCGGCGATATTGCGGACCTGGGCGGTGAGGTTCGACGCCATCGAGTTCACATTGTCGGTCAAATCTTTCCATGTTCCTGCAACTCCGCCCACTTCCGCCTGACCGCCCAATTCTCCCTCAGTCCCGACCTCGCGGGCGACGCGGCTCACCTCGGAGGCGAACGCGTTGAGTCGATCCACCATCGTATTAATGGTGTTCTTCAACTCCAGGATTTCGCCCTTCACATCGACCGTGATCTTGCGGGACAAATCGCCCTTCGCGATGGCCGTCGCCACGTCGGCGATGTTGCGAACCTGCGCCGTGAGGTTGTTCGCCATGAAGTTCACGTTGTCGGTGAGATCTTTCCAAGTACCGGCGACACCACGAACCTGCGCCTGACCGCCCAGTTTTCCCTCGGTGCCGACCTCGCGGGCGACGCGCGTAACCTCGGCGGCGAAGCCATTGAGCTGATCGACCATGGTGTTCATGGTGTTTTTCAACTCTAGGATTTCCCCTTTGACTTCCACGGTGATCTTCGAGGACAAATCGCCCTTTGCGATGGCCGTCGCCACGTCGGCGATGTTGCGCACCTGGCCGGTCAAATTCGACGCCATCGAGTTCACGTTGTCGGTAAGATCCTTCCACGTTCCACCAACTCCGGGCACAATCGCCTGACCGCCGAGCTTCCCTTCGGTGCCGACTTCTCGGGCTACGCGCGTGACTTCCGACGCAAACGCATTCAACTGATCGACCATCGTGTTGATCGTGTCTTTCAACGACAAAATCTCGCCCTTCACGTCCACCGTGATCTTGCGGGACAAATCGCCGCGCGCCACGGCGGTCGTCACATCCGCGATGTTGCGGACCTGACCCGTCAAATTCGACGCCATCGAGTTCACAGAGTCCGTCAAATCTTTCCAAGTTCCTGCAACTCCGGACACAGCAGCCTGACCGCCGAGTTTGCCTTCCGTTCCCACCTCACGGGCGACACGGGTTACCTCCGACGAAAACGCGTTGAGCTGATCGACCATCGTGTTGATCGTTTCCTTCAACTCCAGAATTTCGCCTTTAACGTCCACGGTAATTTTGCGGGACAAATCCCCGCGCGCCACGGCTGTCGTCACGGCGGCAATGTTACGCACCTGCGCTGTAAGGTTAGACGCCATCGCATTTACCGAATCGGTCAAATCTTTCCAAGTTCCCGCAACTCCGGGCACCACTGCTTGTCCGCCGAGACGTCCTTCCGTTCCCACTTCGCGGGCGACACGCGTGACTTCCGACGCGAACGAACGGAGCTGCTCGACCATCGTGTTAATGGCCTCTTTCAACTGCAAAATCTCCCCGCGCACATCGACCGTGATCTTTTTGGAAAGATCCCCGTTTGCCACGGCCATCGTCACATCGACAATGTTGCGAACCTGCGCTGTGAGGTTGCCCGCCATCTGGTTGACCGACTCCGTGAGATCCTTCCATACGCCTGAAACTCCCTTCACTTGCGCCTGGCCGCCGAGCTTGCCCTCGGTGCCAACCTCGCGGGCGACACGAGTTACTTCGGACGTGAAAACCGAGAGCTGATCGATCATTCGGTTAACCAATCGGGCGGAGTGCAAAAACTCGCCCTCGAGCGGACGGCCATCGGCCTCCAACGCCATCGACTGGCTTAGATCGCCCTTGGCCACGGCGCCGATCGTGCGTGTCACATCGGTCGTCGGACGCACCAGATCGTCCATTAGGCTGTTCAGGGAATCGACCTCCTCGGCCCATTGACCGACCAGACCAGATACGCGCATGCGCTGGTTTAGTTTTCCCTCTTTGCCGATCACGCGGCAGACGCGTGCCGTCTCGGCGGAGCGGCGCTGGTTGACGCTGATGACATCGTTAAAAGTGTCCGCGATTTTCCCATAAACCCCAGTCCAGCCGGAGGGCAGTTTCTTGGAAAAATTTCCAGCTCGAAACGCCAGCATCGCCTCCAGAATCTCCAGCGCCAGATCCGAGTCGCTGGGCTGCTCCGAATGGGATTTAGCGCCATTGGTTCCGTCGAGCGGGGCGGCGTCGCCATTCATGGGAACGGATTCGCCAGCCGTCGCGGCGGGAGTTTCAACGAGGATTGCAGGACGCGCTTTGGAGGGTTTGGTGGCTTTCATGAATCAGAATCAAATGGCGAAAACATCCGACGATAGTGAAAGGTCAAGACGCATGTCAGTCGCTTAAATCATCACGATATTACCCGACGATAATATCGGGTCAAGGCCGTCACCCGCGCTTAAAAATCTTACATCCATCAGGCATATTTCAGCCGATATTGGGCTGCAAATGCCAGCGACTTTGGCCTTGTTACCTCTCGGTGAAGTCGCTGGAGATACCATCCTCCAAATGTTTTAACCAAGTGACTGACGAAGGATTACCCGCCGCTGTGAGGCAATTGATCGAGCGGCATCTGACTTCCATCGAGCAGACAGAAATTTTGCTCTTGCTTGCGAAAAATCCAGCCGCCAAATTCACCGTGCAAAACGTCTATAATGTAATCCTGAGCACGAAACTCTCAGTGGTCGCGTGGCTGGAATATTTCGTGCAGGAAAAAATCGTGCAACGCTCCGATAACTCGCCTATCAGCTATCAATTTGCCCCGGATCGAATGGAAGTCCGCTCGGCGGTTTTGGCGCTCGTCGAAACCTACCAAGCCCGGCCAGTGCGCGTGATCGAGGCCATCTATCAGCGCAGTTCCTCGCAGAATGATCCGGCGCGAATGTTTGCCGAGGCATTTCGATTAAGAAAACCATGATGGGACCCGCCGTTTACATTCTCAGCACCTTGAGTTGCATGCTGGTCTCCGTCCTCCTTTTGCGGGGCTACCTGGCGTCCAGGCTGCGGCTGCTCTTCTGGAGCATGCTCTGCTTTGGCATTCTCGCCGCGGCCAACTGCCTCCTCGTGCTGGATTTTCTCATTTTCCCCAAAGTGGACCTGAGCCTGCATCGGAGTGTGATCACTTTGGTCGCACTCGTCGTGCTGCTTTATGGACTGATCTTTGAATCCGAATAACCGATGACGCTCCATCCTTTTCTCGCGCTCGGCCTGGTGGTGACGACCAGCACCTCGGATTTCATCTCGGGAGCCATCGCTATGGCCTGCCTGGTGGCGCTGGGATTTTTTCTGCGTTTCTGGCAGAAGACGCGCGACCGGCTGTTTCTGTTTTTTGCCGCAGCCTTTCTGTTGTTTATGCTGGAGCGGATTCTGCGGTCCTCCTGCCCGATGGAAAGCGAACTCGCGCCCTTTGTCTATTCGGTGCGCCTGGCTGCGTATCTTTTGCTCATCATCGCGATCATCGACAAGAACCGCCGCGCCTGACCGGGTCGATTTTTTCATCACCCGGCACGCGCGAAAAGCGCGTCGCATTCGATATAGAAATATGAATGACGATCCGAAGGATGATTACCCCACGCGCACCGAGAAGGAAAACATGGACGCGCCGCAGGAAGAATTTATCTCCTCGGAGCCGCCCTCTGCCACTCGCGCATCGCATCCGAACTCTGAGAAAGATCCCGACGACGGGAAGACATTTGCCTCCAAACCCACGGAGGCGTTCCAGGAAAAAACCGGGCGCGGTCCGAAGGAATGAGAGCTGTTTCCCCCGCAAATAACAACCTAACTCCACTCATTATGAAACCCCAGAAAACCAAATCCAAAAATAAAGTCCCGGCAGATGTTGCGGGCGCACTAGGCAGCGCCGTCGGCGGAATCGTTGGGACCGCAGTCGGTGCCATCGCCAGCGGCCTCGGTCACATCGCCAGCGAAGTCCTCCCCCAATCCGCCGCCCGAGATAACACCAGCTACGATGTGAGTTCCAATGGGATCACCTACAGAGCCTCGCTCACTCCGAGCGACGAGCAAATCAGCTGGCGCGCCTACGAAATCTATCTCGCGGAAGGCTGCCCCGAGGGCCGCTCACTCGAGCATTGGCTTCAGGCCCGACACGAGCTGTCCCAGGCCTCCGGCGCATAAAATTTCTCGATCCGCCGGGTTCTTTGCGGCAGCTTGAGCGGACTTTGCATCCGCTTCGCCTCATCCTCGCCGTCCTCATTTTCGGGTTTTGCACCAGTGGGGCGCAATCGCTCCGTCTTCTCGGTCGCGCCGTGCTGCCGCACAAAATGCCCGTCGGCAAAACCCAACTCGGCGGCCTCTCCGGCGTTTCCTATGATGCGAGTTCCAAGACATTCTGGGCGGTCTCCGACGACTCTTCTTACGTGGGCGGCGCACCGCGGATTTATCAGCTCTCCCTGACTCCGGGCGAGACCTTGCAACCCCGCATCCTGAGTGTGCTCATTCTCCGCGATGAAACGGGCAAACCTTTTCCCGTCGCCGATTGCGAGGGCATCGCCTGCACGGGTCGCGGCGCGGTCTGGGTGAGCAGCGAGGGCAAGTCCGGAACAAAAGGCGCACCGCCCTGGATCAAACTTTTCTCGCTAACCACAGGCCGGGTCCTCCGTACGCTCCCGCTGCCGCCAGTCTATCTGCCAGCTGACGCCGAGGGACATCCAGTCCCGATCGGCAGCCCCGCCCAAGTTCGCGGTGTTTTATCGAATCGCTCCCTGGAATCCTGCTCGCTCTCGCTGGATCGTCTAACCATTTACACCGCCAACGAAAGCTCTCTCCTTCAAGAAAAAGCACCCGGCGAAAATGGCGAGGGCGGCGCGAGTATTTTCAATCCGACTCAGGTTCGGATCAGCGCGCTCGAAGCCAAGTCCGGACGTTGTCTCGCGCAGAAACTTTATCTCTCCGACATGGGCTGCTTCTTCGGCTCCATCTCCGATGTTAGTCCGCTGGACAAAGAGGGAAATTTGCTAGTGCTGGAACGTCGCATCATTCGCACCACGCTCGGCACCGGCTGCACAGGCATCCGGCTTTACCGGGTAAATCTCACCCAGGCCTCCGCCACCGATCTGCGCGAAATCCCGAGTGTTAGAACCCAGTCCGTCACCAGCCTCACGAAGACGCTCGTCTATGATTCCAAAAAGGAGGGCGTCGACGATCTGGACAATGTCGAGGGCGTCGCGCTCATGCCACTTCCAGGCGGACGCACCGGCGTCGTGATGGTGAGCGACGACAATTTCGGCAACGATCAGCAAACGCAAATCCTCCTCTACGAGCTAACACCGAACTAACCATCTCCTAACATGACTTCCGCCGAATCCTTCGCCGCCGCCAAACGTGTCATTCCCGGAGGTGTGAACTCGCCCGTGCGCGCTTTTCGCGGCGTCGGCGGCGAGCCTTTCTTCGTCGAGCGTGCCCTGGGTTCGCACATCTGGGACGTCGATGGCAATGAACTCATCGACTACGTGGGAACCTGGGGTCCCGCGATATTAGGTCACGCGCCCAAAGTCGTGTTGGACGCGATTGTTAGCACGGCGCAGCGCGGTGTTAGTTTTGGCATTCCTAACACTTTGGAAATCGAAATGGCGGAGACGATCATCCGCTTCGTTCCCAGCATTGAAAAGGTTAGAATGGTGAACAGCGGCACCGAGGCCACGATGAGTTGCATCCGACTCGCGCGTGGATTCACCGGACGCAACAAACTCGTCAAGTTCGAGGGCTGCTACCATGGCCACGTCGATTCCTTGTTAGTAAAAGCTGGCAGCGGCGCACTCACCCTCGGCCAGCCCGATAGCGCGGGCATCCCGCCGGAGCTCGCAGCGCTCACCATCACGCTGCCTTACAACGACCCCGACGCGCTCCGGGCCATCTTTGCCCGCGAAGGTCGCGAGATAGCCGCCATCATCGTCGAACCCGTCCCTGCCAACGCTGGACTCTACCTGCCGAAACCCGGCTACCTGGAACTCCTCCGCCAGCTTTGCGACGAGTCGGGTTCCATTCTCATCTTCGACGAAGTGATGACCGGGTTTCGCCTGGCGAAAGGCGGCGCGCAGGAGATCTACGGCATCCGGCCCGATCTCACCGCGCTCGGCAAAGTCATCGGCGGCGGGCTCCCCGTCGGCGCATTTGGTGGGCGGACCGACATCATGGATTTCCTCGCACCCGACGGCCCGGTTTATCAGGCGGGCACGCTTTCCGGCAATCCGCTCGCCATGGCCGCCGGCCTCGCCCAACTCCGCGAGCTGGAGAGACGCAATGGCTGGGCCGAGTTGGAAAAGATCGGAGTCGCATTCGAATCTGGTGTCCGCAAAGCCCTCGCCTCGGCGGGCCGGAAATTCACTTTCCAACGTCTCGGCTCCATGTTCTGCCTCTACTTCACCGACCAGCCCGTGGATAATCTGGCCATGGCCCAGTGCTCCGACCGCGCACATTTTGCCCGCTACTTCCACGCCTGCCTCAAATCCGGCGTCTATTTCGCCCCCAGTCAATTCGAGGCCGGCTTCCTCTCCCTCGCCCACACCGCAGAGGATTTGGAAAAAACCGCTGAGGTCACGGCGCAGGCGTTGGGGAGTTAGAGCGAAATTCAGCTCAATGTTAGCCGAATAGGATCACGCTCAAAAATAGACCGATGATGAAAAAGCCAATCCCGGCAAAGAACCAGAGATAGAGCCTCCGCCCGCGCTCCGTCAGAACTTTTCGGGGTGGAAGACCGTTAGGATACAACTCGGACAGATCTTTCAGCTCCATCACTTTCTCGCGGTCTACGTGGTATTTCAGCCGAAACTGAATGATCATGGAAACGGCAAAACCAATGAATCCGGGAATCATCGGCCACGGGAAATGATGGGTGTCGAGAGTCATATGGAACTCCCATTCACCTACGCCGGCGTTGATGAAACCGGCGTCGCTGGATTTGCTGGCGTCGATGGGGGGCTGTAATCGGTCGATGTCGGGATCGCGCGGATGATGTCCCCGTTGGCTGTGCCTGCTGGAAACGCCATCAGTGCCTCTGCATACCAATCCTGCGCATCGCGTTCTGCGCGGTTGAGCAGCACGCTGAGCGCGCCGACTTTCTTGCGCTCAATGGTGGCAGCGTCGGAGAGGGCCTGTTTGAGGTCGCGCAGGGAGGGGAGCGTTGGGGTGGTGGCGGCACCGATAAATAACGCGTGAAAGCTCTCGTAAGTGATGCCCGGCAGCGGGGCAAAGGCGATGCCAAACTCTTCCTTCCAGGCGGAAAGCAGCGCGGTGGCCTCGTCCTCGATCTCGCGCCGGCTGCTGCCGCGCGAGCTCAATTCATTCACCACGGGCAGGTGCTCGCGGCTGCGCTCGGCGCGGACACGCATGATGCCGACCACGCTCACGGTCTGGGCGTGAATGGTGGCGAGCCGGGCATCGAGCAGACCACGGGCGGAGTTGGCGCGAGTGTGGGCGGCGATGGCTTGGGAGGCGAGGCTGTCATCGACGGATTTGTCGAGTTGCTGGCTATCCACGGTCCACTCGGCGATGGTGCGCAGGGGCCAGGTCCATTCGGTGGCGAAGGAGGTTTGCGCACTGAGTGTGGCGTCTATCCGGCGCTTCAAGAAATCGATGCTGGTGTTTAAATCTAAGGACATAAGGAATAGGGTTAAATGGACGCCATGCTTCTAGGCTTCCTCTGGCGGAAAGCCCAAGCAAATTCGTTGCGAAAAAAGAATAATTTCCCGCGAGGGAGCCCACGAGGGGGGAGGGCGGGCTTCCAGCCCGCAGTCTTTGGCATCCTGCCAAAGACATTTCTTCGTTTGGCGCGAGGTGGTCCGTGGCAGAAAAGCGGCGGACGCTGGGAGGGGGAAACTTTTCGGCAGGATGCCAAAAAGAGCGGGCTGGAAGCCCGCGCTCCCCATTCCGCTCCCTGTATCCCATTTCGGCTCGCTCGCGGCGATTGCAGCTATTTATCCACCTTTTCAAAAAGTGAGCCAAACTGGCTCATTTAGCTGTATAAAAACTATACAGAAGGGTCGGCAGACGGCGACCAGACCCCCACTTTTGGAGTCCAGAGCCTCACTTTCGACTCCCCGAGCCCCGCTTTTGGAATGGAGAGGCTCCCTTTTGGCGACCAGAGGCACCCTTTCGATCCCGATCAGCCGACTTTCGGAATCCAGAGGGCTCCCGACGGCATCCAGAGGGCCGCCGACGGGTGGGAGCGAGGCGCAGACGCTTTCGGCCCAACTATCTAATCGGGGCGCTCCTCGACGAAAGCACTTTTTGCACTTCGGTTAACATAGCTCACTGACGATTGCCTTTGGTCAGATTACATGGCCCACAAAGCGCTTGTAGGTTCTCCAGGGTTGTTGTTCCGCCTTTGGAGAATGGAACGATATGGTCAATATGATGGCCTTGGAGCCGAAGATCGGCACGGCAAGTAGGGTTGGAGCACAAGTGGTCTGATCTTTCTAGAATAAGAGGACGCCAACTAGGTGGAATGGAACGGGTGTATTCACGGATGCGTTTACGATCATGCACACCGGGAGAAGTGAATGGAACTCGGCCTCTCGCCGCGACTACTTGACGACGTTCACCGTCAGAAAGTGGCGTGGTAAATTGGTCGATTAAAGGCATGAGGATTGGATGTATCGCCGAAATCAAGCTGACATAAAACGGGAGTAGCATGTCCGGAAATTGAGATAGATCTTCGGGGTAATTAAAATCGAACCCTATGTTAAAAGCCCTATCTTTATGGGGGTGCCACGTAAATCCGTTGGGGACAGCGTTTTCAAGCTGTCGATCCAAAGCTGCAATGATTGCTTCACGCTCCCGATAAATTCTAATTCGATTCAGCCAAAGGTGAAAAAAACCATTACGAACTTTGGAAAGGCCATCATAAGCGAGGCAATACTTGAAGTGTTGATGATCAAGAACATCTGTTTGATTACAATCCCACACGTCGAAAAGATACAGGGTGCGTTGGCTGCCTGTCGTGAAGTGCCTGCTCGAACGCAATCGAGAACTAATTTCCGAGGGAAGTTCCGCTTTACAGCGCTTGAATAAATCCATCGCGTGAGGACTTAGTTCTTCTTTGGTAAGCATGTGAAATAAATGGAGCGATAATAGACGATTTAGGTTTCTCTCTCGACACTGATTTGTTCAGCATCTTCGAGCCGATACATTATGTCGTCGATCACTAGAACCTTATCGAAGGTGTTCCAGAATTCGGCTGTTGTGGCATCAATGGATTCGACCGCCCATCTTGAATCATCATCCAGAATAATGAGACGGCCTTCATACTTAATATCCTGAATGTCCCCCACAATCTGCTGTCCTAATCCATACATGCGCATACCCCATTGGAGCAGTGCTTCACGTTGATCAGGCGTAAGTTGATCAATAGCGATTCCTTTCGCCTCAGATGCACTAATCAGCTTTCTAAGGGTCTCGGTTGTTTTCGCGTCATCAATTTCCATAGAGATTTGTTAGTATGTTCTAATGCCTCGCCATCCTTGCGCAGAGCCAGGTGCCGAGGGCGATGAAGATGAAGTTGGGCGACCAGATGAGCCATTGCGGGTAGAGCGCCGGGTTGTTGCGGGAGTTGTCGGCGATCATGATGAAGATGAAATACGCCACGGCCACGGCGAGGCTGAGGGCGAAGCCGATGGAGGTCTCGCGCCGGTGCGTGGTGATGCCGAGGGGGATGCCGACCAGGGCCAGGGCGAAGCAACCGAGGGAAAGCGAGTAGCGTTTGTTTAATTCGGTGAGGGTGGCGCTTTTGCGCTCGACTGAATTGTCTCCGGCGAGGGCGGTCTTTAACTCGTCGAGAGTGAGGGTGGTGAGGCCGCGGCGCTTTTGGTTTTGCTCGTAAAGCTGGGCGAGCGATATGGGCAGCACGCCCTCTTCCATGGTGATGCCCTGGCGGATTTTGTGAATGTTGCCCGGGTCGGTCTGGTCGCGCTCTTCGTAGATGGCATTGTTCAGCCGCATGAGCACGCGTTGCTGGTCGAGGTCGAGTTCCAGGCTGCCCTCGCGAGCCGTAACGACGCGGACGGGCTTGTTCGTTTCGTCGATCTCAAAGACCTGGATGTTGTGCAGTTTCCTGCCGTCCTTTTGCCCAACGTAGATTTTGCGTCCGGGAAATTGATCGATGATCCGGTCGCTGCCGAAGAGTGAGAGCGGGTCGCTCGTGGCGACGTCCTTGAGGGTTTCCTTCATCTGCTGCTGAGCCCGCGGGGCGACGGTGGTGTTGATCCAGAAGCAGAAAAACGAGAGCAACAATGCGGTTCCCACGACTGGCGCACAGATGCTGGCGAGGCTCACTCCGCAGGCCCGCATGGCGATGAGTTCGTTCTCGGCCGAGAGGCGTCCATAGACCAGAAGCACGGTCGTGAGGAAGGCCCACGGGATGGTGTACATGAGCGAAAACGGCACGATGTAGGCGATAAATCGCGCGACGAAGATGAGCGGGAAATCGTGGTTGACCAACAAATCGAGCACTTTGGTCATGATCGAGCCGAGGATGAAAATGCCGCTCAAGACTGTGACCGCGATCAAAAATGTGATCAGAACTTGGCGGACAACGTAGCGGTGGAGAAGTTTCATCAGGGCCGGGGCGCAAACGATGATTCGGGGCGGAATCGTTTGCAAGAAGTTTGGCGCTTGTGCATCCCGTGCGTGCTTCGTGCGAATGGACTGGCCCCTTTTTTGGTTTCTTCTGTCCAGCTCGTTCTCTATTACGGTCGGTCGCAGCGTCTCACCGCCGATTAGCAAAAATTAGGGAATAATTCCTGAGTTTGACTGAGGAAATCCGGGCAAATAGCATAACATTTATGTTTAAGCCCCCACTATTCATTATAACCCTGCTTGGTGTCGTATCACTCCACCTCGCTCAAGCGTGTAACATGTGCCATTTTGCCACTTTGCGAAGTGACGTGGCCTCGCCCGCTAAAGTGACTATGACCGCCGCATCGAGCGGTGACTTCACTGCGGTAAGCACTTGGAATCCCCGTCGAGTTCCGACGGCGTCCGATGTGGTAACCATCCCGTCGGGCATTGTCGTGACGGTGAACAACAGTACGGCCGTTGCAAACACGGTTACCGTAGACGGCACCCTTAAGTTTCGCACCGACGCGAATGTCAAACTCCGGGTGGAAAATCTGCTTATTGCGGCTAATGCCTGGCTGATTGTGGGTAATGCCGCCAGCCCCATCACTTCTGGATATACGGCGACGATTGCCATCATGGCACCGACCCCCAACGTGACAGATACTCTGCGCATGGGCCGAGGCATCATTGCCGCGACAAACTCTCATGTCACCATGAACAGTGCTCGGATTCCTGCACCATTTGTGGCCTTGAGCGGCAGTGCGGTCGCCGGGCAATCAGTTCTTTCCACGGCGGCGGTGCCGTCGGGATGGGAAGTTGGCGATCAAGTCGTGGTGGCAGCCACCGTATTCACGAGGGAGTGGGCTCCCAATTCTGCGGCATTCGGCACCCTCAGCATGCAGAATGAAGTTCGCACCATTGCAGCGACGACTTCCTCCAGCGTGACCTTGAAAGCTCCGCTCACCTACAACCATTCGCTGGTCTCGTGCCCGGTCAATACGCCTACCCCCATTGCGGTCCACATGGCAAACCTGTCCCGCAGCATTATCATCAAGTCCGAAGATCCCAGTAGCATCGGAAAGCGCGGGCACGTCATGCTTATGAGTGATGCGGTGTCGATGAACGGGGTGAAGTTTCTTGATCTGGGTAGAACCGACAAGCGCGCCATTGTCAGCGATCCCTTGCTGCCCGCCTCCGGGGTTTGGAACGTCGCTGACAACTCTCCTAACAATCACCACTACAATAATCCTCCGGGAGATTTTGACGGAATTTCCGGCCCCTACTCCAATCCTCGCGCCCGTTATTCCCTGCATTTTCACGAGGCGGGCACGGCGAGTGAGAACATCTATGGCAAACCTGCGGTGATCAGTAATTGCGTGGTGGATGGAACGCCCGGTTGGGGGTTCGTGAATCACGATTCGGACGTGGACTTTGAACATAACGTCTGCTTCGACTTCGATGGCGCGGGCTTTGCCTGCGAAGACGGAACCGAAACTGGCACGTTCAACGGCAACATCGCCCTTGGCGGATTGGGTACCGGGGAGTTCAGCAACGTGCGAGAGGTTTTTGGAAACACTCCTCGAGTGAACCAGGGCGACATGGGCTTCAATGGGAGTGCCTTCTGGTTCCAAAGCGCCGACATCACAGTTACCAATAACATTGCCGCCGGATGCAAGGGATCGGGCTTCTTCTTCTGGTGCGCGGCCAAGTTCGATCCGATTGCGCAAGTGTCTCCCGTGACTGGCCTTCCCAATGGCGCGGGGCAAGTGACGCAGAAATTGACGGCGGAAGTCGCCGCGCTAAAAGCATATCGGGCTGGATTGTCGGGTCCCTATTCCGGGAGTTTCACGCCCGCCAAATGGCCGAACGGCAACGCGTTGACCAATACCCTTCCGATTCGCAAATTTTCCAACAACACCGCCTACGGCTGCTTCACTGGTCTGAGATTCCGATTCGTCAACCAGCTCAGTGGTGCCACTTTCACGATTCGGAAGGAAGAATTTCCCACTGGTCAACCGCACTCCAATGGCGGCTTCGTTCCCGGCCTCTTCCAAATCGCGGATTGCACTTTTTGGAATAATCTAAACGGGATTCACGGAGATTATTTGCTCGAGGTCGATTTCAACCGGATGGTCGTGATTGCGGACCAACCTCGCCGCGCTTATGTCAGAATTCCCACCTACGCCCAGTCGGCAGGAGTTGGCGCGATGGGAATTTCGGTCGCCCAAGCCGTGGGCGGTATTCGTTTCAACAACTGCTTTGTGGGCAACTACACCACGGGGGTCACGGCCGCCACGGGATTGAAAAATAGCGCGGGAGGCGTTGACGGCATTGCCTTCTCAAACTGTTTCGAGAAAGTGTCTTCGGGGGATCCCCTAGGGAGAGCTTGGTTCCGCCAGGTCGGCTCGACCAACAACATTCCGGACGGCTACGCCTACTAAGTTAAAGGCGTCGAAGATTCGATGACTTAGTTATCCGTCGATTGCTGGCGGGGGCGGGATTTCTGTGCCGAGTGTCCTTGTGAGCTCTTCTCGGTAGAAATTCCCGCCCCTTGCGCTTCCTTCAGCTTAACTCGCGAAGCACGCCGAAAGTGCATGACTTCATGTATGCGCCGTGGGAGAAAAAACCGATTGCGGAGCCCAGCGGAGATAGCCTCGCCAATATCTCCTCACCAAGGGTTACTGCGGGACAGGGAAACATTTGCAAGCGGAAGAATCGCTGCTAAAAATCACGACCCCGATGCCACCATTTATAACCCCAATGCGAGACGAGAAAACCCAGTCGAGTTGGAATTCCATCATGCGAGTTTTCCTGTTATCCGTGCTCGTCTTTCTCACCTCCTGTGCGCTCCTGCCGAAGCCAGCCGCGACGCCTACACCGGGGGCGAACTGGAAAACCCTCAGCGGCCAGGTGCGCTATGCCGATACGAAACGCACCATCGTCGCCGACGTCACCCTGCGAGTCGCCCACCCTCGCGAATACTCCATGGAAGTGAGCAAGGCTGGGGCCATTTTACTCAAACTCGACCGCGCCGGCGACGAGGGCTGGGCCTCTGGACTGCTCGCCCACTGGCCCTTCCACGGGCCGGTCGAGAAAGCTCCTAGTCACCTCACGGGCTGGTATCGCGAAACCACCGCCGCATTGGAAAATACAGGCGCGCCAAAGCCGACAGCCAGCGGTCCCGGCGTTCAATTCCGGCTTCAACGCCCCCAGCGTTAACCCTGTCCGATGTCGTCACCGAGTCGCGCCATCGCGCATTCCATCGTTCATCGCCGTCGGGCCTGGCTGCTGAGTTTGGCCGCCGTAATGGTCGTCGCGCTGACGACGCTCGCGTTCAAACTCCGCTTCGACACAGAGATTCTCAACCTCCTCCCGTCCGGCTTTGACACCGTCGAGTCGCTCAAGGTTTACAGCGGGCAATTTAGCAAAAATCGTGAGCTGACTTTCGGTCTATTGGACGAAACCGGGAAGGCCGACCTCGAGGGATTTGCCGAACATTTCTCGACCATGCTCCCCGCCGAACCTTGGGTCACCCGTTTCCTCGACCGTTCGCCCATGGAAAAAGCCAACGGTATGGAGGAGGTCCAGTCGCTCGCGCTGCCGCTGCTTTTCAATCTGCCCGCAGTCGAGTTCGATGCCGCCCTGGCCCAACTCCAACCCGAAGCAATGGCCGCCCGGCTCCACCAACAACGCCAGGCCATCGAGTCCGGTTCGCCCCGCGCCGAGATACAGCTCACCCTCGATCCACTCGGACTGGTCATCCCCGCGATGAAGCCGCTGGCGAGTTCCTTTTCCATGGAAAAAGCCCAGCCGCTGGTCTCTGCCGACGGCACGATGCATTTGGTGATGGTGCTGACGAATCAGCCTGGCGACGGCCCGTTTGAATGCCGCGAGCTGATGAAAAAAGTGAACGACTTCAATCAACGTGTCATCAGTTCATGGAGTGGTTTGGCCCCGCAAATTGTGGTGACTGGTCGCACGCCCTACGTGGCACAGATGTCTAAAGGCATGGAACGCGACATCGTCTCCACCATGCTGGGTTCTATTTTACTGGTGGCGGGGGTTTTCTATTATGGATTCCGTCGGGTGCGACCGCTTATCGCGATTATCCATGTGCTCTTTTTGTGCTGCATTTTGGCCATCGCTCTGGGCACGCTCTGCTTCCCGGCCTTGAATGGAATCACCGTTGGTTTTTGCTCCATTTTGATCGGACTCGGAGTTGATTTCGGAATGCTGCTCTATGGTTCCTACCAGAACTCGCGCGAGTCTGGGGCGACCCACGAGGACGCGATTGCGACTGCCATCAAGCAACTCGGACGTGGCATTCTTTTCGGCGCTGCGACGACGGCGGCGGGCTTCGGTGCGCTGCTTTTAAGCGGCTGCGAGGGCTTTGCGCAACTTGGTTTACTAATCGCTTTTGGCATTTTGCTGGCGGCGGGTTTGATGATGACCGTCTTCTTTTTGTTCATTGGCTCGAAGCATCGTCCGATCAAAAGCGATCTGCTCACGGTCGGGTTGGATCGTTATCTGGGGTCGCTTTTTCGCGGGCCAAAAGCCGTCCTTTGGTGCTGCCTGATCCTGCTCGCTGGCCTGACGATTTTCGCCGTTCTGCCCATCGCCACGCTCAAGATCGAGCCAAATCCGCAATCGCTCGAGCCGAAGAACATTCCCGCCGGTTACGCCCTGCGGAAGATTCAGGAAAAAATGTCCCCGACTGGCGACGAACTGGTCTTGGCGATCATCGATGCGCCCGACGCGAGGGAATTTCACCGTCGCTGGACCGCGACCGAAGTCCACTGGCAAAAACTGCTGGCCGAGGGGAAACTCAAGAGCGTGACCACGCCGACGGCTTTCGTGACGTCGCCGGACGATGTGCAGGCCAATACCGCGAAACTCGTTGGGCTCGACTTCCAGTCGATTCACCGCTCGCTCACCCAGACTCTAGAAAAGGAAGGTTTCTCGCCCGAGGCGTTTGCTGGCGGATTCCGCACGCTGGACCAGTTGCAGAAAGTCGCCAAAATCGGTCCGGCGGCACTTAGTTTTCAAGAAATGCTCCCGCCAAATTCCAGCTGGTGGTTCGTTCTGGATAAGTTTTTCGGCTCCAAAAAGAACCTCGCCTGCGCTTATCTAACCCCGCTTCATAACATTTCGAGCCCAGCGGAAAAAGCGGCATTTTTGACTCTGGTAACCCCGCCCGGAGTGCCGGTGCATCTTACGGGCTGGACGTTTACCCTGGCCGACCTGATCACTTGGGCGCAGAGCAAACTGGTCATCCTTACCGGGACGATGCTGCTTTTTAACATCGTGCTGCTGCTCTTTCTCTTCCGCCAGTTCCGTCCGATTTTTCTCCTCATGCTTACGCTCATCCTCTCGATTGGCGCGATGGTGGCGACGATCAAAATCATCGGACTGCCGCTCAATTTGTTTAACATTCTCGCCTTTCCGCTGGTTCTCGGAGTCGGGGTGGACTACGGCATTTATGTGCTGCTCGCGGCGAGGCAAGTGGGCGATTATCAGACGTTGTTGCGCGGCATTTTGAAACCGGTTTTGCTGAGCGCCCTGACGGCGACAGCCGGTTTCGGCTCGCTCGGGTTCGCGGAAAATCCCTCGCTGAGCGGACTGGGATTGCTCTGTGCGATCGGCGTGGGCTGGAGCATGTTTGCCACGTTGTTTTTCCTCGTGCCCGCCTATGTCTGGAAGCGAAGTTAACCGGCCAAACCCGTGGTACAACTCCCTCTCGTTCCGGGTGGGATTGCGTCTGGCGTCGCTCTTTCCGCGTTTCGTCACGCTGGCACTGGCGCGGTTCATCGGGCATCTCGCCCACGATTTATGCGATGCTCAGCGGGAGATCATGCTGGAAAATCTGCGACCTGTCACGGGGGCGAGAGGACCGGAGTTAGATGCGATTGGACGGCGGGTGTTTGTGCATTTCATCGAGATGATCGCCGATAATATCGTCTTCATGAACGGCAGCCTGGAGGAGGTCTCCGAGATCATGGGCGACTGGTCGGGGCTGGAGCATTTGCAGGCGGCGCAGGGCCGAGGGAAGGGGACCGTCCTGATCACTGGTCATCTTGGTGCGTGGGAATTGGGCGGGATTTTTCTGGCCGCACGCCACATTCCCGTGACGGTCGTCACGCTAGCCGAGCCGGTGGCAAACGTGGGAGAGTGGCGCGAGAAATATCGTCGGAAATTTGGCATCGACACCATCACGCTGGGTGATGACCGGTTTGCCTTTCTCTCCATAGTCCAAACGCTACGCAAAAATGGGATCGTCGCGCTGTTGGTGGATCGACCGTATGGCGGCCAGTCAATGCCGGTGGAGATGTTTGGCAAAACGACCCAATTTTCACACGCTGCATCGCTCTTGTGGCAACACACGGGAGCGACTATTTTACCCGCTTTCGTCTTCGCCCAGCCGATGGGGAAATACGCGTCGCACGCTTATCCGCCCATCGAAATGAGCAGCGCCGACGATCCAACTCAAACTCACCATGTCAACACCCAACGCATCGCCGATTTCTTCGCCTCTCTTCTCCAGCTTCATCCAGATCAATGGTATAATTTTGTTCCTGTCTGGACTGCTCCTCAGTCTGGCCCAGGCTCAGCCATTGGATAGCGCGGCCACGAAAACGCTCGTGGAAAAAATCGCCGCGCTGCGCCAGGCAAGGCCGTTCATTCAGGCAAGTTATCACGAGGAAAAAAGCGGCGGTATTCTCGCCCGGCCCTCGGTCAGCACGGGCAAAATGTGGTATGCCACGCCAGATAAATTTCGCAAGGAAAGCCGGGGCGCGGGCAAGGAAAGCATCATTGTCAGTAACGGCGAAATTCTCTGGATGTATTACCCGGCGTTCCAGGAGGCGGAACGGTATGACTTGAAAAAGCAGAAGTTCATTAGCCAGGGAATCGCGGCGTTTACGACTGGGCTGGACTTCGCCCAAGTGGACCGCGATTTCACGATTCAGGCCCAAGCGACTCCGGGCGGATATTCGATTCAGCTCACGCCGAAGCGGGGGGCGATCAGCCGCATGGTGACGCAACTCGAGGTACATTTTAACAAGGGATTGGAACTGCAATCGGTCGAGACCGTCTCGACGCGCGGCGAGAAAATCAAGACCGAACTGACCGATCTGAGCACCGAGCCAGTTCCGGCGTCGACCTTCGATTTTACCCCGCCAGCCGGGGCAAATGTGACTTCTCCGCTGGGAAAATAACTTCTGGAAATGGTCGTTGAATCCCTCTAAAAACACAGCACGCTTTCGTCCGAACATGCGCCACCGTCTCACCCCACATCGTTGCCTGCTCGCGGCCAGTATCCTGTTTTTGGGCGTGTCTTTTTTGAAAGCGGAACCAGCCGAGGGGACGAATAAACTGATCGTTCCCGAGGTCGCGGCCCTGACCAAGTCCGACATGGATCAAGCGGCGAAGAGCGATGATCTGACGCTGCCCATGCCGGGGGAATTTTTCGCGGCGATCGGGAAGCGGAATCGTCCGAACTGGACGCTTTTTTATCGAACTCCGCTGACGATGACTTATGGAAATCGGGCGCAGATTGCGTTGAATCTCGGCGGTTTAATTGCCGACGGCTACATCGCGGTCGAGGCGCAGGACGGACGCCAGGTGAAAAATATCGGCAAGGACATCATCGCTCTCGCCAAGCAGCTTGGGGTGAGTCAGAACGTCCTCGGACGCGGCAATAGCATCACGGATTTCGCCGAAAATAATGAGTGGAACGCCCTCAAGGAGGAACTCGAAGCTACCCAAAATGACGTCCGCGCCGCCATGGCTAGCATGGAGGACCAGGATCTCGTCATTCTCGTGAATCTCGGCGGCTGGGTGCGCGGCACCGAGGTCGTGAGCAGCGTCGTCGCGCAAAATTACGACCCAGACGACGCGAAATTGCTGCGACAGCCCGCGATCATCGATTATCTGAACAAGCAAATGGAGCAGTTGCCCCAGGCGTTGCAGGAGCAGGCGTTGATCCATGATTTGAAAAAACGCCTTCTCGCCGTGCACGACCTGGCCTCGTATCCCATCGATCACACCCCGACCCAGGCCGAGGTGGTGACATTGCGCACCGCCGTCTCGCAGATCATGCCGATCATCACCACATCCACGAAATGACTCTGCGCCGCCTCCTTTTCTTGTTCCTGACGTTGACCCAGGCCGTCGCATCACTGCGCGCAGAGGACGATCAAACCGTCGCCGCACGGAGCGCCGCTTTCGATCTGGCGGGGGCATTTTCAGCTAATGACGGCTACAAACTGCGCGACGGCTTTTTCTCGGTCAAACTCAAGAAAGGAGAGTCGAAAATTTTCACCGTCAACCTCTACGCCGGGAACAGCTACTGGTTTTGCGTCGCCACTGCCCCCGTTGTGAAAAAAATGGAAGTCACCCTTTTCGACGAAACGGGCAAAGTCCTCCCGATCCAGCCCTTTTCCGATGGAGCCCGCGCCGCTGCTGGCATCACCGCAGCCTACAGCGGCACCTATTATGTAAAAATCTCCGTGGCCGACAGTTCCAACTCGGAAAGCTCGACGGCCTGCCTGCTCTACGCTTACAAATAGCCATGGATAAATCCTACGACACTCTGGAAAAACTTTCCGCACCGCGCGTGCAGCATTTCTCCGTATTTGCCGAAAACCGGGCCGGCGCTCTGCTGGATCTGGTGAAATTGCTCAGCCGCGAGCACGTCGAGATCGTCGCCCTCAGTGTGCAGGATTCGGCGGATTCCTCGATCGTGCGCATGATTGTGAGCGACCCCGATCTGGTGAAGGAACTTTTTGCCCAGCAAGGCATCGCCCATAGCCATACCGAGGTGCTGGTGGTGGAGATGACGGAATGCACCGAACTGGGGAAATTGCTCGCGACGCTACTACAGGCCGAAGTGAATATTCATTACAGCTACCCCGTAATGACCCGTCCGAATGAGCGTTCGGCCCTGGTCATTCATCCCGACGACGACGATTGCGCGATCTCGGTCTTGCGCGGGGCCGGGTTCAAAATCCTCACACAAGGAGACATTTCCCGGTAGTTTTCTCTTTCGCGAACCTGTCTTTCCCTTGCAACTTCGCCTGCACTCCGGGCATAGAGGGTGCTATTTAGAAGAAACCCAAACTTGCAAACTATTGAGTCCAAGACTTTTCCCAACCCGTTTAATTTAAAATGTCCAAAGTCATCCTGCCTCGAACCAATATTGTTCGTAGCTTCAATCAGACTCGTCCGGCGGCCTTTCGTGAGCCCGAAGGCACGGATGCAAAACCGCCCATCCCGATGCCCTTGGAGCACTCCGAGCGTGTTCTGCTGCTCGAAGACGAGGCGCAAACGAACTTAATCCTGCGGGAATATCTCGAGTCGCTCGGCTATCAGGTAGTGGCCGTGGCCAACGGCGTTGATGGCCTCAAGGAAGTCATCAAGAGCAACTTCGAGCTAGTCATTTGCGACATGATGATGCCCAAGCTGCCCGGCGACATGTTTTATTTGGCCGTGCAGAAAACGCGTCCGGAGCTTTGCAATCGCTTCGTCTTTATCACCGGCCACCAGTTGAATCCGACCGTGGATGCCTTCATCGAGAAGACGCACTCGGCCATATTGGTGAAACCCTTCCGCCTGCAGCAGTTGGAGGCCACACTTGAGGGCATTCTTTCTCGTTTCCCAAAAAAAGTCCGTCCCGCCACCCTGTCAAATGCCCCAGTCCTTGAGCAGCTCACTGAAATGCGGGCCACTCCCGCGCCAGAAGAGAAAACTCCCTCGATGGTTACAAAAGCCCTCAAAATGGTCGGCTTGGGACGCCATGATGAGGCCGCTCCAGCTGCCGAGGAGAAAGCCGCTGAATTTGCGAAAACTGCGGCCAGTTCCACCAAGGTCACCCGCCGCATTCCGCATTTGGCCAACGCCCCAGTGATGCCGTCCAAACCGCAGGTCTCGGCGGCAAGCACCGCCAAAATCACCCGACGCATCCAGCCTGACACCGCATCCGTCGAGCCAAAAATTACTCGTAGAGTCAGCCAGGCGGAAAACATCATTCGCGTCAAACACCTCACGCCGACCCCGGACGCTTCCAAGCCAGTCACTACTCGGAAGATCGCCGCACCAGCGCCACAGGCGGCACCAAAGCCTGTCACCACACTCAAGATGGCCGCTCTAGCTTCCGTGATTGCACCCAAAGTCACCACTAAGACTACGCCAGCCAAAACACCGACAGCGAAGACCACGATCAAAGTCGCTGCCAAAAAAACAACTCCTGCCCCCCAGGTGACGTCCAAAGTTTCCCCAAAATCTCCCGCCAAGACTGCTTCCAAGACCACCGCGAAAACGGTGCCCAAAGTGACGACCAAAGTCCCCACCAAAGCTGTGGCGAAGATGACCTCGCTCATCCCGGCACCCCTCCAACGCCCGGCGCCTTCGAAAAAGCTCCGCTAGAGGACTTCCATCCTAATCTGAAGGAAGTCGATTTTGCCCATCTGCATTTCGGCTGCGCAGCATCGACAAAAGGGGCATCTGCATAAATAGTCTGCCCGCATCATGTCCGAAGCGAGCTCCCATCCATCCAGCTTCCGCATCCGTCTGCGAACCTGGACGGTGCTCCTCACCCGCTTCATCTCCGGCGAGATCGTCGTGCAGGGCATCGGTTTCCTCATCGGGATATTCCTGTTTCACCATTTCTCGAAGGCCGACGCCGCCTTTTACAATCTGGCCAACTGTATGTTGGGAATGATGACCCTCCTTTCCGACAACGGTGTCGGGGCGGGCATTTACGCCATCGGCGGCAAGGTCTGGCGCGACCGCGGCCGTTTCGGTGAATTGATCGCCACGGCGTTACATATCCGGCGTCGGCTTAACATCCTCACCATGGTCGTCGTCTCGCCGCTGACCTGGTATCTGTTGCGCCACAACGGCTGTCCGCCCTGGCAGACATTCGGGATCACTTGCATCGTCATTATCGGCACGTATTTCCAGATACTCACCTCCATCCTCGGGGAAATCCCCAAGTTACATTTACAGGCAATTCGTCTGCAAAAACTCAACATCGGCATTGCCCTTCTGCGTCTCGGCCTCATCGGCGCCGCCCTGCTCACCCGGCTGACTACGCTCACCGCATTGCTCGCCAACCTCGGCGGTTCCATCGTGCAGGCGCATTATTTACGACGCTGGATGCCCCCACTGGCCGACCCCGCGGCATCGGTAAATGCCGAGGATAAAAAAGTGCTCGTCAGTCTCATCAAGCGCCAGCTTCCCAGCTCCATCTACTACTGCATCTACGGCCAGATCACGATCTTTCTCATCTCGCTCACCGGCAATGTTAGCAACCTTGCCGATGTCGCTGCGCTGTCGGCCTTGGCGCGCGTCTTTGCCGTCGTCGGTTCCGTCATGAGCACCATTATATATCCGCGATTTGCCCACATTCAGGAGCCGCATTTGCTCTGGCGCCGCTACTTGCAAATCATCGGTTTGTTCCTCCTCATGGGCTTCGTCATGTGCGCGTTTGCCCAACTTTTTCCGAAGGAACTTCTTTGGATATTAGGAAACAAATATCAACATTTGGAGAAGGAAGTTCTCCTCATGGTCGCCGGTTCGGTACTGGGAGTTATCGGCGGAAACCTCTGGGGACTCAACTCCACTCGCGGCTGGATTGTGGCCCCGTGGCTTTACATTCCCGCCTCGGTGCTAACACAAGCGCTGCTCATCTGGCTGCTGCCCGTTTCCACCGTCGCCGGCGTGCTCTGGATGGGATTGCTCGGAAACATTCCGGGCATCGTGATTAATTTCACCCTGGCCCAAATGCGGGTTGGCGAAATGAAAAAAGCTGTCGCACAGCCGAATGCCAGCAGCGCCTTCTAACCTAAAACGAATCTCGCACTAAAATTCGCATGAGAGTCATCGTCTGGGGAATCAACTACGCGCCCGAAGTCACCGGCATCGCGCCATGCAACGTCGCGCTCTGCGAGTTTCTCCATGCGCGCGGACACGATGTCGAGATGGTCACCAGTTTCGCCTACTATCCGCAATGGGAGAAGCGCCCCGAAGATCGCGGACGCCTCTGGCGCGACGACGTTTTAAACGGAGTGCGAGTCCACCGCTGCTGGCATTACGTCCCCCACAAAGTCTCCGCCGCGAAGCGCATTTTGCACGAGGGCACCTTCGTCGTCGCCTCCTTCTTGCGCGCCCTGCTCCTTCGAAAATCCGATGTTGTCGTCGTCGTTTCGCCGCCGCTTCTACTGGGAGTTGCCGCGTGGCTGCTCACTTCGTTGCGCGGCAACCGCTACCATTTCCACGTCCAGGATTTGCAGCCCGATGCCGCTGTCGGGTTAAACATGCTTAAGCCCGGTTTGTTTACCCGGCTACTCTACGGGATCGAGGCTCTCGCCTATCGGCACGCCAGCAAAGTCAGCGGGATCGGACAGGGCATGATCGACGCCTTTGTTAGGAAAGGTGTGTCGCCGGAGAAGGTCACCTTGCTAGCCAATGGCTTCGACGTGTTAGGAGCAGGCGGCGCGGAGAAATTTTCCACAGTGGATTTCCGGGCGAGATACGGATTTAACTCCGACGATTTTCTAGCCATCTATTCCGGCAACCTTGGAGTCAAGCAAGGCCTCGAAATCCTTCCCGCCGCCGCCGCGCTTCTCACCAATCCGAAAATCCAAATTATCATCTGCGGCGACGGCGCGCGCAGGCCACTGTTAGAAGAGGAAATCGCCCGCCTCAATCTGACTAACATCCGACTCCTCCCCCTACTTGCTGACGACGACTACCGCGCCATGCTGCAAACCGCCAACGTCTGCCTCATCACGCAGCAAGCCGGTTCCGGCAGCGCGTTTCTGCCCAGCAAACTGCTCCCCACACTGGCCTACCGCCGCGCCGTCATCAGCGTGGGCGACGCCGACAGCGCCTTGGCCGCCGCCGTGCTGGAAGGCCAATTTGGCACCAACATTCTCCCAGGCCAGACAGACATTCTGGTAAAAGTCTTGGAAGATTTCGCTGCCAATCCAATGCAACTCGAAACCTACCAGCGCAACGGTCACACCTACGTCTCCCGCTTCGACCACGCCAAAGTCCTGGCCGACTTCGAGTCTGCCCTCTTGTCTTGAAATTAAAGAAGCCGGAATAAAGATCACCTTCGATACCTCTAAGCAGTATCGAAACAATAAGTGTTGGACTATTTCCAACCGCCTGCCCGGGCATTTCCAGGCTGGCCCCGGTTCACCCTGTCGGGTGGATTTATTGAATCGCCCTTAGATCAGTAAAAACCACAAAAGAACCAATAAATATGAAACTCAACTCAATCGCCAAACAACTCGTCGTCGCCCTCATCGCCTCGGCTTCCTTCGCCAGCATCGCCCTCGCCGAGGACATGATGAAGGACTGCGTTATGATGAAAGACGGTAATATGATGGTCTGCAAAGACGGCAAATCCATGAAGATGGACAAGGACATGGAAATGAAAAACGGCACTCACGTCATGAAAGACGGCACGGTCATGATGGGTGAGAAAAAGATGATGATGAAAGACGGAGACATGATGGACATGGAAGGCAAGATGATGGAAAAACCCGCCATGTCTGCTGACAAGATGAAGCAAAAATCCGAATAAACTGCCTCCGGTAGTTTTATTTCATTCAAGGGGCCAGCTCTGGTAACGGAGCTGGCCTTTTGCTATGGAGACCGCAGTGGGTTGGGTGACGCGTGGGTAGCCGTTGCCTTTCGCGGCGGACGCTCCTATATTTCGCGCCCCATGATGACCGGAGTCGATCTAGCGGAGGAAATCCTCGAACTGAAACGCGTGCGCAACGCGGTCATTCTCGCGCACAACTACCAGACGGGTGACATTCAGGACGTGGCCGATTACGTGGGCGACTCGCTCGGGCTCGCTTACAAGGCTAAGGAAACTGAGGCGAGTTGCATTGTCTTCTGCGGAGTGCATTTCATGGCTGAGACTGCGAAAATCGTCAATCCGTCGCGCACCGTTCTCCTGCCCGACCTCTACGCGGGCTGCTCGCTCTCCGATTCCTGCCCGCCAGAAAAACTTGCTGCGCATCTGCAAATGCACGCCGACAAAAACTACTACGTCATCGCCTACATCAACTGCAGCGCGGGCGTGAAGGCACAGTCGGACGTTATTTGCACGAGCGGGAACGCCGTGAAAATCGTCAACGCCGCGCCGAAAGATCGCAACATTCTTTTCGTGCCCGACCAAAATCTCGGCGCGTGGGTGATGGAAAAAACCGGCCGGCCGATGGATCTCTGGCAAGGGAATTGTTACCTGCACATGGAGTTCACAGCGCGCAGCATCCGGCAGATTCGCGAGGAATATCCAGCGGCTCCGGTAGTGGCGCACCCAGAATGTTCCGCCGCCGTCCGGCTGCTCGCCGACGAGATTTGTTCGACCGAGAAAATGATCGGTTTCTGCAAGGAAAACCCGGCGGACGCCTTCATCATCGTCACCGAAAGCGGCATGCTGCACCGGCTGCGGCGCGAGGTGCCGGGCAAAACGTTCATCCCCGGGCCGACGGAAAATTGCGCCTGCGCTGATTGCCGCTACATGAAAATGAACACGCTGGAAAAGCTCCATTCGGCCCTGCTCAACCTCTCGCCGGAACTCCTCATGGACGAATCCATTCGGCTGCGCGCGGAAAAACCGATCTTGCGCATGTTGGAACTCAGCCGCTAAAACATCCGACCCATGCGCCCGCAACTCCCATCTGTCCTCACGCCCATGAACCGCGAAAAGAAATCGGGCTGCGGCTGCCTCGGCGGCGGTTGCGCGATGGCGTTCGTCATTTTTCTGCTGCTCGGCGGCGCGCTCTTCTGGGGCGCTTGGAGCACGTTCAACGGCATCAAAAGCATGACCGTCGCCGAGGGAAAAGCGATCCCGGTTTACACTCCGACCGACCTGGAAACGCAGATCGCACTCGACAAGGTGAAGGCGTTTAACACTGCGTTCGACGCTGGACAGGAAGCCGAGATCATTCTTTCCGCGAACGAAATCAACACGCTGATCGCGAAATACGAGCCGTGGTCCGCCTTACGCGGGAAAGTCTCCACCAGCATCGAGGGCGACCATATCTCGGCGCAGGTGAGCTTTCCATTGAGTCAGATTCGACTCATGCAGGACCGCTATTTTAACGGCGACGTCTCCATGACGTTCATCACGGAGAAAGGCAAGCCGCATCCGAACAACGTCAGCGTGCGCACTGGCGATACGGAGTTTCCCCGTTGGGCGATGCGCTACATCACCTCGAAAAACTTCGTCGAGAGCCTGGGAGTTCCATCGATATCGGAGAGCGATTCCATAGGAAACAACCTCACGGCGCTGGAAATCAAAGACGAAAAACTCGTCGTCCGCGCGAAGAAGCAGAATTAACCACAAAGAACGCAGAGACCGCAAAAAAGAGAAATAGGATTAATGGTTTTTAATCTTTGTGCTCTCTGCGTTCTCTGCGGCTAATCATTTCCCATGACTGACATTAAAGCCTTGTGCGATGTGGTGCGCCAGACGGCTTACGATATTCACTTCTATCATGGTCAGGGGCATCTGGAGAAAGTCTATGAAAACGCCCTCGTTCATCGCCTCCGTCATGCAGGTCTCAAGGCTGCACAGCAGAGCCCTATTAAAGTCTTCGACGAAGATGGTACGCTCATCGGAGATTACTTTGCCGACATTCTCGTGGAAGAGCAGTTACTCGTAGAACTAAAAACTGCCAAGACAGTGGCTCCAGAACACGAGGCGCAGATAATGGGCTACCTCAAATCCGCTCGCCTTAAGCATGGGCTCCTCATCAACTTTGGCAGCTATAAATTCGAGATCCGCAAGTTTATCTGGAACCCTGACCGCAAAGAAATTTAACCACAAAGACCGCAAAGAGGGGGCAAATGGGCGAGTGCCTAGATAATCTTTGTGCTCTCTGCGCTCTTTGCGGTTAATCATTTCCCATGGCGTTCTCTTCCCTCGGCGGTTTCATTTCCCAGCTCGATCAAGCGGGCGAACTCTTGCGGATCACCGCTCCCATTGCGACCGAACTCGAAATCACCGAGCTGGCCGACCGCCAGATGAAATCGTCCTGTGGTGGGAAGGCGCTCCTCATCGAAAACCCGACGATCGACGGGAAGAAATCGGAGTTTCCCGTGGCGATCAATCTGATGGGCAGCGAACGCCGGATGGCTGCTGCGCTCGGTGTTTCCAACGTCCAGGAGATTGCGGACCAGATGCAGTTTCTGCTCAAAGCGAAACCCCCGAAGTCGTTGCGTGAAGGCTGGGACTTGCTGAAGAACGGCCTCGACCTTCTCCACGCCCGGCCCAAGAAAGTCTCCGACGCTGCGTGTCAGGAAGTGATCCATCTCACAGGAAAATCCGGCTTCTCACTGAATGATCTGCCCATCATGAAATGCTGGCCGCAGGACGGCGGACGCTTCATCACACTGCCGACGGTTTACACGCGCGACCCCGACTTCGGCGAACGCAACATCGGCATGTATCGCATGCAGGTTTACGATGGGAGTTCCACCGGCATGCACTGGCAGGTCCACAAAGTCGCCGCCCGCCACGGGAAACGCTACTACGAACGCAACGAACGCATGCCCGTCGCCGTCTGTCTCGGCGGCGATCCGGCCTACACCTTTGCCGCCACCGCGCCCCTTCCCGACGGCCTCGACGAAATCCTCTTCGCCGGTTTCTTGAGAAAACAATCCGTCGAACTCGTCAAATGCGTCACCAACGATCTCGAAGTCCCCGCCGACTCCGACTTCGTTCTCGAAGGCTACGTCCAACCCGGCGAAACCCGCCCCGAAGGCCCGTTCGGCGACCACACCGGATTCTACACGCCGATCGACGACTACCCGGTTTTCCACCTCACCGCCATCACCCACCGGCAAAAGGCGATTTACCCCGCCACCATCGTCGGTATTCCGCCCATGGAAGACTTCTACATGGGCAGCGCCAGCGTGAAAATCTTCCTGCCCGTCTTCAAAATGAACTTCCCCGAGATCGTCGATATGGCGCTCCCGGCCGAGGGCGTTTTTCACAACCTCGTCGTGGTCAGCATCCGCAAACAATATCCGTGGCAGGCGTATAAAATCATGCACGGCCTCTGGGGCATGGGCCAGATGATGTTCAGCAAATACATCGTCGTCGTGGACGAAGATTGCGACGTGCACAACACCAGCGAAGTCCTTTTCCGCTGGCTCAGCAACACCGACCCGCAACGCGACAGCACGTTCGTAAAAAGCCCCTGCGACTCCCTGGACCACGCGCAAACCGTCGCGAACATGGGGAGTCACATCGGCTTCGACGCCACCCGCAAACTCGCTGGCGAAGGCTACACCCGCACCTGGCCCGACCTCGTAAAAATGGACCCCGCAGTCGTTGCGAAGATGGCCAGTCTCTCATTATAACGCCGCCTTGGCTCAGACAGACTCAATTCTTCCTCTTGGGGCACACCGGTTAAAATCCATTAAGCTTTAAATGCGTGAGGGGCACCTTTAATAAAGCGCCGTTGGGAGCTTTGACGGCTGCCATTCCTTTCTCCTCGGACAGTATGGTGACCACCGTCCCCTTGGGCAGCGTCGCCTCCCCCTAAGGTAACGGGATCATGACCGGGCTGAGAAGAGTACCCTGCTGGATGGCCCTCGTCGGCTTGGGAATCGTCCGGGTCGGACTGGCAATCGACTTTGGGGTGGATGGGAATGGCACCATCTGAATCGGCTTCAAATTTTGCAAACCCAGAAAGACGAGGACAGCCAGCGGGATGGAAAAGAGCGCACTTCCCCATCGGAGTCCGAAGGCGATGAACGCTGAAATCACCACGTCCACCGCCAGAATGATGGGTCGATAGTGGCTGGCAAATTCGTACCCTTCCTTAAACGAGAGTTGCGAAATGGTGGCTGGATCTGAGACGTGTTGCACCCCGATCCGAGCACCGATATACACGCCGCCCATCATCAAGGCCCCGAAGTAGAGAAAGATCACCAAGCCGATGAAAGCGAAAATGCGCAGGAGAAATCTCATACGGGCGCCAGGAGAGTGAGCGAGCGCAGGCTTCCGGTGGTCGTGCCGTTGGCGTTTCTCGTTCTGGTGCGGAGTTTGATCGTTTGGCCGACAGCGAATGGGCCTAACGCGCTGCCCGCGGGAGAGGCGGGTTGGGTGTGGTTGAAATCGGTGTCCACTCCATCGATGCGCCACTCGATCGTGTTCGCGGTGGAGCTGTCGCCGGTGCCGTTTTCGTATTGCACGAGGATGTGGAGCTGGTCGTCGCCGCCTTGCAGGATGCTGCGAATGCCGAGGGTGCCGGGCAGGTTGGCGCTTTCGGTCACGATCTGACCCATGGCTTCGGCCAAGGAGGGGTTGTCGCGGGCTTCGGCTTCGAGTTTTTTGTAGAAACGCTTGTTGAGACGGTCCACGTCGCGCGCTCTGTTGGCGAGCGTTTGCCGGGCTTGCTTGAGGAGGGTGGCCTTATCCTGCACCACTTGTTCGAGGCCGGGCTGGGCGGCGAGGGCGGCGACGAGCTCGGCGATGCCTTTTCCGCCGCTGGTGATGGGTGAGCGGGGCGACACTTGGGCGGCGAGAAAGGTGTTAATGCCGGTCAATGCGCTAACGAGTTTGTGGCCGCGTTTGATAGCGTATTCGGTGTTGCGTGGGGTGACGCTGTAAACGGGGTCCAGCAGGGCGAGCAGATCGCTTTCGGCAGGCAGAGCGTCGTCGAGTTCGCCTTCGGCGACGGCGGGGAGTTGCAGGGTGTATTTGCGGAGGAGGAGAAAGCCGCTGTTTTCGTCGTTGTTAGCCCCGTCGAAGGCTACGGAGGCAGTCTCGCGGTCCTGGGCTAAGTCGTTGAGACCCTGCGATTGGGCGAGAAGCTCTGCGATGGTGGTGGTGCCCACTTGGAGGCCAGCGAGGTGGCGGTTGATGACGGCGACGGTTTGTCCCGCTCGGTTTTGAATAGTTTGGTAGTATTCCATATGGTGATGAAGTCCTCAGATTCTGACGGAATATTTGTCCAAACCATAGTTTTTTTGACAAATCTTTTTAAAAAAGAATCTATTTTCTATTTATGAGGAATGAAAATGGAATAAAACTGATGGGAATAAATTCCCAAATAACTATTTAAAAGATCAAAGCGTCTGATAATAAATCGTAAGTCTCTTGTTTGAAAAATAAAGTGGCTGATTAGAGATTGTAAGCGACTTTAAAAATGCATTTGGATGGTTACAGTCCACTTACAGACAGTTGTAAGTTTTATTCGGTAATTTACGTAACTTTTCCTGTTACTTACAGATATAAAAAAGTGACTTACAAGACTAAAAAAGACGATTACGTTTTCGTATTCCATTTTTGGCGCGGCCCCTGTCTCGGTGACCAGATGGAAGCTGTCTGACTTGGGAAAAAAAACTGGACTGACTGACTGGTGTCGGCTGGATTTTTCGCGCACGTTCCGTTATTGGAAGGCCATGCAATTCATTCGTGGCTCCCTATTTCTATCAGTCATGCTGGCTTTTACAGCTTGCGAGACGCCTCTGGCCGATTCCTGGAACCACACGGTCTCGCGCCTCTCGCCGAAGCCCGAGGACGATAGCGATGCCCGATATGGATTGAACTCCAATGGGCCTTCCGCGCCGCAGCGGAGCCATTCCATCGATTCGGACACCGTCTATCTCGGGCCCAAACCGACGCCGGTGGCGGATCCCGTGCGGAGATCGGAACAGTCTGCTGGAGATGTGCGGCTGAAGCCGTTTCGCAGTTCGTCTGCGCCGTCTGGTCCGGTCGTGAAACGCGAGACCGTGCCGCATGTTTCCCCAAGTCCGAAGCCCTCGCCGAAGCCTTTACCCAACTCTTCACCCAAGTCTTCGCCCAAGTCTTCGCCCAAACCGACGCCGAAAGTAAAAGCAACGCCCTCGCCCACACCCAGGAAAATGGAGCCGGTCGCCGAGACGACTCCCAAGCCCACGCCTGCGGAATCCAACGAGCCGCCGCCCTTCGCCTCACCGGTGCCGGGTAAGAAAGGTTACGTCACGAGTCCATACAGTCCGGGCGCCGGATTCATCGATGTCACGGGACTGGCGCCCGGCTCGCTGGCGAAGGACCCGTATAGCGGCAAGGCGTTTCGCGTTCCGTAGCTAACGTTTCGCCGCGGCGCGGGTCAGGCGGTCCATGATGGCGCGACCCAGACCATGCTCGGGAATTTTTTCCGCATAGATCGTCCGCACGGGGGCGGCGTCGAGCCGGTGCAGCGCGGCGAATAAATGGGCGGCGGCCTCCACAAGATCGCCCGTCGGGGAAAGGATTTCCACCGCGCTGAATTCGATGGAACCCGACTGAAAACCGAGAAACCCATGGCCTGCCGCGCTGGGCACATCCGCTGCCGAAGCGACGAGGATAAGCGGTTTTTGCGGGGCGTAATGCGAGGCGAGCTGGCCCGGAGCGGCCGCGTGGCGCTGATGTTGGATGGGGCCTAGGGCGGCGAGCTCTTCCATGGGAATGGGGCCGTCGCGCAGGATGTAAAGCGTGCCGTTTTCCGAATAAACGATCGTCGATTCGAGGCCGTGCTGGCAATTTCCAGAGTCGAGGATGAGTGGAATGCGACCGCCCAGACCATCGAAAACATGCCGCGCCTCGGTCGGGCTGATCTGCCCAAATGGATTGGCGCTGGGAGCGGCGAGGGGACTTCCATACGATTGTAAGACCGCTCGAAAAACCGGATCAGCGGGCATTCGCACGGCGACGAACGGGCTGCCCGCTGTGACCAGATCCGAGATGATGGCGCGCTTCGGAAGGAGGATCGTGAGCGGACCAGGCCAGTATTTTTCCGCAAGCCGGGCGACGAGCGGATCGTGGACGACGGCGACGGTTTCCAGCATCGCGAAGTCGGCCACATGAACGATGAGCGGGTCGAAGTGCGGGCGGTTCTTGGCCTCGAAAATACGGGCGACTGCCATCGGATTGAGGGCGTCACCGGCGAGTCCGTAAACCGTCTCCGTGGGCAGCGCGACGACTTCACCCGCCCGCAGCAGCGTCACCGCCTGCGCGATGGCACCGGCGTCCGACGCATCGAGCACGGTCGTCTGCATTTATAACGTCGGAAGTGTCTGGGCGAGGACGGTGTCTGTCTGGTTCTTCCGAAAATCCACCAGGCGCGCCGCCAGTGCTGCGTCGTTGCCAGCGAGAATCGCGACGGCGAAAAGCGCCGCATTGACCGCTCCGGCTTTGCCAATGGCAAACGTCGCCACCGGGATGCCGGCGGGCATTTGCACGATGGAGAGGAGCGAATCGACTCCGCGCAAAACCGCGCTCTCGACCGGCACACCCAGCACGGGCACCGTGGTGTGCGCGGCGATCATTCCCGGCAAATGCGCCGCGCCGCCCGCCCCGGCGATGATGGCGGCGAAGTTTTTTTCAGCGGCGCTTTTCGCGAACTCCGCCAGCAAATCGGGAGTTCGATGCGCCGAGACGACTTGGCTGTGGACCTCGATATCGAAGGCGTGGAGTTGTTCGACAGCGTGACGGAGAGTTTCCCAGTCGGACTTGGAACCCATGACGACGGCAACGGTTTTACGAGTGGCAGGCATTTTTCCATTCAATGAGCGCATCTGCCTGCTTGTAAAGAGCGTAAATGAGCACAAGAATACTCCTCCGAGCGTTCGCACACCCAAACGACAAAAAGAAGTAGATGTTATGCCGACAGGAACTGTGAAGTGGTTTAATGAGAAAAAAGGCTTCGGGTTTATTACAAACCCCGAGTTTGCCGAGGACATCTTTGTCCATTTCAGTGAAATCAAAACCGACGGATTCAAAACTCTCCAGGAGGGGGAACAGGTCGAATACGAGGTTTTTCAAGACGACAAGGGCGCAAAAGCTCGCAATGTAACCCGCCAGGCGTAAATTAAAGGGCCATGCCGGCCCCAGCGCGCAACATCATCCTTGTCGGTTTCATGGGAACGGGAAAAAGTTCCCTCGCCCGAATAGTAGCCCGCAAAATCGGCTGTCCGCTCGTGGACACTGACGCCGAGATCGAGAAACAAGCAGGTCAGCCGATCTCCGCGATCTTCGCCGATAGAGGGGAAAATGTTTTCCGCGAGATCGAAACCGAAGTCCTACGCGACCATCTCGACAAAAGTGGCTGTATCATTTCCACCGGTGGTGGGATGGTCATTCGCGAGGAAAACCGCCAACTCCTCCCGCAGATCGGACTCGTCGTCTGGCTGCACGCCTCGGAGGCGGTGATCTACGAGCGCGTCTCGCGCAACAACCGCCGCCCGCTTCTGCAAACGGCGGACCCGCGCGGGACGTTGCACGAGTTGCTAGTCCTGCGCGAGCCGTGGTATCGCGAGGTGGCGCAGCTCGAAATCAACACGGGCCGGGTCAATCGCGGCCAGGCCGTGAGCCTCATTCTCGAGGCCGCCGGATGGACATGCAAACCGACGTAAAAAATGAGCTGGCGGAGTTGGCGCGCCGGGTCGGGTTTGATCTTTGTCGCGTAACCACGGCGGAGGCTGCGCCGCACGCAGAGGATTTCCGCCGCTGGCTGGCCGAGGGCAAACACGCAACGATGGATTGGTTGGCAAGAGGTGCGGATAAACGCAGCGACCTGGAGTTGGTCCTTCCCGGTGTGAGATCGATCGTAGTGCTGGCGACGAACTATTTCCAAGGCCGGCAACCACCGCGTGCCCGGGGAAAAATCGCCCGCTACGCCTGGGGCACGGACTACCACGACGTCATTGAGCCGCGACTCGCCGCGCTGACAAGTTTTCTAACCTCGCACGGTGGACGCCAGAGGAGTTACACGGACACGGGACCGGTGCTGGAACGCGACTTCGCCGCCCGCGCTGGCATTGGCTGGCACGGCAAAAGCACGATGATTCTCAATCGCGAACTCGGCACCTGGTTTTTCCTGAGCGTGATCCTCACCACACTGGAGTTAGACCCGGATGCGACGGCGACTAACCATTGCGGCTCCTGCACGCGCTGCATGGTGGCATGCCCGACGGATGCGATCATCGCCCCACACCAACTCGACGCGCGGCGCTGTATTTCCTATCTAACCATCGAGAACAAGGGTTCCATTCCGCTGGAGTTTCGCCGTGCCATTGGTGATCGCGTTTACGGTTGCGACGACTGCCTCACCGCCTGCCCGTGGAACCGGTTTGCGGTGACTTCCAATGAACTCACCTTCCAGGCCACCGAGGCGACGGGCACAGTCGAGTTGCGGGACTATCTAACTTGGAACGACGATGAATTTCGCGCGCGTTTTCGCGGTTCGCCGATCAAGCGCATCAAACGGAGCGGCTTTCTGCGCAACGTCTGCGTCGCCTTGGGAAACATCGGCACGCCAGACGATTTGCCCGCGCTGCGAAATGTTAGCAACGATCCCGAACCGCTCATCGCCGAACACGCGACATGGGCCATCGCCGAGATCGAGGCTAGAACAGCGGAAAATCAGGAAAAAAACCTGCTCCTTCCGGTGTTTTGATCCGTTGCAAACACCCATTGCGCATCAGGACACACCCCGATAGCCTCGGCTCGCCATGAAAAAGCGACCGTTGCGGAGTTCTGTTCCACCGCTCCCCGACGATACTCTCGCCAGCACTCTCTCGCGGTCGCAGATTTACCAAGATTACGAGAGTGCCTTCACCGGCGGCACGGGGCTGCCCCTGAGCCTGCACACACCTGAGATGCTCCAGGTCATCCGCTACGCCGAGGCCCAGGGGAACCCCTTTTGCCTCTTGCTGGGCCAGGGTGGTTCCAGTTGCGCCGCCTGCTACGCGCTCCAGCAAAAACTCGAAAAGGAGGCCCAGACCGCCCCGAAGACGCTCAAGTGCTTCGCCGGCCTTTGCGAGACCACCATTCCGCTGCGGGTCGGCGACGAGGTGATCGCCTTTCTCCAGACCGGCCAGATCCTCCTCCAGGCCCCCGACCGGCGGGAGTTTAACCGCCTCGCCCGCACCCTCTTGAAGTGGGGCTCCCAGGTCGATTTGAAGAAACTGGAGGACGCTTACTTCAATATCCGGGTCATTTCCCCGGAAAAATACGCGGCCCTCATCCGCCTCCTCGTCATCTTCGCCGAGCACCTCGCCCAGTCGGCCAATCAAATGCGACTCCGCTCGAAACCCGATGAGGCACCCAACATGACGGAGGCGCGCGTCTATATCGACGCCCACTCCAGCGAGGAGTTTTCCCTGCCCGACGTCGCCCGTGTGGTGAACATGAGCGCGCACTACTTCGGCGAGAAATTCCTTGCCGCCACTGGGCTGCACTTCCTCGATTACGTCGCCCGCACCCGCATCGAGAAGGCCCGGCTCCTCCTTCTCGACCCGCGCCTTCGCATCAGCGAGGCTGCCTTCGCCGTCGGTTTCCAATCGCTCTCCCAATTCAACCGCGACTTTAAGAAAATCACCGGCCTTTCCCCCAGTGAATATCGCGCCAGCATCGCGCTGCTTCACTAAAGTCGCGGTTTCCGGCCAGAAACGCCGATCTCCGGGAAACTGCGCAGCTTTTCCGTAAGGATGCGGAGACACTCCGTCGGCGTCGTCCCAGTGTTAGAAAAATTCCTAACATTCTATGAACTCCAAAATTGCCACCTTTTTTGTAAGCACCCTTTTTGCTGCCGCCCTGTCCAACGGATTGTGCGCCGCGCCAGCCGCCAAGACGGTCGTCATTAAAGGCTTTGACACGATGAAGTATGACGTGAACAAAATCGAGGCGTCGCCGGGACAAAAAATCACCGTCGAGTTGAAAAACGGGGGCACGCTCCCGAAAGAAGCGATGGGCCACAACTGGGTGCTCCTGAAAGCCGGGTCCGATGCCCGCGCCTATGCCGCCGGGGCAGTAAAAGCGAAAGGGGAAAACTTCCAGCCCAGTGCGTTGGCTGGTGAAGTGCTCGCCGCCATCCCCGTCCTCGGGCCGGGGGAATCCGGTCACATCACTTTCACCGCTCCTACAGCTCCCGGCAGCTATCCTTATCTCTGCTCCTTCCCGGCGCATTTCCAATCGGGGATGAAGGGCGTTCTAATCGTCAAGTAACCTGCGGCCCACGTTGTTTCTACTATGAAAGCACCCACTTTTTTACAGGCGACTTTCATTGCCCTCAGCGTGCTCGGCGGTTTGCTGGGAAAAGCGGAGGCGCTGCCGAGTTTCGCACGGCAGGAGGGAATGTCGTGCATCAGTTGCCACACCGAGTTTCCCATTTTGAATGAAAACGGGCGGAACTTTAAGCTTACTGGCTACACCAACAGCACGGGCGGCACGGATTATCCGCCGCTGGCTGTGATGCTAATGCCGTCTTTCACCCAGACGCAGAAGGATCAGGTGGGAGGTGCCGCGCCGCATGTCGGCAAGAACTCGAATGTTGCTCTTACGCAGGCGAGTCTCTTCTATGCCGGGCGGCTTTTCGGCCCCTATGCCGACAGTTTATTTGGAAATTGCCCCGAAGTGGCGGGCTTCCTGAACAAGATCGGGGTCTTTATGCAGGCGACTTACGATGGCGTGGCCCGCCAGATCGTCTGGGACAACGTCGAGATCCGTTATGCGGACAGCGCGACGGTTTTTGACCGCGACATCATCTACGGTTTCTACGTTAACAATAATCCCAGCCTGCAAGATCCCTGGAACACCGCACCGGCTTGGACGTTTCCCTTCAGCGGCTCCGGGGTCGCGCCCACTCCTTCTGCCGGCACGTTGATCGAGGGAGGTCTCTCGCAGCAAGTCGTCGGAGCCGGTGCCTACGTCCTAATCGCGAACCACATTTACTTGGATGTCGCGGGCTATCACACCCTCGACGACGGGTTTCAAAGAGCCGTGGGGGTGAGTCCCGATGGTGAAAACAAGATCTCGGGTCTCGCGCCGTATTGGCGGCTGGCTTACACCCAGGCAGTGGGTAATCAATCGTGGGAAGTGGGTCTTTTCGGCCTGGCCGCGAACACGTATCCCGACCGGCTGAGTTCTGCCGGGCACGATCAGTTTCTGGACCAAGGGTTGGATGTGCAATACCAAGTTTCCATCGGGAAGAACGATGTGACGGGCCTCTTTTCCTCGGTCTATGAGCGGGAGGATTGGCACGCCAGCCAGGCTCTCGGCAATGTATCGCACTCGCGCGATCATCTCTGGTCCACGCGGGCCACGGTAGATTATCTTTACGACAAAACCTACGGGGCGGCGGCGGGCTATTTTTGGTTGGATGGCAGTCAGGACGCCGCGCTTTATGGCGATAGCGCGAATGGCTCGCCGAAAAGCGATGGACTGGTCTTGCAGGTGAATTATCTGCCCTTCAACAAGGCGGGCGGCCCGGCTTTCTGGCCGAGAAGCAACGTGAAATTCTCGATCCAATACGTTCTTTACAACCATTTCAATGGCACTTCCCAGGGAGCGGGCGATAACAACACGCTCTACCTGGAATCCTGGATCGCTTTCTAACCAAAAACACCTATGACGCTCATTAAAACACCCTTTTTTGCCGCCTGCTGGGGGGCTTTCCTGCTTCTGGGCGGTTGCGGACATCCCACTGGTCCGGTTGTTTCCAGCCTACCGGAAAAGACATTCGAGTTACAGGGCAATGACACCATGAAATACGATGTCGCCGCCATCGATGCGCGTGCCGGACAGCCCTGTAAATTGACTCTGAAGAACATGGGAACCATGGCCAAAACTGCCATGGCTCATAATTTCGTGCTGGTCCAGTTGCACACGGATGTTCAGGCCTTTGCCAATGCGGGAGTGACTCATGGTGCGACCGATTACATCGCGCCGGAACAGAAAACACACATCATAGCCGCCACCAAACTCCTTGGGCCGGGGGAAAGCGACACGATCACCTTCAAAGCGCCCGACATGTCGGGAAACTACGATTTTCTCTGCACGTTTCCTGGCCATTATGCCGCCGGAATGAAGGGCACGCTCGTCGTTTACCCGTAACCCGACGTGGGGTGGAATCTTTCAATCGAGTTTGATTTCCTCGCCGTGATTCGTGCTCCAGGCTTTCTCGGCACTGGACATGAGTTTGCGAATGTCGTCCTTCGATTCCACGCGATACTCGACGGTGTGCGCATGCGTGGTGGCGGGATAAATCTTGGTCACTTTCTTCCAGACGCCCGTGTCGCCGGTGACTTTATTGGCGACGTCCTCAGTTTTTTCTTTGATTAGGTCGACGGCCGATTGTCCGAAGCCCATCGGAGTCTGAGGTGTTAGTATTTCCAGATAATAGAAGCGGGTGACGACCGCGCCGCCGGTGTCGATGGTTAGCTCGGTCACGCGGGTGAGCGGCTCGATGGTATATTCGTGTGTACTAACAGACTGGATGCGGTCCAGCCGAACGCGATAGATGCCACCCGGCAACACCGCGCGCCAGAAGCCCTGCAGCGGCGTGGTTTCGGGAGCTGGGGGAGTGGGGGTCTGCGCGGAGGCAAGCCCGGCCAAGGCTAGGAGGACTAGGAATATTTTCATGGTTGAGGAGGTGAGGGTTGTTAGTAGCGCGCGGCCCAGAGCATTCCGCGGAGCATGATCTCGCGAGCCTCGGTGACGCCGAAGTCCTCCGCGACGTGGCCGAGCGAGGAGTAGAAGACATTCCCATTTCCCCATTGCCTCTTCCAGACGACGGGCATGACAGTGCCATTAATGTGTGGGTAGAGCTGGCTTTCGAAAGTGGTCGTGGCCAGCACCTCATTCGAGGGATCGACGTGCATGTAATACTGTTCGCTGTGCATCTCGAAATCCTCAATGCCAGCCATGATCGGGTCGTCGGGCTCGGTGATTTCCACGGTGTAGTCGATGATGTTTCCCGGATGAGCGACCCATTGGCCGCCGACCATGAACTGGTATTCCGTGGCGGTGCGAAAGGAGTCGGCCATGCCACCATGCCAGCCAGCCAGGCCGGTGCCACGCTCGACGGCGGAGAGCAGACCCCGGAGCTGTTCGGGAGTGATGCTACCCATCGTCCAGACGGGAACGATAAGGTCGAGCGACTGCATCTTTTTCGTGTCGAGATAGCAGTCGAGCGTGCGGCTGGTTTCCACCTCAAAGTCGGCCAGCTCCAGCAACGGGGCGAAAATCTCGGCGCATTGGACAGGTTGATGTCCCTCCCAGCCACCGGCAACAAACAAGGCGCGTTTCATAGTGGAAAGTTGCGAAACTAATCAAGCACCTTATGAAAGCAACGGGATTCTATTCCATCGGGGCGTCAAGGGGCGAGGAGTGCAGAGAAATGCCAAAGGGCGTGTCCGAGACGGTGGATCAACTGCGCGGCACCTTGGACTATCTGTGCTCTGCCGTAACGCCGCTGAAAGTGCAGCTTAAACTGCGACCATCGGCTGCGAACGCTTGCGGGCATTGGCGTTGAGAATTTTTTTGCGGAGTCGCAGGCTGATCGGAGTGACTTCGACGTACTCGTCGGGCGCGATGTATTCCAGCGAACGCTCCAGGGTCATGGTCAGCGGAGGCGAAAGCGAGATGCCTTTGCCGTCGCCGGTGGAGCGCATGTTGCTGAGTTTCTTGGCTTTGCAAGGGTTGCAAGGCATGTCGTCGGGACGGGCGTTTTCCCCGATGATCATTCCCTCATAGACCTCGACAGCAGCCGCGATGAAGAGGCGTCCGCGTTCTTGCAGAGGCTCAAGCGAATAGGCCGTGCTGACGCCGCCTTCCATGGCGATGAGGACGCCGTTGAAACGGGTCGGAATGTCACCTTTGTGAGGGGCGTATTCTTTGAAAATGTGGGACATGATGCCGTGACCTTTAGTGGCGTTAACGAGGTCGGTCTCGAAGCCGATCAAGCCGCGAGTGGGAACGACGGCGATAACGGAGACGCTGTTGGCTTGGTGATCCATGCTAACGATTTCGGCCTTACGACCAGCGAGCGATTGCAGGATGGTGCCCAAGTTTTCCGGTGGGACATCGACGTAGAGATTTTCGAGAGGCTCCTGAAGTTTGCCTTCCGCGTCGCGCTGGAAAATAACCTCGGGACGGGAAACGAGCAGCTCGAAGCCTTCGCGGCGCATTTGCTCGACGATGATCGCGATCTGCATTTCGCCACGGGCCTTGATCTCGAAGTGACCGGCGAGTTCCGTTTCATTGACCAAAATGGAAACGTTCGTGCGCGTCTCGCGGATGAGGCGTTCGCGGATCTGGCGCGCGGTGAGCAATTTGCCTTCGCGGCCAGCCAGCGGGCCGTCGTTGATGCAAATTTTCATGCTGATCGTCGGTGGATCAATGTCCACGAAGGGCACCGCCGGGCGGTCTTCCATGTCCGTCAAAGTCTCGCCGATGTAGGCGTCCTCGAAGCCGCAAAGACCGATGATGTCGCCTTCACTGGCGTTTTTAATCTCGGTTTTCATCAGACCCTGATGACCGAAAAGCGCGGTCACGTTGGTGCGTTCTCGGCGGCCATCGAGATGAATGCAGACGATACTGTCGCCAACTTTCACCCGGCCGGAAATGATGCGGCCAAAAGCAATACGACCGAGGTAGTCGGAGTAATCGAGGTTGGAAACCAACATCTGAAAGAAACTGTGGTCCGCCTTTTTCGGAGCCGGAATGTGCTTGATGATCGCCCGGTAGAGCGGCTCCATATTTTCACTCGGCTGGTCGATTTCATCCTTGGCGTAACCGGCTTTCGCGCTGGCGTAAACGACCGGGAAGTCGAGTTGCAAATCACTGGCACCGAGTTCCATGAAAAGCTCGAACACCATGTCGAGGACTTTGTGGGGACGGGCGTTTTCGCGGTCGATCTTGTTGATGACGACGATCGGTTTCGCTCCGTTTTCGAGCGCTTTGCGAAGCACAAACTTCGTCTGCGCCTGCGGGCCATCATGCGAATCCACCACGAGCAGCACGCCATCGACCATCTTCATGATGCGTTCCACCTCGCCACCGAAATCGGCGTGGCCCGGGGTGTCCACGATGTTCACATGATATTCATGCCACTGAAATGCGGCGTTTTTGGCCTTGATCGTGATGCCTTTTTCACGCTCCAAGTCCATGGAATCCATAATGCGGTCCTCGGTAGCCTTGGCCTCATTGGCGCGGAAAGTGCCGGATTGTTTCAGGAGTTGATCGACGAGCGTGGTCTTGCCGTGGTCAACGTGGGCGATGATAGCGATATTGCGAATGTGGTCCATAGAAGTGCGGTCTTTCCCGGTTGAGTGAAATAATTTTCCCAGTTGGAAAAGGGGCGCGAATATGGACTCGGAGCCTCGGGGCGTCAACGGGGCATTTCAGGAATTGCCCAGATGCGGCTTAAACCGGTCGGCTTTTGCCATTTTTGTGGAAAGTGTCGCCCATTCCCTCGGGAGAAACGTAACACTGACAGAGCATGGACACGCCGCTGGAAATACCGAGTGAAATCCCGATCATCGTCCTGCCGCAAGCGGTCTTGTTTCCTAATTCTCTCCTGCCTCTGCACATCTTCGAGCCGCGTTACCGGGCCATGTTGGAAGCATCGCTCGGCGGCCCGCGCATCTTCGGCGTCGCGCAAACCTTGGATTGGGGCGACCCGGCACTGCCCGTTTCTGACCTCGCCGAAATCATGGGTATCGGCGTCATACGCGCCTGCGTGGAGCGATCCGAGGGAACGTCGGACCTCATTTTGCAAGGACTCGCCCGCGTCCAAATCATCGGGGAAAAGCAGTCGGAGCCGTTTCGGATTGTCGAAATCGAGAGCGTCGTCACCGAGGTCAGCGACCAGCAGCGCGTCCGCGAACTGGCTGCGACGCTCCGGGCGCAAAGCGGGGTCTTGCGCCAGCGCGGCTATCACATGCCGCAAAAGATGGATCAATATCTCGAAAGCATCGAAGACCCGGAAATTATTGGCGACCTGATGGCTGCCGCTTTCATTGAAAATCCCGATGTTCGGCAGGAAATTCTGGAGACATCGGACTTGGAGTCGCGTCTGGAAATCGTCCTCGCCGCGATGAAAAAACTGACCGCGTTTTAGTCCGGTTTGTTTTTCGCGTAGCTTCGGACCCCAAAAATGGCGTTTCCGACTCGAATCAAAGTCGCGCCTTCCTCAATCGCAACTTCGAAATCGCCGCTCATCCCCATGCTCAGGTGGGCGAGGGGAATGCTCTGCTCGCTGGCAAGCCGGTCGCGAAGCTGGCGGAGTTGCTGGAAAAATGGACGCGAAGCCTCGGCGTCTTCGGCATACGGCGCGATGGTCATGAGCCCGTCGATTTGCAGACGGGGCAGCGCGATGAGGGCTTCCATTTGGGTCAGAAGTTTATCGGACTGGAAGCCAAATTTTGACGATTCGCCCGCCACGTTCACCTCGAGGAGCACCTTCGGAAACAAACCGAGTTCCATGGCGATGCGGTCGATTTGGGTCGCGAGTTCGAGCGAATCGACGCTGTGGATCATCTCGAACAACGGCAGCGCGTGCCGGATTTTGTTGCTCTGCAAATGACCGATGAGATGCCAGCGCAAGTCGGAGGGAGCGTCGGGAATTTTCGCCCGCGCCTCCTGGACTTTGTTTTCGCCGAAGAGCCGCAGTCCGCAGTCCCGCGCCTCGCGAATCGCCTCCAGCGGATGCGTTTTCGAGACGGCGATGAGTTCGATGGAACTCCGCTCACGCCCGGCTCGTTGCGCGGCGGCGCTGATGCGAGTTTCAATCGAATCGATGGCGTCGGCCATACTGGAAAAAGGCGTGCTCATTGACCCAAAACGTTTAATAGTCTGCGGCAGTTCCCGCCATGCAAATTGAGACTTTTCAGATTTTTTTCGATTTGGTCGAGACTGCCAGCTTTTCCAAGGCGGCGGAAATGCATGGGATCACGCAGAGTGCGGTCAGCCAGCAAATCCGCGCACTGGAGCAGAAATTTAATGTGACGCTAATCGAGCGTGGGAAGAAAAATTTCTCTGTAACCGAGGAGGGCCGCGCGATGCTCCGGGCGGCGGGCGATATTTTGAAGGCTTGCGACTCGCTCAGCCAGCGGCTGGAGGAGTTGAAGACGAATGTCGCAGGCACAATCCAAATTGCGGCGGTGCACAGCATTGGCCTGCATGAACTGCCGCCATATTTGAAGGAATTTAAAAAGAAATATCGCGAGGTGGAGATCCGGCTGGAGTTTTTGCGCTCGGCGCAGGTCTATCAGGCCGTGCTCGAGGGCCGGGTCGATCTCGGCTTGGTGGCGTTTCCGATGGAGCGTCGAGGCATCGAAGTCGAGTCGTTTTGGAAGGATAAACTGGTCCTGATCTGTGCGCCGTCGCACCGTTTCGCCAGTCGGGAACGCTTGCGTTTGCGCGACTTGGACGGCGAAAAATTTGTCTCCTTCAGCTACGATCAGCCGACGCGCAAAGCCATCGACCAGATGATCGCCAAGGAAGGCATCCGCATCCAGATCGCGATGGAGTTTGATAACATCGAGACCGTGAAACGCGTCGTCGCCATCGAGAGCGGCATCGCGCTCGTGCCGCGTGCATCGGTGAAGGTTGAGGTGCGTGCCGGGACTTTGATCGCCGTGGAAGTCGTCGGTGCCGACATGTGGCGTCCGCTCGGCTTGCTCAAGAAGAAGAAAAAAGCGCTGACTGCTGCACAACTCGCGTTTATCGAACTCCTTAGAAGCTCGAAACAGAATTGGTAAACGGCTTGTTTCGGATTCCCATTCCAGTTAGATTCGAATCATGAAAACTACGATTGATATTCCAGACAAGGATCTTTCGGATGCGATGCGCCTCACCGGAGCCAAAACGAAGCGCGATGCCATCGTGACTGCGGTGCAGGATTTCAATCGCCGAAAAAAGATGGCGGAACTGGTGAAATATTTTGGGACGTTCGATTCCCTCATGACCAACGACGAAATCGAGGCGCTGAACGATTTGGACGATCACAACAACGTCCCGTGAAGTTGATCGACACGACCTATTGGGTGCAAGCCATGCGCCGAAAAGGGGACGCGGAGATTCGGCAACGAATGACATTTCTAGTCGAATCCGGTCAAGCCGCCTGGTGCGCTCCGGTGCGATTGGAGCTCTGGGCAGGAATTGGGCCCGGCGCTGAGCGCTCCATGCTGCGGCAGTTTGAGCAAGTCATCCCTGAGTTGGCGATCACCGACGAAGTCTGGCAGCTGGCCTGCGACCTGGCCGATCTCGGTCGCGCCACGGGCCGCACCTTCCCCAGCAACGACTTGCTCATCGCCGCGTGTGCCCTGTTTCACAAAGTCGAACTGGAGCACGCCGATCAGCATTTCGACGACATTTTGAAACTAAAAAAATCATGAACACACCAGCCATCGGCATCATCGGCGGAAGCGGTCTTTACCAGATCGAGGGCATCACCGACTCCAGGGAAATCACTGTTGAAACGCCGTTTGGCCCGCCCAGCGATGTGATTGTGAGTGGAATGCTCGCCGGTCGGCCGGTCTATTTTCTGCCGCGCCATGGCAGGGGACACCGCATTCTGCCGCAGGAAATCAATCATCGCGCCAACATCTACGCGCTGAAATTGCTCGGAGTCGCCTGGATCATCTGCGTGACCGCCGTCGGCAGCTTAAAAGAGGAATTTCCACCGCGTCACATTGTTTTGCCGGACCAATACTTCGACCGGACAACCCATCGCGAGGGGCACACATTTTTTGGAAGAGGCATCGTGGCGCACGTCGGGTTCGCCGATCCGACTTCCAGTGAATTGCGGAAATTGCTCTCCAACGCGCTGAATGAAATGAAACTCGCCCACACCAACGGCGGGACTTACGTCAACATGGACGGCCCGGCTTTTTCCACCCGGGCGGAGTCCAACGTGCATCGCCAGCTCGGTTTCGACGTCGTCGGGATGACGAATCTCCCTGAGGCAAAACTCGCCCGGGAAGCCGAGATCGCCATAGCCACCCTGGCCATGATCACCGACTACGATTGCTGGAAAGTGGATGAGGAACCCGTCAGCCTCACGATGGTCATCGGCCACCTTCTCGCCAATGCCGAGACGGCGAAATCCATTCTCGCCCGCGTCATTCCCCAGATACCCATGGAACCCAACTGGCCGGAGCACACCGCTTTAGACACGGCCATCGTCACGCCGCGCCCGTTGTGGCCGGAAGAAACTAGTCGCAAACTCGAAGCCATCCTCTATCGTTTTCTCCAGCCAAAATGAAGCCCTCCATTTCCCTCCTACTCCTCTCTGTTTTGGGCTTGAGCCTGCAAACCGGCTGCGCCCAGGAAGCCCTGCCGACTCCGCGCCAGCTCGAGGCCACCCCCATTCCCACAGCGGCTCCCACTCCGACAGCAGCCCTGCCGACTCCGAAACCACTCGTTAGCGAAACGCCGGCCACGCCGCAACCGCTGCAGGCTGACCCCGAGATTTCCATGGCCAGTTTCACTCCGGGAAAGGCAAATACCTACGCGCAGGTGTATGTGAAAGGACCGTATCTCGCGATGACCTTCGACGACGGCCCAAGCAAGGAATACACCGGGATGCTCCTCGATGAATTAAAGAAGCGGCACATGAAAGCCACCTTTTTCATGGTAGGCCAGAACGTTGCGGACAATCCCGATCTGGTGAAACGCATGGTCGCCGAAGGCCACGAGGTCGGTAACCATTCATGGACGCACCCCGCGTTTGCGAAGATGAGCGACGCTGCCGTCCGCAACGAAATCCAGAAAACCCAGGACGCCATCGTCGCCGCCTGCGGCGTGAAGCCCACCCTCATGCGCCCGCCCTACGGCTCCATCACGCAGTCGCAAAAAAAATGGATCCCGGCTGAATTTGGGACACAGATCATTCTCTGGTCCGTCGATCCGCTCGACTGGAAAAAACCCGGCGAAAGCGTCGTGCGTTCCCGTATCGTCAGCGGTGCGGAAGACGGCGCGATCATTCTGGCGCACGACATCCACGGCAGCACCGTGAGGGCGATGCCCGAGACATTTGACCAACTCATTGCCAAGGGTTTCCAGTTTGCCACCGTCTCCGAACTGCTTGCGATGGAACAGCCAAAACCGTCGCCAACGACGAAAGTCCTCGCCAAAGCCTCGTCAGCGGAGCCGGAGAATTCACCCAAACTCCACGCAAAAAAAGCCCGGTGAAGTTCGGGGCGGATTACCTGCAAAAGCGCGCCGCCCTGCAGAACGCGCTGCCCACTTCGGGTTCATAACCATTAACCTTCGGCTGCGTTCACCTGCGTTCCGGGTAACGACGTGCCCCTCTCCGACTGCTGCGTCTTTAGTTCCGGGTTATGGCAGCAGACCTCCGGGTTGTTACGCCTGGCTATCCGGTCATTGCCAGCCTCCCTCCAAGTAGTAGCAGCGAGCCTTCGGGTTGCTGCGTATCGGTCTCCCGGTTCAGACAGTGCGGCTCCAGATTAGTACGCATCCATCTCCGGGTAGCGGGAACGGCGCTCCGGGTAGGTGCGTGTCCATCTCCGGGTAGGTGCGCATCAGTCTCCGGGTTGTGGCAGCCTGACTCCCGGTTGGTGCGCGTCGGCCTTTAGGTGGCGTCAGCTTCGATCTGGATTGCACTATTTACTCCGAGGAATTTTAACCGCCGCGTGGCATAAAACCGCCACTCCCCCGCACTGACGACGCAATTCCGTAAAAAAAGGGCTTTTTGACTTGGCAAGACCCCGCGCCGCTCGTCATCTTCCTGAGCGCTCAGAATAACCCAATAAATATGAACGACCGCGACAAACTCCGTGAAGACCGCCTCACCCGCGTCCAAACCTTCGGCACCGAAAACACCGACGACTTCGCCCCCGGCGGCAAAGCGAAGACCCTCTTCGGCCGCACCGACCAGCATCTCCTCGACCTCGTCGACGCCAAGCTCGGCCAGGTCCCCGGTCGTGCCTCCAAAGCCACCATCCTGGAAGCGCACTGGCTCGACTTCAAAAACATCGCCCGCACCTCCCGCAGCGTCGGCCCGGCCGCCCTCGGCGGCTCCATCGCCGACTACGCCATGCCCGCCGACTTTACCGAGTCAGCCATCAAAACCCACGCCGAGCGACTCCTCCGCCTGCTCGAAGACAACAACGCCCCCGTCGCCGACGGCGGCGACACACCCGAGCAAAAAGCGGTCAAGGCCGCCCGCCGCGCCAAATTCCTCGAATGGGAAATCGCCACCGACTTCGTCGAAGACCTCCGCGCCGACTACGACGCCCTCATCGCCGCCAACAAACTCAACCAGGCCGAGAACCTGGAGGGCGTCGAAAACACCGGAGCCATCAGCCAAATCCTTTTAGCCGCCAGCAAAGACGTGGACGACCTCGACACGATCATGAACAACAAATACGCCCGCAAGCCCGAGAAGCTCCACGCCTGGCAAACCGCCAGCCGAGTCCACCGCTCGCCGGTGCGGGAGAAGAAGCCCGCATCAACAACTGGCGATAGCGGTAGCAAGCCAGTTTCTTCTTAAGATATCTGATCTCAATTGCCAAATAAACCCATGATATGAAAACACAAATACAAAATGATGCTGTCCATCTCGCGATGGATTTCCCACTCAACAACGTAATCTCACGCTACGGACGCGACTGTGAACTTTCATACGAAGACGCCGAGCGCCATATATTCGAGCTACGCCGCTTTCTCGCCTTGTGCGCGATGAACGATGGACCTGCTTACGGGATGCGCGGACAGATCGATAAGGCATGGCACACGTTTATCATGTTTACTCGCGACTACTCGGAATTCTGCCAAGTAGTAGGTGGACGTTTCATTCACCACCAACCCAATACCGACTCCGAAAGTCGCTCCAGTAGCCAAGAAGCTTATCAACGTTTCCTCGTCGATTACGAATGTGTATTAGGCGAGCCAGCGCCTGCGGACCTCTGGCCCCGCCCGTTTCGCAGTGCAAGCCTTGATGCCAACTGTGGCGGATGCACTTCATGCGGCACCGATGACGGCCCTGCCAACCAACTCTCCGAAGCCACCAACTGCGACGGGTGCAACTCGTGTAACGGTAGTGATTGAGTTCGCAGTATGAATGGGAGGGCCGTTTGTATTGTAGGTAAGTGCCCTCCGTTACAAGGGGGAACATCCTCACATACGTTTTGGGCGGCACGCTGCCTTGCCTTCGCGGGCTGGGATGTGCATCTGGTCTCCAACGCACTTGAGGCCAGCGCGTGCTATCGAACGGTCATGCTTTCCGAGGACGAACGTTTTCTCTCTGCCACTACTCCGCCTGGGCTTCATATTCACTACACCACGTCTATTCCTGATAGCAGTTTCATCCCTTTTACACGTCCATTTGCATCACAATTATTTGGGATTGTTCACGAGCTTTCGGAGAAAGTCTCGTTTGATGCGTATATTGGATGGTATCTTGAGCCATACGGACTTGTAGCTTCACTGCTTGGTAGATTGACCAATGCGCGTGTGTATCTTCGGCACGCAGGTAGCGACATAGGGAGACTTATTCGTGAACCCAATTTACGGGCTGCAGCAAAGTTCGCATTAAGTGAACCAGCATGTGTTTTGACGTCTTCGTTTCATCAAGAGACATTTCGTGAGCTTGGGGTTCCACCCGAAAGGCAGATTCACATTGGTTCTCCACGGATACCCGACTACCACACGGGCACTCCCCCGCCATTTGAGATCGACGGCTACAGCCGTGCTTTTCCTGCATGGCTCAAGGATGCCCTTGGAGAAGTCAGTTTTGGGGACGCTCTTTTTCACACGGAGGGTTTACCCACCAATTTAATTCGAATTGGCATCTATGGGAAAGTCGGCCGCGCTAAGGGAAGTTTTGCTCTGCTTCGCGCACTATCGGACGAGCGCGTTGTACACCTTCCGTTCCATTTTTATACGGTGGCTTGTGGTCATTCCAAGACGCTCAGGGCCTATTTTCAAGAGGTCGCAAGCTGTGAGCCGCTGGCTTGTAAGACCGTTTGCCTCCCGCCGCTGCCACCTTGGAGAATTCCTGGGTTCCTCCGCACATTAAACATCGTTTTCTTCCTAGAAAACGGATTTCCGATTCAATTCCACTCCCCAATTCTCGTGCGTGAAATTCTGGCGTCTGGAGTCTGCCTCGTCTGTTCACGTGAAATTGTGGATAAACTGCCTTATCACCAGAATCTCGTCCCCGGCCGCAACGTCATTATTGTGGAAGATCCGGAGAATCATGAGGAGCTTGTCTCCGTCATAGGTGGCATCTTATCCGCCCCAGAGCGTGCTGATAGCATTGGTAAGCACGGTCAGTTTCTCTCGCGGTTTATTGAAGAATCATTCCCTGAAAGGCATCCGATGGTAGGCCTACTCGAATCCTGCCAAGAAGAGTGTGTCCACAATTGAGGGAGGGACAAAATGACCGCGAATGGAAATGAAGCATATGCTGAGGCACTGAAAAGGATCGATGAGTGTCATCAAAAGGCAAATGGCGGAACTAAGCTCATTCTTGCGAAGTTAGGCCTTAAAGCACTGCCGCCGGAGATCGGTCAATTGGCTTCGCTAACTACATTACACCTTCAAGAAAACATTCTCAGCACGCTCCCTCCAGAAGTTGGAAGCCTCTCTTTGCTGCGGCGGCTTTATCTGTCGAGAAATGAACTCAGGGAATTACCGCCAGAGATTCGTAATCTTACTCTCCTAGAGGAGTTGTTCCTGCAGCGTAACAGGCTCAGCACTCTTCCACCAGAAATCGGCATGCTTACTTCGCTTACTACTCTTCGACTTGCACGAAACCGGCTAAGTTGTTTGCCGCCAGAAATAGACCATTTAACGGGATTGACGGGTCTCTATTTGCACCAAAATCCTGCCTTGCTTTTACCTGCGAAGGTTTTGGGGCCTAAGTGGAGTGGGAAGGCGAAGCCTAAATCTCCAAAAGAAATCATGAACCACTATTTTGGCTTGAATGCCATTCGCTATTACAATACCAAACAGCCAACACCACAAATCAGCGTTATGATCGATAACCATAGCATAAACACCGGAGATATTACCAATTCACAAGTCGGGCAAACTCTAACGAACTGTACGACTATGATCCAGCTTCAAGCTCCTAGTGAGCAAAAGAGGTTGCTGGAAGAATTGGAAAAACAAGTGAAGCAACTGATTGAAGAGTTGCCTTCCGACAAGAAGGAGAAGGCTCCGAATATCGCGCGCAATTTGAATACGTTTATCGAGCAGACAACGGCCAAAGAGCCTGATCGGGATTGGTATACTGTTTCGGCCAAGGGTCTTCGTGAGGCAGCGCAATGGGTGCAGCGTCTCGCCACGCCAATTACTGAAACGATTGTGGCGCTTGGCAAGCTGCAGTATTAATGGCATTCGTTTTTCCCTTGTTACGAACGAGCGGACTTCGTAACGCACCTTTGGGGGAAGTTTACTTGAGAAAACGAATGCGTTTCTGCTACCTCTAATTCTGTGCCGCAACGCACAGCGTGGATAGTCCTTGCATCGAAACTGTGGGGCGATGAGCTTTGCAGGATTGCGCGAACCATGAATTCCGAACCCACATCCAGCGTTTCCGTGAAGCTCGGGGCGGATTACCTGCAAAAGCGCGCCGCCCTGCAAAATGCGCTGGCTGAATTGGCCGATCTCGCTCGCGCCAGCAAAGCGGAAAACGACACGGTTGCCACGATTACGTCGCTCGGGCAGCAGCTTAACGAGCCGTTTCTCTTCGTCGTCGCCGGTGAAGTGAAAGCCGGGAAATCCTCCCTCCTCAACGCCCTCTTCGGACAGGAGTTTTGCCGCGTCGATGTCCTGCCCGCAACGGACCGCATCTATCTTTTCAAATATGGCGAGGCCGCTGAGGACGTGGACATCAACCCCCATTTCGCCGAACTGCATCGGCCCATCGAGTTTCTGCGCGACTTCAACATCGTGGACACGCCCGGCACGAACTCGATCATCGCTGAGCATCAGGAAATCACTGAGCGTTTCGTGCCGCTGGCCGACCTGATTTTGTTTGTCTTCAGCGTGACGAATCCCTGGGGCGCATCGGCCTGGGAGTTCATGGCGTTCATCCAGCAGAAATGGTTGAAAAAAGTCGCCTTCGTCGTGCAGCAAGCCGACCTGCGCTCGCCAGCGGAGTTGGAGCGGATTGAAAGTCACCTGCGCCAGACTTCGCTGCAAAAACTCGGAGTCGAGTGCCCGGTTTTCTCCGTTTCCGCCAAGCTCGCGCTGGAGTCGCGGTTGACCGGCGACACAGAAAAATGGAACTCGAGTCAGCTTCAAAAGCTGGAGGATTACATCAATCAATCCGTCGCCGGCGGCGAAATGCGGCAGGAAAAACTCACTTCCATTCGGCGCACGGCAGGCGTCGTTCTCCGCGATCTACAACAGAAAACTACTAACGCGCTCGTCATTATCGAGCAGGATTTTGCTCGCCTCACCGAGCTGAAAACCATTCTCGTGCAACGCCAGGAACAGTCGCAGCGGCAGATTGGCGGCTTCCTGCGAACGGTCGAGCAGGCCTGCGACAAATGCCGCGTCCGCGGCGAGGAAGTGCTCCGGGAACGACTGACTTTAATGGGCACGTTCAAGCTCATGCTGCACAAGGGCCAATCGGGTGGATGGCAGCAGGATTTCCAAAAACGCGTCGAAAGCGATTTGCAGGAAGCCGTTCAGCGGGAGATCAAACGCGGCCTCGACCTCATCGAAGGCGACCTGAAATCCCTCTGGCAATCGCTCCACGAGAGCCTGCAACGTGGCTTCACCGGCGAAAGCGCCGACCGGCTGCAGGCAGCGCGGCTTTTCCTTGATCAACGCGCCGAGGTCGTCCGCCAGCTCGACCTCACCCTCCTCGAACAGATGTCGGATCGCCGCATTGAAACGCAACTCCAATCACTTTTCGGCGAGACGTCCGCCTGGCTGCGCGTCCCCGGAGCCGTCGCGGCGGTCGGCGGGGTGGCCACCGTCATCGCCGCCCTCACGCATGTCGCGATCCTCGATGTCACCGGCACCGTCGCCGCCGTGGGAGCCGTCGGCGGAACCATCGTCGCCGTCTTCAAACGCAGTCAAATCCTCCGCGAATACGCCGAGCAAATGGCCAAAAAACGGGACGCCCTGGTCACCGCGCTCGACGACCAATTGAAACACGCCATCGCGCTATTCTATCAGGATCTCGCCGCCACGTTTGCGCCCTTGGAAGACTTCTGTAACGCCGAAAAAGCCCGTTTCGAGCCGCTCGTCCAGAGTGCGATGGAACTCGAATCCAAGCTGCTATGAACTGGGTCGGCAAAATCGCTCTTGGTGCATTTGTAGGATTCATTGTCTCAGGAATTCTTTTCCCTGTAATCAGTTGGGGGCCTGAACCTAGGCAGAAAACCGCTATTAGAAATAAAGCTGCTGAACTCACGATGGCGATCAAAGCCTTTTACGCGGAATACGGACGTTACCCAGAAATTCCCCGTGAATGCGTGCCTTCCGATGGTCGGTTGATGTCCATTTTGAAAGGCGAAGACCACGATCAAAACCCTCACAAAATTGTATTTATCGAAGTGCAAGCGGCCAGGAAAAAAAGCGGCCGCTGGATGAATGGACTCCATCCACAAACAGGCGCATGGCTCGATCCGTATGGAACTCCCTATCTCGTGAAAATCGACACGGATTACAATGGAATCATTTCGAATCCCTACTCCGATGCCAAAGCTGGTCCCCACGAAATCAAGACGGGCGTTATTGTCTGGTCGGCGGGCAAAGACGGCATCTTCGGCAATCCAAACGCGCCCGGCCAATTTCAAAATTCCGACGACGTTCTTTCCTGGCAATGATGAGAGCTGATGAGGATAGAAAACTCCTGACTTCGAAGAAACTGGACGCATATTGATCGGGATGAAGGTGCCCAGCTTTGAAGCGATCGTGCGTGCGTTGAACGAGGCGGAAGTTCGTTTCATTGTGGTCGGAGGCATAGCCGTTGCCGCTCACGGTTATCTTCGTCAAACAAAAGACGTTGATCTGGTCATCGATCTTTTACCTGAGAATATCACCAGCGCACTCGAAGCCTTGGAGAAGCTCGGCTATTTTCCTCGAATCCCCGTCACTCCTCTTCAATTCGCTGATGCTCGGACGCGGGAGAGGTGGATTGCGGAAAAACACATGTTGGTCCTCAATTTGTATAGCGATGTTCACTACCACACCCCCATCGATGTCTTTGTCATCGAGCCGTTTCCTTTCGCTGGAGAATATGAAGCGGCGCTTGTCCAAGACGTTGCTGAAGGGGTTCCTGTTAGAATTGTTTCGCTGAGCACACTACTCCAGATGAAAAAAGAGGCAGGGCGGCCGCATGACTTGATCGACATTGAGCAACTGGGTCTGCTAGAAGATGTCTCATGAGTGAGACACTCAACTGGCGTATCAATGCGGACTCTGACGATTGGGAGTGCGGCTGGGAGTCCAGTCGCCGCTTTCAACTCCGCTATTGGGCCTCGTTGCCGCTGCGCGCCAAGCTGGAGGCGATCGAAGAGATGGGAGATATCGCAGAACGTTTATCCGCCCGGTTAAAAGAACCCGCTTCAGAGGAACAATAACTCTTCGCCACCGCCGGCGGAAAGCTCCGCATCTCAGAAACAAAACAGCCGCAAACGGGCGTTTGCGGCTGTTCGATAAAGAATGTGTCTCGGCGAATTAACGCTTGGAGAACTGGAAGCGCTTGCGAGCGCCGGGCTGTCCGGATTTTTTGCGTTCCTTCATGCGAGAATCACGAGTCAGGAGGCCTTCTTCCTTCAATGTGCCGCGCAGGGCAGGATCGAACTGGATCAAGGCACGGGAGACAGCGAGTTTGATCGCGCCCGCCTGACCGTTCACGCCGCCGCCGGAAGTATTTACACGAACATCAAATTGATTGATCGTTTTTGCCGTGTGGAAAGCGTGCAAAACGATGTTTTGCAGATTAAGCGTTGGAAAATAGTCTTCAAAAGACTTGCCGTTGACTTCAATTTTTCCGGTGCCGGAAACGAGACGAATGCGTGCAACAGCGGTTTTGCGACGGCCAGTGGCGATGTATTCCTGTGTGGTGGACATAAAATTAGGCGAGGGCGATGGCCGCTGGGTTTTGCGCTTCGTGCGGATGCTCGGCTCCGGCATACACTTTCAATTTCGTGTAAGTGGACCGACCGAGGCGGTTGTGGGGAATCATTCCGCGAACGGCGCGCTCGATGAGCAGCTCAGGGTGGCGCTCTTTGCGGGCTTTGAAAGTCTCAGATTTATGGCCGCCAACGAAGCCGGAGAAGCTCATGTATTCCTTGGCGACGTCTTTTTTGCCGAGGACTTTGACTTCCTTGGCGTTAATCACGACTACGAAATCGCCGGTGTCCACATGCGGGGTGAAGATAACTTTGTGTTTACCACGAAGCAGGGTGGCGGCGCGCTCGGCGACCCGGCCCAGGACTTGATCCTTGGCGTCGATGATCCACCAGTTGCGGGTGACTTCGTTGGTTTTGGCTGAAAATGTGCTCATAAATGCGGTTTCCCGAGACTTCTGCAAGGGGCGGTGAAATTAGGGAATGCTCCGGGGGTTGTCAAACGGAATTCCGCGGTTATTTGGCTGATTTTGCATTCCGGCGGATAAATTCCCCGGCCAGTGCGGTGTAGGCAAAGGCGCCGAGGCTGCTCGGGTCATATTCGATGATCGGCTTGCCAAAGCTTGGAGCTTCCCCAAGTCGCACGGAGCGGGGGATCATTGTGTTATAGAGCACCTCGGGAAAATGCGCCTTTACCTCGGCCACGACCTGCTGGTTCAGGTTCGTCCGTTTGTCGTACATCGTGATGACGATGCCCTCGACTTTGAGGCCCGGGTTGACGGAATTCAGTTGCTCGGTCACTTCCATGATGCGCGTCAGACCTTCCAGCGCGAAATATTCCGACTGCAACGGCACCAGCACCAAGTCGGCGGCGGCGAGCGCATTGGTCATCAAAATTCCGAGCGACGGCGGGCAATCCAGCAGAATGAAGTCATAGGGCGATTTTTTGCGCATCGGAGCCATCGCGGCCCGCAGTCGGGTCAGATGGTCGTCCAGGCGCGCCACCTCGATTTCCACTCCAGCCAGATCCAAATCGGCGGGCACAAGCGAGAGATTTTCGTAACGCGTCTCCACCACATTATCGGTCAGCCTGGACTCTCCAAGCAGCGGGCCGTAACAACTTTTATCCTTGGTCTCGCTCATGCCGAGGGCACTGGTCGCGTTGCCCTGCGGATCGAGGTCCACGAGGAGAATTTTGCGTCCCATGAGAGCGAGACACGCCGCCAGATTGACAGAGGTGGTGGTTTTTCCAACTCCGCCTTTTTGATTGGCAACAGCGACGATCTTCATGCGGTCGGCGAGTAAACCGCAGTTCCCGCGCCGCGACAAACCTATTTCTCCGCCGTCCTGCTTCTGTATAGAGGCGCGGATGGAAAATCGCGCTCGATGAGAACGGAAACGCTGCATCGTTGGCTCTGGCGCGCGTTCCTTTTCTGGACGCTCGTCGAGGCTACCGTGCTACCGTTCGACATCGGTGCGGCGGAGATCAAATCCGGAAGGAAGCCGTGCGATGGCCTGGATAACGCTCAAACTCGACTCGCCGCCAGCAGGATGCCCGCTGCTTTATCCAGCGTTTCCTGATATTCGCGAACCGGATCGGAGTCGGCCACAATGCCGGCGCCGACGGCGAAACGAAGATCGTCGCCTTCCTTGCAAATCGTCCGGATGGCGATGCTGAACTGGCTCTCGCCATTGTAGCCAAAATACCCGATCGCCCCCGTGTAAATGCCGCGCTCGCGCTGCTCCAGCTCGGCAATGATTTCCCGCGCCCGATGTTTCGGCGCGCCGGTGATCGAGCCGCCGGGAAAGCACGTCGCCAGCGCGGTTACGTGGCTGACATTCGACCGCAACTCGCCTTCGACCGTCGAGACCAGATGGAAAACCTGCTCGTAGCGTTCCAATTTCAAAAGCTCCGTCACTCGCACGCTGCCATACTCGCAAATTTGCCCGAGATCGTTGCGTTCCAAGTCAGTAATCATGATCAGCTCCGACACTTCCTTCGGCGACGTGATCAGTTCGTAAGCCGCCAACTCATCGCGCTCCTGATCGGAGGCGCGGGGCCGGGTGCCCTTGATCGGACGCGTGGCGATGTGGCGCCCGCTCATTTTCAGAAACAACTCGGGAGAGGAGGAAATGATCTGGGTTCCCTGCAAGTCGAGAAACGCCGAATACGGGGCGGGCGAATAGTGCCGAAGTGCCTCGAACAACGCAAAACCCTCGCCCGACCAGTTTGCCTGAAACTCGTGGGTGACATTCACCTGATAAATGTCGCCCGCTGCGATCCAGTCCTTCGCCCGGGCGACTTGCCGGCAATATTCGTCGCCGGAAATGGAGGAGCGGAACTGTGGTTTTACATCGGAATGAAACTCGACTGGCGCGGCTATTTTTTCCACGAGCCGCTCGCTGCCCAACCAACGCTGCTGGCCGTGATCATAAACCAGCAAATCGTCGTAGAAGCCGAAACAAAATTTTCCCTCATAGCTGACAAACCCGATCGCCGCTCCCACGGGACAGCCCTGGTCCGATGTGACGCACTGGCGTTGGGCGACTGCCCTCTCCAACTTGGAAAAATCCGTTCCTTCCAAAACACAGCCGGGTTCCACTCCGATGAGGGAGATTTGACCCGCCTCAGCAGTCACGGAATCCAGAAAGACGAACCCCGCGCAAGTGCGCAGCCCGGCGGCCACTTCCCACGGCGTGAGGTCCAGCGCCAGCGGAAGGAAGGAGGCTGTGTGCGTCGCCATGCGGGAGTTTTGGCAGCGGGCGGAAATGGGTGCAAATGCATTCTTTGCAAACGGCGCGAATTTGTTACCTTGGGCTCGTGAAGATTCCCACTATTGCCCTCGTCGCCTGTTGTGGCGCGCTGACTCTGGCCCAGGCCATCAGCCCGAAGCCGAAGGACGATACCAGCAACAGTTCGACCACGCAGGAGGCAACCGAGCAATCCGTCCTGCCCGAGGAGCCGCTCCTCAGCACGCCCACGCCCGAGCCGGCTCCGGATCTGAGCGGAATGTCCGTGCAACCCTTACCTTCGAGCGGCATCATACCACCGAGCGGCCCGACCGTGGATGAGAGGCGCAAACTTGCCGAGGCTTTTCGATCCGCCAAAACCGAGGCCGAGGAAAATTTTACCCTCGCCGACATTAAGCTCCGGGCATTTGCGGCGCCGACGGAACGCGAGAAACGCGCCGTGCTCCGTGAGTATTATCACGCCATCGAGACGCACATCATTCAGACCACGCCCGCTCTCAAGGAACAGGCCCAAGTGTGGTCCTTCGCCCAGCAAAACCGCCTCTCCCGCAGGCGCACTGAGCCCGACTACCAGGCTCCCGTGAAGCCCTCTGTCGTGGTCGAGGCCAAAGCCGACGACACCACAGACGAGGCGGCCAAGGCTCCGACGGGCGAGCGCTCAGATCTCCAGCCGTCGTTGGAAAACTGATCCTTTTTCTGATTCGAGTTTCATCGCTATGAGGCGATGGTTTGCCGCTTGTCATTCCGATTTTCGCGATTATTCTACAACCCACCAAACGGCGCATTCGACTAGTCGGTTAGGTCACAGCCCTCTCAAGGCTGGTGGACGGGTTCGAGTCCCGTATGCGCTATTTTTTTTAAGTTGCCGGATCATCTGGCGGGGTAGCCAAGTGGTAAGGCAGGGCTCTGCAAAAGCCCTATTCGGGGGTTCGATTCCCCCCCCCGCCTCCAGTTTTCATGGCGGCGATTCCATCCACGAAACCGGGCCGCGTCAAGCCGTCTGGGTTTTTTCCAGCACCCGCCGTGCGTAGTGCCGCCAGTCGATCTTGGGAAAAAGATTGTCGCGCTCCTCGCAGAAAACCAGAAACGCCTCGTCGATCTTTCCAGTCTGCATCTGCTCGTGAAGCCGCGTGAAGCGCAGCACATGATCCTTCGTCCGCTTGCTGGCATATTCATTCGCCGTGCCGGTCTTCATGAGGAACGCCCAGTCGCTGCTTTGCGCGAGGAGAAGCTCACGGGCCATCTGGCTGAGCACGCGATTCTTAAGTTCATCCGTTTCGCCGAAATGCTCGGTCGCCGCCTCGATCATTCGCTCTGCCGCGACGTGTAGGTGCGGGTAAATCCAGGCGTTGCTCTGGTCGAGCCAGACCTCCCAATAACCCTTGTGCCCCCAGCTCGACGCCGAGGGAATGATCATCTGCTGCGTCGAATGATTCTCCAGATAATGCTCCGGCGTCGTCAGCTCGAACACCTCCTGATCGCACGCCGCCTTGCGCAGAAACAAATTCAAAAACTCCGGACCCTCGTGCCACCAGTGACCAAACAACTCTGCGTCGAACGGCGCCACCACGATCGGGTCGATATTCGTCCCCGCCAGCAGCTTCTCAAACTGCGCGATGCGGTGCTGTAGGAAATCTCCCGCGTGCGCATCCGCCGCCGCCATCGCCCAGTCGCGATGATACAGATCCTTGTGCGATGTGCTCCCGGTGATGCGGTGATATTTGATACCCGTATTCTTGCGCTGGCCGTCCACTGGCAGGTAAGGGCGCAAATAATCCAGCGACAGATCGTGCCCGATGTCGCGGTAGAAATCCCGGTATGCCGGGTCGCCGGGATAGCCCTCCTCCGCGCTCCAGACTTGTCGGGACGAATCACGATCCCGCGCCAGTACCGCCGGACCCGCCGGGGTGTAGCACGGCGAATAAATCGCATAACGCGGACGCGGTTGGCCAAACATCAGCCCGTGTGAATCGATCACAAACCAGCGGATGTTCGCCTCTTGCAGCACCTGCTCGATGCCTTGAATGTAACCGCACTCCGGCAGCCAGATGCCGCGCGGGTCGCGTCCGAAACACTCACGATACGAGTCGCGCGCGATCAGAATCTGCGCCCGCACCGCTTCGGGATAGGAATGCATCAGCGGCAAAAACCCGTGCGTTGCCGCGCAAGTAATGATTTCAATGGAACCCCGGTCCTGCAGCCCGGCAAACTGCCGCACCAAATCGCAATCCCATTTCAGAAACAGCTCGCGGCACTCCACAAAATGCGCGTGATAACGCTCCGCCTGCTCATGCATCAGCGGCTCGGCAATCGTGCGATAGGTTTCCTGTCGAGCCAGAACGATCAGCCGCTCGATGTGACGGATGTAACGCGATTGCAGCAACGGATCGCGCAGCATCGCGCAGAGCGTCGGCGTGAGCGACATCGTCAAGCGGAAGCGAATCCCATCCGCCTCCAGCCCGTGAAACAGCTTCAACAGCGGCAGATACGTCTCCGAAATCGCCTCATAGAGCCAGTCTTCCTCGAGAAAATCCACATGCTCTGGATGCCGCACGAAGGGTAGATGAGCATGCAGAATCAGGGCGAGATGTCCTTGGCGGTCGGTCGGCATACGGCGACACCATTAAGCTGAAAGCAGGAATCAGGGAATCAAGAAAACAGGATAAGTCAGGAATGTCACAAACGTCACATCGTGTCCGTTTTCAGAACACGCGAGACGCGTGCGCTCCCGAAGACATCCATCGGTGCGGTCGCCGAAGTTGGGTGCTTAGACAGTCAGCTCGGTCTTGGGATAGCTCCCGAGGATTTTTACGAAACTGCAGTGTGCCTCCAATTCCTCAATGGCCTGCGCAACCGCCGGATCGGCGTGATGTCCGTCCAGATCGACGAAAAAGAAATATTCCCACGCCTTGCGTTTCGACGGACGGCTGACGATTTTGCTGAGGCTGATTTGCAACCGATTAAAGGGCTCCAGAGCCGAGAACAACGCCCCGGAGCGATCGCGCACGCAAAACATGAGCGACGTTTTATCATTTCCCGTCGGCGGGCAGGTCACCGGGCTGATGACGAGGAAGCGCGTGGTGTTGTTCGGGTTGTCCTGCACGCCAGCCTCGAGGATGTTCAACCCATACACCTCAGCGGCCATGCGTCCGGCGAGCGCGGCGGCATGGGGCTCGGAGGCGGCGAGCTCGGCTGCGCGGGTGGTACTGCTGACTTCGATGAGGTCGATGCCGTGCATGTGGCGCTCCAGCCAGACGCGGCATTGGCCGAAGACTTGCGGGTGCGAGTAAATTTTTTGGATGTTCTCGCGCGGGATTTTGGCGATGAGGTTGTTTTCGATCTTGAGAAGAATCTGCGCGCAGATGCGCAGCTCACTGTCCATGAAGGCGTCGAGGGTGTAATTGACCGCGCCCTCGGTGGAGTTTTCGATGGGAACAACGCCGTAATCGGCCTGGCCACGGGCGACTTGGGTAAAAACGTCGCTGATATTCGTCTGCGCAACGTAGCGCACGCTGGCTCCAAATCGACTGCGAGCCGCTTGGTGGGTCCAAGTCGCCTCGGGTCCGAGATAAGCGATGGCGAGGTCTTTTTCGAGGGCGAGCGAGGCCGACATGATCTCTCGGTAAATGGCGCGAATCGCCTTGGCGTCGAGCCGACTGTTCGGGATTGCCCCGGACATGGCGACGAGTTTTTGGAGGAGAGATTCCTCGCGTTCAGGGGCGTAGATGGAGAGGTTTTGCGCGCGTTTGGTTTCGCCGACTTCATGGACTAGATCGGCGCGCTGGTTGAGGAGGGCGATGATCTGGGAATCGAGCGAATCGATCTTTTGGCGAATGGGTTCGAGGCTCATGGGGTGGGGGAGAGATCGGAGTTGGATTCGATTGGCGCGAGCGGAAGCTGCTCAGCCTGCGGCGCGGTCGGCAGCGGCGCGGTGGGGAGTTTGATGTGGCGCAGCTCAGTCGAGTTCGGGAGTTCGTCCAATGTTTTCAAACCGAAATGCTCGAGGAAAAACTGCGTGCTTTCGTAGAGCAAGGGGCGGCCCGGCACGTCGGCGCGTCCGGCGATTTTAATCAAACCCGCCTCTAAAAGTTTCTGGATCATGCCATCGACTGCGACGCCGCGCACCGCCTCGATGTCTGCCTTCATGATCGGCTGCCGATAGGCGATGATGGCCAAAGTTTCCAACGCAGGCGGGCTAAGGCGCGATGGTTTTCCCTCGGGGAACAACTGCCGCACCCAGACGGCGAAGGTCGGCTGCGTGGTGAGCTGCCAGCCGTTGACCTGCTCGACGAGCTGGAACGAATGTCCCATGTGGAGATAGTCGGACTTGAGTTCGTTTAGCGCGATGGCGGCCTCGGCCTCCTTGGTTTTCGCGAGTTCCATCACCTCGGGCTCGTCCGAAAAATCGGTCGCTCCGCGCAAGGCTGCCACGATTTCCTTGGGCAGCAACGGTTTCTGGGAAGCGAAAAGGAGCGCTTCGATGACGCGTTTCAAACTCATCGCCGGATTCAATACAGAAGCGACTTCCATTTCAATGACGAAGGCTGCCGACAGACAACCGGCGCACGGGCTTGTTTACAACCCAGAGCCGGCCTGCAACGTGTCGCGGCCTTCGGTGATGACGTCTTTGTAGCTGCCACCGCTCGGAATCATTGGCAGGACGTGTTCGGTGTAAGGAACCATCACATCGAGGACGTAACATTCCTTCGAGTCCAGCATCCGCTGAATCGCGGCGCGTAGATCTTTTTTGTGCAAAACACGTTCGCAGGTGACTCCAAAACCGGCGCACATCGTCGGGTAATCGGGGTAAATGCGCTCCAAGTCCTCCGGGTCGCCGAGGAAAGTGTGGCCGCGATTGCTCTTGTAAAAACGGTCCTCCCATTGCACGACCATGCCGAGATACTGGTTATTCAGAATGATGACTTTCGCGGCGATTTTCTCGATATGAGCCAGAGCCAGCTCCTGGACGTTCATCAGAAACGAGCCATCGCCGTCGATGTCGATGACTTCCTTGTCGGGAAACGCGACTTTCGCTCCGATGGCGGCAGGCAGGCCGAATCCCATCGTGCCGAGACCCGCCGAGGTGATTAAAGTCCGAGGCCGGTCGTAATCGTAATGTTGCGCGGCCCACATCTGATGCTGACCCACGCCAGTGGTGATGATCGCCTCGCCTTTGGTCATTTCGCAAAGGAGTTGGATCGGATACTGCGGCTGGATGACTTCCTCGGTGTCCTTGAAGCAAAACGGAAATTCTTTCCGCCACGCGTCGATCTGCACATACCAGTCGGGGAATGCGTTGAAACCAGTTTTTACCCGCTCGCGGCCGCTCTTGGCCAGCAACTCGTTCAGTCGAGTTAGGGCATACTTCACGTCGCTCAGAATCGGCAGGCGCACGACCTTGTTCTTGTTGATCTCCGAGTTGTCGATGTCGATGTGAACAATCGTTCCGTGCTCGGCAAAGGTCTCGATCTTGCCGGTGACGCGGTCGTCGAAACGCACGCCAATCGCCAGCAGCAGATCGGCCTCGTTCACCGCGTTGTTCGCATAAACTGTCCCGTGCATGCCCAGCCATTTCAACGAAAGCTCATGCGTTTCGGGGAAACCGCCGATACCCATCAAAGTCGTCGCCACCGGGATCTGCGAACGCTCGACAAACTCCAGCAACTCCGCGGACGCTTCGCCCGAAATAATGCCGCCACCGCAATAAATCATCGGGTGCTTGGCCGCCGCGATCATGCCGATGACCTCATTCAGCGCCACATCGTCGGCTTTCGGCGTGGGATGGTAACCGCGAAGGTCGATATTGACCGAGAAAATAGGCTGGGTGCGGGCGTTCTGGATATTCTTCGGAACGTCGATCAGAACCGGACCCGGACGACCCGATTGCGCAATGTAAAACGCCTCTTTCACAATCCGCGGAATCTCGTTCACGTCCCATACGAGGTAATTGTGTTTCACGATGGGCAGCGTCATTCCGAAGACGTCCGTCTCCTGAAACGCCCCGCGCCCGATCATTGCCTGCGGCACCTGACCCGTGATTGCCACCAGCGGAATGGAATCCATGAAGGCGTCCGCGATGCCAGTCACTAAATTGGTTGCGCCCGGTCCCGAGGTCGCCATGCAGACGCCCGCTCGACCCGTAGCCCGTGCATAACCGCCCGCCGCAAATACGCCGCCCTGCTCGTGACGCGGGAGTAACGTGCGAATCTTGGTCGATTTCGTCAGCGCTTGATGGATCGGCATGGAAGCGCCGCCTGGATAGGCAAAAATCGTATCGACGCCCTCGCGTTCCATGCAGGCAACGAGGATTTCCGCCCCGTTCATCACTTCCCCGCGCTCGGCGGCAATGCTGATGGAATGAATAATGTCGGCGGCGGGTGTGGTGCTCATAGGATTTCGGGAAAGGGCCAAGTATTTAGCCCGAAAACCCGTCTCCGACAAGCTGAAAGGTCTCTGCTTTTTCCAACATTACCATCTAACTCGAATCAGCGCCGACGCCTCTGTGGTTGACTCATTCCGCCTCCAATTTATAGTCGCCAGCATGGACCCGCTGACTCGTGAACGCATGGAGGCTTTCCTCAAGGAAAAAGGCTTTCGTCGCACCACCCAGCGCGATGCCATCGTCACGGCGGCCTTTTCCACCAAGGAACATTACACCGCCGAGGATCTGCTCCTGATGGCGCGCCAGCTCGATAAATCCGTTTCCCGCGCCACCGTCTATCGCACGCTGCCCATCCTCGTGCAGAGCGGGATGCTTCGCGAAATGGATTTCGGACGCGACTTCAAATATTACGACCCGAATTTCGTGGATCACCCGCATCACAACCACCTGATCTGCGTCGATTGCGACCGGATTGTGGAGTTTGAAGACATCGGCATCAACACCATGGAAGACTGCATTACCAAGCGACTCGGCTTCTCGCCCGAGGCGAAAATGATCCGCATCGAAGCTCACTGCGACGAGTTGCAACGCGTTGGGAGTTGCCAGAAGCGCCTGATGCCGATCTAACTCCGCTCACTTCCCCCAACATCCGGAGCGCGGAGGCTTGCCTTTGTTTCTATTTAACTGAAACTTGAATCATGAGCACGGCGACCGCCCATCTTTTGCAAGAATTTGAAAATCTTCCGCCCGAGGATCAGCGTGAGTTTAGTTCCATTGTGCTCAAGAAAACCGCCCGCTTCGACTACGAGGCGCCTCAGGACGAGGAAATGATCTCTGCAGCCTCCATAATGGCGACCTTCTTGGACGAGGAGGAAGATGCCGCAGAGAGGTGAGGTTTGGCTGGTCGATTTCGGAATGGCTGCAAAAGTGAGACCCGCATTGATAATGAGCATCCCTTGCACCGACGAAGATCGGCTGCTGATGACCGTGGTCTCGCATACGACGGCCTTGCGAGGTTCTATTTTTGAAATAACGATTCCGGTCCCCTTCCTCAAGCCAGGCGCGTTTCTGGTGCAAAGCCTCTCGACTTTGCCTGTTAAACAAGCCATCCGGAGGCTCGGTTTTTTGTCGCCCGCGCAAATCATGCCTGTCGAGCAGGGCATTCGTGACTGGCTGGCTCTCTAATTTATGTGGCGCGGACGTTTCAAACAATCGACAGCGGATTCTCTCCGCACTTTCTCGGAATCCATCTCTTTTGACTGGCGGCTTTATCGTCACGACATCCAGGGTTCCATTGCTCATGCCTCCGCGTTGGAAAAGGCGGGCCTCCTCACTTCAGTCGAGTTCCATGCGATTCAGACTGGGCTTCTCGGCATCGAGGCCGATATCGACGCGGGAAATTTCCAATGGGACACGGCGCTCGAAGATGTCCACATGAACATTGAGGCCGAGCTCACCCGACGGATCGGCTCCGCAGGCGCGAAACTCCACACCGCCCGCTCTCGCAACGACCAGGTCGCGACCGACTTGCGGCTCTATCTGCGCGACGAGATTGGCCACATTCAAGCCGCACTCCACACCTTGCAGCAGAGTCTATTGGCACTCGCGGGAAAAAACGCCGACGCCATTCTGCCCGGCTACACCCACCTCCAGCGCGCCCAGCCCGTCTATTTCGCGCATCATTTGCTCGCTTACATCGAGATGTTTGCACGCGACGATTCGCGCCTGACCGATACCGCGCGGCGGATGAATTCCCTGCCCCTCGGCTCCGGCGCGATCGCGGGTTCCACCATCGTTTTAGACCGGAGTTACATCGCCACCTTGCTCGGCTTCGACAGCGTCACCCACAACAGCATGGACGCCGTGAGCGACCGCGATTTCGCCGTCGAACTCCTCTCCAACCTCGCCCTCATCGGCATGCACCTTTCCCGCCTCAGCGAAGACGTCATTCTCTGGGCCAGTGCCGAATTTGGCTACGTCACCCTGAGCGACGCCTACACCACGGGCAGCAGCCTCATGCCGCAGAAAAAAAACCCCGATGTCGCCGAGCTCACCCGTGGCAAAACGGGACGCCTTTACGGCAATCTCCTCTCGCTTCTGACCACGCTCAAAGGCCTCCCGATGACCTACAATCGCGACATGCAGGAGGACAAAGAACCCATCTTCGATTCCATCGACACGGTGAAAAACGCCCTCGAAGTCTTCGCTGGCATGATGTCCGAAGCTCGCGTCAATACCGCCCGCATGGCCGCCGCCGCCGACGATTGGAACCTCATCGCCACCGATCTGGCCGATTATTTGGTGAAACGCGGCGTCCCGTTTCGCCACTCGCACGAAATCGTCGGCGGCCTCGTCGCCCTCTGCAACGAACGCGCCTGCGGCCTCGCCGACCTCTCGCTGGCCGATTTTCAGTCGAGTTCCAATGCATTCGAGGACGACATCTACACGATTCTCAATCCGCAGGCGTCCCTCGCCGCCCGTCAGGGCATTGGTGCTCCTTCGCCCGAGAACATCCAAAGCGAACTCGCCCGCTGGGAGTCGCTTTTGGCGGAGTAACTGGCGATTTTTATACAATCACAACCGCTTGATGGCTGGAAAGTGGTCAACAAAAGCCGATCTACGGCAGCGGACAACCGATTTGCGCTTGCGGACAGCCGCTAAGCCCCTGCGGAGACCCGATAAGCCGCTGCGGACAACCGATAAGCGCTTGCGGAGATCCGCTGAGCGGCTGCGGAGTTCCGATAAGTGGCTGCGGACTTCCGATGTGTGCTTGCGGACTTCCGATCAGAGGTTGCGGGTGTCCACTGAGCACATGCGGACTCCCGATTTCAGGCTGCGGGCTTCCGCTGAGCGACTGCGGGCTTCCGCTAAGTGATTGCGGGCTTCCGCTGAGCGGTTGCGGACGCTATTTCGCCGCCTGCTTCGGGTGATCCCTATCAAACTCCCGCAGTTTTTCTAGAAAATACGGGCCGGTCTCCACCGTCTTCCCATCCGGCAGACGAATCTGGTAAGGCTTCCCTGAGAACGACGACTTCGTCGCGCACCCGGCGATAAAATCCTCCGCCGTCTTCACTCGTTCGCCGCCTGCATCCAGTTTGCGCTGCAAGTGCTTCACCGCGTCCTGCCCATTGTATTCCGACCCGTTGCGAATGAAGACGCCGCCCTTCATCGACCTGACCGATTGCAGCAAATACTCAATCCGTTTGTCCTCTTTGGCATCCCGCGCACAAAGCACATTCATGAACAGGAAAAGCGGGAGGATGATGAGGATAAAATTTTTCATGGGAGTTGGATGCGTATCTCAAAAACGTGCGCCGACCCCTTGCGACTTGCATTTTCCTCGCGCCAAAAGCCGGACGACTTGCCATAGAATGGGCCGATATGCGTCTGGTTCGTCATTTTCTCGCACATCTCTGGGTGGCCACGGTGAGTTTCCTTTGTTTCAGCACCTTGTTCGCTCTATCGCTCTCGGTCCACGGCCTCAACGCTACGAACGCCGCCATCGCACTCACACTCGGATCGGTCGCCGCCGCGCTCGCCGTCTGGAAAACCCACCTGCCCACGAGCCAGCGCGAGCCGGGTTGCGAGGATATGTGGCCTTGGAAAAGCGCGGTCTGCATCGCCTTCGTCCTCTTCACCCTGCGCGCCTTTCTCTGGCTCATCTTTCTGAAGGGCGACCAGATCGCCGTCCTTTCGCGCAACAACCTCGGCGACCTCCCTCTGCACATCCAATACATCCGGTTTTTCTCCCACGGTGCGCCGCTCTGGCCGGTGAATCCGATCCACGCCCACTCCAGCATCGGCTACCCATTTGGCATCGATTACTTCAACGCTCTCCTCGACGTCCTCGGCGTTCCGCTTTTTAACTCATTGATCGTCACCGGCGTCATCGGCTCGCTCGTCGCCGGCGTCGCGCTGTATCGCTGGGGCCGCGCGTTTGGCCTGGCCGGGTTTCTTTTCGTGGGCGGCGTCGCGGGCTTCGCGATTTTCCACAACGGGAAATGGATCGACTACCAGCAGGACATGGATTGGAAAAGCATCCCGCTGGCCCTATTCGTCACGCAGCGCGGCTTCCTCTACGCACTGCCTGCCGGGTTGCTTCTCCTCACCCACTGGCGACGCATGCAATCCGCAGAGTCGAATGGAACTCCGCTCAAAAACCGGCTGCCCATCTGGTTGGAAGTCATCATTTACGCCACGATGCCGCTCTTCCACATCCACACGTTTTTGTTTCTCTCCGTAATGTTAGGTGCTCTGGCCGTCTTCGGAAAAAAACGTAAGAGCTTCATTCAATTGGGACTCGCCTCATTTCTGCCCGCGACCGTCTTGATGCTCTTCCTAACGGACAATTTCCACGCCGCCAGCAGTCTCGCCTGGCAACCCGGCTGGATGCAGGGCGCACACTTTTCCGCGACGTACTGGCTGCGCAACTTCGGCGCGCTCCCGTTTCTCATCGTGGGTCTGATCGTTATGTTAGTCCGCCGCCCCGACCGCGAGGCGTGGCTCTTCGTGAGTCCGGCACTGCTGATGTTAGTCGCGACGTTGTTCATCAAATTTTCGCCGTGGGAATGGGACAACACCAAGCTCATGATGTGGAGTGTCATCGTTCTCCTCCCATATCTATGGAAGTCGTTTCTGGCCAAAACGCCGATGTTAGTTCGCGTGGCCGGTTGCCTGCTCCTCTTCACCTCGGGTTTCATTTCTCTCTGGGGCGGACTTGGCTCCACCGAGCAGGGCTACGATATCGCCGATCAGTCCGTCGTCCTCAGCGTCGCCCAGACCGTGGAGAATATTCCCATCCTGGAAACCTTCGCCGCCGCTCCCGGTTACGCCCATCCGCTCGTCTTCGCCGGTCGTCGGCTCGCTCTCGGATATCACGGTCACATGATCGGTCACGGCATTCCCTATGAGGCCGAGAAGCGCGCAATGGACTGCCTGATGAACGGTGGCGACGACTGGCAGGCCGCCGCCAAATCGCTCGGCGTCCACTACATTTTCTGGGGACCGGAAGAAGAGAAAACCTGGCCAGTCAGCGAAAAGCCGTGGGTGCTAACCTCGGAGCTGGTCGCCACCGAAAGCTGGGGCGAAATCTACAAGCTACCGTAAGAGCAGAGAATTTCCCGGGAGCGCACGCGTCTCGCGTGTCCTTTGAGGTGTCTCGCCTCAAAGCTCTTCTAGGCCATCGGACGAGACGTCCGCTGGAACACGCGAGACGCGTGCGGCTCCCGGGGAAACCTACTCCGCTTCCTTCGCCGCAAGATCCGGATCGCGATTTCCAAACTCCGGCCCAAACACCGCTGCGTTGAAGAGCGCGGTGCACGGCTCCTGACCCGACCGCAACCGGAATGGCACCAGGTAGTAGGCTTCCTGCAGATGCCCGGCGAGTTCGTCCACTTTGTCCGTATCGCAGATCAGAAACTCCGAATCCTCGTCCTCCTGATACACCCCCGGCTTCGGACAATAGACGTGGTTCAAGCCGCCGAAATACCACGGCAGCGGATAGTAACTATCGAGATGAACCTGCCCGCGCATGGCGATCTGACTCGGATCACGTTTTAGCGCAGATTGGATCGGTCCTAACACTTGGCTAACATCACGGTAAGTCTGCACGTAAACGTAGGGCAGCTTATCATCGTCGAACTTTCGGTAGTTGAGTTCGATCGTTCTCGCCACGGAAAAACTGAGCGCGGCAATGGTTAGCAGCACGGTGGGAAATTTCCAGCGCACGCGCAAAAGCCAGTCGAGTCCGATTCCACTCAGCAGATAAAACGGCCAGGCGATGGAGATCACGCACCACGGCGTTTTATAGGCGATGATCGAGTATCCGCAAAGCACCGCCAGCGCATAAAGAGCCAGCGCACGTGCCGGTCCGGTGGCCCGCCAGAGCGTCGCCAGACTGACGGCGACTCCTGCTAACATCAGTGGCTCAAACTTCCATCCCAGCCAGAGCCAGTAGTAGTTGAGCGGGCCGAGTTGCTGTTCTTTCTTGGCGTGTCCGGCACTGTCCACTCCGGTGTGAAACCAGGTTAGAAACGTGGTGAAGATTCCTTTCAATCCTTTCCAGTAAAAGAAGTTGCCCGAGTAGAAAAAGACAAGCGCGAAGACGGCGAGGGTGAGATATTTCCAGAGCCGATCCTGTGTCCAATGTTGCTTCGACTTCTCCCAAGCAGGTCGGGTGGGAAGGGCGTTTTGCCAGAACCAGTAAGATAAGAATGCAAGTCCGATGGCGAAGAAATGGATGGCATAGGTTTCCTTGGTTAGAATGCAACCCGCAGCCCCTATGACCATGGCTAACAATCCGCGTTTCGTTCCGCGGCTCACCATTTCCAGGATGCCCCAGGTGAGTTGCATGAGGAAGAGGACGAGCCACGTTTCGTGAATCGCGTAACGCTGATAAAACACAAACCCCGGCGAGACGGCCAGCCCGGCGGCGGCGATGGCGGCGGCCCGGTCGCCAAAATGTTTGCGGAATGCCCAGGTCATCCAGATGGTTAGCAAACCCACTAGCACGACTGGTAAACGCAACGCCCAGAGGTTGCGCCCAAACATCGTCAGCGACAGAAATTCGACGTAGAAATGGAGCGGTCCGTGATAGTTAGTCGGGTCATACTGATAGCAACCGTTCTTCGTCATCTGGTCGCAGAACCAGCCATTGATGCCCTCATCGAAGTGCGCGGGTTTGATGTCAAGCCAGGCGATGCGGAAGAAGGCGGCGACAAGCAGGATGGCCCACGGAATCCAGCGCGGGAGGGAATTTTCTTTGGACTTGGCAGAGTCGTCGGATACGAGTTGCATCGGATTCATGTTACCGGAAAATCACCCCCGTTTGTCCATCGTGATTCCGGCTTTTAATGAGGAATCGCGGCTGCCGGCGACGCTGCAAGAGCTGGCGGATTATGCTTTCGTGAAAAGTGTCGAAGTGATTTTGGTCGTGGAAAAAAGCACCGATGCGACGCTGGCGGTGGCAGAATCATTTGCGAAGGCGCATCCGCAGTTTCGGGTGCTGGGGAATGACGTGCAGCGCGGCAAAGGTTATGCGGTGAAACGCGGAATGCTGGCGGCGCAGGGCGAGCTCGTGTTTTTCATGGACGCAGATTTGAGTGTGCCGATCTCGACGGTGGATCGGTTTGCAGCGGAGTTTGAGTCGAATCCGGCGGTCGATATGTTAGTGGGAAACCGCCAGCACGATGGAAGTCAAATTGTTGCCTCGCAAGGATGGCTGCGGCGCTCGATGGGCCAGACTTTCAACCGCATGGTGCGCTTGGTTTCGCGGATTCCACTGCGCGATACACAATGCGGGTTCAAGGCATTTCGGCGGAGTGTGGCGCAGGATTTATTTGCCGCGCAGACGATCGATGGCTTCGCTTTCGACGTGGAAATCCTCCTGCTCGCCAAGAAACGAGGTTACAAAATGGGCGATCTCCCCGTGGAATGGCGCAACTCGACTGCGAGTAAAGTCCACATCATCCACGACAGTTTGCGAATGCTCTGGGACATCTGGCGGCTGAAAATTTAATCTTCCGGCGGCGTCTGGCCCCGCGCGGCAAACCATTGGCGGAGGAAATAGAGGTCGCCCCGATCTTTTTCCCGACCTGTGCGGGATTTCATACGCCAAAGCAATTCCGGGTTGGCAAAGGGAATGGGGACGCCGTTGATTTCGTGGATGACGACGCTTTTCGAGGCTTCGGCGTAGTCGATACCCGATGCGCTGGCCATGAGGTCGATGACGATTTCGTCGGCCACGCGAACGACGGTATATTTGGCCACGTCGCCGGGGTCGAGTTCGCGCACGCAACCATCGGGCAAGGTGGCGAGTGCGGCGAAAACGCGCGCTTCGTTTTCTAGGCTGGCGTCGATGAGGAGGTCCACGTCACCGGTGTGGCGAGGGTAGCCGTTGGCACGAATGGCAAATCCGCCAACGATGATGTAAGTGGCTCCTTGAGAAGTTAGCTCTCGGCAGAGCGCCGCCAAATCCTCCAATGAAGGATCGCGAGGAATCAGTTCGCCGGTATCCGGGTCAAATGGTCCATCAGCCATTGGTCAGCCTCCTCATGGCTTTTAAAACGATAGACGCCTCTCTTCACCCGCAGACCGATGCCCGCGTTCTGCCATTGTTTATTGGCTTCGGTTTCGGATCGATTTGCCTGCAAAACACCAGAGGGATTCCTGCGGCCAACCGTTTTGCCGATAAATTCTTCGCAATTAACGATCGGTTGCATGGCGGATTTATACGGCAGATCAATGGAAGCGGCAACTTTCCAGTCGAGTTCCAGTCAACTCAGAGCCGCTCCAAAATGGCGTCGCCCATGGCGGCGGTGTCGACGCGGGTCGTGCCTTCGCTCCAGATGTCGCCGGTGCGAAAACCATCGTCGATGGTCTGGCGCACGGCGCGCTCAATGGCGATGGCAGCGTCTTCCTGTCCGAGCGAGTGTCGGAGTAACATGGCGGCGCTGAGGATTTGCGCGATGGGGTTGGCGATGCCTTTGCCCGCGATGTCGGGCGCAGTGCCCCCGCTGGGTTCGTAGAGGCCGAAGGGAAGTCCGGTGCTGGAGTTGATCGCGCCCAAACTGGCGCTGGGCAACATGCCGAGGGAGCCGGTGATCATGGCCATTTCGTCGGAGAGAATGTCGCCGAAGAGGTTTTCTGCGAGGACGACGTCGAAGTTTTTCGGTTGTTTGATAAGCTGCATCGCGGCGTTGTCCACGTAGAGGTGGCTCAAAGTCACGTCTGGATATTCGGCGGCGACCTCAGTGACGGTTTTGCGCCAAAGAACGCCATTTTCGAGGACGTTAGCCTTGTCGATGGAGGTGAGCTTTTTGCTCCGGCCCTGGGCGGCTTGGAAGGCGATGTGGGCGATGCGCACGATCTCAGATTTTTTGTAAATCATCGTGTCGATGGCCACGGGTTCGCCATCGCGCATTTCGGTGCCTTTCGGCTGGCCAAAATAGAGGCCGCCGGTCAGTTCACGAACGCAGAGAACGTCGAATCCGCCCGCGACAAGATCGGGGCGAATGGGCGAGGCGTGGGTGAGGGCCGGGAAGCAGAGAGCGGGGCGCAAATTGGCGAAGAGGCCGAAATGTTTGCGCAGTGGGAGGAGCGCGGCGCGCTCGGGCTGCAAATTGGGCGGGAGCGATTCCCATTTGGGTCCGCCGACGCTGCCGAAGAGGATGGCGTGGCTTTTTTCGCAGGCGGCGAGCGTGGCTAGAGGGAGCGCGTGGCCTTCGACATCGATGGCGATGCCGCCGACGTTGTGCTCAGTGAACTGCAAGTCGAGGGCAAATTTTTCCGCGACCTTGTCGAGGATGCGTCGGGCCTGGGCCATGACTTCGGGACCGATGCCGTCGCCGGCGAGAACTGCGATTTGATAGGAGTGGGACATAAATGAGTGAGAAATGAAAAGCCCCGGTCCCTGATCACTCAGGCCGGGGCGTTCATTGATGAAGGATCGGGTCGGAGTTTGTCGAATCAATTATTTGCCGTTAGCACGAGCCGTGGTGATTGTCGTCGTGCTGGTTTTGACACGCTTCGGCTGCTTGGGAACGCCAGGGGCCGGATAATTGGCAGCCGTGGAGCGATTCGAAGTAGGGAGAATGCGAATGGAACCCTTGGCGTTGTTTCTCCAGCCATTCGGATCGGCGTATTCCTCGCCGCTATCGCTTAACCCGGAAACTTGGTCTTCCAATCCGGTGCCGTAGCCCTGCTGGATAATCGTCGGAGTGACGAAAACGAGCAGGTTGCGCTTGGTCTTGGAATTGATCTTCTCTTGGAAGAGGTAGCCTAAGCCAGGAATATCGCCCAAGATCGGAACCTTGGTTCGCTGTTTGCCGCTTTCATCCTGCAGCAAGCCGCCGATGGCCAATGTGTCGCCGCTCTTGATGAGAACATTGGATTCCAAGGTGCGAGTATCGATAATCGGGCTGAAAACTGTGGCACCGCTGATGGTGAATTGGGCGTCGGATACTTTGTTGCTGATCTCAGGCTTGACCGAGAGAGTGACATAGTCGTCTTTGTTAATGGAAGGCTTCACGACCAGTTTATTGCCGTATTCCTTCTCTTCAAAACCGCCGAACACCGCAGTCGCTGTTTGTTCGTTGAAGTTAAGCTGCGGAACCGGCTGGCTGCGAACAATTTTGATAGTGGCCTCTTGATTGTCGGCCGTGACGATTCGGGGATTGGCGAGGAACTCAGCGTCGGAATCCTCGTTTAGAAGACGCATCGTCAGGGACATGGAAGGAATGCTCAAAATGGCGAATTGGTTGCCAATTGAATTGAATTTATTACTACCCAAACCTGCCGCCTCGTAGAAATCAGTAGGCTGAAATTTGCCATCAGTAGTAGTCAAAGTGGGCGGCCTATCACCAATGAGAGAGGTTCCCGTTGGATCATACTTTGCTGTTCCGGGAGTTACACCGCCATATGAAATCTTTTGGGCAGAAGAAGAACTCCCAAATACGCCGCCCCAATTTACGCCGTAACTTTGCTTCGGATTCGCTGTGACCTCTACCAAACGCGCTTCGATCATCACTTGGCGAGTCGGTTTGTCGATCAATTGCAGGAAGGCGGCGATGGTGGCCATGTTCGATTTAAACTCGCGATAGAAGATCGTATTCGTCCGAGGATCGATTTGCGGTGGTACGCCGCTGAGGATTTGAGCTTGGAGCAACGCGGCGGACGCATCGGCACGTCCGTAGCTGAAGGTGTAGAAACCAGCGTCGGTCGGCTCTTTTTTCTTCTCCGCCTCAGTCTTGATAAAGAATGTGCCGTCGGTCTCATACAGGTAGAGACCTTTGTCTTGGACAATGATCTGGATGGCCTGCATGGCGGTCTTGTTCTCGAGGCGCATCGTCACCGTTCCTTGAATGGTCTCGCCGACCACGAGGTCGATTTTGGCCTGGCGGGCGAGCAAACGCAGTACTTGGCCGAGTTCATCACCTTGAAACTCGCGCGGCTTGGCACCACCGGAGGCGATGGAGGTTTCAGATGTGGTTAGAGGAAGGCCAGCTTCTGGAGTGGCTGCGCCCGGAGTTGCGGTTGTATCTGGAAGAGCGTCGGAGGCTGCGCCGCCAATCGGAGGCTCGATGGCCGCGGGAATCTCATTATTGGGCACATCCACCGGCACCGGGGCCTGCAATGTGACGGGAGCTTCCGCCGTAGTGGGAATGGAGGGAGTCAGGCTAGGCTCTGGAACCGCCTGAGGCGTGGGTACCGGCGCGGTCGGCGTCGGAGCTGTGGGTGCTTTTGGTTGAAGTAGTCCCGAAACCAACTTTGGCGAGGCAGTCGGTGTGGCGACTTCCTGGGCAGAGGTGATGAGGGGAAACAAAAGGCAAAGGGAACTGAAGGTGCCCAGTGTGGAGATATGTCGGATTCGGGTAAACATGGCTTGTAACTTTCTAAGGTTGCGGTTTGCACATTCCTTTAAGCAGAAAGCAGACCAACCTTATTCCCGGAGTGAGAAGAAAATGCAGCATCTTGCTTTTGCGAATAAACTCCCCAGAGAGGCGGGTTTTTTCGCAGAAAAGAGATACGTGCATTCCTTAGCTTTCAGAGTTCCTCACTACAGCGAGGAAACGCCGGACTTTCTCAGCGCTTTTTAGCCGCGGGCTTTCCTCGACTCCACTCGCCACATCGACGTATCTCAATTTTGTGAGTCGCAACGCCGCCGCCACATTCTCCGGATTCAAGCCTCCCGAAAGCAAGAGTTGACCGGTTTCCGGCGCTTCCCGAATCCAGTTCCAGTCGAATGTGTGGCCGGTGCCGCCCCGCTCGCCCGCCGCAAACGCATCCAGTAAAACGGGGAATCCTGCGAAGTCCGAAACAGCTTCCAGCGACCCAACATTCTGCACACGCAGCGCTTTGATCACCGATTTTCCGCTCTTGGATGAGAGTGTTTTCGCAAAATCGACCGTCTCATCCCCATGCAACTGCACCGCGTCGATGAACGGCTCGTCCAGCAAACGCAACGCCTCGTCGAGGGGCGCATTGACCACCACGGCGACGCGCAGCACAGAATCGGGCATCTTTTCCAGCCAGTGACGCTCCATTTCCAATTCCACGAATCGCTTCGAGCCCGGATAAAAATTAAACCCCAACGCATCCGCTCCAGCCTCGATCGCCATTGCCGCGTCCGCCGCATTCGTAATCCCGCAAATTTTCACTCCGACCACGCCGGGAGCAAGCCGCTCGAAAGGAGTCCTCACTCGATCACGCGCCCCTGCGCTTGCTTCATCCCACGGACTTGCGACGCGCTCGTCATCACCCGCACCCGTTTGTTTTCATCCTTAAATAACGCGCTCAACACCCAGGACACCGTGCTGATAATGATCGCCCCGAAGATTGTCGTCCAAAACCCGGTCACTTGAAAACCCGGCGTCAGTCCGCTGGTCAGCTTCAACACGGCTGCATTCACGATCAGGATAAAAAGCCCCATCGTCACCAGGATAAACGGCAGACTCAGCAGCAGTAGCACCGGTCTCACCAGCGCATTTAAGAGGCCCAAAACCAACGCGGCCAATAACAATGCAACCCAGCTCGTATAGGTAATTCCGTCGAGGAGCTGGGCCGCGACCAGCACGGAGAACGCGGTCACCATCCAGCGCATAAAGAACGATTTCATGGCGGAAAATACCTCAGCCCCTCCTGAAACCAACGGGAATCTTTTTCCTTCCGTCGCCCCGATTTTTAGATATAAGACAACGCTTGTGGTCCTTTGGGTGGACCATCAAACAGAAAAGAAAGTCGTATTATGGGAAAAAAAATTGAGAAACCAGCCGTTGTCGAGCCTGTGAAGGCCGCCAGCAAAATTGTCAAACCGGCCGCCAAAGCTGCGAGTCCAATCGCACCAGTCAAGGCAGTCGTCACCAAAAAACCTGTCGCCAAGGCCGCCATCTCCGCTCCAAAAGCGAAGACCGCCGCCAAAAGCGCGCCGACTCACGCGGAAATCCAGACGCAAGCCTACTTTGTGGCGCAGCGTCGCATGGCCAACGGCTTGCCCGGGGATGCTGCCAGCGATTGGATTCAGGCCGAAAAGGAACTTCTCGCCGGAAAATAAGCCGCTCCGGCCTGTCTCCAGCCCCTAGCTGAAAACGGTCGTCCACGACCGTGCGGCAGCTTTTTTTTTCGAAACACCACCGCCGTTCATGCCGACCGCCTACGAAAAACTCGCCGAGCGCGCCAGGGAGATCGCGCTGCTCGACAACACCTCCAACGTCCTGCAATGGGACCAGGAGACGTATCTTCCGAAGCACGCGGCGGACTATCGCGGGCAGCAACTTGCCTGGCTCACGGGCCATTCGCACCGGCTTTTCATCGCGCCCGAAGTTGGCGACTGGTTGAACGAAGCCGCCGACCATGGTTACGAGTCGAGTTCCATTGAATTGGCCAATATTACCCGCTGGCAGCGACGCCACGAACGCGCCACGCGAGTGCCAGTCGCCTTCGTTGAAACGCTCGAACGCGAGAAATCCCGCGGGCACGTCACCTGGGTCGAGGCGCGGCAGAAAAACGACTTCTCCATCTTCCAGCCGAGCCTGACCCGGCTCCTCGCCCATTCGCGCACGCTCGCCGATTACTGGGGCTACCCCGCAGGCGGCGAACCTTACGACGCGCTCCTCGAGACCTACGAACCGGGCATTACCACCGCCCAGCTCACGAGCCTTTTTGCCGAGTTGCGCCCGCCTCTGATCGCGTTGCTGAATGAACGCCGCAACCAGCGCCGCCCGCTCCAGCGCCTCGACGGCACCTTTCCAGCCGCCGACCAAGCGGCGTTTGCCAAGGACGTTGCGGAGGCGGTCGGCTACGATTTTCATGCAGGTCGCATCGACGTCACAGCGCATCCGTTTTGCCTCACCGCCGGGCCGCGCGACATCCGCATCACCACGCGCTACGACGAGTCGGATTTCCTCTCCTCCCTCTACAGCGTCCTCCACGAAACCGGCCACGCGCTCTACGAAATGGGGCTGCCACAGGATCAGTTTGGCCTGCCCAGCGGCACCGCGAGTTCCAATGGCATCCACGAAAGCCAGTCGCGACTTTGGGAAAATCACATCGGACGCTCGGGCACTTTCTGGCAACGCTGGACCGACGACGCGATCGCCCATTTCCCCGATCTGGCGGCTTTTGAGCCCGAGGACATCACCGCCGCCACGCAATCGGTGCAGCCGAGTTTCATTCGAGTGGAAGCCGACGAGATGACCTACGACCTGCACATCATGCTGCGGTTTACGCTGGAAACGGCGCTTCTGCGCGGCGACCTCGAAGTGAGCGGAGTTCCATCCGCATGGAACGAGTTATTCCAGAAGTCGTTTGGTTTGCGAGTGCCCGACGCCGCCCGCGGCTGCCTGCAAGACGTCCATTGGAGCTTCGCTGGCTTTGGCTATTTTCCCACTTACACCTTGGGCAATCTGAACGCCTCGCAACTCATGGCCACGGCAGAAAAGAAAATCCCGCACCTTCAGGACGAGCTGACTCTGGGCAACTATGATCCTCTGCTCCAGTGGTTGCGGCAGAACATTCATCGTCATGGACAGACCTTGCTCGCCCCGGAAATCATGCAAGCCGCGACCGGGGAGACGACGAATCCGAAGTATCATCTGGCCTATCTGCGGGCGAAATACCTCTGACCGGAAAATCAGAAAACGCCTCACGCCCAGCACTCGGAGGGCGCAAAGGATGGAAAAAGCGCTGGGCTGGGCTGTTAGCGAGCATCCAGAAACTCACGAATGGGCTCGCAGAGCTGCACGGGCCATTCGGAAAAGTCGCAACAGGCTTCGCAGAGCTGCGCATGGCATTGTGAAAAGTTGCAATGGGGTTTGCAGGACTGCGCATGGCACTGTGAAAAGTTGCAATGGGGTTTGCAGGACTGCGCATGGCACTGTGAAAAGTCGCAATAGGCCTTGCAGAGCTGCGCAGGGCACTGTGAAAACTTACAATGGGGTTTGCAGCCTCTTCCGGGAGCGCACGCGTCCCGCGTGTTCCAGCGGACGTCTCGTCCGATGGCGAACCCGGCCCTTTCGCAAGACGCAACAGGGAACACACGAACCGTCAGATCGCCTCGCCCATTTTCCCCGCCGGCAAACGCGTGCGCTCCCCAGCGATTCGAACACGCCGCTACTCCGGCGGCGTGGCGGGCAAACCCTTCAAGGCTTCCACCACCGCATCGGCGTATTCATTGAAAATGCTTTTGAGTTTCACTCCGTTCACATCGCGGGTGCCTTCGTAATCGCCCATCTGGATGCGGTCGAAGGTGTCCAGATTGTTCATCACGTAAGGTTCCAGATAGAGCGTCGGGTTTCGATAAAGCCGATTCGCCAGCAAGTTTCTATACCAGACATACTCGCTGCCGGGGACTTTGCGTGCGTTCGGCGTGGTGTATTCGTAGGGCGGCAGTCGCGTCGCCACGGCGAAGCTGCGGGCGACGGTTTCGGAAAGGGCGACTTCGGTGTTGATCGTCTGGCTGAGCAATTTCTCGAGCATTTCCAGTCGCACATCGTCGTAGGCCAGCTCGTCGGCGGCGTATTGGCCGTTGACCAGCAGATGCAGGTGATTTTTCTCCACAAACGAGGGCAGCGTCGGGTCGCCCCAGGCCTCGGCGTTGAAATGAATACAGATCGTCAGGTCGGGCTTCAGGACCTCGTTGTTGCGTTTGGCCCGGGCGCGAATCTCGTTTACGCGATAAAACAGCCGCTCGGCCTCCCATTGAATGGAATTTTGCTTCCGCGGATCGCTGATTCCACTGTAAGTCGGATGAACGTCCGCCACGCCTTTGTCGTGGAGCGACTCGGTGGCCTCCTCGGTGAGACTCTCCGGGCGAATGGGCGTAAGCGGCTGGCTGTTGTCGCGAACGAGGGCCACCAGCGCACCGGTCGAGCGGAGTTGCGCGGCGATCTTCTTCGCCACGAGCAGCGCCATGTCGCCCTCGACCACGGGCGGCGCGTCGCCAACCTTAAACCAGCGTTCCTCCATTTTCGCCCAGTCGCCACCGAGATGACCGGGGTCGATGGCGATGCGTTTGCCCACGAGGTAACCGGGCACGACTGGCTTCCAGGTCACCGGCACCTCACGTTTCAACTCCTCGCTCTCGGCAAAATCGAACTGATAAAATCCCTCGCCACCCGTGCCTCGCCGAATCAACGCGTGGTCGTTGTCGATACGAATCTGGTCCGCCGCGGCTCCATTTGGCGCGTAAATCTCGCGTAGCAGCCGGGCAAAATTATTGCGCGTGATCGTTTTCTGAAACTTGTCGAGCCGCGACCAGTCGGGCGGCCTTGCCATCACGCTCACCCTCGCTTCCGCCCCGCTGATGAGCAGAAAAAAACCCATCACCACCCAGATTACTTTGCGCTCGCTCATCGGGCTGGAGTATAACCACGGGCTCATGTTACGGATACTTTTTTTAGGCGATATCGTGGGCTCACCGGGTCGCCGCGCAGTGATCGAAATGCTCCCGGAACTGCGCGAGGAACTGGCCTTGGATTTCGTGATCGTGAATGGCGAAAACGCCGCAGCCGGTCGCGGGATCACGGGTAAAATCTCCATCGACCTGCTTCGGGCCGGAGTCGCCGTCATCACCACCGGCGACCACGTCTGGGACCAAAAGGAGACCGCCGGTTACATCGTTACCGAGCCGCGCTTGCTACGTCCGATCAATTACCCTGCCGATACGCCGGGGACGGGTTCCATCGTTCTCGAGACCGCCAAAGGCAAAGTCGGCGTGATCAACGTGCAGGGCCGCACCTTCATGCAGCCGATCCTGGAAAACCCCTTTCTCGCCATCGAGGCCGAAGTCCTCCGCATGAGGGAGGAAACGAAAGTCATCTTCGTCGATGTCCACGCCGAGACCACCAGCGAAAAGATCGCCATGGGACGGTTCTTGGACGGCCAGGTTTCCGCCGTTTGCGGCACGCACACCCACACGCAGACCGCCGACGACCAGATCTTCCCCGGCGGCACGGCGTTTCTCTGCGACGCTGGCATGTGCGGCCCTGTGGAATCCATTCTCGGTCGCGAAATTAGTCCCATCGTTAGTCGGTTCATCACGAACATGCCCGTCAATTTCCCCGTCGCCGAGGGCGAAGTCCGGCTCCACGGCATGCTTGTCGATATTGATGAAACCACCGGCCACGCCCTCGCCGTCAGCCGTTTCGTCCGCAGCCACGCGGCCTCGCTCATTCCTACAACCAACTAAAAACACCATGGACTTCCATTGGATTGGAGACAGCCAGATTTGGATCAGCCTGCTCACGCTCACGTTTCTCGAGATCGTGCTCGGCATCGACAACCTCGTTTTCATCTCCATTCTCTCCGGTAAAGTCCCGCCCGACCAACGCGCCCGCGCCCGCACCACCGGCCTTGCGCTCGCCCTCGTCACCCGCATCCTGCTCCTCCTCAGCATCTCGTGGCTCATGGGGATGGACCATCCATTCATCCACATCCTGGGGCACGGCGTCTCAGGAAAAGACCTCATCCTCCTCCTCGGCGGCCTCTTCCTCATCTGGAAATCCATCCACGAGATACATAACAAACTCGAAGGCCCGGAGGAGGAACACGCCACGGCGCGAGGCACCGCCAGCCTCCAATCCGTCGTCGTGCAGATCCTCCTCATCGACATCGTCTTCTCACTCGACTCCGTCATCACGGCCGTCGGCATGGGGCAAAACATCTACGTCATGATCGCCGCCGTAGTCGTCGCGTTATTTGTCATGATCGCAGCCTCAGGCGGCATTAGCGCCTTTGTGGAAAAACACCCCACTGTCAAAATGCTTGCGCTCAGCTTCCTGCTCCTGATCGGCTTCGTCCTCGTCGCCGAAGGCTGCGGCCAGCACATCCCAAAGGGTTACATTTACTTCGCGATGGCTTTCTCCGTCGCCGTGGAAATGCTCAACCTGCGAATGAAGAAAAAAGTCCGCTCCGTCGATTAAGCCGACGTAAAGCATCGGGAAAATCAGGCAGACGAAGCGCAGGGCGATGCTGCCGGCGGTAATAAACAAATGAATCCCGAAGTCGATTGTAGTTTTTTCCGTCAATACTATGCAGCCACCGATGCCGGCAAAGATGACCCGGTTGAAAATAAAGCCCTACCTGCCGTTGTCCGAAAAGCTCTCGCTATTTTCTGAGCCACGACCACCAGTGACGCGACTGGTGTCTGGATGCGACTGACTGGGCGCGAAGGGTCTCGCATTTTTGTTTCCATTTGTCAGCGCGGGCTTTCTGGTCGGCGTGCTTGGTGCGGTATTCCTGAAGCTGGCTTTGCAAGCGGCTTTGCAGGCGTTTGAGCTGACTTTGGGCGGAATGGAGGAGTTGCTTCTGGCTTTCTGCGAAGCTTTCCAGAGCGAGTTCCGCGGCACGACGGATGCTTTTTTCCCAAAGCAGACCGTCAGCGGCGAGGAGTTGGAGTCCGATGTGGGCCTGCGGAAATTCGTTGTCGGCCAAGGTGGAACGCAGGATTTCAGGGAACGCGCCGGGGGTGGTCAGCAGCCGTTGCCAGCTATCGAGCTGATGCGGGTCGCGGTTTTTCGCCGTCTTCCAGATGGCCCGAAAATGGAGCACACCAGGGGTGGTGAGGTAGCGGACGCTGCCTGAGCCGTGATACAAAACGATGCGCTGCCAGAAGTCGAGATCGGCGGCGCGCGGGAGCTGGTCGTTCCAATAGCCGACTTCCGCAAATGCCTCGCGACGATGCATGTAGGAGGTCGCGGGCAGGTAATGAAAGCCTTCGATCATGCGTTGCTGGGAGATACTGGATTCGAGGTTGTTAGCCATCGGCAAGATCGTGCCAGCAGCATCGACCCAGAGCGGGCGGCTGGCGGTCAGATGAATTTGAGGATCGGCGAACGGCTTCAGCATTCGTGCAAAATGATCACTGAAGACTAGGTCGTCGTGCGCCATGAAGCCGATGCATTCACCCTGCGCCTGGCGGAGGACGTGGTTGCGGTTGGCGTAGCCAAAGCCGGGGCCTTTGGGCAGATCGAACCAGAGGAAACGCGGATTGCGTTTTTCCCATTCGAGTGCAAGTCGGCTGGTACCATCGGTGCAGCCGTCGCCGCAGATGAGGACTTCGAAATCGCGCTCCGTCTGCGCCGCGACCGACCGCAGGGCCCATTCCAAGCTGTCGGCCCGGTTATGCGTCGGCAGTAGAATGGAAAGGCGCATTCAATAACCGTGAATGTCGGCTGGAAAGTCGAAGGGAATGAGCGGCGTGCGCAGCGGAAGGCGATATTTGTCGGGCGACGCGTGATTATATTGGATGGTAGGAAAATTCACGCAGATGCATTCCTTGTCGGAGGCGTTGTAATCGGCGTGCCAGACACCGATGGGAATGCTGAGGGCGCGGGGTCGTCGGTCGCTCAAATGCAGCTCGAAGAAACGTCCGAAAGTGGAGGCTTCGGGCCGGGAATCGTAGAGGAGGACCTGCATTTCCCCGCGAACGATGGCGTAGCGATCCTCGTGCTCCAGGTGAACGGCCCAGCCTTTGGCGGAGCGCGGTTTCAAGGTGAAGAAATAGCTGAAAACCATTGGCTCCGGATGCCAGCCCCAGCGTGGGTCAAAGAGCTCGGTGACCTGACCGCGGTCGTCTGGGAAAGTGGGCAAATCGCGCATGTGCACGCCATCGGGCATAGCTGGTAGAGGGAGTCCGTCGCAAGTGCTGAGGGCCGCGTCGCGCTGAGCGTGCCCGAGAAGTTCGTCGAGGTTCGGTGGCATAGGGGATTTTTTGTAGGGGAGAAAAAACTTTTTTACAACGGTTTCGATCAGCGCGATGTCTCCTCTAACATGAACAGTCTGGCTTTTATCAGTAATCTCGCGGGACCGGACGGATTTCTCATTTGTTTCTTGGTGCTAATCTTTTTCGGCGCGAAACGGCTTCCAGAACTGGCCCGAGGTATGGGTACAGCGGTCCGGGAGTTTAACAAGGCGAAGGATGAATTTACCGGCCAGCTCACGAGCCCACCGGTGGAACATTCGATGGCTACGCCGCGTCAGGAATTGGTGCCCGGCGCGCCACAAGTTGCTCCCGTACTTGCGGAAAAGATGGCGGAAACAACCGTTGTTGCCGAGACGACCCGCCCGACTGGTCCCTCAACTGCAACTCAGCTCCCCAGCTAGTCGGCGAGTTTGCCGATTTCCTGCTTCGCTTCCTGTGCCTCGATGCTGGTCGGGAATCGTTGGACAATGTTTTCGTAAATCTCGCGAGATTTCTTCGCGTCACCCGCATTTTTCACGAGCCGTGCCTGAGCGGAAAGGGCCGCCGGAGCTGCCTCAGTCGTGCCAAACTGGAGCGCGATATTGGCATAGGTCTGCGTCGCCTTGGGCAGGTCGCCCTTCATCTCCAGCGTGCCCGCGTAGCTGAGCCAGCCCTGGGCGATGAGCGGGTGCGTGGTGGCGTTTTTTGTGAAGTCGCTGAGAATCGCGAGGGCGTCGTCGAGTTTGTTTTCGTCGCGCAATTTGTCGGCCAACAAAAGCTGGGAGTTGCCCGCGATGATGGTGCCGGGGTATTTGGCGATGATCGCCTTCCAATCGTTGACGGTTTTCGCCGCATAAAAGACGGAGGCCTGTTCAGTACGCGTCTGACTTTCATGGTATTGGAAGAAAATCCAAGCGCCTAGCGTGAGCAGGGCGATGACAAGGAAGGTGAAAATTTTTCCTTTGTTTTCCTCAAAGAAAAAGTCGGCCTCCAGGCTCGGATCAATGATCTGAGGGTCCGGCACGACTGCGACAGGAGAAGGTTTGGCCATGATTTTTTTAGGTGGTAACAGCGGCGCGGGCTTCGTCGGCGAGCGCAGTCGAGAGGTAGCGTTCGCCGGTCGAGCAGGCGATGGTGACGATAAGTTTTCCTTTGTTTTCCGGGCGTTTGGCGAGTTCGATCGCGGCGTGAACATTGGCGCCGGAGCTGATGCCAGCGAGAATGCCTTCTTCTTTCGCGAGGCGACGGGCCATGACAAATGCCTCATCGTTGGTCACGGTCATGACTTCGTCCACGATGTCCATGTGGAGGTTGTTCGGGATGAATCCAGCGCCGGTGCCCTGAATTTTATGCGGGCCGGGTTTAAGCGGCTCGCCGGCTTTACTCTGGCTGATGACCGGGGAATCCTTGGGCTCGACGGCGATGGCTTTGAAGCTTGGCTTGCGAGATTTGATGACTTCGCTGATGCCGGTGATGGAACCGCCGGTGCCGACTGCGGAAACGATGAAGTCCACTTGGCCATCGGTGTCGGCCCAGATTTCCTCGGCCGTGGTCTTGGCGTGAATCGCGGGGTTGGCGGGGTTGTTAAATTGCTGCGGCATCCAGGCTCCTGGAGTGCTGTCCACGATTTCTTGGGCGCGGGCGATGGCGCCTTTCATTCCCTCGGAACCGGGAGTGAGAACAAGCTTCGCTCCGAGCATGGCAAGTAGAGTGCGACGTTCGACGCTCATCGTTTCCGGCATGGTGAGGACAAGTTTGTAGCCCTTCGACGCGGCCACAAAGGCCAGGGCGATGCCGGTGTTTCCACTGGTCGGCTCTACGATCAGAGTGTCGGGTTTCAACGTGCCGTCCGCCTCGGCGGCCTCGATCATCGCCATACCGATGCGGTCCTTGACCGAGCCGAGCGGATTAAAAAATTCGCATTTCACCGCGATTGTGGCGTCGAGGCCAGCCGAGATGCGGTTAAGCTTGACGAGAGGAGTGCGGCCGACGGTTTCGACGATGTTATTGTAGAGCATATGATTTGTCGCGGTTGACTGTTGGAGGTTTCTTAGTAAAGGGAGGGCATTAAGTGACACAAACGCCGCGACACTTCAAGCGCAGCGTGCGTGAAACATGACAGCAGCACTCAACTTTCTAATTATGTCCGACCTCATCGATAAAAGTGAACTAAAAGATTATCTCAAACGCATCCCCGAGTGGGACATCGAAGGAAAAAAAATCGAGCGCGTCTTCGAGTTCGACGATTTCACCGAGTCGATCGACTTCGTCAACGGCGTCGCCGAGATAGCCGAGGAATCGGAGCATCATCCCGACATCGACGTTCGCTGGAACAAGGTGAAACTCATCCTTTCCACCCACAACAAGGGCGGCCTGACCGATCTCGACTTCGAGCTCGCGGAGAAAATCGACAATCTCGTCGGCTAAAATGCCGACGCTCCACGAATCCGGCTGGCCACGAAAACTCGTCGCCACCGTCTTCGTCTGTGCTCTCGTCGGCGGCGTGCAGTGGTTCATATTCCTGCGCACGCGTCCGCCGGAGCCAGCGGTCCAGTTCCCTCGGGAACTCCGCGACATAGCGCCCTAAGTCCCTAGTCGTTGGGAAAAACCATGCGTTCGCATACCTGGGTCACTTGGGTCGTCACCCTTCTGGCTCTGGCCCTCGGGATACTGCTCTCGCGCATCAGCGATCGCAGCCCGATGATTCGCCGGGTGGAACACACATTTCAGGACACGCTGCTTTCCGAGCATCAACGACCGAAGCGACTACGGATTCCGGTGACTTTGATCTCGATGGAAGACGCCGAAAACTGGACGGCGCTCGAGTATTCCCTCTTTCTAAAGGCGCTCCCGAAGGAGCACCCGCCCATCGTCATCCTCGAGTCGTTGCCCCCTCCAGGCAACACCGCCTTCGATCGCGCCTTCAAGGACCTGGCCATCCGCCAGCCGCACCTTATTTTACCCATTCGTCTGGGCTGGGGAAAAGAGGACGACGAGACCGACATATGGTGGTTGAAAGGCTGGAAGGCCAACCCGGCAGATAACTCCCTCACTCCCTATGGCTCCATCAGTAGTGCGCCGCCCGAAGTCTTGCGCGGCACGGTGGAAGTCGGCGTCGCCAATCTCGTCAACCGCGAGGATCGCGCCACGATTTACTTCCTGATCGGAAAACGAAACGTGCCGTCGCAGGCGCTTCGGGCCGCCATGTTAGCCCGGAAAATCTCCCCGGAAAACATCCGTGCAGACCACGGCCTCATCCTCGACGATCAGCGCCTTGCCACCGACTACGATGCCTCCATTCCCGTGGAACTCGGATGGCTTCCCGAAATCCGCCGGATCGATTCATCCGATCTACTCCTAACCTTGGCCGGGGAGACGCCCCCCGGAACGAGGAAGATCGGTGCGGACCAGCTTCAGGGTGTGCTCGTACTAGGTAATCTCGCGGAAAGTGCCCGCACGATTCATCCCCGGGACGGCGTCTCGCTCACGCCTGCGGAATGGGTGGCGGCGACCGCCGCGACGATATGTAATGGTCCACCGCTGACTCCCATTGGAAGCGACGTGCGCCTCCTGATTCTCGCAAGTGGCGTTCTGGCGCCCCTTTTGTTTTTAAGGCAGTCGGGGATGGGGCAATGGCTGGGCTTCATTGTCGCGCTGGGAATTTACCTGCTGGCTAGTACGTGGCTCGCCGGAAGCTGCTCGCTGGCGGCACCGATCTTCCCGCCATTTTTTGTTCTCCTTTTCGGAACTGCCATGCATCATCTTGCACGTCTTCTTTCCCATGATTCCCACTGAACTCGCCGTGCGCATCACCGACCTCGAAGTGAAGTTCTCCTTCGTTGAGGAACATGTAGCGCAACAGGATCGCGAAATTCTCAAGCTGCGTACCCAGGTCGAGAAACAAACCGAGGAACTCGAACGTCTGCGCGCGGAGAACAACGGCGATGGTATCACCATTCGCGGCGACGAACGCCCTCCGCATTACTAATATGAGCGGCTTCTACGCCACCGACTGGATCGAGCGCGATCTGGTGGATATCCTAACATCGCAGGGAACTAACGCGCATCGCATCTACTCCTCTCGCAACGCCTGGATCGAGCGCCTCGGATCGGACTATCTCATATCCTACAAAGACTCCGCGGACATCGCCAGTCTTCAGGAAGATTTAGCTAGCTGGCAGAGTGCGATGGAACTCACGTCGCAGCGTGTCTTTGGACGTTATCTAACCCTTCAAAACAGCGAGCGCAGTGCCCCCGTCCTTCTTTCTGGAGATGCCGCGCTGTCTATGGAAACCAGCGTCACGGAAAATGGACTTCGTTACGGACTCGACTTCGCCGCCGGTTATTCCGTCGGGCTTTTTCTCGATCAGAGAGAGAATCGTTCCTATCTCCAAACGCTTTCGCCAAAGCGCGTGCTGAACACATTTGCCTACACCTGCTCGTTCTCGGTTGTGGCTGCCAGCGCAGGAGCAAAGACTGTTAGCATCGACCTTTCCGCCAAATCCATCGGACGCGGTAAAGCCAACTTCGCGCTCAATAATTTCTCGCTCGAAGGCCATCGTTTTCTGGCAGATGATGCATTGGAAGTTATGCCCCGGCTGGTTAGAAAAATGGAATTTTTCGACGTAATCATCCTTGATCCGCCAACGTTTTCGCGAGGAGTCAAAGGCCGGAAATTCCAAGTGGAAAAAAACCTTGGCGATCTACTTCATCTGGCCTTGGGGCTGGCGGCGCCGAAAGGTAAAATCCTCCTCTCCACGAATTGCACGCGACTCGACCGCGCCGCCTTGCAGACCCTGGCGAAGGACGAGTTGCGAGTGGCTCAGCGCCGGGCGGAGTTTCATTGCACTGATGCGCTGCCCGATTTCCCCGAGGGTGAGGGAGCCGCCACTCTTTGGCTGCTGCTGGATTGATTTCCAGCTAATCCTTTCCGAAACGTAAAATGACTTACATCCAAGGGGATGGACTGTCGCGATTTATTGTCGTCAGCAGAGTTATAGCTGGCACTAAAAAAACATGAAAAAACCATCTCTTAAAAAATCCATCATTCTCGCAGCCTGCGCATTTGTTGTCTCAGGCACAGCAGTCTTTGCGCAAGATTCCGTCGTTTCGACTTCCAGCACTGTCACCACCGACGGCGTTGTGCAACAGTTTGAGCCCAGCTCGTCACAGATTATTGTTAGCTCCAGCGGATCGACTGCGCCGGTGCATTACACTTACAACAAGACCACCACATTTGTAGATGCCGCAGGCAATGTGGTGTCTCAAGAATCGATTAAGCAGAATACTCCGGCCCGCATCTACTACACCAAGGTTGGTGATAGTTATGTCGTGACGAAGTTTGTTGCCAATCCGACTGTAACCACGCAGGTGGTTGCCCCCGCAGTTCCCGCTCCGGTCGTTGAAGAAACTACCAGCACAACCACCACTACAACCAAAAAATAAGAAACTCAAAACTATGAAAACATCCATCATTAAATCCATTCTGGCTCTCTCAATTCTAGCTGTTTTCAGCGGATGTGCAGATGATCCAGTTGTCACCAGCCAGACCACCACATCCTCCCGCCGCGTAATGGCTGAGCCTGTGCAAAGCACTAGTATGACCACCATGTCGCAGCCGACCACTGTGCGTCGCTCAACCACAACTTCCGCAACGAGCTACTAAGCATCGAAGTAGTTGTAACAAGAAGGCGCATCTTTCGAGATGCGCCTTTTTTGTTAGTTTTGTTCCTTGATCAACCGGGCGTAAGTCGCGCTCGGGTTGTCGCCGTTGGGAGTCTTGGCCTCGCGCTCTGTGCCGGTGAGAAAGTTGATCCGATAAAGTCCGAAGCGCGGGGTATAGCTGCCCCATTCGTAATTGTCGAACAGGCTCCAATGCAGGTAGCCGATGAGTGGTACGCCTTGAGCGCGGATTTTCCTAACCTCGGCGACATGGAACTCGAGAAACTGGCTGCGCGTGATGCGGTCTCGGCGTCCTGTCTCGGTGTTGTCCCATTTGCGTCGTACGGCCATGCCGTTTTCCGCGATGAGCACGTCGCGTCCGTCGAAATCCTTCGAGTAGTAGGTGCAGAAAAAGTTGAGTCCGCTCGCCAGCACGCGCCAGTCCCACCACTTGCTGGTGATGCTGGCCATGATCCATTCGTGGAAGGACTTCGACTTAAATTCATGATCCCACCAAACGGGAAATCGAAAGGCGTGCGCGGCAAACGGATCGTAGTAGTCGAGTCCGATATAGTCGAAAGTCCGGGCCGTGGCTCCGGCGGCAATTTCCTGCAGGGCAAAAGGGAAGTGAGCCTTGCCAAAAGTCATACGGCCGATCTTCTTGCTCACCATTTTTACAAGCGAGCCAAAGACCCAGGTTAGATTCTTATTCAGCGGAATGTTAGCCGCAGAAAACGCGGCGTCGAATTCACCGGCTTTCTTGTGCAGATATAGGGCGAGCTTGTTGTCGGGAATGCCGCGTTCGCGCATAGCGAGAAGATCGAGCAAAAACTTGTCGCTCCAGTAAAGGTCACTGCAGTAGTTGTTGACGGTAACGGCGGGGGTTGGCCAACTGTTTTCACGATAGAGCCGATGGATGGAGTGGTAGGCGCGGACATGGGCGGCGATGAGGCTGTCGTATGCGCGCAGACATTTACCGAAGCCGCCGCTTTTTCCAGTGGGAAACTGGCGTCCGAGATAGCTGTTGAGCACGAGCATATTTGGCTCGTTGATGGTGATGAGATGATGGATTGGCGCCAGTCCCTCTGAGGTGAGTCGGGAATTAATAAAGGAGAGAGCGTGACTCACATAACTTTCAAAAAGCGCGATGATGGTAGATTCCAGCCACGGGTCGCTGCCGATCCATTCCGGATGCACGAAGTGGTGCAATGTGATGACCGGCGTGAGTCCCACGCGCTGGCAGTCGCCGACCAGCTTCGCGTAGGTTTCCAGCGCATCGGAATCAAACTCGTCCGCGTTTTTTGGTTGGATGCGGCTCCATTCGATTCCCAGTCGGAAGGCACTCAGTCCCAGCTCACGGCAGCGGGCAAAATCCTGGGGATAATGCTGCAAAAAATCCGCGGAGATTCCCAGCTTTGCGACGTCGCCACGCTCCTCGGCGGCGGCCCAGTTTGTGCGCGGCTCGCCTGGTCCATTGTAATGGCCCTCGGCCTGATACGCCGACGTGGCAACTCCCCAGAGAAACGGTTGTGAGGCCATGAATGAAACCTAGATGACTTCGGTGACGACGACGCCTCTCTCCTCGTCATCTGGTTCAATCAGAACTGGGTTTGACTCGTCGTGCATGAGCGTCTGGACGATAGTGCTCGCGGCGTGCGGATGCGCCAGGCACGCGGTGTTTTTCCGCATTGCAGCAAGCCGATCGAGGTCGTCGAGAAGGCGGTCGATTTTATAGGGGAGCGTGATGAGATCGTTCGCCTTGATTGCGATGCCATTCTCGAGCAGATGGTCGCTGTTGCGTTCCTCCTGGCCCGGAATCGGGGAAACGATGACCATCGGAAGTTGCGCGGCGAGCGCCTCCGAGGTGGTGAGTCCGCCAGGTTTGCCGATGAAAAGATCCGACGCGGCCATCCAGTGGTGCATGCGGTCGGTGTAGGCGAGAATGGCGAAATTTTTGTAGCCTGCAGTGAGCGTCTCGATCTTCGTTTTAAGCTCCTCGTTTTTCCCGCAAATGACGATGGTCTGCGCCGGATGGCGAAGCGTGAGCAGGCCAGTGACGATGTCCTCGGCAGGACCTTTGCCGAGAGCTCCGGCGGATATGAGCAGCGTGGGGAGATTCGACTGCAACCCGAGTTCGGCGCGCAAGGCAGCACGATCATATTTTGCCGAAAACGCTTCATCGATCGGGATACCAGAGACGGTGATGCGGTCTTTTGGCAGCCCGAGCAGTTCGAGGTGGGCGCGGGTTTCATCCATCGCCACGAAATAACGATGGAAGACACGCGACAGCCACATGGCATGGAAATCGAGGTCCGTGACGACGATGGAGAGGTGCGTGGACAGTTTCTTTTCCGTGATCAGATGGGAAATGATTCCCGCCGGCATAAAATGGGTGCAAACCGTGATGTCGGGCTGAAAATCGTCAATGAACTTAACGAGCGGACCGGTGTTCAGACGGTCGAGTGCAAGTCGCATCGTGTCGGTTTTCCAGGGTTCATCACTTTGTTTGTACCACCAGCCGAGGAAATTCGGGGCCGACTCGACCAATGTGGCGTAAAACTTCGAGTAGAAATCGCTGAAAAGTTTGTTGGTGAACTTCAGCGCGTCCTCGTGGATGACCTCGGAGACGCCTGGGTGAGCGGCGAAGGTTTTCTCCAGCGCATCGGCGGCACGGACATGGCCGGTGCCTGCGCTGGTGGACATGATGAGGACGCGTTTTCCCATATTTCTGCCGGAAAATCGTGCGTCGTGGCTCGCCGGGATGCAGTTTTCTTTAGTGCGATGAGGAATTCGGCGTGTCGGCCTGCATGCGTTCGAGGCGACGGCGGGCAGCGGCTTCCATTTCGTCGATCTGCACCTCAAGAGTCGAGTCAATCTTGCGCATGGAGGTAAAAAGGCGCGGGTAATATTGTTTGAGCGCGCTGTAACGCTCGGCTGGAGTCGCGGCGAACTCGGCCTTCGCCTTTAAGTCGCGGAGTTTGGCGTCCTCCAGCGCCTTGGCCCTGGCTTTTTGAAACTGGGCTCGCTCGGCGGCAGTCGTCTCGGGATTGGGAGTCGATTCCGGTGTGATCTGCAACGCCATGCTGTCGTCCACCAGTGGGATGGGCTGGTTCATGGGGTTGTTGCGAATGTCCATTGCGATGCGAGTCGCTGCGGGTGTGGGCGTGGGAACGACCGCTGGCGCAATGTTAGGTTTGGCAGGTGCGTCGTTGTCCGAGTTATCCACGGAACCACCCACGAGAGCTGGCAGCGAAGACGGCAAGGGAGTGGAACCGGGAGCTGCGGCACCCGAAGTCGGCGGGAGGCTTTCGATGGTTTTCGCCTCGGGGAGAGGCACCAGGCCGGGGTTAGGAGTGGAATTCGTATCAGCGGAATCGGTCTCCGCTGGAGTTGGATTCGATTCAGAGGCGGCTGGCGTCTTGGGCCGTTTTTTCCACTTCGGCTTGGGCGTCGTCGTTGGAGCGGGAGCGGGGGCGGGGGCTGGAGTCGGTGTTGATTTCTTTTTGAAGAGACGACCCAGCAGACCGGGCTTCTTTTCCTTCTCCACCGGCAGAGCGCGGGGAATGGGCGGAGTCGGCGAAGGAGGCCCGGTCTCGCCGGGTGACGTGCCGGCCATCAGTCCGCTGAAGAGTAGAAGCAGCAGGCAATATCTCAAAGGCGGGGGGACGAAGTGGAACACTCGGAAACGCTAATCAATCCCCGTGGCAGTCGCAACTCGAAAGCGGTCGTGGAGCAGTTGTTTTTCGGCTTTTACCCTCTGCGCTCGTCCATTATGGTGCGCCTCCCATGCTCGACATCCGTTTACTCCGCGAAAATCCCGATCATATCAAAAGCCGACTCGTCACGCGCAAAGCCGCTCTTGCGGACATGGTCGATGCGATTTTGGAATGCGACACGCACCGTCGAAAGCTGGAAACGACGTTGCAGGAAGCCAATGGACAGCGCAAACGCTTGAGCAAAGAAATCGGAATGCTGCGGGCGAAAGGAGCCGACAGCAGTGCCTTGGAACTCGAAGTGAAGGGCATCGGCAGCCAGATCGATGAATTAGAATTTGCCACTCGTGAGGCCGATGCGACGCAAAACGAGCTCCTCCTCAATCTCCCGAACACGCCGCACGAAAACGCCCCCATCGGAGCCGACGCCGAGGACAACCCAGTGGTGCGAACATGGGGCGAAAAACCGAATATCGAAAATCCACTCGATCATGTGCGGCTCGGGGAGAAATTGGGTTTGTTCGATCTAGCGAGGGCGTCGCGCATGAGCGGCAGCGGCTTCGTTTGCTACACCGGAGCCGGGGCACGCCTGGAGCGGGCGCTTATTAATTTTTGCCTCGACTTGCATGGTAATGAGCACGGTTACGCCGAGGTAAATCCGCCCTTTCTGGTGAAGAGCGCTGCCCTTATTGGCACGGGCCAGTTACCCAAATTTGCGGATCAACTTTATGGAACTCGCGACGCCGATTTGTATCTTATTCCCACGGCCGAGGTGCCGGTGACGAATCTACATCGCGAAGAAATTCTCCCGCTCGTGGAATTACCGAAGCGATACGTCGCCTGCACGCCATGCTTTCGCAGCGAGGCTGGGGCTGCCGGACTTGGCACGCGGGGACTGATTCGTGTCCATCAATTTAATAAAGTGGAGTTGGTGAAAATCACCACGCCTAAAAATGCTTTCGCCGAACTGGAAACGCTCACCGCCAATGCCGAGGTCGTGTTGCAAAAACTCGGGCTGCACTATCGCGTGATCGAACTTTGCACCGGCGACCTGGGTTTCGGCTCGACCAAAACCTACGACATCGAAGTCTGGGCTCCCGGGCAGAACGCTTATCTCGAAGTGTCGAGCTGCTCGAATTTCGGCGACTTCCAGGCCCGTCGCATGTCACTCAAATACAAGGACGCCGAGGGCAAAAACCGATTCTGTCACACGCTCAATGGCTCGGGCACTGCGATGCCCCGACTCTTCGTCGCGCTGGTCGAGACGTGGCAGCAACCAGACGGCTCGGTGAAGATTCCAGTCGCATTGCAACCTTGGTTCGGTGCCGCAGAGATTACTGCGCAGTGACGGGTTTCGTCACACTCCAGTCGCCGTAGTAACCATCGAAAACCTGCGACCGCACCTGTAGCAGGTAAGTTCCGGCGACAGTCGGATGGAAGTTAAACTCCGGAGTTGGACTTACATCAGAGACGACAGTTCCGACGAGTCTCTGGCCACCACTGAAAGAAACATTGTCCACATACCAACCCACTCCGGTGTTGGTTTGAGTGTAAGCTGAACCCTGGCGCAGGGCATAGCGGAAGCGGACGTAAACTTCGCGGCCATTGAAGGCGGCGAGAGAGACCGAACGTTTGACAAAATATTTTTCGCCTGAGTTGTTACGGCCTCTTTGTGACCACACAGGGATCCACTGGTTGCCGCCGTCGGTGGAAACTTCAACCGTGCCGGCTTGGTAAATGGTGGCGTAGGTTAGTCGGCTGCTAAAGTTAAGACTGGTGGTTCCGGTGCAGAGGACAGGTGTTTGTAGGACGAAGCTGGATTCCGTGAACCGAGGATTCGTCAGGTGATAGGAATATCTTCCCGACGCATGGACCCGACTGTCGCGTGCCGTGCCTCTCAGGACCACGTCGCTACTCGACTCCGCGCCGACGACGGTCGTGTAGGCAGCCCTCATACTGGTCTTCCACTGGTAACCCGTGGCCAATGTTTGGTCCGCTACGTTGTATCCATTATCCGTGCCCACTGTGGAAGTGGAGGCTCCGCTAATCGCAAAATTTGGCGTGTCTGATCCCGCTGTGGCAGGATCGAAAGCGATCACGTCGTAGTTGAAAGTTTGCGCCACGCCGCCCACGCCGACATTGCTCACAGTCACATGGTAAATAGTGTCGTCCGCAGGTTTTACCGGTCCTGACCAAGCATCGGGATTTAAGTTATTGGGAACGAAGACGATCGTGTTTTCGCCGTAACCTTGGGTCCGGCTTTGCACGCTCACGGGCAGGCTGACGTTGTTGCGGGTCACGCTCACCGCGGTGCTTGAGAAATCACCTGCGGGATATGAAAACGACCAGCGTGGGTAGATCAATTGATAAGGCACAAACCCCTTCGGCGGCCAGGCCACAAAGTTGTCGCGCACCGCTGGACGTTCGTCGGCATAATGATTGAGATCCAGCGTCCACAAGGCATTCGCAGAGTAGTTGGCCCCGTTCGCAGGCACATCGCCCGTGCCCATCTGCTGAGTCTCGGGATATAAAATCCAGCGTCGGTGACCGACTGGGGAATTCACGTTGCCAGGATCTTCCATGTAGCCGGAGATCGCATCGGAGCCATAGTTGGAGAGGGAAAGATTCGACTTACCCGCTGCCGTAGCGCCGGCGGTCGAGTAGCATTTCCATGAGGTCGGCGGGGTGTGATCGACGGCGCCATTGGCACTCATCATCAAGGCCGCCGCCTGGTCCATCGTGCTCCAGACCGGGTTGTTGGTCACCTCGGCGGGCAGACCGGCGAAGGCGCGAAAAAGATTGATCCGCAGGAATACCCGGGCCTTGAAGGCATCGGAAGTCGTCCCTGGATTATTGTAGGTGGCGCTACCTGCCCAGCCCGACGAGACGTTTTCTGAAGCGGGATAGAGGGCATTGTAAAAAACGCGGGATTGCTCACGGCTTGAAGTATCCACGGCCAGTCCCGCACCGGCAGTGGCGGAAAAAAACAGTGTCGAAGCCTGAAACAAGGCGGCGACTTTGAGCCAGTTGGATAAATTTGGTGCTTTCATAAACGATGGGAGTTCTAACTTGTAAAGAGCACAGCCCGAGCCGGAACAGCGGCGTTGCTTGCTTGTTAGTTATCGATCTGACAGGATAACCGGTGGAGACGTGGTTAATTCATCAACTGTCTACCGGTTATTTTTTCGCTCAATTTTTCGCTTCTATGAAATCCATCACGGAACGCTTTACCTTTGCGACAAGGGACTTACAACGCGATGCAACATATCTGGCTGGTATTTCTGGAGGGCGCGATTCGGTCGTGCTGGTTCATCTTTTGCGAGCCGCAGGTTTTGAAAGCATTGTCCTCTGCCATCTCAATCATGGAATCCGGAAGGCTGCTGCAGCCGAGAGTAAGTTCGTTGAACATCTTGGCTCTGTATCAAATATGAGAGTCATTAATGATATTCTGCCTAAAGTCTCAAAGGCCAGTTCACTAGAAAATCGATTGAGAATAGCGCGACAGGAATTCTTTGCATGGGCAACTTTTGAAACGAAAGCATCCGGAGTTTTTTTGGGTCATCATGCCGACGATTTGGCGGAGACATTTCTCTGGAACTTACTGCGCGGCAGCGGCTCGGACGGTCTTTCCGGCATTCAGGCAGAGAGGGAAATCGAAACTGAAGCGGGCACCATCCGACTTTTGCGTCCCATGCTTGATATCTGGCGCAGCGAAATTGACGCCTATATTTTGAAGCACCAGCTCGCCCACATGGAGGACGAAACCAACCGAAGCCGCAAGTTTACCCGCAATCGTCTGCGCCTCGACATTCTCCCATGGCTGGAAAAAAAGCTAGGCCGTCCTGTCCGCCAAAGCCTGCATCGCACAGCTGCCATTCTGGGGGAGGAAAATCTTTGCCTCGAAAAGCTGCTTGCCGCAGTGGAGGATTGGGACGCGCCGCTTTCCGTTTCCGCACTGCTCATCCAGCCTGTAGCGCTGCAACGCCGGACGATTCTGCGCTGGTTGCAGCATCATGAAATCGTCAGGGCTGGTTTCGAGGAGGTGGAACTCATCCGATCCATGTTGGATACCCGTTCGGGTCCTTCCAGGATCAATCTTTCGCAAAACCGGCAGGCGCGCCGGCGTGGTGGAAAAATCTCGCTGGGCTTGCAGGGGATTAAACCCGCTCACCTCGAGAATCACCCCGCTTAGGCATCCGATCTGGGGATTCCTCGCGATTTATGAGCATGAAAACATTCCTCCTAAAGACATGTGCAAAATGGCAATCCGAGGCAGGCGGAGGAGGCTCCTATGCTTTGCTCTGGCTACTGGGTGTGCCCATACCGATTCTGGCCATCATCTTCCTATTTAAGGGTTGTAGTTAATTTTCCCGCCTGAGCGCGTGGCTGATAGCTGTCAGCAAAGTGTGCGCAGAGTAAGGCTTGGGTAGAAAGTGATTCACTCCGAATTCTCGGCTATCTGCGATTCGCTCACAGGTGGCCAATCCGCTGACCGCAATGATCGGAAGCGCCTGATTCATTTTTCTGAGAACTTGAATCGTCGCGATGCCATCCATCACTGGCATCATCATATCGGTAATGACGAGTGCGATGTCGCTTTTATGCGCGGCATAAATGGATACTGCTTCCGCACCGTCAGCCGCGACTAACACTCGATAACCAAAGGTCTCCAGCGTCTGAGCGGTAATTTTTCGGAGCGGCTCTTCGTCGTCCACGACCAATATGACTTCCCCATTTCCCGAGGGGGAGGGCTCGTCTTCCTGGGCGACTTGTTCCGAATCCTCCTCTTGGTTGGCCGGGAGATATACCGAGAAGGATGTGCCGTGACCAAACTGACTTTCGACCCGGATAAAGCCGCCGTGGCTTTTGACAATCCCCAGCGTCGTAGACAAGCCGAGTCCCGTTCCTTTTCCCAGTTCTTTTGTGGTGAAGAAGGGCTCAAAAATTTTGTTCAACACCTCGGGACGCATACCGCACCCCGTGTCCACGACACGAATCACCACATATGGACCGGATTCCGGCTCGGCCTCATACGAGGCAGAAACCTCATCCAAGATCTCATTGCGCGCCGTAATGAGAATTGTGCCGCCGCGAGGCATGGCGTCGCGTGCGTTGATGCAAAGGTTTAGAAAAACCTGGTGAATCTGCGTCGGATCGCCGGTCAGATTCCAGAGTTCCTTCGGTATGTCGAATTCGACCCGGATGTTTTTCAGGAACGTGTCATTGGCGATACCAATAATATCACGCAAAATGTTTTTCACTGATACGCACACCCGCTGGCCGTCCACGCCGCGTGCAAAGGATAGCACCTGCTGGATCAAATCCGCGCCACGCTGGGCGCTTTTCTCAATCGCAGCCAGAATGTTTAGCTTCTGGCTATTGGATTCCTCAGCTTTCAACATCGCAATGGAGATCAAGATCGGCGCCAGCACGTTGTTTAGATCGTGAGCGATGCCGCCTGCCAGCGTGCCGATGCCCTCCATCCGCTGTTGCCTGAGAAACTGCTGCTCGAGCTTTTTCCGATCTGTAATGTCGCGGGAAATGCCAATGATGCCGATGACTTCCCCTTTGGCATTGCGGCGGGCGACCTTGGTGGAGGAAACCCAGGTCACGCTGCCATCTGCCCAAGTTTCTCTTTCCTCCTGTGCGACGACGCCGACCCCGGTCTTCATAATGCGCTGCTCGTCCTCAAAAGCCTTGCGCGCATGTTCTTCTCCAAAAAAGTCGAAGTCGGTTTTTCCTACCGCGTTTTCGGGCGTGCATGCTAACAAACGTGCCATCTCCGAGTTGACGAGCAAAAAACGGCTGTCCCGATCCTTGATATAAATATGGTCGAGACTGGTGGCGAGCAAGTCGGCCAGAAAGGCTTGCTGATCCGGCACTGTAGGAGATTGCGATGGAAGTCCAATGGCGGGTTGGTGTGACAGGTTGGGGGAAGACATGACGCGTAAAGTCATAGACTACTAATCGCGCGCAGCAAGAACGTTTTCTAATTCAAGACATAATTATGACTCTCCGTTCAACGCTTTCCGGTTGTAAATGAATATTAGCCAGCCGTCCGGCTCAGCGTTTGTTTCGTTTCTTCAACTCCCTGGCAAATTGCCGTGCGGCCTCGTCCAGAAGCGTTTGCAACTCATCCACATCGATAAAACCGCCTTCAAATGAGACTGCCGTTTGCTGGATCGCGCGGTCGCTGGTGGCGATCGTCATTTGGTGGAGTGCGCCATATTTCGCAACCAGTCGCTCGATGATCGAGTCTGCAGTTTGATTTGAGCGGGAGTAGAAAATCTGAATGCCGCCCGGGTCGTTTTGCTGGCCGACCTGGCTGCCCCGGCCATCGAAAACGAGCACCACATTGACTGATGAGGTGTCCTGATAATCCCTCAACACCCGGATAAGTTCCTCGCGGGCGGCGGCAGTGTTGCGATCGTGCCGAGCCCGGAGTTCTGGCCAGCCGAAGATCACGGAATGGCCATCGACGATCAGATAGCGCTCCGCCATGGGAATGTAACTCAGCTGTTGCCTACCAACTCCTCGCGTCCGATGCCACGCAATTCGTAGAGTCGGAGAATAGTTTCCTCGATGAGGTTATTCGGGCAGGACGCGCCAGCGGTGATGCCGACTTTGATCGGCCCGTTGGGCAGCCAGTCGGGGGTGCTAATTTCCGCATGCGCATGTAAATCGTAGTGGATAATTTCCCGCGCCGAGGTGAGTCGTGTGGAATTGCGGATGAAATAAGTCGGGAGTTTATCCTGGCCCATTTCGGCGAGGTGCGAAGTGTTTGAGCTATTGTAGCCGCCAACGACCAGCAAGAAATTCAGCGGCTCATCCAGGAGATGGTTGAGCGCGTCCTGCCGTTCCTGGGTCGCGCCACAGATGGTGTCGAAGAAGCGGAAATTTGGATTTTCCAACGGAGTTCCATCGCGATCTGCGACAGCTTGTTTCACGCGGCGCTGCACTTCCTCGGTTTCGCCTCGAAGCATCGTCGTCTGGTTGGCCACGCCGACGGATTTCAAATGTAAGTCGGGGTCGAATCCGGGGGAATGAGCGCCATTGAATTTCTCCAGAAACGCCTGTTTGTCGCCGCCGTGACGAATGTATTGGCAGACGTAATCGGTCTCTTCGAGCGTGAGCACGACCAGATAATGGCCGGTTCCAGCCTTGCCCATGGCGTGTGAACTGGTGGCGAGCGTTTCCTCGTGCTGCGCCTTGCCGTGGATAATCGACGTGACCGAATCGTTGGCGTTTTGGCGGACGCGTTTCCAGACGCTCATGACGTCGCCGCAAGTGGTGTCCACAATCTGGCAGCCGCGGGCTTTGATTTTCTCTACTGTGGAAACCTCCGCGCCGAATGCCGGAACGATCACGACGTCCTCGGGTTTGAGAAGATCGATATCGGCCTCTTTGTTTTTGCCGATCAAATTCTTGATGCCAAACGAGCGAATTTGCTCATTCACCTCGGGGTTGTGAATAATCTCCCCGAGGATGAACAAATCTCTGTCCGCAAACACTTTGCGCGCCGCGTAAGCCAGATCAATGGCACGCTCCACGCCGTAGCAAAAGCCAAACTGCTTCGCCAGCATTACGGTGGTGTCGCCGACAGAAATCGTGCCGCCGCTGGCGCGTAGTTTGTCAACGACCTCGCTGCGATAATGCGTCTCCACCTGCGCCTGTACCGCCTCCATAACTTCGGGCGTGCGCAGGTTCACCCTCGCTGGCTGGCTGGGCGCGGTAGCCGACATTATTGGCTAATGAGAAGCGGTCCGGCCGGGTCCTTGAACCAGGCGGAGGAAAGCATGTAGGAGCGTGGTGGATCGGGATCTTTGCTCTGGTCGAGCTTCATGACTTGCTTGCCATATTGCTGATCTTCGGGAAGCGAACGGGCAATCATGACAGGCGTTCCGACATGGACGAGAGCGAAGAGCCGGGCGGCGGCTTCACGATGCAAACGAACGCATCCGTGAGTGCGGGGATAGGGATGAACAAAGCCCTCGTGGAAGCCGTAAGCGGGCTTAAACTCGCACCAATAAGCCATGGGATAACCGGCGTCCGGCTCACTCTGGCGGCGTTTGTTTTTAATCTTGTCCGTGATGTGAAAATTACCCGTCGGTGTCTCAGCACCGGGTTTGCCGACGCAACCTTGCACGGCCATGAGGAGTCGGTCGCCTTCTTTGACATAGATGTTTTGCGTGGCCAGCGACAATTTCACGACGACCTTGTCGGGGTTATGAGGCTTGTAGGCGGTGACGCTGTATTTACCTTTTGGTGCCATCGTTGTACACGCGGGCAAAAGTAGCAGCGCGACCAGAGCGGTAAGAGTGGGGATGAGGTATTTTTTCATTCGAGTTTCAGTTATATGGACTGCCTTGGTTTGTTTTTCAATTAGTTCATCAACGCAAGAATTTCCGACAAATCGGCGCGCACCTGGCGAATGGGCGGGCATTGTTTCAGCGCGGTGTCGGGGTCTTTCAATCCGTGACCGGTCACGACGCAGACAATCTTGCTTCCAGGAGCGATCTGCGGCCGCGGACAAATCGAGCAACGCTCGGCTCCCGTACATTTCATCAGGCCCGCGATGGAGGCAGCGCTGGCGGGCTCAACGAAAATCCCTTCGTTCGACGCGAGCCACTTCTGCGCGGCTAAAATTTCCTCGTCCGTGACGATGTCGATGCTGCCTTGGGAATCGCTGATCGCCGAATTTGCCCCGGTCCAGCTTGCCGGGTTGCCAATGCGAATCGCCGTCGCGCAGGTTTCCGGCTGCTCGACCACGCAATTATGGTAGATCGGAGCCGAACCCGCTGCCTGGAACCCACTGATGCGCGGCAGTTTCGTCGCCTTCCCATTCGCATGGAACTCCCGATAGCCCATCCAATACGCCGTGATGTTTCCCGCGTTGCCGACTGGTAAAATGTGCCAGTCGGGCGCATCGCCGAGTTCCTCGATGATCTCAAACGCGCCCGTTTTCTGTCCTTCGAGCCGATACGGATTGATCGAATTCACGATCGCCACCTGCCCCGTCTCGCCGACTTCGCGCACCAGTCGCAGCGCATCGTCGAAATTCCCTTCGATGGCGATCACTTCCGCGCCATACATAAAGGCCTGGACCAGTTTTCCCATTGCAATCTTACCCGCTGGCAGCAGCACAAAGCACTTTAAGTCCGCCCGGGCCGCATAAGCCGCCGCCGCTGCTGAAGTGTTGCCCGTCGAAGCGCAAATCACCGCCTGCGCACCTGCCTCGGCTGCCTTCGAGATCGCCATCGTCATCCCGCGATCCTTGAACGACCCCGTTGGATTTAGGCCCTCATACTTTATATAAACCTCGCTCTCCAGCCGCTCGCTCAGCTTGGGCGAATAAATCAGCGGCGTGGACCCTTCATTCAGGGAAATGATCGGAGTCGCATCCGACACCGGGAGAAACTGGCGATACCGGGAAATCACCCCGCGATCATGGAGAATAGGCTGCATAAAAAAGTGATCCGAGTCCCAGCGATATCAGGTAAATGTCTCCACATGCAATAACGCCGCAGGCGCTTTCACGCAATCCAGCGCCTCTACTTCGGCCAGTGCCCGACGCATTTTCCCAACGGTCGCCAAGTGAATCATCAGCACCAGCGGAATCGTGTCGCCCTCATGGACTTCCGGTTGAATGACCGACGAAATCCCGATCTCGTGCGTCCCAAAAATACTCGCGACCTGACCCAGCACGCCGGGCCGATCCTCCACCTGCAACCGCAGATAAAACGACGTCACCACTTCCTCGATCGGGAGCAATTTCCCGTAAATGGTATGCGCCGTAAACCCAAAGAAATTTCTAGGTGCCTGCAACGCCAGCGCCGCCTCGGCCAAATCCGAAATCACCGAACTCGTCGTCGGATCCTGACCCGCCCCGCGTCCGTAAAACAGCGTATCGCCGACCAGATCGCCGCGCACCGCAATCGCATTGAAAACCCCATTCACCGACGCCAACACATGCGTTTTCGGGATCAGCGTCGGATGCACCCGCACATCGACGCGTTCGCCGATGCCCGCCTTGATTACGCCCAGCAGCTTGATCGTGTAACCCAGTTCCCGCGCAAAAGTAATATCCGCCGCCGTGATTTTCTCCACGCCCTCCACATAAATGGAACTCGAATCCACCCAAAACCCATAGGCCAGCGACGCCAAAATGATCGCCTTGTGCGCCGCATCCCAGCCATTCACATCCAGCGCCGGATCGGCCTCCGCGTAACCCAGCGCCTGCGCCTCGGCCAGTGCAGGAGGAAAATCGATGCCCGCCTCCGACATGCGAGTCAGAATGTAATTGCTCGTGCCGTTGATAATCCCGTGCATCGACAAAATGTGATTCCCCACAAACGCCTCGCGCACCGCCTTGATGATCGGAATGCCACCCGCGACCGCCGCCTCATAAAAGATCGGCACCTTCCTCGCTTCCGCTGCCGCGAAAATGGTCTCGCCATGTTCCGCCAGCAACGCCTTGTTGCCCGTCACCACGATCTTGCCCGCCGCAATCGCCGCCAGCACAAACTCCAGGGCCGTCTCGATGCCGCCCATCAATTCCACCACCACCTCCACCTCGGGATCAGCAATCACCGCCAGCGGATCAGTCGTCTGTAACTCGATTGGAACTTCCACCCCACGCGCTTTTGTCCAGTCGCGCGCCGCCACTTTTCGCACCTCGAAATCGACGCCAAGCCGCTCGCGCAACAGCACGCGATTCTGCGCAAGATGCTTGTAAACACCCGCGCCCACATTGCCGAGACCGGCCAGACCAATGCCAAGTTTTTTCATGGGAGTTGCATTCGATTCACGGGAAAAATGGGAGCGAGATCATTCCCGCATCCCGCCGCCTCTGTAAAGATCGGAGTTGATCCTGCATAAAACGTCATTGCTTAAAATACCAGCGTTCGCGTTTTTTCTCTGAAGGCGACAGCATTCCGGCACTCAAACGGAGTTGCAGGTGAAGACGGATTAAAAATACTTTGCCTCACAGAGGAACGAAAAAGGCGCGCCCGGTGTGGACGCGCCTTTTTGTTGATCTCCCTGCTGGCGGGTTACAAAAAACTCACCGTGGCAGGGAAGATTTAGAAGCGACGGCGGTGGGTAATGCCGAAGAGAGTGAGGGCTCCCAGAAAGACGGCGCTCCAGGTGCCGGGCTCGGGGATGGCTTGCTGCTGGAAGACGGTGGGGCTGCTGGCCGCAGTGCCGTTGGCGGTTGTGGTGCCGAGGTCGGCGTCGGTGAAGCTGAAGGCATAAACGTTGCTTGGGCCAGACGCGGAGACAAAGTCGTTGTCGTTGCCGATGTAAAGGCTGTGGATGCCGGGGGAGAGGTCGAGTCCGAAGGCGGCACCTTCTAATTTGGAAGGGATGTTCGTATCGGTGATGCCGCCGGTGTTAAGAGCGACTCTAAGGTCGAGGAAGAGGCTTTTCGTCACGGCGTAGGTGAGCAGGTTGGCTTGGCCGGTGATGCCGGTGCCGCCGTTGAGGGCGCTGATGTCCACGGCGCCATTCAGGTCGATCTTGTAGAGGCGTTTGACCACGGCGGAGTTGCCTGAGCCCAAGCCTTTGCCGTCGCGTTCGAGGACGAGGAATTCGTGGCTGTTGATGGCTAGGATTTCACTGCTGTTGAATGGTTTGTTTTGGTCGGTGAGGAAGTTGTCGTAAACGTATTCATGAGTGGTGCCGGTAGCAGTGTCGATGGTGACGATACGATTGGCCCGGCCTCCATCGCCGCCATCTTGGGCGAGGGGGCTTTGCATGAATCCGATGAGAGTCGTGCCGTCGGGGGTGATGGCGAGTCCCTCCATGCCTTTATTAGCTACGCGGCCGGTGGTGTTGCTGCTGATCTCGGTGGCTCCGACGGAGTTCTGGTTGGCGATGGCGTAGCCGGCGGGGAGATTGTAGGTGGCGGTGCGCTGGCCGGAGGCGCGGTCGAATTTATAAACGTAGGGGCCGTATTCGTCGGAGATGTAAACACTTTGGCCATCGTTGGAAACACGGATCGCCTCGGGGTCGAAGCGGGCGTTGTTGACGTTGGCCGAGGTGCTGCCGCCGTTGGCGCTGCCGAAGTTGTCGGAGCGCCCGTTGAAGTAGTAATGGCTGGCGTCATTGGCGGTCGGGGTCACGGCACCGTAGTTCAGCGCGGTGGGGCTGTAGAGCAGGGTGGTGCCAGTGAGCGTGGGAGTGAGGGTGTAGGGCAGGCCGCCGGAGGCCGTGTTGGTGAGGACCAGATTCAGGGTCTCGAAGCGGCCCGTGTAGGAAGTGGTATTATCGACCGCCGCGTTCCATGGAGTGGCATTCGGTCCGCGGTCCGGGGTGGCGAGGAAGGTGGTGCCGCCCGCCCAGGCGAGGCCGGAGCCGATGCCGCCGAAGGTGTTGTTGCTGTCCACGCCATTTTCCAGAAGGTTGGTCTGTGTGGAAAGATCAGTAGTGTTGCCGAAGCTGCCGACGGCGATGAGGCTCGGAGTGGCGGAGGCTGGCTGGATGGCGAGAAAAACGGCGGCCAGAAGGCTGGCTGGGAGAATGTGAGAGGAGTGTAGTTTCATGGAATGGCTGGTGACTGTTGGTTTTATTGTGCGGGGACCGAAATCCTCTGCGCGCCGATTCTTATGCAACACAACCCGGTCATTCGCACGAAGAGTATGGTTACGTTTTCATGACGGATTGACAGGGCAGGCCAATAATTGTCTTCTGCCCCACCGCATATGCACGATCAACGCAGTAAAACCCTCGCCCTCTCCCTCGCTGCGCTGGGGGTGGTCTATGGCGACATCGGCACGAGCGTTCTCTATGCCTTTAAGGAATGTCTCGCGCATGGATTGCATTCGACTCGCGATATTATCGGCGTGCTGTCGCTGATCATCTGGACGCTCTTTTTGCTCGTCGGGATGAAGTATCTCGGCCAGATCATGCGGGCCGACAACCAAGGCGAAGGCGGTATTCTCGCACTGCTCTCGCTGACGGGACTGAAAGGCAAGCCGCGCCCGGGACGCATCGGCATTGTCATTGTCGCCGTCGGCATCTGCGGCGCGGCGCTTTTGTATGGCGATGGAGTCATCACCCCCGCGATCTCGGTCTTGTCCGCAGTGGAGGGCTTGCTCATCGCCACGGAAAAACTGCGCCCTTTCGTCGTGCCGCTGACACTGGGGATATTGGTCGGATTATTCGCGCTTCAGTTTAAGGGCACGGGGTTGATCGGTAAATTCTTCGGCCCTGTCATGTTGGTCTGGTTCGGCACTTTGGCGGTGTCGGGCATTGTTCAAATAGCCAATCATCCCGCCGTCCTAAGTGCCCTCAATCCGCTGCAAGGTTTCTACTTTCTCACCCATCACGGAAAAGCTGGGCTGGTCATTATGGGCAGCGTTTTCCTGGTCGTCACCGGTGGCGAGGCGCTCTACGCCGACATGGGCCATTTCGGGCGGAAACCCATTGCCCTCGCCTGGAACTGCCTCGTCTTTCCTGCCTTGGTTCTGAACTACCTCGGGCAGGGTGCTCTTGTCCTCACCAACCCTGCGGCCCGGGAAAACCCGTTCTTCTTCATGGTGCCGGAGCCGCTGCTTTATCCGCTCATCGCCCTGGCCACGGCGGCCACCATCATTGCCTCGCAGGCGCTCATTTCCGGCGCATTTTCCCTCACCATGCAGGGCATCCAGATGGGTTACATCCCGCGCATGGAAATCCTCCACACCTCACAGGAGGAGCACGGGCAAATCTACATCCCGAAGCTCAATATCATGCTCGCCATCGGCTGCTCGGCGCTGGTTTTAACCTTCCGCAGTTCCACGGCACTGGCCAGCGCCTATGGCATCGCGGTCACATTGACCATGCTTTCGACGACGTTCCTTTTCTACTTCGCCTCGCAGCAAATCTGGGGCTGGCATTGGGTAAAATCGGTTATTTTCTGCGCCATCTTCGGTTCGCTGGAGGTGATCTTCTTCGCGGCCAATTCCTTGAAAATCCTTCACGGCGGCTGGTTTCCGCTCGTCGCTGGTGCACTTATTTTCACCATCATGACCACCTGGAAAGCAGGACGCCAGTTGCTGCAAAGCCGCCTCTCGCCCGGTATGCCCCTGGATGATTTTATCTCGTCCATTAGTTTAGCCGGGACACTTTCCGAGGAAAATAGACTCCATCGCAGCCACGGCACGGCGGTCTTTCTGGCGAGCAATCCCGAGGGCACTCCCAATGCCCTGGTGAAGAACATCAAACACAACCAAGTCGTCCACACGCGGAATATTTTCCTAACCATTCTCACCGACAAAAGCCGCGCCTACGTGCCCGCCACTGAACGCGTGCAGGTCTCGGATCGCACCGAGGGATTTTTCCGCGTCGTCACGCATTTCGGCTTTATGGAAAGCCCGCACATTGGCGAAGTCGTCCGCGCGGCGAAAGAGGCCGGGCTCGCGATTCAGCCTGAGCGGACGACGTTTTTCGTGGGCAAAGAGCGCATCGTCGCCACGGCAAAACCGGGCATGGCGCTCTGGCGGGAGCACCTTTTCGTCTTCCTGAGCAAACACTCCGAGAACGCCGCCGACTTCTTCCAACTCCCGCCCGACCGCGTTTACGAGGTGAGCCAGGTGGTGGAAATTTGATTGGGATTACATCATGCCCAAGCTGTCTGAATTTTATGGGATCATAATCGAAATCCGTTTTCGGGAACATGGCGTGCCTCATTTCCATGCTCATTATGAAGAAGGAGAAGTGTCCATCGGCATCCGGCCACTTTCTATTTTGGCAGGTCACATCAAAGCCCGTGCACTTGCTCTTGTGATAGAATGGGCGACGATTCATCAAGCCGAATTGTTAGCAGCATGGAACAATGCCCAGGCAGGAATCAATCCAGGTAAAATTTCTCCACTCGATTAAAGCCGATGAAACTTCAAAAAGTAACTAAAGTCGTTCCCCTTGAGGGTTATTGCCTGCAAGTAACTTTTGACGACGACTATTGCGCTCCCATTAATTTGCAACCAATCCTGCAAGACGGCCCCATTTTCGAGCCCTTGCGAGATGAAATTTTCTTTAAATCTGTTTTCGTCGAAAAATACGGAGTGATTGCATGGCCTAATGAAGCCGATATTTGTTCCGATTCACTTCGAGCTTGGTGCGAGGCTGGCCAAGTATTAACTCCGCAAGCCACCGACGATTGGATTGTTCGCAGCCAGTCTGTCGCCGCATAAAATAGTTAATTTAGCCAGAGACGACGACGTTGAGTTTTTTGCCTTTGAACTCGATGCCGTTGAGCTTTTTCAGGACGGACGTGAGCTGACTTTCGGCGATATCGATCAAAGTCGTGTGGTCTTGGAGGATGATGGCGCCGATGTTTTCTTTGGGGATTTTCGACGCGCCGGCGATGACTCCAACGAAGTCGCCCGGGAAGACGCCGTCGTCGCGACCGATGTTAAATTTGATACGGGTCATGCCAGGCTCGTGGGAGAGCGGCTCGGCGTTGTCCATGTTTTTGCGGCGCTTGGATGGGCCTCGGTCTGTTTCCATGGGAGTTCCAAACGATTCTTCGCGACGTTCCCGACGATTGGCAGCAGGTGGAGCGACGCGCGCGCCTTCATAACGCGGATATTCGCGTTGTCCGCCGCCGAAGTTGCCGCCTTGTTGCCGGTCGTCGCGGGAGAAACCGCGATCGTTTCCACGATCATTGCCGCGCTCGGGTCGTTGGGGACGATCTTCAAAGATCGGCTCGGGGTTTTGTTCGGAATTGAGCAGGTGGATTAAGGCCGAGGCGATGTCGGTCGGGGAATGGCTCTGGGAGAGAAGCCGGTCGATGAGGTCGTCGTGTTTCTTGTATTTACCGCTTTCGAGCGTCTCGCGCAGGGTGTCGAAGAAGACGTTAACGCGTTTGACTTCGACCTCGTCGGCGGACGGGATTTTCTCCCGGCGGATCTGGCTTTTGGTAAAGCGCTGAATGTTTTGCAGTTTGTAAACTTCGCGACCGGCCACAAACGTGATGGCCCGGCCTGCGCGCCCGGCGCGTCCAGTGCGACCGATGCGGTGAACGTAGTCCTCGCCGTCGTGCGGAAGGTCGTAGTTGAAGACGACTTCGATGTCGTCGACGTCGAGTCCGCGGGCGGCGACGTCCGTTGCCACGAGAAACTCGATCTGGCGTTTGCGGAATTTGTTCATCACCCGCTCGCGGAAGGCTTGGGAGATGTCGCCATGCAATTTGTCGGCGGAATAGCCGCGCGCGATCAGGTGGTCGGTGAGTTCGTCGCACATCATTTTGGTGGCGCAAAAGATGATGCCGAGCTTGATGTCTTGCAGATCGATCAGGCGGCAGAGGACTTCCAGTTTCGAGCGGCGATCGACTTCGTAATAGACCTGCTCAATTTGCGGAACAGTGAGTTCCTTTGACTCGATTTTGACGCTGGTCGGGTTCTTCGTGAAAGTGCGAATGAGATCCTGGATCGGCTTCGGCAGCGTGGCCGAAAAGAAGACGGTCTGACGTTCCACGGGTGCTTGCTTCAGAATGGTGCGGATGTCGTCCACGAAACCCATGTCCAACATGCGGTCGGCCTCGTCGAGGATGATCATTTTCAACTTGTCCAGCCGGAGCGATTTGCGGTCGAGATGGTCCATGACGCGACCTGGAGTGCCGATGATGATTTGCGCACCATTTTGCAAGCCGCGGAACTGGCGCTCGTAGGATTGGCCGCCGTAAATGGGGAGTTCGCGCACGCCGCGTTTGAACTGCGCGAGCCGGGCAATTTCCTCGGCGACCTGGACGGCAAGTTCGCGCGTCGGGCAGAGAATGAGGACTTGCGGGGCTTTGAGGTCGCCCTCGACTTTTTCAATCGCAGGAATGCCGAATGCGGCCGTTTTCCCCGAGCCCGTCTGCGATTGGCCGACCACATCGACGCCCGTCATGAGCACCGGAATGGCAGCGGATTGGATGGGTGACGCCTCCTCGTAACCGACTTTGTCGATCGCCTTCAACAACTCTGGCGATAGGCCAAGTTCCGTAAATAATTTCTTCTGCATCGGCCTTATCTACCCCGGAATGGCCTTGAAGTCCGTTGGAAAAAGTGACTGGGTGTTACTTTGAATCGAATCAGAGCGTTTCGGTGAGTCGCTGAAAGGTCAGAACGACCATGCTTTCTGCAAGTCGTGTGGCATTGAGACGTTCCCGGACAATCTGTTTGTCTAACATGTTTGCCGAGAACAAGGCCCGCAGGAGAGAGAGGTCTTTGGGGCGGCCGGCTTGCAGTTTGGCAACTGCCAGATCGTGCGGTTCCAGACACGAAATACCGGGACAATCGGAGAGCGGCACGAGACGTTCGCGCCAGCCATTGGGCAGAAGATCGGTAATGGCCGGGCGAAGAATATCGGCATGGTAGCCGGTTTGTTTCTGAAACAAACTTTCCGCTCCAACAGATTCATCGAGGACAGCAGCAAATTCTTCATCGCACCCGAACAACAAAAAATCCGCATCTAGCGAAGGCTCCAACAAGTTTCCTTCGTCACCCAGATTTGGAAAAGTCCCAAGCAGTGATGAGGAGCCGAGCACGACCACTTCCTGTCCCCGCGCGTAGGCTTGAACAATGCGGGCCAGGTGAATCAGTGATGGAAACTGCATGTTTCAAGGATGAGGGCTTGGCGTTCTTTGGAGGTAAGCACGCCGGCAAACGGCGAATACGACTTCAGATGCCGCGCTTCCTCGCCATCGTCGTGCAGGACGGCGAGCAAAATCTCCATACCACTAGCAGTCGATTGGGCGGCAAGAATGAGCTGCCGCCATTGCTCCAGGCGATGCTGGCCGTCAATCCCATTTGCGATCCAGCGATCCATGTTGGCCAGGGGAATTTCCAACAAAGCCGGGTCGCGCTCGATCTTCGCGGCGATGGCCAGGAAGCGCTGGTAGGAGGCGACGTTGCTGAATTCCACGCCGGAGTTTAACTTTGATTGCGCGGGGAGACAACGCGCCTTTTCACTTCAGCTTCGCGTCGCCGGCACCTTGTTTGAGATACCAGTGATAGGTGCTGGCGATGCCGTCGCGGAGGTTGATGGTGGGTTCCCAGCCTTGCTCGCGCAAAAGGGTGCTATCCATCAGCTTGCGGGGAGTGCCGTCGGACTTGCTAACATCGAAGTCTAACTCGCCTGTAAAACCGACCACATCGCAGATGATTTCGGCGAGTTCGCGAATGGTCACGTCGTCGCCGTAGCCGACATTGATGAGGTCAGGCGCATCGGTTTTTTCCAGTAGAAAACGGCAGGCGCGGGCGAGGTCGTGGTTGTGGAGAAACTCCCGACGCGGCGTGCCGCTGCCCCAGATGCCGACCGTCGCGTCGCCGCGCTCCTTCGCTTCGTGGACTTTGCGCAGGAGCGCGGGCAGGACGTGCGACGATTGCAAATCGAAGTTATCGCCCGGGCCATACATGTTAGTCGGCATCGCGCTGGTGAAGTTCGCGCCGTATTGTTTTCGGTAGGCCATGCAAAGTTTGATGCCCGCGATCTTGGCGATGGCGTAGGCTTCGTTCGTCGGTTCTAATGAACCTGTTAGAAGCGAGGATTCCTGGATCGGCTGCTCTGCAAACTTCGGGTAAATGCAGGAGCTGCCCAGGAAGAGTAAACGCTCCACGCCAGAGTCGTATGCAGCCGAAATGAGGTTGTTTTGGATCTGTAAGTTTTGCAGGAGAAACTCAACGGGAAAATCATTGTTAGCTTTAATCCCGCCGACTTTGGCAGCGGCGATGATGACGGCTTGCGGCTTCGTTTCCTGATAGAAATTCCGGACCGCTTGCGTGTCAGTCAAATCTAACTCGGATCGAGTTTTGGTAATCAGATTCGGATAGCCAGCCGCGGTGAGTTCGCGCACAATCGCGCTCCCGACCAAGCCTCGATGACCCGCTACAAAGACAGATTCAAACATGCGGCTACGATATGCTGCATCGGCGTTTGGGCCGCAAGTGTTTTCCCCGCTACCGCCCAGAGCGCGCAATCTGGAAAAATTCACGAGCTGGTTTCGTGGTTGCTAACCAATGACGACTCGATGCACGCCATGCCGTTCGCCGAAGTCGTCGCGGCCACTTCTGGCAAGCGCATTATCCCGGTCGACCGCGAGAAAGACGCCGCCATTTTGCGGCAGATCGGCAGTGCGATGGATATCGTTCTCGCTCGCATGAACGCCGCCGACAGCCCGGTGAAGAAAGCGGGGCGGATCAATGAGGCCTCGCATTTTTTCGAAGACGCGATGCAGGAGGAGTTTAATAAAATTCCCGGCTGCAAATGTAGCTTCCCGCTGACCGCCGACGGCAAAACCCAGCGCTCGGGCTATCCCGACTTGCAACTGGATCTGCCGGATGGCCGCACGTTTTATCTCGACCCGAAATTGTTTGCGAAAGACAGCCTCGCGAGCACGTTTCGGACGTTTTATTTCGAGCCGCGCACGGGCACCAACAAGGTCAACCGCGACGCTTGTCATTTCGTCGTTGGCATCGGGCACGACTTCGCTGCGACCGGACGTTTTCTGACCTGGGAGTTGGTGGACCTTTCCCATTTCAACGTGCAACTGAAGGCCGAGTTTCAAGGGTCGAATCGCGATCTTTATCGTCAGGAGGCGGTTGTCGCCCGTGGGGAAACACATTAGACTGCGACTCGCATGGAAAGTCCTTTCGACAGCATAGATTCCGTCATCGCCGACATCGCTGCCGGAAAAATGATCGTGGTGACGGACGACGCCGACCGCGAAAACGAGGGCGACTTGCTGATGGCGGCGGAGAAAGTGACGGCCGCGGATGTGAATTTCATGGCAATGCACGCGCGCGGATTGATCTGTAATCCGATCACCGAGGAACGCGCCGCAGCGCTGGGTCTTCAGCGCATGGTGGCGCACAACCGCGAGATGTTTCGCACCGATTTTACTGTTTCCATCGACGCGGCGCAGGGCATCACGACCGGCATCAGCGCGCAGGATCGTGCGGCGACGGTGCGGCTGCTGGTCGATCCGGCGGCGACAGCGGAGAGCTTTGTGCAACCGGGCCACATTTTTCCGTTGCAAGCGCGAGCGGGCGGCGTCCTTCGCAGGGCGGGTCACACCGAGGCGGCGGTCGATTTGGCGCGATTGGCTGGTTTGCAGCCAGCGGGGATGATTTGTGAGATTCTGAACGACGACGGCTCGATGGCGCGGCTGCCGGAGTTGCTGAAGTTCAAGGAAAAGCACGGGCTGAAAATGTGCAGCATCGAGGATTTGATCGCCTGGCGGCGTTGCCGCGAAAAGCTGATTGTTCGCGAGCAAGTCGTACAGATGCCGACCGATTACGGCGACTTCCAGTTGTATCTCTACCGCTCGCAAATCGACGGGGCGAACCACCTCGCGCTGGTCAAAGGTCCCCTCCAAACGGAGAAGCCCACTCTGGTTCGAGTCCACAGCGAATGTCTCACCGGCGATGTTTTTGGCTCGCGCCGCTGCGATTGTGGACCGCAGCTCCAAGCGGCTTTGAGTCAGATTGAGGCCGAGGGAAACGGCGTCCTCGTTTACATGCGCCAGGAGGGCCGCGGCATCGGGCTCGCTGGAAAAATCAACGCCTACAAGCTTCAGGAGGAAGGTCTCGACACCGTCGAGGCCAATGAAAAACTCGGCTTTTCCATGGACTTGCGCGACTACGGTTTGGGCGCGCAGATTCTCGCCGACCTCGGCGTTTGCAGGATTCGTTTGCTGACCAACAACCCTAAAAAAGTCGTCGGCCTCGAGGGTTACGGCATGGAAATCGTCGAGCAACTCCCGATCAAGTCAGCGCCCAATCCGCACAACGAAAAATATCTCGCCACGAAAAAGTTCAAGATGGGCCATCTTCTTTAGTTGCGAGTCGCCTGCTTTTCTTCCGATACTGATTCTCCGTCATGTCCAACGCCCTTCCCACACGTCCCCGCAATCTGACCGCCAAACGTAATTTTGCCATCGTGGCCAGCCAGTACAACCCGAAATACGTCCAGGGACTGGTGGATCACACTTCGAAGGAACTTTACGCAAACATTCCGAACGCCGGCATCGCCTTGCATCAGGTGCCTGGCGCGTTTGAAATCCCGTTCCTCGTGCAGGAGCTGGCCCGCCGCGGCGGAGTGGACGTGATCATCGCGCTGGGGGTCATCATCGAGGGGGAAACCGGGCACGCTGGCCACATCGCGGCGACCGTCACGGACGCTCTGATGCAGATCTCACTCAGTGCGCGCATTCCGGTGATTCATGAGGTTCTCTCGGTGAAAAATGAGGAGCAGGCCGCCCGGCGCTGTCTCGAGGAAGACATTAACCGGGGCACCGAGGCCGCTCGTTCCGCTATTCACATCGCGAGCGTCATGGCCGATCTTAAGGAAAAAAACGCCGCTTAGTCCCCCCGCAAGCCTCTGGCAAAAACGCACAATCTTTTATGGGAAAACGCCGCGATGGACGCGAAGCCGCCGTCCAATATCTTTATCATCACGACCTGAACTCAGGTGAAAACGCTGGAACTCCAGAGGACTTTTGGGAGCTCCGCCCGGCCAAGCCGAACGTCCGGGAGTTTGCCACCCAACTCATCGCCGGCGTCCATGAGCACGCCGAGGAAATCGACCGCCGCATCGCGCGTTACGCGGAAAATTACCAGCTCAGCCGCATGCTGGCGGTGGATCGCAACATCCTGCGACTGGCCATTTACGAGATGAATTTCGCAGCTGATGTGCCGCCCGTCGTCGCCATCAACGAAGCCATCGAGATCGCGAAAAAATTTGGAGCCGACGAGTCGAGCCGCTTCATCAACGGCATTCTCGACCGGGCGAAACAAGACGTGGCGCGGCCCCTGCGCACGGTGAACTGAACCGAATCCGACGAGATAGATCACCAAATCTCTCTTTCTAAGAATAGGATCAAACTCGAATGGCCTTTGGTTTCTTCAAAAATCTTGTCCAGAAATTCACCGGCAAACCAGTCGATTGGGATGAACTCGAGGAAACGCTCATTCGCGCCGACCTCGGCGTGCCGCTGACCCTGAAAATCGTCGCCGAACTGCAGACGCGCGAGAAAGTTACCGCCAACGACATTGCCGAAGTCACCCGTGAGCAAATCGAAAAAATCCTCCCGTATTACACCCAGCCGCTGCGGCCGTTTCCAAATAAGCCGAAAGTAATTTTGATCGCCGGCGTCAATGGCACGGGCAAAACCACCAGCACAGCCAAGCTTGCCCATTTTCTAAAGGCCCGGCGCCACAGCGTCTTGCTCGTTGCGGCAGATACGTTTCGCGCCGCTGCCATTGAGCAGCTCGGCATCTGGGCGGAACGCATCGGCGTGGAAATGATCCAGGGCCAATACAACGCCGACCCAGCTGCGCTCTGTCACGATGCGTGGCAGGCGGCGAAAAGCCGGAACATCGAGTTCGTCATCTGCGACACCGCAGGCCGCCTTCACACCAAGCACAACCTGATGCAGGAACTCGACAAGGTGAAACGCATCCTGGCCCGGCTCGACCCCGACGCGCCGCACGAATGCTGGCTCGTGGTCGATGCCACCACCGGCAGCAACGCGTTGCAACAGGCGAAGGAGTTCAACCAAATCCTCGGCCTCACCGGCGTCATTGTTACCAAACTCGACGGCAGCGGCAAAGGCGGCGTCCTGGTGGCCATCCAAAACGAACTCGGCATCCCCGCCAAATTCATCGGCACCGGCGAAAAACTGGAAGACCTCGCCGCATTCGACGCCCGCGAGTTCGTGGAAAAAATTCTCTAAAGGCTATACCGATTTGGTGGACAAGAAGGGGAATGCTAAAGACTTGATATCAATAAGAACGGAACAGGCCGAAAGGGTCGTCCTATTTATAGCAATTCCGGCCAAGCATCACCCAGCGCCTATATGCAACTTGATTGCGGTTGATAATTTAGGTCAATTCCCAGCAAATTATGACTATGCAAACCCTACAGCTAAGACTTCGATGACGAAGAGGGCGCCCACCATTTTTTGCAGCCGCCCTTTCCTCCTGTTTTGCTTCTGCCTGTTTTCATTCACTCTTTCAAAAGCGGCCCCTTCCGTTTCCGAAGGTAAGTTAGCCACAATGGCTTATTATGGTATCGGTGGCGGGCAAAATTATAATCTTGCCTTCACCCACGCCACCGCAGGCTCCGCCGCAGGGGAAAATAGCGCAAAAATCATCCAGTCGTTATGCCTCGGCATGGGGAGAGGTGTGGAGCAGGATATCCCACGGGCAATAAAACTTCTGCAGCCATTGGTCGCCAAGTCCGACCCTTTGGCATGTGGAGCGATGGCAGAAGTGATGTCGCAGGGTCGTCTTGATATGACATGGTCAGATGATTTTCTTAACGAATTCGCAGAAGAGTTAAAACTGGTGCCCGCTTATCGCCCCAAAGACCGCGAAAAATACGTGGAGGTAGCCATTGAGACGTTATCGAGCCAAACTGATGATCCTTTAGCCTGCGTCATCACCGGTGAATTGCTAGCTTGGTATAGCAACGGGAGGCAATCTGAAAGTAAGGCTCGGACTTGTTTCAACCGGGCTTGGGAACTGGGCTGTAGCGAAGCCGCCACCGAGATTGGTCTCCTCTATTCGGAAGGAGATCCCTCCCAACGTAGCCTCGACAAGGCCATCGGCTGGTATGAGCAAGCGGCGAAAGCGGGAAGCATATCGGCCAATACAAATTTGTTCTTCTATCAAAGCGATAATGGAGTTCGGAAATATAATAGCGAAAGCTATTCCAAATTACTCGCGACAGCGGTCGCGGCGGGTGATCCAACTGCCATGGAATGCCTGGCGGATGCCCTTTGGAAAGGCGACTGGTTGCAGCGCGACGCGGTTGAGGCCTGGAGACTTTGGGAGATGGCAGCGGCACGCGGAGATCGTAGTGCTATGTTTTCTCTCTCAGCACGGTTGCAACAAGGCTCCCAAGATGAAAAACAACAGGCCAGAGCCTGGCATCTTCTCAAACTGGCTTTTCTTCGCGGCGGCATTCAAAGCGTAGCAGATGTGGCCAGCGGATTTCTATTTGGTTATTCCGGAGCTCATCTGCAGCCCGCCTTGGGTTTCGAAATAGCATCCAAGGCTGCGTCTGCCGGATTTGCAGATGCCTGCACCGTTTTGGGCATCGCCTACGAACGTGGCATTGGCACGAGCAAAAACATCCCCAAGGCGGCGGAAACTTACCGTCTCGGCATCGACCGTGGTTCCAGCTCCAGCAGCTACCAACTCGGGATACTTTACAAATGTGGACTGGCTGGCAAAGCAGATTTTGCACAAGCGTACTCTCATTTCTTAAAGGGTGCGGAGATAGGGTATCCTGCGGCGATAAGCGAAAAAGGCAAGGCGCTTCTAGATGGGGTAGGTGTAGAGAAAGACACCGAGGCCGGTATTTCCTGTCTGCGCAAAGCTGTCGATCTTGGGGAGGCCACTAGTCTGACCTATCTGGGGCGAGCCTATGAATACGGGGAAGGCGTGGAGAAAGACCTACCTAAAGCGATCGAATATTTCCAGAAAGCAGCGGAGCGCGGCGAAGAGTATGGAGAGTACTACCTCGGCCAGCATTACTACTTGGGGACAGGCGTGCCCCATGATGTGCCCACTGCCTTGCGATGGCTGGAGCCTGCAGCCAAAGCGGGAGTGCCAGAGGCCCAATTTCTCGTCGGTTGCTGCTATTCAGAAGGAGTTGGAGTGGCAGTGGATAATGTGGTCGCCACAAGTTGGTTCAGAAAATCTGCCGAATTGGGATATGCGCTTGGGCAATACAATTTTAGTCAGGCTTTACTGAATGGAAAAGGGATCCAGTCCAATCCCGAGGAAGGAATCAAATGGCTAAAAGCGGGCGCCTCACAAGGCTTAGACCTAGCTGCTATAAATCTCGGATTAGAATATGTAAGCGGAACTAACGTGACCGCCAATCCCGTCGAAGCCGCGCGCTGGTTTCGTGAAGCCTCTAACCGGGGCAATCCTATTGCTGCAAACTGCCTGGGTTACTCCTACCTCATCGGTAACGGTGTCGAGCAAGATTGGGTGGAAGCCTACCAGTGGCTCGCCCTCGCCATGGCTCAGGAAAAAGATGTGGAATCTAAAGAAAGAGCCACGGTCAACATGAAAACCCTACTGCCCAAGATGCTAAAATCGGAAATTGCAGAAGGCAAAGAACGTGCCGCCAAGTTTGTTCCCAATGCGGGAGCTTCAACTCCATAAAAATTCAGGAGGGTTTTCTCAATCCGTGAGTGGGCGGTCTTTGGGGAGGAGGAAGGCTTTTCTAATAGTGGCGACGCTTTTGGTGCGCCAGGGCCAGGATTGGTCGGCGGCTAGTTGGATGTGACGGCGCAGTTAGCTAGTTTCGCAATGTCGGCTTTGATGGTTTCGAGTAGGCCAGCGGCGGTGTTTTGGTCGCCTTTGGCGACGTTGCCAAAGGAACAAAAAATGGCGGTCGTCCTGAAGGCTCTCCCACTACCCTAGCATCAAGCGGCAGATGGCTATGGAGGCAATGACGCCGGTGAGGTCGGCCACCAAGCCGGCGGGAATGGCGTGGCGGGTGCGTTTGATGGCCACGCTACCGAAGTAAACGGCGATGACGTAGAATGTGGTTTCCGTGCTGCCCATGATGCAGCCGGCCATGCGCGAGAGCAGGCTATCGGGACCGCCAAGGGCCGGGTTGCGGATGATTTCATTGAAGACGCCGCTTGCGCCGCTGCCGCTGAGCGGGCGCAAGAGGATGAGAGGCAGTAAGTCGCCGGGAACTCCGATGAAAGCGAGAGCACGTCCGAGTGCGCCCGTGCCAGCGGCAAACCAGTCGAGCCGCGCACTGGCGGCAGCGGCCCGCACCATGCCGATGGAACTCAGGATGGCGACCAGATAGGGAATAATCCGCGTGGCGACGGCGAAACCTTCCCTGGCGCCTTCGATAAATTCCTCATAGACCGGAATCCGGCGCAAGGCGGCGTAGAGAGGGAAGAAGGTGAATAAAAAAGGCACCGCAAGGGTGGAGATGGCTTTGACCACGGCGAGGATGCTGCTTCTGGCGTCGATCGGGTGGGAGTTGGCGACCAGCGTCCAGAGAAACAGGGCGAACAAACCGAAATAAACGGCGAGCGGGAGGAAAGCCCACGAGACCAAGGCGGGAAGGCTCGCTTCCGAGGACGAAGGATTGACCTCCGAAGACGAAGGATCGACGGAAGAGATCGAACGAGGCACCTCCGGCGACGAAGGATTCACCTCCGCAGGCGAAGGATGCAGTTCCGAAGACGAAGGATGCAGTTCCGAAGACGAAGGATTGACCTCCGGCGACGAAGGATTCACCTCCAACGACGAAGGATTCACCTCCGAAGACGAAGGATGGAGGCGAAACATCGGGAGTTTTTCGAGAAATTTCACCGCAGTCACTCCCGCAGTGGCGGCGCAGACGGTGGCGAGAAAGGCCGGGCCAATGATCCAGGTGGGTTCCTTCGCTCCGGCGGCAGCGAAGTAGGCGACGGTGGTGGCGGGGATGAATTGGATGGAACTCGTGTTGATCGCGAGGAAAGTGCACATGGCGTTGGAAGCCGTGCCGGGGGTGCGGTTGAGGCGTTCGAGATGCTCCATGGCTTTCAGACCCATGGGAGTGGCGGCGTTGCCGAGGCCGAGCATGTTTGCGCCCATATTGAGCAGCATCGCGCCCATCGCCGGGTGCTCGGGCGGCACGTCGGGAAAGAGGCGGGTCATGAGCGGGCGGAGGGCGCGGGCGAGAAGCTGGATGAGGCCCGCCTTTTCCGCGAGACGCATCATGCCGAGCCAGAGCGCCATCAGGCCGATGAGCGGGAGGGCGAGATTAAGGACGGCGTTTTTGCAGGCGTCAAAGGCGGCGATGGTGACGGCATCGAGCGAACCGGTGAGTCCACCCAGAACCACGGCGATGAGAAGGAGCCCGAGCCAGATGAAGTTCAGCATGGAGGGCAGTTAAAAAGCCGATCCAGAAAGGGTCGAGTCAAAAAAAACAGACCATTCGGGTCGTGCTGTAGGCGTTCTAATCGTTAGAAGCCTGGCTTTGATCCGGCAAGCGAGAGTCGTTACTGCGTTGCGGGCACTGGAGACTTCTCTGCGGCGGCCTTGTCTGCTGCTGCTTTTTTTGCGGCCCTGGCTTCGGCGGCTGCCTTGGCTGCAGCTTCGGCCTTAACCTCGAGAGGTACCCAGGATGCTTCCGCCTTTTTCATTTGTTCGGCATCCAGCCCCAATGCTTGCAAGACGCCTGTCGCCATCAGTTTGTCGCCTTCTGGATTCATGTGCACGCCGTCAACGGTGAGGATTTTCTTGTCGGGCTGATTTTCGGCTTTGATCCGCTCTTGAAACAGCGCGTTTAAGTCTGCCAGAACGAGATGTTTGTCCTTGGCCAGGGAGCGGAGAAAATCATTGTAAGGAGCGAGTTGGATGTTCAGTGGGTCACCCAAATCTTCGTGGATAACGGTGGCGGTCAGCAGAATCACTTGGGCGCGAGCCGCCTGAGCTTTGTCCACGATTTGGGTGATGTTCGCCTTGTAAGTTCCGCGTTCAGCGACTTTATCGTCGAATTGTCCGCTGGCTACCGCTGCCTCGTCCAGTGGCACTCCGCTCTTGCCGTGCCACACGTCATTGACCCCGCAGCTGAGCGTCATGAACTGCACGTTTTTGGAAAGCACATCTTTGTCCAGTCGCGCGAGCATCTGATCCGATTTATTGCCACCGACCCCGGCAGGAACAGGCTCGGCATGCACGCCATTGGCCTCCAATCCAGCGATCACCAACCGAACGTAACCTGCGGGACTTATCCAGCCTCTTGCTGTGATCGAATCGCCCATGAAACCGATCTTATCCCCACTTTTCACCAGGATTTCGGCGCGGGCGGGTTGCAGGGTTATGAAAGAAAAAACAAGTCCAGTTACAGCGGGCATGAAAGTGGAAAAACGAGGGAATAATGAAAGCATGGCCAGCTAATATAAAAGATTACCCCGCGCAGCCAAAACCAATTCCCTGCAATCCGACTCAGTTTTTGAGGGTCGCCATGTCGATTACGAAGCGGTATTTCACGTCGCTCTTCAGGAGGCGTTCGTAGGCGGTATTGATTTCATCTATGCGGATCATTTCGATGTCGCAGGTGATGTTGTGCTCTCCACAGAAATCGAGCATTTCTTGAGTTTCGGCGATGCCGCCAATGAGGGAGCCAGCCAGTTGTTTGCGGGGCATGATGAGGCTGAAAACATTCAGCGGCAGCGGCTCGGCGGGGACGCCCACCATCACGAGGGCACCGTCGAGTTTGAGGAGGGCCAGGTAGGCATTGATGTCGTGCTTGGCGGAAACAGCGTCGAGGATGAAGTCGAAACTGCCCGCGTGCTTCCGCATTTCACTGGCGTTCTTGGAAACGACGACCTCGTGAGCGCCGAGTCGGAGCGCGTCCTCGGTTTTGCCCGGAGAGGTGGTGAAAAGAACGACGTGAGCGCCGAAGGCAGCGGCAAATTTAAGCGCCATGTGACCCAGCCCGCCCAAGCCGACGATGCCGACTTTCTGGCCCGGACCGACTTTCCAACGACGAAGCGGCGAATACGTCGTGATGCCCGCGCAGAGCAGAGGAGCGGTGGCCGCGAGGTCCAGATTGGCCGGGACTTTGAGGGTAAAGGCTTCATCGACCACGATGCCGTCGGAGTAGCCGCCGTAGGTGACGCCGCCGGAATTTTTGTCAGGCGCGTTGTAGGTAAAGGTGGCGCCTTTTTTACAAAATTGCTCCAGGTCGCGCTGGCAATGGTCGCAGGTGCCGCAGGAATCCACCATGCAGCCTACCGCCGCGATGTCGCCGACGGTAAACTTGGTGACTTCGCTGCCAATGGCGGAGACGCGCCCGACGATTTCATGGCCGGGGACACAGGGATAAACCGTGCCGCCCCATTCGTTGCGCACGGTGTGCAAATCGGAATGGCAGACGCCGCAAAACAGGATGTCGATCTGGACATCCGTGGGTCGAGGTTCGCGGCGGTTCAGAGAAAAAGGAGCCAGTGGAGCTGTCGCGCTGGCGGCTGAAAAGGAAAGTGTGGGTCGCATGGAAACTGATTCGAGTCTGATCGAACTCTGGACTCGAAAAATTTTTCCCCCGCGCGGCTGGAAGCCACGGAAGGGATGGACAAAATACTTTCTGGCCAGTTTCATTCCGCCGTGACTTCTTCCATTGCGATCTAACTCCCATGTCGTCCAGTCTGCCCACCTCTATCGATGAGGATTTTTTTGCGAATAAAGCGATCCTGATCACGGGCGGTTGCGGGTTTATCGGGTCCAACCTCGGACGACGGCTGGTAAGTGCCGGGGCGCGCGTGGAACTTCTAGATTGCCTCGTGCCTGAGCAAGGTGGCTGCTGGCGAAATATCGCGGATTACCGGAAACGTGTACGCATTCACGAGGTGGATCTGCGCGACGCCGCTCCCTCCGATCTCCTATCGATCGTCGCTGGGAAGGATTACATTTTTAATCTGGCGGGTCAGACGAGCCACCTCGATTCCATGGAGAACCCGCCTGTGGATCTGGCTTTTAACTGCGCTGCGCAATTGGCTTTGCTGGAGGCCTGCCGCAAAACCAGGGAGCGAGCCAGGGTGGTCTTTGCCAGTACGCGGCAGATTTATGGCCGGCCACAATATTTGCCGGTGGATGAGAAACACCCGCTCCAGCCGGTGGACATCAATGGCATTCACAAGGTGGCGGCAGAGAATTATCACCTGCTCTACAGCAAAGTCCACGGGCTGCCCTGTACCGTCCTGCGCCTGACAAATACCATCGGCCCTGGAATGCGAATCCGGGATGCTCGCCAGACGTTTCTCGGGGTCTGGATGCGGCAATTGCTGGAGGGCCAGCCGATCGATGTCTGGAATGGGGAACAGGTGCGGGATTTCACCGATGTGGAGGATGCAGTCGATGCGATGTTGCTGGCGGCAGCGCTACCGCAGGCCCACGGGCGGGTGTTTAATCTCGGCGGTCCATGCGCAATCCGACTGCTGGACCTGGCGGCGTTGCTAATCGAAGTGCATGGGAATGGAAGTCAAAGCGTGCGCCCTTTTCCCGAGGACCGGCGACGGATCGACATCGGGGATTATCACGCGGATTTCAGTCGCATAAGACTGGAACTCGGCTGGGAGCCACGCATTTCGTTGAGGGAAACGCTGGTGCGGACGCTGGCGTATTACGAGGAAAACTTGGGGCACTATCTGTGACGGACTCTTTATTTCCATCACAGCCGCTGGCCGAATATCTCGTGGACAAACCCGCCATCGACGCTGCCATCGAGCGGGTGATGGGGAGTGGACGCTACATTCTCGGGCCCGAGGTGGCTGCGTTTGAGGAGGAGTTTTCGAGCTGGCTCGGCGTGCAGGAAACCGTGGGAGTCGCCAGCGGCACGGACGCACTGGTGCTGGCGTTGAAGGCCTGTGGGATCGGCCCGGGTGACGTGGTCATCACCGTTTCCCACACCGCTGTGGCCACCGTCGCCGCCATTGAATGGGTGGGCGCCATCCCGCTGCTGGTTGATATCGAGCCAGGGACGTTCACGATGAATCCAATCCAAGTCGAGGCGGTACTGCGCACGGAACACCGGGTGAAGGCGCTGCTCCCGGTGCATCTCTACGGTCATCCGTGCGATCTGTCGGCGTTTCAAAAACTGGCCCGTCAATACGAGTTACAGTTGATTGAGGATTGCTCGCAAGCGCATGGCGCGAAGTGGCAGGGGCGAATGGTCGGAACGTGGGGCGACGTGGCGACGTTTAGCTTTTATCCCACGAAAAACCTCGGTGCAATGGGCGACGGCGGGGCGGTGGCGACGGATTCCCCCCAGCTGGCGCAAAGGTTGCGCAGCCTGCGGCAATATGGCTGGGAGCGGCGTTACATTAGTGAGATCGCAGGCGGAAACAGCCGACTGGATGAACTCCAAGCCGCCATTCTCCGCGTAAAAGCGACGCGGCTGGATGAGGGAAATGCGAGGCGTCGTCTGCTGGCGGCGCAATATACCGAGGGCTTGCGCGGGACCACGGTGCAACCTCCGCCAGTCGCGGAGGAGGCGGAGCCGGTGTTTCATCAATATGTGGTGCGTGTCGCCGAGCGGGATGAGCTGGCAGCCTATCTCCAGAAACAAGGCGTTGCCACGGCGGTCCTTTATCCGGTGCCGATTCATTGCCAACCTGCGTATACGGGTCGGATCGCTCTGGCGGCGGGCGGTTTGCCGGAGACCGAACGAGCATCGTCGGAGATTCTCAGTCTGCCGCTGCATCCTCGACTGAGCGAAGAGGCGATCCAGAGAGTGATCTCGCTGATACACCTATGGACACAACAACAATAGGACTCGAAACAGAGTGTTGCTTTTCGTTGAAAGACACCTAGTATTCGCGTCCCCGCCAACCTTTTTTCATGTCTGCCTCGCGCGAACTTAAGATTTTTACCGGCTCAGCCCATCGTGAATTGGCTGAGCGGATCGCCGCTGCCGTGGGCGTACCGCTGGGCGATGCCACGGTGAGCAGTTTTCCCGACGGGGAGACGTTTGTGAAGTTCAACGAAAACATTCGCGGACGCGATATTTTCATCGTTCAACCGACCTGCCCCCCGACGAATCAGAATCTGATGGAACTTCTCATCATGGTCGATGCGGCGCGGCGGGCGAGTGCGGATCGGATCACGGCGGTAATTCCCTTTTTTGGCTATGCCCGGCAGGATCGCAAGGATCAGCCGCGCGTGCCGATCACGGCCAAGCTCGTGGCGAATTTGCTCGTCGCCGCCGGTGTCAATCGCGTGCTAACGATGGATCTCCACGCGCAGCAGGTGCAGGGTTTTTTCGATATTCCGGTGGATCACTTGTATGCTTCGCCCGCGATGATCAAGACCTTGCAGGAACGACTTCCGAAGGATTGTGTGGTCGTTTCGCCGGACGTGGGCGGCATCAAAATGGCCTCTGCCTATTCGCAGGCTTTGAACACCGGTCTAGCCATCGTCGCCAAGCGCCGCAAGAGTGCGACCGAGATCGACGCGCTCTACGTGATCGGCGAAGTGGAGGGGCGCGACGTGCTTCTGATCGATGATTTGACCGAAACCGCTGGCACGCTGACCAGTGCCGCGAAGCTTCTGAAAAAATCCGGTGCACGCAAGATTTACGCGGCCGTTTCTCATGCCGTTCTCAATGAAATGGCATATCAGCGGTTGAAAAACTCCGAGATTGAGGAATTATTCACCACGAATAGCGTTCCCGTAAAGCTGACCGATGAGGTGAAAATCTCCGTAGTCTGCATCGCCGAACTCCTCGGCGAAGGCATCAAACGCATTCACGATGATGAATCCGTCAGCTCGCTTTTCCGCATCAACGCGATCTAACTCGAATCTTATTTTTTTAAACCCGCAACCCACAAAAAGTCATGTCCCAACAACTCAAACTCGCAGCCCAGAACCGCACCGTTTCCGGTCGTAACGCCGTCAAAAAAGTCAAGGCTGCCGGATTCGTTCCCGCCGTCATTTACGGTGACAAAAATCCACCGCAGAATCTCCAGATCGCCAAGCGCGACCTCAACGCCCTCATGGCTAACGCCTCCAGTGAAAACATTCTCGTCGATCTCGAAATCAGCGATGGCCCGAATAAAGTTAGCCGTCTCGCTCTGATTCACGAGATCCAGCATCACCCCGTCGGACGCCAGGTGTTGCACGTCGATTTCCAGGCGGTTTCCGCGACTGAGACCCTCACCGCGAGCGTTCCCATCGAGCCAGTAGGCGAAGCCAATGGCGTGAAAAATTTTGGTGGTTTGCTCTCGCAAAACCTGCACGAAATCGAACTCGAATGTCTCCCAAAAGATTTGCCAGAATCCATTCAAGTGGATGTCTCTGCGTTGAACATTGGCGAATCGATCCACGTCCGCGACCTCGTTTTGCCTGCGGGTGTCACGAGTACGCTCGATGGCGATCTGACTGTCTTTGCCGTGGCCGAGGCTTTGGTCGCTGAGGAACCAACCGCTGTCGCGGCTGCCGCTCCGGAAGTGCTCAAGGAGAAAAAACCGGCTGATGCAGCCGCTGCTCCTGCGAAGAAGTAATTTACAGTTCACTGGAACTCCCTTCAAAGTCGCTGTCAGCTCACTGCTGACAGCGATTTTTATGTCCGAACTCCAGCCTTCCATTCGTCTCATCATTGGCCTCGGCAATCCCGGCCGCCAATACACCGGAACCCGGCATAATGTCGGATTCGAGGTCTTGGACCGGTTGGTAGCGCGAAAAAATCTCCGCTGGCAGGCGAACCGCCAGTTTCAAGCCGAAGTCGCCAGTGAGTCGGGTCTGATTTTTCTCAAGCCGCTGACTTATATGAACTTGAGTGGCCAATCCGCCGGACAAGTCGCTCGTTTTTACAAGCTGAAACCCAGTCAGTGTCTGGCGGTGGTCGATGACATTGCATTGGAAGTCGGACGTCTTCGCCTGCGGAAATCCGGCTCGGCAGGCGGCCACAATGGCTTGAAATCGCTCATTGCGCATTTCCAGACCGATGCGTTTCCCCGGCTACGCATCGGAGTCGGGGCGAAATCGGATGAGAGCGACCTGGCGGACCATGTGCTTTCGCCGTTTTCCAAGGCCGACCGTGAGAAAATAGAGCCTGTGCTTGACCACGCTGCCGAAGCAGTGGAGACTGCGTGCTCTTCCGGCCTGGAAAAGGCCATGAATCTTTACAACCAGACACCTTAATTTATGAAAAATCGTTACGAAGGACTTCTCGTCCTCAACACCAAAGGCAAGGACGACACCGTCAAGGAAACCATTGAGCGCCTCGAGGGCGAAATCAAAAAGGAAGGCGGCACCATCGAGCAAGTGCAGCGCATGGAACGGAAGCAATTCAGCTACGCGGCGGGGGATCTCGACTCGGGCTATTTCGTGAATTTTATCTTCGCTGGCGAACCGACCTTGCCCGGCAAACTGCGCGCCAAGTTCAAGCTCGACGCGGACGTTTACCGCCAGCATTACCAGAAGCTCCCACTCAAACCGGTGGTCGCTCCAGTTCGCACGCCTCGTCGTGTTCCTGCCGCTGAATAAGTTCGGAACTCCGATCGTTTCCCAATGGCTAATCTGAACAAGGTCATGCTTATCGGAAATCTCACGCGAGATCCCGAGGTGAAATACACGCCGAAAGGCAGTGCCGTGGTGGACATCGGTCTGGCAATCAACCGGTTTTACACCTTGGAATCGGGAGAGAAGCGCGAGGAGACGACCTTTGTCGATGTGACATTCTTTGGCCGACAGGCCGAGACGATCCAAAAATTCTGCACGAAGGGAAAACCATTATACGTCGAGGGACGCCTGCAACTCGATACGTGGGACGACAAGCAAACTGGCCAGAAGCGCAGTAAGCTCAAGGTCATTGGCGATAATATGCAATTACTGGGCAGCCGCCAGGGTGGCGGCGGTGGCGAAAGCGAAGGCGGCGAGGAATATTCCGAGGGACCGCGTGGTGGGGGTTCACCCCGTGGAGGCAGCAGTGGCAGAGCGTCTGCACCGCCTCCCGCGCGTCCGCGTCCGACTGATCCCGACTTGGACCCAGCGGACGACGATATCCCGTTTTAAGGACTGGCCCTGGTCAGTTTTATTAGATTCATTTCCGAAATAACTGGAAATATTGGCATCGTCATTGGCGATTAGGTGTTGCGACATTTCTATCGTCCAGTGCAACGAATGCGGCAGACAAAATGCCCCCCCTCACAAGCCATTTAACCTAAACATTCTAGGCTGTTTTTTCGTTCCAAGTCGCATCCGGCTTCGATGGATACAGTGGCTTATTTTTTCTCGACGAGTTGGATGTCGTCGATGTAAAAAGCGCCTAAATTTGGCGGCAGTGTGCCGCGAAATTCCAACAGCGCAGTCACAGTGGTCAGGTCGGCCAGACCCGGGTTGGAAAATTTACTGATCTTAAAGGTTTTTGTGTTGACAGCCCAAGGGGAACCAACATTCACGGGCCCTTCAACATCTTTGTTTTCGCGCACTTCGAATTTTTTGACTTTGAAACTTCCGCGCTCGCCCGCTTCCACCTTTTCGGGAGCCATTTTTTTGTAGCCTCTCCAGCCGACGTTCCATTTGGCGCCGGTAACGCTGGTTCCCCTACTCTTGAAGGAAAGCGTGTAAGTGGAACCCACTTTCAAGGCGGGCAGTTCCTGGTGTAGCAGGAAAACATTGCCTGGCAATCTTTCGTAGGCTTCATGAAAACGTGCGACAAAGAGGTTCTGATAGTTGGGGTCGCCGGGTAAAAGGAGTGAGGGCACTTTCAACACCTTGTTAGGAGAGGAAAAATAGCCAATTTTCAGGCAGGACTTGCCTTCTGGCGGTGCCATCTTGGGCTCATCCGCTTCGGAGAAACAGGTGGCTGCCGCATAAAGATTCCCTCTCATAAAACCTACATCGGAACGCCAGCCGCTAGGGGAACGAATGTTACGCCCCCACACATCAGTGCCCTTCAAATCAACTGCAGGGCCGAATTTGGGCTCCGTTTTTGTGCCAATATTTGTGGTCAGGGCGATGCGTCCGCTGGATTTTCCAATCACGATGTCGAAAAGTCCGTCACCATTCATGTCAGCGGCGCAGACAGTGATCAATCCGCCCAGATTGTCGGACGAGCCACACTTAATGTTGCCCGCATATTTAAAATCAGCACCAGGCTTCCAGAGGGGGCCTGGATTGAGATAAATGCCGATTTTGCCCTCTCGGTTTGAGACGAGAAGATCCACTTCTCCGTCTCCGTTGTAATCTACGACAGTGGGAGTCAGATGCTCGCTTCCGTCGCCGTACGCTAGATAAAAGCGATTGGGTTCGTCGAATTTTGGCTGGTTGCCAGAACCTTGATTGACTAAGAGATGCACCGAGTTGGCGGAATAACTACCTTCGCCTATGGCAACATCCGTCCTGCCATCTTTATTAAAGTCGAATGCAGCCGGGGCAAAGAGATTGCCCCAAAGTCCGCTTTTGCCCGTGGAAATGATGGCTTTGGAGACATCGGCAGGTTGATGAAACTCTGGAGCCGATTTGTTTCCCGTATTTTGAATAAAAAATAATTCGCCTTCGTAATCTCCGATCATGAGGTCCAGCAGGCCGCGATTGCTCCAGTCGTAGAGATTGATGCGAGGTGCCCTGTGGAGGACCGACTCCAATTCGTTCCCCTCAATATTCGGAATGGTCACAAAGAGGGGAACCATCTCGGAATTAGTGAAAACAGGGGCTGTTTTAGTGCCACTGTTGAAATAAATCTGCAAATAACCATCCGTTGCGGCAGTGACGATATCGATCAGACCATCGCCATTCATGTCACCTGCGGCCACAGATACAGGCATGGCCATTTTGCGAAATCCGCTCTCCGCTATGGCATCGACCCCGGCCCGGAAAGTTTCCAGATAACCGTCGCTGCTCACGCCATCCCACAGATTGTCCTCATTAGAAAAGCGCTCGAAGTTCCCATTCTGAACGAGGTTTTCCGTTGTTGCAGGGGGAGTTTGCGCGTGAAGAGTGATACCGAGGGAGACAGCGAGAACGATAGAGGGGAGAAGTTTCATGTCTGGGAGTCTCAGAATGAACATGAATGCCTCGTTGTGACAAGCAGGCAGACGAGGCGACGAGGCGAGTTGCATTCCTATTAACTTCCGGTTGTCGTCTGCCGCGGTTGCGACAGAATACACCCCCATGCCCGATTTTCGTTATCAAGCACCTTTTCCCATCGGTGATGACACCACTGAATATGCCTTGCTGACGCGCGATGGCATTTCCGTAGAGCCCTTCGGAAATGAGGAAATCCTCCGCGTCGATCCGGCGGTGCTCACGACTTTGACGCGATCCGCGATCCGCGATTGCTCGTTTTATTTGCGGACGCAGCATCTCCAACAAGTCGCCGCCATTCTGAGTGATCCGGATGCAACTCCCAACGACCGCTACGTCGCGCTTACCCTTTTGCGCAATGCCGAGGTCTCTGCGCGAGGGATTTTGCCCTTTTGCCAGGACACAGGCACGGCCACTGTCATTGGTAAAAAAGGTCAGCGCGTCTGGACCGGCGGCGACGACAGCGAGGCGATCAGTCGCGGTGTTTACGAGGCTTACACGAGCGAAAATCTGCGTTACTCCCAGACCGTTCCGCTCGACATGTTTAATGAAAAAAACAGCGGCACCAACCTCCCCGCGCAGATCGACCTCTACGCCACCGGTGGCAGCGAATACAGCTTCCTCTTCGTAGCGAAAGGCGGCGGCTCCGCCAACAAAACCGCCTTGTTCCAAGAAACCAAGGCGCTGCTCAACCCCGCCTCACTTGAGAAATTTCTCATCGAGAAAATGAAATCCCTCGGCACCGCCGCGTGCCCTCCGTATCACATCGCCTTCGTTATTGGCGGCACGAGCGCCGAGGCCTGCCTGAAAACAGTCAAACTCGCCTCGGCTAAATATCTCGATCATCTACCCACTGTCGGCAACGATCTCGGCCAGGCTTTTCGCGATGTGGAGTTGGAGGCGCGCATGTTGACAGCCGCGCAAAATCTCGGCATCGGCGCACAGTTTGGCGGGAAATATTTTGCATTGGACTTGCGGATCATTCGCCTGCCGCGTCACGGTGCATCGTGCCCAGTCGGTATGGGCGTTTCCTGTTCCGCAGATCGCAACATCAAGGCCAAAATTAACCTCGACGGAGTCTGGATCGAGAAACTGGAGCATCACCCCGGACGCTTCATTCCCGCGCAGGATCAGCTTCCGTCCGAGGGTCCGGTCGTTCGCATCGATCTGGCGCAGCCGATGTCGCAGATTCTGGCCGAACTCACCAAACATCCCGTCGCCACCCGGCTCTCGCTCAGCGGCACGATCATTGTCGGTCGCGACATCGCCCACGCCAAACTCAAGGAGCGCATCGAAGCCGGTCTCGGCCTTCCCGATTACTTGAAAAATCACCCGATCTACTATGCCGGCCCCGCGAAAACTCCCATGGGACTTCCATCCGGATCATTCGGACCGACGACTGCGGGTCGTATGGACAGCTACGTGGATCTTTTCCAGAGTCTCGGTGGTTCGCTCATCATGCTGGCCAAGGGAAATCGCAGCCAGGCCGTGACCGACGCCTGCCAAAAACACGGCGGATTTTACCTCGGCAGCATTGGCGGACCCGCCGCCATCCTTGCCCAGAACAACATCAAACACGTCGAAGTTTTGGAATATCCCGAACTCGGGATGGAGGCGGTCTGGAAGATCGAGGTTAAGGATTTTCCCGCCTTCATTCTGGTCGATGACAAGGGCAATGATTTTTTCAAGCAACTCCCGGCGAACTGTGACGAGTGCGTTGTGAAAAGATAATGATGGAACCCCCTGAAAACCGACGGCATTCATTCCTCCTCGTTGACAAACCGGGTGCCTCTTTCGATAGTTGATCGGTGAATAACGATCTCGACAACTTATTGGAGGATTGGCCGCATGAACCGGGTCACATCAAGGTTCGCAAAATCGTCGGCAACGACCAAAAGGAAAAGCTCCAGCTCCGCATCGATCTGGGTCTGATTCAAATGGAAGTCAACGGACGCCCCGACGGACGCCGCCCGCACAACTCGGAATCGCTGCTCACATGGCATCAAAAAAAAGCGAAAAGGATTGAGGCCAAAGGCGAAACCTACAGTCTCACGCCCGACGAATGCGGCGAGCTCCAGCAGGAAGGCATCCAGTACTACCATCGATACATCAGCTTTTTTCAGATCAACGATTTTGCCAACGTCATCCGCGACACGCAGCGGAATCTCGACCTGTTTACCTTCGTCTCGAAGTGCACCGACAATGAGGATATCCGCTGGTCGTTTGAGCAGTTTCGCCCGTATGTGCTGATGATGAACACCCGGGCCAAAGCGGCCATTCGCCTGGAGAAAAAAGACTTCACTGGCGCCCTTAAGGAAATCTCTAAAGGCCGCGCCGCCATCGCTGAGATACTCGACGATGTCGATCCTGCGGAACTCGCAAACAAGAGCCCGGAAGTCGGATTTCTCGACGAATGGGCTGAGGAAATTGGCAGGAAAAAACCTGTCACGCGACTGGAAGTTATGCATCGCGAGATGGAAAAAGCCATTGCTTTGGAAGCCTATGAACGCGCCGCCGAGCTTCGCGACAAAATCCGGGCGTTCGGAAAAAAAGCGACTCGTCAGGCCTAGCTTCCCAAGTCCAAGGAACCAAGGGACACTGAACGGTCAAACTAAGACGCTGCGGTTTATTTTATGATGAAATCCATGTTGTTGGCCGCGACTTCCGTCGGGCTTCTCACGATTTGGGGTCACGCTGCTTCGCCATCGCCAACCCCGACCATGAGAAAACTCGAGGATCTGCAACTCAGCGCCGGCCAGTTTAAGACTGTGCTCGCTTTGCCGAAATGGGAAAAAACTCCCCAGCAGGTGAACACCGCCGTCGATAGAATCATCGCCCTGGCCAACAAACGACTCGACGCTGTAGCTGCTCTGAAGCCCGGAGAAGCCACTTTTGCGAACACATTTCAGGAGATGGACATGATCGGGTTTGAGACGCGCTCCGTATCCAATCGCATCGTCTGGATCAAGGAAACCAGCCCTGATTCGAAGATGCGCGAGGCGGCAACGGTCGCGATCAAGAAGTTTGAAGATTGGGATGTAAGTAACGATTATCGCGAGGACGTCTATAAAGTTCTCCAGGCGTTTGCGGACACCAACCCAAAAGGAGATGAGGAGGATCATCGGCTGATCAAGGACACCCTGCTTGGCTACAACCGCGCTGGACTTGCCCTACCTCTAGAAAAACGTCAGCTCGTGGAAGGGTTGCGCAAGGAGCTTGCCGCGGTCGGAACCGACTTTGATACTAACATCGCCAACGCGACGATGCCGGTGAAATTCACCAAGGCCGAACTTGAGGGCGTTCCCGACAGCGTGCTCGAAACACCCGGCTTGAAAACCGGCGGCGACGAATATACGATCGACACAAACGTCACGTTTCAGGCTCTCGGCGTTCTCGAAAACTGCGTGAAGGAATCGTCCCGGAAGAAAGTTTACATCGCCCGCGACAACCGCGCTCGCGACAAGAATATCGCGCTGATCCAGCGGATGGTCGAGCTGCGGTCGGAGATTGCATTGGCACTCGGCTACAAATCTTGGGACGACTTTCAGATCGAGCAGCGCATGGCGAAAAACGGTGCAACCGCGTTGAAGTTTTTGCAAGATTTGAAGGTTGGCCTTCAACCCAAATACGACGAGGAACTGGCCGAATTCAAAGCAATCAAGGCCGCCGACAAAAACAGTGAAACTCCCGATGTTAACATCTGGGACTGGCGTTTTTGCGCGGAGCAGTTGAAGAAGCAAAAGTTCCAAGTCGATACCGAGTTGCTGCGAAGTTTCTTCCCATATCAAAAAGTGCTCGACGGAATGTTCGCCACTTATCAGCGCATCTTCGGAATCAAGATCGAACCCGTCGCGCTAGACTATTCGTGGACCAACGGCGTGCAGCTTTACTATGTGAGCGACGCGAAAACGACCGCGCCGCTGGGGCTTTTCTATCTCGATATGTTTCCGCGCGAGGGGAAGTTCAACCACTTCGCGCAGTTCGGTTTGATCGAGGGAAAACTTTTGCCCGACGGGACGTATCAGCGACCGACGGCGGCGCTCTGCTGCAACTTTCCGCCGCCAAGAAAAGACGCTCCGTCGCTGCTCTCACATGATGAGGTCGAGACGCTTTTCCATGAGTTCGGCCACGGGATGCATACCATTCTAACTCAGGCCAAATACGTTCGCTTTAGCGGCACGAGTGTTCCGCAGGATTTCGTGGAAGCGCCATCGCAAATGCTTGAAAACTGGGTTTGGGACAAAGCCGTGCTCGATCAATTTGCGGTGGATTACAAGAACCCAAAGAAGAAAATGTCGGCTGATATTTTGAAGAAAATGAAGGCCGCGAAATACGCGCTCGCCGGCACGACCTATCGCCGCCAACTCTCCTTCGGCATCACCGATCTCGTCCTGCACGGACCTCATGCACCGGGCGAGAAACTGGATGTTGTCGCCATCTCCAACAAGATCTTGAACGACGCTTTTTTGCCGGTAGATCCAAGCACGGCGATGGTCGCGAGTTTCGGCCATCTCAACGGCTACGACGGGGGCTATTACGGCTATGCCTGGGCCGATGCGATTGCGGCGGACATGGCGACCGTTTTTGAAAAATCTCCCGGCGGTTTTCTCGATAAGGATACCGGAATGCGGATGCGTAACGAGGTCTATGCACAGGGCGACGCGCGCGATGTGAACATCTCCATCGAAAAATTTCTAGGGCGTCCGCGGTCCATCCAGCCATTTCTGGAGTCCATCGGAATCAAGAAATAACGCGGATGCCGGACTGCTTTCCATGCCGTAAAATGGCGTCGGTGCTCACGGCGTTATCGCTGATGTTAGGTGGCTTGGGTTGTCATAAGGAAAAGAAAACGGCCATCGCGCGGGAGCAGGGGATTTTGCTGATCAACAACGGAGTGGAACCCGAGGATCTCGATCCGCAAACCGCGACTGGCGTCAGCGAGCATAGTATATTTCTAGCTATCTACGAAGGCCTCGTTTCTGAAGACCCGCACGACTTGCATCCGGTTCCCGGCGTTGCGGAAAGTTGGGACATTTCGCCCGATGGTCTGGTCTATACGTTTCATTTGCGGCACGACGCCAAATGGTCCAACGGCGACCCGGTCACGGCACAGGATTTCTACGATTCTTACCAACGGATTCTAACTCCCGAGCTGGGTTCGGATTATATCTACATGCATTTTTTCACGAAGAATGCCGAGGCTTATGCCACGGGGAAAATCAAGGACTTCAGCCAGGTCGGTTATCGGGTAATCGATCCGCAGACCTTTGAGATCACACTTACCACAGCTACGCCCTTTTTCCTTTCCGTGATGAACCATGCGTCGTGGTATCCGGTGCACATTCCGACCGTTAAAAAATTTGGCGGGCTCGCTCGCAAAGCCGCCTTCTGGACGAAAGCCGAGAACTGCGTGACGAATGGCGCCTTCACCCTGAAAGACTGGAAGCAGCAGTCGATCATTCGCTGTGTCAAAAGCCCTAATTATTGGGACGCTAAAACAGTCAAACTTAACGAGATCGACTTCTATCCAATTGAAAGTTCCAACACCGAGGAGCGCGCTTTTCGAGCGGGGCAACTCCACAAAACCAACGAACTTCCGCTTTCCAAGATTCCTTGGTATCAGCAAAACCGGCCCGATTTGCTCCGGCAGGAACCGTATCTCGGGACCTATTTTTTTCGCGTCAACACCCACAAACCGCCGCTCGATAATATAAAGGTCCGACTCGCACTCGCGATGTCGATTGATCGTAAAATGATCGTCGAAAAAATCACCCGTGGCGGCCAGCTACCCGCGGATAGTTTCACGCCACCGGGCACCGCGGGTTACACGGCGGAGGCGAAAATCCCCTTTGATGTTGCCAAAGCCCGGCAGCTTCTCGCCGAGGCGGGCTACCCGGATGGCAGAGGTTTTCCGAAGCTCGATATTTTGTTCAACACGGTCGAAAGCCATCGCACCATTGCCGAGGCGGTTCAGGAAATGTGGAAAAATAATTTGCACATCGATGTCGGTCTCTCCAATCAGGAATGGAAAGTCTATCTCGCTGCTCAAGACACAGAAAATTATCAAATTTGCCGCGCTGGCTGGATTGGAGACTATGCCGATCCGCAGAATTTTTTAGACATGTGGGTGAAGGATGGCGGTAACAATCACACCGGCTGGGACAACTCGGAATACAACGGGCTTTATGCGAAGTTGCAGAATACATCGATACCAGCGGATCGCCTCGCCATTTTTCAAAAGATGGAGGCATTGCTGATGGCCGAGGCGCCGATTTTGCCGGTGTATTGGTACACGCGCGTTTACTTGATCAGACCGGAAGTCCAGGGCTGGTATCCGAATATTCTGGATCATCACCCGTATAAATATGTCTATTTCGCGGACCAAAAACCGGAGGCCCGCCACTAACATGTTTCGTTTTGTCGCCATCCGCACCCTGCAGGCTATCCCGGTTTTGCTAATCATCGCTACCATGACTTTCTTCATGGTGCACGCCGCGCCGGGCGGCCCATTTAGCAAGGAGCGCAAGGTAACTCCAGAGGTTTTGCGAAATCTGGAGGCGCAATATGGGCTTGATAAACCGCTTCTAACTCAATACGGAAACTTCCTTTGGAAAGCCGTTCATGGCGACTTGGGGCCGTCCTTCAAATATGCCAATCGCACCGTCTCCGAGCTGATCGGCGATTCGTTTCCGGTTTCAGCTGAACTCGGTTTTTGGGCCATGCTCATCGCACTCGCGATTGGTTTGCCTGCGGGAATTTTGGCTGCATTAAAACCTAACTCGTGGCTCGATTATCTGCCGATGAGCGTCGCGATGCTGGGCATTTGCATTCCTACTTTTGTGTTAGGCCCGATTCTGGCGCTCACGTTTGGCATTCGCCTGGAGTGGTTCGATGCCTCGGGCTGGTTTTCGTGGCGCGACCGGGTTTTGCCCGCGATTACGCTGGGTTTTTTCACCGCTGCCTACATTGCGCGCCTGACTCGGGGCGGAATGCTAGACGTTATGAATCAGGATTTTATCCGCACCGCGCGAGCCAAGGGTGCGTCGGAAGTCCGCGTGCTTTTTTACCACGCTTTGCGGGGCGGGCTGTTACCGGTCATCTCGTATCTCGGGCCAGCGATCGCGGCGGAAATCACCGGTTCCTTCGTCGTGGAAACCATCTTCAACGTCCCCGGACTCGGCCGTTATTTCATTCTCTCGGCCTTTAATCGCGACTACACGATGGTCTTGGGCACCGTCCTTTTCTACGCTTCCATTATTATCTTACTCAACTTGGTGGTGGACGTTCTTCAAGTCCTCCTCAACCCCCGGCTGCGCTTTGACTAACATGGTGATCGAACCCGAATCTGAGGAACCCGGCAGCTCGCTCTGGAGCGACGCTAGGCATCGTCTTTTCAAAAACAAACTGGCCGTTTTCGGCGGCATCACCGTTCTCCTCATCGGGCTCGTCTGCCTGCTCGGGCCACTCGTTATTTCCTATCGTGAGTCCGATCAAAATCTCCAAATCGCCGGGCAGGCCCCCAGTGCTGCGCATTGGATGGGCACCGACAACCTTGGCCGCGATCTCTTCGTTCGCGTGCTAAAAGGCGGCCAGATTTCCATGTTAGTCGGCCTTTGCGCCACGGCCGTCTCACTGACCATTGGCGTTCTTTACGGTACTATTTCCGGCTATTTTGGCGGCAAATTGGACGCCGTCATGATGCGTTTCGTCGAGATCATGTATGCGATGCCGTTCGCGATTTTTGTCGTGCTCCTGATGGTCTTTTTCGGCAAAAATTTCGTGCTCCTTTTCGTCGCCATCGGAGCTGTGGAATGGCTCACTATGGCGCGTATCATTCGCGGCCAGGTCTTGAGCTTGCGCCAGCAGGAATTCATCGAGGCCGCCATCGCTTTGGGACTCCCCAAGCACCGCATCATCTTCCGCCACCTCATCCCGAACGTCATGGGCACGGTCATCGTTTACGCCACACTCACCATCCCGAGCGTCATGCTTTTGGAGGGCGTTTTGAGCTTTTTGGGCCTCGGAATTCAACCGCCTCGCAGCTCTTGGGGAGTGCTCATTCAAGAGGGCGCGACGGCCATTGAGGAATACCCTTGGCAGCTTCTATTTCCGGCCATTTTCTTTTCGCTGACACTTTTCAGCTTGAATTTTTTCGGCGACGGACTGCGCGACGCCCTAGATCCGCGAGCCTCCAAAGACTAACATGCCACTGCTCGACGTTCGCCATCTCACCACCGCTTTCCACACGCGCGCCGGCATCGTGCGAGCGGTGAACGACGTTTCCTTCACTCTGGAAAAAGGCGAAACCCTCGGACTCGTCGGCGAATCCGGCTCTGGCAAATCGGTCGCCTGTTATTCCCTGATGGGCCTTGTGCCGCAACCTCCCGGTCGGATCGAGTCGGGCACGGCGCTGTTCGACGGATTGGATCTTTTACATAACGATCCAACTCGACTCCGGTCCATTCGCGGGAAGCGCATCTCGATGATTTTCCAAGAGCCGATGACTTCCCTGAATCCGTATTTGCGGATCGGAGATCAACTCATCGAGCCGCTGCTCATTCACGAAAAAATCGACCGTAAAACTGCCGTCGCCCGAGGCATCGCGGCACTGGAGGAAGTTGGAATCCAAGATGCGGCGAAACGCATGAAATCGTATCCGCATGAATTTTCCGGCGGCATGAGACAGCGCGTCGTTATAGCGATGGCACTCATCACGCAGCCCGAAATCCTCATTGCCGACGAACCTACCACAGCGCTCGACGTCACCATCCAGGCGCAGATTTTGGAACTCATTCGCTCCCTTCAAAAAAGCAAAGGCATGGCCGTGATCTTCGTCACGCACGACCTCGGCATCGTCTCGAATTTTTGCGACCGCGTGCTCGTAATGTATGCTGGGCGTGTCGTCGAAACCGGCGCCGTTCGCGACATTTTTTACCAGCCGCAGCATCCGTATAATCGTGCCCTGCAAAAATCCATCCCCGCACTTCAGCCGAAGGGAAAAGAGCTCTACACCATCCCCGGCGCGCCGCCGAGCCTCACGCAATTGCCACCCGGCTGCCCGTTTGCGCCGCGCTGCGAATTTGTCGTGGAAAAATGCCGGGAAACGCCGGTGCCATTGCTCGAAACCCGGCCCGGCCACAGCAGCGCCTGCCTGCGCGTGCAGCAGGGCGAACTTCAGTTGAGTTAGATCGTTATGGCCAAAAAACCCGAAACGCTCCTCGAAGTCCGTGACTTGAAAATGCATTTTCCGGTCGAGAAAGGCCTCTTCTTCAAGCACCAGACCGGCGCGGTCAAGGCCGTCGATGGAGTCAATATCACGCTGCAAAAAGGCGAAGTTCTCGGCCTCGTCGGAGAATCCGGCTGCGGCAAATCCACCCTCGGGCGGACGATCATTCAACTCCTTCGCGCCACGGACGGCACCGTCGTTCTCGGCGGCGAAAACCTCGGAAAACTCACCGGGGGCAGACTTCGTCGCGAGCGGGCGAAATTCCAGATGATCTTCCAGGATCCCTACGCCACGCTGAACCCACGCATGACGGTTCGCGACACGCTCGCCGAGGCCATGACGGCCCATGAGCGCATCCCGCGCGCGAAGCTTGATCCGGCGGTGCGCGAGCTGATGGCGAAGGTCGGTTTGCCAGCCAGCGCGATGAATAAATACCCGCACGAATTCAGCGGCGGCCAGCGTCAGCGCATCGCCATCGCCCGCGCTCTGGCGGTGAAGCCGCAGCTCATCGTGGCCGACGAACCCGTCTCCGCGCTCGACGTTTCCATCCAGGCGCAAATCCTCAATCTGCTCGCCCAGCTCACTCGCGAAATGGGGCTGACTTTGATCTTTATCTCACACGATCTTTCCGTGGTGAAACACATCAGCGACCGCATCGCCGTGATGTATCTCGGGAAAATCGTCGAGGTCGGCCCCACTCTGCAAGTCGTCGAGAAACCACTCCACCCCTACACGCGCGCCCTCATCAGCGCGATCCCGATTCCCGATCCGGACCGCGAACAGCTGCGCCAGCGGATCATCTTGAGTGGCGATCCGCCGTCGCCGATCGATCCGCCGTCGGGCTGCGCTTTTCATCCGCGCTGCCCTTATTGCATCGAGCCGTGCAAAGGCCGCCCGCCGATCCTCGTGCAATACGTGTCGCACCAGCTCGCGGCCTGCATTCGGGTCGGGGAGATCTAGCGGAAAGACCGGACTTCAAGTCTCTTCAAGAACCGCGCGCAATTCTTCCAGTAAAATCTGGGCGGTGTAGGGCTTGGTCAGGAAATGCGTGACGCCGGAGCTGGCGGCCTTGGCTGTGCTGCCATTCGAGTTCAATCCGCTGGCGGCGATGATTTTGACTCCCGGTTTTATCTTCTTCATGGCATAAATCGTCGCCTGCCCATCCATCACCGGCATCATCATATCCGTCACCACCACGGCGATCTCCTGGTGCCGTTGGGCAAAAAAGGCGATGCCTTCCGCTCCATTATTGGCCACTATCACACGGTAACCAAAGGCCTCCAGCGTCTGTCGGGTAATGGCGAGAATGGAGAGTTCATCATCAATTACGAGCACCAGTTCCCCATTTCCGCGAGGCAGCGGGGCGTGCGCGAGATGTTCTTCCTCTTCGGTGAAGCCCGTTTTTGCAGACAGATGGAGACGGAAAGTCGTGCCTTTGTCCGGCTCGCTATAGACATTCATAAACCCATCGTGGCTTTTCACGATGGCCTGGACAGTGGAAAGACCGAGGCCGGTGCCTTTGCCGATTTCCTTGGTGGTAAAAAACGGGTCGTAAATCTTGTCGAGGATGCCTGGAGGGATGCCAGTGCCCGTATCCGTGACGCTCAGAACCACGTAATTGCCCGGCTTGGCCTGGAAATTCATCGCGGCGTACTGCTCATCGACCACATAGTTTTTGACACTGATGGTCAGACTGCCGCCCTGTGGCATGGCATCGCGCGCATTCACACAAAGGTTCAGAAGCACTTGGTGCAACTGCGTGGGATCGCCCAGGATCGGCCATAGTTCCTCCCCGACATCCAGATGAAACCGGATGTTCTTGGGAAAAGTATCCCGGAGAATGTGTTCGATATCCTTAAGCAAATGTTGCGGATGCACTTCGATACGCGCCCCTTCCACCCCCCGCCCGAACGACAAGACCTGCCGCACAATGTCCGCCCCGCGCTGGGCGCTTACCTCGAGAGTTTTCAGCATCTGGAGCCCTTGTGAGCTCTGTACCTCGCTTTTCAACATCTCAACCGACATTAGGATCGGGGCCAGGATGTTGTTCAAGTCGTGTGCGATGCCACTGGCCAGAGTGCCGATGCTCTCCATGCGCTGCGCCCGGAGGAATTGCGCTTCGATCTTCTTCTTCTCCGTGATGTCCGTATTGATTCCCACCACGGACTTGGGTTCTCCATCGTCCCCGCGCAGGAGTGTCCAGTGGACTTCCACATTCAACTTCTTCCCATCCTTCGCCAGATGGATGAGTTCGCCCGACCATCTGCCCTCCTTCACCAGCTCATCCATGGCCGACTTTCGAAGTGGCAGCTCATGGCTATACATCAAATTCATCACGGTCTGCCCGATGGCCTCCTGCTTCGTCCAACCATACAAACGCTCCGCGCCCAGGCTCCAAAATAAAACCTTCCCCTCCATGTCGCGCACGACGATGGCATCGTGCGTCTGATCCAACAGCGCCACCTGCTCGGCGATGCGTTCCCGCGCGTGGAAGGTTTGCGTGTTGTCCCGCGCGACGCAAAACATGCTTTGGTCGGCCTCCGACCACCAGGCTGACCAGGTGATGTGAGTGATCGTGCCATCCTTCCGCACATAGCGGTTTTCAAAAGCCGTGGTGGCATTGCCGGCCATGACGGCGATGGCGGCTTCCTGAGTCAGGGCCTGATCGTCGGGCAGCACCTTTTCGATGTAGGGTGTGCCCAGGAGTTCCTCCGGCCGGTAGCCCCAGATCTTCTCGCAGGCAGCGCTTACCTGGAGGAAACGGCCTTCCGCATCGAAAGTGCAGATCGCATCGAGCGAGGAATCCAGCACCTTGGCCAGTTGGCCGGAAATCTCCCGGAAACTTCTTTCGCTATCGCGTAGCGCCATTTCCACCTCTTTTTGCCTGGTAATGTCCTGGGCTACACCGCGCACTTCCGTGGCCTTGCCGGTCGCATCGAACTCTCGCTCGCCGTGTGCCAGCATCCAGCCCCGACTCCCATCTGGACGGATCATTTCCAATTCCAGTTCGTAGGGTGTGCCCGTTTCCACTGTCTGCGCCAAGGCTGTGGATAATTGCTGCCAGCTTTCTAAGGTGAACAGCCGTTGATGTTCCAAATACGGGGGAGGGGGCAGGGTCGGATCCAGTCCCAGCATCCGGTAAAGCTCTTCCGACCACGTCACCGCGTTTGTTTTGAGATCCAGATACCAACGCCCGAGGTGCGCGATACGATGCGCCTCGGTTAACTGCGCCGTGCGTTCCTGCACTCGCATTTCCAAGCTCGCGTTTAGCTCACGGATTTCTTCCTCCGCCTTCTTCTGTTCCGACACATCGGTATTGGTTCCAAACCATTGGAGCACATGGCCACGTGAGTCTTTGAGTGGCATCCCCCTCGTTAGAAACGGGCGGAAAACTCCGTCGCCGCCGCGCAAGGGAAAGACCATGTCAAAAGCTTCCCCGGTGGCAATGGAAGCCTGCCAGCGCTCCAACACATGGGGCAGGGTAACGGGGTCGTGCACACTCTGCCAGCCCCAGCCTTCCATCTCCTGAGGGGTGGTGCCGGTGTATTCATACCAGCGACGATTATACCAGTGGATCCAGCCGTCGGCCTTGGCGATCCAGGCCAGGTGCGGGATGGCGTCCACCATGGTGTGGAAATTTGCCTCGCTCTGCTTGCGCTCGGTGATGTCGAGGTTCGTGCCCACCACCCACTCCGCCTGCCCTGCGCTGTCGAGGCGCACGGTCTCCACGGCCTCGATGTGGCGGCACTCGCCGCCCCGCTGGATGCGGAATTCGCGGGAGCCGCGGCCCAGCTCGCGCATCATCTTTTGCAACTGCTCTTCCTGCGCCAGTAGATCCTCCGGGAAGACCGCCTCGCTCCAGGTGCGGTATTCCACAAACCCGTCGGCGGTGGGCTCGACCCCGTAGATGCGGAAAAGCTGGGCGTCCCACCGAACGCGGTTGCTCGGGAGATGCCAGTCCCAGAAACCCACGCCGGTCGCCTCGGCGGCCATACGTATCCGCTCCCCACTCTCGCGTACTGCGCTCTCGGCCTGTTTGCGTGCGGAGATGTCGCGCAAGATTTTCGAGGCCCCGATTACGTGGCCCAGCTCATCCTTCAGCGGGGAGATCGTTACCGATACTTCCACCGCCGTGCCATCTTTCCGCAGACGCACAGTTTCAAAGTCCTTGATTTGCTCGCCCAGCGTGATCTTAGCCAGAATTTCTTTCTCCTCCGCCATCCGGTCTTGGGGAATAATTACCGTAATCGGCTGGCCGATGATCTCCACCGCCGCGTAGCCAAACAATCTTTCCGCCGCCGGATTCCACGAGGTGATGATTCCAGTCAACGTCTTGCTGATGATCGCGTCGGCAGACGAGCTGACGATGGAGGCCAGCATGCGGCGCACGGCGCTCTCCCTCGCTTTTGGCCCGTCGACCGGGCTGGACAAAAAATTTTCGGAAAAGGGATGCATGGGGGGAAGCAGCCGTCGGAGAATGCCAGCGTCTAACCTGCGAACGTCACTTCCACGATGTCGCTCATCAGGCCGACTTCCTCATCATTGATCACACCGCGCGCGGCGTATTCGCGCACCTCGGCAGCGCCGGCGACTTTGAGCGGAGTCTGGTCGTCGAAGGGGAATTTCTTGCGTCGGATGCCCACCAGCGTCCAGGCCACCGTGCCGACCAGACGCATGTAGATGTTTACCAACTCCGCATAATCCTTCGATCCGGTAACGCGCACCTGGCCCGGCTGTGCCACCACCTTGATCTTGGGCTGGATGCCATTGGGGTCGTGAGCACTGGTCTGCGAGAAAATCTTCATCGCCTCGCCCATGCCGCCGGTTAGTTTCGGGTTGGCGCGGAGGTTGGCAAAGAGGGCGAGCAGGCCGTCTTTTTTGAAGGTGTAAACTTGGTCGGCATTTGCACTGGCCGCGACGACAGCGAGTTCGGCATCCACCAAAGCCTGATATTTGTCGATCAACGGGTCGAGGAGGTCGTAGATCGAGGCGAGCGTCGCGGCGTCGAAGCCAAGCTCGGTGGCGTTGTCGGCGATGCCCTGCTTCAAGTTCAGGAAGAAGGCGAGCCGGTTACTATGGGAATCAGGGACGATGGCGTTGGACATGATGTTTCAGTGGTTTTCAGTTAAAATGCTGCGGTTGGCGACAAAAGTAACGTGGCTGGAGCGATGGGCTGTCCGGCCCGTGAGAATATCCCGGTGTCTGGCACCCGCCACCGTGAGGCGAATCGAACTCGCCCATCGGCTGGGGCAAACCGCCCTCCGGCTGGTCAGGGAAGCCCGTCGGCTGATCGGAGCTGCCGTCCGGCCAGAACCGCCCGCCGTCGGGCCGGAAGCTCCCGACGCGAGGCCAGACCAGTTCGCCGAATGGCTGCTGGTTGCCGCCCCCCGGCCAGCCGGAATCGCCGCGCCCTTTCCCAGAGCCGCCGCGAAGTGAAATGGAGAAAGGAAGCCGCTGAAAGTAAAAAAGCCCGCCGTGTAAAAAACGGCGGGCGCAAAGGTAAGGCTGGAATCGGGGCTCCCATCGAGGCAGGCGATTTTGGATGCATACATATTCATCACAACTGTGAAAAGTAACAAAACAGTCTAAATGATGCAAGTTACAAAAGTGACGAGTTCAATTCTACTGTGTCGCATTCCTCCAGTGCTGTAGCTAGAAGTGGAAGCTCAGCGCCGCGTGGATGCGGTAGTCGGGAACGGCTTGCAGGGCGGTATTGTTCAGCAAGACGGGAAGTTCAAAGCCGACTTCGGCAGTGATCCGGCCCAGGTTGGCGACGACTTTCGGCCCCAGGTAGATGGCGGTGATGCCGGTGTCCCCAGCTTCGCGGCCTTGGAAGCGGTCGGTGTCTTTCGTCTCGCCAGAGGTGGCGAGGGCGAGGGCGAGCGAGGTGCGCGCCCGGTCGATCGCATAGTAACCCAGCGCGCCGCTCCAAGTGAGATCGTTGGCGAAATGGTAGGAGTGGCGTCCGTCGCCGCGCAGGGTGAAATCGGTCTCCGCCTCGAAGAAGAAACGGTCGAAGCGGGTGAAGATCTCTGCTCCCACGATGGCGTCGTAGGAACCGGTGCCGAGGGTGAGATCGTGCCCGTGGATGCCGCTCGCGGGTGCGCCCTCGACTTCGACTTCGTGGAATTCCTCCAGGATGCGGCTGCTGTCGCCGGTGGGGAGTTTCACGCCGCCCTTCAGGAGGGCGCTGAAGGTGAAATGATGCGGGGCGAGTTCCATGGGAATGGAATCTTTGCCCAGGCTGCCGGTTCTCTGGAGTCGGGCGGATTGGTAGCTCCAGACTTGGTAGCGACCAAGGAGCGAGACATCGCCCAGGCCCGACACGCTGCCCCGGTCGGTGGCAAATCCCTCGGGCCGCTGATATTCGCGGTCGATGTAGGGGAGGTTGACCTGCAAGGTGAGCCGGTGATTGAGGAAGCTCTGCCCGATGACGAATTGGGTGATGGAGCTGTCCTCGTATTGATGAGCGGGATTATCGACCTCGTGGCCATCGACGCGGATGGAGCCGAAGTGGGTGAATTGCTCGGCAACGCTGGCAAAGAAGCCATGTTCGCTGTTTTGCACAGCCTCCGCAGAGGGAGTGTAGCAACCGCAAAGGTCGCAGGCTGGGGCGGTGGTGGTGAGAAGGACGGATGTGAGTAAGAGAGAGAGTTTCATAAAATTAAAAATAGAGTGAGATGTGCCGGGGCACGGTGCGCCCGCGAATCTGCGGGCATTGACATCACTGCACGGCAGCGATGTCGGGAAGACGGACAGTAGGTTTTAGACGGCCGCGCTTCGCGGTGGTCGTAAAGCGGGCTCCAGCGTGCGGCGGGCCGTTTTCTGAACGAACCCGGCGTAATCCGACTGCGATACCAATGGAACTGGCACCTGCGCCGATGGGAGGAGAATGGCGGCCTCGGATTTCTTCTGCGAGTAGCCGATGGCCTCGGATTTCTTGTTTTCGTCGCCCTGGGTTTTGCGAATCTTCAGGCACATCGCGCAGGGATGTGCGCCGTCGAGCGTTTTGTTGAGTCCCTCGGAAAAAGTGGCCGATTGGGAATAATTCACCACCATTCGCACCGAGGCCACGGCTTGCAAAACGGCTATGTGCAGGCCACAAATGAAAATGAGCGCCACGAGGGCGAGAACATTTCCAATCGGGCGCAACATACCGGCAGGTAACCAGCGGCGGGTTGGATGGTCAATTATCTTTAAGACGAAAAAGGGTGCTTGGAATATCACCCGCATAGTCCTACTACTCGGCCATCATGATACCTGTCGGACTCTTCTTTGGTTTCGTTCTCTGGTTTCTCGTGCGCTATCTGGCGGCGGGCATTTACACCGTCAACCAGGGCGAACGCGCGGTGAAAACAAGCTTCGGCCGCGCTCAACGCCTCGGCGGGTTTACCTCCGAGGATCCGATGGCGGCTGGCCTCAACGACGAGGAACGCGCACGTTACAATTACCCGCAACTCCGGGTCATCCAGCCCGGCGGCCCGTATTTCAAGTGGCCGTGGGAGCGCGTCTATAAAGTGCCCATCGCCACGCAGACGATCAGCATGGCCTACGACTTGGAAACGCCCGAGGCCAACCAGAACGGCACCATTCTCGACGCCGTCACCAAGGATCAACTGAACACCGGCCTGACGGGACAGATTCGTTACAAAGCCGACGAGCGCAACCTCTACGCCTACCTCTTCGCCGTGCGCAATCCGATCATCCATGTGATGGGTTATTTCATCAGCGTTCTCCGCGAGAGGATCGCGAATTTCGAGGCGCCGCCCATCGTCATCGTCGAGGAAACCAACCCCGCCAATACTCTCAGCATCGCCGGTGTTTCTATCAACGATCTGCGCAAAAACCTGCGCGATCTGAACGACCGCATGGAGCAGGAATGCGGCTCGTCTGCGGCGCGTTATGGCATTCAACTCGAGGCCTCGCTCATCACCGGCATCGACCCGCCACCCGAAGTCGAGTCGGCTCTGGCCGCGATCAACACCGCGCACAACCACGTTTCCTCCGACATCAGCCTGGCCCACGCCTCGGCGGACCAAAAGATCGTCCTCTCCAAGCGCGCGGTGGAAATCGAAACGCTCAAGGTGCAGGCCGAGTTAGAGCCGCTTCTGGCCCTCGCCAACCAGCTTCAGGAATTGAAAGCCAAGGGCAAAAACGCCCTCGAATCCTATCGTCGCAGCGTGCGCCTGCGATTATTCGACAATGCCAAACGCGCAATCCTGGAGGTGGAACGTGAATAGTTTTACTTATTTTCTGATCGCGATGGGAGTCGCCTTCTTCGGGATGTTTATCGCCATGCCAATGTTTCTGGCGCTGCTGCGGCTGCTCGGCGGCTACGTCATCGTCGAGGAGCGTCGGGCGCATGTTTACGTGCTCTTCGGCAAGGTCATCGGCATCATCGACGAGCCTGGTTTCCACATTCTTCTCTTCAAGCTCGGCCCCGCTGCGCTCATCGTGCATTGGCTGGGGAAATGTCACATTCTCGACTTGCGGCTCGATCAGGCGTATCTGCGCAGCCAGCCGGTAAACTCCGAGGAAGGCGCCCCGATGGGCATCGGCATCTGGTATGAAATGTTTGTCAGCGATCCGGTGGCGTATCTCTTCCGCAATGCGAATCCGCGTGGCTCTCTGGCCGCGAATGTCAGCAGCGCCACGGTGCGTTGCCTGAGCAATATGAAACTCGGCGACATGCTGGAAAATCGTCACGCCATGAGCCTGACTGTTCGCGAGGAAGTCACCGCGTCGTCGCAGGAGTGGGGCTACAAGCTGGGTTCGGTTTATATCCGCAAAGTCCATTTCCGCGATTTCGAAATGATCAAGCAGATCGAAAGCAAAGTCGTCAACCGCCTGCGCCAGGTTACTTCGGCGATCAAGCAGGACGGCGCGAACCAAGTGAACGTCATCACCACCACCGCCGATCGACAAGCTGCCGTGGAATTTGCCAAAGCCGCTGCCCTCCGTCCACAAATCGTCGGCGGCGCGTTGGAGCAAATCTCCAAGGATGCGCGTGTGGCCCAGGTATTGTTCGACGTGCTGGAAGTGGAGCGGATCATCGCAGGCAAAGCCGAGATCACGCTCGTGCCTGCAGGCAGTAATTTTCTGCCGCAGATTCTCGCCGCGCAAAAACCGGTGGTCTAACTCAGGTTGCCGCGAGCGGCGACACTTCGCTCAAACCCGACCCCACCGAAACGACGGTCATGGTGGATTTCAAATGATCCGCCAGCCGAATCGCCAGTGCCACGAGAGTGAGAGTCGGGTTTGCGCAGCCGCCGGTCGGAAAGACCGAACTGCCGGCGATGAAAAGATTCTTCGTCCCATGCACCTGACAGTGCGCATCGACCACGCCCTGACTCGGATCATTGTGCATCCGCGTCGTGCCCATGAAGTGGTGCGTGCTGTAAAATGAACGCGGGAAATCGGGGCTGCCTTCCTCGACGGGAACGAATTTGCCAATGGCCGCCAGCTTGTCGCGAAAGAGTTCCTGGGTGCGTCGGATGCTCCGCAGATCGAGTTCATTCCAGCGCCAGACAATCTTCATTTTCGGCTGGCCGAAACGATCCAACTCGTCTCCTAGCATCACTCGATTGGAGCGATCTGGAGACAGCTCGACCAGCGCGCGAACGCGGAAATCGCCAAAACGTTTCGCCTTGTTTTCGAGGTGCGACCAGCCGCAGTAACACTCGGAAAAATAGCCTTCCAGCAGACGTTGACGAATCGGGAGCGCTGCCTCGGGATGTTGATCGGGAGTCTGGTTGCAATCATCCGAATGCCGGTGGCGCGAGAGAAACTGCGGCCCTTTGATCAGTAATTCCTTGAGAATGAAGGACAGATTCGAGTGCAGATTGCGGAAGCGCGGCACGAGCACCGAGTAAAGATTCAGGAGCTTCTCCCGGCGCATGACGTCGGAGCTGAGTTGCAATTTTCCCATGACCGGCTGGTCGTTGACGACGCGCTGATCGTAGAAGCTGGCTCGGTCAAAAAGCTCGGCGGAGTGGGGGAGCAATGTCCCTAAAGTGATCGACGGATGGTCCATGAAACAGCGGCCGACCATGTCGTTCTGATTTCCAAGTCCGCCCGGTTGGGCGGCTTGGTTAAGTAGTAGGATGCGTGGGTTTTCCAGTCCGCCCGCCGCGAGAACAAAGGTGCTGGCTCGAATCCGAAAACGACCGCCATCGGAGTTGCACACTTCCGCGAAAATGATTCGATTGGAAGTCGGATCGCGCTCCAGACTAAGCAGGCTGGTTTGCAGAAAGAACCGGACATTGCCCGACTGCGCGAGTTCGGCAAAGGCGTCCTTCAAAAAATGCCGTGGCAATCCAAACTGCGACACGGAACTTTCCATTCCATCCAACTCCAGCGCCCGCATCGTCGTGTCGCTGCCCTGCCAGGTCTTCGACGAATAATCGAACTCGCCGATGCCGAACGCCCGTTGGGCTCGCTGGTAATAAGGTTCCAACTCGCCGCGGGAAAACGGCCAGCCACTGTTCGGCACCCAGTCGCGTTTCTCGAAATCGACCGCATCCAGCGGCACGCAACGGATGAATTTATCCTTCTGCCCGCGCGGCTCGTGATTCCACAGATTGGCCGAGCCGCCCATCTGCCGTCGGCGTCCCTCCTGCAAGACATTGGCTGGGTAACCCTGCGGCGAATCGACCGTTCCGCGATTCAACTCCGAGGCAGGCGGCGTGTCCTTCTCCGCACCGGATTCGACGATGAAAATGCGTTGTCCCGTGCGGGCGAGTTCGCGGGCAATCGTAATGCCGGCAGGGCCGCTGCCGATGATGCATAGATCGGCCTCCAGCGAGCCACTTTCACTGCCATTTTCGGCGTTGGTTAACATTGTTTTCCTTCTGTGAGAGTGCCAGCCGGGCAACCGTTCGTCGATGCGGGATTGAAATAAATAGCAGTTGAGTTTTTTGCCTAACAAAGCAGCATTAATGCCATGAAAAGCCCGGTCGATCCGCAGCGCACGATGGCCGAACTCCGGGAACTCCGCACGCTGACCGGCGATGAAAATGGAGCGCAACGGGTGGCGTTCACCCCGACGTGGGTCGCGGCGCGACAGCTCCTCCGCGAAAAACTGGCCGGGCTGCCGGTCGAGTTGCATCAAGATGAGGCAGGCAATCTCTGGAGCACGTTGCGCGGTACTTCGGAAAAAACCCTGCTGATCGGTGGCCATCTCGACTCCGTGCCCAATGGCGGCTGGCTCGATGGCTGCCTGAATATCTTCGCTGGAGTGGAGATTTTACGGCGGCTGCACGCGCAATATGGCGACTCTTTACCTGTCACTGTGCGCCTGGTGGATTGGGCGGATGAGGAAGGGGCGCGCTTCGGGAAAAGTCTCTTCGGCTCATCGGCCTGCTCCGGTTCGCTCGATCTGGATGAAGCCCGCGCCCTCGCTGATAAGGATGGAACTCCGCTGCCAAAAGCCATCGCGCAGTACGGGATCGATTTTGAAAAGGTGAAAAACTCCTGCCGTGAATTGAAAAATGCCGCCGCTTATATCGAGCTGCACATCGAGCAAGGCCCGGTGCTGCTCGATCTCGATCTGCCGCTCGGCGCGGTGCTCGGGACGTTTGGTGTTGAGCGGCACGCGATCACTTTTCACGGGCAGGCGGCGCATTCGGGTTCCACTCCGATGAAGCGGAGGCGCGATGCGTTTCTCGCGGCCGCACGGATGAGCCCGGAGATTTACGAAATTGCCGAACGCCATGGCGGAGTCTGCACGATCGGGAGTTGCACCACGTTGCCGGGGATCGTGACCAGCGTGGTGGAAACGTGCCGACTGACACTCGACCAGCGCCACCTCGATGCTCCCGCGCTGGCGACGATGCTGACAGATGCGCGGGCCGCGAGTGAGCGTTTTGCCAAAGAGGCCGGAGTCGGAGTGACTTGGGAACGTATCTGGCAGATCGCGCCGATGCCGTTTCATCCGAGTCTCATTGCCCTCTGCGACGAGGCGATCACGGAAACCGCGGGCGTTTCCCATCGGCTGCCATCAGGCCCGTTGCACGACGCGGCGGAAGTCTCCCGAGCGGGCATTCCGACCGTGATGATGTTCGTCCAGAGCCTGCACGGGATCAGTCACAATAAAATCGAGGACACGAAAGAAGAACACCTCGCCCAGGCCGTGATCGCCTTCGACCAGCTGGCAGACAAAGCGATCCAGTGGATGCTGGAGCCTTGCTAAGAGCGGCGGAGCTATTTCTCCGGAGCGCACGCGTCTCGCGTGCTCTTTGAGGTGTCTCGCCTCAAAGCTGTTTCCGGAAAAGCCCTTTCGCGAGACGCAAAAGGGAACACGCGAGACGCGTGCGCTCCCGAAGACTATCGGATCAGCCCGAAGTGCTGACCGAATGGCCAGTAAACAAACAACCCGCGACCGACCACGTTTTGCTCGGGCACCGGGCCCCAGAATCGACTGTCACTCGAGTTGTAGCTGTTGTCGCCCAGCGCCAGATAACTGCGCGGCGGCACGTCGAAAGTATCATCCGGGCGTTGCAGCAGGAGCGGCCCGATATTGCCATAACCGCGATAGCCGTTCTTCGCCGACATCACACGTTTCAGCGGCCATTCGCTGGCGATCCCGCCGTTGATGTAAAGGTTCGGCGCCTCGATTCTCACATGGTCACCGGGCTGCGCACCGAGGCGCTTGATGTAAAACTGCGTGAGACCGCCACTGCGTGGGTCATCCATGATTCCGCGAATGCCGTCCGTCGTGAAAACGAAGACGTCAGCACGCTTTGGCGAGCGGAAGTGGTAGGTAAATTTATCCACGAAAACCTGATCGCCGGTCTGGACGACGCCGTGGACAATGGGCTGGCCCGCGCTGATTTTTTTACCCGCATAAATGCCGAAATCAGTCACCAGATTCTGTGGCGGGCAGCTCACTTTGTAGGTACGGCCGCTTTCCATTACGACCACGCTCGAAGTGGAGAACCAGAGGAATGGCACCGATTGGAGTTGCACCACGGTGTCGTCGAGATCCGACACGACATGAATGTAACTCCGCCCATTCCAGACGGTCTCCCACACGCGTTGCGGCAGCGCGGGAAGCGGGCCAGCGAGAGGTTTGCCAATGACGCCGTTCAGCGTGGGCTGCATGGAGCCTGTGGGAATCTTAAAGGGCTGGAGAAAATACGCGCGAATCCCCAGGGCGATGACGATGGCCACGAGAAACGTCTCGCAGTTTTCCCGGATACCCTGGTTCGTGGGGGTGGGGACGACGCGGCCGATTTCCTTGTCGAGTTCCATCGTTATGCGGTCAATAGCCGCGCGGTCCCGCTGGCGGGTGGCCGTCAATAGCTCACGATTTTTAGTCGTCAACCGGGCATAATCTGCGGGCGAAAGAATGTCGCGCTTGTAATGGAGCAACCGGGTGACGTTTTTAACGATCTCGTGGGCCTGTTTGACGTATTTGGGAGCGAAGAACATGGAGGCGCGTAGCATCGACTGGAGAAACCGGTGCGCCAAGCCTTTTTCTCCAGCGGAGTAAGAGCACTTTTTCCGCTGCTAGTGGTTGGCAAAGGCTCTACTGGGCGGGATTCGGTCATCATCGACACTGATTTTTGAGGGTGCCGGACCAGCATGAGTCCTCCCACAGTCGCGAGACAGGCCGCACCTGCAATTCCGGCGTAGCGAAGCCATTGGGATTGAGAGGATTTCATTGGACAAAGAAGCATGGCTCTGCCCAAACGCACGTAAAAACCGAGATTGCGGCCTCTGCATTGCGACGGGTGCTCTGCTTTTCCGCGCAGCCGCCAAGTCAAAGCCCTCACGCTGTCCCAGGTGGCACCCGTAGTGGCAATGGCTCGGCGGCGATGGGTGACGCGGGCGTCTCCCCGATGCGACGACTCCACTGACTTCAGGATGCGATAAGTGCCTTCTACGCTGAAAGGCAACGGGAGTTGCCGGGCCAAGTGCGTGTCCAAACAGAGTTTGGGCACGAGGGAACGAGGGAAAGGACTAGGCCGCAACCAGTTCGCTCGCGGGTTGAATTCTTGCTACGAGTTGCTGACGCTTTTCCGCGAGCGCTCGGAAGTCGCATTCAACTTGGAGCCCGTGCCAGAAGCCTTCGGATTGACCGAAAAAGGCACCGAAACGAATGGACATGGTGGGCGTGATGGCGCGGCGTCCGAGAACGATTTCGTTAATGGCGCGTGGCGGCACCCCAATGGCGCGAGCCATGGCGTTCTGCGAAATTCCCATCGGAGTTAGATACTCTTCAAGAAGGATTTCTCCGAGCGTGGTTGGTGGGTTCATGAGATAAAGGCGAACTTAGAATGTGCTCTATCAACTTAATACTTGAAGTAGAACGAAAACGTAAATTAGTCTCGCAAGGAGCGATAAACGCAACGAAACATGGATTTATATTATATTTACCAAAACGAAAAGCAGATGGGTCCTTATACTTGGGGACAACTAAAAAGCCTTTGGACGAGGGGCGAAGTTAATGTTGTTACATTCTACCGGACTGAAGGAAGTGAAGAATGGAAGGAGTTATCTACAATTGCTAACTTACTTGATGAGGTGGTAAAGCCTACAGTAGTTACGCCTCAAACTAACAGTGTTGGTGGTCATAAGACCGCGTTCAGTCTCAAAACTCTATTCATTACTCTCCTACTAATTGCGATTCTAATTTTCTCAATCGTCTACAACACAAATATTTTTGATAAGAATATTCCTGCTAATAGCTCGAATACACCTCCAGAGATTGATCCGGTTGAGTCTCTTAAAAGATTCTCTGTTAGAATGCCAGAACAGTCTAAAAGAAACGAACTAACTAATCCTAATACAAATATGCCGAGCTATACTGTAGACAAATTTAGCAATATTTCTTATGATGTTCAAAAGACGGATTCTCTTGTGTCGCCTTATGTTGGGATAGTTTCGTTTAGATATCGATTGTTTTGGAAGGATGAAAACGAAGACAGACTCGAAAGTAGACCGAACCGCGATAGATCATATAAAGTCACCTTAAGTTTTCAGAATAAGAAGTGGGTTCCAAAAGAAACTTATGTTCAATTGAATGAGTCTGATTGGGAAATTGATTACCGGCGTCGCACGGAAAATACTACGTCGTGGACGTTTTCAAACGATGTTTTTAATTCCAAACACGGGGAGGACTATAACAGAGTCGCCGAAATTTTCGAACCGCTTTAGTCGATGTTATGAATACTGGAGAAAAAATTGCTGGGACTTATTTAAGGCTTAATGGCTTCTTACTCTTGCCTCAGTTCACAATATTTAATGAGCCGAACCATAACCATATAGATCACTTAGCTGTCCGACTGGGCGGCTCGGTAGAACGAGTTTTTGACAAATCGCTACCTGTTGATGAAGACCTATTTGACATCATTGGTAATCACCTGGGCATTGCGGCTAAACAGGAGAATCTCGGAGCAGTAGTTCAGGTAAAAACAAACACCCACTTTAATATTTTCCACGATAGTCACTTGGAGTATGCCCGAAGCTTTTTGGGTAATCTACCCAATGTAGTTCCGATATCCTTTTGTGATGCGTTTACTAGCATCACAATCGATTGTCGATCTAACGAGAACGGCGACATTGGAGTCGGATTGAAGCACGCGGTGAATTGGATCGCGAAACGGGTTGAATGGATGGATGCTGAAATAGAACGTCAGAAAATGGCCAGTTGGACATGGAGTGAGGACTTTCTAGCTGATATACTAGTTTTAAGAAAGTTAAAGGTTTTCACTGGTTGAGACTCAACCTAATTCGACTTGAGGACTTCGATGAAGGCTTCTTGGGGGATGTTGACGGTGCCGAAGGACTTCATTCGCTTTTTGCCTTCCTTTTGTTTTTCTAACAGCTTGCGCTTTCTCGTGATGTCGCCGCCGTAGCATTTGGCGATGACGTTTTTGCGCATGGCGCTGACGTTTTCTCTCGCGACGATTTTGCCGCCGATGGTGGCTTGGATGCTGACTTGGTAGAGTTGGGTGGGGATGACTTCTTTGAGTTTGGCGGCGAGTTGGCGTCCGCGGGATTCGGCTTTTTCGCGGTGGACGATGCTGCTGAAGGCGTCGATGGGCTCGCCGTTGACGAGCATGTCGAGCTTGACCAGTTTGTCGGCGCGGTAGCCGGCGTGTTCGTAGTCCATGCTGCCGTAGCCACGGGTGATGGATTTTATTTTGTCGTTGAAATCGACGACGATTTCGTTGAGCGGCAGGCTACAGGTGAGCATGACGCGCCGGGTGTCGAGCGACTCGGTGTGTTCGAGGACGCCGCGTTTTTCGAGGATGAGCTGCATGAGGGGCGAGATGTATTCGTTGGGGACCATGATGAAGGCCTGGACGATGGGTTCGCGGATTTCTTCGATGACGGAAAAATCGGGGAGGTGCTCGGGGTTGTCGACGAGGAGGACTTCGCCGTTGGTGCGGAGGACTTCGTAGATGACGCTCGGGTAGGTGGCGATGATGTCCATGTCGTACTCGCGGCGGAGGCGTTCCTGGATGATTTCCATGTGGAGGAGGCCGAGGAAGCCGCAACGGAAGCCGAAGCCGAGGGCGACGGAGCTTTCGGGCATGAAGTTGAAGGCGGAGTCGTTGAGCTGGAGTTTGCCCATGGCGATTTTGAGGGCTTCGAAGTCGGCGGTGTTGATGGGATAAATCCCTGAAAACACCATGGGGTGCACGATCTGGAAGCCGGGGAGCGGGATGAGGGAGGGGAGGCGTCCGCTGGTGAGGGTGTCGCCGACTTTGATCTCGGCGGGGTCTTTGACGTTGGCGATGACGTAGCCGACGTCGCCGGGGCCGAGGCGCGGCTGGATGGACATTTTGGGGTTGCTGGGGCGGAAGATGCCGACTTCTTTGACGTCGTAGCTTTTGTTGGTGGCCATCGTTTTGATGTTGTCACCAGCGGCGATGCTGCCATCGACGACGCGGACGTAAACGACGACGCCACGGTAGGTGTCGAAGGTGGAGTCGAAGACGAGGGCGCGGAGTTTTTCGTTGGGGGTATCGACAGGGGCCGGAATGCGGGCGATGACGGCTTCCAATATGTCGTCGATGCCGATGCCGGCTTTGGCGCTGGCGGGGATGGCTTCTTCGCCGGGAATGGCGAGGATTTCTTCGAGCTGTTTTTTGACGGTCGGGAGGTCGGCGTTCGGGAGGTCGATCTTGTTGATGACGGGGATGAGGGTGAGGCCCTGTTTCATCGCGAGGTGGACGTTGGCGACGGTCTGGGCTTCGACGCCTTGCGCCGCATCGACGATGAGGAGCGCGCCTTCACAGGCGGCGAGGGAACGCGAGACTTCGTAGGCGAAATCAACGTGGCCCGGGGTGTCCATGAGGTTGAGTTTGTAGATCTCACCGGACTTGGCCTTGTATTGCATCGTGACGGGATGCGACTTGATGGTGATGCCGCGTTCGCGTTCGAGGTCCATGGCGTCGAGCATTTGATCCTGCTGCTCGCGGACTTGAATGGTCCCGGTGTGTTCGAGCAGGCGATCGGAGAGGGTCGTCTTGCCGTGGTCGATGTGGGCAATGATGCAGAAATTACGGGTGTTGGCGGTGGACATTGTGAGAGCGAAAAAAGGGAGCGCACTATCGCGGCTGGACCGGGGAAGGTCAATGTGAATGGGCGGCGGTGCTTTTGCTTTGGGAATGTGTGGAATAAGACTGCGGGGGCCACCGAGACTGTATGCTGGCAATACACTTTGACACATTTGCAATACACAAAAAAGGGGGTTTTCCACACTTCAGCCCCGTAAAAGCCGGTGGCACCTCGACTGCTAAAGAAAACCTGTCCGATAAACCACTTACAGACAACCAATATGCTCTACACATTCGATTCCATCTCACCCGTAGCTTTTAACGAAATGTCCGACGAACAGCTCATGCGCTCCGTCGTTGATCAAGACACCGGTGCTTTTGAGGAAATGCACCGCCGCTACGCTTCCATGCTGAAAACCCAAGTCGCCCGCGTGCTCCATGATGAATTCATCGCAGAAGATGTCGTTCAAGAAATCTTCGTCGATCTCTGGACGTCAGCCGACCGTTACTCCGAGGCCAAGGGAAAAGTCATCGGCTGGCTAATGACTATTGCCCGCCGTCGTGCGATTGATCGTCTCCGCAAGTTCCAGTGCCGTCAGCGGGCCGAGGATCGCCTCGAAAATGACATGGAAAAGCAACCCGCCTCTTGGACTCACACTCGTATCGAGAGTGATATCGAATCTGCCGAGATGCAACGTTTGCTCTCCACCTTGATGGCCAAACTCCCCGAAGCGCAGCGCAAGGCTGTCGAGTGGGCTTACCTACAGGGCATGAGCCAGCGCGAGATCGCCCAAAAGATGCAAATCCCGCTCGGCACGATCAAGACCCGCCTCGATCTGGCGGTTCGCAAACTTTCTGGAGCTCTCCGCGAAGTGTTGAACGACACGACCGGCGCCCGACTCGCCGCCTAGCCTTAAGTTTACAAAGCAATGCTACTTGGGAGCGGTAATCGACACCGCTCCCATTTGCATGGGTTGAAGCTTGGCCAAGGCAAAACTGTTGAGTGCCTTGCGGACGTTTTCATTCACGATGCTGACTTGGGAACCCACAGACAGCATGTCGAAAAGGACAATCACGTCGCTCGATTTCATGCGAATGCAGCCGAAACTGGCTGGTTTGCCGATCATTTTTTCCTCGGTCGTGCCGTGGATGTAAATGCAGCGCTCGTAAGCGTTGCGATTCCCGTTTTCGTTGCCGGTGAGCCAAAGGATTCGAGTTACAATCGGATCACGGCCTGGTGCATTAGGCTGCAAGATTTCACCCGTCGGCTGGCGTCGGCGAAAGACCGCTCCGGGCGGAATGTGGTCCCCAATTTTTTGCGCGACACGGAGTGAACCGACGGGAGTGGACCAGCTATTGTGACGGTCACCGATCCCAAATTTGGACGTGGAGACAGGAAAAGAGGCGATTTTTTTAGTCCCTTCCATCACGACGAGCTTTTGATCGGGCACGCTGACAATTGCCTCGCGTACCGGGGCAAAGAAGGCCTGCGCGTGGGCAGCGACAGCACTAACTAGAATGACGAATAGGACTTTGATTCCCTGCATACAAAGAAACTAAGCAACTTTGATTCCCATCTGCGGACTCCGAAAGTGTGATTTTCTGAGTCCGACTACGCTGGTAAAGGCGCGGCGGGCGAGCGTTTTCCAAAGCTCAGGCGAGGCATCCATTGCATGAGGGAATTGAGTGCCACATAGCTGAAACCCACTTGGAAAAGGAGCAAAAACGGGAGGTTTAGGAACTGCCTGCGTTGCACCGATTCAAAGAGGAACCAGGTAAAATAACCGGCAAAAACCAATTCGATGATCGGCAGCAATGTCTTGATCGGGATGTAGCGAGCGGTATTCCAGCGCTGGCCATTTTTCTCGATACCGTATTTGGGAGTTCGCTCGAAGCCGGATTCCTGATTGAAGATCGCCTCGAGAACGGCTTTTGCGTTGTTCAACGACATGCCGATGCCGAGGGCCAGAAGAAGCGGGAGCAGGAGCATTTCGCGCAGCCAAGTTTTTGGATGCAAATGAATCTGGGCACAAAGGTAAAAGATTGCGACCGATCCCGATGCTGAGAGGAAAATCGGGATATCGATAATAAGCAGATGCCACCAGCCGTTGACTTGCACGCTGGAGGCCGGATGCAGCAGAACGCAGAGCGCCGCGAGGAGGAGGTAGGCAAAATTCGAGGTAAGATGCGCTGTGGCTTCCATCTTAATGACGAGCGGCAGGTTGCTGCGCCAGAGGAGCGGGAGGATTTTTTTGCAGGTCTGCACGCTGCCTTTGGTCCAGCGATGTTGCTGCGACTTAAAGCCGTTCATGTCCACGGGCAATTCTGCAGGGGTAACCACGTCCTTCAAGAAAACGAAGCGCCAGCCCTTCATTTGCGCACGATAACTGAGATCCAAGTCTTCGGTCAGCGTGTCGTGTTGCCAGCCACCGGCCTCGGTGATGCAGCTTTTTCGCCAGATGCCGGCAGTTCCATTGAAATTAAAAAAGCGACCGCTGCGGCAGCGCGCGGTTTGCTCCAGCAGCAAATGACCGTCCAAAAACATCGCCTGCACGCGAGTCAGCAGCGAATAAGTGCGATTGATGTGCCCCCAGCGCGTCTGGATCATCCCAATCTTCGGGTCTGTGAAGAAATGGATCGATTTCTTCAGCATGTCCGGGAGCGGCACAAAGTCGGCGTCGAGGATAAAAATATAGTCGCCCCTGGCCGTTTTCAGCCCTTCCTCCAACGCACCCGCCTTGAAGCCTATGCGGCTTTCACGGCGCACCACAGTGATGTCCCAGCCATCGAGTTGCATCGCTTTCACCCGGCGCTGGGTGAGTTCCACCGTATCGTCGGTCGAATCGTCGAGCACTTGGATTTGCAGCGACTCTTTCGGATAATCCAGCCCCGCCACTGATTCGAGCAGGCGCTCCACGACATAATACTCGTTATAGATCGGGAGTTGCACAGTAACGACGGGCAGCTCTTCAAACTCCCGCAACGGCTTGGGCTCCTGCTTCCGATATTTTAGGAAAAGAAAAATGATCGAATACCTATGCAACCCATAGGCGGAGAGCCCGAGGAGCACGGATAAATAGCAGAAAGTCCATATAATTGTGCCCGTATTTAGATGCATGTCACTGATAGAGAGTTTGTTGGTCGCGATGACCGAAAAGTCGGCGGTATGATGCCTTGTAAAGTAGAGGGGTCAAGAGCAAACCGACTTTTTCCAATATCATTTTCAAACGAAGCGGGCGTTTTTTGAGCAACCTTCTCTCGACAAGGAGGGCGACCTGTTGAATATCGAGCAACGCAAGCACCAAGGGTCCGCAATTTTTTTCATGCATCAACCAATAAAAAACATCCACTTCATCGGCATCTGCGGCACCGCCATGGGCTCGGTCGCTGCCGCGCTTCAGGGGCAGGGCTACCGCGTCACCGGCTCCGACGTCAACGTCTATCCGCCGATGTCCACCTACTTGGAAACGCGCGGAATCGCCTTGAAATCGGGTTTTCAGCCGGGAAACATCCCGCCGGACGCCGATTTGATCGTTGTCGGCAACGCCATTAGCCGGGGAAATATTGAATTGGAGGAAGTCCTCAACCGGAAGCTCTATTATCTCTCGCTGCCTGAGACGCTTAAGGAATTCTTCCTCCGTGGCCGCACGAATCTCGTCGTCACCGGCACCCATGGAAAAACCACCACCACCACTTTACTCGCCTGGATTTTCGAGTCCGCCGGACTCGCCCCTGGCTACATGATAGGCGGCATTCCGAAGAATCTGCCTGAATCCGCCCGGCTCGCTCCGTCCGAGCATTTCATCATCGAAGGCGACGAATACGACACGGCTTTCTTCGACAAACGCTCCAAGTTTGTCCATTACCTGCCCGAGCTGGTTATCGTGAACAACATCGAGTTCGACCACGCCGATATTTTCGACGATTTGGCAGCGATCCAGCTCAGCTTCCGCCGACTTGTGAACATCGTCCCGAAAAACGGTGTCGTTTTGGTCAACGCCGACGACTCCAACTCCTTGGAAGCTGTCTCGACCTGTCCCGCGCCGCTGCTGCGTGTCGGATTTGCCGACGACGCCGACATTGCGATCCACGCGGTGAGTTACACCTCGGAAGGCTCCCAGTTCACCCTGCTCGGACACCAGTTTCACCTGCCCTTGATCGGTGAATACAACGTCCGCAACGCTGCCATGGCGATTAGCGCGGCGCATCGCTACGGCATTTCCGTGGAAGTCATCGCCGGAGCTCTGGCCTGCTTCGCCGGGGTCAAGCGCCGTCAGGAAGTCCGCGGGGAAGTCGATGGAGTGAAAGTCGTGGACGACTTTGGGCATCATCCGACCGCCATCAAACAGGCCATCGCCGGGTTGCGCCATCAATACGTTGGAACTCGCCTCTGGGCCATCTTCGAGCCGCGTTCGAACACGACCCGGAGAGCTGTTTTCCAGGACGCTTTGCCCGAGGCGTTTGCCGGGGCTGACGGCGTTTATTTTTCGCAGGTTGCCCGGCTTGATCAATTGCCCGCTTCCGACCGGCTGCATCCGGAAAAAGTCGTCGAGGTTCTCCAGTCGCGCCATATTCCGGCGTATTATTTGCCGGATGCGGACAGTATCGTCGCGCATCTCGTTCCGCAGACGCGGCCCGGCGATGTGATCGTTGTTTTCAGTAATGGCGGGTTCGATGGCATTCACGAGAAACTACTGGCGGCGCTCCAAACAAAATGAAACAGCTCCCGCAACATTGCGCGCATCATTATCCGATGCTTATCCGTCGCTGGCGAACCGTCGCGCGCAGATCCGGTCTAGCGATGACCCAATATGGCGAGCACGACGGATTTCCTCTCTACGTCTTGCAAACGCGGCGTCCCAAGGCAGACGCACCGTCCATTTATCTCTCGGCAGGCATTCACGGCGACGAGCCAGGCGGCACCGAAGGCACGCTGGGTTGGGCACAGAAAAATCCCAAAATGTTTCAGCGCGCTCGTTTCACCATTTTCCCGTGCTTAAATCCCTGGGGACTGACCAACAATCGTCGCTCCGACGCCAGTGGTATCGATCTCAACCGCCAGTTTCACGACGCCAGCCTGCCATATTTCAAGGTGCTGCACGACGTCATCGCCGGTCAGCGTTATGCATTGTCGCTCGCGCTTCACGAGGATTACGACGGGCAGGGGATCTACCTTTACGAGCTAAATTCGGCCGCGACTCCGCTCAGTCCACAGCTTTTGGCCGCAGCCCGGCACATCCTTCCGCACGACCCGCGCCGTAGGATAGATGGTCGCCAGTTCACCCAGCCGGGTTACCTTCATCGAAATGTCACCCGCCGAAAACTGCCCGATGGCCCCGAAGCCATCTTTCTCGCCCGTGGCAAAGTGGACGTCTGCCTCACCGTGGAGACGCCCTCCGAGTTTTCCCTCGACCGCCGCATTCGCGCGCAACGCATCATCATCCAGACGGCGATCCAACTCATCCTGCGCCAGCATCAATTTGCTGGCAAAATCTAACCCGACCCTGAAAAACCGGCTCCTCACCTTTCTCGGTCTCGCCATCTTTCTCGGTCTCGGTGGCTGTAGCAGCCTCGCTCCGAAGCCTGCGGGAAAAAGCACCCTCTGGCGTGTGCAGACACCGACCAATACCGTCTATCTAATGGGCTCAATCCACGTCTTGCCCAAGTCCGTTTACCCGCTGAAACCGGAACTGAAACACGCCTTCGACGACTCCCAGCGCGTGATCTTCGAGATCGCGCTCGGGGACGACAAGCACGACAACGCTCTCGCCGAATCCTTTCGTGACGGACTCTATCCGAAAGGCGAAAAACTCAGCCAGCATCTCAGCCTCGAGACGCTGACGATGCTAAAAACGCTGCTGCCGTATTTCGGCATTTCCCTGGCGAAATTGGAACCCATGCGCCCTTGGCTTGTCTCTGACTTAATGATGAGTCTCTACCTCGAACGCAATGGCTACGACAGCGATCACGGACTGGACTTCCATTTTTTCAAGCTCGCCCAGAAGCGTGGCAAACCCACCGGCGGCTTGGAGAAAGTCCAGGCCCAGACCGCACCGTTCCGTCAGTTTTCGGACGTGGAGGCGGATCGTTATCTCCGTTCCACACTCGCCGCGCTGCCCTTCACCGGCGTCTGGTTTGGGCAAATGATCCACGCCTGGCAGAATGGCGACACAGCCGCGCTCGATGCCCTGATCAATCACTCCACCAAGAGTGAAAAAGGCTTCTACAAATCCATCTTCGACGACCGCAACAACGCTTGGATGCCCGCAATTCGCCGGACAATTGGGGGGCGTGAAAACGTGCTCATCATCGTCGGCAGCGGCCATTTGGTCGGCCGCAACGGCATCGTCCGGCAACTCCGTAGCGAAGGCTATGCGGTCGAGCAACTCTAGCTCAGTAGAAGGATTTTCACGCGTTCTACGACCGAGTCGAAGGCGATGTTTTCCATGGTGGCGTCGCGAGAGGTGATGACTTCCACCGCGGGATTCAGCGGTGCCCAGATTTCCGGGTCTGTCGGTCCAAAAAGAAGCAGGCACCGTGCTCCCGCCGCAGCAGCGAGATGCGAAATTCCGCTATCGTGACCGAGAAAAAGCCGGCACCGGGACAGCACGGCTCCGAGCGTGCGAAGCGGCAGTTGATCGGCCACAGGAAGATGAAACTCGGCTTGTAAAACGGAGACGTTTTCTTCATCGGCCTCGCCACCAACGAGCAGGATCGAGTGTTGGTTTTTCAGAAGAAGCGCCACGAGTTTTCGCCAGTTTTCCAGCGGCCAGACTTTCTTTTTGCCTCCGCTTCCGGGGTGCAGAGCGATGAACGGCAGCTCCGGAAGCACGGGGGCGGCTGCCTCCAGATCGGCTTGAGTCGGATGAAACTCGGCTCTGGTTTCATCGAGAAAAAAGGCCAGTTTCTCCAGTGGCCGCGCAAGTTGATGCACGGCGTGGGCGTCGTCGCTGAGCTTGCCGGGGCCGTTCAGGAGGTTTTTGACTCCCGAAGTGCGCAGATTTTGAGCAAAAATTTCGTCCGGATCGTAGAGGTAACTGATGATTTGCTGAAAGCCTGCAAAGAAAGCCACCATCTCGGGGTCCAGATTCGGGCGGCGGCTGAAGAACCCGGCTAGCGGCCCGTATTCGATGGAATGTACTGCGTCCGCATACTTGGGACTGAGTGCAAGCCGAGTGATCGCTGGATAACCAAGTATCTCGATTCGGGTTTCCAGAAGATTCTGGCGGATCAGGCCAATCGCCGGAAGCGTGAGAATAAAATCACCGATTGCTCCACCACGGATGATGAGAATGCGACCAGGCATGACTGGTGAATTTCCCGAAGGCGAACGCGCTTTTCAAGCGAGTTCCATCGCAATCTGCGGACTAATTTTCTTCGTTGCCGCGAAGGGCATTGAAACCTGCCCCGCCGCCTTCCCATTTCTGGGGCTGATTCCACGGAATTGTGCTGGTCGGTTCGCCGAAAGCTGCCGTCTGCGCGACAGGTTTTTCCTGAGTGGCACAAGAACTAAAAAGCGATGCCGCGCCAGCGATAAGGAGGAAAAAGGCCGTCCGCTGAATCATAAAAATCAGTTAATTGATGCCGTAGATCACTCGGTCGCCAGGCAGCACGCGCTGGCCGTTGGCAACGCTGGAGGCGACGATGTCTGCGATGGAATTGGAATGTTCCACCGAGGTGATCTTCACTTTGCCGACGCGGTCTCCATCGCGCATAACGACCATTTCGGCGTTCGCCACGACACCGCTGTGATCACCTAGATTCAGCACCACGAAACCCCAAGCTTGGTTGACGGCGATGACCTGACCTTCGATTCCCTTGGCCATGATGGCGTTCTTGGACTTGGCCACCACATCGCCGAGCTGATTGCTTTTGGCCTCTGCGGCCACCAGTTTGTCGCCAATGATTTGTTTCTCGCTCTTGAGCGCCTCAATTTGCGCGGTAAGTTCGGCGACTTGGGCGGCGTTGTCTGCTACTGGTGCAACTTCGGGAGTTGGAACTGTAGGGGCAGCCTTGAGCTTTTCCATTTCCGCGTTGGCGGCATCCAGGGCGGCAGTCTTGTCGGTGAGCTGAGCCGTGAGGTTGGTAACGTCGGCGGTGGCCTTGGCGCTTTGGGCCTCAGCAGCGGCCACTTTCTGTTCCATGTCGGTAAATTTGCCGGACTCCGCAGTCATTTTTTCGCTCGCGGTTTTCGCGGCTTTCTTTGCTTTTTCAGCTTCGGCTGTGACCGAGGCGATGGAGTTTTTGGCAGCGATTTCAGCCTGCACCGCAGTGTCTAGTTTGTTCTTATTAAGAAAACCGAGCACGGCGGAGCCGATCATGAAGACTACAGAGAGAATGAGGAGGATTTTAGGCATGGTTTCTGGGTAGGGATGAATGTAAGTATCAGTAAAGCAGGTTGTTTTCTAGCAGAAAGAAAAGATATGCCAGCAATTTTTTTAGATAAAACCGCCAATTCCGCTTTTTTCTAAAAAATAGTTGCCCCTGCGGCATTCCTCCCTAGTTTCCCGCTGCCAGGGACTATGGACTGCGAACCGGCAAACCCCGCCAGGGCCGGAAGGCAGCAACGGTAGCCAGCTTCTCTTTGCCGTAGCTCTCTGGTATTTTTTTTATTTGGCAATGGCGGGCTCCGTCCGCAAGTCCGACTCCGCCGCTCCGCGATGCTGGCGCACAAACTCCGAGGGATTTAGCCAGCCACGCGCGTCCGCCCGGTAGCCGGGGCCGATGAACGGAGTTAGAAACGACCGCAACTCGAAATGTAGGTGCGCCAGATAATGGCCGCCCGCGTTTCCCACCGTGGCGATTTTCTGGCCGCGCTGAACGATGTCGCCAGAGCGGACTTCCATGGTGTTCAGGTGGGCGTAGCACGACTGCACATAGCGCCGTTTGCCAGCTTCTTCGTAGGCGTGCATCACGAGAATGAGGTTTCCCCAGCCATCAGCGGGCCAGCCGGTGTAGATCACTTGTCCATTCGCAATTGTATAAACCGGGTCGCCCAGATCGGAGTTTTCGCCGCCAATGCCATTGAGGTCGTCGCCGAGGTGCTGATTTTCCATGAATGGCTGCGCATTGTAAACCAGCGCCCCGCCTTCGCTGCCCATCGGCATGTCAAACCGGGTTGCCAGCGGTAGAGTGGCCAGCGTTACCGCATCGACCGGCCAGAAACGCGGATCGGGATTTCCCTGCGGTGATCTCGGTTGCAGAACGAGAAAAACGCACGCACCCGCCAGCAGCAGCGCGCTGCCACTCAGTCCGATAACGATCCAACTCCGCTCTGTTTCACCAGGCATAACGGCAGGGAGTGCCGTCGCGCTCCAGGAAATGTCCTGCGTCTATCGGCGTTAGTTTCCCGAGCAATCTGGCCAGCGACGCGGCGGAGTCCTGGGGCGTCAACGTCGCATCGGAGCCGCCCATTTCCGTCTGCACCCAGCCCGGATGCACGGCGACGACGGTGATCCCATGCGATTGCAAGTCGAAGGCCATCGCACGCGTGAGCATGTTTAGCGCGGCCTTCGACGTCGAGTAAGCGTAATAGAAATGAGAGTGCTTCCCAGAGATCGAGCCGGCGGTGGAGGAAATATTCACCACGTTGGCAGCGGACGATTTCCGCAACTGACCGAGCAGCGCCTGCGTCACCCGGGCCACGCCGACGACATTGGTTTGGAATGCCTCCGTGAGATGCGCCATCTGCCAGTGATCCACCGTTTCCTCGCCCTCCTCGGGGAAAACAGCGGCGTTGTTCACCAGCACATCGACGGCGGAAACGGCGGACGCCAGTTGCGCAACCGACGCATCGGAAGTCACTTCCAACGGGTGCAAAGTGAGTCGATCGGGAAATTTTTTCTGTAATGCGGCGAGTTCCATCGCCTTGGCGGGATCGCGCGCCGTGGCTACGACTTGATAGCCGAGTTTCAGGCATTCCTCCGTCAGGGCGAGACCGATGCCGCGATTCGCCCCTGTGATTAAAACAGTCTGCTCATGTGTCTGCATGGTGGGAAGGTTAGCCAGGACTGGCGAATGCACCAGCTTCACGATGTGGCCTACAAAACCATCGGGTAACCGGCGGCCTCAAGCGCGGCGCGGAGGCGGGCGAGGTGTGAGGCCCCGCGTGTTTCCACGGTGCAGACGACGCGCACGGCAAACACATCAGGGCCGCTGAAGGTGCGGTCGTGGTAGATTTCAATGATGTTCGCGCCCTGGTCGGCGATCAGGCGCGAGAGATCGGCGAGACCGCCCGGACGGTCGGTCACCTTGGTGCGAAAACGCGCGAGGCGTCCGTCGGCGGCGAGGCCCTTGTCGATCACACGGCCCAACACGAGCGGGTCGATGTTTCCCCCGCAGAAAAGGAGGACGACGGTTTTGCCCCGAAGTTCGGGGAGTTTGCCGGCCAATAAGGCTGCGAGTCCCGCCGCGCCCGCGCCTTCGACGACTTCCTTTTCCTTCTCAACGGCGCGCAGGATGGCGAGCGCGATTTCGTCCTCAGTGACTTCCACCGTTTTCCTCACATGCTGCCGCGCGATGGAAAATGCGAGATCGCCCATCACGGAAACGCAAAGACCATCGGCCAGCGTGGGCTTGGTTTCCACCGCGACCGGGACCGGGCTGGAAAGTGAGGCGTTGTAACCGGGGGCGTGGGCCGATTGCACTCCGTAAATGGCGACTTCCGGGCGGCTGGCATGAATCGCCGTGGAAGTGCCCGCGACAAGTCCACCGCCGCCAATGGGCACGATGATGGCTTCCATTTCGGGAACTTGGGAGAGGAGTTCGAGTCCGATGGTACCCTGGCCGGCGATGATTTCCGGGTCGTTGAAGCCGTTGATGTAACGGAGGTTTTCGCGAGCGGCGATCTCCAGCGCATGATCGCGGGCCTCGTCGAACGAGTGTCCGTGGAGAATGACTTTCGCGCCCATGCTTTCGCAGGTGCTAATCTTGATCAATGGCGCTGCGATGGGCATGATGACGGTGACGGGAATTCCTAACAATCCGCCGTGATACGCCATGCCGAGCGCGTGGTTGCCAGCGGAGGCAGCGATGACTCCGCGCTGTTTTTGCTCCGAGGTTAGAAGCAGGAGAGCGTTGCGCGCACCGCGTTCCTTGAAGCTGCCGGTGCGCTGTTTGTTGTCGAACTTCACGAAAACCCGCGACCCGGTGAGCTCCGAGAGCGCGATGGATTCGAGGCACGGCGTGAGGCAAATGCTGTCCGCAATGCGGGAGCGCGCATCGAGGATGTCCTGGATGGAAATCATGTTAGAGAGCTTGCGCGGCTATGGTGGCTGCGGTGAAAACGTCGCGCGCGGGCACGCCGGTTTTTTCAGCTAGCAAGCGGCATGATTCAAACTCCGGCGCTCGTTGGAGGATATGACCGTCCCGCGAGCCGAGTTTGATCCTAACCTCGCCATACGGGGTGCTAACATCGCGGAACTCGCGGTCCAGAATCACGCGCTGTTTTTCGCTCATCCGCATGCCAAAGGAAGTTGTCTCGCGAAAGATGAAATCCTGCACAGCCGACAGCAACTCCCATGTGGTTAGCACGGTGAGAAGAATGCCGGGGCGATTCTTCTTCATTTGCACCGGAGTTAAATAGCAATCCAGGACTCCGATAGTTAGTAATCTCTCGACGAGGCTGCCGGTGATTTCCGGGGAGAGATCGTCGAGGTTAGTCTCGATCTGGATGACTAGATGAGCAGCTAAGTGAGGGCTTTTTTTTTATCAGAGATACCCAGGACGGCGCGCAGAACATTAGGACGTGATGCCAATTTTCGTGAGCCGATGCCGTAGCCGATTTTCTCAACGGTGAGTTCCGGCATGGTGGTGAATCCACTACCGAATTCGGCCACGATCGCCGCGCCTGTCGGCGTGATGAATTCAAAAGGTTCGTCGATCTGCGAGAAGGGGATGCCAGCGAGAATCTCCAATGTGGCCGCCGATGGAACCGGGAAACGACCATGCGCGCAATCGACCCAGCCTGAGCCGTCGAACAATTTGGAGACGATGACCTCTTCCACTCCTAGCGCTTCGATGCCGACGCAGGTGCAAATGATGTCGGCGATGGAGTCGAGCGCGCCGACTTCATGGAAAGTAACGTCTTCGGCGTCCATGCCGTGGATTTTTCCCTCGGCGACGGCGATGCGCTGGAAAATGGCGAGGGATTTCTCCTTCACGAAATTGGACAGATTACTAGCAGTGATCAATTCGCGGATCTCGCGATGGCTGCGACCATGGATGTGCTCCTCGTGCGTATGTTCGTGGCCGTGTTCCGGGTGATGATCATCGTGATGGCCGTGATCGCACTCCGGTCCATGCTCGTGGGGTTCGGTTCCCTTGTGCCCGTATTGGTGGTGGACGTGTTCGTCGTGATCATGCTGACAGCCGGGACCGTGAACGTGCTCCTCATGCGAATGTGGTTCGTCCTGATCGTGCGTGTGGGTCGAGCCCTCGTGAATGCCGAACTTGATCCCGACCACATTCTGTCGCGATTGACGCTCGAAATGCATATGGAATTCGCCTAGATCCATTTTGGACAACTCCCATTCAAAAGTGGACGGCTGCACGCCGAGGTCGGTCAGTGCGCCGACCATCATGTCGCCGCTAATGCCGGAAAAACAGTCGAGATAGAGTACTTTCATAATGTTTCAGTGGTGGCGGAAACGTCCGCGTCGGCTTCTGCAGCGTCGGGCACGACCGCCACATCGGCTAAGGTAAACGCTCCATCGTAAAGTGCCTTGCCAATAATCACGCCGTGAATGCCGCTGATCTCGCGCAGCCGGTGCACGTCCGCAGCCGTGCCCACGCCACCGCTGGCGATGAGCTCGCAAGGTGCGGCGGCCAGCATTTCCTGAAGCGCGGGAATGTTCGGCCCGGTCAACATGCCGTCGGTGGCGATGTCGGTGTAAATGATGGTTTGGACTCCCATATCCATCATCCGACGGGCGAGTTCTGTGGCCCGAATATCGGAGCCGGCGGTCCAGCCGCGCAGGGAAACTTCGCCGTCCTTGGCGTCGATCCCGACGGCGATCTGATCGGCTCCGAAGAGGGAAATAAGGTCGAAAACGAAGTCCGGCGACTCGCAGGCCTTTGTGCCGATAACGACGCGAGAAACGCCGACTTTCAACGCGGCCTCAATGGCTTTCACCGAACGCATCCCGCCGCCGAGTTCGCAGGGAATGCCGACCGCTTCCACGATGGCTTTCACGGAGCTGAGATTGCGATGTTCTCCCGTAAACGCCGCATCCAGATCGACGATGTGCAGCCAGTCGCCGCCCTCGGTTTCCCAGCGTTTGGCGAAGGCGACCGGGTCGCTGGAATAGACGGTTTTCTGGTCGGCCCGGCCTTGTTTGAGACGGACGACTTCGCCGCCCATGAGATCGATTGCTGGATAGAGTTGCATCAGATCGATTCCACAAAGTTCTGGAGAATGCGCAAGCCATTTGCCTGACTTTTTTCCGGGTGGAACTGCACGCCGTGGACGTTGTCTTTCGATGCGGCGGCGGCAAACGACTCGCCGTATTCAGTCGTGGCGCTGACGACCGACGTGTCAGTCGGCGTCGGGAAAAATGAGTGGACGAAAAAGACGAACGGGTTCTGCGGCAGCCCTTTCCAGAGTGGCGACGGCTGGGTTTCGAGGGTGTTCCAGCCGATTTGTGGGATTTTCAACTGTGGCGTCGAGAAGCGCCGAACCTGGCCCGGGAAGAATCCAAGTCCGCTCACACCGGGGTTTTCCTCGCTGCCCTCGAAGAGCAGTTGATAGCCCACGCAGATGCCGAGAAAGGGGCGACCCGACCGCAGCCAATCCTGCATTGGCTCCCAGAGGCCGCGGCTGCGGAGGTTGTTTGCGCAATCGCCAAATGCGCCGACACCCGGGAGAACGACAGCGTCGTGCTGGGCGAGTTTTTCCGGTGAATCGACGAGTTTGACCCCGGCTCCGATGTGCAGCAGCGCCTTCTCCACGGAACGCAAATTTCCACTGCCGTAATCGATCAATGCAATCATGCGCGCAACCTATCACCCGCTCTCGCGCGACAGCAAGCGATGTCTCTCAGCCCGGTGAGCGCCGCAATTTCCCCTTGCGAATCCCGTTGGCGAAGGTTACACCTTTACCCCGCCAAAAACGGGTTGTTAGCTCAATTGGTAGAGCATGCGACTCTTAATCGCCAGGTTCCGGGTTCGAGCCCCGGACAACCCATTTCTGCCGTTGGTTAAGATTCGGCTCCAGATGCGTGGGCATTGAGCCATTTTCCATTTGACTGGACCCGATGGACACTTTGGAAGAAATCGTGCAATGTCTGCCCCATGCCAACCCTCGTCCACTTCTTGCCGTCTCGGGGTGAACCTTTAGTCGTTATTGATAACACCGTCAGAATCGGACGCATTACGGGCTGGCACACTGTGCCCACGGCTGCGAGTTGATGAGGCCTGAATCGCATCCGCAAAACCCGGTTTTCATTCAGAAAATGTTCGGGAAAATCGCCCGGCGTTATGATCTGGCGAATCATGTTTTAAGTCTCGGTCTGGACTATGGCTGGCGCAGGTGCATGGCCAAACTGGTGGCGGCACATCGACCCCGGCTCATTCTGGATCTCGCCACCGGCAGCGGAGATTTGGCGCTGACATTGGCGAAGCATTGCCCGGAGGCGGAGATCGTTGCCGCCGATTTTTGCCTGCCGATGCTTGCCGAAGCCCAGCGCAAGAACGTGCCCAATCTTACCGGCGCCGATGGGACGAATCTGCCATTTGCGGATGACACGTTTGATGCTCTGACAGTCGCTTTCGGCCTGCGCAACATGGTTTCCTACGAGGATGCGATCCGGGAATTTTTCCGCGTTCTGAAGCCCGGCGGACTTCTGCTGGTGTTGGATTTTTCCATGCCCACCCATTTTCTCAAGGTCCCCTACCGCCTGTATCTGCGGCATTTTCTCCCACGCCTGGCCGAATTATTGACGGGCGAGAAATGTGCCTACGATTACTTGGGAGAATCCATTGAGGCTTTCCCTAGCGGCAAGGGAATGACCGGACTTATCTCACAATCGGGAGGAGCCTCACCTTCATCAAGGCAAATGGCTGGCGGAATTGTGAGCCTTTATCAGGCGCGAAAAGCCAGCTTATAACTGGCTTTTAGATCTACGACCCGTATGAAAACCTTCTTCGTCTTCATAACCTTCAACAGCGTTGAAATTAGCCCACAAGAGCATTAAAGAGCCAGTCAGAAAGACAGCTCCAATTACGGAAAGCATGATGAACATAATCTGGGGGAAAATGGGGTTTTACTGGGGGATTGGAACTATAAAACACTGATTCTCGTTTGTGACAAATGTTTTTTTGAACAATTGGTCCATTTTTCTCACATTTGCGCACACGCTCACCAATAAGTGTCTCCACCGGGAATCGAACCCAGATCTAGAGTTTAGGAAACCCTCGTTCTATCCGTTGAACTATGGAGACAAATACCTGATTGATAAGCAGTTACGACTTTTTTATCGGGAGCAAAAACGGGACTTGTAACCCATTTATGTAACCCTATAATTTTGTCATGGCTGTTCATCAAAGTTTTAAGCTGGTCGGTCCTAACCTTTATCGGGCTGAAACCGGGACTTACTATGTGCTGGTCAAAAGAGGCGGCAAGCAGTTTCGACGCAGCCTAAAGACAAACGACTCTGCACTCGCAAAGAGGCGTCTTCGAGAGTTCATGGACAAAACTACCCGGCTGCACGGCACCGGAGAGGAAAAGTCGATTCTTTTTGAGGAATTGGCGAAACGCTGGCTGGACTCGGTTAAGCCTGAACTCAAGGCCAGCTCCCATGCACGGCTGCAAAGAGCCGTCAAAGCCATCACACCGTCTCTGAAAGGGGTTCCAGCTCGTTCCATTGGCCTCAAGCATCTGGAAGTCTGGAAAACAAAACGGGGAGCGAAACTGACACCCCGGACTTGGAACGAGGAAATTGCGACCATGCGGCGGATATTCTCTTACGCGAAAGACGACATGCGAATCCTCATCGACAACCCAGCCGACAATTTGAAGCGACGGAAGCAGGGAAATACAAAAATCGTTATCCCGACGAAGGATCAGTTTTCCGCCCTGATCAACGAATTGCGCTCCGGTCATAAATCGACGGGAGAGGCGGCTGACTTCGTGGAATTGCTCGGCTATTCCGGCTGCCGTCAAATGGAAGGCAACAGCATCAAATGGGAGGATGTGAACTTTGACCTGGGCACCGTTCGCATTACAGGCGGCGAGACCGGGACGAAAAACCATGACTTCCGATTCGTTCCGATGTTCCCTCCCCTGCGCCGTCTCTTGACGGATATTCGATCACGCAAGCCAGACGCCAAACCAGAAATGCCGCTTTTTGCAATCAAGGCAGCGATTTTGCAAATCAAACGGGCTTGCACTCGGTTGGGTCTGCCAAGTTTTGGACATCACTCCATGCGCCACTTCTTTTGTTCCAACGCAATCGAGTTTGGGTGTGATTTCAAAGTGATTGCGGAATGGCTCGGCCACAAAGATGGCGGCGTTCTAGCTGCGAAAACTTACGGTCATCTTCGGAACGAACACAGCGACGCAATGGCAAAGCGAATGACTTTCGACGTGGAAAGGAGTCCTTCACGATGACAACAAAAAGCGTTGAGGAATTTTTCGTCACTGCAAACAACATCGGAAACTCGCCGGGGCTTTTAGATTACGTATTGGCCGAACCAATACCTGAGTGGTTGAACAATGTAGCACTGCGTTTTACGAGAACTTGTTGCCCCTCATTAAAGCTAGAGGACGTTAAGACGAACCCTGCGAGGTTCCATGGGCTATGCGCGGGCATATTCTTTTCCCTTGGGAAGATGGCTGAGGAAACCGAAATTCCTGACCTACCAGACAACCCGTTGGCGGGTGAAATCAGGAAGCAATTCGACCTGATGAAACAAAGTGAAATGCCAGCGATTCGAGAAGCAGTCAGCGAAGCTCATACTCTTCCGCACGACGTTGCATGTGAATTTTTCGCGAGTTTTGCAAAAGGTGCTTCCGGCGAGGCGGTCTGTTATTCTCTTGAACGCATGGGAGACAATCACACCGTGCAAATCTGTTTGTTCTTGATGAGCGTGCGACCATGGATCGATGCCAAGAAAGTTCGAAATATCGCCGAACTACTAACTTGTTATCGGAAGATTCTCAGGGCTTGCGGAGATAAGTTTTTTGACGAAAACCCTAGAGCGTGGGCCAATTTCAGCGCGCAGTTTCGTAATATTTGTTCCGAGGATGGACTGAGAATAGCCAACCGAGGACGGCCTCGGAAAAATACATCTGACAAGCCTTCGACGGCCTGAATTACTCTTGATTGCTCCTGCCGCACGGTTGCGGCATGCAAATACCACAAGCTCCTAACATAGCCACGCCGCGCTATGCTTTCACGAGAGAAGAAGCGGCGAAAACGCTGGGCATTAGCCCCGCAACGATTGATCGACTAACAAAGCGCGGACTGTTGCGGCCTTCGCGGGCCACTCGTCGCCCTCTGTATTCCTCCGAGGAATTGCAACGCTTCTGCCGTGAGTCAACGGCAGAGATAGACGAACGGGAGTGTCTGTGACGCGCCAGCGTCAGAGACACTCCCTTGGTTTATCTATCTTGCCATATCTCAGGAAATGAGACGGCTAAAGGACCCTCTTGAGGAGTTCCGAGGGTATGAGGTTGAGGCGATCATCAATGACACAATCGGCGTTCGGGCTCGTCGCCGGGACGCTGAGATTGGATGGCAAAATGCCACCAAGTCAGTTGTCAGAGTTTATCTTTTTGGCTCCCGTATTGATGTCACTCCCATCAAGCGCATCTCACCTTTCGAGGGAGAAAAGAAAGGTAAGAAAAAGGCTCTCACCTCGTTCACGGGGAAGAGCCGGAAAAATCTCCTCAAGCTGATTCATTCGATGCGATTCGACCTGGCATTCCTTCCCCTCTTTATCACGCTGACTTATCCGAGAATTTGGCCGGAATCTCCAGAAACGTGGAAGCGACATCTCGACCTCTTCGGGCAATGGCTGATTTACAATTATCCAGAGTGCTCGTTCATCTGGAAACTTGAACCACAGGAACGCGGCGCACCGCATTATCATTTGATGGTTTTCGGCCTGCCCTTTATTCATCATTCCATCATCGCACAACGCTGGTATGAGATTGTCGATTCAGGCGATCCTTATCACCTTCAAGCGGGAACTCAGGTCAAAAAGGTTTCCTCCATTCGAGAGGCGGCCAATTACGCCAGCAAACGTTACATGGGCAAAGATTGCGGAAGCTTCGGGCAGAATGTGGGCCGATTTTGGGGAGTCATCGGACGAAAGAAACTGCCTGTCTCGCCATTTGAAGAACAGGAGATCGAGGAGGACACCATGAATCGAATCCGGCGCGTGTTTCGCAAGCGTATGAAAAAGCTCGGGTATCGGCGCGGCTGTGCCGATCGTGGTGCATTTACGATCTTCACCAATTCGATAACGACTTGGCTGACAGTCTGCGAGTGGGCTGTCGAAGTCGGCCCATGGGTTCAACTGCAACGCGGCATACCTTTTTAACAAAACTCATACAGGACGCCCGAATCTAAAAGCCTGACGGCCAGCTGTTCCCCCCTTCATAAATTTCTACCTACAAATGGCTGAGTAGAAAAAGATTGACCACATCACAAGATAAAGGGTATTAATGCCATCATCCCCCCAAGATGTGGGATCAAAGATGACCCCCGGAGATAAAATTATTCTTGCCGAGTATCGAGGCCTTCTCACTAAAACCGAGCAAGATTCTCAGTCCGAATACGATAAAGCCGTTCTCGCCTTATCAGGTGGAGCATTAGGTTTGTCCTTTGCTTTTACAAAAGATGTTGTTGGAACTAAAGATCTAATTTACTCGTCATTGTTGCTGGCGGCTTGGATTTCTTGGGCGCTAAGCTCGACTAGCATACTGTTTTCTTTTCTTACAAGCCAACAAGCACTTAGGAAAGCAATCCGGCAACTGGACAAACGCACCAGCGAAGAGGATGTCGAAGAAAAAATGGACCGTCCGGGCGGTTGGTATGACTGCTTTACTGCGGGACTTAATCTCTCTGGCGGAATTCTATTTCTCGTAGGGCTTGTGATGATGATGCTTTTTGTAAGCTTTAACCTAAAACATATGAATGAGAGTTCAAAAAAAGAGACAAAGATATTAAATGAAGGTCATTTGGTTCCAGTGGCACCGATAACTGAGAAACAGCAATCTCTGGCGGGGAAAATAGTGCCTAAAGAACCTCCAACAGCCACTCGAAAGATTACGGTAACAACGGAGGAAACTACTAAAAAAACAACTACAGAAACGGACACTCAATGAACACTAATATTCCTAATACAGCGCTAGCCGCTCTTCTCGGAGCGCGAGTTCCTTCAATGTCCCCTACTTTAAAAGCTGGTGGCGCCACGGAGCAAATAAGTTCAGTCCAGTTAGTTATCAAAGGTCAACGAGTGCCTGTTGCACCTCCCACAAGTGTGCCAACTATAGGAAAAAAATAATATGTCTAAACAAGCAGCCAAACCCAGTTTGCCAACGGTTAAGATACCAAGCGGAGGAATTCAACATCCACATGGAGGCCATCTCGTGCCTAAAGCTCCTCCGAGCAATACAAAGCCTCCTGTCAAATAGTCCATCTAGGGCTCAAAGTCGCCGACAAATATGTAACCCATTTATGTAACCCTGCGCCCAAAAATGGGACGTTTCAGGATGATTCAGGATAAAAAAGAATTCTCTGTAAGTCCCTGTAAATGAGGATTTTGAGTGCGCGGGATGATGTGTGAGGAAATGGGCAAAAGTGCCCGAAATTATTTAGGAAACCCTCGTTCTATCCGTTGAACTATGGAGACAGTGCACTTGAGTGAACAGGTGTAGCCACTGTAAGGAAGGATTTCTGGATGGCAATTCCACTTTCTCCAACGAAGCAGAAGCCGAAGGAGTGGCGTAGGCATTTGTAAACCGGTCAAGCATCATGCCTGATAAGTGGAAAACAAATGCCGCCGAGCTTCGACTTTATTTCAATTCAAAAAGCATCATGCTGTGATCGGTCAGCGTCACTTTTGAGCCGACTTTTTTGACCTTCGCATTTTCCACAAATGCAGGCTCCTTGGCGGTGTCGAGGATCGGCAGCCATTTACCCATGTAGGGACTGCCGAGAACAAAGTCTTGTACCTGGTGTCCGGCATTGATCAGGAGTAAAAAGGTCGAATCGTGAAACGGCTGGCCGTGGTCATCGCGCAAGGTTGGCGCGTCACCGCAAAGCATCAGCCCGATGCTACGAAGATCGCCATTGTGCCAATCGGCATCCGTCATTTCCTTGCCCGCTGGGTGGAACCACGTCACGTCTTTCAATCCGACGCCCTCGATAAGCTGTCCGTTAAGAAATTTCGGATGACGGAAAACCGGGTGCGCCCGGCGCAGGGCGATCAATCGGCTAGTGAAATCCAGAATGCCCTGCGACTCCTCATCGCGCTCCCAACTCAGCCAGCCAAGCTCGTTGTCCTGGCAATAAATATTGTTATTTCCCTGCTGAGTGCGGCCAAACTCGTCGCCCGCCACCAGCATCGGCACGCCTTGGCTCAGGAAGAGCGTGACGAGGAAATTCCGCCGCTGCCGCCCGCGCAAGGCCAGCACTTTCGGGTCATCGGTCGGACCTTCTGCTCCACAATTCCAGCTCGCATTATTGTTGTCGCCATCGCGATTGTCCTCTCCGTTCGCCTCGTTGTGTTTGTCGTTATAGGAAATTAGATCCGTCAGCGTAAAGCCATCGTGAGAGGTTAGAAAATTGATGCTCGCGTAGGGTCGGCGACCGGAGATTTCGTAATACTCCGGGCTGCCGCTCAGCTTGTAGGCGACATCAGGCAGGAGGCCCGAGTCGCTCTTCCAAAAATGCCGGATCGTGTCGCGATACTTGCCGTTCCACTCTGACCAATGGATTGGGAAATTGCCCACCAGATAGCCGCCATCACCGATGTCCCAAGGCTCGGCAATCAGCTTTACCCGCGATAAAACTGGATCTTGATGCACCGCTTTCAGGAAGCTGCCCTTCATGTCTGGCAGATGCTCCTCGCGAGTCAGAGCCGAAGCCAGGTCAAATCGGAACCCGTCGATATGCATTTCCTCCACCCAGTAGCGCAGGCTATCGAGCACGAGCTGGAGTACGCGCGGATGCGTCATGTCCGGGGTGTTGCCGCAGCCGGTGTAGTCGAAATAAAACGCCGGATTCTCCGGGTGCGACCGGTAAAAGGACTGGTTGTCGATCCCGCGGAAACAGAACGTTTGCCCGAGCGGGCCACCCTCGCAGGTGTGATTGTAAACCACGTCCAGAATCACCTCGAGCCCGGCGGCGTGGAGGTTTTTCACCATCTGCTTAAACTCCGTAATCTGCCCACCGTTCGTCCCACTGGAAGAATATTTCCCCGCTGGCGCAAAGAAGCCGAGCGTGTTGTAACCCCAGTAATTCGTTAGGCCTTTCGCCGCCAGCATCGGCTCATCCAGGAAATAATGAATCGGCAAAAGCTCCACCGCCGTCACTCCGAGCTTTTTCAAATACTCGATCGCGGTGGGGCTGCCAACCGCCGCATACGAACCGCGTTCCTGCTCAGGAATTTGCGCACAAAGTTTCGTAAACCCGCCCACATGCACCTCGTAAATCACCGTCTCAGTCCACGGCGTCCGCAGCAACCGGTCACCGCCCCAGTCAAATGCCCGGTCATCCACCACCAGCGACTTCGGCACCGCATGAGCATTGTCGCGCAAATCGGGTTCCGTCGGCAAATCGTCCGTTTCCGCAGTCTCCGGGAGCGGCAGGTAGGGCAGCAACTCCTCGCACCACTCCACCTCTCCCGCGATGGCCTTCGCATAGGGATCGACCATTAATTTCGCTGGGTTAAAGTGCGCCCCGACCGATGGATCGTAGAGCCCGTGAACGCGGTAACCATAGAGCTGACCCGCGCCAATTCCCGGCAGAAAAGCATGAAAGACATGATCGGTGTATTCAACCAATTCCACCCGTCCCGTCTCCTGCGTCGGGTCGTTGGCGTCATAAAAACACAACTCCACTTTCGTTGCATGATCACTCCAAAGAGCGAAATTTGTGCCTCCATCGCGAAGCGTTGCGCCGAGGGGATAAGGTAAACCAATTTGAGGTGTAAGATCAGTCATAAAATGAATGGGGCCGGTGAGTGTGACAAAGTTCGCAGGCATTACGCAATCCCCCATCATCTCGGATTCACTGATTTTTCGCTGTGGGAGAATAAAATAAACTCGGCGGACGCCCCACTTTGCAGACTACAAGGCCAGACTAGCCAGAAATTGCTGGAAAATTGCCGCGCCGCGCTCCAGTTCGGCGACTTCGATGTGTTCGTTCGCTGTGTGCGCCTGCGAAATCGAGCCGGGTCCCATCGCGATGGACGGAATGCCGGCGGCTGCAAACATCGCTGCGTCGCAAAACCACGGCGCGCCGACCGGTTTTGAGCCGAGTTCCATCAAATTCGCGATGAGCGGATGGCCGACTTCGGTGTGCAGGGCAGGGGATTGTTTGCTGACGGTGACTGTCGCCGTCGGACAAATGAGTTGAATTTGGTGGGTTAATTCGGCGAGAAAAGTTTCCATGCCGGGGATGGTCCGCACATCGACCTCCAACTGGCACAGATTCGGAACGACGTTGATTTTTTGCCCGCCGCGAATTACCCCCGCGCTGATCGTCGCCGCACCCAGAATCGGATGAAACTCGACCGCGAGCCCGGGCGCAATGCGTTCCTCGATGCAGCGCAGCACGCGCGCCATGTCGTAGATCGCGTTACTGCCCAGTTCGGGCCGCGAGCTGTGCGCCGCCACGCCGTGAGTTGTAATTTCGAGCCAGATGCTGCCCTTGTGGGTGTGGACGATATCCATGGAAGTCGGCTCGGCGACGATCACAAAATCCGCGAGATCGTTCGCCGCCGCCGCGATGGAACCCGCCTGGCCCGCCTCCTCATCCATCAAACCGAGAAAAAGGATTTCGTGCGAGAGATCGGCGAGCTGGTCGCGCATCTGCCAGAGCGCCCAAAGTTGCGCGGCCATGGGGCCTTTTGTGTCGCAGGCACCGCGTCCGTAGAGTCGCCCGTCGCGGACCTCGCCGCCAAAAGGGGCGACTTCCATTCCGCTCACGCCGACCGTGTCTGTGTGTGGCGCGAAAGCGAGTCGGGGTTTTTTTTGAGTCGAGTTTGAGGGAAATCGCGCGATGACATTGGGTCGACCGGGCAAGATTTCCACGAGGGAAACGTCGGCCCCGGTTTCGGTGAGAAAGTCTGCCAGAAACTCGGCGATTTTTCCTTCACCGGTCTGATCGGTGCCCGGATCGCCCGCCGGATTGACGCTTGGAATGTGGATTAACTGGCGGGCGAGATCGAGGACGGAGTCAAACACCCCGGAGGATTATCGCAAACTCCGATACCAGGCGACAAATTTCGGGATTCCCTCGGCGATGGAAGTCGTTGGGGCGTAACCGAGAAGGCGGCGGGCTTTGCTGATGTCGGCGAAGGTGCGGGGCATGTCGCCGAGCTGTTCGGGAAGGTGGTTGATGAGGGCTTTTTTGCCGACGGCGTCTTCGATTTTGGCAATGAGCTGGGCGAGGGTCGTGGTTTCGCTTTCGCCGAGATTGAAGATGTCGAAGAGCTCACCCTGGTAATCGATCGCGCCTTGAATGCCCTGCACGATGTCGTCGATGTAAGTGTAATCGCGTTGGGTCGAGCCGTCGCCAAACTGGTCGATGGCAATGCCCTGATCGATCTTCCGGGTGAATTGATGGATGGCGAGGTCAGGTCGCTGGCGCGGGCCGTAAACGGTGAAAAAGCGCAGGCAAACGATGCGAATGCCGTAAAGGTAGGCGTAGTTTGAACAGATCGTTTCGCCCGCCAGTTTGGTCGCAGCGTAGGGGCTAAGGGTCATGCTGAGACGTTGCTCCTCCGAAAACGGGACGACCTGCGATGCACCGTAAACCGAGGAGCTGGAGGCGAAGATAAAGCGTTTTACGCCCGCCTCGCGGGCGGCTTCGAGCATGTTAAAGGTGCCTTTAATGTTAGTGTCGAGATACAGCTCGGGGTTCTGCATGGAGGGACGCACCCCGGCACGCGCCGCGAGGTGAACAATGGTGTCGTAGCCACCGTCTTTGACGATTTTTTTGACCTCGGCCTGTTCCCCAAGATCGACCGAATGCAGACTGATCTGATCAAGGACTGAGGCAAGATTGGCCTTTTTAACGTCGGGAGAGTAGTAGTCGTTGAAATTATCCAGGACGCCGACGGTGTCGCCGCGTCGCAGAGCGTGTTCCACTAGATTGGAGCCGATAAATCCGGCGCCGCCGGTCACAAGAAGTCGCATATTCGTTTAACTATATGGAGGAAGAGGTTTCTGCGGTAAAGCACGTTCCTGAGGCGACTTCCATTCCGATGTGGGCGGGTTTGTAACGACTGGCCGGAAATTATTCGCCAATTTCTTGGCTGGGTGATTGACAAGTTTTTCGGCGGGTGCGATACCACCGAGAGCCAGCAGTGGATTGATTGGCGAATATTTATTACCCCAGAAGCATCATGAGCGACGAACCTAAAAAAGAAACTGTAAGAATCACCCTGCCGCCCCGGCCCTTGGGAGGAAGCGCTGGAGGTCCCATGGTCAAGCGCGAGACAGTGCGCATTAATCTTCCACCAGTAGGAAACACAGCGTCGCAAAATCCGGTGGTCCCCCAGACGGGTCTGCCAACGACTCTTCCGCCATCGCCCGCTTTCCAGCCGCGTCCAGTGGCGCCTGTGCCGAGTGCCTCGCCCGCGCCGCCATCAGCCGCGTCTCAGCCATCGGCTCCGCAGGCATTCGTGCCCAAGCCGTTCACGCCCAGCGTGCCGCCGACGGGCCAGCCGTCGGCGCCCGTTATTTCTCCGGTGGGAACAATACCAAGTGTTTCTAGTTCTCCGACTCCGTCCGGTGCCCCTGCGGCCCCCACTTTTCGTCCAGTCTCCCCAGTGCCTGCTGTGCCTCCTGCCGGTGCCGCGCCTTCAGCTTCCATGGGAGTTTCATCATCTCCGATTGCGCCGGCAATTCCGCCAATGGCTTCCGGATTACCCGCCAGCTTGCGTCCAGCGGCTCCCGGCGCTCCGGTAACGCCGCTTATTCCACCGTCCAACCCCGCCAAGCCTGTCATGCCTCCTGCGGCTCCCGGCGTCGGCGTGCCTCCCTCCGCGCCCTCCTTGCCATCCTCAAATGTGCCGCCCGTAGCTCCGGCAACAGTTATTTCCGCCCCGAAAGCCGCCTCGTCTGAGGTCGCTCCGGTGACGATGAAGCCTAGCCCAAAAAAGGAAACCGCTCGCATTCAGATTCCGTCGCAGCCGAAGGATCTGCCGAAGGCCACCGTCAAACTGCAGCAGACGATGCCTCTGACGAATCCCACGACGGCCATCAAGCCCGCTTTTTCTCCAGTTACCGTGACCCAGACTTCCGGCGATTCGCTCAGCATGCCGCTCAGCATTGGTGCATTCGTCTTTGCGCTAATTGCATTCCTGATCCAGCTTTGGATCTTTCTCTAACCTAAAAATCATCATGGCCAGCGCAAACATTATCTCCGTCACCGACTCTTCCTTCGATACCGACGTTTTGAAATCCGACAGCCCCGTGTTGGTCGATTTCTGGGCCGAATGGTGCGGTCCTTGCAAAATGATTGCACCGATCCTCGACGAGATCGCCTCGGAAAATTCGGCTATCAAGATTGCCAAAATCGACGTAGACGCCAACCCCGCGACTTCCAGTAAATTCGGCGTTCGCGCCATTCCAACCCTGCTTATTTTCAAAGGCGGCGAAGTGGTGGATAAAATCGTCGGTCTCGCCAGTAAAAAAGCCTTGTTGGACAAGCTCGCGGCTGTCGCTTAAATAGCCGCCGCTGTCATGACCGTTGGTTCGCTTCCGCAACTGACGCATCTCGACCCCACCGGCGCTGCGCGCATGGTCGATGTCGGAGCCAAGCCGGTTATCCAGCGCGAGGCGGTGGCGAGCGGCGAGATTATGCTTTCGCCTGAAGTCATTCGGCTGATCCAGTCGGATGCCATTGCCAAGGGAAATGTTCTGGCCGTAGCTCGGGTCGCGGCGATCCAAGCGGTCAAAAACACGGCGAGTCTGATTCCACTCTGTCACACATTGCCGATCGACGCGGCGAGCGTAGATTTTGAGTGGAGTTCCAATGGACTCACCATTCGCTGCACCGTCCGCACCACTGCTAAAACTGGCATCGAAATGGAGGCGCTTACTGGCGTTTCCGTAGCGGCGCTGACCATTTACGACATGTGCAAAGCCGTGGACAAAGCCATGCGCATCAATGGTATCCAACTCGTCTCCAAAACGAAAACGCCGCTTTCTCCCATCACTTTATGAATCCCCAAGTTGGCATTATCACCGTCTCAGACCGCGCAGCCATCGGCATCTACGAAGACTTGGGCGGCCCGGCTGTGGCAGCAGCCTGTCAGAATTACGGCTGGACCGTGGTCGCCGACGTCCTCGTTCCCGATGAAATCAATGCCATTGCCTGCGCCGTCGAGTCGCTCGAAGTCCAGGGTTGTCACCTCATTTTGACTACCGGCGGCACCGGTGTCGCTTTGCGAGACATCACACCCGAAGCCATTCGCAGTGTCATGCGAGTCGAATTGCCCGGTTTCGGCGAAATTATGCGCGCTGAGTCGATGAAGATTACTCCGAACGCCATTCTTTCCCGCTCGATGGCCGCCATTGTGGGCAAATCGCTTGTCATCGCCCTGCCTGGCAAACCCAGCGGCGCAGTCGAATGTCTCAGCTTCGTCCGCGGCGCGATTCCCCATGCGGTGGAGGTCGCCGCCCGGATTCCGACGAGTTGCTAGCCCCAACTCGTCCCGAACCAGCGCAGCCTCGGATCGACTCCGGCTTCGCGGTGGATTTTTTTGGCCGCTTTCCTCAGTGGACGAAGCAGGCAATAAAGCGAGTCGTCTTCGTACATGGAAAAACGGCGGTCGCCATGTCGCAGTTCGCCGCGCTGCACCGAGGAAGCCATCCATTCCGAGGCGAGTTGCATCGCATTCATCGACACGAGCCGAGTCAGATGCCAGCTATTTCCCGGCACATAATCCGGTGACGCGCAGATTCGTTCCCCGTTTTTCCGACGCTCCGCCGTTTTTTGCTGATGGCGCTGCGGCAGATGGCGAATGACCAGATCCTTCGCAAACTGGCTTTTGCGAGACATACCCTCCCAACTGTGGCCGCCCTGTTGGATGAGCAGATCCCGGTCGGCGCGAATGAAACATTTGTGCAACGGCTCCAACAGACTCACCGGAATGCGGCCTTCGCGGGCATCCTTCCGGTTCGTTTTGGAAAGTTCAAAAGTCTCACCCGCGACCCAGCGCCCCCTCAAAGCGCAACTCAGCCGCGGACCACGCTCCGATACCGGTACAAAATAATTCCGCACCGTCACGCGGCGGCCAGGTTCCTCGTCTTTGCAGCGGCGAAAAATGGTCGCCAGTTTCCTGGAGCCCGGGTCCCAGAATTCGTCCGCGTCGATCGGCACAATCCATTTTGCACCCATCGCGCGGGCGGTTTGTGCAAGTTGATTGGTGATGCGTTTTTGCTCAAAAGGCCCATCGTGTCTTGTTACCGATACGGGTCCGATCCGGCTCATTGTTTCCAGCAGAACTTGCGTGCCGTCTGTCGAGCCGTTGTCCGCGACGTGAATCCGATCCAGACCGAGCCGAAGATGATGCAGCAGGTTGAAAACGATTACGTCCCATTCATTGCGCACGATCATCACACCGTGAATGCCCGAGGTGCTGGCTGGAGTTTCGCTCATGGGCGGCGAAATGCTAAACTCGTCGCTGGAAACGTCAATCCGCTTGCTCAAGGGACTCGGACACCCGATAAATCCAGACACATGGAATGCCGCCCGACTCTGTTTTTGAATCCGCCATCGTGGCAGGGCTTCGATGGCGGCGCCGGTTCGCGCTACCAGGCAAAACGCGAAGTCCGATCATTCTGGTATCCGACATGGCTCGCGCAACCTGCAGCATTGGTGGACAACTCCCGGCTTGTCGATGCTCCGGCGGACGATCTGTCCGTCGATGACGTCCTAAAAATCGCCCGCGATTACGAGGTCGTTATCATTCACACCAGCAACCCAACTCTGCGCGGCGACGCCCTGCTCGCGGAGGCGTTAAAAAATCAAAAGCCCCATGTGAGTATCGGTCTTGTCGGAGCGCAGGCGGCTGTCCTGCCCGACATCACGATCGACGCGTCTGATGCGATCGACTGGGTCGGACGCAAAGAATTTGATTTCACCTGCCGCGATGTCGCCCTGGGAAAGCCGCTCGCGGAAATCCCCGGATTGTCATGGAAGTCCGATGGAAAAGTTGTTCATAACGGCGAGCGAGCGTTGATTCATAACTTCGACGAATTACCGAGTGTGATGGACGTTTACAAACGCGACTTAACCATCGCGAACTACGCCATCGGTTATCTAAAACATCCTTACGTTTCCCATTACACCGGGCGCGGCTGTCCTGCGCAATGCACCTTTTGCCTGTGGCCGCAGACTGTTGGCGGACACCAATATCGCGCCAAATCGCCCGCCGCTGTCGGTCGCGAGATGAGCCACGCGAAGGCATTGTTCCCGCAGGTAAAGGAGTTTTTTTTCGACGACGACACCTTCACCGCCTACGCACCACGCGCCCGGGAGATCGCCGTGGAAATGGGCAAACTCGGTGTTGCCTGGAGTTGCAATGCGCGAGCGAATGTTAGCTACGAAACGCTAAAAACGATGCGCGACAACGGACTTCGATTGTTATTAGTCGGCTACGAAAGCGGCAGTCAGGCCATCCTCGATAACATCAAAAAAGGCGTCACCATCGAGCAGGCGAAACGCTTTACTAAGGATTGCCACGCGCTTGGCATCACCATCCACGGGACCTTCATCGTTGGCCTTCCCGGCGAGACGCCCGCGACCATTCGCCAAACCATGGAGTATGCCAAAGAGCTCGATTTGTTCTCCATTCAGGTCAGCCTTGCAGCACCCTATCCGGGCACGGAATTGTATCGTCAGGCTCTGGAAAACGGCTGGTTCCGCGAGGGTGATCTGGTCAACGACGCTGGCCAGCAAATCGCCGCACTCGAATATGAGAATCTCACCAAGGAGGAAATTTTCGCCGCAGTGGAGAAATTCTACAAGAGCTATTACTTCCGGTTCCGGCCCATCAGCCGCATCGTGAAAACCATGTTGCGCGACAGGGACGTCATGAAACGCCGACTGCGCGAGGGCGGGGAATTTTTCAAATTTCTCCAACTGCGCGGAGTTAGATAGCAATGGCGGCCAAGTCCCGCAGTGCCAGCTCCCTCGTAGCGGCAGGAATTTTGCTGAGCCGCATCGCTGGCTTGGTGCGCCAGCGGGTATTCGCGCATTACTTCGGGCAATCGGCGGCGGCAGACGCCTTCAATGCTGCCTTTCGGATCCCCAATTTTCTGCAAAATCTCTTTGGCGAAGGTGTGCTCTCAGCGTCTTTCATCCCGGTCTATTCGCGATTGTTAGCTAATGGAGATGAGAAAGAAGCGGGCCGCGTCGCCGGAGCCATCGCGTCGATTATATTGTTAGTCGTCTCCTGCATAGTGCTAGGTGGCGTGCTCCTAACACCCTGGCTTGTTAGTGCCATCGCACCTGGATTTGTGGGTGAACGCCGAGAGCTTACCATCGTGCTCACCCGTGTTCTTTTTCCGGGAGCGGGATTGCTAGTACTATCCGCGTGGTGTCTCGGGATTTTGAACAGCCACCGCAAGTTTTTTCTCTCCTACACGGCCCCGGTTTTATGGAATGCCGTAATGATCGGCGCGATGTTTTGGTGGGGCCGCCATTCGACTCAAAGTCAACTGTCTGTCTCACTTGCCTGGGCTTCTGTCGCTGGCAGCGCCGCGCAATTTCTCATTCAGCTACCCGTCGTGCTGCGCGTAGCTCCGGCCATCTGGCTCGGTGCAAGCTGGAGAAATCCCGCGGTGCAAACAGTCACGAAAAACTTCGTTCCCGTCTTCATCGGTCGCGGCGTGGTACAGCTCAGCGCCTTCATCGACGCGCTGATCGCGAGCCTTCTTCCCATCGGCACGGTGTCCGCGCTGAGCTACGCGCAGGTGCTCTACACGTTACCTGTGAGCTTGTTTGGAATGTCTGTTTCCGCCGCCGAACTGCCCGAAATGTCCTCTGCACGAGGCACAGAGGAGGAAGTCTTCGCCTATCTGCGCGGACGGTTAGATAAAGGTCTTACTCGTATCGCGTTTTTCATCGTGCCCTCGGCTATGGCCTTTCTAGCCTTGGGCGATGTGCTCGTGGCGGCGCTTTTTCAAACAGGAAAATTCACCTCGGCCGATGCCAACTATGTCTGGGCGATTCTGGCCGGCTCCACTGTCGGATTACTGGCTGCGACTTTGGGACGACTTTACGCCTCCACGTACTACGCGTTGCAGGACACCAAAACTCCGCTCAAGTTCGCCATCATCCGCGTGGTGTTAGTCACAGTGTTAGGATATTGGGCCGCAGTCATTTTACCCGGCTGGATGGGTTGGAGTGCAATCTGGGGAGGCGCAGGACTTACCGCCTCCGCTGGCGTCGCGGGCTGGGTGGAGTTCTTTCTTCTTCGCCGCAAACTTAACCAGAAAATCGGCGTCACCGGACTCCCGGGCAAGCTCACCGTGCGCCTCTGGATCGCAGCCCTTATCGCTGCGGGACTGGCGTGGGGAACGAAGTTAGTATTGCCATTCGAGTTGCATCCGATTCTGCGGGCAGCGGTTATTCTACCAGTATTCGGTGTGGGCTATTTCGGCATTGCTTCCCTTTTCCAAGTGGAGGAAGCCCGCGCACTTATACAAAAACTGCGACGTTAGACAACAACTCCATCCGGCTCACTAGGAACGCAAAGATCGAACTCCCGGTGGTCGCGAATTAGCGCACAGCCAGCAGGACGAAATCAATCTCTTTCATAGATCCATCGGCAGGCAGGAGCAGACGAGGTTGCGGTCGCCATAAACGTTGTCCACGCGACCGACGTGAGGCCAGAATTTGCTCTCGCGGGTGGCAGGCGTCGGATAGGCGGCTGATTCGCGAGAATACGGGCGATTCCATGCGTCGGAGAGGAGGCACTGCGCGGTGTGCGGGGCGTTTTTCAGGACGTTGTTTTTGGGGTCGAGTGCGCCTGATTCCACGGCCTTAATCTCGTTGTAAATAGAGATCATCGCCTCGCAAAAACGATCCATTTCCTCCTTCGATTCGCTCTCGGTGGGCTCGACCATGAGCGTGCCGGTGACTGGCCACGACATGGTGGGCGCGTGGAATCCGTAGTCGATCAATCGCTTGGCGACATCCTCAACCTCGATGCCGGCGGCGGCTTTGAATCCCCGCACATCGAGGATGCATTCGTGCGCGACCCGGTTGTTGCGACCGCGATAAAGCGTCGGAAAAAATGAATCGAGTCTCATCGATATGTAGTTCGCATTTAGGATGGCGTGTTTCGTCGCCGATGTTAGACCGTCGGGCCCCATCATGCGGATATACATCCAGGAAATGACCAGGATGCTGGCGCTGCCCCAAGTCGCGGCCGAGATAGCTAGATCATTGTTAGGAAGAAACGGCGCCAAGTGCGATGCAACTCCGATGGGACCCACTCCGGGGCCTCCGCCGCCGTGGGGGATGCAGAAAGTTTTGTGCAAATTCAAATGGCAAACATCGGCTCCAAAATCGCCCGGACGGCAGACGCCGACTTGCGCGTTCATGTTAGCGCCATCCATGTAAACCTGACCGCCGTGGCTGTGAATCAATTCGCAAATGCCGATGATGCCCTCTTCGAAGACGCCGTGCGTCGATGGATAGGTAATCATCAGCGCGCCGAGCTGAGTCGAATGCAACTCGGCTTTATTTTTCAGATCGTCAAGGTTCACGTTTCCATTTCCGTCACAGGCGACTGGGACGACTTTGAAACCAGCCATCACGGCGCTCGCTGGATTGGTTCCGTGGGCTGAAGTGGGAATGAGGCAAACCGTTCTGCTAACATCGCCGCGAGACAGATGATAGCCGCGAATAGCTAGGAGCCCGGCGTATTCGCCCTGCGCACCGGAGTTAGGTTGCAATGAGACGGCGGCAAAGCCGGTGATTTCAGCGAGCCACGTTTCTAACAATTCAAACATTTCCAGGTAACCTGCGACTTGTTCGAGCGGCGCGTGAGGATGGATTTTGCCAAACTCGGGCCAGGTGACGGGGAACATTTCCGCCGTGGCGTTGAGCTTCATTGTGCAGGAGCCGAGGGCGATCATCGATGTGGTGAGCGAGAGATCGCGGTTTTCCAGCCGCTTTAGATAGCGCAGCAATTCGGTCTCAGAATGGTGCGTGTTAAAGACGGGATGCGTGAGAAAACTGGAAGTCCGCTGCAAATTTTCCGGGAGTCCCTCGTTCTCTGCGACGGGTTCACCGCCGGTGTCGCCGAAGATGGAGGTGAGAATCGCGACGTCTGCTTCGGTCGTTGTTTCGTCGAGAGAAATTCCGAGGTCGCCATTGGGAAACGGGCGAAGGTTAACATGCATCTCCGCTGCGCGACTAACAATCGCCGACTGCTCGTCGCCCGCCTCGATTACGATGGTGTCGAAGTAACTTGGATTGGCTAGTTTCCAGCCGCGAAAGAGCAGCACTTCTGCGAGTCGATTCGTGAGTCCGTGCACGCGTTTGGCGATTTCGCGGAGGCCTTCGGCGCCGTGATAAACCGCATACGTCGAGGCGATGACGGCGAGCAAAACCTGCGCGGTGCAGATGTTAGAAGTGGCTTTGTCACGACGGATGTGTTGCTCGCGGGTTTGCAGGGAAAGCCGCATGGCGGGGTTGCCGTTGGAATCGACTGAAACTCCGATGAGACGGCCGGGCAACGAGCGTTTGTAGGCGTCCCGCGTGGCCATGTAAGCGGCGTGCGGTCCGCCAAAACCGAGCGGAACTCCGAAACGTTGCGAGCTGCCGACCACGACATCAGCGCCGAATTCGCCCGGTGGTTTCAACAGGGTGAGCGCGAGCAAATCGGCGGCGCAAATCACCAGTGCACCGGCGGCGTGCGCTTGTGCAGCGAAATCGGTGTAGTCGAAGATCGCGCCGTTGGTCGCCGGATATTGCACAATCACGGCGAAAGGTTTTGCAGTGAAATCAAACTCCCGATGGTCGCCAACGATGACGTCGATACCGAGCGGCAGCGCGCGAGTTTTGACCACGGCAATGGTTTGCGGATGACACAACTCGGAGATGAAAAGTGCGTCGGAAGTCGCATCGTTTTTCACCGACTGGCAGAGATGCATCGCCTCGGCGGCGGCGGTCGCTTCATCTAGCAAAGAGGCGTTGGCAATTTCCAATCCCGTGAGGTCGATGATCATCGTCTGGAAGTTCAGCAGCGCCTCCATGCGGCCCTGCGAAATTTCAGCCTGATACGGCGTGTAAGCGGTGTACCAGCCGGGATTTTCCAGAATGTTGCGCTGGATGACGGGCGGCGTGAGGCAGTCGGAATAGCCGGTCCCTAAATAGGATTTCCAGACTTGGTTTTTTGAGGCGATCTCTTTCAACTCCGCCAGAGCCGCCGATTCACCGAGAGCGGGCGGCAAATCCAATGGAACTCGCATGCGAATTTTCCCCGGCACGACCTCGTCGATCAAGGCATCGAGCGACTCCGCCCCGACCGCTTCGAGCATCGCCGCCTGCGACACGGCATCCGGCCCGATGTGACGGCGGGCAAATGTATCGAGCGGCGGCCATTCGCCGGTTGTGGAAATGAGGGCAGTTTCGGGTGCGGCGAGAGTCTCCATGTGGTCGGACAAGTTAAAGACTGGACGCCTTGAAACAAGTTGAAAGCAGCGCGTTTCCTTTTCTTTCCCGGTGAAAGTGCCATCGTGCGCCATGTTTCTGCGGCTCTCGAAATCCCTCCTGCGCATCGTCCTCGCCGTCGTGCTCGTGTTCCTGGCATATCTGTTTTTCTTCCAGAGCCGAATGATTTATTTCCCGCGGCACTCATCGTCGAAGACCGTGACGGCGTTTCTCCAATCCGGTGGAAGTCGCATCGAATACCAGACGACGCAGGGTCGCGAAACCGCCTGGCTTCTGCCCGCTGAGAACAATCGTGTGCCGGAGCACCTCTGGATCGTCTGCGCCGGAAATGCCAGCGAGGCGCTCAGTCTGGCCGACTTGCAGGACTATTCCGGGCTGCGGCAGGATGCGTTTCTTTTTGTGGATTATCCAGGTTATGGCGTCTCGCCAGGCACACCGACACCGGCGACGATCCAGGAAAATCTCCGCCAGGCCGTCCCGGCGGCAGCACGAGCGACCGGGTTTCCGCTGGCAGAGATCGAGAGTCGCGGCATCGCTTTTGGGCATTCGCTGGGAGCTGCGGCGGCCTTGCTGGGAGTGGAGGAATTTCACCTGCGTCGAGCGGTTCTGCTCGCGCCATTCACCAGTGCCATGGAAATGACTTCCATCGTGGTGCACGCGCCGCTCGGCTGGCTGGTGCGGCATCGCTACGATAATCGCGCCCGCCTCGCCGGACTCCAAAAACGCGGTGGCCACGTCTGGATTTTCCACGGCAACGACGATGGCGTCATTCCCGAGAGAATGGGCCAAACGCTCGCAGCCGAGTTAGGTTCCACCGCGACTTTTCGGGAAATCCCCGGCGGCACACACAACGATTTGCTGGAGAAAGCCCATGACGACATCATTCGCGCCATGCACTCCGCCCGAGACTAGGCCGCTTAGAAACTCACCCGCACACCGGCGTTGACTGAATGTGAGGAGTAGTTTTTTGCTCCGAGATCCCCTGTGTAGTAGGCGAAGGTGGAAACACGCGGGCTCCATTGGACTGAGGCACCGGCGTCGAGGAGGAGGCTGTCGCGTCCGATTTCCGGGCCGTGAACGGTGAAGGAAGTCTTCGAGTCGGCGGCAAAACCAGCGCCAATTCCGCGGCTGGTATCCTGATATTCATGCTGCCACTGGGCACGCACCTCGGGAGTGACGACGACGTGGCCGACTTTCCATGCATAGGAGGCTCGGAGGCCCACACGGGACTGCAGGGAGTTTTCGCTCTGGTCGTCGATGCGCAGGGGTGCGAGCGAGCCGTGCTCGGTGAATCCATTGAGACTGACCGTGGTGCATTGCAGCGCGGCGATCGGGCCAATGGTTAACGCCCCAATGTGATGCTCGTAACCGGTGCCGATAAGGGCCGAGTAATCGCTGCCTTCCGTCCTGCCGCGAGCCGTGCCACCGAGGGATTCGCGCTTCGTGTCGTAGGAGGTATAACCGCCGCCAAGGATGCCGTTGACATAGAATCCGTGGTCGAACCAGCTCGCGTAGAGGTTGCCATTTGCGCCGTCGCCAGTGACTTTGCCATCGCCGATTCCATCGGAACTCAGATGAGAATAACCGACGGTCGCTCCGACGATGACGTGGTTGGTGAGGAGGTAATCTGCGCCGAGATTAGCGCTGCCAATGTTAAAATCGGAGCCCGCCGCCCGTGAGGTGTCACCGATTTCCACGGCTTGGGCACCGCCGTTGAGGTAGAAGCCCCAGCGCCGTTCCGGTGCGAGCGCTGCGACATTTCTTTCCGGCGCGATCATGTGTTTGCCGTCTTTGGCGTCAAAGGTCGTTTTTCCGTCGCTGACGGCCATCGGAGTTTCAGTCGTATCTGAGTTGTCTCGAATCTCCTCCAGGCGGCGTTCAATGAAACCGGATTGCTCTTTGGCAATGGCAAATCCGCTGTCGAAGATGGCAGCGAACTCCACCGGGCTCAGCCGGTCGTAAGCGCCGGGAAGTTGATCCAGAGGGAGGCGGTTCAATTCGGCGATCAAGGGCGAATCTGGATCGTTAAGGACGAGTTCATCCAATCCGCCGCCGATGGCAGTCTGGTTCGGAGTCAGATCCAGATCACCGGGAGTCTGGAAGGAACCCTGGACAAATTTCAGCAAGACCGAATTGGGCAGATAGAAGACGCCGAGTGTGAGCAGAGTGTTGGCATGGGTGTCGTCGAACCGACTGAAACGACCGGTCACTCCGCGACGTGAGGTTAGAATCGTGAACTCATCTCCTGCAGTGGCTTCGAACCCGGCGGCGTAGTTTACCTTCAACGTGCCATTCAGGCGGGAGCGACCGCTGACGGCCAAAACATTATTCGTATCGGGGGCGGCGAGCACGGCGACGAAGTTGGCGCGCGACCCTTGCAGATAATTGCCGAGGACATTGAGTTGGCCAGCGGGCTGACTGGGGTTGCCGGCGCTGACCGTCGAACGATTGGTGGCGGTGACATTTCCTAGAATGCGTCCGCTGCCGCCGAGTTTGCCGTTGTTCACCAATGCGTCGCCGCCCGTCGCGCCGTCCACGTAGAGAGTACCCCGGTCCACGCGGGTGAGTCCGGTGAAAGTGTTTTGACCACTGAGAATCGTGATTCCAGTTCCATTCTGATGAAAGCGGCCGCTTCCGCTAATCACGCCCGAGAGGGTGTTCATTTGCGATGAAATGGTTGTCACCAGACCGCTGTTGGCGACATTGTTGGCAAAGGTTTTGCCCTCGGTAAGATTGATGGCCAGAGTCGATCCGGAAGAAACGAGCACCGGCGAAGACGCGGAGATCGAGGCGCGCACGACGGCGCCGTCGCCAACTTGCAGGGTGCCAGTGCCCACAATCGTGGCACCAGTGTAAGTGTTGCGTCCCGTCAGGATGGTGCGCCCGGTCCCAGTCTGAAGGAAGATGCCGCTGCCGCTGATGTCGCCGCTGACGGTGGTAACTCCCGTCTGAATGGCTGCGACGATGCCATTATCGGCTACGTTGTTGGAAAAGGTTTCCCCGCTCTTCAGATTCAAACTCAGAGCTGAGTCCAACGCCACAGTGACGGCATTGGAAGAGGCGATGGATGATCCCGCCGCGACTCCGTTGCCGAGTTGCAACACACCGGCATTGATCGTCGTCGCACCCGTGTAAGTTTCCACTCCGGTGAGAGTTAACAGGCCTGTGCCAGCCTTGGTGAGACCGATGGAGCCGCCAATCTGCCCGCTGATGACGAGCCCTGCCGCATTATTCACTGTGATGCGATCCGACGTGCCCGCGAGGACGAGATTCGTCGCTATCGTGGTAAGGCCCGCGCCGGAGTTGATCGTAATGCCAGTAAAGACGCCAGCACCCGAGATCGTGAGCGTGTTCGCGCCGGAAATCGTCACGGGCACACTGTCATTCACCGTGAGGCTGGCGATGTTCGCATTGAAATCGAGCACCGTGTTCTGGTTCTGCGGAAGCACGCCCGTTTCTGAGAAAATCACGTTGGCCCCCGAGCCGGGAAGATTCACATCATCCGCGCCAGTCGTATCCGTGGACCAGTTGGTCTGCGACCAGAGATTACTCGTGCCGCCCTTCCAATAAGTGCCTGCAACGGACGCGAGACGACCGAGGGAAATCTGGTTCGTATCCAGAGTCACCGCTCCATCGATGGCCAGAGCCCGTCCGGAGGAAATTCCCGAGCCGGTGTTGAGCGTGATGCTGGCCTGCGCCAAAATGTTGCCATCGAAAGCCGTGGCCAGCCCCAGGGTGGCCGACGTTCCCACCTGCCAGAAGACATCTGGGAGGTTGAGCCCCCCGGCCACGAGCACGGCGGAGAGACTCGCCGTCGTCAGCGTGGTGCCGATTTGAAAATGGAAGGTCGCATTGGGATCACCCAACGGGTCGAGAGTCAGCGTGCCGGTGAGTTGGGCCGAGGTAGCGAAGAAATAAATGCCCGGCGTCAACGTCAGCCCGCCCAAGTCCTGACCTGTCAGAATCGTCGTCGCGCTCTCACCCGCCAGCGTATTGTAAGCCGTGATCGTGTCGCTATGAGCCTGCGCCGCCGGATTGGTGGCACCGGTCGTGATCGAGCCCGTGACGAAACCGGGCGGAAACCCCGTGACTGCCGAGCCGGGGCTCGTGCCGAGATCGCCTGTAATGAGAGTCGCGCCGGTGTTAGTGACCGTGGAGCCGCCCAAGACGCCAAAACTGCTGGCCGCGCCCAGATCGGGAGCCGCAGCCTGCACGGGATGGATGGCGGCCATGACGGCGGCCATGATAGCGCTTGAAAGGAGGAAGGAAGACCGCGTGGAGGAATACAGCATAATTTTAAATAACTTCCTGATTACTAGCAGCTTTCGCACCGTTACTTCGTTTATCTCCATTTGCTTGGGTGTAAAAGATCGGATAATTCTCCCCGCCCCTAGTTCCTCTTATATTCGAGAGGTTGCTGGGATCATTTCTCCGATTTGTTTTCCGACAGACGGCTCCGGTTTTTCAGCGGCCCTCGCGCCGCCGGTTCATCATGCAACGGGCGACATGGGTGACTGCAAATATCTAAGTTCCAGTGCTGTCGGCGCTGTCGGCGAAGAGGTATTGGAAGTCGTCTAATGTTAGAGACTTCACGAAGTTTTCCTCGCCGAGGATGTCCTGTGCGAGTGCACCTTTGCTCTTTTGCAGAGCGCGGATTTTTTCCTCGATGCTGTCTTTGGTGATGAGGCGGTAGGCGTTGACGGTGTTTTTCTGGCCGATGCGATGCGTCCGGTCGATGGCCTGGTTTTCCACCGCTGGATTCCACCACGGGTCGTAGAGAACGACGTAACTCGCCGAGGTTAGATTCAAGCCGAAGCCGCCCGCTCTGAGGGAAATGAGGAAAACGGCGCTGTCGGGATCGGCCTGAAAATTTTTCACGAGTTGCCCGCGATCCTCGGTGTCGCCAGCGAGGTAGTAGCTCTTCCATTCGCGCCGGGCGATCTCGGTCTGGAGACGTTCTAACATGGAGACGAACTGACTGAAAACTAACACTTTGTGGCCTTCCTCGATGAGGGGTTCTAACAAGTCGAAGAGAGCTTCCTGTTTTGCGCTTTCGGCGTTGGTTAGCTCCGGATCGGCGAGCCCTGGGTGGGCGCAGATTTGCCGGAGGCGGAGGAGCGAAGTGAGAATGTTGAAGCGCTCTTTGTCGAGTTGCTTGCTGGTGTTGATCTTGAGGAGGCGCTGGCGGGCGATTTTGAGTTCGGCGCGATAACGATGCAACTGGTCGCCTTCCATTTCGCAATGGAGATCTTCCTCGATACGGTCGGGGAGGTCGGTGGCGACTTCCTTTTTCGAACGGCGCAGGAGAAACGGACGTACCCGCGCAGCGAGTCGGCGGGTGGCCAGCGCGTCTTTTTTCTCGTTGAAGAGAACCTGGAATCGACCCTGCGTGCCGAGGATTCCGGGCATGGCGAACGACATCAGGCTCCAGAGGTCGAGGAGTTTGTTTTCAATCGGGGTGCCGGTGAGGATGAGGCGGTGATCGGAGACGAGATTGCGTGCGGCCTGGGCAGTTTGCGACGTGGGGTTTTTAATAAACTGTCCCTCGTCGAGAATGACAGTGAGCCAATGAACGTTCGCGAGGGCGAGCTCGTGCGAGCGGAGTTGCGAGTAATTCAGGACGACGAGGTCGTGATCTTTGACGAATTTTGCGAGCTTCGTGGCGTCCTTTTCGCGCCACACGCCGACTTTGAGCGTGGGATAAAAGCGCTCGGCCTCGCCCAGCCAGTTGTCGGTGACGGATTTCGGGCAAACGACGAGGCTGGTGCGGGCGGCGCGCTCGGCATCCTCCCGTAACGACGCGAGCCAGACGAGGGTCTGGAGAGTTTTTCCCAAGCCCATGTCATCGGCCAGGATGCCACCGAAAGTGTTGGCGGCGAGATAGGATAGAAAGTGGTAACCCTCCAACTGGTAAGGGCGCAAAGTCGCCTGGATGCTCGACGGCACGGGTGGCGAAACGGCGGTCTTTAACTCGGCGGCGCGTTCGGCGATGCGGGCCAGGGTGTCGTCGGGCAGAAGACTGCGGGATTTGTTGCCACTGGCGAGCTGGAGAACGTGCATCCGCTGCGGCTCGCCATTGAGGTCCGCCGCGCTGAGGCCGATCTGGGCGAGGGCGGCATCGTCTTCGGGCGAAAGCTCAAAGGCGAGTTTGCGCCAGCCCTTGGTGCCGAGGCGGACATATTCGCCGCCAGCCTTCAGGAGTAGCGTGATTTCGTCGCGGGTGAGATCGGTGTCCTCTATTTTTAGAGTGGAACGCAAGTCGAACCAGTCCACGCCCGATTCGAGAATTTCGAGATCGAACTTCGCGGTCAGCGGACGCTCGCGGAAACTAGCCAGAGTCGCATCCAGGTCGAGCGCAATAATGGGCGGGAGATTTTGCAGCCAGTGGGAGAATTGCTCGGGAAATTTCCGCGTGATCCGGCAACTCCAGACCTCGGCCTCGTCATCGTAGGAAACTGGGAGCGCATCGAGGATCGGAGCCGGATTCGGCAGCGTGCGCGGATCGAGGATTTCCAGAAACTCGTCATTCGACTGCAACTCCGGTCTGTTTTTTCCGATAAACGGCGACCAGCCAGCACCGAGATACTCGCTGAACTCGCGTCCGGCTTGATCCGCCGAATGCACGGCGAGATGGAGATATTCCGGGTCGGTCTCCTTCCCGAATTTTGGGCTGCGCGGCTTGTGAAGTTCCGCGATGAGCCGGAGATGCAGCGGAATGCGCCGCACGCGCTGGCCGATTTTCTCGGGCAGCGGCGCGTCGAGTTTGAGCAAGGTCTGGATGCCGGAAACGCTGTGGAGCGCCTCCGCTGGCACGCGCAACGAGTCTGCGCTGGCAAATTCCTCGCTGATCAACGGCCCGGCAAACACCTGGCGCGCCGTGAGATACAATGCTGGACGACCGGGGAAACGCGCGAGAATCCGGAGCGGCGGCTGGCCCTCAGCCGTCACCAGAGTGAGATCGTAGTCGTCCTCATTTTCCGTGATCGACCAGCGCAACGGCTCTGCTGGAAACTCCAGTGGCGCGCCATCGAGGGCGACGAGTTGCGGTCGAATGAACGGCATCCGCAACAGGTTCTCCAGCGCAGCGCGAGCGGCAGGTTCGCGCCAGGTGAATATGTCGTTGTCCAGAATCGGGGCAAACCGCGGCCAGAGCACGCTGGCCTCCGGCGTGAGATGGAGCAGATTGGCATCCAAGTCGGCCTGCAACTGGCGGACAGCCTTCGTCTTCACCGGGGTAAATTCGGAGAGTCCGTCGAGCCGGCATTCGAGGGAAAAGGATTCGACTTCGATATGAATCCGCAGATCGAGCGTGCGCACGCGCTGGGCCGAGTCGTCGGCCGCCATGCGGGAAAAGGTCTCGGTCCAGGTGGCGATTTGCTTTTGCCGCAACCACCCGCGCACTTTGTCGGCGATCAGAGCCGGGTCGGTGACGAGGTCGAGAAACGGCGGGTAGGAACCCTTTTTCGAGTTGATCGCATGGGCCACATAGTGCCAGAACTCGATCAGCGACGTGGGTGGCTCGGGCCAGAGTTCCACGCGAGTCGCGCCGCCGCCAAAAGCACCGGGGAGCAGCCCGCGCAGATCGTAAACGGTTAGCTCCGCTTTGTTGTTCGCGTTGGCGTAAGCCGTTTCGATGCGCTCAATGTAATCCAACTCGACTGCCACCAGCCGCCGCGCATGGGCGGATTCCAGCGAGGCGATGAGTTCCTTGGCCGGACGATCCGCCGCCCGATCCTCGATGCTGGCTTTGGCGAGGAGCGACTGGATGGCGCAGTAGCAGTGTTTGCAGAGCGTGCCGTCCTCGCAATCGCAGTCGGCGTTGACCTCATTTCCGAGGAACTCGATAAAGACCTCGCGCCGCACCATGTCGCGCACGATCGCGACGTAACCCATCGAGCCGGGGAGATGATTGTCGCTGCGCTTGAGGGAAAGATTCGAGCCGCTTTGATACAATTCCCGTCCGCGCTGCTGGCGGAGCTTGGGGATTTTATTGCGGAGCTGAACCAGATTGTGCTGCTGACGGGTGGTGAGTCGAAGGTCGGAAATGGAGGTGGCCACAGAGGTGATAGGAATGAAACTCCGGTCGCCAAAAATGACAACGCGGACGGGCAATATACACGAAGACAAATCCACAGGGGGCTAAAAAATACACGGATGAGCATCCGCATTTCCCCGGAATGTTTTTTTCCAGAAAGGTAAGAATACAATCGCTTTTCTGAAGGCAACTCCTTAGGTTCGATTCCTTCAGCCGCCGTTCCTTTCGTCTGCCGGACTCGTCCTTTTCCTCAACCGACCGGTCCCTTTCCGAAAACGACCGATCCGCTATATCCCGCCGCCGATCCGATTATCAAAAGGACCGATCCGTCGGCAACATCCGCCAGTCCGTTTGCCAAAACGACTCGTCCGTTTGTTGAATCTGCTTGAATCCAGGGCACTTACAGCCCGAACCCTTGTCCTGAAAAAAGTTCACACGGAGGCACGGAGGGACACGGAGGAAAGAACCCCACAGCCCAAGACTCAGCAATTTCCCCCATTTCTCCGTGTCTTCTCCGTGCCTCCGTGTGACAAATCCCTTTTGCCCAGCCCCTCGGAACTCCGTCTTCAAGAACGCCGGCTCACTCTATTTCCACTGCGACGCGCGAGTCATTATCTGAAACTGCGGCTCGATGCGGTATTTGGAAAAAGCTCCTCAACTCAGCTTCTTTAGCCTAAATGAGTAAATGAGCGCAAAGCATGTGTGTCGAAACGTGAAGGAGAAATGTGTGAAGGCTAGCGTTATGCGGCAGAGGGAGCTTCACCTCCGCTACTTCACTCTTAAAAAATATGGTAGTTGGGAAAAGGCTGAGGCAGCCGGACGAAGGTGGATTCGCTCTTTCATTAAAGATCTGCCGCCTGAAATTCCGCGGGAAGGAAGAATGACGAAACGGAACATTTCGGGGAAAGTTGGAGTTTTTCGCTCTAAAGGCATCGTGAAAAAGCGAAGTGGAAAGATATATAGCTATCCCCGTTGGATTGCCCGTTGGCCAAACTGTGAGTTTACGGGTGGACTTGGCTGGTCAGTCCTCCAATTCGACGAAGATGGAGCATTTGCGCTAGCTGTTATCGGCCTAAAGCTTAAATCCGTGGATCGGAATGAAGTCTTAGCACATTACGAGTCAATTGTGGGAACAGAGGAACTTGAGGAAATCTTTGCTCTTAATCAAACGTAGCGGCGACCCCGTCACTTATTGACAGGGTTGCAATGGCATGTCCGTTCCCTCCCAGAGGTGGAGCGGGACGATTAAAACAGCCGGTGCAACTGGCCGGCGATGTCGCTCAAGGCTTGCGATGCTGGGTTTTGCGGTTCGCTCAGGACGATGGGCTGGCCGCGGTCGCCCGCTTCGCGCGTGGAAATGTCGATGGGGATCTCTCCCAGAAACGGGATGCCGAGGCGCGTGGCTTCGCGGCGACCGCCGCCGTTGCCGAAGATGTCGTAGCGTTTGCCGTCGCTGGGCGATTGGAAGAAGCTCATGTTTTCCACGAGGCCGAGGAGCGGGACGTTGACTTTTTGGAACATGGTCGCCGCTTTGCGCGCATCGATCAGCGCGACTTCCTGCGGCGTGGTGACGATGACTGCGCCAGCGAGGGCGACGGTTTGCACGATGGTGAGCTGGATGTCGCCCGTGCCCGGTGGGAGGTCGAGGATGAGGAAATCCAGTTCGCCCCATTCCACCTGACGCAGAAATTGCTGGGTGTAACGCGTGACCATCGGCCCGCGCAGGATGGCTGGTGAATCGTCGTCGAGGAGGAAGCCCATCGACATGAGTTTGATGCCGTAACGTTCCAGCGGGATGATCTGATTTTCGTCCGTCGCGGCGGGTCGTTCGCGCGCGCCAAACATGATGGCCATGCTCGGTCCATACATATCGCAGTCGCAAAGGCCGACGCTGGCGCCTTGCAGGGCGAGGGCTGCGGCGAGATTCGAGGCGACGGTGGATTTACCCACGCCGCCCTTGCCACTGGCAATGGCGATGACGTGCCGGATGCCCGGGATGGCGGTCGTTCCCGTGGCGCTGGCGGTGGGCGGAGCGGAAATGTCGATGACGACTTTGACTTTGCTCACGCCGGAAAGGGCTTTGATCGCCGTCTCGGTGTCGGTCTGGATTTTCTGCGGAATGGCCGGGTCGTTGGTGGCGAGTGCCATCTTTATGGTGACGTCTTTCCCATCGAGGGTGACGTCCCGGACGATGCCAAAGGAGACGATGTCGCGGGAAAAACCGGGGTATTTGATGGATTTAAGTTGTTCGCGGATTTGCTCCTCGGTGGCTGGCTTGGAAAACATGAATGGGCCGGGAGATTACCACCGATCTGGTTTATTCCACAAGGGCACGCGGCAGGAGCTGGAGAAATCATGCGGAAACCCGCTTCGCGGCTCATGCGCAAGCCGAAGTTCTTCAGCCGAGTCTTTCAAAACATTTCACAATCAGCGGGACAAACAACATGCCGTCCACCGCCCAGTCATAAAATTCGGGTCGCTTTTTCTGCTGGAGTAATCCGACCAAGCCACCCACGTAAAGGGTAAAAATGACCATTCCCCAATGTGGCTCAAAAATAAGAAAGCCGACTTGTAACGCCATCATCACCAGAAGCAGACGAAGAAGATTTTTAGGCGCAAGCCGGTTTGCGATCGTTCTGACTCCTGATGAGGTGTCTCCTGCGGCGTCCCGTTGATCGAAAAGTAAAATATTCGTAAGCAGAGCAACAAAAACGCCACCGAGCAGCGGCCAGTGATGCAACAAAAGCGCCCAATTCTCGACTTTGATCCAAATGGGAATGGTTAAAGTGGCAAGGACCACGACCGGAGGCATCAGCCATTTCAACACGGGTGAATCTTTGATCCGGCCGGAAAACCCCGGTGGAATGATGCAGTAAAAGGCTGAGACCACGGCGGCTATGCCTGTCAAACACAGCAGCAGCCAGTTTTTTTCACAACCCGGGATCAGGACGAGCACCGAGAGCGAGAGCTTAATCAGCCATTTTCTGGTGCGCGCGAATCTCGCCCTCCCTGGGACATTGATCGGATCGGCTGGGTCTGGAATCCATCGGTCGAGGTTGTAAACAAACATCCCGCCGGCAAACCAAAGCACGGGATAGTAGGAGGTGCGGACTCCCATTTCTGAGTTGAGATAACAGCCGAAGGCCACGAGTCCGCTGGCTCCATAAAAAAAGAGAGACTGAAAGACTTCCAAGACTCTGATGTGGAAGGATTGTTTCAAGTGTCTGAAGTCATTTGCGAGAGAGTTTCCAAGGCGTTTTCCGAGAAAATAGTGTCATTGTGTTCACCTTTACCTTGACGCCCGAGACTGCTCACGCCTACATAACAGGTTCACACTAAACAGGTAGCCATTTTGCCGTGTCCCACGAAGTGTCCGAGATAAACTTCTCACGCTAACTACACCACCTGTCGCAATATAAATTTAACTCGTTTTTTTAATGTTTAATGGTATTTTGGGATTCTTTTCCAATGACGTCGGGATTGACCTCGGGACAGCAAACACACTGGTATATGTGAGAGACCACGGCATCGTTCTGCGCGAGCCGTCAGTGGTGGCGGTCCAGGCTGGCACCAATAAAGTGTTGGCTGTCGGGGATGAAGCCAAGCGAATGTTGGGGCGAACTCCCGGCAATATCGTCGCCATCCGACCTTTGAAGGATGGTGTGATCGCCGACTTCGAGATTACTGAGGCGATGCTGCGCCATTTCATCAGCAAGGTGCACAATCGCCGGAAAATGGTGCGACCGCGGGTGGTTATTGCGGTTCCCTCTGGCATTACGGAGGTGGAAAAGCGGGCGGTGAAAGATTCCGCCACTCATGCAGGTGCCCGGGAGGTCTATCTTATCGAGGAGCCGATGGCGGCAGCGATCGGGGTTGGATTGCCTGTTCAGGATGCGGCGGGAAACATGATTATCGACATTGGCGGAGGAACCACCGAGGTGGCTTTGATTTCACTCTCCGGCATTGTTTTCAGCCGCAGCGTCCGGGTGGCGGGCGATGAACTCGACGAGGCGATCATTCAATATATGAAGCGCGCCTACAATCTCATGATTGGCGAGCGCACCGCCGAGGAAATCAAAATCAAGATCGGCTCGGCTTATCCCCAGGAAAAAGAGACCAGCATGGAAGTCAAAGGCCGCGACTTGGTCGCCGGTCTTCCGAAAACCCTCATGCTCACTTCGCAGGAAGTGCGCGAGGCGTTGATGGAGCCGATTTCCACGATTGTGGATTCGGTGCGCGTGACTTTGGAACGTTGTCCGCCAGAACTTTCTGCCGATTTGGTGGATCGCGGGCTTGTTCTCGCTGGCGGCGGGGCTCTGCTCCGCGGGCTCGATAAATTGCTGATGGAAGAAACCGGTCTGCCGGTGCATGTCGCGGAAGATCCTCTCAGTGCCGTGGCTGAGGGAACTGGCCGTGCCCTGAACGAGCTTAAATTTCTCAAGCAAGTCGCGACCAACGAGCGTCAGTGGCGCTAATTTCTGATTTTCAGAAAGTCGAGCTTTGAAGCCGATTAACATCGTTGTCCTGGCGGTTCTGCTCATTTTGACTGTGAGTTTGCTAACGCTGGGACCGAAGCGCGTGCAGGCTGTGAAAGGCGCGTTTTTACAGGCGGTGTCGCCTTTTCTAAAGACTGGTGCCCTGGTCCAAAATCAGGTGACCACAGTGACTACGGGCTTAAAGTCTCTCGACCAGCTTGAGAGGGACAACCAGCGGTTGCTCATTGAGAACAAAAATCTGAAGGCGATCAACCTCACCTTGCGTAATCTCGAAGATGACAACAACCGCCTGCGCCGAGCTTTAAATTACCGCGAACGGGCTGTCTATAAATTGGTCCCGGCACGAATCGTCACGCGAGAGGCGGGCACCTGGCTGAACAGTTTTACCATCGACTGCGGGAGTAACAAAGGACTGAAACCCGACATGCCCGTGGTGACGGACGAGGGAATTGTCGGGAAAACAACCGTAGTCTCTGCCACGATTTCCGAGGTCATCCTCATTACCGACGAGCGGCTGCAAATCGCTGCCGACGTGGAAGGTTCCCGTGACCAGGGTGTGGTGCAGGGCGCTCAAGTCTCCGAGGCGATGTCTCCCTTACTGGCGCTCAATTTTCTTTCCAAAGAAGCGCAGTTTTCGGTTGGGCAAAAAATTTACAGTTCTGGCATCGGCGGCGTCTTTCCATCGGGCCTGCTCATCGGCACCGTCAAGTCCACGCATCATCGCGACTTGGATACACAGGCGTTGTTGATGCCCGCCGTCGATCTATCGGAAATCGAAGATGTCTTTGTCATCATTGGAGGATAGCCATGGTCATCCTCTACCTTTTTCTGCTCGTGCTTTGCAGCTTTGCCGCGCTGGTTTTACAAATTTTCATCCCGCCGCTGCCGTGGTTGCACGGCGCGCAAGTGCAGTTGATGCCGATCGTCATGTTCTATGGTGCGCTGGCGTTGCCGTATCCGGCTGCAATGGTTTTGACGTTTTGTTGCGGCCTGATGTGGGATCTTTTTTCCGTCCAAGTCGTGGACTCCTCGGTTGAAATCTCCCTCGGCTGGTCGATAATCATTTATTCGATACTAGGGTCAATGATGCATGGGTTTAGGCCGTTATTTTTAAGAGGAAGGTGGGAGATTCATTGTCTGATGACGGGGATTTTTACCGCCTGCATTTTGCTGGTCGAATATCTAGCCATCATCTTCCGCCGCCACCACGCGGTGTTTCCACCGAGCGTCTGGTGGCTGACTCTCGGGGCGGGCTTTGTCGCCATGCTGCTGAGTCCGGTGATTTATTGGCTACTGGGACGCCTCGCCTTGGTTGTGCGTTACGAACCGGACGCGCCGTTTTTTGAGGAGCTTGGCTAATGGCCCGTCGTCACACAGAAGCCGATGCCGCACGCAAGCCGCTACTGCGAGTGCATGTTCTGGCGATGCTATTTTTGATCGCGTTTGGCCTGCTCGTCGCGCAGATGTGGAACGTCCAGATCTTGAAGTGCGACTACTATACGCGACAAATTCTCAACAGCTCGCAAGTCACCGTCCGGATTCCGTCCGTTCGCGGCGAAATCAAGGATCGCAACGGACTTTCCCTCGTTCGTAATCGCGCCAGCTACGAGGTCGATTTCCTCCTGCCGGCCATGGTGCAAAGCTACAAAAAGGAAAACCATGACGTTCCGAAGTTGAAATATGAAAAGGCCGACGGCAACGGACGCGCCCAGGTCAAGGAGGAAACGGACATCGTCACAATCATCGACACGGCCATTCAACCGCGACTCCGCGAACTGCAACTCGACGAGCCTTACAGCACCAACAAACTCCGCGTTCACTACAAGACCAAGCAACTCGTGCCATTTACCTATCGGCAGGATGTCGATTTCCCGACCTTCGCCAAATACGCCGAGCGCGACATCGGCTTGCCCGGCATCAAAGTCGGCCAGAAGCCTGTGCGCGAATACGTTTACGGCGCACTCGCGGCCCAAATTCTTGGCTATGTCGGAGAGCCGCGCGACATTTCTGCCCAACCCGACATCGACGATTTTACCTATTATGAAGCCGACGTCCAAGGCCGGACCAATCTGGAAAAAACCCAAGACGAACTCCTCAAGGGAGCACCTGGCGCGCGCGTGCTGAAGAAAAACGTCAAGGGCCAGATCGAAGGCGAGATTCGCCAGGATCCGCCGCAACGCGGGTCAGATGTTTATCTAACTATCGACGCCAAAATCCAATACATAGCCGAGAAAGCCATGCGAGATGCGGTTTATACCAATGCCGACGGCAAATTGCAAAAAGGAGTGGGGCGTGGAGCTGTGGTGGTCGTCGATCCAAACAATGGCGAAATCCTCGCGATGGTCTCCGTGCCTTCCTACAATCCGAACAATTTTATCCCCAGCATCTCCACGAAAAATTGGACCTCGCTCAAGGAGGCGGACGCCGATCCGCTGACCAATCGGGCGATCAGCGCTTACGCGCCGGGCTCGACTTACAAACTTCCCATCGCGCTCGCCGGCTTGAAGGCAGGCCATGGGAACGATCATTTCAACTGCTCGGGCGGCGTCTCTTACGGCAACACTTACATGCGCTGCTGGATCGGCCAGCAAGGCGGGTCGCATGGGGATCAGGATTTGGAAAATGCCCTGAAAAATTCCTGCAACGCCTTCTTTTTTCAATACGGCAACGCCACCGGCATCGGGCCGATGGACCAGATGTGCGCCTCGCTCGGACTCGGCCAGCCTACTGGCATCGAGCTTTCCAATGAAAACGGCGGCGTGCTGCCCGGCAAAGAGTGGCTGGCGAAACATCATCCGAAGGATCGCTGGGGAAATGCCAACACCGCGCTCACTTCCATCGGTCAGCAATACGTCGAGGCGAGTCCGCTGCAAATGGCCATGATCGGCGCAACCGTGGCCAACGGCGGCACCTGTTATTACCCGACGTTGATCCATAAAAGCGTGAGTCCCGACGGCACGGAGACACTCCATGCGCCGCGGGTGCGGGCGGATCTTTTGAAAAACGGGCTGACTTCCAGTCAAATCGAGCGCGTGCGCCACGGCATGTGGAAAGTCGTCAACGATCCCGATGGAACTGGCAAAAAAGCACGCGTGCCCGGCTGCGTCGTTGCTGGAAAAACCGGCACCGCACAATTTAAGCGCAAAGGTGTGCCCGACAACCACACTTGGTTCGTCTGCTTCGCGCCCTACGACAAACCGACACTGGCGATTTGCATATTCATCGAGGGCGCCAAGTCGGGCGGTGGCACGGCGGCACCCATCGCGGCGAAAATCATCAAAGACGTCATGGCCATGAAAGGCGGCTACAACCCCGACTTGAAACCGCTCAAACCGGCCATGGGCAATTATAATTTCGTAGAAACCATCGACTTTGAGCGTAATCTCCCCGCCACACCCGGCGATGAGGATGGAGAGACGGCCGACTCGGTCCCACACAACGACGAAAAGATCGTTGCGAAGGCCGATTCCCGGCGGTCCGACCAAGACGCTCCTAACATTGAAACCGAGGCAGACGAACATTCCCCGGCCACTCCGAAAGCAGTGACTGCGGATGAGTTGAAGAAGAAATTTCTCCTTCAGCGCGATCAAAAATCTGTGTCCAAACCGAGGAGCCCGCGCGGGTAAATCGGCATGGACTCAGACGATTTGATCGACATTCCAACCTCACAACCCCGCCAGAAAGGCATTAGAGGCATGATTGAAAAAGTAAAACAAATCTTCGGACTCGCTCCGAAAAAGACCGGCAACCAACTGGTCATTAACTGCGAACGCCTGGAAACACGCGTCGCCCTCGTCGAGAACGGCCGACTCGAGGAATACAGCATCGAACGCGACAACGATCGCAACATCGTCGGCAGTATTTTCAAAGGCAAAGTCAAAAACATCGAGCACGGCCTAAAGGCGATGTTCGTCGATATTGGCTTCGAGAAAAACGCGTTTCTCCACTTCTGGGACGCCCTTCCCGCCGCGCTCGACAGCGGAGTCGAGGAAGTCTCACGCTCCAGCAACAAGGCCCGCTCGAACATCAGTTCCAAAGATATTCCGGGCATTTACCCAGTGGGTTCGGACGTGATTGTGCAAGTCACCAAGGGGCCGATCAGCAGCAAAGGTCCACGTATCACCACGAATATCAGCCTCGCCGGCCGTTATCTCGTCCTCATGCCGTATAGCGATCAAAGCGGTATCTCGCGCAAAGTCGATGATCCGAAAGAACGCGAGCGTCTCCGCAAAATTCTCCAGGAACTCGAGGTTCCCGAAGGCATGGGCGTCATCATGCGCACCGTCGGCGAAGGCCAGCGTGCGCGTTATTTCGTGCGTGATTTGAGCATTCTCGTCGAGCAATGGCGCAAAATCGAGCAGGCCATGCACGATCAACCCGGAGGCACCTGTCTCTTCCGCGAGCCCGATCTCATCGACCGCACTGTCCGCGACTTTCTCACCGACGAAATCGATTCCGTCGTTTGCGACGATCTCAACGCCACCAACCGGATGAAAGACCTCGTCGGCCAGATCTCCCGACGGGCGCGCAACCGCATTGAGCATTACACCGAGCCCTACCCGATCTTCGAGCGTTACGGCGTTCAGAAACAAATCGACGACGCTTTTCACAGGCAAGTCTGGCTCAAATGCGGCGGTTACATCGTCATCGACGAGACCGAGGCTCTCATCGCCATCGACGTCAACACCGGTCGTAACAAGGGCTCCAAGGAAATGGATAAAACCATTCTCACGACCAATATGGAAGCCGCCGACGAGATTGCCCGCCAGCTCCGCCTCCGCAACATTGGCGGCCTCATCATCGGCGATTTCATCGACATGAAGAGCCGCAAAGACCAGCAAATGGTCTATCAGCGCATGAAGGATCGGCTGAAACGCGATAAGGCCAAGACCCACGTCTTGCCGATTTCGCCGCTCGGCCTCATGGAAATGACCCGCCAGCGCGCACAGGAAAGTCTCAGCGGCTCGGTCTTCATCAGTTGCCCGTATTGCAACGGCCGCGGCAAGGTAAAAAGCGCCATGACCATGAGCGTCGAACTCCAGCGCCAGCTCCATCTCGTGATGCGGAAATATCAGGACGACATCCACGAGATTCGCGTCGTGGTGAACCCGGAAGTTCTCAAGCGCTTGCGCAACGAGGACGAAGATTTACTCGTCGATATCGAGCGGAAATACGCCGGACGCCTCACTTTCCGGGGCGACCCGACGTTCCATCACGAGCAATTCACGATCAACGACGCCAACGCCAACGTCGAGCTGAAACCGTAGAGAAAACTGCCTCGTCGGATTCGGAAACCGCGCGGTCTGACACAGAAACCGCGCAGTCGTATCTGGAAAGAGCCCGGTCGCACTTGTCCAGAGGCCGGTCGGACCTGGAAAAACGCCGGTCGTCTTCGGAAACTGCGTGGTCGGCCTTGGAAACCGCCTGGAAGACGTTGGAAACGTAGCGGTCGGACTTGGAAACACGCCGGTAAGAGACATCCTGGCACACTTCATGGCTTTCCAGTCGTTTTTCGCCCGCTTTCAGCTTGCAGCAAATCCGTCTGAACGACGTGGCATGCTTGCTGGGGAGCCCACGCGACTCGCGTGTGGTTTTTGGCGACTCGCCAAAAACGTCTTACACGGACAACGCAGAAGACGATGGAAGCGAGTCGCTTCCATCTGCACGCGAGGCGCGTGCATTTCCCAGACATCGTAAGCACTCCAGAAACCCCGGCGCAAAATCTTGCGGGCGAGTTCCAATCCATTCAGCGACTAGAGCCTGCGGGAAAAACGTCCCCGTCTCGATCTCCAATGGGTGCAGGTAAAATGGCCCCTCCGATTCGGCTCGATAAATCTCGATAAACTCATACCCCGTCTTCTCCGACGACGGCAATTTTTCCACCAAAACCACCTCGGCGCTCACGCCCAGTTCCTCGACAATCTCCCGCTCCGCCGCTGCCCGATACGTCTCGCCCGCATCGAGATGACCTGCCGCGCTCGAGTCCCATTTTCCGGGCTCGCGGTCTTTGCGATGGGAGCGTTTTTGCAAAAACAGTTCGCCCGCCTGGTTGTAAACGAAGATGTGCACCGCACGATGATTCCAGTTTTTGGCGTGGACCTCACCACGGGTCGCTTGGGCAATTACCTCGTCCTGCTCATTCACCACATCGAAAATTTCCTGCGCCGGTTCCTGAGCGGCGGATTGCGAAATCGGGTGGCGTGCCTGCACGAGCTCCACCCATTGGGCCAGCGACAATTCCTCCGCCCGACATGGCACTGCGACTCCGATCTGTTTTGCCAGCGGCTCCCATTTCTCTGTCGGAATATCGAGCATCTTGCGAAGCTGCTTCCGGCGTTGCGAAAACCCCTGGCGGACCGTTTTTTCAAAGATGTGGCCATCGACGGGGGCGATTTCTTCGGGCGGCAGCGCGGTCAGGAGCACCACGGCCGAATCCACATGCGGCTCGGGAAAAAACACCGTCGGCGGAAGCGTTCGCAGATATTTTACGCGCCAGCGGCGTTGCACTGCGATGGTCAGCGACCCGTAAGCCGCCGTGCCGGGTTGTGCCGTCAGGCGTTCGGCGACTTCGCGCTGAATCGTAAACAGTGCGTGCGTGATCGGAGTCGGAGCCGAAAGAAAATTGAGGAGAATCGCAGTCGAAACGTAGTAGGGCAGATTGCCGATCAACTTGTGCGGACCGTGAATGAGAAAACGACGCAAATCCGTCTCGCAAGCATCCTCGTGGAGCAGAGAAAAATGAGACTTATCCGCAAACCGTTCACGAAGAAAACCAACCATTTTTCCGTCCTTCTCGATGGCGGTGACGCTGGCCACCTGTGGCAAAAGCCATTCGGTGAGTGCGCCGAGGCCGGGGCCGATTTCCAGAAAACGATCTCCCGCCGCAGGCTCCAACTGACGTATCATCCACTGAGCGAGGTTTTGATCGTGCAGAAAATTTTGCCCCAGGCTCTTGCTGGGAGAGGCTTCGAGACCGGCCAGGCTATTTTTGATTTCGGTGAGAGTCACGCGGTTCTTAACAAGTGGATCGCTCTGAGAAGCGGCTTTTGTTCACAACTTATTAACACGAAAAAACGATGACTTGATTGCGAGTGCAAGTGTTCACTCCGGGAGAGAGAGCGACGCGTCCGTTTTGCGTTTGCGGCGGAAGATTTTCTTGGTCTCGGGAAGGGTCATGCCGTCGATGAAAAAGGCAATCGCGGCGCGTCCCACGGCCATCGTGCCGCCAGCGGCGACGGCACCGGAAACGGCATAGCCAAAGCCCGGAACCAGCTTCGCCGCGCTGCGGGCCGTCTCGCGCAAGACGAATCCAAGTCCGATGGAAGCGCCGAGCGATCCGAGAAATTTCAGGCCCGACTTCATGTTCAGCTCGCCGCCGCTAATGTAAATAATACCCGCCGCCATCGCTGTTTGTAGCGTGGTTAAAATCGGCATGTCGGCCAGCGGAATCGGCTGCGCACCGACAGCCGCGGAGACGGCGGCGGTGGCTTTGACCAGCGTTTCGGCGATTTTTTTCTGCGCGGGCCGCACTCCTGAGATGCGGGCCATTTCCAACCGGGCTTGGTTGGGCAGTTCGCCGACCAGTTGCGTGAGCAGGATGTCGAGACCGGCCGTTTCGCCCTCGTCGGGCGTGCCGTCCGCGCGGAACCGGCTCCAACGCGGAATCGAGAGAACTTGGGCCAGATGTTTCCGAACGGTAGGGCTGGCGCGGAGGGCGGATTCGACGGCAAATTCCTCCGGCGTGCGGTTTTTCAAGGGAGTTCCATCGCTATCTTCCACGACGCCGAAGACCGCCGGACGCTGCTGGAATTGCGTTTCGATCTCGATCAACGCCTGTTCCAGCGGAGAGACGGCGGTTTGCAGTTGGTCGGCTGGCGTTTGCCGTTCACTGACGAAAAGCACCACGTCGGGCGGGAAAATGTCGCGTCCGCTGCCCCAATGCAGGTTGGTTTGTTGACGCGCATCGAGGATCAAAACCGATCCGCCTGCCACCCGGCGAAACGTTTCCCAGCCGGGCACGATCGGGAGTTGGCCGACGTCCGTGAGAGGAATAATCTGCTCGCGAAAGAGCGAATTGACGATTTCCACGCGCGACACATCGCCCGGCCCGGTGATTAGAATGCGCGCCGAACGCTGTTCGAGAAAGAGCTCCTTCACCGGCTCCATCTCGCTGAGGATCGCTTTTTGAAGCGGACCCGGCAGTTTTGAGACGAGTTTTGCCAGTTTTTCGTAAGCGCCGAGCAACATTTCCTGTTTCATGAAGCGAGAGCTTTTAGGAGGAGATCGACGTGCTCAGCGGGCTGAACTTTGCGGAAAATGGCTTTGATTTTGCCGTCGGGTCCAATGACGAAAGTGCTGCGCTCGGTACCCATGTATTTCTTGCCATACATACTTTTCTCGACCCAGACGCCGTAGTCACTGACGATTTTTTTCTCCGGATCGCTCAGGAGCGGGAAGGGGAGGGCGAATTTCTCGATGAATTTCGCATGGCTCTTCACTGGGTCGATGCTGACGCCAAAAATGATTCCCGTTCCAGAAAACTGTGGCCACGCATCGCGCAATCCGCAGGCCTGCGTCGTGCAACCAGGCGTATCGTCTTTTGGATAGAAATAAAGGACGACGTTCTGTCCGGCAAAGTCGCTCAAGGAAACCGTCTGTCCGGTGCCAAAGTTTCCGCCAATCGCCTCGGCGGTGAAAGCAGGCGCAGTGTCGCCGATCTGGAGTTCGTTCATGGGAGGGAAATGAAAGCCGGTTTCCCGAAATGGTCTAGGAATAACCTTTCGCAGCGCCACATTCGTCCAGTGCATCGGCCTCCTCTTTCCGCTCATCTTGGGAACGGCCATGTCCGTCATGAGCTTCCTCACCTCTCACTGCCTCAACCTCGCCGCCGACCCGAAACGCCGCGCCACCATCCTCAGCTCCCGCGGTATGGCGGCTAACCTCGCATACGGCAGCTCGGGGGCCTAGCTATCGGCGTCTTCCTGCGATCGGCAAACAAGTTCCGGCGGGTCGCGTCGTCGCCTACTGACTAATCCGCAGTCGCATGAATGCGCTTGTGCCATTCGCCGGCAAGGTCGCCGTACGGATGCCGTTTGCATCGGGCGCCCCAAGCGTTACCTCCGCCGTGCTCCAAATCTTCAGATCGGTGCTCGACTCTACGGAATAGGTGACGCCCTCGCTCCCGGCGTAAAAGGGTAAACTCATTTGATTACCCGCCAGCGTGGGTTTTGGCATATTACTCGAGAGATTTGTCGTCGGGTCGAGATTCAGCGCATAAGCCATCAGCAACGGCACTCCGTCATTATTGGGAATACTTTGCAAATCCGCATCGTAGGCCAGCCCCTTCGAGAGCAGCCAAGGCTTCACAGGCGATACTGCACCCATGTTCACCGAGGGGTAGCCTTGCCAAGTCGGCGAAGTAAATCCCGTCGCACCATTGAAATAGTAGACAGTGAACCCGCTGGCCGTGCTATCAAAAATACTTAAATCTAACGAAGCAGGCGCATCCCCCTTAAAAGCCACGCTCTTAAGACCACTGCAATAACGGAATGCGGAGTCCCCGATGCTCGTCACACTCGAAGGAATTGTCACACTCGTCAGGCCCTTGCAACTAATAAATGCGCTCCTCCCGATGCTGTTCACACTCGAAGGAATCGTTACGCTCGTTAAGCCAGTGCAACCAGAAAATGCACCAGCCCCGATGCTGGCCACACTATTGGGTATGGTATATCCGCCTATTTTTCCACTAGGATATTGAAGCACCGTGGTTATCCATTTGTCGAAAAGAACGCCAGTTACACTACTGTAATTTGGGTTCGCGGCATTGACGTTTAGATTGGTCAGTATACTGCAATTAGCGAATGGGGAGTCTCCGATGCTGCTTACACTCGAAGGGATTGTCACGCTCGTCAGGCCACTGCAACCAGAAAATGCGGCTTGCCCGATGTTGGTCACTCCTGAAGAAATCGTCACGCTCGTTAGGCCTGTGCACCCAATGAATGCGTAGCTCCCGATGTAGGTCACACTCGAAGGGATCGTCACACTAGTTAGACTAGTGCAAAAACGGAATGCATAAGACTGAATAATGTTTACACCGGAAGAAATCGTCACGCTCGTCAAGCCACTACAATATTGGAATGCGGCACCTCCGATGTAGGTCACACTCGAAGGGATCGTCACGCTCCTCAGGCCACTGCAATATTGGAATGCGCCACTCCCGATGCTAGCCACACTTGAAGGGATCGTCACGCTCCTCAGGTTCTTGCAATTTTGGAATACGTAGCCCCCGATGCTGGTGACACTCGAAGGAATCGTCATGCTCGTAAGGCCAGTGCAACCATCAAATGCGGATTCCCCGATGCTGATCACACTTGAAGGGATCGTCACGCTTGTAAGGCCACTGCAAAGAGAGAATACGCCGAACTCGAGGCTGGTCACACTCGAAGGAATACTCACGCTCGTTAGGCCAGAGCAACGTTGGAATGCGTAGATCCCGATACTGGTCACACTCGAAGGAATCGTCATGCTCGTAAGACCAGAGCAACGTTGGAATGCGGATTCCCCGATACTGGTCACACTCGAAGGGATCGTCACGCTCGTCAGGCCAGAGCAACTATAGAATGCGTAGGTGCCAAGGATGGTCACCGGCTTTCCAATGATGCTTGACGGTATAATCAAAGAGTCTGTGGGCTTGTTCACATAGCCAGTGATCGTGATCGTCGTGCCATTGTCGGTATATTTGAAATTCCCCGATACCTGAGCCGCCGCCGACAGCGGAAGCTGCACAAGGAAAATAAGAAAACTGACAAAAAGGAATCTGCACCAAGCAGGAAGGGTCGTATGGATATTCATGGAGCGTGCGGGTGGGCCTGCCTTGTTATACCTTTTTAAAAAGCCGATGCAACCTGCCACTCAATGTTGCGCAACGTCAGTTCGAGCGTGCCTTTGTCGTTCGATATAGAACAACAATTGGAAACACACTGCGGGGCCGTGCTTTTCATATTGATATAACTGCCCTGTGGGCGTTAGGAGCAGATGACCTTTCAGCCAGCATCACGGTACGAAACCAATTCAACGGAAAGCTGGTCCGTTAAATTTCGAGAGGAGTGGCCAACTCCAGCCCGTGCAGTGCGAAGAACTTGAATTCTCCGGTGTTTGAGCGTGGCGAAGCGCGCTCTCTGGGTGATGGCGGTGGCGGCAATTATGGCGTCCACGCGCAAGCGACGGGAACGCTGGACCGCATTGAAAAGACGGGCGGCGGTCTGTGCCTGGGTTTCCTCAAAGGCAATGATCCCTTCGGTGAGAAAGGCCAGCATGGTGTGGACCTGAGGAGGTGACACCGGGCCGCAGAGAAATTCATACCAAGCGGGAGCCGCCGTGCAGAATGTCTCTCCCGCTTCGGCCCAAGCGAGAAGATGACGGGACTCGGGTCGTGTCTCGATGACACCGCCAATCAGGTAATTTGCGTCGAGGCAAATCATTCGCCGCGCCACTGTTTCCGATCTTCATAGACTTCCGCGATGTAGGTGCCGCCCTTTTCGGGATCGAGGCCCCCGCCAGTGGCGAAAAGCTCTCGCAGCGTCGCGGCCGGGTCGGGGCGGGCCGGGGCATCCGCCTGCTTGGCTTGTTCTACCGAGCGACGCACGACTTCGGCCTGCGAAACGTGCCAGCGAGCCGCCAGTGTTTTGAGGCGCTGAGCCGTCGTCTCGTCCAAGGCGAAGGTGGTGCGGTGAGTCATTGTAGGCATACCATCGCTCATACCATCACGTCTTAAAGACGTCAAAGGAAGGTCTGTGTATCCAGCAAACGAGACGTTCGTTCACAGCCGGAAGTCGTCGCTGCGCTCTAGCCAAGAGCAGCCTGCATTTTTTCGAGCTGGGCGAGTTTTTCCTGCCAGGTGACTTCGCGCTGGCGATGCTCGTCGAGAACAGCGGCGGGGACTTTGTCGGCGAATCCGGGGTTGGCGAGTTTGGTGCGGACTTTGGCGAGTTCGTCGGTGACTTTGGTGATTTCTTTTCCGAGACGTTCGCGTTCGGCGGCGACATCGATGAGGCCTTCCAGTGGGAGAAAAAGGTGGCCGAGTGGAGTTAGATTTGTCGGCGTTCCCTGTGGAGCGACGTAGTTAGAAACGATGTCGAGCGACTCGGCGTTGAGGAGGATTTTCAAGACCTCGGCATCGTGCGCGGCTAGCGTTTCGTTCGGCTGGAGAACGAAGCGGACGCGTTTGTTGCTCGGGATGTTGTAAGTCGAACGCAGATTGCGTCCGGCGAGAACGGTGTCGTATTTCGCCACGGCGGCGGCGTTTTCCAACGGAGTTAGATCGTAATGGGCGATAAAATCAGCATCGAATGGCTGCGGCCAGCGCGCAAACATGATCGTTTCGCCGCCTTGATCGGGGGGCAGTTCTTCGCGGAAGCCCAGGCTTTGCCAGAGTTCCTCAGTGATGAACGGCATGAACGGGTGCATGAGGCGCAGGGTGTGCGCGAGGATAAAGTCGATGACGGCGAGGGTGTTGGCACGCAACGGGTAAGCGGCTGCCGCTTCCTCGGGCGACATCGGCGCCTCGGTCGGCAGTGGGACGCGACCGAGTGCGGCCTTGCTCGCTTCGAGATACCAGTCGCAATATTCGCTCCAGAAGAAGCGGTAGAGCGCCTGCGCCGCATCGCTGAAGCGATATTCGTCGAGCGCGGCGGATATTTCGCGAATGGCTGAGTCGAGTTTCAGTAATATCCAGCGGTCGTCGCTCGTCAGAAGCGAGGGATTGATTTCGCCCTCCGTGTCGCCCTCATACATCTGGCGAAAGCGGGCGGCGTTCCAGAGTTTCGTGCAAAAATTACGGCCGAGTTCGACGTTTTTCTCATCGAACATCACGTCCGAACCGAGCGGCGCGGAACGCATGACACCGAAGCGCAGGGCGTCGGCTCCAAACTTCGCAATGATGTCGAGCGGATCGGGCGAGTTGCCGAGCGACTTCGACATTTTCCTGCCCTGCTTGTCGCGAATGATGCCGGTGAAATAGACGTTCCGAAACGGCATCTCACCCATCCACTCGAAGCCCGCCATGATCATTCGCGCGACCCAGAAAAAGATAATGTCCGGTCCAGTAACGAGGTCGGTTGTTGGGTAAAACTTCGCGAGAGTCGCCGTCTTATCGGGCCAGCCCATCGTCGCAAATGGCCAGAGCCATGAGGAAAACCAAGTGTCGAGAACGTCTGGGTCTCTATCGAGCCCAATAGTGTAAAAGATGTTCCCAAAATCTTCGTTTGTAGTGCAAACAACAATCTGATGGTGAGAATCTGGAGATGCTAGGCAATGCTCTTTTAACTCTGTGGCAGTGTAGTTAAATCGCCGGTCATTTATAGAAATTACTGTTTCATCAATGACGTGTGCAGGAATACCCGAAAGTCGTCCCGTCATGATGGCTCCGCTTAAAATTTTACAAAGATCAGAGCCATTCATATGCATCAGCCCGCTCCACACAGGAATCCGATGCCCCCACCAGAGCTGTCGGCTAATGCACCAGTCCTGGATACCTCCGAGCCAGTGATCGTAAACTTTCGCCCAGCGCTCGGGGTAGAACTTCATAGCACCATCAGCGACTACAGCGAGGGATTCCTTCACGCTCGGGTATTTCAAAAACCATTGCTCGCTCAGGCGCGGCTCGATCGGAACGTCGGCGCGTTCACTGTAGCCGACATTATTTTGATAAGGCTCCTGTTTTTCTAACAATCCGAGTTTTGATAGGAGTTCCACGGATATCTTGCGGGCTTCAAAGCGCTCTAGACCCGCGAGATCAGCACCAGCCAACTCATTCATCACGCCGCGTGGGTCGATGACTTCTATGGTTTCGAGTTGATGCCGCTGGCCGATTTCGAAGTCCGCTTTGTCGTGCGCGGGAGTGACTTTCAAAACTCCTGTGCCAAACGCGATGTCGATGCTTTCCTCTGCCACAATCGGGATCAACGCCTGATTCTCCAGCGGCAGCGGACGCTTCGCAAACTTTCCAATGAGATGCGCATATCTAACATCGTTCGGATTCACCGCAATCGCCGTGTCGCCGGGAATGGTTTCTGGACGCGTTGTGGCAATGGTTAGGAAAGTGTTAGGAACGTCCGCGACTTCCACTTTGAAGTAATAGAGTAAGCCATTCGTTGGCTTCATGATCACCTCTTCATCGCTCAATGCCGTGAGCGCGACGGGGCACCAGTTCACCATGCGTTTGCCCCGGTATATCATCCCTTTTTTGTAGAGATCGACGAAGACGCGCTGGACGCAGGCCGAGTATTCCGGGTCCATCGTGAATCGAGTGCGACTCCAATCACACGACGCTCCGAGTGCGCGGAGTTGCTTCAAAATCTTTCCGCCGTATTCGTCCTTCCACTGCCAGATTTTTTCTACCAGCTTCTCGCGTCCGAGATCGTCGCGATGTTTCATTTCCCCGGCTTTGCGCAACGATTTCTCGACGACGTTTTGCGTGGCGATACCGGCGTGATCCGTGCCTGGCAGCCAGAGCACTTCCTTTCCTAACATCCGCGCGCGACGGGCGAGAATGTCCTGGATCGTGTTATTTAGAACGTGGCCCAGAGTTAGGACGCCGGTGACATTCGGTGGCGGAATGGCAATCGAATAAGCCTCTTTGTTAGAAGCGGGATCGGCGGTGAAGCAATCTTTGGCTAGCCAGTCGGCATACCATTTTTCTTCAATCGCCTGGGGCTCGTATGTTTTTGAAATCTCGGACATCGGTTAGTGGGTTTCGGGAGTGGGAGCGGGCTCGTTGCTGGGGACGTTTTGCTCATCCGCAGCCTGACGTGGACCAGGTGGCCAGGTGATTTTTTCGCTGGTAAATTGCATCATGCTCTGAAGTCCGCTGAGGGAAAATTCGGCTACGGCTCCGGGGACGGCGGCGTAAAGACGGAGTGATCCGGAGCGTTTGCCGCGAATGAGTGCGATGCGATTGGAAGTCAAATCCGGTGCGATGAGAATGAGAGGCAATCCCTCGTTAGTGGTGAGCCAGAGTTCGTTGCCAATCGAGTTACATGTGACTCGTAGGCTGGATTTTTCGCCGGGTGTGAGCGGATTATCGATCAGGGCGATGACAAGTGTTTTGTCCGAGGGAAGCTTGCCACTAGCGACGGGTTTTAAAGTGTTCAGATCAACCCCAAAGTCGAAGCTGGGCTGACTATCTTTTTGCAGATTGGTTTTCCAAAGAGAGAGTGCGGCCGTCGGTGTGTCGGTCCATTGCAGAATGCGAAAACGTTGGCGATCCTGTCGACTGCTAACTAGCGCGATCTGATTGTCTGCGGCGTTTACGTCAAAGGTTAGGAACGTGTCCTCGCCCTCCGGTTCGAGACTGCGCAGCGGTTGTCCTTGGGCATCGAATTCTGTCAGAGAAGCACCTTGGGTCGTGAGCCAAAAATGGGAGTCCTTTCCCAAGGTTAGACGCGTGATCGTGTCCAGTGTCGGCAGAGGAATTTTCTCAAAATGATCGGCGGATTTTCGGAAAACGTTGGCGCCGTCGGAGACGAGAATGACGTCCCCTCGTGAGGTTAGCAGTTTGGTTCCGGGCGGCAGATCGGCGAGCGCCGAGGGCTCCAAAGTATTGGGGTCGAAGCGGACTAATTTGTTGCCAACAATGCCGAGCAAGTCAGTCGAGTTAGAGGCCAATGCGACGATGTTAGGCAGCGATTTGTTAGGTTCGCTGACGGCGCCCTTTTCGAGATCGAATTGTTGGAGATAATCCGCGCTGGCCAGACAAATTTTAATGCCGTTGATCGCCAGATCGACCGATGTCATGCGGGTCGCTGTGCTCCATTGTAACTCGCCTTTCGCAGAGTAGCGGGCAAGTTGATTCAGCCCGTTGGCCAGCTTTTGAAAAACCACGAATTCGCCGTTTTCTAACAATCTCACAAGCTGCATGGAAGTCGGCGAAATGGCTGGCTTGTCGGGATTGATCCAGTCGTTGAAATGATACGCCTCGCCTTGCACCGTCACGTCGCCGACTGTGACGCCGCGAATTTCGTAATCGCCTTTTGGCGCGACCGTTCCGTCCGATGTTAGCCCGTCCCAGACGACGAGAAATCCGTTAAGCGCGGACGGAATGGACTCGGAGTCGGCGCTTTTAGAAAGCACCCGGATGCACTTGTTAGAAGCATCAAAAACTCCAATGGAAACTGTGCCATCGAGCGGTGGCGCGGCGAGTTCCACACTGATCTGATTGGTGGGCAACGGGAGCGGCTCTGAGGCGAATGTTAGACCGGTTAGTCCCGCCAGAAGGAGCGCGGCGCTGAAAGCCGTAAGTTTCATCTTCCTGGCTCGCTGGTGTATTGAAAACTTTCAGAAATGTCGCCGGAGATGCGTGTGACGCTGCCATTGGAATGCTGGACGCCATGCCCGGTCTGGCTTGAGACATTTTCCTGGCGAGCGATTTTCATGGGCTCCCAAATTATCAGTTCTGTGGGAGTGGTCCATTTTTAGTTTTGGCGGGCGGAGTTCCATGGGGATGGGCAAATTTCCCGTGCGTTTCCCGGAAAACGGGGAATGGTTTGCCGCTTGCAAAACTCCCCCGACCACTCCCAGCCGCGCGCGCACAATCCCACAGGAAAGCCGGAGTTCGACACCCGCATCCGGCAGATCGTGGAAGATTGGGGTGGAGGAAAAAATCCACGTCTGGTCGAGGAAATGATCGGCACCGCACTCCGCATGGCCGACCCGGAAGTGAGCGAGGCGGATCTGAAATTATTCAACCGCTCGCTCAAGGAATTGCGTTACGCGGCGAAGGTTTTTGCGCCGTATCACGGCGTCCGCAAGGTGGCCGTTTTCGGTTCAGCGCGCACGCCTGCGACAGCGGAGGATTATCAGTGCGCGGTCGATTTCGCCCGAAAAATGACCGAGCGGAGTTACATGGTGATCACCGGCGGAGGCGACGGAATCATGGGCGCGGCGAATGAGGGCGCGGGACGCGAACACAGTTTCGGACTGAACATTCGGCTGCCCTTCGAGCAGCGGGCTAATCGTTTCATCGAGGGCGACAGCAAGCTGATCAACTTCAATTATTTCTTCACCCGGAAGCTGAATTTCGTGAAGGAAACCCACGCGCTGGCCTGTTTTCCGGGCGGACTGGGGACGATGGATGAGACGTTTGAGTGTCTGACGCTTATGCAAACCGGGAAGGCGCGGCTACTGCCAGTCGTCCTCATTAACAAACCCGGCGGCGACTTCTGGCAGACCATGGTCGAGTTTATGAGGAATCATTTACTGAAGCAGGGACTGGTCTCGGCGGATGATTTCCATCTCTTCTCGATCACGGACAATGTGGACGCCGCGGTGTCGGAGATCGTGAAGTTTTACAGCAACTACCACTCGGCGCGCTGGGTCGGGCAGAAGTTGGTGCTGCGTCTGCAAAAAGCCATCGCGCCTGACGCAGTCGGCCGAATGGAAAGTGAATTTGTCGATCTGCTGCAAGGCGAGAAAATCACCCAGGGTCCCGCCTTGGAAATCGAGGCGAATGAACCGGCACTGGCGCATTTGCCGCGGCTGATTTTTTCTCCGCACCGTCGGAATTTTGGGCGGCTGCGGTTGTTAATCAATGCGATCAACTCAGCGGAACCGGCGTGAAAAGAGCCATATAAATAGCTAGTGCCGAGTTACGTATATTTTAACAAAAGGGTTTCAAATGGATAACGTCATTGCGTCGCGTGAGTTGCAGGTGGAGAGGAAGCATTTTTTTATCGAGTATCGAGAGAACGAACGCGGACGCTTTTTGCGCATCACTGAGGAGGCGCACGGGCGGCGGAACACGATCATCATCCCGAGCACTGGACTGGCGGAATTTACGGGAATGCTGGGCGATGTGCTGGTCAGCGCGACCCCCGCGAATGCTTAGGAAAAGGCGTTTGGCATTTCCAGATTGCTATCTGAGTCGGCCGTCAAACGCCGCGTTGACACCCCGTGTCGTTTTGCTAATTTCGTTTCCCCGTCATCCTAGCGAACTTTTATCTCCTAACTTTTATGCCCACCATCACCAAGAAAAAAAGCGCTCCCGCCAAATCCGTGAGAGCCATCAAACCCGCCTCTAAAAAACCCGTAACTAAAAAGGCGGTTCCCATCAAAAAAAGCGCTCCCGCCAAGCCGAAAAAAGGAAAATACGTGTACACTTGGGGTGCTGGAAAAGCGGACGGCGACGGCTCGCAAAAACCTCTCCTCGGCGGCAAGGGCGCGAACCTCGCCGAGATGACTCGCATCGGACTGCCAGTCCCTCCCGGCTTCACGATTACCACCGAAGTCTGCACCTATTTCTACGAGAATAAGAAAACCTATCCACCCGAAATGCAGGCGCAAGTCGAGGCTGGCGTGCGCAACATGGAAAAAATCATGGGCTACCAGTTTGGCGACTCCAAGGGCTTCCCGCTCCTCGTGGCCGTTCGCTCCGGTGCTCGCGATTCCATGCCCGGCATGATGGACACGATTCTGAACCTCGGCCTCAATGACGAGACCGTCATCGCGCTCGCCACCGCGACCAACAATGAGCGATTTGCCTGGGACTGCTATCGACGTTTCGTCCAGATGTATGGCGACGTCGTCCTCGGCGTGCAGAAGCGTGAGGGCGAAGACCACGAGCCATTTGAAGTCGTCATCGAGAAATTCAAGCACGAGAAATACCACAGCGAAATCGTGGATTCCGACTTGACGGCAGAAGACCAGCAGGAGCTCGTCCAGCGTTTCAAAAAGCTCGTCAAAGACCGCACTGGCCGTGTCTTCCCAAGCGATCCTTGGGAGCAGCTCAAGGGAGCGGCGGGAGCCGTTTTCGGTTCCTGGATGAACGACCGAGCCATCGTTTACCGCCGCAAATACAACATCCCGAGCGAGTGGGGCACGGCGGTCAACGTGCAGGCCATGGTTTATGGCAACACGGGCGAAACCTCCGGCAGCGGCGTGGCATTCACCCGCAACCCGGCCAACGGCGTCAACGAGTTTTACGGTGAGTTTCTTATCAATGCTCAAGGCGAAGACGTCGTCGCTGGTGTCCGGACGCCGGAGCCAGTGCTCAAACTGAAAAAAGTTCTACCAAAAAGCTATGCCGAATTGCTGAAAGTCCGCGCCACCCTGGAAAAACATTTCAAGGATGTGCAAGACGTGGAGTTCACCATTCAGGAAGGCAAGTTATTCATGCTTCAGACACGCAACGGCAAGCGCACCGCCGCCGCCGCGCTGAAGTTCTCCATCGATATGGTGAGGGAAAAACTCATCGACTGGGAAACCGCCATTTTGCGCAACCCCGCCGACCAGCTCGATCAGTTGCTTGCCCCGGTGTTCGACCTCGCCGAAGTGAAGAAAGCCGCTGTCATCGCGACCGGACTTCCCGCCGGTCCCGGCGCCGCTTCCGGTAAGATTTATCTCAACGCCGACCGCGCTGCCGCTGCTGCGGAACGTGGTGAAAAAGTGCTTCTCGTTCGCAACGAAACCTCTCCCGAAGATCTGCGCGGCATGATCGCCGCCGAGGGCATTCTCACGGCCAAGGGCGGTGTCAGTTCGCACGCTGCGCTCGTTGCTCGTCAGATGGGAAAAGTCTGCATTTGCGGTGCGTCTGCACTGGCGATTGACTATGATAAAAAGACTGTAGCCGCCTCCGGCCAAACCTTCAGCGAAGGCGACTTCCTTTCGATTGATGGCACCGCCGGAACTGTCTATGCGGGCGAAATCGCCACCTCGCCGAGCGAGATCATCACCGGCACCGTCAGCGGTAACAAAAACGCTCAGAAAACCGAGAAATTCAAAGGCTTCCAGCAGCTCATGAAGTGGACCTCCCAAGCGTCCCGCCTGGCCGTTCGCACGAACGCTGACACGCCGGAACAAACCCAGATCGCGATGGCTTTCGGCGCGACTGGCATCGGACTCACCCGCACCGAGCACATGTTCTTCGAGGGCGACCGCATTGATGCCGTTCGCGAAATGATTCTCGCCGAAAACGTTGAAGGTCGCCGCAAGGCCCTGGCCAAGATTCTTCCGTATCAACGGGAGGATTTCGTCGGCATCTTCAAAGCGCTCAAGGGCTTTCCCGCCACCATCCGTCTGCTTGATCCGCCGCTCCATGAGTTCGTGCCACACGACCCTTCCGCCCAAGCTGCGCTCGCTGAAAAACTTGGTATCACCGCCGAGAAAGTCGCCTCCCGCGTTGCCTCGCTCCACGAGTTCAACCCGATGCTCGGACACCGCGGCTGCCGTCTCGGCATCGCTTATCCAGAGATCACCGAGACTCAGGCGCGCGCCATTTTCGAGGCCGCTGCCGAAGTGCAAAAGAAAGGCATCAAAGTCAAACCCGAGGTCATGATTCCGCTCGTCGGCTTCAAGAAGGAATTCGATCTCCAAGCCGAGATCGTTCATCGCGTTGCCGCCGAGGTGCAGAAGGAGAAAAAGTGCAAACTTAGCTACCAGGTCGGCACCATGATCGAAGTCCCGCGTGGCGCGCTCACCGCTGACGAAATCGCCACCTCGGCCCAGTTCTTCAGCTTCGGCACGAACGATCTCACCCAGACTGCGCTCGGCATTAGCCGCGACGACATGGGCAACTTCCTCCAGCCGTATGTGGAGAATGAAGTCTTCAAGAAAAACCCTTTCGCCAGCCTGGATCAGGTCGGTGTCGGAGAACTCGTCAAGATCGCCATTGCCAAGGGTCGCAGCACGCGTCCCGACATCAAGCTCGGTATCTGCGGCGAGCATGGAGGCGATCCCGAAAGCGTGAAATTCTTCCACAAAGTCGGCCTGAACTACGTCAGTTGCTCGCCTTACCGCGTGCCCGTTGCCCGCCTCGCCGCCGCCCAGGCCGCGATTGAGGAAAAACGCGCCGCGAAGAAAAAATAGAGCGGACTTCCATTCAAATCAGCAAACGCTCGTCGGAGAAATCCGCCGGGCGTTTTGCTTTGGCGGCCCGTCCACTTTCAGATATGAATGGAACTCCCATGAATCCCTACGAGACGGACAAACTGCTGGCGGAATATCTCCTTTTTCACTATGCATCCCCGGAACAGGTGATCCCGTCTGGAGTGCCGGAGATGGCGCTTTATGCGGACTTCGCCGTGCGTTCTGTGTCGCAGACCTTGCAATCGGATTTACTGCCAAAACCGGCCCGCGCGTTGGACTTGGGGTGCGCCGTCGGACGGTCGAGTTTCGAGCTGGCGAGGCATTGCGAGGAAGTGATCGGAGTCGATTTCTCCCAGCGTTTTATCGCTGCAGCCAAGGCGGTGAAGGAGTCGGGTTACGCGGAGTTTAACCGCTGCGAAGAAGGTCACCTCGCGACGGCGCTGCGAAATTTTCTACCCTCGGAGATCAACGGTCACCGGGTCCAATTCGAGGTCGGCGACGCCATGCATTTGCGGGTGGGCTTGGGCGAGTTTGATGTTGTTCACGCGGCCAATTTGATCGACCGGCTGCCGGATCCGCTGCGTTTGCTACGCCAGTTGCCCGCGTTGGTGAAACCGGGTGGGCAGCTCATTCTCACCTCGCCCTACACCTGGCTGGAGGAATACACCCCTCAAGCGAACTGGCTCGGTGGTTTTTACGAAAACGAGCGCGCCGTGACGACTTACGAGCGACTGCAACTCGAGCTGCCCGATTTTCTCCTGCTGAAGACGAAGGACCTGCCCTTTCTCATCCGCGAACACTCCCGTAAATACCAATGGAGCATCGCGCAGGCAACGATCTGGGTGCGGCGCTGACCAGCCTTAAGGAATCCGGTATTTCCCATCACCGACGCTGATGACTTCGAGCCGGACTCGGGCAAGGCCCTCATCGTAGAAGCCGAGTTTTTTCGCCACGGGCGAGGTCACGTCGAGGATGCGGTTGCGAATGAACGGCCCGCGATCCGTCACGCGGACTTGGACGTGACGTCCATTTTTCAAGTTTGTCACGCGGATGACGCAAGGGAGCGGGAGGGTTTTGTGCGCGGCCCCGCTGCTCCAAGGATAGAGACTGCCATCGAGCGCATCGTGGCCGGGGAAAATGAGAAATCCCTCGTGATAATGCGAGGCGAGTCCCTCTTCGGTGTAGCCGACTGCTTCCTGAGGGCTCATCGGTTGATACCATTGGCCGCCGACGTGATAACCCGCTGTTTTATAGCCGCGATACGGCGCGCCGCCGCAACCGTAGAGAAAGATCGACGCCCAAACAGCGAGGGCGAGCCGGGAGAAATTGTGCATGATTTCGTATAGCAAACCGCCTGCACTGCGTCACGCTTGGAACGTTCGCCGGTCGAAACAACCCATCTGCGAGACCCAAACGACTGTCTGCAAGACCCAAACAAACATCTGTGAGACCCAAACGACTGTCTGCAAGACCCAAACAACTGTCTGCGAGACCCAAACAAACATCTGCGAGACCCAGACAACCGTCTGCGAGACCCAAACAACCGTCTGCGAGACCCAAACGACTGTCTGCGGGACCCAAACTGCTAATCAGAGTTTTCCTGCAAGGCGGCTTGCAGCACCTTCAGCATCGATTCGGCGGTGTAAGGTTTTGGAATGAAGTGGCGCACCCCGGCGGCAGTGACCTTCGCCATGCTTTCATTCGAGGTGAATCCACTGGAACCCACCACGCGGACACGAGGGTTAATCATTTTGATGGCTACGATCAACGTCGCGCCATCCATGATCGGCATCGCCATATCGGTGAGGACGACAGCGATTTCCTGTTGGTGCCGTGCGTAAAGCGATACGGCCTGGGCTCCATTCGCCGCGAGCATGACGCGGTAGCCGAAGCGCTCCAGGGTGCTTTTGGCGATCTTGCAAATGGCCTCCTCGTCGTCCACAAGCAGCACCGTTTCGCCATTGCCGACGGGAAATTGGGTGAGTGCGACCGGCTCTGGCAGGGCGGCAGTGGAGGTGTTGGCTGGTAGATACACTTCGAACTTGGTGCCGCTGCCCAGTTCGCTCGACAAATTGATGAAACCACCATGGCTTCTGACAATGCCCAAGGTCGTGGAGAGCCCCAGGCCGGTGCCTTCCCCAATATCCTTCGTTGTGAAAAACGGCTCGAAAATCTTGTCGCGGACTTCCATTGGAATGCCCGTCCCGGTGTCCTCGACTCGGACCAGCACATAGGCGCCGGGCTTCGAATCGGGGTTCATCGCGGCGTATGTGTCATCGAGGATGGCGTTTTCCAGTTGAATGGAAAGGCTTCCGCCCTGCGGCATGGCGTCGCGGGCGTTGATGCACAAATTCAGAAACACCTGATGCATCTGCGTGGGATCGCTCGTGACCGACCAAAGATTTTTGCTCGCGGCGAGATGAAACGAGATGGACTTCGGGAATGTGTCCTGGGCGATTTTTTGGATGTCCTTAAGAATTTGAACGGGGTCCACGACCACGCGATGACCGGCGACACCGCGGGCGAATGAGAGTACCTGCCGGACGAGATCCGAACCACGCTGAGCACTTTTCTCGAGTGTGTTCAGAATGTCCTCAGTTTCGGAGTCGGGGAACTTCATCTTCAGGATTTCGAGCGACATCATGATGGGAGCCAGCATGTTGTTGAGGTCATGGGCGATACCGCCGGCCAGCGTGCCGATGCCTTCCATGCGCTGGGCGCGTAGAAACTGGGCCTCGAGCCGCTTCTTTTCGGTAATGTCGGTGTTGATCGTGAGAATGGATTTCGGCGCGTTAGAAGAGTCGCGAACGAGCGTCCATCGGCTTTGGATTTTGAGCGGTTTGCCGGTCTTGGTGACCTGGTCCAGTTCGCCGACCCACTCGCCTTTGCTGAGGGTGGCCTCAAATGCGGCAAGAAAATGCTCGGGATCGCGGTAGAGGAACTCGACAGTGGCCCGGCTTTTTACCTCGTCTGCAGTCCAGCCATACAGTTGCTGGGCGCTTTGATTCCAAAAGAGGATGCGGTGCTCCAGATCGCGAACGAGAATGGCATCCTGCGCCTTGTCGAGAAGTGCCGCCTGCTCGGCAAGTTGCTCCTCGCTTTCGCGCCGCTCAGTCACATCGCGGGCGACGGCGAAGACCTGACGAGTTTCCATGAGCGAAAGCGAGTTCCAGGAAAGCCAGCGGACAGAGCCGTCCTTGCAGAGATAACGATTTTCGAAATTTCGCACGCTCTTGCCCAAGGCCAGATTTTTCCCGATTTCTTGTGTCTCCTCGCGATCCTCCAGCTGAACGAAGTCGAGCCACGGTCGGCTGGTCAACTCCTCCACACTCCAGCCGAGGCAGTGGGTCCAGGCGGGATTAACCTGCTCCAGCCGTCCGTCAAAATTGCCCACACACAGCATGTCGATCGAGAGATTGAATAGCCGGTTGCGCTCGTTCTCGGCCCGTTTGCGACAGGTGACGTCGCCCGCATAGCTATGCACCACTTGCAGTGCAACGATGGGGAAAAAGGACCACGAAATGACGCGGTCCGCCGTCTCGATTTCCATTCGCAGCCACGGCTTTCCGGAATTTAGGCAATCCCGCACGATCTGACCGGTGGTGGGTGGGGAGGATTTGCGCGGCCTGCTCAAAGCCGAGGCTGCGCGTGAGATTCATCGTGGCGTCGTTAAAGTAAGAAACCTCGCCATCCGCAGAAAGTTCGATGACCGGATTCGGATTAAACGCGGCAAACGCCGCTTGCCGCTCAATCTCGCTCTCAGCCTTCTTACGCAGGCTGATGTCTGAGGAAATCCCGATGATGCCGACCATTTTTCCCTGGTTGTCCAGCAGCGGGGAATTGGTCACCAACGCGGGAAACTCCACGCCGTCGCGACCGCTCACCACAAACTCGCCACTCCATGTTTCACCGCGTTGCAGACGACCCATGATTTCTGCAGTCTGCGCCTCGCTAGCCTTGGGAACAGTGACATGCATGATGTTCCGGCCCTGCATTTCCTGCGGCGACCAGCCATAGAGTTCGCCCGCGAAACGGTTGGCGTAGATCACAGTTCCAGTCGTGTCGGTCGCGATGATCGCCTGCCCGATGTGGTTCAGGATGTGGGCCTGCATCCGGATCGCCTCCTGCGCCCGGCGCTGCGAGGTGATATCCTGCGCGGTGCCGATCATCTTGGTGGGACGCCCCGTTTTTTCATCGAAGAAAATCTCCGCCGCCTCATGCACAATGCACTCGATGCCGTCGGGCTGGATCAGGCGGTGAATAATGGAATAAGGTTTCCGTTCGAGAATGGCGTTAGCGACCGTCTGCCGGATGAGGGCATGTTCGCTGGGCGGCACCAGGCTGAAGAACAGCTCATTCGTCACCTGCACTGAGCCCGGTTCCAAGCCCGCGATGCGAAACATCTCGTCCGACCAATGCAGGGCGTTTCCGTCGATGTCGTTCTCGTGGAGATCCAGCTCCCAACTGCCAAAGTGCGAAATTCGCTGGGCCACCACGAGGTTGGCCTCGCTTTTTTTCAACGCCTTCTCCGTCTTTTTTCTGGCTGTGATATCGATGTGCATTACGACCGCCCCGCTCACCTGCCCATCGTGCACCGGCGTCGCCATTAACCGGAACCAGCACGGCTCTCCGGCGGAATGGCATGGATATTCCATCGCAAAATCCTTCTGTTCCCCACGCAAAACCTCACTTATGCCCGCCGCAGCCGTGTGCGCATCTTCAGAGTTTTCACCCGAGGCGTGGTTGCAGATTTCCAGATAATTTTGCCCGACTTCCGGACTTTGCAGAACGTTGGTCGTGGTGAAGTGCCGCCAGGCGTCGTTTACCAACACAATCGAGCCACGGCTGTCAATTAAAGCCACATGCGCGGGCAGCGCATTCAAGATTGAAAACTGCGTCTCCGAACACGGACCGGCGGCGGTCTTTTTCGGTGTGATTTTTTTCATCTTTGGCTCTGGGGAGAGAATCTTCATGCAGAAATGGCTTCAGGGCCATGCTCCGTTCAAAGCATATGCCGGGCCGCACTTCCCCTCGAAAACAAAACCACAAAAAAACCGCCGATGCCGGAGCATGGGCGGTTTTTGGAAGACGAACGAGCCGGGCGTTAGTGAGTGCGACGTTTGACTTTGAGCTGGGCCAAGCTGCGGGAGATGGCGGCTTCGACAGTGGCGAGGTCTTCGCCTTCGAGCGAGCCTTCTTTCAATCGAGTTTGAGCGCGCTCAAGGGCTTCCTGCACTTTGGCCTCGTTGATGAACTCGTCTTCAACCGCCATGTCGGTGATGACGCTGACGCTGGTCGCCGTGACTTCCACAAAGCCTTCGCCGACAGCCAGATGTGTCAGCTTGCCCTTCTGGCTGATGACCAATTCGCCGGGGTGAATCGATGTCATGAGCGGGATGTGCATCGGAAAAATGCCCAGTTCGCCCTCGACAGCGGGGATCACCACCGAATCGACTTCCTCATTGAAAGTGAGCTTGTCGGGAGTGACAATTTGCAGGTTCAGTGTGGCCACAGAAATTTATTTCAGAGTGGAATGGAACTCGACTCAGTCCTTGATCTGGTCGATGCCGCCCTTCATGTAGAAGTTACCTTCTGGAACGTCATCATGTTTACCCTCGAGGATCTCCTTGAAGCCGCGCACGGTTTCCGCGATGGAGACGTATTGACCGGGAGTGCCGGTGAAGACTTCGGCGACGTGGAACGGCTGGGAGAGGAAACGCTGGATTTTACGAGCACGGAAGACGGTAATTTTGTCTTCGGGGCTGAGTTCGTCCATGCCCAGAATCGCGATGATGTCCTGCAAATCACGGTAGCGCTGGAGCACGCGCTGGACGCCACGGGCGACGTTGTAATGCTCCTCGCCGATGATGTCGGGCGAGAGTGCTTTGGAAGTCGAGGCCAGCGGATCGACCGCTGGATAAATGCCCAACTCGGCGATGGAACGCTCAAGCACGATGGTGGAATCCAAGTGGGCAAAGGTGTTCGCCGGAGCTGGATCGGTCAAATCGTCCGCAGGAACGTAAACGGCCTGCACGGAGGTGATGGAACCTTTGGTCGTCGAGGTAATGCGCTCCTGGAGAGTGCCCATTTCGGAGGCCAAAGTCGGCTGGTAACCGACGGCAGACGGGGTGCGTCCGAGTAAGGCGGATACTTCGGAGCCGGCTTGCGAGAAACGGAAGACGTTGTCCACGAAGAGGAGCACGTCCTGGTTTTTCTCGTCGCGGAAGTATTCGGCCATGGAGAGGGCGGAAAGGGCGACGCGGAGACGGGCGCCGGGAGGTTCGTTCATCTGGCCGTAAACGAGGGCGACTTTGGATTTGCTGAGGTCTTCCTGGTTGATGACCCCGGCGTCGCTCATTTCGTGGTAAAGATCGTTGCCCTCGCGGGAACGTTCGCCGACGCCGGCGAAAACGGAGAAGCCGCCGTGTTCCTTGGCGATGTTGTTGATGAGTTCGAGAATGACGACGGTTTTACCGACGCCCGCACCGCCGAACGCGCCGACTTTGCCGCCCTTGGTAAAGGGACAGATCAGATCGATGACTTTGATGCCAGTCTCCAAAATGGAGGCGCTGGTGTCTTGCTCGACGAGAGTCGGAGCCGGGCGGTGGATCGGATAACGCTTGGTGTGCGGCACGGGTCCGCGCTCATCGACGGGGTCGCCGGTGACATTAAAAATACGGCCGAGAATGCCGTCGCCGACGGGCACCGAAATGGGAGCGCCAGTGGCCACGACATCGTAGCCGCGCTTGAGGCCTTCGCAGGAGCTCATGGCAATGGCACGCACCCAGCCCTGACCGAGATGCTGCTGCACTTCGAGGACGAGATGGTTTTTAACGCCGCCAACTTCAAAGTCGATTTCGAGGGCTTCGTAGATTTTGGGCAATTGTCCGGACTTGCTGTAATCGACGTCGATAACGGGGCCGATGACTTGGACGATTTTGCCGATGTTGGTGGCGGTGTCTGTGCTCATATGAATGGAACTGGAATGGAAATTGAGGAGATGGATTTACTGGCCCAAGACCATTTGGGCGGTGGAGATTTCTAGCAATTCGGTGGTGATGCTGGCCTGACGAAGTTTGTTGTATTCGAGGGAAAGATCTTTGATGAGCGACTTGGCGTTGTCGGTCGCGCTCTTCATGGCGACCATTCGGGCACTGTGCTCCGAGGCGCGAGCTTCGAGAACGGCATTGTAAACCGCGATATGCACCGAGTAAGGGAGCAACGCATCGAGGAAGGAAAACGCGCTAGGCTCAAACAAAATGTCGCCGCCGCCGACGCTGGCCTCGGCCTGAGTCGAATGGAAGTCAGCCTGCTCAATCTCGGCCGTGACTGGAACGAGTTGCACGGTTTTCGGCACTTGGGTCAGTGTATTTTTAAAGTCGGTGTAGAGCACGGTCACGCGATCCACTTCACCGGAAAGAAACTTCTCGACGATGAATTTCGAGACGGTCTTCGTCTCCAGAAATGTCGGCGCGTCCTTCAGTGGGAAGTCGGCCAGCAAGTCACGCTTATTGCGCGCCACCCATTGGGAACCTTTGCGTCCGAGTGAAACGAAGATTGTTTTGGTCGGGTCAAACTTGGCTGCTTCTCTCAGCAAATTGGTGTTCAACGCGCCGCAAAGACCCTTGTCTGTGGCCACGATCAGGAGCAATTCTTTCGCCACTGGCCGTGCTTCCAGCAGCGGATGAGTTTGCTCCGAATCCAGGCGGCGCAAAGCCGTGGACATCTTGCGCAACGCCGCCGCATAGGGTCGCGCATCGAGGGCGAGTTGTTGGGCCTTGCGCATCTTCGAGGCAGCGACCATTTGCATCGCCTTCGTGATCTGGGCGGTGTTTTTGACCGACTTGATGCGTCGTCGAATATCGCGGGTATTGGCGGCCATCGGAGTTAGATAGGAATCAGAAAAGGGCGGAGTTAGACCTTATTTGTAGGTCGATTTGAAATCAGAGAGGGCGGATTTGAGTTCCGCAGTTATCTCGTCGTCGATCGCCTTTTTGTTGATGATCTTCGCCAGCAAATCGGTTTTGCGGGTCTTGAAAAACTCCATCAATTTGTTCTGGAAATCCTTGATCTTGTCCACGGCGATATCGTCGAGGTAACCGTTTTGCATGGTCCAGAGCACAGCGACCTGCAACTCGATGGTGAGTGGCATGTATTGCGTCTGCTTGAAGAGCTCCACGATGCGCTGACCGCGATCCAGAGTGGCCTTGGTCTTGGCGTCGAGATCGGAACCGAACTGCGCGAACGCTGCCAACTCGCGATACTGGGCCAAATCGCCCTTAATCTTGCCTGCGACCTGCTTGGTGGCCTTGATCTGGGCGGCGGAACCGACGCGGGAAACGGAAAGACCTACAGAAATCGCGGGACGAATGCCTTGGTAAAACAAGTCGGTTTCCAGATAAATCTGGCCGTCGGTGATGGAAATCACGTTCGTCGGAATGTAAGCCGAAACGTCGCCTGCCTGAGTCTCGATGATCGGAAGGGCAGTGACGGAGCCATTGCCGTTTTTCTCGTCCACTCGAGCGCTGCGTTCGAGCAGGCGGCTGTGGAGATAGAACACGTCGCCGGGATACGCTTCGCGGCCGGATGGACGCTTCAACACGAGCGACACCTGGCGGTAAGCCACGGCGTGCTTGGAGAGGTCGTCGTAAACGATGAGGGCGTCCATGCCGTTGTCCATAAACCACTCGCTCATCGCGGCACCGGCAAACGGAGCGAGATATTGGTTGGTCGCGCTTTCGGAAGCCGAGGCGGAAACGATAATCGTGTATTCCATCGCGCCCGCTTTTTCGAGAATGGCGATGGAGCGGGCGATGTTGGAGTTTTTCTGGCCAATTCCGACGTAGATCGAATAGATCGGGCGGAAATCGGGATTGCCGACGTTGGCCTTGTTGATCTGGGCTTGATTGAGAATGGTGTCGATGGCAACGGTCGTCTTGCCCGTGGCACGGTCGCCGATGATCAATTCGCGCTGACCGCGTCCAATCGGAATCATCGCGTCGATGGCCATAATGCCGGTCTGCACAGGCTGGCTGACGGATTTGCGTTTGATAATGCCGGGAGCGATTTTCTCGACCGGATAAGTCGTGTCGGAAACAATCGGTCCTTTGCCATCAATGGGCTCGCCGAGCGTGTTGACCACGCGTCCGAGAAGTCCTTTGCCGACGGGAACCGAGAGCAGTCGGCCGGTCGTTTTAACCTCGGTGCCTTCCTTGACCTCGGTGAAATCGCCCAATAGGACGCAGCCCACTTCGGTTTCTTCCAAGTTCAATGCGAGGCCGTAGAGGCCGCCGGGAAATTCGATCAACTCGTTGAGCATGACGTCGCTCAGGCCTTCGATTTTGGCAACGCCGTCACCCGCTTCGCGGACGACGCCAACATTGGATTTCATGGCCGAGGTGGAGAGGCCGGAGATTTGGGATTCGAGTTCTTGCAGGATGGTGCTCATGGATAAAAAAGAGAAGTGAGTGGAGTTAGGGAGAAATCAGGCGGCGAGAGTTTTTTCGAGATTAGCGAGGCGTCCGCGAACGCTGCCATCATAGACATCGCTGCCAACCTGAATGCGAAGTCCGCCGAGGAGTTCGGGTTTGATGTGGAGTTCAGGGGAAAGGTCGTTGCCGTATTTGGAACGCAGGTCGTTCATCACGCGATCCATTTCCTCGCTGGAAAGGTTGATCGCGCTGTCGATCACGACGTGGCTTTTGGCCGTTTCGAGACGGACCTGACGCTGGATTTCCTTGAGGATGCCGACGTAATTGCGGGGCTTGCGCTCAATGACCAAAGAAGTCGCCTGCAGCAGGCGCTGGGAATCCAGCCGACCATCGACGAAGCTGGCTTGGAAAAGCTGCTTGGCGGTTTTGCGGGAATCTTTGGACAGCTTCATGGGAGTTAGATAACGCTCACACCACGGGTGCTTTCCGCTGTCAGACGCTGCTGGTCTTCTGCGGTGAGAACTTTGCCGGTGACTTTCGAAGTGGTGTCGATCACGAGACGACCCAGTTCGCGTTTGAGTTGGCCAAGCATCTGGCTGTGTTCGAGAGCGGTTGCCTCGCGGGCCTTGGCAATGATTTGCTCGGCTTCGGAGATCGCCTTCTGGCGTTCTTTTTCACCGGCAGAACCGGCGATGGCGAGGGCTTCATCGATCACACGCTGGGCTTCGGTGTTGGCCTTGGAGAGAATTTGCTGATAGCGCACTTCCGACTCGGCGAGTTGCGCCTTGATTTTGTCGGCGTTGGCGAGGCCTTCTGCAATGCGCTGACGACGTTCCTCAAGAATGGTCAGGATTGGCTTGTAAGCAAATTTTTGTAGCAGAATCGCCACGATCGCGAAGCTGATGCATTGCGAGAAAAACAGATGCCACTCAAAGCCGAAAGCGTGGGCCGTGTCCTTGGCGGAATCGAGCATGCCGCCATTGGCTTGGGCCAGAAAGAAATGGGAAGTCATATTGGAAAAGTGTTGGAAGAAAAGGGGCAAGCGCGGAGCTGTTTTAAGGAAGCTCCGCGCTCGGAATTACTGACCTTTGGCGAGGTAAATCGCGAAGAAGACGATGCCTTCCGCGAACGCCGTGCTCAAGATCGCCTGCACCAGGATCTGCGTGGCAGCTCCGGGGTTGCGACCGACTGCCTCAGCGGCCTTCATACCGATAAGACCCACGCCGAGAGCGGCGCCGAGCGCTGCCAGACCGATGTGAATGCTACCGCTCATTTCTGCGAGTATTGGTGTCATATGTTTTGTTGTTGTTTGATCCGCCGTTCGTCGCTGACTTTGCACGATCCGCCCGGCGAAATTGTTGTAAATGGTTAGTGATGCCCCTCGGCTTTTTCGTCGTGCTGACAGATTAGGAGGGTGAAAACGGCGGTCAAAAGCATGAACACCAACGCCTGCACAATGCCGACGAGCAATTCCATGAAGTAGAATGGAATGGGAATCAGTGGCGACGTGATGTTGCGCAACCAGATCGGGTGTTGGATCAGATTCGCCATGGCCTCCAGCATGTTTTCACCGGCGTAGATGTTTCCAAAGAGACGGAAACTCAACGAGATCGGGCGGAACAAGATCGAGACGACTTCCAGCACACCGACGATCATGAAAACTACGATCATGAGCACCTTCAGCAAGCCCGTGGTGTTTCCCTTGGGCCCGAAAATATGGAGGATGAAACCTCCGGGACCGTTCTCCTGAATCGCCCAGACGATCCAGCAGAGGAAAAAAATGATCGACATCGCAAATGTCATATTCAGATCGGCATTGACCCCACGAAGCAGCGGCTCGCTGATGTGTGACAGGCTTAATGTGCCATTACTCGTGCCCCAGCCGACTGTGCCGACGCCGGGAATAAGCCCAAACCAGTTCGTGAAAAGGATGAAAATGAAGATCGTGGCGAAAAACCAGAAGGTTTTCTTGACCAGATGATGCCCGATGACGCCTTCGAGAAAGGTATAAAGACTTTCCACGAGCCATTCCCAGAAATTTTGCGCGCCGACGGGAACGTCCTTGATGTTGCGAGTGGCGATTTGCGCGGAAACGATCAGGATCAAAGCCACCGCCCAGCACAGAACCATGGAACTCGTGATGACGAACGGGCCAACCTGGGCAAGATGCGGAGCCGCCAGCGGCACGCCTTCTTCCTCGTGCTCAACTGGAGTTCCGGGTTCACCGGCGACTGCTGCGTGGGCAACATTGGTATGTGACTCGACTGCTTCCTGGGCCTGGGTGATTCCTCCCAAACTCAAAATCACACACACGACCATCCAGCCGACCAATAATCGGCTCCAGTGACTTAAATTAGGGAAAGCAGTGGCTAGCATGGGTGGACTTATCAAGGGATGCCAAAGGACCGATGGAACAAACCGGGGAGGGAGCCGACGGGTCGCTTGACAGGGCGACATAAAAACGCGCTTTGGAGCCTTTGACAAGTGTAAATTGCGAACTTTGTGAAATTTTTCACAAAGTCCTGGTTTCGGGCAGTGTTCGGACCACGCCCGACTAAACGTCTTCACCGGGAACGCCCTCTGCGTGCGCTCCCGAAGCAGTAAGTATGGCTACGAGCCTTTGGCTGCGAGCGCCTCGTCGTAGCAATTTTCCAACGCTGCGAGACTTTGCGGCAAGCCGTAGGTGCGCTCAATGTTGGTCAGCGCGGCTTGGGAGAACGTCTGATAACGATGGAAGTCGGATGTGATTTCCAGCAATGCGCCCGCTAGTTCCTGCGGCGATTTCTCGGCGACCAGCCAGCCATCTTCTCCGTGCGTTACGGCCTCGGGGATGCCCCCGTGGTTCGTGGCGACCACAGGCAGGCCGGCAGCCATGGCTTCGAGCATCGCATTCGGCACGCCCTCCCGGTCGCCGCTGGCTGTCATTTCGCTGGGGTGGAGAAACAGATGCGCCCGGTCGATCCGGCGATAAAGTTCGGCAGAATCGACCCAGCCGAGGAGTTTCACATGGCGCTCCAAGTCCAATGAGGCGATTTTTTCCTCCAAAGCCTTTCGCTGCGGGCCCTCACCGGCAATCCAGAACTGAGCCAGCGGATGCTGTTTTTGGAAAATGGCGAACGCCTCGATGGCGGTCAGCAGTCCTTTTTTCGCAATCAACCTACACGCTTGCAATGCGATCCAACTCCCCTCTGGCGGCGCGGTGCGCACGCGGCGGACGATTCCTTCGAGCGGGATCGGAGTGCGATTGAGTCGTAGTTTCTCCGGTGGACATCCCATTTCGCGCACGCGTTCGAGCAGGGATTGGCTGCGTGCCAGCACCAGCGTCGCCGTGGCAAAAACACCGGGCAGTGCGTGTGCGTATTCATCCTTGTAAGCTGAATCCGTCGCATCGACGCCGTGAAAAGAAACGATCAGCGGTCCGCCCCAAGCCTGGATCATGGGGAGAAATTTCGCCGCCTTGTGTCCATAATAGACGTGCAGAAGCTGCGGCTGCGACTTTGATAACAATGGCGTGAGGTTGTGGCTGTGCCAGCCCGGCGGCGGTAGATAACGTGCCTCTTCTCCCGGCGGCGGCCACGTTTTCCGGACGTGCTTCAGCCAGAACCGGCGCAGGAAATTGCCCGTGGGCCGGTATTTGTTTTTCTTCATTACCGTGAGCGGCTCGAAGGGAAACGATTCCGCGTTGATCCGCTCCTCGCACCAGACTTCCGTCCGCCAGCGCGTGAGACCGGTTACCTGACGATACACGCTGAGCATCTCGGGCTTTAAAAACGTGCCGCAGACACTGATGACGAGCGGTTTTTGGGAACCTGGAGCGGGGTCGGGCATTCCGCTATTCCTACCAGACCCGATACGCGATTTGTAAACCTAAATTGCCAGTTACGGCGTCTTCGGCAGATTCTCGGGATGCACCGGGATGGCTCGCGGATAATTCTCTGACTCGGCTGGAGACGGCTCCACCTTCGCCGGGTCGGACTCCTTTAAGGGATCGACTTCCTGCAAAGGCTCCACGGTTTCCTGAGTCGGGGCAGGCTCGCCGCGAATCGGAATGCCGAGTTCGGCGGCGCGTGCCACAGCTTTCGCACCGGCAGTGCTGGCGGCTTGCAACTTCGCGGTCGCTGCCGTCATCGCCTGGCGCGCATCGACGCGGGCCGTGGATGTGGCCCGCTCAGCGCGATCCAGTTTGCGCTCGTATTCCAGATCAGCGCGGGAGGCGTCGCCGGTGTTTTTAGGAGGCATCATTTTCGCCTTTTCGATGGCGCTACGGGCCTCCTTTTCCTCGACCCGCTTCGAGACCGCCACGACTTGTTTCGCCTGCGCGTCGCTTAACATCTTCAGGCCTTCCACTTTCAACGTCTCCGCGTCGATTTGCAGCCCGGCGACTTCCATCATCTTGGCCAACTGCTTTTTCTGATTCGTCAATTGCGTCAGCCGGTTCTGCGAATCCGTTACCGCCGTGTTCATGGTCACGATGCTTTGCTTGAGATCCTCAGCTTCGCGTTTGTCCTTCTCGAGATCCTCGTTTAGCCGCTCCACTTCCTTCATTTTCTCATCGCGCTGACGATTCAATTCCCGATCCCTCACCTCCTGCAACAGCGCCTGCGCTTTATCTGATTGGGCGGAGGAGGACGGCACCTGCGCCCCGGCTGGGCGGGCCAATGAGAAAATCACCAGGCCAGTGAAAAGGCACGGTCCCAACATCGAGAATCTCAGCGGTGTTTTCATGCTGTGATCCTTACGCAGTTTGTTAGCAGCTAGCAACCCCCAGACGCAGCTTTTCCAGCAAATAAATTTCCCTTAGTTTCACTCCATGCGTGCTCTGCTTCTCATCAATCCCGATTCTGGCAACAACGACTCCCCGGGCGACTCCGCCATCCGGGTCGCGCTCGCCGCCGCGCCATTCACCTTGGAAACAACCTGGATCACCCCGGATTGCGACGTGGCTGCTCTGGCTCGCAGGGCGGAGTCAGAGCGTTATCAGATCGTCCTCGTCGCCGGAGGTGATGGCACAGTCAGCGAGGTTGCGCGGCAACTCGTCCATAGCGACATCATTCTCGGGATCATCCCCATCGGGACTTTCAATAATATCGCCCGCAGCCTCAGCATCCCTGCGGTCATCGCAGGTGCTTGCGCTATCATCTTGCAAAACCACGTCGCCCGCATCGATGTCGGACTCGCCAACGGCACGCACGCCTTCTTCGAGGCTGCAGGTGCGGGGCTCGACGCCGCTCTTTTTCCCCTCGGCGAGGAGATCAAGGGCGGAAGCTGGACGCGCTGGGCACAATTGCTCCGCACCGCTTTCCACTACCGGGCTCCGAGATTTCACCTCACTTTCGACCGCTCCATCGGCGAGGCGTTGCACCCCGGCTCCCGCCGGAAATACACCACCCGCGAACGCCGCTCGCACACCTTGCATCACCGCGCGCTCTTCGTCGTCGCGGCCAATGGCCCCTTCTACGGAGCCAGCTTCACCGTCTCGCCAGGGGCGAGTCTTACCGATGGATTGTTCACCATCTCGCTCTTTCGCCGCTTCACGAAATGGGAATTGCTGCGGCATTTTCACTCCATCTTTCGGGGGAAACGCCGTTACTCGTCGAAGATCGAGACCTTTACCGCCGGGCGCGTAACCATCAATGCGCTCATACCCGTCCCTGCGCATGTCGATGGCATGCCGTTCGGAGAAACACCGCTGACCTTGGAAACCTTGCCCGGCGCACTGAGAGTCTTCACGCCGCGAGGGGATTCGTAATTCCCCCCAATAATCGCTGACAGGGAAGCTTTTCTCCCGGGAGCGCACGCGTCTCGCGTGTTCTTTGAGACGTCTCGTCTCAAAGCTGTTGCGTTAAAGGACCACGAACGTCAAAGCCCTTTCGCGAGACGCAAAAGGGAACACGCGAGACGCGTGCGCTCCCGAAGACCTTCTGCTCCACGTCATTTCCTCCTCCCCCTTGCGTAACCTTTGCGTGAAACAAAAAAAAGTTCACACGGAGGCACGGAGAGACACGAAGATCTCCCTCTTCCTCCGTGAACTCCGTGCCTCCGTGTGAACCCTAAACCTCAGCCATTCGGCTCACTCCGCCGATTCGCTATGCAGATTGCCGCTTTTCCCGAAACTCTCCGCGATGCTCGGTGTCTGCGGATCATTGCTGCCGGGCAACTCGTGACCGGGCTGACTATCCTCGCGGCGGGTTAATTTCACCCCGACCAGCTTGCTCACGCCCTGCTCCTCCATCGTCACGCCATAGAGCACGTCCGCCTTCGCGATCGTCCGCTTGTTGTGCGTGATGACGACGAACTGACTCTGCCCGACGAAACGATCCAGAATTTTGATAAAACGATTGATATTCGACTCGTCCAGCGGCGCGTCCATTTCATCCAGCACGCAGAACGGGCTCGGCTTCACCATGTAGATCGAAAAGAGCAGCGCCACCGCCGTCATCGTCTTTTCGCCACCGCTTAACAGTGTAATGGAACTCAACTGTTTCCCCGGCGGCTTCGCCACGATCTCGATGCCACTTTCGAGCGGATCGGAGTCGTCCGAGAGGAGCAAATTCGCCTTTCCGCCCCCAAAAAGCTCCGTAAACATCTCCTGAAAATTCACCCGAATCTGCTCAAAGGTGTCCGCGAAAAGCTGCTTCGTCGTGTGATTGATCTTCGCGATGGCATCGAGCAACTCTGCCTTCGACCGCACCAGATCGTTGTTCTGCTCGTCCAAAAACTTGCCGCGTTCCTCCAATTCGTCGAACTCCTGGATCGCCTCCAGATTCACCGGCCCGATGGCATCAACGCGTTCCGTCAGCTCGGCGACGGAGCGCTCCACAAAGCCCCAATCCTCAGTGCTTTCCGACGCCTTGGAAATAAATGCGTTCGCCTCTGCCAAAGGGTTGGGAACATCGGATGCATGTGTTCCCGGGTCCGCCGAAGGGTTGGGAACATCGGATACATGTGTTCCCGGGTCCGCCGAAGGGTTGAGAACGTCGGAACTGGCCGATTTTGTGGCCGATTTTGCCTTCCAATCGCGCACCGCGACGTTAAACGCATACGTGTCGGGGGTGAAACTGGCCAAATCCATCTGATACCGCCGCTGGATGTGCTCGAAAATAGATTCGAGTTTCAGTCCGATCTGCGTTTTGCGGATTTCCTTCTGGCCGCGCTCCTCTTGAAACTGAAACAGCCGCTTCCGCGCGTCGCGCAGGCTCGTCTCCGATTCACCTGTAACTCGGATCAACTCCTTCCGCTCCTCCTGCAATTCGCCCGCGACCTTCTCCGCTGAACCCAGCCCGTCTTTGCTGGCCGCCACCCGATTCGCGATCCCTGTGATCTCCGTTTCCAGGGTCACGCTGCGCTCGCGATACGCCTGAATGTCGTTTTTCCGCTGGGCAATCAGCTCCCGCAACTCGGTTAAACGCGCCGCCATCGGCTGACGCTGACGCCGCAAATTCTCCGCCCGCTGACGCTCCGTAGCCACGCGGATGCGCGCTTCGCTGAGCGTTTCCGAAAGCCGGTTTTCCTCGTCGCGAGCCTGGTCCACATCCGACTGCAACTGGGATCGTTTTTCCTGGTGACTGGAAATGAGGGCCGCCAGTTCGCCGAGTTGCAGCGTGGTCTGCTCGATGGAAGCCGTCGCGGTCGCGGCGCGTTTCGCCAAATTGTCGCGCTCCCATTCGAGGGTGCGGACTTTGTTTTCGGAGTCGCGCAGGTCGCGTTCGAGGTTCGCAAGCTGGCTTTGCGCCGAGGAACCGGCGAGGTGCGCCTCCTGCACGAGGTCGCGCCGGGTCTGCAAATCCGTCCGCAGCGTTTCCAGCATTTCACTGGACTTCGACCGCTTTTTCTCCGCTTCGGCGAGGGTGTCCCTGGCGGCGGCGAGGGTTTTTTGGAGTGCCGTAATCTGGTTTTTGCGGGCCAAAACGGAGTTCGCGGCGTCGGACGTTTGCCCGCCCTGAATCACGCCGTCGGCGGAAAGAATCGTCCCGTCGAGCGCGGCAAAGGTGTGGTCGGGATGCGACACGCGGAGTTTCAGCGCGGCGTCGAGATCGGTGACGAGCAGTGTTTTTCCCAAAAGCTGACGGACCAACGGCTGGGCCGGGGCGTCCACTTTCACCTTGTCGAGCGCCCAGGCGAGTGCGCCGTCGGGCAAAAAGTGTTGCTCATGTCCGCCATTGGACTGCAACTCGACTGGAGCGAGAGCCGCGCGGCCTTGTTTCTTCTGCACCAGCGTCTCGAAAATGGCCGGGGCGAGGGCGATTTCTTTCAGCAGAATCGTCTGCAACTGCGCCCCAAGCGCCGTCTCGATGGCGGTGATGAATTCGGGTTCGGTCTCGATCTGCGAGGCGAGCGAGCCGAGAATCGCGGCTTTGTTCGGGCCTTTCAGCACGGCCTGTGTGCCCGCACCGAGCCCGGCGCCTTCCTCGTTGAGCTGACGAAGCACACTCAGCCGCGAATCGTTTTCCGCAACGGCCCGCTGCGCAGCGGTGAGTTCTTTTTCCGTTTGAGTTAGATCGGACTGGGCGGTTTTCAGTCGTTCCTCGAGCTGACGCTGCGTCTCGCGGGCCTCGCTGAGTCGAGTCTGAGCCGACTGCAAAGTCTCACGCGCCGTGGCGATCTGACCCGAAAGTTCATCACGCCGGGTGGTGGCGACGGTCAATTCTTGAACGAGCGCCGCCGTCCTCGCCTCGGTGCCTTGATGCTGGCCCGTAAGATTCGCAAGTTCGGTGCGGAGCGCATTCGACCGGCCCTCCGACTGGGAAAGCGTGGTGTCGGACTGGCGCAGGGCGGTCTCGGCGGCAACGCGTTTGTCCCGGAGTTTCGTCACCGCGTCCGCATGAGAAGCGAGGGCGGTTTCCTCGGTTTGCAGCAAAGTGGACGCTTCTTCGAGTTGGAGATCGGTGTCGGCAATCTGCGATTCCTGGGTGCGGAGTTTTTCCTCACCCGCCGCGAGATCGGTCTGGTAACGCTCGGCCAGGGTGGCGAATTCGACGATCCGCTCGCGGTTGAAACCGATCCGGCTTTCGCCGTTGGCGATGTCGTTTTTCACATCCTGGACACGCTGCCGGGCGTCGGCGATGCGCGTTTCCATCTCGGCCAGCTCCATCTTTTTGGCGGTCAGACCGTTTTCCAATTGAGTTACATGCGACTCAGTCGATTGCTGATCTTCCGTGATCCGAATGAGACTCGAATCAATTTCGGCAATTTCCTTCTGAAGATCGTCGTGGCGTTTCCGCGAAAGATGCGTGTCGAGCACGCGCAACTCACCCAGCAACGACTGGTAACGCCGCGCCTTGCCAGCCTGACGCTGGAGCGAGCCGATCTGGCGTTTCACCTCGCGCATCACATCGGTCAGGCGAAGGAGATTGGCCTCGGTGAACTCCAGTTTCCGCAGGGCTTCTTTCTTCTGGGACTTGTATTTCGTGATGCCGGCAGCTTCCTCGAAAATGGCGCGGCGCTCCTCGGGTCGTGAGCTGAGAATCTGGTCGATCTTGCCCTGTTCCATGATGGAATAGGCGCTGCGGCCGATGCCTGTATCCATGAAAAGCAGATGGATGTCGCGCAGTCGGCAGGGCGTTTTATTGAGGAGATATTCGGAGCGTCCGTCGCGGAAAACCCGTCGCGTGATGCGGACCTCGTGGTAGTCGAGCCCGAGTTCGGCCTCGCATTCGGCGAAGGTCATGGAGACCTCGGCCATGCCGACCGCCGCCCGAGAATCGGTGCCGGAGAAAATGACGTCGGCCATTTCGCCGCCGCGGAGAGCCTTGGCGGATTGTTCACCCAAGACCCAGCGAATGGAGTCGAGGACGTTCGATTTCCCGCATCCATTGGGCCCGACGATGGCCGTCACACCGCGATGAAACTCGATCAGCGTGCGGTTGGCGAAGGATTTGAAACCTTGGATTTCGAGGGACTGGAGATACATCGCGGGCGAAAGTTTTACCCGCTCAGGCTGTGGAAGACAAGGCCTCTCAAAACAGATCGGAAAAGCAGTTCACACGGAAGCACGGAATCACGGAGAAATTATTCCTGCCAATTCCCCTCTCCGTGCTTCCGTGTGAATTTTTTTTCTGCTCAGAGCACACCGCGTTTGCGCATCATGTGCTCCAGCCGGGGAATGATGTCCGGGTCTTCCTTCAACTCGGTGAGCCCACCAATGAAGCAATACGCAAAGTTACCCTCCTCTAGGGCGATGGCCAATTCCGCCGCGGCTTCAAAGATTTGATTCACGGCGATGACCTTTCATGAAAAGGCGTTGCTGCTCGATCATGCCATTGGCGTTGTCACTTTCGGGCGAGCGCCAGATCAGGCTGGAATCACAGTCCAACGCGTTGAAAGCGCGAACGCTGTCCTCATCGCTCATCGCAGAAAGTCTTTCCGCTTTTTCCTGCTCCAAAATGGGGCCGACTTCCTTCCAATTCTGCACCCAGCGGCGCATGTCGGACCATTGTTGCTCGGTGTATTCCATGGTTGAAAGATGATACTACTCTCACTCGAAAACTAAAGCCCGCACTTACGCCGACTTCTGGAGCAATTCCTCGATGCGGCGGAGCAATTTTCCAATGAAAATACGCCGCACCGGATGCGTCTCGGCAAAGCGGCGGACGAGATCTACAATTTTCTGGAGCTGCCACGGCGGGATTTCGAGTTCGGTCATATACTTCTGCTTCAGTTCGGCCATGCGCTCTTCCAAAACTTGATTGCGGAGCCGGACCCGCTCGTGGGCCTGGCGCATTTTCTCCACTTTTTCGTGATCGGCCAAGAGTGGCGTGATCGCGCGCAGGTAATCGCTGGCGGCGGTCATGTCTTCCACAAAGCCAGGCCGCTCCATGGTCTGCCATTCCCCAATGATTTTCTCGTAGATTTTCACCAGCTCGTCGGCCCCCTTCTCGAAATCTGTCTCGCGTCGAATGAAGTCATAGACCTCTTGCTGCGCGCCGGGCTGGTAATCGGCCAGTTGCCGAGACAACGTTTCGTAGGGCGTCTGATCCTCCCAAAGCGCCATGGTGAAATTAACCGTGCGCCGTTCCATGATGTTGGCAGGCGTGATCAGCGGTCCGAGTTTTTCGTGATCGGTCGTGCTCACGACACAGCCGACGGCCAGAGCTTCCAAGGCGGTGCGGCCCGTGCCGAAAATGAGGTCGTATTCTTGAAAAACCGCGAGAGGATCGGAGATCGTGCCGCGACTCCACTCGGTCTCGTGATGCAGCTCGATCCCATGCTCACGGCAGAGGCGCTCGACGTTGGCCAGCGTGGCCGGTGTGGCGGTAATGCGAGGGCAATATGCGGCGGTCCGCAGGTGTTGCGACGGCGGTTTCGGAGCGGGAAAGAGGCCGAAATTCACATGATTTTCCAGGACGTGAATCCGCGACGGAGGGATGCTTTTCTGGACCGAAAGACGAAACGTGCTGATCTCCGAGAGATTGATGTAACCCAGGATGCGCGGGTGGACCGGCACGCGTTCCTGCCACGGGGTGACGCCGTGAATGTAGTAAAGCGCAGGCGTTTCCGGCAAGGCTAGTAGCGCACTCATTGTCTCCAAATGATGCTGGCCGTGAATGATGTCTGGTTTGAAAGGGAGGTCGCGGAGATTGCTAACCACGGCAAATTGATCCTCGATCAGCAGCTCGGCGACGTGGCCGAGTTGCGACGAATAAAGCATCACCTGATGCCCGCGCTGACGGAGCAAGCGCGCGATCTCAAAGACGACGGTTTGCGTGCCGCCATTGTTGGCGAGGGTGGTGTTAGTAATGAGAACGATCATGGTTGGAGGGCAAGGCTGATTTCCCGCACCAGCAATGGCCGCGAAGGTGGGTGGACGGCAATAAAAATCGTGTCCCCCCTGCGAATGTTTTCCACGACCCAGGCGACCAGCGTCTTGCGTGTGTTGCGATAGGCGGCAGTGATCTGGAGCAATGTTAGATCGATCACGAGCTGCTCGCAGGAAAAGGGTGGATCGCAGTTTTCCAGTTGGTTCGCCGGGGGCGCGACTAACACATGGCTCGCCCGCGCCAGCGCCTGCGGAAGAGTCCGCTGCACATAGCCGTCGCCGGGACCAGGAGTCTGCGGCTGGATGAGGCAAAGAAGCCGTCCGCCGGGGTGGCTTTCGCGCAAAGTCTCGACGGCAGTTTGGAGCGAAGCGGGATGAACATTGCTATCGACAAACAGCCGGACGCCACCGGGAGTGTCAACGTGCTGAAGACGTTCCTGCACGGGGAGAAAATTCCGTAGTGCCTTTGCAGAAATTTCTGGATCGATGTCCAGGTGACGCGCGGCGGCGACGGCTAGCGCGGCGTCTAGCACGTTGGCCTTTCCGAGCAGAGAAAGATGAAAGTCGTGGCCTAAAAAAGTGAAGCGAGTTCCATTGCTATCTGCCGCGTAATCGGTGATCCGGCACGCGGAAGTTTCCTCCCAGCCAACGGTGGTCACTGGCACGGAAGACGCCGCGATGGCTTTGATGCAATTGGAACTCGCATCACTGCTAACCACAGCAAATCCATTGTTAGGAAGAGCAGCTAACATCCGAACGAAAAGTTTCTCATAACACTCAAACTCCGGATACAACTCCAGGTGGTCGGGATGAATGTTAGTCAGTATCGCGGCGGTTGGGCGGTAATGGATAAACTTCGGTGTGAGATCCGTCGGCGAGCTGGCGTATTCGTCGCCTTCCAGAATCGCGAGCGGACTTCCATTCCAATGCAACCCGGATGGAAAATTTCCGGGTACGCCGCCGATTAGGTAGTCGGGCTGCAAACCCGCGAATTCGGCGATCCAGGTTAACATCGCAGTCGTGGTTGTTTTCCCTTTCGTCCCGGCGACGACCACGCGTTGAGTGGCTTTCTGAGTGAACGCGGAAACCATCTCCGGCAGCGATACGACTGGAGCGCGCGTGCTCACTATCGAATGTTCCGCCATCCCGCGCCCCACGACTAACATGTCGCAGGTTTGCCCATTTTCGCCGATGGAATCCGCGGACTCCACCGCGATGCCGGTCGCTGCTAACATCAGCGACATCGGAGGGTCGCTTTGGCTGTCCGAACCACTGATGCGAAATCCCAGTCTCTGGAGTTCGATCGCCATCTGGCCCATCGCGATGCCGCAGATTCCAAGAAAATGGAAGTGAACGTCGCGTGGATTTTTCTCCAAGAAGGCATCTAATAAGTCGCGCATGGACCGTTTTGAATGGGTTGTAGCGTCGAGCCTATGGCTCGAAAGAAAGCCATCTGCCATCAAGCCCGTCGAGCCACAGGCTCGACGCTACAACCCATTTTCACGACGCCCTCTAAGAGTATTTGCAGGGAAACAGGCATCTCAAGAAAAGCGAAAAGCCCCAAGTGATGGAAACCACTTGGGGCTTTTTAAATAACTGTAGTGCGGATTAGGCGTTAAAAGGAAGAATTGGCTCTCCACGAGGAATGATGTCCTCGCTGATTGGCTGTCCCTTGCCCAAAACTCCCTCGGTGATCGGCAGTCCTGTAGCGAGGATGCCTTCAGTGATTGGCTGTCCCACGTTCAAAACTCCCTGGCTGCTAACACATGTGATGGATTTCATATTCTGTTTCTTCTATTTTATGGTTGTTCGTCTGCGGCGTGCAAACGATGCAGCAAGATTCGTCGCTAGGCTTAAACGGGCAAGTTTTTTTTGCCACAAATGCTATTCGCTTTTGCTGAGTCGCAGCACTTCCTCGCCGAGCAAAATGTCGTTCGCCTCCGTGAGAATTTGCGGGATGCGATCCGCAAAGGCGGAGCCAGAAAGGAGCGGGGCGAGGGTGTGTGCGTCGAAGGTTTTAGCGTTCGTGCCGGGAAACCAGTGGCCGGCGTTTCCTAACAAGTTGTAACGCATTTTGCCGAAGCCAACGAGGTCGAGCGACTTGGCGAGTGACCAAAGCCGGAGGATTTCGAGGACGTTGATTTCCCCGGGAAGCTCGTGGTATTCGGGGATATTTTTCCACCAGTTAGCGGTCCAGTCAGCGCCGAGGATGCGATCCATTTCTGAGCGGAGTTTCATTTCGATCGGAGCGATGGTGGCGGCGATGTTGTCGTAATGTTTCAGCGCCTCGATGTGGGCGTCGAAGTCGCTCGGTTTGCTCGCGCCGATGCTCAGGGTGTGGACTTGCGGGCGCGCGAGGCAGTAAAGATCGTTGAAGGCCATCGGAGTGAGCGGGGCGCAGAGATCGACGAGCTTTTGAGGAGGATCGTAAAGTTTTCCGCCTTTGTCGTTGGGGCTGATGATGAAGACGCCGATGTCGCGTTTTTCGGCTTCGAGAATGGCAGGCCAGTTGAGGTCGTTGACGAAATACCAATGCAAATTCACATAGCTAAACGCGTCAGTTTCCAGCGCCGCAGTGATCTCTGCGCAAGTCCCGTGGGTGGAGAATCCGATATGGCGGACACGGCCCTCGCGCTGGAGTTGCTGGGCGCATTCGAGCGCACCGCCGGGAGCGAGAGTCTGAGCGAGGATTTCGGCGTTGTTGATGCCATGGATGGAGAAAAGATCAACGTAGTCGAGTTGCAGATTTTTCAGGGAAAGCTCAAACAGCTCCATGAATTTCTCGCGCGATTCCTGCGGTGCGAGTTTGGTCTGGATGATGAGTTTTTCGCGGTCGAGGCGCGGCAGCAGAAAGCCGAGTTGCATCTCACTGGAGCCGTAGCCCCGTGCGGTCTCAATATGATTAATGCCTAACTCCAAGGCCCGGCGAATGGTGGCCTCGAGGTTCTCCTGGCCAGCGGTGGGAATGTCTTCGGGCCGAAGGTCGTTCCAGCTTTCCTGGTAGCGCATGCCGCCGCAGGAAAGGACGGGAATCTGGAGTTCAGTGCGGCCAAAGCGTCGGGTTTTCATGTGGGTGAGATCGGATTCTGGAGTTCGAGAATGGCGAGAACTTCGATCTCTGCGGTCTGCGGAAACATGTCGAAGGGCCGGACGCTTTTGACGGTATAAGCGGCAGCCAGTTTTCCCAAATCTCGCGCGAGCGTCGAGGGGTTGCAGCTAATATAAAGAATGGTCTGCGGCGGATGCGCGAGGATGGAGCGGGAGACCTGCGGAGCCAGTCCCTCGGCGGGCGGATCGAGCAAAAGCGTGGTGCCCGGGGGTGCCCAAGTCAAGGTGTCGTCGAGGAGCAACCCGACGTCGCCGAGTTGGTAAGTTTCGTGCGGTGCGACGTTTTTTTGCGCGGCTGCGACGGCGTATTGGCTCCATTCGAGGCCGATGGCCTGGTCGAATCGGTCGAGGAAGCGTTTAAGGAAAAAACCAGAGCCGCAATATGCGTCGATCAGGAGCGGGCCGTGCGCAGGGAGGTTGTCGGCGACGGCGTTGGCGAGCAGCTCGGCCACGGAGTCGTTGGTCTGGCGGAAGGTGCGTTCGTCGGTGCGTTCGCGAAGCGTGTAATGTCCGTCGCGCGGACGTTTTTTTCGGAGTTCGGCGAGTTGGGCATTGACCGCTTCACTGGCAATCGGGCAGCGTTCGATGGAGACGATTTTATGTTCGTCATAGGCGAAGAAACCGATGTCGCCGTCCTGCACATGAACAGTAATGCGGTTGCGATAGGCGAATGGCGTGGGCGAGGGGACGGTCGGCTCGACGGCTACATCGAGCTTGCCGATGCGTCGAAGGGTGTCTTTGACTTGCTGCTGCTTGATTTCGAGTTGGTGGGGATAGGTCGCGTGCTGGTAGGAGCAACCGCCGCAGGTTCCGAAATAGGGACACGGCGGCTCTGTCCGATAGTCCGATGGCTGCAAGATACGAACCAAACTCGCCTCGGAAAAACTCTTGTGCTCGCGGGTGGTTTTGGCCAGCACAACCTCGCCGGGGAGGACGAACGGCACGAAGACGACCTTGCCCTCGTGACGCGCGACGCCTTTTCCACCAAAACCGATGTCGCCAATGGTGAGAATGGCAGGGTTGTTATCTACAGGGTGGCGCGACACAAGTGCTTGGGAAAAGCAAAAAGACTTCCCCGATGGCCGGGAAAGTCTTTTTGCAAAAAAATCAGGATCAGACTTATTCCCGCGTGTAACCGTAGGAAGATTCGGAGCCAAGTTCAGGCGGAAACTCCTGGAAAGTGCCGTGGTTGGCACGGGTAGGGCTCTTCAGATATGGCTTGTAAGTGCCGCGATTGATCGCGAACGGATGAGTGGCGACTTCAAACACACCGACGCCCATGCGCTCTAGGGAGCGACGAACGCCCGATAGCAGGCCGACGCTGAAGGCAGCCGAATTGCCTTCCTCATCGTTGACCACCGCCATCGTGTGCGGAAGCTCCGCAAAACCATAGGCGATGTTGCTTACCCCACGGGCAAACTTGCGGTGATTGTCATATTTTTTGGCCGGTGGATCTTGAATGTCGGCGCGCGCCATGCCGAAACCAGCCAGCAGTATGAGGGAACAGAGGAATAATTTCATAAAAACAGGTATACCTATAATTTACGTTTCAGCGCAACAGAAGTTTGTGGAAATTCTCAGAAAATCGCGTTCCAGATCCATTGCAATGCGTTCCTGCCCATTAAAAAAGTGAAGATGAGGTAAGCTGTGGCCAAAATTGAGAACAACAAACCCAGCAGCACAAAGACCCCGTCCTTCTCGATCAGCCCGGCAGAAAAAAAGATGATCGAGAGTGCCGGCAAGCTGTTCGTGCCCGGGACTGGCAGCGGCAGGCAAAGCATGAGCCCGCCATACGCGATCCCCCAAGCGACCAGGCTGAGCACCAGACCGCGAGCCATAAAACGGAGTCGCGGACGCATAAATCCTCCAGTACGAGCATGATCCTTACGACGCCACGGAGGATTTTTCCAGGAGACTGAATTTGATCCGCCGCTCTCGAATGAACTGCGGCAGCCACGGCTCCCGGCCCATGGCGATGGAACTGCTAATCAAAATAATCGCCAGCCCGAACGGTGTCGAGACAGGCAGCGGCACCGGAGAATGAACGGCAGCCCGAGCATGAGCAGGAAGACCATGAAACCCTCGGCAAGGAGAAACTTCTCCAAGTCATGGACCGTCAAGTCCCGGCCACGAGCGTGTTCCTGCAACTCACTAAAACGGGCTGAAACTCGGGTTCTAACGACAGGCATTGCGCCGAAGACGTGCCACGGCTCTTCGTGACGCAACGTTCATTCGAGTTGCGATTTACTGTTGGAATAGCTCAAGATTTTTCTTTGCCATCCCTCCGGCGCTCCCTAACCTTCCTGTCCCTAACTATTTATGCTGCCAGAAATTCAGAAACTCGTCGATGCCGGTCAACTTAACTCCCAACATGGCGAGAAAATGGGAAATCTCACCCCCGGAACCTGGGTGCTCCACAAAAGCTGGGGTTTTGGCCAGATCGAATCGTGGAACGACCATGTGGGTCAGGTCATTATCAATTTCCAGTCGAAAAAATCTCACCCGATGCAGTTCCAATATGCCGCCGAGACGCTGGCGGCAGTGCCAGCGGATCATTTTCTCGTCAAGAAAGCGACCCAAGCCGACCAATTAAAGGCGCTCGCTGGCAGCGGTCCGGCGGAGCTTTTGCGAATTATTCTGGCCGATCACGAAAACAAACTGACCGTCGATCAGCTCACGAAACTGCTCGTGCCCGACCTTATGACCGAGGCTGGTTTCAAGAAATGGTGGGACGCCGCGAAGAAAGCCGCGAAGGCCGGCGGCCTCATCGCGATTCCCGCCAAGCGGACCGAGTCGATTCTGCTCCGGGCGAGCGCACTGTCGCGGACCGACGAATTGATTGCCACCTTCCAAGCGGCGCGCCAGACCCGCGACCAGCTCGCTGCCGCCGATCAAATCGTTAAAAACCTCCCCCTCTTCGGCCCCGAACTCGACAAACTTAAACCTGTCGTCTCCGCCCTCGGCACCATCGCTGCACAAAATCAAAAGCTGAATACCGCCGACGCCTTGGAACTTCTCATCGCCCGCGATGAAATCACCGCCACCTACCTCTCACTCTCCGTCGCCCAGAACCAGTTGACGTTGGAAAAAATGCTGGCCGACGAGGAGGGGCGCCTCAACGAAGTCCTCCCCAACATCGGTGCCGCGCGCCAGCGCAAAGTGCTTGCCGCCTACCCCAAGGCGTTCCCGGATCGCTGGATCGAAAAAGTCACCCGACTCCTGCAACGCGCCAACACCCGCATCGCTGGCGAAGTGGCCCGCCTGCTTGAGGAACAGGGAAATATCGCCGAGTTGGAACGCGCCCTCGACAAGGGTATTCGGGAGCATTCCATTTCCTCCGACGGCCTCATCTGGCTCGCTAAGGAACGCAAAAAATATCCGGCCTACACCAGGACCGGCCTCTTTACCGCGATCATTTCTGCCATTGAGCGCAACCAGCAGAGCGAAATCAAAGCCACGCGCCTTCAGGATTTGCTGATGGAAGACCGCGAACTCGTTTCCGACATGGTCGAGGGGGCAAACGACCACGACGCGCGTGATGTGATGCGGAAACTCATGATGACCAATGTCTTCGAGGAACTGACCAAACGCTCGTTGCTCGCCCGCGTCATCAAAGCGCATCCAGGTTTGCAGTCGATGCTCTCGGGCGACGTCACCGAAAAGGAGGAGCTACTCATCGTTTCCTGGGCCAGCCTCGAGAAGCGCAAGGAGGAATACGAAGACCTTCTCACCAAGAAAATTCCCGAGAACGTCAAGGAAATCAGCGCCGCACGCGAGCACGGCGACTTGCGCGAGAACTTCGAATACAAGGCCGCCAAGGATCAGCAAACCGTTCTCCAGCGTCGCAAAGCCGAGATCGAGCACATGCTCGGGCTCGCCCGTGGCACCGGGTTTCAAAATCCCGATACGAGCCGCGTTTCCATTGGCACCGTCGTGGAAATCACCGACATCGCCACCGTCAAGGCCGAGACCTACACCATCCTAGGCGCGTGGGACAGCGAACCCACGGCAAACATCATTTCCTACCTCACCTCGATTGCCCAGGCCCTCATCGGTCACAGCGCAGGCGAAACGATTTCCCTGCCTACTGAACGTGGCACCAAGTCGGTTCGCATCGAAAAAATCACCGCTTACGACGGCCCTCTGGCGGCGAAGTAATTAGCGGTGAAGTGGTTGCACGGACAGGCTTTAGTGGGCTAGATCGCTGTGAGTACGCCAAAGCCGTTTTGCTACAGAGTTACATTACCGTGAAACAAGCTTTCAGATTTCTACCGCTTTATCGTGCGTTTGCCTTTCATCCCAGAAATTAGGCGCGGTGGCGTTTTCCGGCATTGACCTTCCGCTTTCTGCGGTTACAACCTGACTCCTCATTTTTCAAAAAAAACCAATCGACTTCCATTTATATGTCCATCTCTGCCATTGCTGATATCCGCGCACGTGAAATCCTCGATTCTCGCGGCAATCCCACCGTCGAAGCCGACGTCGAACTTTCTGGCGGAGCCGTCGGCCGCGCTGCGGTGCCGAGCGGTGCCAGCACTGGCGAGCACGAGGCTTGGGAGTTGCGCGATGGCGTGAAGGCCCGTTACCTCGGTAAAGGCGTAACCAAGGCTGTTGCCGCCATCGAAAAACAAATCGCCGAGGAACTCATTGGCATCGACGCGTTTGACCAGGTGACCGTCGATAAAACGATGATCGCTCTTGACGGCACGAAGAATAAGTCGGCTCTCGGCGCAAATGCGTTGCTTGCCGTCTCCCTCGCCACTGCGCACGCCGCCGCCAGCCAGCAGGGCATCCCGCTTTTCAAATATCTCGGCGGGCCGAATGCGAAAGTTTTGCCCGTGCCAATGATGAATATCATCAACGGCGGCGCGCACTCCGATGCGCCGATTGATTTTCAGGAATTCATGATCATTCCGAAGGGCGCGCCGACGTTTCGCGAGGCACTGCGTTATGGCACGGAGATTTTCCACGCACTGAAGAGCATCCTGAAAGATCGCGGATTGGCCACGGCGATTGGCGACGAGGGTGGTTTCGCTCCGAAGTTTGACAGCGCCGACGACGCGCTGGCGACCATTTCCCAAGCGATCAAGAAGGCTGGCTACAAGCTGGGCGAGGAAATTTTCTTCGGCCTCGACGTGGCTTCCAGTGAATTCTACGACAAGGAATCCGGTCTCTACATTTTCAAAAAATCCGACGGCTCGAAGCGGACGGCGGTTGAGCTGGTTTCCTATTACAAAGAGTTACAGGCAAAGTATCCGATCATTTCCATCGAAGACGGCTGCGCCGAAAACGATTGGGCTGGCTGGAAAACGCTCACCGATGAACTCGGCGCGACGACACAGCTCGTGGGCGACGATTTGTTTGTCACCAATGTCGAGTTCCTCCAGAAGGGCATTGACCAGGGCGTAGCGAACTCGATCCTCGTGAAGGTGAACCAAATCGGCACCCTTACCGAGACGCTCGACGCCATCGAACTCGCCAAGGAAAACCGCTACACCGCTGTTATCAGTCATCGCTCCGGCGAGACCGAGGACACTACGATTGCAGACATCGCCGTCGCCACGAATGCAGGTCAGATCAAGACCGGCTCGCTCTGTCGCACGGACCGTGTCGCCAAATACAACCAGCTTCTCAGAATTGAGGAGGAACTTGGTGACAACGCCATTTATGGCGGTAAGATGCGCTAGGAGTTTTTTACCACATTGAGCGAGGCCATCGGATTTCCTGAGTTTAAGCGTCGCAAGGATCGAAGTTACCTTCAGATCCTCAACCGGGTCATCATCGGATTACTCGTGGTGTTGTTCATTATCGGAATGCTGGCCTGTTTTTATCCCGCCTTAAAAGCACGGACGGAGCAAAAAACCGCCCTCGCTAAAATCCGCGCCGACGTGGAGTGCGCGCAAATCCTCAACCAGCGGAACGTCCGCGAAGTCGCGCGTCTGCGGAACGACCCCGAATATCTCGGCCTCATCGCCCGCGACAAACTGGAGCTGATGAAACCCGGCGAGACGATCTTTCGTTTCGATTCCACCAACTCCGGCGCCACTCCCGCTGCCAGCGCAAAGGCAACACCCTAACTCCGCTCTTTTTTCCTAACATGACTGCCGACGATCTCAACCTCCGCACCGACGAACTCCTCACCCGCGTGAGTGAACTGCGGAGGTATCTTTGACGTTCCCAGACTAGAAACCCGGCTCGCCGAGCTGGAGGACCGCATGTCCTCCGCCGATTTTTGGAACAACAAAGATCAGGCTCAAACTCAAGTCGAGGAAGTCTCCAAGCTGCGCGCAAAATTGTTGCCGTTGCAAAAACTTGAGTCGCGTCTTGAAGAGCTAACCTTGCTCAAGGAACTCGCCGACGAGGAGAAGGATTCCGCTGCGTATCAGGAAGTCCAGACCGAGCACGATCAGATTGTCACGGCTTTGGAGGAGTTCGAATTGCTCCAGCTTCTCTCGGGGGAATTTGATGGCTCCAACGCCTTCGTTACGATTCACTCCGGAGCTGGCGGCACCGAGTCCTGCGACTGGGCCGATATGCTCATGCGGATGTATCAGCGCTGGTGCGAGCGCAGCGGATTCACCCAGGAAATCGTCGATATACAGGACGGCGACGAGGCGGGCATCAAATCCGTCACGCTGAAAATCGCCGGGCCAAACGCCTACGGTTATCTCCAGACCGAGCGCGGCGTCCATCGGTTGGTTAGAATTTCTCCATTTGATTCTAACAAACGCCGCCACACTAGTTTCGCCAGCCTCGATGCGGTCCCGGAACTTCCGGACGATCTCCCCATCGAAATCGATGATCGCGACATTAAGTTAGATACCTTCCGCTCCGGCGGAAAAGGCGGTCAGAATGTTAACAAAGTCGAGACCGCCGTCCGCATCACCCACATCCCCAGTGGCATCGTCGTCGCCTGCCAGGCTGAGCGCAGCCAACTCAAAAACCGCGTCACTGCGATGAAAATGCTCAAGGCGAAACTCCTCCAGATCGAAGCCGACAAAAAGCGCGCCGACATCGACCGCCAATACGGCGAAAAGGGCGACGTCGCCTGGGGAAACCAGATTCGCAGCTACGTTTTCCAGCCTTACCAGATGGTCAAAGACCACCGCACTGGCGTCGAAACCAGCAACGTGCAAGCCATCATGGACGGCGACCTCGACGCCTTCATCCACGGCAAACTCCGCGGCCTGAAAGCCAGCAAAGGCATCGGGCAAAGCCTCGACATGTAGGCCTATGCGTAAACCTTACGACGAAAAGAACGACCTGATCCGGCGTGCATGGCTTCCCATCTATTCAATGATACTATGAAGGAGATAAGCCTTTTTACTCACGGGATTCAGAGCGAAGAAAACCATGTCTTTAACATCTGAGTATTGCGTGGCATTTCTGCGAAATGGCTTGGTAGAAATGCTGGAGTGATCTTTTTTTGAACTCCGTGGTGCCATGATATCCACGGCCACAGGAGAAAAGTTCCCATTCGGAAGTCGTATTGTTGTTAGAATGGCAGATTGGGGGCATTTTGGAAAAGCTCTGGAAAGATGTCCCCTGACGCGCAAATTCTCGCCTTGGCCGCTCAATTGCACTTCGCCAACCGACTTCTGGTTTACAGCCATTTTTAACGCCTCCTGCAGCCAGATACCATCACCTTGTTGCTTCAAAAATCCAGTTTGCACCAAGGTTAGGTATTGTGTTCGGATGAAAGAGTGAGCTGGAATAAATAATGGAATGGGGGTTATCAGCGGTGCTTCGTCCCATAAGTTGAGCGCGAGTTGTTCCTTGGACCGGCTTAGGAAATGCTGGGCTGATTGGGAGTAGCCTGTGTTCCATGTGCCAAGTTCAAACAGGAGAACTGAGGCTAAAATGACCAAGATCATAGATTGAGAGGTGGACTTTTTCTGCCGGACCGCACCACTCGCCTCATACGCCGCCAGAACCAGCCACAATCCTAAAATGCCCGCCACGATCTGGAGCGAAATCAGGAAATATCTTCCGGCCCCGGATTGGTCTTGCGGCATGCTGGCGCGCCCTAGGGAAGAAGCTGTCGCGGAGAGTAATCCATAGGCGAGGAGCATCAGCCATGGCCATGCGATTTCCATTCTTCCGAACTTCCTTTTAACCATCGCGGTCACGAGCAAAAAGGCAGGGAGAATCAGGGAAATAACAGCCGTCCCGTATCCAAAGAAAGAGGAATATTCTCGTTTGAAATGGATCGCCAGTGGAGCACCTAAACATTTGAAAAAATAGGAGACGTAATCTGGATGCAGCAGCTTCTCCGCACCATTGGCACTGACTTCCGAGTAGCCGATGAAGTAGCAGCCGATCAGCGTCATTCCAAAAGCGAAAGAAACCAGAGAATAGCCGATGGCCCTTCTCCGCTGCGCACTGTCTCCCGAGCGAAGCATTTTAAAGACTGGGAAAAAGGGATAGATCAATACCCATAACGCCATTCCATTTGGAAAGGTGAGGGTGGCTATCGTGCTAAAAGCACAGTAGCTAACAAACAAGGTGCCGGTGCGCGTAACCCTCATGTTAATGTAATTGCCAAGAACCAACAAAAAGCCTGGAACGATGGCGATATACTGCGACCCTCTCAAGAATGTTCCAGGTGCGTTGCACGGATGCAGTAAAAGTAATGCAAATGTTAGTCCAACAAGCCATTTAATTTTTCCATCGAAGGCTTGATGTCCCAAAAGCAGGCAGAGCAGAGCGGCTTCCATGGAAGTGAGAATGACCCCAAAATACATCCAGGTCTTAACATGCCATCCGACTGTCAGTGCCTCGATCATCCAGAGAATTTTCGGAAAGACCATGTGAGCGTCATTGTGCCAAGCCCAGAGTTCTTTCCAAGAGAATCGGCCCTGACTCAGCTCGTAAAGAATTTTTCCGGGTGTCACAAATTCATCATTGAATGGCTGATGGACTCCAAAGCGGTAAACTATTATCTCAGCCAATATAAAAATAATGATGATAGGCAGCATCCAACCCCATTTATGAACGACCAGCTTTTTCAAAAACAACAGCCCTCTGCTGTCGCTTCCAGGCAGCCTCATATACTTCAAAGTCTTCTCGGTCATAATTTATCCACCGATGTCCATGAAGTATCTGAATGAGTGAGTTTCATAATGATGCAAGGCATTCGTCGAGGACTTCTAGCATGAAGTTAGCATCGGCCTTCGTAATGCACATCGGCGGCTTGATGCGCAGGACGTTTCCGAAGTAACCCCCTTTGCCGATGAGGAGTCCGAGGTCTTTCGCTTTCTCGAAAACATGCACGCATTCCTCCTTTGCAGGCACCTTGCTAACACGATCTTTCACCAGATCGACTCCTAACATCAGGCCCTTGCCGCGGATGTCGCCGATGATGTTATGTTTCTCCGCCAGCTGGTGGAAACCTGCCAGCAAATAATTGCCGACGACGCGCGAGTTGGATTGCAATCCCTCGCGCTCGATCACTTCCAGAACGGCCTTGCCCTGCGCCATGCAAACCGGGTTGCCTCCAAAGGTATTAAAGTGGATTCGGGAGGCGAGTGTCTGGGCGATTTCGGGAGTGGTGACCACGGCCGCCAGGGGGACGCCGTTGCCGATGCCCTTCGCCATGGTGACGATGTCCGGTATGACGCCCTGGATTTCGAATCCCCAGAATTTCTCGCCGGTGCGGCCGAAGCCAGCCTGGACTTCGTCGGCGATGCACACGCCGCCGGCGGCGCGGACGTATTCGTAGGATTTCTGGAGATAGCCGTCGGGAAAAACAATCGTTCCGCCTACACCTTGAATGGACTCGGCGATGAAGCCCGCGATTTTTCCCGAACTGCCGAATTGAATCAAACTCTGGATGTCGGCGGCGTATTTCATTCCAGCATCGGGATCGTCATAGCCGAACGGACCACGATACGGGTCGGGGGCGAGCGCGTGCTGGACGCCAAAACTGTGCGGCACGTTGAACTTCCAGGTCGAGTGCGAGGTGAGTCCCATCGTGCTCTGACTCCCGCCGTGGTAGCCGTTGCGCAGGGCGATCATGTCGTAGTTTCCGGTGTAGGCGCGGGCCATGAGGAGTGCCAGGTCGTTGGCCTCTGAGCCGGAGTTGGTGAAGTAGCAGACCTTCAAATTGCCCGGCATTTTTGCGGCGAGCGCGGTGGCGTATTCCGCGATGTTAGGATGGAGATAAATCGTCGTCGTGTGCTGTAGCAATTCGTTTTGGCGATTGGTTGCGGCGATGACGTGCGGATGGCAATGCCCGACACTGACCGTCACGATTCCAGCAAATCCATCGAGGTAGCGGCGGCCTTTTTCGTCGAAGAGCCACTGGCCTTTGCCCTCGACGATCATGAGCGGCTTTTTGTAGTAGGTGAAGATTCCCGGATTGACGTGTGCCTGGCGCATAGCGAGCACTTCATCGGCAGACGGGCCGGTGTAGGGAGTCGGATGGAAATCGAATGGAGGCAGGGTGGGCATAAGTTTATTTACTTCAAAGTGAAATTCACCTAACGGGACGTGCTAACAACTGTCCGCGGCCCACAGTGCCCACGAATTTTCCATCGCGCACGGCCACTTCGCCACGCACCGCGACCACGCTCGGACGTCCCTTCAATTCCCAGCCCTCGAAGGCGCTGTAATCGACATTCATCGTCTGTGTGGCGGCGGAAATCGTCCCGCGCCAGTTGGGATCGAAGATCACCAGGTCGGCGTCTGAGCCGGGTTGGATCGCGCCCTTGCGGGGAAACAAGCCAAACGTCTTCGCGACGTTAGTACTAGCAACGGCCACCATCGTGTGCAGGTCGATCCTGCCCGCCTCAACGCCGTAAGTGTGAAGCAGATTGATGCGATCCTCCAACGCCGGAATGCCATTCGGAATCTTCGTAAAGTCTTCCGCGCCCATCGGTTTCTGACTGGCAAAATCGAAAGGTGCATGATCTGTCGCCACGGTCTGGATCAAACCCGACCGCAGCGCATTCCAGAGAACCTCCTGATTACTAACATCGCGCAGGGGAGGGGACATGACGTATTTCGCGCCCTCGAAATCTGGGCGCTGGGTGTCTTCGTTACTCAGAAGCAAATACTGAATGAGCGTTTCCACAGTGACATTCACTCCCCGCAGCCGGGCCTCAACCGCCTGCCGCAAGGCTTCGATGCAACTCAAATGCACGATGTAAATCTCCGTGCCTAACAACTCGGCAAACGTCATCAAGTGATGCACTCCCTCAGCCTCCACGATCGGCGGGCGGCTTTCATAGTGCTGCTCGGGTCCGGTCAATCCGGCTCCTAATAATTCCTTCTGACGCTCCGCCACCAGCGTCTCGTTCTCGCAATGCGCGCAGACAATCACACCTAACTCCGCCGCCAGTTTCAACGTCTGGTAAAGCTCCGAGTCTTCGATCCCAAACGCGCCCTTGTAAGCCAGGAATATCTTAAACGAAGCGATTCCCTCGGCCACAATCGCTTCTAACTCCGCCCGGGTATTTTCGTCGAAGCGAGTCACACCCATATGGAAGGAATAATCGCAAGCCGACTTCCCCGCCGCCTGCTCTTTCCAAATAGCGAAACCCTCCGCTGCGCTCTGCTGGCGCGACGGGCAGCACATGTCGAAAATCGTCGTCGTTCCGCCGATCAACGCCGCCTGGCTGCCCGTCGTGTAAGTGTCCTTGGCAAGTGTCCCCATGAAAGGCAGGTAAATGTGCGTATGCGGATCGATGAACCCCGGAAACACAAACTTCCCCGTCGCATCGATCACCTCCGCCACCGATCCATCGGGCGGCTCATCAATGTTAGGAGCGATCAACGAAATAGTCTCCCCCTCGCACCAGATGTCGGCGATGTAACGCTCCGTGGCGGTAACGATTTCCCCATTTTTGATCAGCAGGCTCATGGGAAAAGTATCACCATAATTCCTTGGGGTTTGACAGAGCAAATGTGGCGACCGGTTTCTGAAACCAGGCGCTTTTAGGGATTGGCAAGCTGCGGCGACTGTTATTATAACCCGGTGAATATATTATGAATCTTCCGACTCACCTTGCAGTTTTCCTTCTCGGCATTCTGTCGCTGGTCATGGGGAGTCCGGTGAATGCGGCCATCTTCATTCCCACTGCGGATGCATTTGTGAACTCCGGCAACTCCAATGGTGGAGCGGCGGATAAAAACTACGGGGGCGCGGGCGCGCTGGTAGTCTCCGCGACGGGCTCTGCGAAAGGCGAGTTTCAAAGCTTTCTCAAGTTCGATGGAAGTGCCATTAAGACTTCCCTCGATACCACCTATGGAGCCGGGCTCTGGACCATTCAATCCATCACCCTGCAACTCACCGCTGCCGCTGCGAACAACGCCATTTTCGACACCCCGGTCGCAGGCAATTTCAACCTCCTCTGGATGGCCATCGACACTTTCACCGAGGGCACAGGCACACCCGCTGCCCCGACCACCGACGGGATTACCTTCAATGACATCGCCACTTACTCAAGCGTGAACGATCAATCCCTCGGCACTTTTTCCTACGCGGGCGGCACCAGCGGCGCCGCCACCTGCACGCTCACCCTGTCCAGCGGATTGCTCGCCGACATCAGTAATGGCACCGCCATCGGCTTCCACTTATCTGCGGCAGATGCGACCGTGAGCTATCTTTTCAATTCTCGCAGCATCGGCACAGCCGCAAGCCGACCCACACTCACCGTTACCGCCGTGCCTGAGCCGGGTTCCATTGCATTCATCGGCCTGGGCTTGGCGGGCCTGGGCGTTTTCCATCACCGCAGACGGCGTTGAATCGGATGAACTGGAGAAACCAGCCCGCATTTACTCTGGTCGAGCTGCTCGTCGTCATCGCCATCATCGGCGTGCTCGCAGCAATCACCCTGGCCGCCACCAGCCAGCTCCGGGTCACCGCCGCGCAGACCCAGTGCCTCGCCAACCTTCGCCAATGGGGAGTCGCGCTTTCCTTGTATTCCGCCGAGCACGACGGGGACATCGCGCGGCGCGGGCAGGGCATGCAACCGCTCTTCCAGATCGATCGGCCCGACGATTGGTTTAACAGCCTGCCGCCCTACGTCGGCATGGAACCGCTTTCGACCCTCGTTACCGCCAGGAAAGCTCCCAAACCCGGCACTCATTCCATCTTCGTCTGCCCTGCCGCTCAATCCACCGGCACGACTTATTTCCTGCCCTATGCCATGAACATGTATCTCTCGCCCTGGATTCGACCTTCCATGCACAAGCTCGTCGAGATCCCGTCGCCCTCGCGGCTCGTCTTTCTGGCGGATGGCCCCTGCGGCTACTCCTCCACCGTACCGTCGGCGCTCGGTTACAGCGTGCAGGCGCGGCATCGGGGCATGGCGAATCTCGTTTTCCTCGACGGCCACGCCGCCTCGTATCGCGGCGATTATCTGGGCGTCGGGCAGGGGGAAATCGCCCACGGCGACGTGCAATGGCAGACCCACAGCGTGGGTGTGAACCAAAACCCCGTGCCCTGATCCGCTTTCTTCACCCATGATAACCCTGAAACTCCCCTCTCTCCTCGCGCTCCTCGTTTTTGCCAGTGGCCTGGCTAGTTGCGAACCGCCGAAACCTACAGCCCGCGCACCCATTCGCGTCGCCATCATCGGTGGGATGACTTCCACAGGCATGTGGCAGGAACTGGCAGCCCAGTTCGAGCGCGACACCGGCTGGAAAACGCAACTCGTGGCCACTGGCCCCAAGGATGTCCTCACCGCACCCTTTCGCGCCGGCCAGATCGACCTCCTCACAATGCACAGCTCCGATGAGGCCACCAATCTCGTCGCCGACGGCCACGGGCTTGGCCTCATTCCCTGGGCGCGCAACGAGCACATTCTCCTCGGCCCGCCCGGCGACCCTGCGGGCGTTCGCGGTCTGGCCAGTGGCGTCGAAGCCTTGAAAAAAATAGCGGCGAGTCAGAGTCGATTCGTCGATTTCGCCGGGCCAGGCAGCCGCGAAGTCGTCCATCATCTCTGGAAACGGGCCGGCATCCAGCCCATCGGCGATTGGGTGCTGAAAGACGAAAGCGCCGCCCCGCAATCCATCCTTCTCTACGCTGCGCAGCACGCCGCCTACGTCGTCAGCGGCCGCATCCCATTCCTCACTGGCAAAACCCCACACGGCAACCTCGAAATCATGGTTGAGGGCGACCCCGAGATGCGGCGCACCTACGTCATCGTCACCGCCAACCCCGCCTCGTTTCCCGAGGCCAACGTCGTCGGAGCCGCCGCCCTGCGCGATTACCTCGTCTCCGACAACACTCGTGCCTTTCTCGACGCCTTTGCCGCGCGCCAGCCCGGAGGCGTCGCCCTCTTTTACTCCTTGCCAGCCGACTCCACGGGTAAAAAATAATCCTCCATCCACGCCCCGTGCTCCTTCGCGCACGCCTGCACCTCCTTTTTCAACTCCCGATAATGGGCCAGCAACTCGCGCCCCGTCACAGTCAATTGCGCCCCGCCCGATTCACCGCGACCACGAGCGAGAACCACGGCCGGAGTCCGCAGACTCGCCTGCAACTCCCGCACCAGCCGCCACGCCCGCATATACGACATCTCCATTTTGCGCGCCGCCTCGGCCAGCGACCCCGTCTGCTCGATCCAATGGAGTAAATCCGCCTTGCCTGGCCCGAAACGATGCAGCCCCTGCACATATACCCGCGTGGCCACCGCCAGCTTCGAGATGGAAGGGGAACATTTTCGGGCGCGACGAAGAGTCATGTGCAAAGCCATAGGACTTATCCGGTCGTAAAACAAGCCGGAGCCCATCGCGGTAGTGGCTCATTTGAGTTAGAATGGGCTCCCAATTCTGGACCGTTCTGTTTATCGATTTACAGAATTGACCCTACAGTCATCACGGACTTCACAGCGCGGGAAAAGGGGAAGGTTCTAGCCACAGAGATTCGGACGGCCGCTTTTCTTTCTGTGTCCTCTATGGCTAATTATTTCCGGCGCGAATCGACTTGCAGGAGGATGGTTGTTTTGTCGCCGCGATCTTCGTAGGTGACGAGTTCGCGGGCTTCAGGGTGGTGTTTTCTCACGTCGGCCAGCGGTTTTCCGCGAGCCAGGATGTAATGTGCATCGCGGGGGAGGTCGTCGGCTTTGTCCACAAAGCGATACGGATCGGTGAAGTAGAAAAAGATCGGCTGCGAACCGGGATCGACGGCGTAGAGGGTTTCGCCAGTGGGTATGGCAGCGTTGATTTTGTCGCCGGCAGCTCGCCAAAGGGAACGCTTTTTGAGTTGGGGAACGATGGCTAGCGAGTAGAGGGCCATCAGCAAGACGAAGAGGAAACCGCTGCGTTGCGTGAGGATTTTCAGGCCGCCGACTCCGCCGCCAGTGGCGGTGCGCCAGATTTTCCAGAGGCGCTCCGGGAGCGTGCCCCATTCGAGCAAGAGCGCGATGAGAAGGACAAATGGGACGGTGACCGGCATGGTGTAGCGCGGCAGCGAACCGGGCGCGAGGCTGACGGCGAGGAAGCTCCCGAACACGGCCCAGCGCAGGCCACGCGTGAGGGCGCGGATTTTTTCAGGCGAGTCTGATCTCAATGGAATCCAGGCGAGCGGGAGAAAAAGGGACCACGGCAGGAGATTGAGGAGGCCGCGAGGGATGTTGAGGAGCCAGCCGGTAAGATCGAAGTCGGAGCCGTCGATGCGGTCGGTGAGTTGATGAATCATGGCACCGCCCGCGCCGCCAGTGCGCGCGTGAAAGGGCACCCACCAGAGGGCGACGAGTCCGGTGGCGATGAGCAGGGAAACGAGGTGCGAGGGATGCGGCAACTTGCAGAGCTGGCGTGCTTTCCAGAGGACGGCGACGACGACGACGTAGAAGAAGAGCAGGTGCACCGGGCCTTTCAGCAAATAGCCGAAACCGAGGGCCACGCCGACGAACACTGAGACGCGCCAGGGTCGATCCAGCATCCAGCCGCGCAGCCAGCATATCACTGCAACTCCGGTGGCGGCGGAATAGAGGGCGTCAATTTCCAGGACGCGGCCCTTGTCGATCATGGCCAGATTCGTGAGGGTGAAAATGGCGGCGGCAAAAGCGGCGGGATGCCCCAGGCAACGTGCGCCCGCCAGAAAAAGCACGAGCGCGACGGCCAAAACCCCAAGCACCGAAGGCAAACGGGCGGTCCATTCGTTTTCGATGCCGGTGAGTTTGAAGCTGATGGCGGCGAGCCAGTTAATCATAGGCGGCTTGCGCAAATACGCCTCGCCGCCGACTTGCGGGACGATCCAGTCGCCGTTGCGCAGCATGGTTTGACCCGGCAAAATGCGGCGGCCTTCCTCACCCTTGAGTTCCAATGTTCCCAAAGTCGGCAGGTAGATTCCCGCCCAGATGGCGACGATGAGGAACGCCGAACGCAGTAGAGCGAGCGGAGTTAGACCGGATTGTGAGAGTGAGGCAGTGTCGGGCATCCGGGCCGAAAGCGGTTAAATGAGGGAAGCTTCGCTGAGGATGATCTGGCCCTCGGCGACAACGTCTTCGCCGACGCGAGCGACGGTTTCAAACTGGAGCAGACCGGCCATCTCGCCGCGTTTAGTGGTTTCGAGTTGGATGATTTCGCCGGGCAAAACGGCTCGCTTGAATTTCATGGCCCGGATGGCCGAGAGCAGGAAGCTGCGCTTGTTTTCCACCCCGCTGCCCGCCGCAATTCCAGCCGCCTGCGCGAGAGCCTCAGTGAGGATCACGCCCGGCACGATGGGATTTCCCGGAAAATGACCCCGGAAAAAATCACGGTCGAGTCCGAAGCGAACCTCGCAGCGGGCCCATTCGCCATCGCGAGTTTCCAAAACGCGATCCACAAAGATGAACGGCTCCCCGTGCGGCAAACCGTGCGCGGAAGGTTCGTGGTGGGACATGCTCACGGGATGAATCAAGCAGAAATTAGTCGGTCACTTCTTGAGTGGGCCGAACACACGCTTTAATTTCCTTGGTGCGGTGCCGGAGCCATCGGCGTCTCCTGAGCCGGGACGAAATAGGCGAATTTGTAGGAGCCTTTTACGCGACTGATGCCCGCGCGAAAGCCGGTGTAATTCGGGTCATCCGCAAACTCCGGCGGAGCGACGAGGTAATTTCCGTTGGGCAGAAACTGGCTGTTCACGACGCGCTGCAACTCGGGCCAGAGATGATTGTCATCCCAGTATTTGAAGCAGCCGTAGCCATCGCTCCCCGGCTCCCAACTATAGCCAAAATCGGGGGTCATCAACGTGGACATCACGCGGATGTCCTTGTTGGCCACCGCCTTGCGAAGACGACCGACGAAGGACTTGAAGGAGTCGTCCTGGATCTGTTCGCGCTGCTTGGAAAGTTCATCGGCCTTCTTTTCCTGCTCGGCTTTTTGAGCAGGTGTCTTGCAGCTGGCCAGCCCCACCAGTAGTGCGGCAGCGAGGAGGAGTCGGAGGTAAATCAACATGGCGGAAACCATAGGGACGCCGCCCGTATTATCAAGTCGCCAGAGCAGCGACAGTGCGTTTGCTGATTTACGCTGGCGTGAGGCTGCGGCCTGACTGGCAGGGAGACGGCAATTATTTCCCGACGGCGGTCAGAAATGGGGCCAGCTCGGCGGGGAGACTGGCGAAACCGGCGAGGTCGAGCTGTTGCTGGCCGTCGCTGAGGGCTTCGGCGGGGTTGGGGTGAACTTCGATGAGAAGGCCGTCGGCTCCGAGGGCGACGGCGCCGCGGCAGAGGACTTTGACCAAATCGGCGCGTCCGGCTCCCTGGCTCGGATCGACGATGACGGGCAAATGGGATTCCTTTTTGGCGATGGCGACAGCGGCGAGGTCGAGGGTGTTGCGGGTGTAGGTCTCGAAAGTGCGGATGCCGCGTTCGCAAAGAAGGACGTTCGGGTTGCCGTGGGCCAAAATGTATTCGGCGGCCATGAGCCATTCCTCGATGCGCTCGCTCATGCCGCGCTTCAGCAGGATGGGTTTGCCGGTTTTGGCGGCGGCGATGAGGAGGGCGAAATTCTGCGTGTTGCGCGCGCCGATTTGCAGAATGTCGGCGGTCTCGGCGACGTGCTCGACGTCGAGTTCGCTAAGGAGTTCGGTAATGATTTTCAGGCCGGTTTCTTTTTTGGCGAGAGCGAGGAGGCGCAGGCCTTCCTTGCCCAGACCTTGGAATTCGTAGGGCGAGGTGCGGGGTTTGTAAGCACCGCCGCGCAGGATGGTAGCGCCGGCGGCAGCGACGGCGTGGGCGGTGTCGAGGAGTTGTTTCTCGCTCTCGACACTGCATGGGCCGGCCATTAAGGCGAAGTGTCCGCCGCCAATTTTCACGCCATCGACATCGACGATAGTGTCCTCGGGATGCGATTCGCGGCTGACGAGTTTGTAGCGTTTTTGGACGCGGACGACGCGCTCGACGGCTGGAAGAGCATTCAAAGATTCGAGGGTGTGATGGGTGGTTTCGTCTCCGATGGCGGCGATGACGGTCTGGTTGGTGCCGTGGATCGGGCTGGCGGCGTAGCCGAGTTTCTCGATTTCAGCAATGACGAATTCGATGTCGGCACGCGACGTGTGAGGTTTGAGGATGACGATCATAAGTAAAATTTGTAGGGCGAAAGTTGTAACACACGTCTCGCGGGGTTGCGAAAAGTTTTCCAGGCGAGTTGCAAGCGACTCGGGAAAAGATTTCACACTGAGGTACGGAGATCTAAAAAAAGCGACTTTCTTCCTCCGTGATTCTCAGTGTCTCCGTTGTGAATCTTATCTTCGAGCTTTATGCGCTGCTTCGACGAGGGGCTGGACGAATTGATAGATTTTTTCACCGAGATCGGGGGCGCTGGCAAATTCCTGGATGCGCTTAACGATGGCGCTGCCGACGACCACGGCGTCACCGGCTGCGGCGACTTCGGCGGCTTGCTCAGGATTGGAAACGCCGAAGCCAATGGCGATGGGTAATTCCGTGGTGGCTCGTATCATTTCCACGCGCTCCGGTAATGAGGTCGCGACGCTGCTTTGCTCGCCGGTGACGCCCTCGCGCGAGACGTAGTAGATGAACCCGGAACCTGCTGCGGTGATCTTCGCGATGCGGGCCGCAGGCGTGGTCGGTGCGATCAGGAGGATGCGCTGGAGCCCAGCGGAGTTGGAGAGTTCCGCACTGCGCAAGGCCTCGTCGGGCGGGAGATCAAGGAGGAGAAGGCCATCGACTCCGGCGGCGGCAGCCTCCTCGTGGAAACGCTGGAAACCGTGATTGAGCACCGGGTTCAGGTAGGAATAAATGACGATCGGAAGCTGCGACGTTTGCCGAAACTCGGCGATCATCGCGAGAAGTTTCGGGATATTCGTGCCAGACTCGAGGGCGCGCTGGGCGCTGAGCTGGTTGGCGATGCCGTCGGCCAGCGGATCGGAAAATGGCAGGCCGATTTCGAGAATGTCGACGCCGGCGCGTTCGAGGGCATGGGCGACGATTTGAGTGCGATTCAGATCAGGGTCGCCGCCAGTG